>NZ_CP143312.1:4800000-6093500 GCF_036328175.1 Pseudomonas sp. JS3066
TGGCCTGGCAGGAAGAGCTGCAGCTGGAGTGGAGTGCCTGAGCCACCGTACGGCCCTCTCCCTGAAGGGAGAGGGGGCTGTCCGCAAGACCTGGTATCGCTGTCGCGGACAGGCCTTTCCGGTGGGGGTGAGGGATGCCCCCACTCCTGTGTCCCAATCCCCAGTCCCGACGCCGCAACGCGCCTCACCTCCCCCGCAAGCCCCCATCCAGAGCAGTGCAACGCTTGTGGCACAGCCCTTGCTCTGTACCTGTTGCAACGGTGATACACCCAGGTGCAGACCCGGACGGCAGCATGCGTCCGAACGCAATCGTGCGATAGGGAGGTTGTTTCAAAATGACTGACCCCAGGCTGCTGTGCGAACACGAACCTAGCGTTACCGAATTGCTGTTCCCCGAGGAGGCCATCTTCAAGAACGGCCTGCCGACCACGGCCGACCGCAAAGAGATACCCCAGACTCCCTGGATCGAGTACGTCGCTGGCCAATGGGTGGTGCTCAGGCGACGCCGCGACGTGCCGCAGGAAAGGCGCGGCTTCCACGCCATGCGCAAGCACATCGACAAGCTGATCGACCAGGGCTGGAGCATTACCGGTCGCGATCCGGTGCGCCTTGAACGCCATCATCAGGTAAAGATCGTCAAAGGCGGCGTGCTGATCGATGGCTGAAAACCGCCCTGCCATCCGGACGAAAAAAAGGGCGGCCCCGACATTGCGGGCCGCCCTAAATCACGGAGTTGCTTACATCGCGTGGCAGCGATGACTTGCCGCCACGGGTATTGGATTACTTTTCCAGGATCGCGGTCACACCCTGGCCACCCGCAGCGCAAATCGAGATGAGTCCGCGCCCCTCACCCGCCACCGAAAGCAGCTTGGCCAGGTTGGCGACAATTCTCCCGCCGGTGGCGGCGAACGGGTGGCCAGCCGCGAGCGAGCTGCCCTTGACGTTCATCTTGCTGCGGTCGATGGAGCCCAGCGGTTTGTCCAGATCGAGACGGCTCTTGCAGTAGTCGGCGTCCTCCCAGGCCTTGAGGGTGCAGAGCACCTGGGCGGCGAAGGCTTCGTGGATCTCGTAGTAATCGAAGTCCTGCAGGCACAGGTTGTTGCGCGCGAGCAGACGCGGAACCGCGTAGACCGGCGCCATCAACAGGCCTTCCTCGCCGCTGACGAAATCCACCGCCGCCGCTTCGCCGTCCCGGAAGTAAGCGAGGACCGGCAGGCCGCGCGCCTTCGCCCACTCCTCGCTGGCCAGCAGCACCACCGAGGCGCCGTCGGTCAGAGGCGTCGAGTTCGCCGCCGTCAGGGTGCCGCGCGGGCCGCGCTCGAACACCGGTTTCAGGCCGGCCAACTTCTCGGCATTGATGTCCGGGCGCAGGTTCTGGTCGCGGTTCAGGCCACGGAAGGGGCTCATCAGGTCGTTCTGCCAGCCCTCGGCATAAGCTGCCGCGAGCTTCTGGTGACTGGCGATGGCCAGTTGGTCCTGCTCATCGCGCGGGATGGCCCAGGTCTGCGCCATCAGCTCGCAGTGTTCACCCATGGACAGCCCGGTACGCGGTTCGCCGTTGCGCGGAATGTTCGGCGCCAGGTGACGCGGGCGAACCTTCAGAAGGGTCTTGATCTTGTCGCTGGTGGTCTTGCCACGGTTGGCTTCCAGCAGGATCTTGCGCAGCTCCTCATGCACACCGATGGGCGCGTCGGAAGTAGTGTCCACGCCGCCGGCGATACCGCATTCGATCTGGCCGAGGGCGATCTTGTTGGCCACCAGGATGGCGGCCTCGAGGCCCGTGCCACAGGCCTGCTGGATGTCGTAGGCCGGGGTTTCCGGTGCCAATCGCGAGCCCAGCACGCATTCACGGGCCAGGTTGAAATCGCGGGAGTGCTTGAGTACTGCGCCAGCGGCGAACTCGCCTACGCGCACGCCATGCAGGTTGAAGCGTTCCACCAGGCCCTCCAGGGCGCTGGTCAGCATGTCCTGGTTGCTCGCCGTGGCGTAGACGGTGTTGGAGCGGGCGAAGGGGATGCGGTTGCCGCCGACGATGGCGACCCGGCGAAGCTGGGCCATGGTGACTCCTTGCGATGAGGGTTTGCGGGTTGCAGTGTCGGATACAAGACTAGACGGCTGGATTGGCCGCCTCGCCGCTTGGCAGGTCAGCGCGGTCAATTGCGCTCAACGCGTGTCTGCGTAGAGTGAGGCCACTTTCGATTGACCAGCAGGAGCTACCCATGAACGACCGTTACCTCGCCTTTGCCAACTCCAACGCCGGCCGGCGCCTGGTGGGCGCCCTGGGCTTGCCGGCGCCGGTGCGCCTGGAGCGCTGGATGGCAGGCCGCGCACGGCCGGTTGACGGAGCCCTGCTGATCGGTGGCCAAGGTGCACTCGCCGAAGCGGCCAGCGGTGTGCTGAACAAGCTCACCGACCAGAATTTCGCCGATGAGGACGGCCGTTTCGGCCTGTCGCGCTGGACCGCCGAACACGGTCCGAAACTCAAGGCGCTGATCTACGATGCCAGCGGGCTGACCCGCTTCGAGCAACTGATCGAACTGCGCAACTTCTTCCAGCCAGCCATGAAAGGCCTGGGCAAGTGCCCGAAAGTGGTGGTCCTGGCCCGCGCCCCCGAAGCGACCAAGGACCTGGTCGCCGCCAGCGTGCAGCGCTCCCTGGAGGGTTTCACCCGCTCCCTCGGCAAGGAGGTCCGTCGGGGCGGCAACGTCCAGCTGATCTACGTGGGCAAGGGCGCGGAAGACCAGCTCGAAGGTGCGCTGCGCTTTTTCCTGTCCCCCAAGAGTGCCTACGTTTCTGGCCAGGTGCTGCGCTTGACCGCCTGCCCGGAGAGGGTCCAGGACTGGACCCGCCCACTGGCCGGCAAGCGGGCGCTGGTGACCGGAGCCTCCCGCGGGATCGGCGCCGCCATCGCCGAAACCCTGGCCCGCGACGGCGCCGAGGTGGTGCTGCTGGACGTCCCCCCGGCGAAGGACGCCCTCGACGGCCTGGCCGCGCGCCTGGGCGGCTACAGCATCGCCATGGATATCACTACCGAGGATGCCGCCAGCCAACTGGTCGAAGCCCTGCCGGAAGGTGTGGACATCCTGGTGCACAACGCCGGTATCACCCGCGACAAGACCCTCGCGAAAATGAGCGACGACTTCTGGAATTCGGTGCTCAACGTCAACCTGCGCGCCCCGCAGGTGCTCACTCAGGCCCTGCTGGACGCCGGCAAGCTGCACGACAACGGCCGCGTGGTGCTGATCGCCTCCATCAGCGGCATCGCCGGCAACATGGGCCAGACCAACTACGCGACGAGCAAGGCCGGGGTGATCGGGCTGGCGCAGAATTGGGCGCCAATGCTGGGCAAGCGCGGCATCAGCATCAATGCCGTAGCGCCGGGTTTCATCGAAACCCAGATGACTGCCGCCATTCCCCTGACCATCCGCGAAGCGGGCCGGCGCATGAACTCCATGAGCCAGGGCGGCCTGCCCCAGGACGTGGCCGAAGCCGTCGCCTGGTTCGCCCAGCCGGGCTCAGGCGCCCTGACCGGACAGGTGATGCGGGTATGCGGGCAGAGCCTGCTGGGGGCCTGAGTACCAGCACCCAATGTGAATCAAACCCTTGTAGGGGCGAATGAATTGGCTCTGTCAACGTTACGTGTTGCAAGCAGCTGCATTGCCCGTAGGAGCTGGCTTGCCAGCGAATGGCCCCGTTTCGCTGGCAAGCCAGCTCCTACAAGGCTATTGGCCCGCGGGCAAATCTCTCGCAACAGCTAACGCAGACTTAGCCGATGAATTCGCCCCCACAAGAGCATTCGCACCGGCCAGATACACGCGAGCCTCAGCCCTCGCCCTTCCCCTTCCGCCGAAACTCCACCGGCGTCTCCCCCACCCAGCGCTTGAATGCCCGGTAGAAGGTGCTGGGTTCGGAGAACCCGGTGCGTTCGACGATGACCTCGATGCGCTCGTCGGTCTTCAGCAGCAGTTCCTTGGCCAGCCGGCAGCGGTAGTCGGTAACCAGGTCGTTGAAACGCACGCCGGCCGTGGCCAGTCGTTCGCGCAGGCGGCGGGCCGGCATGTTCAGGCGTGCGGCGACCTGCTCCAGGGTGGCTCCGCCATCCACCAGCAGTTCGCCGATCAACTCTCGCACCTGGCGCACCAGGTCCAGGCGCTCCACCTCCGCTAGCTGGCGGCGCGCCAGTGACTCGTGCATGCGCAGCAAGTCCGGCGCGGCGTGGCGCGAGGGTTTATCCAGCACCTCGGCGTCGAAGATCAGTGCGTAGCGATCGGCCCCCAGCTTCGCCGGGCAGCCATAGACCAAGTGGTAACGCTCCGCGGGGGCTCCTTCGGCGTGCATCAGTTGCACTTCGTGGGGCTTGAACTGCCCATCGGTCAGGGCATGGAAGAGGCGGATCACCGCACCGGCGAGCATCTCCGGGAAGTGCCGATTGCTGCCCGCATGCCGGCCAAGGGAGAGGACAGCGCGATCATCTTCAACTTCCAGATGGGCACTCAGGGTGTCGGAGAGCAAGCGCACGTAGCGCAGGGCATGTCGCAGCCCCTCGCCAAAGGTGCCACTGGAGAGGAACAGGTACTCCAGCAGCAGTCCGTGAAAGGCCGGTAGGTGGCCCGCCAGGTAGAGGCCGACATGCTCCTCACCGCACTCGGCGGCCGCGGCCTTCCAGAACTGGGTTTGCGCAGCATGGGGAAAGCGACCCGGGGGTAGTCCGCCTGGCGGCAGGCCGACACGCACCAGAACCTTGTCCGGGTCGGTGCCGCTGGCACGCAGGGCGTCGATCACCGGGCGCATCAGCGCCACATCGTCGGTCAGATCACGCATCATTTTCGGAGAATTCTTATTGTCTGCGAGGCGCGGCCATCTTATTCGGCTTTTTCCTCCCCGCTCAAGGCCGTGATTGACTGCCCTGCCGCAGTCCCGGGACGGTCGGCCAATGTGCGGGGCGAACCGCTGGCTATGCTGAGCCCCATTCGCCCCAAGGAGATCACGCATGGCCACCGACTGGCTCGACCTTTCCGCACCTCCCGCCCTCCCCGGCCTGTTCGCCCGCGCCGCCGTGCACCGTGGCATGCGCGGCAAGGCCCTGCCCGAGTTGGGCGTGCGCTGCCAGGTGAGCGTCGACTCCGGTCATCTGGCGCGCTATCGCGCCGTCTGCGGCTTCAGCGACAAGGGACTGCTGCCGGCAACCTACCCGCACATACTCGCCTTCCCCCTGCAGATGCGACTGCTCACCGACCCGCGCTTCCCCTTCCCGCTGCTGGGCCTGGTGCACCTGGAAAACCGTATCCGCGTCTTGCGCGCCCTGGGCGGCCTGGGCCCCTTCACCGCCAGCGTGCAGGTGAGCGATCTCCAGCCCCACGAGAAAGGCGCCACCTTCAGCCTGATCACCCGCCTGGAAGACCAGCTCGGCCTCGTGTGGGAAGGCGACAGCCGCATCCTCTTCCGCGGCCTTCGCCTGCCCGGCCAGCCCGAACCGCGCGCCCCCCAGGAAAGCCTGCCGCTGGTGCACCTGGACCAGTGGTACGCCGCCGCCGACATCGGCCGGCGCTACGCCCGCGTGGCCGGCGACTACAACCCCATCCACCTTTCGGCTACCACCGCCAAGCTGTTCGGATTCCCCCGCGCCATTGCCCACGGCCTGTGGAACAAGGCGCGCTGCCTGGCGGCCCTGGAAATCCACCTGCCGAATGCCGGTTACGAGCTGGAAGTGCGCTTCCAGAAACCCGTGTTCCTGCCTGGCGAGGTCACCCTGCTGGCCAGCACGCCAGAGCCGGAAGGCCAGCTCGCGCTTCGCGGCAGGGGCGACACACCACACATGGCCGGGAGCTGGCGACCACTCGGTTGACCCTTGCGTGGACATGAAAGCGGCGGGACCATAGGCGGCTCAAGGAGAGCCCCATGAACCTCGACGAAATCACCGCCCGCCTGCACGCCATCCGCGATCACAACGACTGGCGGCAGTTCCATAGCCCGAAGAACCTGGCCATGGCCGCCAGCGTGGAAATGGCCGAGCTGGTGGAAATCTTCCAGTGGCTGACCGAAGAACAGTCGCACCAGTTGCCCCCCGAAAAACTCGCCCACGCCGGCCAGGAAGTAGGCGACATTGTCCTCTACCTCCTCCTGCTCTGCGCCGAACTCGGCCTGGACATGGACGCCGTGGTCCGCGCCAAGCTGGCCGACAGCGAAAGGCGCTTCGCATGAGCGACCGTCACTTCGATGAACTGGCGACGCGTTTCGCCGAAAAGATCTACGGTGGTGCCAAGGGCGCCATCCGCCTGGCCGTGCTCCAGGCCGACCTGGCCGAAGTCCTGCCCGAGCGCCCGTTGCGCGTGCTCGATGTGGGCGCCGGCCTTGGCCACATGGCCCTCTGGCTGGCCGAGCGCGGCCACCAGGTCACCCTCGCCGAACCCGCCGAACCCATGCTCGAAGGCGCTCGCCAGCGCTTTGCCGAAGCCGGGCAGGCGGCCAGCTTCATCCAGTCGCCCTGGCAGGAGCTGCTCGGTCAGCTCACCGAACCCTATGATCTGGTGCTCTGCCACGCCGTACTGGAATGGCTGGCCGACCCGCACGCCATCCTGCCTGTGCTGCACCAGCTGACGGCCAAAGACGGGATGCTCTCGCTGGCCTTCTACAACAAGGACGCGCTGATCTATCGCAATCTGTTGAAGGGGCATTTCCGCAAGCTGCGCAAACATAAATTCGCCGGTGAAGGGCAAAGTCTGACCCCACAGCAGCCGCTGGCCCCGCGTGACCTGGCCACGCAACTCGAAGGCCACTGGCAAGTCGAAAGCCAGAGCGGGGTACGCGTGTTCCACGACTACATGCCCCAGGAATTCCAGGCCAAGGCCGAACTGGTGGACTTGCTGGAAATGGAGCTCGCCTATCGCCGCCACCCCAGCTATCAGGGACTTGGCCGCTATCTGCACTGGATTTGCCGCCCTCTGTGAAACCCGCTCACGATTAACTGCGCGTCGGAATAGCTGCGTTGAAATGGCTTCGGAATGCTCATTTACATCCGTAGACTCTGCTTCCTGAGCCATCTGATTCGCTGGCGCTCTCCCTTCGGGCCAGCCTGCGGCTGTTACTCCCGTTGGTCGTTGCGCCTTGCTCTTCGCTAGCTCACAAAATCGTGAGCAGGTTTGAACGGAGGCCCCATGAAACTGCCCGCGCTACTCGCCCTTGCCCTGCTGTTGTCCGCCTGCCAGAGCCCCAACCCGTACAAGGCCGAGTCCCGCCCGCTGCCGCCCGCCCCGCCGGGCGCGGCGACCACCTTCGACAGCAGCGCTTACCCCGCCGCCCCCCGCGACTTCGGTCGGTATCGCAGCTGGACCTGGCTCGACGGCCAACTTCCCGCCGGCAACAACTGGGCGACGCCCGAGCAAATGGCGGAGATGGTCAACTCCGGCCTCGACCAGCACGGCCTGCGCCAGGCACGCACTCCAGGCCAGGCCGATCTCAAAGTCAGCGCCAGCCTGCGCTACGAGCGACGCCTGCGGCAGTACGACGACTATGGCGGTGCCTATTACGGCAGCGGCCCGTGGCGCGACCAGTACGGTGCCTGGGCCACCGTGCCCGTCGTGCGCACCTACGAGGAACAGGTTGCGGTGGTCTACCTGGAGTTCTACGACGCCCGTGACAACCAGCCGATCTGGAGCGGCAGCGGCGAAACCTATGCCAACGGCAATCGCTCCGATGGCGTGGCCGCACTGCGCGAAGCGGTGAAGGAAGCCCTGGACGACTATCCACCGAATTGAGGGCGAAGTAGCTCCCCTCTCCCTTTTGGAGGGGCTGGGAGTGAGGCACCTGATGACCTGAAGGCCCGCAAATTCCCCTTGCCGACTGCTCTGCCTTGCGTTTCGATAATGATTCCGGCAGAGGAGATCCAACCATGATCCGCCGCACGCTACTCCTGTCCACCGTCCTGCTCGTGGCGGCCTGTCAGAGCTACGACGTGAATCGCGATTACGACCGCACCCGCGACTTCGGCGCCTATCGCAGCTGGAGCTGGAAGGAACCTGCCCTGCAGTACCGCCCCGACGACCCACGCATCAAGAGCGACCTCACCGAACAACGCATCCGCGACGCCGTCGGCCAGCAACTCGACCAGCGAGGTCTGCGCCCGGCCTCCAGCGGCAAGGCCGACCTCAACGTCCAGTCCTGGCTCATAGTCGATGAACGCCAGCAACAGACCAGCTACAACTACGGCGGCTACTGGGGCGGCTATTGGGGAGGTGGCTACATGGGCGGCCCGGCTTATACCGAGACCCGCACTTACAACTACAAGGTGGCCACCATCCAGGTGGACCTCTACGACGGCAAGGATGGCAAGCTGGTCTGGCGCGGAAGTGCCGAGCAGATCATGAAGAGCTCCCCACCGACCCCCGCCGAACGTGAAGCCGCCATCCGCGAAACGGTCGCCAAGGTGATCGCCCAATACCCACCGCACTGAGGACCTCATGCCCGCCGCTAATCCCCAACTGCAACACCGCCCCGCCAGCGCCGAAGACCTCCACGAGATCGTCCGCTTCCCCCAGGATGCGGACGAACTGTTCTTCGCCTACCCCAAGGCCAGTTGGCCTCTCACCGTAGGTCAGCTCGCTGCCGCCATGGCCGAGCGCCGCGGCAGCACCGTTGCCCTGCTGGATGGCAAGGTCGCCGGCTTCGCCAACTTCTACCAATGGCAGCACGGCGAGTTCTGCGCCCTCGGCAACATGATGGTGGCGCTCTGGGCACGCGGACATGGCGTGGCCCAGTACCTGATCAGCACCATGGAGCGCCAGGCTCGCGAGCAGTACAAGGCCAGGCTGATGAAAGTCTCCTGCTTCAACGCCAATGCCGGCGGACTGCTGCTCTATACCCGGCTCGGCTACCAGCCACGCGCCATCGTCGAACGCCTGGCCCCGGACGGCCGGCGCATCGCCCTGGTCCAACTGGACAAAACCCTCCCGGACTGAGCCCGATGACCATTCGCCTCGCCACACCGGCCGATATTCCTCGGCTGGCTGGCATCGAGCTTCGCGCGGCCGAGCTCTTCGGCCCTGACGACCTGCCACCCCATCTCCGCGGCAGCACCCTACCCCTGGAATGCCTGAACCTTGCCCTGGCCAGCGACCTGCTCTGGGTCGCGCTGGCACCCACGTACAACGTGGCGGGCTTTCTCGCCGCCCAAGCCGTCGGGAACGTGCTGCACATCAGCGAAATAAGCGTCCTGCCCGAACAGGGTGGCAAGGGGTTGGGGCGCGCGCTGCTGGCTGCAGCAATCGAGCGCGGGCGCGATGGTGGATACGCGGCCCTGACCCTCACCACCTTTGCCCACATCCCCTGGAACCGCCCCTTCTACGAGCGCGCCGGCTTCCGTGCCCTCGCGCCCCAGGAGTGCGACCAACGCCTGCGGCAATTACTGGATACCGAACGCCACTCAGGCTTGCGTAACCGCCTGGCCATGCTCCTCGACCTGCCCTGAACCGGTCAGCGCTTTCCGGCCCGTTAAGCCGCTCCCTCACTAAACTTATCCACAAGGCAGCGGCCAGAGCCGATGCCGGGTGGGGAGCGGGAGGCTCCTCCTTGCGTGCCGGCGACGCAGGCTTACCGGGAGCGACGAGCTGCCGCCTGGCAGGAGGTGTCCCATGACCATGATCACCCAGCTGCAAAGCAGCCTTATGCAGCACAAGACACGCTTCGACGTGCTCAACCACACCGCATCCATGACCACCCGCGAAGCGGCTCGCCGCGCCGGCATACCGCCGCAGCAAATGGCCAAACCGGTAATCCTCGACGACTTCCAGGGCCACTGGATGATGGCCGTGGTGCCCGCTTCTCGCCACGTTGACCTGGAAAAGATCCACAAACTCACCCATCGCCACTGGCGCCTGGTGCGCGAACGGGACTTCGGCAAGCGCTTCGCCAACTGCGAAACCGGCGCAATCCCCGCCGTGGGCAACCTGTTCGGCCTCGACACCCTGATCGACCAGTCCCTGGCGGAACAGCCGGACATCTACTTCGAGTCCGGTCGCCATGACGAACTGGTGCACATGAGCGGCAAGCAATACATGGCGCTGATGCCGGAAGCCAAGAGCGGGAAACTCTGCGAATAACCGGAAAGTAGGAGCGAGCTTGCTCGCGAACAGCCTGAACACGCTCATTCGCGAGCAAGCTCGCTCCTAAGGAATGTCCGGCGCTCTCAAGCAGCAAGGCGATCCTTCAGTGGATATCCCCACAGAAAATGTCGTAGTTGCCATCTGCGGGCGCCGTCCGCAGTACAAGCGAGTAATCGCCTGCGCGTAATGCCGAGAACGGAACGGGCGCGGACTTCGACATCCGCCAGACGTCCCCCCGGAAATGGCGCTCCGTGGTGACCGTATTGTTCAGCTCATAGGCTGGCGAGGCCCCTGGATGCGCGCAACTTCCCGGGTAAATGAAGGTGTAAAGGCGAACGGGCCTGGTGGTGAAAGACGGTACACCGCTGATCACAAACGAAATGCTCGTCTCCTCGCCCCGTGGCACCAGCGTCGCCTGCGCGATACGCCCGGCGTTCTTCGGCGTGGCGTTCAATCTGACTTCGAGCAACTCTTTCTTGCCCTCGCCTGCTGGGCCCGCGCATGCGCAAAGTCCGAAAACGACCAGGATCAGTGCCAGAAACCTTGCTGCATTCATCGCACGCCTCCTACGGGGAGAAGCGCCGTTGCAATGGTCATCTATCCACTATATGCGCGGGACTGGCGGCAGCCGTGCCTCCCTACCCAACGGTCGAGAGCGCGAGAACAAAGAGCAGAAAGCCTCCATGAATGGTGGCTTTAGAGGAGTGGGCGACGGGAGGAAGTTCGTTCCTTCCTCCGCGACCGAAACGAACTCAGGGCTTGTACTGGGCTTGCGCAACGCACCACTTGCTGGCCGGGTCCTTCGCCTTGGTGCAGGAGTTGCGGAAAATCACCTGCGCATGCTGCTGGCAGTTGCGGAACTGCTTGGAGCCCTTCTCGTTCTTGCTGCACACCGTGTCCAGAGCGATCGCGCCGTTACGCTCCTGCCAGTTCAGGTAGTAATTGTCACTGTCCTTCTTGGCTGCCGGAGCTGCGGCAAAAGCCACGCTCGCCATGAGGACCAGCGCGCTGCCCAGTGCGAATCGGATAGTCATGTCAACTCCTGATGGTCGCTGTGTTTCAGAACGCCCTCTTAGAGGCGCTAGCTGTTGTGGCAGGTTCGAGTTCGAGCAGCCAACCCATGACCACCCTCTCCCGACTCAAGAACTGCAGGGATAACTGCTTAAATAGTGCTCAGCGCCCGTTATTGCCGCAAGAGCCATAGCTCCCAACGGAATGACCGTCTGTCTAAATGTCAGGCACGACACTAAGAAACTGGCGCAAGTCACGGAAATAATGGGAAAACACAGACGTTGAACACTGCATTGCGCTTTGAATTGGCGGAAGGCAGTGGGAGTCGAACCCACCCAGGAACGGCTGCCGTCCCCCACCGGGTTTGAAGCCCGGCCACGCCACCGGGCGTGCTTGCCTTCCATGACTCGTGTTCAGGGGCCGGACGCTTGGGCTAGCGCAGAGTCTTCCCTGATCTTGCGTTGGTCGCCGATGCGGCGGGTGAAGCCGATGCGGTCGAAGTATTCCAGTAACTGGATGCTGCGCTTGCGGCCGATGGCGAGATGGTCGCGCCAGACAGCGGCTTTGATGCTGCCGCTTTCATCCTGTAGTTGCCGGGCCAGTGTAGCCAGTTGGCGGATAGTCGTGTCCGGGTAGAACAGGTCTTTCACCACCTGATGCAGCAGGCCGAGGCGGGCGAGTTTGCGTTCCAACAGGCGCATGGCGCCCTCCTCAACCGCCAGCTCCTTGGCCAGGTCGCGAACCCAGGGCGGGTCGTATCGACCGGCCTCCAGCAGCGGCCAGATGCGCAGGCGCAAGGCCTCGTCGGCTTCGTTCAACTGCACGCGGTGGTCCGGCAGGTGCAGCCAGGCGCCGCTGGCTTGCACGGCGCCGCTGGCGAGGTACTGCTCGAGCAGGGCGATGAAGACGGGTCGTTCCAGTTCAGGCAGGGCGTAGCGGCGCAAACGGTCGCGGTCGGGGCCGAGCTCATCGGGGAGTTCGGCGTGGAAGCGGGCCAGGCCGTCGAGCAGTTGCTGTTCCAGCGCTTGCCAACGTTGTTTGGCGAACAGTCGCAGGCCGATGCGGGTGGGGATTTCTACCGCGTCGGCGGGCAGCGCCCAGCCGACGCGGGGGTGGTTGAACTGCCGCTCCAGCAACTGCGGGTCGAGGCCATTGCTGGCCGTGCTGAGCAAGGCCGGCAAGGCGGCTTCCAGGCCGTCTCCGCGCAGCGCTTGCAGTTGGGCCAGTCGCTCGGGCGTGCGCCGATTGCGCGCAGGTGCGAAGGGGTCGAGCACACGGCCGCCGCCGAGGGTGCGCTGGGCGGACTGGTCACGCAGCACCAGACGGTCGCCGTGTACCGCATGGGCCGGCGCATTCAGCAGCAGTTGGGCGAAACTGCTGCGGCCGGGGGCAAGGCTGGTGCCCTCCAACAACGCCACGCGACCGGTGACGTCCTGAGCGCCCAGGTGAATGTGCACCGGCGTCCAGTGGGCGAGGTCGTGGGGCTCACTGGGCAGCAGGCGCAGGTCGATATCCACACGCGTGGTGGGCGCCAGCAGGGCCGGGGCCAGTAGCCAGTCGCCGCGATGAATCTGTTCCAGGTTCAGGCGGTCGCCCGTGATGTTGAGGGCCACGCGCTGCCCCGCCTGGACCTCTTGTACTTGCTGGTTGCGTGCGTGCAGGCCGCGTACGCGCAACGTTCGGCCAGAAGGGCTGAGGACCAGCTCATCCCCTACCTTCACTCGCCCGGCAAAGGCTGTACCGGTGGCCACCACACCCGCACCGGAGACGCTGAAGGCGCGGTCGATTGGCAGGCGGAAATATCCGTCAGTGTCGCCCCCGGTGCTGCGCGCCGCTTCCGCCAACAGCGCCTGGCGCAGCGTGTCGATCCCCTGTCCGCCAAGGCTGTCCACCGGAAAGATTTCAGCACCTGCCAATGGCCCCGGCGCCAGCAGCTCCGTGACCTCGGCTCGTACCTGGCCCACACGTTTGGCATCGACACGGTCGAGCTTGGTCAGCGCCACAACGGCCCTACGGACACCCAGCAGTTCGGCAATGGCAAGGTGTTCACGGGTCTGCGGCATCACTCCGTCGTCGGCGGCCACGACCAGCAGCAACAGGTCGATGCCACAGGCGCCGGCCAGCATGTTGTGGATGAAACGTTCGTGGCCAGGCACGTCGATGAAGGCAGTAGGTTGGCCGTCACCGAGGTCCGCATGCAGGTAGCCAAGGTCAATGGTGATGCCGCGCTCGCGCTCGGCCGGACGGCGGTCACCTTCCAGGCCGGTTAGGGCCTTGAGGAGTGCTGTCTTGCCGTGATCGATATGGCCTGCGGTGCCGACTATCACTCAACGGCCCCCTGCAGTTGCGGCAGTTGAGCGAGGAAGGCGGGTTCATCGTCGAGCTGGCGCAGGTCGAGCCAGAGGGCATCGTCGTCGAGGCGACCGATCACCGGGATGGGCAAGGTGCGCAGGTTTTCTTCCAGCAAGCGCAGCGCTCGGCCGCGCAGGCGCTTGGGTTGTTGTGGGCGCAGGCAGAGGGCTGCGCTGGGCAAGCGTGCTACCGGCTGCGCACCGCTACCGATCATCCCGAGTGCCGACACCGCGCTTACCAGCCAGCCAGCCCCAAGTTGCGCAGCCACCTGTGGCGCAAGGCGCTCGGCCTGAATCTGGATGTCCTGTTGCGAGCGGCTTAGCAGGCGCAGGGTGGTGAGGCGCTCGGCCAGGCGTTCCGGATCGCGATACAGGCCAAGCACGGCCTCGAGGGCAGCGAGGGTCAGCTTGTCCACGCGCAGGGCGCGCTTGAGAGGATTCTTCTTGATTCGCCCGATCAGCTCCTTGCTGCCGAGGATCAGTCCTGCCTGAGGGCCGCCGAGCAGTTTGTCGCCACTGAAGGTGACGATGTCAGCGCCGTCTCGCAGGGCCTCTTGCACAGTGGGTTCCTTGGGCAGGCCCCAGCGGGTGAGGTCCACCAGCGTACCGCTCCCGAGGTCTTCTAGCAGGGGCAGGCCATGGGCGTGGGCGATGGTCGCCAGCTCTGCCGTGGGTACGCTGGCGGTGAAGCCTTGCACGCTGTAGTTGCTGGTGTGCACGCGCATGAGCAGGCCGGTGCGCGGGCTGATGACGGCCTGGTAGTCCTTGGCGTGGGTGCGGTTGGTGGTGCCCACTTCGACGAGTTTCACACCGGCGCGGGCCATGATGTCAGGAATGCGGAATGCGCCACCGATCTCGATCAGTTCGCCTCGGGAAATCACCCCTTCCTTGCGTGCGCCCAGGCTATTCAGCGCCAGTAGCACCGCCGCGGCGTTGTTGTTGACCACGGTGACTGCCTCAGCACCCGTGAGCTCGCGGACCAGGCCGGTGATGAGGTCGTCGCGGTCGCCGCGTTTACCACTGGCGAGATCGAACTCCAGGTTGAGCGGGTAGCGTGCCGCCAAGGTGATGGCTTCGATGGCTTCATCCGGCAGCAGGGCGCGGCCGAGGTTGGTGTGCAGCACGGTACCGGTGAGGTTGAACACTCGCCGCACCCGGCTGGAGTGGGCGGCGGCAAGGCGCTCGCCAGCACGACCGGCGAGTACGGCATCGGTCAGTTCGATGGCGGCGAGCTGGCCATGACGCGCCGGCTCGCGCAATTCGTCGAGCAGGTTACGCAGGGTCTTGAGCAGGGCCTCACGGCCGTAACGGCGTTGCAGAGGGGCGCAGGCCGGGCTGCGCAGCAGGCGGTCGACAGAAGGCAAGCGAGCGGCCGACATGGGCATTCCTTAGCGCGGGGCATTGGGTCCGTGCTTGAGTCTAGGTGCTTATTCCGATCCAGGGGCCAGCAGGAGGTTGGGCGCGCGGCGCAGATAGCCTTCTTCGCTCAGGCGCACATCGAGGTCGAGACTCGCCAGGTCGTCGGCCTGCGCCTCGGCCTCAGCGTCGAACTCCAGGTAGCACTGTTTGAGGTAACCCTGGCAGCTGGGGCAAGCCTCGGCACGGATGGGCGCCTGTTCGCCCTTCACATCGTCGCGTTCGAGGGAGAGCTGGGCGAGGTGCTTGCTCTCCTGGCAATGGCTGCACTTCAGGCGCACGTAGTGCCATTCGCAGGAGCACAGCGAACAGGCCAGGTAGCGCAGGCCGTTGTGCTTGCCGCGATGACGGATCATGCCGCTGACCGGGGGCGAACCGCAGGCCGGGCACAGGACCTTGGCGTCGTTCTCGACAATGGAACCGTCGGGCAGGGCCAGCAGCCAGTGACTGAAGGCGACTTGCAGGGCAGCACCGACAAAGGGGGCGATGGCAGGCGGCAGCAAGTCGAACTGTCCGCTGAGCAGGCCCACTCCCCAGGTTTTGCGTTGGGCAGCATCAGCTTCGCGCAACTGTCGCAAGGCATCGGCGACGGCCGCGTTGGCCGGTGCCGGGAAGCGCTCCAGCAAGGCATCGAGCACGGAAAGCCAGCCATCGGCACGCACCAGCGCCTCGAAGGCGATGGGCGGCATGCCGTGTTCAAGACTGCGGGCCAGGGCTTCGGGAGCCGGGCCGGGCAGTGGCGGCGGGTTGTCCAGCACCCTTTGCTGGGCATCGCAGAGTGCAGCCACCAGCAGCAGGTAGCCGGCAAGTGGATGGCCTTCGGCGAGCTGACGCAGGCGTGCCGCGCGTACGTGGAACAGGTCGCGTCCGGGCAGGTGGAGAAAGGGTGGGATGTTGGCGGCGGCCTCGATCTGGCCGGGCTCGAGTATCTGGCCTGACACGCAGGACTCCTTCAGTGACTGCTTGGGGCTTGTGTAGGGTGGGTGGAGCAACGCGATACCCACCATTTGCGCCTAATTGATGGACATCGCTGCGCTCCACCCATCCTACGAACCTGGTCTGGATCGGTCAGTGCTTGCCGCCCTCACCCTTGGTCACTTCCTTGTACCAGGCGCCATGGTGCTTGCGGGCCCAGCCCTTGCTGACCCAACCGTGGAGCATGGCGCTGATGGAACCCTTGATCCAGATACCTGCATAGATGTGCACGATGATGCTGAGAATCAGCACCCAGGCGGCAAAGGCGTGCAGCAGTGCGGCGAGACGGATGAGGTCGATGCCGAACAGATGGCTGAAGTACTGCCGCCAGATCACCACGCCCGTGGCCAGCAGCACCAGCATGCTGAGCAGCAGCACCCAGAACAGCAACTTCTGACCGGCGTTGTAGCGGCCGACTTCAGGCAGCTTGTCTTCGCGGTTGTTCACCACGTCCTTCCATTGCTTCAGCCATTGGCTATCGGATTTCGCCCAACGGTTGTGGTGGGCGAAGCGCATGGCCAGCCAGATGAAGAAGAGGAACATGGCAACACCGAGGAACGGGTGCAGGATGCGCGTCCAGGGGCCGCCGCCAAAGAAGCTGGTCAGCCAGAAGAGGGCTGGATGGAACAGCGCCAGGCCGGACAATCCGGCGAGGAAGAACAGGATGGCCACCGCCCAGTGATTGCTGCGCTCGGAGGGGGTGTAGCGTTCGATGTCTTTGTTCATATCGGGCTCCGTAACTGGGATCGAGTCCTGCCACCCTCTCCCCAGCCCTCTCCCTGAAGGGAGAGGGGGTTGTCCTGTGCCGCGTTCATTTCGGTGCCTTGGGATCGAAGCTGTGCACCGAAGGGTCGACCTTGTGGACTGCCGAATCACCCCGAGGGGCATCGTCTTCCTCGACCTTGTTCGGGCCGACCCGCACGTAGTGGAAGAAGCCGAACAACGCCACTACGCCCATTGCCAACAAACCAAGGGGTTTGGTCACGCCTTTCCACAGGCTGACCATCGGGCTGATGGCCGGGTCGTTCGGCAGGCCGGCGTAGAGCGACGGCTGGTCGGCGTGGTGCAGCACGTACATGACGTGGGTGCCGCCGACGCCCTGCGGGTCATACAGCCCGGCGTTCTCGAAACCGCGGGACTTGAGGTCGACAATGCGCTCGGCGGCGTGCTCCTTCATGTCTTCCTTGCTGCCGAAGACGATGGCGCCGGTCGGGCAGGTTTTCACGCAGGCCGGCTCCAGGCCCACGGATACACGGTCGGAACACAGGGTGCATTTGTAGGCCTTGTGGTCCTTCTGCGAGATGCGAGGAATGTTGAACGGGCAACCGGTGATGCAGTAACCGCAGCCGATGCACTTGTCCTGGTTGAAGTCGACGATGCCGTTGGCGTACTTCACAATGGCGCCCGGGCTCGGGCAGGCCGCCAGGCAGCCCGGTTCGTCGCAGTGCATGCAGCCGTCCTTGCGGATCAGCCACTCCAGGTTGCCGGCCTCGGTCTCATGCTCGGTGAAGCGCATCAGGGTCCAGGTGTTGGCCGTGAGGTCTGCCGGGTTGTCGTAGGTGCCGTGGTTCTGGCCGACCTCGTCACGCAGATCGTTCCATTCCGAGCACGCCACCTGGCAGGCCTTGCAGCCGATGCACTTGGAGACGTCGATGAGCTTGGCCACCTCGTCCATCTGGCGCACGGATGGCATGGGCGTGGTGGTGGCGGAGCGGGCGATGATGTCTTGTGATGCCATGGCTCAGCTCCTCATGCCTTTTCCACTTTCACCAGGAACGACTTGAACTCCGGTGTCTGCGTATTGCCGTCGCCGACGAAGGGAGTAAGCGTATTGGTGATGTAGCCGGGGCGCGCCACACCGGAGAAGCCCCAATGCAGCGGAATGCCGACCTGGTGCACGGTCTTGCCGTCCACGGTCAGCGGTTTCAGGCGCTTGGTCACCACGGCCACGGCCTTGATGAAGCCGCGGTTGGAGGAGACCTTGACCCGATCACCCGCCGCGATGCCCAGTTCCTTGGCCAGCACTTCGCTGATCTCGACGAACTGCTCGGGCTGGGTAATAGCGTTCAGCCGGCAGTGCTTGGTCCAGAAGTGGAAGTGCTCGGTGAGGCGGTAGGTGGTGGCGGCGATGGGGAAGTCAGCCGCCTTGCCGAACGCTTCCCAGTCACCCTTGAACACCCTGGCTGCCGGGTTGCTGGTGACCTTGGCGTGTTCCGGGTGCAAGGGGTTGCGCCCGATGGGGGTCTCGAAGGGTTCGTAGTGCTCGGGGAACGGGCCTTCGTTCATCTTGTCGAGGGCGAAGAAACGCGCCACGCCTTCGGGGTTCATGATGAACGGGCTCATGCCCGCTTCGGGCGCGACGTCAGCCTTGTAGTCCGGCACATCGGTGCCGGTCCAGACCTTGCCGTTCCACCACACCAGGCGTTTCTTCTCCGGGTTCCACGGCTTGCCGGAGGGGTCGGCCGAGGCACGGTTGTAGAGGATGCGCCGGTTCGCCGGCCAGGCCCAGGCCCAGCCGAGGGTCTGCCCCATGGCGTAGGGATCGGCATTGTCGCGGCGAGCCATCTGGTTACCGGCAGCGGTCCAGCAGCCAGCGAAGATCCAGCAGCCACTGGCGGTACTGCCGTCGTCGCGCAGTACGGCAAAGCCCGGCACTTGTTCGCCGGCCTTGAGCAGCACCGCTCCGGTGGCCGGGTCGGTGAGGTCGGCCAGGGCCTTGCCGTTGAACTCGCGAGCAATCTCATCCGGCCCTGGTTCATCCGGCCGCAGGTAGTTCCAGTCCAGCCCCAGGATCGGGTCAGGGAAGGCGCCGCCGTCTTTCGTGTAGGCCGAGCGCAGTCGATGCAACAGGCCGCCCATGATGGCGATGTCGGTACGTGCCTGCCCCGGTGGTTCGGCGCCCTTCCAGTGCCACTGCAGCCAGCGCCCGCTGTTGACCAGGGAGCCGTCTTCCTCCGCAAAGCAGGTGGTGGGCAAGCGGAATACCGTGGTCTGGATGCTGGCGGAGTCGACATCGTTGAACTCGCCGGCATTGCGCCAGAATTCGGAGGTCTCGGTGGCCAGCGGGTCCATGACCACCAGGTACTTCAGCTTGCTGAGGCTTTCAGTGACCTTGGCCTTGTTGGGGAAGGAGCCAATCGGGTTGAAGCCCTGGCAGAAGTAGCCGTTCACCTTGCCCTGGTGCATCAGGTCGAAGTAACGCAACACGTCATAGGCCGGTACATCGAGCTTGGGCAACCAGTCGTAGCACCAGTTGTTCTCGGCAGTGGCCGACTTGCCGAACCAGGACTTCATAAGGCTGACGTGGAACTTGCCGTAGTTCTGCCAGTAGGACATCTGCCCCGGTCGCACCGGCTTGGCCGCGCGTTTGTCGATGTACGCGGCGTAGTCCTGCTCGGCATCAGCCGGCAGGGTCAGGTAGCCCGGCAGGGAGTTGGAGAGCAGGCCAAGGTCGGTCAGCCCCTGGATGTTGGAGTGGCCACGCAGGGCGTTCATGCCGCCGCCGGGCATGCCGATATTGCCCAGCAGGAGCTGCACCATGGCGCCAGTGCGGATCATCTGCGAGCCCACCGAGTGCTGGGTCCAGCCCAGGGCATACATGATGGTCATGGTCTTGCGCGGGTTGGAGGTCTCCGCAACCTGGCTCCAGACCTTTTCCAGTTGTTCCTTCGGCGTGCCGCAGATGCTGCTGACAAGGTCCGGCGTGTAGCGGCTGTAGTGCTGCTTCATCAACTGGAACACGCAGCGCGGGTCCTGCAGGGTCATGTCGGCGCGGACGTAGCCGTCCTCACCCTTGGCGTAGCTCCAGGTGGACTTGTCGGGGTAGGCGCGCTTGGCTTCGTCGTAGCCGCTGAACAGGCCGTCCTGGAAGGTGAAGCCGTCGTTCACGATGAAGGGCGCGTCGGTGTAGTTGCGCACGTACTCGTGCTGGATCTTGTCCTGGCTGATCAGGTAGTTGATCAGTCCACCGAGGAAGGCGATATCGGTGCCAGTGCGGATCGGCGCGTAGTAGTCGGCAACGGAGGCCGAACGGGTGAAGCGCGGATCGACCACAATCAACCGGGCGTTGTTGTGCGCCTTGGCTTCGGTGACCCACTTGAATCCACAAGGGTGGGCTTCGGCGGCGTTGCCACCCATGATCAGCACCAGATCGGCATTCTTGATGTCGGTCCAGTGGTTCGTCATGGCTCCACGGCCAAACGTCGGGGCAAGACCTGCCACCGTCGGGCCATGTCAGACACGCGCTTGGTTATCGAACCCCAGCATGCCAAGGGAACGCACCACCTTGTGGGTGATGTAACCGGCCTCGTTGGAGGACGCCGACGCCGCGAGGAAGCCCGTGGTCAGCCAGCGGTTCACCGTCTGGCCCTGGTCGTTCTTCTCGACGAAGTTGGCGTCGCGGTCGGCCTTCATCAGCTTGGCGATGCGATCGAGGGCGTCATCCCACTCGATGCGCTTCCACTCGCTGGAGCCGGGCTCGCGAATCTCCGGGTACTTGAGTCGGTTGGGGCTGTGGACGAAGTCCAGCAGACCGGCGCCCTTCGGGCAGAGGGTTCCACGGTTCACCGGGTGATCCGCATCGCCTTCGATATGGATGATGTTCTGCGCGACGTTTTTCGCCGCGTCGCCCTGGCTGTACATGATCAGGCCGCAGCCGACCGAGCAGTATGGGCAGGTGTTGCGCGTCTCGACAGTGCGCGCCAGTTTGAAATGGCGCACCTGGTCGGCGAAAGCTTCCGGGGGCGCTACCCCCAGAGCCGCCAGGCTCGATCCTCCAAGGCCCACGGCACAGACCTTGAAGAACTGACGACGATTCATGTCCATCGTGTTCTCCCTCATCAGGCAGACGGTGCCTGCTAAATCGCCAGGCATATCCAATGAAAGGGTAGTCAGGTTCGGAGGTAATGCCACAGGGGCGACCAGGTCGGGATGTCGCATCGGGCCAGGCCAGTTGCTAACCGGCGACCACTGTGCCGCCTTCGACCAGGCGGGCATCCCCCGCTGATGCCTCGAGCAACGGCAGTGCGATACGGAAACAGGCCCCCTCGGCAGCATTCTCGACGCTGAGGCGTCCGCCCATCTGCTGGACGATGCCGTAGCTCACCGACAACCCAAGGCCAGTGCCCTTGCCCACCGGCTTGGTGGTGAAGAAGGGTTCGAAGATCTTCTCCAGCAAGCGCGGGTCGATTCCCCCGCCATTGTCCTCCACGCGCAGTTCCACCCAGGCACCGCGAGGCTCCAGCCCGACGATGATGGCCGGAGTGAAGTCCGGCTCCTTTTCCTTCTTGCTCAGCATCGCGTCGCGGGCATTGACCATGAGGTTGATCAGGACCTGTTCAAGCTGGTCGGCAAATCCGCGCACGGCGAAGCTTTGTTCGCCCAGGACGAGACGCACGTCCACGCCCTTGCCACGTAGCCCGTCGGAGAGCAGCGACAAGGCTCCCTCGACCGCCTGGCGTGGATCGAACAGCTGCTGCTCCACGTCCGAGCGTCGGCCGAAGACGCGCATGTGGTCGACGATGCGCGCCGCGCGCTGCACCTGGGCCTCGATGCGCAGCAACTTGTCGCGCAGGTAATCCACCTGCACCTCGTCGCTGGCCAGACGCTTGAGCACATTGGCCACCGCCATGCGCATCACGTTCAGGGGCTGGTTCATCTCATGGGCAAGGCCGGTAGCCATCTCGCCCAGAGTGGCCATCTTGGCGCCCTGGTAGAGCTGCTGCTGGGCCTTGCGCACCTCGGTGTTGTCGCGCCCAACCGCCTGAACTTCCAGAAGGCGGCCATGCTCGTCGAATACGCCACGGTCTGCCCAGATCCACCAGGCGTGCTCGCGGCCGGGCAACTGCAGGCAGATTTCGGCGGTGCTCACCGGCTGCTCCGGCGTGAGGCCGATCAGCCGCTCCTGGAAGGTCTGGCGCTGCTCGTCGGAGAGCCAGGCGCCGAGGTTGGTGCCAGCCACATCCTCCGGTCGACATTCCAGGTAGTCCGCCAGCGGCCGGTTGGCGAAGCGCAGCACCAGGTCGGGGGTGTAGCGACAGATCATCGCTGGCGAATCCTCCACCAGGATGCGATAGCGCTCCTCGCTCTCGCGCACTCGCTCGGCGGCCAGGGTGGCTTCCGTCACGTCCAGCCAGATGCCTACCGCCTCCAGGGGCTGGCCCAGTTCGTTGCGCAGCAGGCGGGCTTCGTCCAGCAGCCAGTGGTAGTTGCCCTGGCGGTCACGCAGGCGGTAGCGGCAGCTGACCTGACCCTCGCGCAGCAGGTTGCGGGTGCGGGTAAAGAAAATCTCGTGATCTTCCGGGTGGACACGTTCGGCCAGCCCTCCCTGCTGCAGCTCCGCCAGGGACCAGCCGAGCATTGGGCCCAGGCTGTCGCTGCAGAACTCCGGCAACAGTGCACCGTCGTCGTAACGCAGCACGTAGGTAACCGCTGGGGCACTGGCGATCAGGTTGCGCAGGCGTGCATGGGCGGCCGCCGCGCTGGCTTCCTGTGCCTTGATGTCACTGATGTCGAGCAAGAATCCGAACACCCGTGGCTGGGACGCCGGACCTTGTACCCGGGCCTGGAGCCGATGCCAGATCGCGCCCTCCTGCGCGCCCGGCATGTACAGGCGCACGCATTGGGTGAATCCCTGGCCATTCAGCTCGCTGGCGCGCAGCCGAGCGCGGAACTCGTCGCGGTCGGCCGGGTGGACCCGCTGCAACCAGTTTTCCAGTGGCAGCCGGTCCTGGTCGTCTGCCTGCCAGGCCCGCGCCAGCGCGGGTGCCAGCAATACCTCCCTGGAGGCGGGCAAGTACTCCCACCAGCCCGCGCCCAGCAGCCCTTGCAATGCATCCAGACGCCCCCCCTCGTGACGCTGGCTCTGCTCCCGCAGCCGCGTCAGCAGGGAGCCGGCGAGCTGCGCACAGATCTGCTGCCATTCGGCGTCGCCCAAGGCAGCATGGGGATCGGGTTCGAACGGTGCACAGAATAACCAGGCGCTGACACCGGTGAGTTCCACATAGGGCACCAGATAGGCCGGACCATCGCCCAGCAACGCGAATAGCCGCGGATGCTGCGACAGCTGGGACCAGTTCCAGCGTTGCGGGGCACGACCATGCAGATCGGCAAGTTCCTGCCCCAAACGCTGCCCTTCCTGCCAGAGGCCGGGCGCCCCGTGGCTGCGGTATTGGGCGTAAACCTGCCAGCCTTGCCCGCCCGGCAGGTACAACGCCAGTGCCATGCAGGGTACCCGCCAGCGCAAGGCGATCGCTTCCAGCAGCTCGTTGGCAACCTGCGGCAGCATGGCCGGGCTGGCCAGGCGCAGGTGCTCCGCTGCTTGCCCGGCATGGAGCAGCGCCTGTCGGCGCAGATCACCCGATTGCTGGTGCCGAATCAGGTCGCTGATATCCAGGGCCTGCAGCAGCCAGCCGTCACGGGTGGCGGTAAGCCAGCCGCGAGCGTGCAGCAAATGGCCGTCAGTGCAGATGAAATCCAGGTCGAGGCAATCGCTGCCCCATTGGTCCGGCGCCCCCTGCAACAGCGCTGCGCAGTGGCCACTGACGAAGCTCGAAAGCGGTAGGCTCTGGCCGCTGGCCGAACGGCCGAGACGCAATCCCAGGGCCCCGGCTATGCCCATTACTCGGCCCTGGGCGTCCAGCGCCAGCAGCAGGCTGGATGGGGTGCTGCGGGCCGCCTGGATCAAGGCCTGACTCGATGAGCCCAACTGTTCTGCCACGGTATCCATGCCCAGCCTCACGGATTCTGTACCCGAAGGCTGGACTGTGCCGCCAGCTCGGCCGGCAGGCGCGGCACCCGCCCGATCCCCGGCAGCACCAGGAAAGGCACGACCGGCCGGGTCTCATAGGGATAGGCAATGCGCACGGTAAGCACACCGCCGCTGAGGGTGACCGCCGGCGCTGGCAGGTTGCCGCGTACGCTGGCCGGCAACCAGGCGAGCTTCTGGGAGACCGCGGTATTGGCCTCGGCGGTGGCCAGCGTGAGGAAGTTAGTGGACTCGGGGTTGATCGAAACAGCACGGCGCACGGCATCGGCCGAGGCTTCATTGAAGGACTGCAGCATCAACAGCGGCAGGCAATAGCTGACCACGCCGTAGAAGATTGCGAAGAAGATGACGAAAACCAGGGAAAACTCGATCGCGGCAGCACCCTTCTGCTGCCTGGCGAAGCGCGGCGCAACCCCTTTTCTCATTGAAACCTTCCTGACTGGCGGCCGCACTGCGGCAGAAATACTCAGCTGCCTTCCAAAGAATCGGCTACACAGTGAGCAGCATAGAAGGACTTTTCGGACGCAACGGAAATTTCATGTCGGCCCTCCCCGTGCTTTTCTGGATCGCCCTTTGCGCCTTGCAGGACATCCGACAGCGGCGCATTTCCAACTGGCTCACCTTCGGCGGCAGCGCTGTCGCCCTGCTCTACCTGCTGCTGCGCGGAGAGACCCTGCTGGGCGCGACACCGAGCCAGGCCCTCGCTGCTGCCGGCCTTGCCCTGCTACTGACCCTGCCCGGCTGGTGGCTTGGCAAGCTGGGGGCCGCCGACGTGAAACTGCTGGTGGGCATCGCATTGTGCAGCAACAGCCTGTTCACCCTGTATTGCCTGGTCGGTGCCGGCCTTGCCTATCTATCCTGGGCCACCCTCTCGCGCCCGCTCTGGCCAGCGCTGCCCACGAGCTTTCGCCAGACACTCGCCCAGATCGCTCCGGAGCGCGTCCACCGCTACCCGTATGGCCCTTTCCTGTTTGCCGGCAGCCTGATGGCATTTTTTGTCTGACAAACAGCACAGCGGTGATATGAAAGTGCTATATCTTTCGTAAAGTGCTGCACCACCGTTCCAAATCCCGCGTGCCGGGTTGGGGGAGCGCAGGCATCAATGGCCCGTATCGCTCGCATTGGAAGGCTGAACATGGATTCTCAACCTTGCACCCTGCTCGTCGTGGACGACGATGAAGCCATAGTCGTCGAACTCCAGGAATTCCTCGAAAGTTGCGGTTACCGCTGTGTCGGCTGCACTTCCAGCCTCGACGCCCTCCGGCGATTTCATGAAGATCTAGACATCGGCATCCTGCTCTGCGACCTGCACATGCCGGAGCTGGATGGCATCGCCCTGGTCCAGGAAATAGAGCGTCAGAGCGCCAGCCGCGCCTTCGAAGCCATCATATTCACCGGCCAGGCCGAGCCTCGAGATGTGATAGAGGCGATGCGCGCCGGCGTCGCCGACTACTACCAGAAGCCCATCGATCCGGAGCACGTACTGCGCGCCGTACGCCGTCTGGAAGAACGCCTGCAACAGCGTCGCCACGACAACATGGAACTCGCCCTGCTGAACAGCAAGCTGCGCACCCTCGCAGAATCCATCGACGAGCTGTACCACGACATCAACAAACGCCGCCGCGGCCCCGTCGATCACAGCCCGCAGCCCTTGGAGTTCCAGGGCGTACAACCTCCGTTCGACAAACTCTCGCCGCGCCAGCTCGAAGTGGCCAAGCTCGTGGGCAAGGGCATGACCAACTACCAGACAGCCTGCGAACTGGGGCTGACGGAAAACACCGTGAAACTCTATGTGTCGCAGATCCTGCGGCTGACCCATATGCACAACCGCACCCAGCTCGCCCTGGCCATGGCGCCGCCAGCGCGGCGGCCGCAGATGGCGCATTGAGAGCTTGCGAGGAGACTTCGTGTCAGCTCCCGGGAAGGTAGGGCTGTTGGCTGGCCATCCCAATCGGGCACTGATCCTGTAGGGGCGAATTCATTCGCCAAGGAAGCCGAAGGTCTCCCCCCGCGCCCCGGCATCGCCCCGCGCCCTCAACCCAACCCTCTCGCAGAGAGAGGGGGCCGACGGTGGTAGACCGCGACCTGCCCCCATCTCGACTCAGAGCATCAACTGCGGCGCCGGGGTATCCAGGTCGAGCAGACGCACGTCGACATAGCCAAGCTCAATGCCGAGCAGCTTCAGGACAGGTTCCAGTACGACCTGGCCGAGAGAAGCGATCAGCGGCGTCAGCGTCGGAATCAAGGCATTCAGCGTCGGGGTGAGCAGGTAGCAAAGCAGTCCACATCCATTGAGCAGTTCGACATCCATGCTGCTGCTCAGCTGCGAAACGCCTTGGGAGAGTGATCCTGCAGCCGGTGAGGCTACTCGCTGCAGTTGAGGCAGCGGCTGGCTGGGCGTCACCGAGAAGTCCACGGGCGTCTGTTGTCCGGGGGCTATGTTGGCGGCTCCAGAGATGGACAGCAGGGTGCTGGGCAAAAGTGGAATATTGAGATTCACCCCCACGGGATTCACAGTCGGATTCGCGCCGCTGATCTGGCTGTAGCGCCCGAGCCTCAAGTCGGCGACTCCCGGCTTCGCCAGGATGGAAACCTGGCGGCTACCGGGCAGGATGCTTCCGCAGTCGATGGACTGAAGCGCAGCCCAGCCCTGGGCCACAGTCAGGCTCAGGGCGAGGTCCACCTCTGCCGCCACGACATTCACCTTCCCGCCCACTTCCAACCTTATCTGTGCCGTTTTCGCTTGCGTGCGCCAGTTCCCGTTTGCGTCGGTGCCGGGCAGCCCCACAGCCAGCTTTGGCGGTTCAATGACATAAAGCTTCAAGCCGAGATTGGCCAATCCCAGGTTCACCCCCAACGCCACATCCACCGCATGCGCCTTGTTGGCCAGAAACGCCAGGGCCGTGACGAGATCGAGGACGCTGAGATCGGTACGCAGCGCCTGCTGGCCACCGTTGACGGGTGTCACCACATCGAGGATGTCCGCCAGCTTCACCTCGGTGGCGCCGAGGGTCACATTCGTCAGGCTGTTCAGGCCGTTGCGCACGTCCACCGCCAGGGTTTCGCGGGCATTGGCGGCAGCGACCGTGGCGTCCAGCACCTGGTCGAGGGTCATACGGCTGTCCAGAAGTTGCTCCACATCGCCAGCGGAAAGGTCCACCTGCGCGGCCGACGGCAGATTGCGGTTGAGTTCCAGCAGATTCAGGCGAGCATTGGCCAGGCCCTGATAGGCGACGGCATCGAGGCTCAGGGTAGTGCCGAGCATTCCGCCCAGCAGCGAGTTGAGTACCGATGACTGCTGGCTGTCGAGGGAAGCCAGACCACTGCCCAGCGAAAAGGCGGCCAGGGCCGGACGCTGCGCGACAGCCTCGGCCTGGAGTATCAGGCGCTCCCCCCAGAGCCCACCCAGCACCAGGCTGGCCGGCACATCTTCAGTTGCGAGCACACGCACGGCTTCGGCACGGGATGCCGACGCCGTGAACACCCTGCGCTCCTCTGTGCCATTGAGGGTGACGTAGCCGAGGCCAACGCTGTTCTGACCTGCCCCCAGATTGCCGGCGTAGCCATGCCGCGCCGCAGCGGTGTTGGCCAGGGCCAGCACGTCGGAGGCCGCGGTAGTGCCGCAGAGTCCGGACCGTGAGGCGCTCTCCATGGCGGCCATATCCGCCACCCGCTGCAGTTTGCGCGTCTCGAAGTACAACCGCCCGGCATCGACGGTGAGAGCCAGCAGCATCATTGCCATCAGCAAGGTCGCAGTCGCCATCAGGCCAATGGCGCCGCGCTGTCGATGAAGGCTGCGCATGCCTGGCCTCACTGGTTCGACGAGCCGCTCTCCACGGTCATGCCGCTGCCGTAGTAGCGCTCGGGAATGGCGTATTTGAAGCTGTCCAGCCAGCGCTGGTTGGCCAGTTCACGCTCCGTGGCGCTGGCCGCCTGCGCATGGCGCGAGGCCTGGCTACCTTCACGCTGGATACTCAGCCACTGATCGCTGAGCCGCTGGCGTTCATGCCGCGCGTGGCGGGCATCTTCCGCCGCCTGCAAGCCAGCGCCGGCCCCCATGAGCAGGATTGCGATCCAGACTTTCATTGCCCCACCTCCTCGCCCGCAATAGGCCCGGACTTGTCTGCCTCGGCCAGCAGCGGTGCGTCAGCCGCTGCTGGTCGCGTCGCCAGCGGAGCCGACAGCCCCTGCTGCTTCATCTGCCGCGCACGCTCTTCGGCCTGGCGCACCAGATCGGCCGGCAAGTGCAAGCGCGATACCAGTTCCGCCGCCTGCTGGTACTCCTCCTGATAGAAGAACAGTGACAGCAGGTTCTGCGCGGGCAGTGGGTCGTCCTGGCTCAGTTCCAGGGCGGTCAGGAACTCGAATCGGGCATCCTCCACCCGCCCGTCCCGCAGCAGCACCAGCCCCAGGTCGTTGCGGACCCGGGGATCGGTGGGCGACAGACGCAGGGCTTCGCGCAACTGGTCCAGGGCTTCGCGCTGGTTGCCGCCGGCCGCCGCCAACTGACCCAGGCCATGGTGTCCCTCGGCCTCCAGACAGGTGTCCAACAGACTGCGATAGAGCGGCTCCGCTTCGCTGCGCCGCAGGCTGCGGTAGATACGGGCCTGGCGCAGACGCACCTCCGCCAGGCTGGACGGCAAGGCCTGGAGGTGCGCCAGGGCGGCATGGGCGCGACCCTCGGCGGCCATGTCCTTGGCCAGGTTCAACGCCAGCTCCTGGTCCTGGGTCGGCTTGCCACAACCGCCCTGCGCCAACCAATCGACCTGGACGGGCGAATGGGCGCAGCCACCCAGCAGCCCAAGCGCGCACAGCACAAGCATCCTGTTCATCCGGCTCCCCCCATTGCGCGGCTGATCGCCATCATTCCCGGGCCGCCCAGCACGAGCAGCAAGGCCGGAAACAGCAGCGTCATCATCACGACCGTCATCTTCCCGGAGAGCTTGGAGATGTACTCCTGCATCCGCGTGAGGCGACGGTCGTCCAAGAGTCTTTTCAGTGCCAGCAGCGACGCCATCGCGCCCCCGCCCTGGCGCACCAGTTGTTCGAGGATGGTGAAGCTGTCAGTCAGCTCGTCCACTTCCAGCAGGCGCGCCAGCTTGTCGAGTTCCTCGCCCAGTTCCAGTCCAGAGTCCACATGCTGAAGCACGCCGCGCAGCTCGGCGGTCAGCAGGGGCATCAGGTCGCGACCGTCCTGGCTCAGCACCCGTAGCGCCTGCTCCACTGTGAGACCTGCCTCGAAGAGAATGCGGACCATGGGGATGAATACCGACAGTTCCTGTTGCAGGGCGCTCTGGCGGCGCAGCGCGACCATCGCCAACACGCGCTTGGGTAGCAGCACGCCGCAGCCGGCGGCAATGAAAGGTACGAGCCAAGGATGCGCAGGCGGCTTGGCCAGCAGCGACTGCCACATCAGCGCGAGGCCCAGCAGCAGCAGCGGTGCAAGTAACTGGCACGCGAGGAACAGGGTGCGTCGGCTGGCGCGGCGCCAGCCAACACGGTTGAGCAGCACCTGAGTCTCGCTGTCCAGGCTGAGGTAACGACGTGCCAGGCGGCTGCCCCCCACGGCCCGGAGCATGCGTTGCCAGCGTTTGTCGGGCAGTTGTCCGGCAGCCTCGCTGCCCAGCAGCCGCTGGTAAACCCGCTGCTTGCGTTGCCGTTCACCTACAAGGCCCAGTGCCAGGGTGACTGCGGCCAGGCCCGTCAGGAGGGCGAACAACAAAAGCGCCATGTCACACGCTCCTCAACATGCGCCAGAGGATGAAACACCCCAGGACCTGCATGCCGAAGGCCGCCAGCAACATGCGCTGGCCACTGGCGTCCTGCCAGAGTCCCATCAGGTAGCCTGGATTGGCCGAGAGGATGTAGCCGGCCACGGACACCGGCAGCAGCGCCAGCACCAGGGCGGTGAAGCGGGTTTCGCCAGTCATGGCATGAAGTTGCCGGGCGATCTGCTCCCGCTCGTGGATGACCTTGATCAGGTTGCCCAGCAGTTCACTGGAGCTACCGCCGTAGCGGTGATTCACCCGTACGCCGAGGGCGAGGATACGCAGTTCCTCCTGTTCGAACAGGTCGCCCGCATCCTTCAGGGCGTCGGGCAGGCTGACACCCAGCTTCACATCCCTTGAGACCCGTGACAGCGCACCGTGCAGCGGCTCGGGAGAGGCATCGATGGCCCGTACCACGGCATCACCCAGCGTGCGCCCCGCGTGCAGGCTACGTACCACCTGGTCGAGCATCTGCGGCAACTGCTCCACCATGCGCCGCACTCGCCGCCCATAGCGCCAGCTCAGCCAGCCGCGCAAACCGAGCGGCAGCAGCAGCGCCACTGCGAGAGCGGCAACCCAGCCTGCAAGCAGAGCCGCCAGCATCTGGGCCGCCAGCCAGGTTGAAAGCAACAGGCCGATGCGTTCACGCGGCAGGCCAAGGCCCGCGCGCAGGAAGGCACGCTCCAGCCAGCCCGGTCGCGCAACGGCCGGGGCCGGCATTGCCAGGTCCTGCCCCAGGCGTTGCAACACGCGCTCTTCGCCGGACTGTCGCCAGCCCCGACGCGCCAGCGCCAACCCGAGGACCAGCAGCAGGCCGCCGAGCAGCCCTAGCAACAGCGGCCCGCTCATCGTCCACCTCCCACGGCCTGGCGCAGCTTCTCCCCGGCAGGATTGACCGCCTCGCTGATGAAGCGGCCACTGGAGCGGTCAAGACGGAACAGGCAGTTGGTCACGTAGACGTCGTCACGCACGCCCACCACCTCTACCACTTCGCTGACGCAGCGGCGGCCATTGGGCAGGCGGGTAAGCTGGATCACCAGGTCGAGGGCAGCGCAGATCATCTGCCGCAAGGTGCGCTCGGCCACCTGGCGACCTGTGAGTCCCACCAGGGTTTCCAGGCGCAGCAGCGAATCCAGCGCAGAGTTGGCGTGCACAGTACTCATGGAGCCGTCGTGGCCGGTGTTCATCGCCTGCAGCACGTCGAGCACTTCGACACCCCGGATTTCGCCGAGGATGATGCGGTCCGGGCGCATGCGCAGGGCGTTGCGAATCAGGTCGCTGGCCCCCACCTCGCCACGCCCCTCGGCATTCGGCGGGCGGGTTTCCAGGCGGACCACGTGGGGGTGGTTGAGTTGTAGTTCGGCAGTGTCTTCGATGGTGACCAGACGCTCGTGACTGTCGATCAACAGGCTCATGACATTGAGCAACGTGGTCTTGCCGGTTCCGGTGCCGCCGCTGACCAGGATGTTGCAGCGCTCGCCCACGGCGCGACGGATGAATTGCAGCATGGCTTCATCCAGGGACTGGTAGGCCAGCAGGTCGGAGCTTTGCAGCAGGTCCTTGCGGAATTTGCGCACCGAGATGCAGGGGCCGTCCAAGGCGATGGGCGGGATGATGGCGTTGACCCGGCTGCCATCCGGCAGACGTGCGTCGACCATCGGGCTGGATTCGTCGAGGCGCCGGCCGAGCGGCGCGAGGATGCGCTGGATCACCCGCAGCACGTGCTGGTCGTCGATGAAGCGCAGATCGCTCTGGTGCAGCACGCCCTCACGCTCGATGAAGATGCGGCACGGGCCGTTGACCAGAATCTCGGTGACGCCGGGGTCGCGTAGCAGCACCTCCAGCGGTCCGAAGCCGGTCAGTTCATCCACCAACTCTTCGGCCAGGCGCTCCATTTCGTAGCGCGACACTGCCAGGTGATGGCGGCCGACAAACTCCACCACCTTGTCGATGACGTACTGGGACACGGCTCCGCGTGCCCCTTCCAGGACGTTCACGCCATCGTCGTCAATGGCGTCGATGATGTAGCGGTGCAGCACCAGCTTCAGGCCCTGCGGGTCGTTATGGCCTAGCTGGGTATAGCGGACAGCGCCGCCGAAGACACTTTCGCCGCTCATGTCCGGACGCTCCACAGCCGTTGCCAGGACCGAGTCCTGGGTTGCTCGATGCAGGCCAGCCGCTCGCCCAGCTCGCGCAGGCGTTGGCTGAGGCGCTCGCGGGGCGCCAGTTCGAACAGGCTGCGTCCCTGGTTCTTGGCGTTCATTCGCAATTCGGGGCTGTTGGGCAGGACCTCCGCCACCGGTAGGTTGAAGGAGCGGGCCAGCACTTCGGATTCAGGCGCCACGCCACGCAGGTGGCGGTCTACCAGTAATTGCGCATGCTCCAACTTCACTCCGGCGTCGCGCCAGCGGCCAAGCAATTCAATGTTGCGGCGGCAATCCGGCACGCTCTGGTCGGTGCACCAGAGCAACCGGTCAGCGTTTCCGACGAGAATGCGCAGGGCCTCGCTGTCAGGTTGCCCGACCAGGTTCACCACGATGTGCTGGAAGTGCTGGCGCAAGGTTCCGAGCAGCAGGTAGAGCTCAGCGGCGTTGATCCGCTCCAGTGTCTCGCCACCCGCCTCCTGCACCAGCAGCCGCAGACCATCGGGGTGGCTGCCGAAGGCGCTGTCGATGAGCGCGGTGTCCAGGCGACGCAAGTTGCGCAGCGCATCGGCAAAGTGGAAGGACGCCTCCAGCCCCAGCAGAGTCAGGCTGTCGCCCTGGGGTTGGCCAAGGTCAAGCAACAGGGTGCGCTGGCCACATTGATTGATGGCCAACGCCAGATGCGCCGAAAGCAGTGCCGCGTCGGCATCCTGCTGGCGGCTGAACAGGGCGGTGAGGCGCCCGGCGTTGTGGGTCGGCATGACGCTCGGCAGCCGCTGCACCAGGCGCCGCACCAATCCGGCGACTTCACTGGTACGCGCCCCGTAGGCCACGAAGTCGCGAGCGCCCGCTCGCATGGCGTTGAGCACCAACTGGTTGTCCAGGCCATCGCCCATGGCCACCACCGCCAGCATCGGCCGTGCGCTCAGGGCGCCTTCGATCAGGGAGGTCTGGGCAACCAGGTTGTCACGGTCCAGGCCGATGAACAGCAGGCTGGCGCCAGTGACCTCGATCAGCCCGAGCAATTCGTCAAGGGCACCACGGCCGGCGCTGAGTACCTGGCCTAGCGGCATCAGGGCACCCTGTAACCATTCCAGGTCGGCACTGTTGCGGGTGAACGCGAGGAAGGTCTGGCTCATGGTGCCTTACTCCGACAACCCGGCACGGCGGTCGAAATCGCCACGCTCGTTGAGGTAGAAGTCGAAGAAACCCGGGTCGTAGCGACGCAAGCGCTCGCCCGGCAGCTCAGGCAGCTGTGCGTCCACCGCCAGCGGTTTCACCAGGCGCGGGGTGACGATCATCAGCAATTCGCGATCCTCACGGTCGATCCGCGAAGAGCGGAACAATGCGCCGATCACTGGCAGGTCGCCGAGGCCGGGAAACTTGTCGATGTTGGCAACGTTCTGGCTGCTGATCAGGCCGCTGATGACGAAGCTCTCACCGTCGGCCAGGGAAATGCTGGTGTCGGTGCGCCGCACCTTGAGTGCCGGCACCTGGGTACCGGCAATGCTGATACCGGAACTGAAGTCCAGCTCACTGACCTCCGGCGCCACCTTCAGGGAAATCCGCTGGCGCCCGACCACGGTAGGGGTGAGGGTTAGCCGCACGCCGAACTCTTTGTACTCGATGGTGATGTCGTCACCATCGCCGTTAGGCACGGGAACGGGAAACTCTCCACCGGCCAGGAAGCTCGCACTCTGCCCGCTCAACGCCACGAGACTCGGTTTGGCCAGCGTGTAGGCGAAGCCGCTGTTCTCCAGGGCATTGATGAAACCCAGCACCTTGCTGCTGCCGCCCCCCCAGATGATGTCGAAGCCACCAGTGGGGCTACCGAAAGTGCCGTCGAGAACGCCGCCCGGCGTGACGGTGATGTTGTTGAGACTGCCCGGCGCACCCAGCACGAAGAGGTTGGAGCCCTGGCGCACCAGCGAGGTACTGGCCTGTTTGAGCTTGCCCCGGCTGACCTCGACGAAGCGGATATCGGTCTGCACCTGGCTCGGCACGGCGTCCTCCGCCATGGGCTCGGCCAAGGATGCCTCCAATGCCTTGCTGGCCGCGCCGCCAACATAGAGCAGGCTGCGGCGCGGCTCACGGCTGCAGCCGGTCCAGACCATCAGGCTGGTGGCGCCGCCTTTCTTGCCCGTGATCAGAAAGGATTGCTTGTCGGCGAGTTGGACATCCGCCACAGCGGGGTCACCCACCGCAATGCGGGTAATGGCCAGCGGGTAGCTCATGAGCTCCTGGCGACCCTGCCCCACTTCCACCACGCCGGGGGCCTGGCCCAGCGCGTCGCAACCCGGCGCAGCCCACACGCCCAAGGGCGCACAGCCAAGCAGGGGAAAGATCATGGATACGATCCAACGCTTCATTTCAGGCGTTCCTTGCAGGGTCAGGGGATCTGGCGTGTCAGATCAGCACCGCGGTAAATGGCGACTCCCGGTCCTTTGCCGACGGAGACGACTTTCGGCGCGGGCGTTGGGGCGCGGCGGGGCGCCGGCGAGGCGGCCAGTTGTTCGAGGGGAATGAGGTGGCGGCTGGCACCGTCTAGGGGGGCGGCGCCAGGTTCACCAGCCTGGTAGCGCTCCAGCAGGCGTTCGTCGGCGCTGCGTACCGCCAGGCGCAGGGAGCCGGCCTGGCTGGCCAACATCAGCCGTGTCACCTGTTGCTCCGGGACCGCCAGCACAGCAGTCGCGGGGGACCGGCGCTGGGCTTTCTCTTCGTCTTTCGCAGGTTGGCTGGCGCGCCCTTCGGAATCCGGCCCCAGGTCCTCGCCGAAGCTCAGCAGGCGCAAGGCTGGCACCGCCACCTGGGCGCTTTGCTGACCACTGCCGCCTTCGCCGCGCAGGAACAGCAGCACGTCGACATAGTCCCCCGGGCGCAGGTGGCCACCGCCGCCCACGACTTCATCCACAGGCACCGCCACGGCGCGCTCGTCCGCGCGGATCATGCGGGCCAGCGGCCCACCGGCCTCGAAACTCGCCGGGCTGAGCCAACTGCCGGCCGGAACAGGTGTCCAGGGCCGGCGACCGATCACGTCTTCGACCTTGCTGAAGCTACCCGGCGGGGCGATGCGCAGTTGTTCGACGCGCAGGTCTTCGGCCGTGACAGCCGTAAACGGATCAAGAAGGCGGGCGGCGACCACGACAGGTGTACGCAGCTTGTCGGCGGGGTCGTTGGTCTGGTTGGAAGATTCGCCAGGAGCGGTCGGCGAAGCCATTTGAGCTGCCTGCGGCGCGCGGCTGAGCACTATCCCCCAATATCCGGCCAGCAAGGCGCCCAGCAACAGCACCGCGGCCAAAGCCATGGTCATCCGGCTATTCATCTGGCACTCCCTCTGCCGTGAGAACTACAGGCCCCTGCGTATGGGGGCATCTTCACCAGGCGGTCTGCCAGCAACCGCCAATCCACTCTTCGTCTATTGCCCTGAAACTCTGTTTAGCAGAAGTTTTCACGACGCAAGGAAAATTATTTCGGGCTCCTGATAGTCATTTTCAGGCGCACTAAAATTGCGCATGCATATATACAAACTTCGTCTCTACAGATGACTCACCCCCCAATTCCGGGGGATATTTCACCCACTTCCGGGTGAACAGCCACAGTCGTCGAAACCTATACCTTTGGTATTAATGCTTTCTTACAGTTGCATCACCGAAAACTGTCGACAACGCTCAGCTTGCCTCAGGCAACAAACCACCTGGCAAGGAGCTTACAACCATGTCCCTGAAGTCTCTGCTCAAGAAGTTGGTGAAGTTCTCAAAGGAAGAAGAGGGTGCATCCGGACTTGAATATGCAATTGTCGCCGCCATGGTCGCCGCGGTAATCGTGACTTTCAGCGACACCATATCGACCTGGGTCAATACTACTTTCACAACCATCACCACAAATCTCTGATCGTTTAGTCAAAAAAACAAATAACTCAAAAAAACTTCAGAACCATCAAGGAATAAACGCAGGCAGGAGGCCCTCCCATGAGCCAGTCCCCAATGCTGCGACAGCAGTTGCTCCTGGTCGACGACGAAGAAGACATCCTGCAGGAACTGGCAGAGATGCTCGAAGGCGAAGGCTTCTACTGCCACACCGCCACTTCGGTCAGGAGCGCGATAGACCTTTTGCTGCTCCACCCCAACATTTCCCTGGTCGTCACCGATCTGCGCATGCCCGAGGAAAGTGGTATGCGACTGATCCAGCGACTACGTGCCCATACCAACAAGCAACACCTGCCAGTGATCGTGACCTCAGGCCATGCCGACATGGACGACGTGATCGATGTGCTGCGCCTGCATGTCATCGACTTCTTCCGCAAGCCCATCTACCTGGAACGTCTGGTGGAAGTCATCAAGGACCAGTTCCCTCAGCCCCAGTTGAAACTGGTCAGCAACTGATACAAGCGAATCGAAAGAAAAAGGCCGCCCGGGATGGCGGCCTTTTTGTTGCTACAACTGGTAGCTGAAACTCAGGGTCACACGCGGGCTGCGGTTGCGGCTGTCGAGGGCTTCGTCCGACATCGGCCTGGCTACCTCCAACGCGACGTTGTAGTAGTGCGCGTCCCCCATCCTCACACCCGTTGCCAGGGACGAGAGATGCGAGCGGGGCAGAGGCTGCTCGTTGAACCAGGCCTGCGCGGTATCGACCACCACGTAGGGCTGAAGCAGGCGAACCCAGCGGCCCTCGCGTCGATGGCTGTAGTTCAGCTCAACGGCCGCACCCCACCCCTTGTCGCCGGATGCCTGGTCGCTCGGGTAGCCACGACCGAAGTTCTGGCCACCGAACACCGCCTGCTCCGCATCCGGCAGGCTGTCTTCGCTCCAGTACAGCGCGGCGGACAGCACGCCTTGCCAGTTCTTGCCGAAACGTTCGCTCTGCACACCGGACAGGCGCAAGCGGGTGAACTCCAGATCGAACAGGTCACTGTCGGTGCGTGCGCCCAAAGCATCCATTCCTCGATAGAGACCGGCGCTGAGAATGCGCAGACGGCGATCATCGGAGCGGCTCCAGTCGCCCTCGAACGCGATGGCGCGCAGGTCGGTATCAGCATCGATGCCGAGGGGGAAGCCGACCACCTCGTAGCGTACCCGGTCGTTCACGCCATAGAGGCGCGCGCCGAGGCTCAGCCATTCCTTCTGTGCGGCGATGACCGGATGGCTTACGCCAATCGAGAGACGGTCGTTGTTCAGGTGACGCTCCAGCTCCAGACCGTTGGCCAGGCGCAGGTTGTCTTCGGGCTGGCTGCGGTAATGCGAGCCATAGAGGTTCAGGCGCGTGCCATCGCTACCCAGGTACTGGCTGTAGTCGAGCCGGTAGTAGCGCTCGTCGTCTTTACCGGGCGGTGCCAGCACGCTGAAGCTGACCTGCTCGGCCATGGCGGTCTGGGCGTTGCTGGAGAGCCCCAGCACCGCCTGCGCACTACCACGATTGTCTTCGCTGAAATTGAGGCTGCTGGTCCAGGGTTTGCGCGATGCCTGTATCTGCAGGCGGCTGGCGCCATCGGTAGTGGCCGGCGGCGGCACCCGTGCGATCAGGGTGACGCCGGGAACGCGCGCCATCAGGCTGGTGTAACGCTCGAAGGTCTTGCGGGTCAGCGGTCGCTCGGCCTGCAACCTCGCGACGAGTTTGTCGACATGGGCGCGCACGGCGCCGATGTCGCCCTCGACCTGGTAGTCCTTTACATACCCCTCCACCAATACCACCCGCACCCTCCCCTGCTCGAAGCCTTGCACCGGGAGGAACGCGTAGGACAACAGGTAGCCATCGCCCTGGTAGCGCCGGGTCAGTCCACGGGTGGCTTCGATCAGTTCGCCCAGGCTCACCTCGCGACCCACAAAGGGCTGGTAGATCGCATTCAACTGGGCCGAGGGGTAGATACTGCCGCCCTCGATCCTCACCTCACGAACCCTCACGCGGGTACTCATCATCAGCGGCTGCGGTTTAGTCGCCTCCGGCAATTTGAGCGAAGGCGCCTTGGGCCGATAGGCATCGGTCGGCAGGTTGGGGGCGGGTAGCTGACGTTCGATTTCGTTGCTGTTGAGATAGACCGGACTCTGTTGTGCCTGGGCATGGTTGAGCACCACGCAGCCAAGTGCGAGCAGTACTGCTGAAGCACGCATGGGTCACTCCCTGAGCGCGTCGCCGGATAGGGCAGGAGAGCGCCGGGCTCCGCTCGGGAGCCCGGCGGAGGCGGGTCAGTTCCGCTGGCCACCCAGCAGGCCGGTGCCGAGACTGCCGCTCACGCTACCGGTGACGCTGCCTTGCAGCGTGGCGCCAAGGCCGCCGAGTGCGCCGCCCGGCGCGCTGCTACCACCCTGGAGCAGGTCACCGACCTGTTCGACGACCTGGCCGGCACCATCGACCGTTTGCCCAACCTGACCGACTACCGGGTTGCTGCTGGAGGTGTCGACTTGCTGGCCAAGGCCGGCTACGGCGCCCCCTACCTGCTGCACCAGATTGCCGGCAGGGTCGCCCAGTCCGGTGCTCGCACCCAGTTGCTGCGTAGTGCCATCAACGCCCTGAACCACTGGCGTCAGTGCGGCGCCGACATTGCTGGTGACCGCAGCCACCGGTACGCCGACAGGGCTATTGGTGATGCCGTCACCGCCCACGAGGGTGCCGAGGGATGCCACCGTCTGCCCGGTTTCCAACACGGCGCCGCCCGCTGCGCTGACCAGGCCGTTGTTGCTGCCGGCGTCCAGGCCGCCGCCAGCCCCGGCTATCACGCCACCAGCGGTTTCCAGCAGGTTGTCCACGGGGGTGGCGATGCCGGTCTGCTGGCCGAGCTGGCTGGTGGCATCAGTCACATTACTGACCACGGCATCCAGGCTCGCCTGCGGCGTGTTGCTGCCTTCCTGCTGGTCGAGCAAGCCGCCACTGGTGGACAGGGCATCGCCGGTCTTACCCAGGGTGTCGCCGACAGCTTGCCCCACGGGGTTATCGACGCCATCGGCAACTGTGTCACCTACCGTGCCGAGGGTGTCCCCGACCTTGTCCAGCAGGCCGCCCACCGGCTCGTTAAGCCCGGTCGCGGTACCGAGTTTGCCGGTGACGCCTTCCGCCAGGCTGACCACGGGCACCAGCTTGTCGCCGACGGCACCGGTGACCTCACCCAGCGGGCCGGAAGTCGCGGCGGTGTCCAGTGTGTTGCCGAGCATGGAGACCTTTTCGCCAACGCCATCCACCAACGTGCCCACCTTGTCGGTCACGCCACCGACGGCGTCGCCTAGTACCGGCAGATGCTGCACGGCGGATGAGTCGGAGAAGGCCTTCACACCATCGCCCAGAGCCGAAACGCCTTCGCCCAGATCGTTCACCGCTTCACCCACCGAAGCAACGGTGGTGCCCAGCGCATTGCCGTCAGAACCCAACTGACCAACGCCATTCTTGATGCCATCGCCCAGGCTATCAGTGGCCTGGCCAACGGAAGACAACAGATCACCCGCGCCCCCCGTGAGGTCCTCGTTACCGGCGAGCGGGATGTTGCCGACTACCTGGCCCAGTTGCTCGGCCGCGTTGCCAGCACCCGAGACGATGCCCCCGGCGTCCTGCAGCACTTCGGCAGTCACCAGGCTGGGAACAGTGGTTCCGCCGCCACTACCGCCACCCGAGCCGCCTCCAGTTCCGCCACCTGAGCCTCCGCCGGTACCGCCATCCACCACGCCACCGCCCGTGCCGCCACCGGTACCGCCTCCAGTACCACCACCGGTGCCGCCGCCTGTGCCGCCATCCACCACGCCACCGCCCGTACCGCCACCGGTTCCGCCTCCAGTTCCACCACCGGTACCGCCGCCTGTGCCGCCATCCACCACGCCACCGCCCGTGCCGCCACCGGTACCGCCTCCAGTACCACCACCGGTGCCGCCGCCTGTACCGCCATCCACCACGCCACCGCCCGTGCCGCCACCGGTACCGCCTCCAGTACCACCACCGGTGCCGCCGCCTGTGCCGCCATCCACCACGCCACCGCCCGTACCGCCACCGGTTCCGCCACCCACCACGCCGCCGCCACTCCCTCCTCCGACGCCACCATCCACCACTCCACCGCCAGCGCCGCCATCGACACCCGTTCCGCTATCAGTGCCAGTCGAAGCATCCGCTGGCGTATCGCTGCTCGCGCTGTCCACGAAGCTCTTCGAGCCACCGCCGCCGCTGCTGCACCCGGTAAGGGAAAACACCATTGCCAGGGTCAGGGCAGTGCCCAGATTGATCCAACTCGTCTTGTTGTCCATTTGCTTCCCTACCTCGTCATGCCTATTCGCAGGGGCCCCTCAGCCCCGTACTCCTGGAGCCATGACAGTTCACGAAGCAGCCATCGACAATCTTCGACTTGGTATTAACAGTTTGTATAAGGCGCCCTGCAACCCACGAGCGGCGTGGGCTGCAGCGAAAAGACAGCCCCTCGTCCGGCGATCAAAGCGCTATCCGTGAACGACGTCGGGCATACTATGCCCCCCTCGAATTCCCCCGGAGATCGCCATGCCCAAGGCCTGGTGGCTACTCGCCCTGCCCTTCGTCGCCGGTGCCTTCCTGCCCCTGCAGGCCGGCATCAATGGCCAACTGGCCAAGCAGATTTCCAGCGTCATGAGCGCTGCCCTGGTGTCCTTCGTGGTCGGCACCCTGGCCTTGCTCACCGTGGTGCTGATACAGCGCGAGCTGCCGACCCTCGATGCGCTCAAGGGGGTGAGCTGGTGGCAGTGGAGCGGTGGCCTGCTGGGCGCCGTATTCATCGCCACCGCTGCATTCGCAGGTCCGCGAATTGGCGCGCTGCTGTTCATGACGCTGGTGCTGGCTGGCCAACTGAGCATGGCGCTGACGCTGGATCACTTCGGCTGGGCCGGCTTCCGCGAGGCCCCCATCAGCATCGGCAAACTGGCCGGCCTGGCGCTGATCGTCGGAGGCGTCTGGCTCATTCGTCGGGGATAAACGGCAGCGATATCAATCTGATGTCAATGCTGAGAGAGAACGGCTAAGCTCAGCCGACCTCTGCTGTATCTGTGATCACAAAAAGATGACCGATGCCGATCTACCCCATTCCCCAGAGCGGTTCAGCCTCTGGCGCGAAGTGCAGGACACCCGCACACGCACAAGACTCGGCGGCGTCTATTACCTCCTGGCCTGGCTGCTCTGCTGGCTGTTCAGCGCAGCCCCCATGGGACACCTGGCCGTGGGGCTGCTCGGTAGCGGATTCTTCGCCCTGATGCTGGCAGCGCGCCTGCTGCACCATCCACCGGCAGAAGGAAGCGAAGCCGAACTGCAGCACTGGCTGGACCGGCATTGGGGCGTGATCCTGGTGTCGTCCATCGGCTGGGGCCTGGCCCACGCCTGGGTACTGCTGGCGCCCGACTTCCACTCTTCCAGCCTTATCGGCACCCTGGCGACCATCGCCTTCAGTACCGCGATGGCCTTCAACTTCGCCATGCGCCGAAGTCGCGCAATCATCGCCATCCTGCTGTTGTACCTGCCGGGCCTGGTCGTTCTGGGTGTTTCCGCGGACGGTTCGCGTGCCGAGCTGGTCACCCTCACCTTCTACCTCAGCTACCTGCTGCTGGCGCTGAATCGCAGCCACCGCGAGTACGGCACCATGCTCGCCCTGGAGCTGCAGTTGCTGGAGCAGCGCCAGCGCCTGGACACCTTGAGCCGCACCGATGGCCTGACCCAACTGGGCAACCGCTACCAGTTCAACAACCTGTTCCCGGCCATGTGTGCCGCCGCCCAGCGCCACGGGAGCGAGCTGTCGTTGCTGCTGATGGACATCGACTTCTTCAAGCGGATCAACGACGAGCACGGCCATAGCATGGGCGATGCCTGTCTGCAGGCGTTCGGCGAGCGCATGCGCGAATTCTTCCGCCGCGACAGCGACGCACTGCTGCGCCTGGGGGGCGAGGAGTTCGGCGTATTGATGCCCGATACCAGCATGGAACAGGCCCGCCACCTGGCCGAACAGTTCCGCGAGGACCTGGCCAATCGGGGCTTCCAGCTTGGCGACCAGCATTTGCCGGTAACCACGAGTCTGGGTCTCGGTTGCCTCGACGAGCGCGACGCTGGCAGCGCCGAAGCCTTCTTCAAGCGCGTGGACGATGCGCTTTACCGCGCGAAGGCGCTGGGGCGGGACAGGTTGGAGATGGCCCAGGCCGTGTAAAAACACAGCGGGTGATGGATAGCTGGATGCTGGATGGTTTTAGCAGCGCCCAGAGGCCCTTTGGGCGCCTGGCGTGTCGATCCGGGTCATTCACTGATTCGGGCACGTGCGGCTTCCGCGATGCTGTGCGACGCGTTCAGCTGGCCGCCAATGGGGTTTCAGGCCTTCACCGCTGCCAAAGCGACCCGCTGCGGCCGCGGCCGAGGTCTTGGCCTTGCGGAAGTTGGCGATAGTCTTGAAGTCCGGCATCAGGCGTCCGGTCAGCCACATCAGCTCAACGTTGCGCTGTGCCTCGCGTTCGAGGCGGCGACTGGACTGGATGCGATTAAGGTAGCCGAGATGTAGATCTTCAACAGAACAGCAGGATGGTAAGCAGGCCGACCGGTTTCCGCGGGGACGATACCTTCGAAACCCAGTCGGCCAAGGTCGAGTTCATCGTCGAACACATCGCCGACCCGCACCGGGTTGGTGTACGCCACGTAATCATCCAGGCTCTCGGGCAACAGCGTGCTTTGGCCTCGACACTCGCCCGGGATGAAACGCTTCATGGACTGCCCCCGCTACGAAACCCGCCGGCAGCATAGCAAGGGCGCGAGCCATGTTTTTACACGGCCTGGGCCGAAAGTTGACCCTTCTAGCCTTTTGTACGGATTGAGCCTTAGAACACCAAGGACTATTCACTCACCAACTGGATTACCGTCTTGCCCTTGCCGCGACCTTCAGCGACCTGGCGAAACGCTTCGTTGACCTCTGCCAGTGCAAAGTGCTGCTGATCTACTCGAATGGACAACTGCTCAGCATTGGCCAGCAAAGCAGCCTCGCGCAGGATGGTCCCGTGGTGTTCGCGCCCCTTGCCGGTGAGCAACGGCGTCAGGGTGAACACGCCCGAGTAGGTGGCACTTTTAAACGATAGCGGCGCAAGGCTGTGCTGGCCCCAGCCGAGGCAACTCAATACGTGTCCGGTATAAGGCTTCACAGCCTTGAATGACGCATCCAGCGTGCTGCCGCCTACGGTGTCATAGACGATGTCGAAACCTTCCCCCGCCGTGTATTGCTCAACGTAGGCCTCCACGCTCTCCGCCTGGTAGTCGATGGCCGTGGCCCCCAGCGAGCGAATGAAGTCGAGACTCGCCGCCGAACCGGTGGCGTAGACTTCGGCACCGCGCGCCTTGGCCAGTTGCACCGCGACTTGGCCGACCCCACCTGCGCCGCCATGAATCAGCACACGCTGGCCGGCACGGACGTTGGCGCGATCCACCAAGCCTTCCCAGGCGGTGATGAATACCAGCGGCAGGGCGGCCGCCTCACGCATGCCAAGTGCGTGCGGCTTCGCCGCGATCAGCCGGGCATCCACGGCGATGTACTCGGCCATGGTGCCCTGGGCGCCGCCAATACCACCGGCCATGCCGAAAACTTCCTGGCCAGGCGTGAAGCCCTCGACCGCCTCGCCCAGCTCGACGACCGTGCCGGCGAGATCCAGACCGAGCACCGCCGGCAGCGCCTGGCGGGCGTGCGCTCCTGCGCCGGTGGCGATCTTGGTATCGAGGGGGTTGACCCCCGCGGCGTGAACCCTGACCAGCACCTGCCCCTTGGCGGGAGCGGGGCGAGCGATGTGACGCACGGTCAGTGGGGCCTGGGCGGACTCGGCGATAGCGGCAAGCATGGTCTGATTCATGACGGGAACCTCTGATTGAGTGGACGCTTACAGGTTGCTCCACCTTCACCATTCCGATAAGAAACTAAATTTGCATATTACTTATTCCCCAAAGAGACCTAATGGCGATGGATCTGTTCGACAGCATGCGCATCTTCGTACGCGTCGTGGAGCGTGGTTCGTTCTCGGCGGTCGCGCGCGAACTGAACATGGGACAACCCGCGGTGAGCAAGCAGATCCGCGCCCTGGAGCAATACCTGGGCGGCCCGGTATTCGCCCGCAGTACCCGGCACCTGGCCCTGACCGACCAAGGGCAGGGTTTCTACAGGCACTGCCAGGACATCCTCGGCCAGCTCGACACCGCCACCCGCAGCTTCGCCAGCGGCCAGGAGCAGATCGCCGGCCCCCTGCGCATCGCCGCACCGGTCAGCTACGGGAGGCTATGCATAGCCCCGCTAATCGCGAGTTTTCTGCAGCGCCATCCCGAGGTGCGAATCGACCTGCGCTTGAGCGATCACAACGAAGACCTGCTCAAGGAAAACATCGACCTGGCCATCCGCATCGGCGTGGTGAAGAACGAGGGTCTGGTGGCCGTGTCCCTCGGCACCAGCACCCGGCGGGTCTATGCCGCGACGGCCTATCTGGACCGCAGCGGCCTGCCACGCGAGCCCGCAGAACTGGCAGACCACAACTGCATCGCTTTCACCTTGCTGGAGCATTACGACCGCTGGCACTTCACTTGCGGTGCACGAGCGCTTGATGTCGCTATCAAGGGCAATGTCACCAGCAACAGCAGCGAGGCCATCCGCGAAATGGTCCTCGGCGGCCTGGGCATTTCCCTCTCTCCACAATGGCTGTTCGCCGCGGACGTCGAACAGGGCCGCGTGCGCAGCGTGCTCGACGATTACCAGACCACCGCGCTGCCGGTCAGCGCTGTGTTCAGTCGCGAGCGACGACGCTCGGCACGGACGATGGCGTTCATCGATTTTCTCCGGGAGCAGTTGTAAGCCACCCCGATGGAGCATGGCCCCGCGCTCATTGCCGTAACGGGCAGAGCAGTCGTCCAGACGTCATGCCCAATTCTGCTGCAGCCATTCCCTGGGGCTTACGCCCACCTTGCGGCGAAAGGTGCGGGCCAGTGCAGACGGACTCTCGTAGCCGACCTCATCGGCGATTAGGGCAACGGGGCGGCCCTCGCGCAGGCGCTTCTGCGTCAGACTGATTCGCCAGTTCGCCAGGTAATCCGCAGGGGTGGCACCGACGGTCTCGCGAAAGTGCGCAGCAAAGCTCGCGCGCGACATGCCCGCACGATCCGCCAACTCCGCCACGGACCAGTTGTGCTGTGGCTCGTTGTGGATGCCCACCAGCGCGCGGGAGAGTTGGGTGTTGGCCAACCCGGCCATCATCCTCGAGGCAATGCTGCGGCTGGCGAGGAGGTGGCGAAGCAGCTGGATCACCATCAGCTCGAACAGGCGATTGAGGATGACATCCCGTCCACACTCGTCGCCGAAGGCTTCTTCGAACAACCAGTCGAGGGTGCCATCGAGGCCCTGCAGTTCGCGCAGCGGCTTGACGATGAAGTCCGGCAACGCCAGCGTCAGCGGATTATTGGCTCCGCCATCGAACTGCAGGGTGGCGCACACCAACTCCGCTTCATCGGCTTCGCTCGCCAGCAGCTGATGCTCCTTCGGGCGTACCGCCAGGATCAGGCTGGGCTCCGTCAGTTCGGTGAGCTGGCCGCGCGTGTCCCTGAAGGCCAGGCGTCCCGAACGCAGCAGATGGGCGTGACCGACGCTGTGCTGTCCATACAGACGGGTGGCGCCGCAGAAGCCACCCTGGTGGAACGTGGACGCATGCAGGTTGAAGTGTTTGAGCAGTGTCGATAGTCGGTCCATTGCGCACCAGATTTAGACGATCTGTTGCATAAGTTCGACAATCTGAATCCGAAAGGAAAGTCCGCCTCCCTAGTATCGGCTCCAAGCTTGATCGACAAGCCGGTTAATCAGCCTACTGGAGAACTACCATGACCCGAATCGCCGCTCTCTCGCTGGACCAAGCCCCTGCTGCCTCGCGCGCTGCCCTCGAAGGCATTCAAAAAGGTCTCGGCTTCATTCCCAACGCGTTCAAGACCCTGGCTCACTCCCCGGCCGCACTCAATGGTTACCTGGGCCTCGCCCAGGCCCTGGGTAAAAGTTCGCTGAGCGCCGCCGAGCGTGAAGTTGTTGCCCTGGCCACCTCGGAAATCAACGGTTGCGACTACTGCCTGGCCGCACACTCCTTCTTTGGCGCCAAGGCGGGCTTGAGCGATGAAGCCATTAGCCAAGCCCGTAGCGGCACCCTCAGCGCGATCGCAACGCTGGCGCAACAGATCACCGCAAGCCGCGGCCAATTGGGTGACGACCAGATCGCTGCAGCGCGCGAGGCCGGTCTTACCGATAGCAAGATCGTCGAGGTGGTGGCGCAGGTCACGCTGTTAACCCTGACCAACTACCTGAACAACGTCGCAACTACCGAAATCGACTTCCCGCCGTCGGCAAGCTAGGAGGGTAACTGCCATGAGCCAAGTGACTATCTACACCACCCAGCATTGCCCTTACTGCGTGAGTGCCAAGCGACTGCTATCGAGCAAGGGGGTCACTCCCCTCGAGATTAATATTGAGGAGTCGCCGCAGTATCTAGCAGAAATGCTGCAGCGATCCCAGCGTAGAACCGTCCCGCAGATCTTCGTGGGTGAGGTGCATGTCGGCGGTTTCGATGACCTGGCAAGCCTCGATCACAAGGGCGGGCTTGATGCACTGCTTCACGCCTGATGTACAAGAGTGCTCCGGAACGAGATCCATCCGGAGCACCAATTGTTTCCACTCAATGCCCATGTTGGCTGCAGTGCATGACCAACCCTGAATTCAAATGCGCGAAGCGCCGTGTTTGACCACGAGTGACCCTGCCCCGTCTGACGACTATCGCGCTAAGAGAGATATCCTCCCCGGTGTCCACTTTTGGCCCAGGCCGTGTAAAAACGCAGCGGGTGATGGATAGCTGGATGCTGGATGGTTTTAGCAGCGCCCAGAGGCCCTTTGGGCGCCTGGCGTGTCGATCCGGGTCATTCACTGATTCGGGCACGTGCGGCTTCCGCGATGCTGTGCGACGCGTTCAGCTGGCCGCCAATGGGGTTTCAGGCCTTCACCGCTGCCAAAGCGACCCGCTGCGGCCGCGGCCGAGGTCTTGGCCTTTCGGAAGTTGGCGATAGTCTTGAAGTCCGGCATCAGGCGTCCGGTCAGCCACATCAGCTCAACGTTGCGCTGTGCCTCGCGTTCGGGGCGGCGACTGGACTGGATGCGATTAAGGTAGCCGAGATGTAGATCTTCAACAGAACAGCAGGATGGTAAGCAGGCCGACCGGTTTCCGCGGGGACGATACCTTCGAAACCCAGTCGGCCAAGGTCGAGTTCATCGTCGAACACATCGCCGACCCGCACCGGGTTGGTGTACGCCACGTAATCATTCAGGCTCTCGGGCAACAGCGTGCTTTGGCCTCGACACTCGCCGGGGATGAAACGCTTCATGGACTGCCCCCGCTACGAAACCCGCCGGCAGCATAGCAAGGGCACGAGCCACGTTTTTACACGGTCTGGGCCGAAAGTTGACCTTGTGGGAGCGTTATTCCCTGTAGGGTGCGCCGTGCGCACCGATTGATTACCGAGGATGAGCTCGGACTCGGTGCGCATGGCGCACCCTGCACGTTAAGCAGAGGCACCTTGTGAGGGCGATTTCAATCGCCGGGCAGGACGCAGTCCTGCCTCGTCATCACAACCTGAACTTGCCCACCTGTTGCGCCAGGTCGCCAGCCAGGCGACTGAGGGTCTGGCATTCCTCCCGGCAACCGCGCACTTCGCTGGCCGTAGCGTGGGCCAGGTCGGCGATGCCCTGCACGTTACGGTTGATCTCCTCGGTCACCGACGACTGCTCTTCAGTCGCCGCCGCCACCTGGTGGTTCATGTCACTGATGCGTTCCACCTGATCGGTAATGGCGCCCAGGGAGGTGCCGGTGCGCTGGCTGGCTTCGACACCGGTGCCGGTGGCAGCCTGGCCGGCGTGCATGGAGTGCACCGCGGTTTCGGCGCCGTGCTTGAGGCGCTGGATCATCTGCTGGATTTCATCGGTGGAAGCCTGGGTGCGGCTGGCCAGGGTCCGCACCTCATCCGCCACCACGGCGAAGCCTCGCCCCATCTCGCCGGCGCGCGCAGCCTCGATGGCGGCGTTCAACGCCAGCAGGTTGGTCTGTTCGGAAATGCCACGGATCACTGCCAGCACCTGGTCGATGGAAGCGACCTGGCTGGCGAGCTCGCTCACCGCAGAAGCGGCGACGCCGATCTCGTTGGACATCTTCTCGATATGCCCGACCGACTCGCCGACCACCTGGCGCGCCTGCAACGACTCGTCGCGAGCCTGCTGCGAAGCTTGCGCGGCAGTGCCGGCATTGCGGGCGATCTCCTGCACGGTGAGCCCCATCTCGTGCACCGCGGTGGCCACCATGTCGGTCATTTCCTGTTGCTGGCTGGAGCGGCTGGCCGTGTTGTCCACCACTTGCGCCACCTGGCCGACCACCTTGTGCAGGCGCTGGCTGGTATCCAGCACTTCGCCGATCAGGCTGCGCTGGCTTTCCAGGAAGCGGTTGAAGCCACGGGCGAGATCGCCCAGCTCATCGGCACGGGACTCGTCCAGGCGACGGGTGAGATCGCCACCGCCACCGCCGATCTCAACCAGTGCCGCAGTGACCTGGCGAATAGGTCGCACCAACCCGCGCGCCAGCACCACTACCAGCAACAGGCAGAGGGCAAGCACACCGAAGCCGGCGAAGCTGCTGGTCCACATGGCCTTGCGCGCCTCGGCGTAGATTTCCGCTTCGGGCACTTCGCTCACCAACTGCCAGCCAAGGCTTTCCAAGGGGCGGGCCAGTGCCAGGTAATCCTCGCCATCGCGGGTGAAGTGAATTGCCCTGCCCCCGGCGGCCAACAGCTGGGCAGCCGAATCGGCACCGAAGACGTCGGCCAGGCGGGCACTGCCGTTCAGGGCGGCGTCAGGATGCACCTTGATGTTGCCTTCGCTGTCCATCAGGAAGACACGCCCTCGCTCGCCGAAGCGGAAGTCGCGGATCATCTCGGACATGGACTGCAGGCTGTAGCCCAGGCCGGAAACACCGAGCGTCTTGCCGTTGCGGCTGATGCGCTGGTTGATGAACAGGGTCGGCAGGCGGGTGCCCTTGTCGATGTCGATTTCCAGCACCCGGTTCCGGTCGCTGTCCACCAGCTTGTAGAACCACTGGTTCTCCGGCTGGCTGCGGTCGATGGTGCGTGCCAGCCCCTGCCCCGTGTAGTAGTGGCCGCTTTCCAGCACGGCGATGGAGGTGGTAGTGGCGTTCTGTTGGGCGCGCACACCTTCCAGGTAGCGGGTGAATGCTTCGGCGCGGGCCGCCTCTTCGCCTTCGGCCAGCCAGTCCTGCACCAGCGCGTTCTCCGCGATGCCGGCGTTGGCGGTAATCGGGGCCGCAAGGGTGCGCTCCAGGGAGTTGCCGATCGCCTGGACGCGGGCGGGCAAGGCTTCATCCAGCAGGTAACGTTCGGTCAGGCGGTTCATCAGCACCGAATAGATGCCAATGACGATGAGGATGCCGGCGAGCAGGGCCGCGCCCATGCTGAATATCAGCTGCCACTGAATACTGCGTTGCCAGAGGCGCATGGAGTTGTCTCCTTGGAGGTCTTGTTTGGGGCGAGACGAGGGCGGGAGATTGTATACAAATTGTTCGACAATAATCCCGTTCTTTGCCAACAAGACTTATCGGCGCGCCAGCGAAAACTTGAACGACTGGTCAGTCCGTGACGGCGAACTCCAGACGAGCGGTTTGTCCAGCTTCATCCAGCACGCTCAGCTGGTGCCGGCCGCTGCGCTGGAACTCCTGGTTGAAACCCTCCTCCGCCGCCGTGGCGGTGAGCGGCGCGCCGTCGAGGAACCACCAGCGTCTGCCACTGCCACCGAGGGTAGAGAGCGTGAGGCGCAAGGGTCCGGCACTGCCCGATGGACGGCGCAGCTGGTCACCATCACGCACCCCGACGATGGACAACGGGGCGGCAGGTGGCGGCAATTCTGGCGGGCAGGCCGGGTCCATGATCGGCAGGCGCGCTGCCCGACGTTCACGGCGCGGCAGCCAGGGTTCCAGGGGCGCCGGCCAGAGCACGAGCTCGCGGGCCTTGGCGCCGCTGCAACCGGCGGCTACCTGGCGACCCGCGGCGTCCACCCAGAGGGGCTGGCGCAGCCCCAGGCCGAGCGGCTGATCGGCCGCCAGCAGCGTTGGAGGGGTGGTACCTTCCAGGGTCCAGGCAAAGCGCTGGCGACGGCAGTTCAGATCCCCCTTGGCCATGGGCTGCCCCAGGGGCCAGCAAATGGCGGCCACGCCGACTTCAGACGGCTGCGGGTCCTCCGGTTGGGCAATGCCGCGCTGGGTGTCGCGATTCACCAGCAGGTCGTGCACCTGCAATAGCAGCGGTGCGGCTGACGCCAGGCCGAACTGGCCGGGAACCGGTGTGCCGTCGGGGCGGCCGATCCAGATGCCGATCAGGTAGCGCGGGCCGACGCCAATCGCCCAGGCATCTCGAAAGCCGTAGCTGGTGCCGGTCTTCCAGGCCAGCACCGGCCGCTGGGTCAGCCGCGCACGTGGGTCACGGTCCGGCCGCGCCTGGCCAGCCAGGATACGGCGGATTATCCAGGCGGCACCGGGAGACAGCAGGCGCCGCTCCTGCAGCGCATCCTGGGGTTGCAACCGCAGGGGGGCGACGCGGCCCTGTCGGGCGAAGGCGCTGTAACCGCTGACCAATTCCTCCAGCTTGCTGCCAGCACCACCGAGGATCATTGCGAGGTTGGGCTCGCTGGCTGCCGGTAGCGCCAGAGGCACGCCGACATTGCGCAACTCACCGGCAAAACGCTTCGGGCCAAATGCTTCCAGCAACTGCACCGCAGGCAGATTGAGCGACATGCCCAGTGCTTCGCTGGCGGACACCGGGCCGATGAAGCCTGCAGCGAAATTGCCGGGGCGGTAGTCGCCGTAGCGTCGGGGCACATCCTGCAGCAGGGATTCGGAATGAATCAGCCCGGCGTCCAGGGCCATGCCATAGAGGAACGGTTTGAGGGTGGATCCGGGGGAGCGCACCGACTGAACCATGTCCACATGGCCGTAGCGGCGCTCGTCGGCGATATCGACCGAGCCCAGGTAGGCCCGCACAGCCATGCTCTGGTGCTCCACCACCAGGATGGCCGCCGAGGTGCGCTCTGGAAGTCGCGCTCGCCAACCCAGCAACAGGTCTTCCAGCCGTCGCTGCAGGGCGGCATCGAGCGTGGTGCGGATCAGGGGCGGACTACCGGCCGTGTTCAGCCTTCTTGCCAGCAACGGCGCCAGACTGGGCTCCTGCCGTGGCGCCAGCAGCACCGGTTCTTCCATGGCTTCCTGCACCGCACCTTCCGGCCACACCTGGAACAGCGCGAGGCGCCGCAGCACCTTGTCACGCGCGACCTGGGCGCGCTCGGGATGGCGGTCGGGCCGCAGCCGGCTCGGTGCCTGGGGCAGCACAGCCAATAGCGCCGCCTCGGCCCGCGTCAGCTGCGACGGAGGTTTGCCGAGGTAGGCCCAACTGGCCGCCGCCACACCTTGCAAGGTTCCGCCGAAGGGGGCGCGGTTGAGGTAGAGCGCGAGGATTTCGTCCTTGGACAGATGCCACTCCAGCTGCGCAGTGCGCCAGAGCTGACGCAGTTTGCCGGCGAAGGTCCGGGAGTGCGGATCGAGCAGCCGCGCCACCTGCATCGACAGGGTGCTGCCACCCGACAGCACGCGCCCGCCGGTGAGGTTGAGCCAGGCGGCACGGACCAGGGCCAGCGGGTTCACCCCAGGGTGCTGGTAGAACCAGCGGTCCTCGTAGGTGAGCAGGGCCTCCAGATAGTAGGGCGAAACTTCCCCCTGGCCCACCGGGTAGCGCCACACACCGTCTGCATCGGCGAAGCGCCATAGCGGCGTGCCGTCCTCAGCCAGCACCACACGCGCCAGGTCGTCCCCGGGCAGGGGCAACGGGAACAGGCGGTCGGCGGACCAGAGCAACGCCAACATCAGCAGCGCTATCAGTAACAAGGGCCGGCGCAAGAGTTGCCGGAGTCGGCCTGACCTCATCCACGCCATCCTGGCGGATTCCGGGTCAACCTGAAGGTACCGGGCCATGTCGTCTCCAGGGCAAGTCCGCAGCAGGGAGCAGATGGTCGTCCCATCCGGCCTTCACCACAAGCCACCCCGTTCCGCGAGCTGAGTGTCATCACATCGCCAGTCAAATTTCCGACTCTATCTTGCCGTTCGTCGTGATTTTGACCGCCAGTACTCTTCACCCCAAGGCGCACCTTTACAGCGGCTCGGGCTCCTCCTAAACGAATATCAAACTGACATTACAGTGCTTTGGCCGTCGCTGTAGTCGGTGCCTCTCATCCCCACGGTCCCTTGCTCACTTCAGGAGTCCATTACATGGGTGCTCGCAGATTCCTGCGCGCCGCCTTCGGGCTTCGCGCGTCCCGGACACCGCGGTTGGAGCCCGTTGAGCAGGCGGCCCAGGCCCCGCCTGGTACCACTGACTCACCCTGGTAGAGCCCACAAGACCAATAAATTCAACGCAAGGAATTCAGCATGGCCATCTCCACCGTCTCATTCAGTAATACCCCCCAAGCGAGCGGCGACAGCTTCCTCTACGAGAATCTGGTGCGGGACGGCCTCGACTACATCTGTCTGGATGTCATGGCGAACGACCTGGGCGGCAAGGCCAAGACGCTCTACTCCCTGGACGATGGGGTTACGGCAGATGGCAGCACGGAGACCCGGACGCAGATACAAGCGGACCTGCTGGCCCATGACCAGGATTGCCTCAGCGCCTATGGCGCCCACATCTGGATCGGCCAGGACCCGCTGGATGGGAGGGTCAAGGTTCTCTACGACGCCAGCGCGCTCCTCCAGAGCGAGGAATACCGGAGCCTTTCGGCCGGCGAGTACCTGACCGACAGCTTCACCTACGCCATCCGCCTGGGGAACGGCACCCTCAGTTGGGCCACAGCATCGGTGCGAATCGCCGGCGTCAACGACGCCCCGGCGGTCAGCGGCCCGGTAACCCTTGCGGCCATCACCGAGGACAGTGATGCACGCCTCATCACTCAGGCCGAACTGCTGGCTAATGCCTCCGATATCGACGGTGATGGGCTCACCGCCAGCAACCTGCAGATCAGTTCAGGCAATGGCAGCCTGGTCAGCAATGGCGACGGCACCTGGACTTACACCCCGGCGCTGAACGACGACACTCAAGTGTCTTTCACCTACACCGTCAGCGACGGTTCGCTCAGTGTTTCCGGCAGCGCCAGCCTCGACATCACCCCGGTCAATGACGCCCCCACCACTACCCCGGTGATCCTGACGGCCATCGCCGAAGACAGTGGCGCGCGCCTGATCACTCAGGCCCAGTTGCTGGCCAATGCAGCGGACGTCGATGGACCCGCCCTGACGGCCAGCAACCTTCAGATCAGTTCAGGCAGCGGCTCCTTGGTCAACAACGACAACGGCACCTGGACTTACACCCCGGCGCTGAACGACGACACTCAGGTTTCCTTCACCTATACCGTCAGCGACGGTTCGCTTACCGCCGCTGGCAGCGCCAGCCTGGATATCACCCCGGTCAACGACGCGCCCACCACCACCCCGGTGATCCTGACGGCCATCGCCGAAGACAGTGGCGCGCGCACCATCACTCAGGCCGAACTACTCGCCAATGCCACCGACATCGAGGGCGACGAACTCACCGTCAGCGACCTGACGATCAGCAGCGGCGGTGGCACCCTTGCCAACAATGGCGATGGCACCTGGAGCTACACCCCGGATGAAAACGACGATACCGAGGTGAGCTTCAGCTACACGATCAGCGACGGCGACCTCACCGCCGCCGGCAGCGCCAGCCTCGACATCACCCCGGTCAACGATGCGCCCACCACCAGCGAAGTGACCCTGGAAGCCATCGCCGAAGACAGTGGTTCGCGCCTGATCACCCAGGCCCAATTGCTGCTCAACGCAGCGGACGTCGACGGCCCTGCCCTGACCGCCACCAATCTGCAAATCAGCTCCGGGAGCGGCAGCCTGGTCGATAACGGCGACGGTACCTGGAGCTATACGCCAGCACTGAACGACGACACCGACGTGAGCTTCAGCTACTCGGTGACGGACGGCCTACTCAGCACCGCCGGCAGCGCCACGCTGGATATCACCCCGGTCAACGATGCGCCCACCACCAGCGAAGTGACCCTGGAAGCCATCGCCGAAGACAGTGGTTCGCGCCTGATCACCCAGGCCCAATTGCTGCTCAACGCAGCGGACGTCGACGGCCCTGCCCTGACCGCCACCAATCTGCAAATCAGCTCCGGTAGCGGCAGCCTCGTCGATAACGGCGACGGTACCTGGAGCTATACGCCAGCACTGAACGACGACACCGACGTGAGCTTCAGCTACTCGGTGACGGACGGCCTACTCAGCACCGCCGGCAGCGCCACGCTGGACATCACCCCGGTCAACGATGCGCCCACCACCAGCGAAGTGACCCTGGAAGCCATCGCCGAAGACAGTGGTTCGCGCCTGATCACCCAGGCCCAATTGCTGCTCAACGCAGCGGACGTCGACGGCCCTGCCCTGACCGCCACCAATCTGCAAATCAGCGCCGGGAGCGGCAGCCTGGTCGATAACGACGACGGTACCTGGAGCTATACGCCAGCACTGAACGACGACACTGCCGTGAGCTTCAGCTACTCGGTGACCGACGGCCTACTCAGTACCGCCGGCAGCGCCACGCTGGATATCACCCCCGTCAACGATGCGCCCACCACCAGCGAAGTGACCCTGGAAGCCATCGCCGAAGACAGTGGTTCGCGCCTGATCACCCAGGCCCAGTTGCTGCTCAACGCAGCGGACGTCGACGGCCCTGCCCTGACCGCCACCAATCTGCAAATCAGCGCCGGGAGCGGCAGCCTGGTTGATAACGGCGACGGTACCTGGAGCTATACGCCAGCACTGAACGACGACACTGCCGTGAGCTTCAGCTACTCGGCGACCGACGGCCTACTCAGTACCGCAGGTAGCGCCACGCTGGATATCACCCCCGTCAACGACGCCCCGGTCAATACCCTGCCCGGTGCCCAGACCACCCCGGCAGGAACTCCGAAGAGCATCAGCGGCCTGAGCATTGCTGATGTGGACGCCGCCTCAAGCAACCTGACTGTGACCTTCCAGGTCGCCCACGGCAGCCTGTCCGCCCAGTCCTTCTTGGGCGGCGCATCGATTACCGGCCTCAATACCTCGACACTTACCCTCAACGGAACGCTCACCCAGATCAACGCGACACTGGCCGCGAACATCAGCTACCTCTCCGCTGCCAACTTCAGCGGCGAAGACACGCTGACCATGACCACCAGCGATGGCGCTGCCAGCGACGTCGACAACCTGGGGATCACGGTCACAGCTACGCAGGTGAACGCCGCGCCGGTTGCGACCAACGATGTGCTCTACGTATCCAACAACACCGCTGCCTTCAATCCGGCCAATGGCACTGGCATCGTCTTCTCGGTCGCCGCCTTGCTGGGCAACGACGTTGATGTCGACGGGTCGTTCCTGTCCCTCATCGGTCTTGGTCAGGGAACAGGCGCGATTTCCGATGTGAAGTTCATCGAAGGCTCGAACAACAGCCTGATTACCTTCGCCAGCGGCAATAACCCGGCCGCCCCCTTTGGTACGTTCACCTACACCCTTTCGGACAATGCCGGCGGAACGGCCACCGGATCGGTAACGGTAAATCTCGTCTCCACCAACGGCGGCTCGAGCGTCAACCTTTCCGGCAACAGTTACCAGGCAGCGTTTCTCGACGGCGGCAGCAACGTGGACGCCCTGACCGGAGCGGCCGCGAGTGATCTGTTCGTCGGCGGGAATGGTGCGGACACGCTCATCGGCGGTAGTGGCGAAGATCGCCTGCGCGGGGGTGAAGACAACGACACGCTGGATGGCGGTGACGGCATCGATATGCTCGATTTCTCCGATGCCACCGGCTCAGTCACCTTCACCCTGAATCAGGGCAGCAATCCGGCTGCTGGCACCAACGGTTTCTGGAACACGGGAGCCCTGGCCGGAATCGGCACAGACACCTACAAGAACATGGAAGGCGTGATCGGTTCGCGCAACAACGACAACCTGACCGGCAGCAGCGGCAACGACATTCTCAGGGGCGGCAGCGGAAACGATGCCCTGGATGGCGGTGCCGGCAGCGACCTGCTCGATCTGTCGGACGCCACCGCAGCCCTCAACTTCACGCTGGTGCAGAGCAACAGCAACACCGTCGTCGATTTGTCCGCTGTTGGCCTGGGGTCCGACACCTACAAGAACATGGAAGGCCTGATCGGTTCGGCATTCAATGACAGCCTGACCGGCAGTGGCGGCGCCGACGAACTGCGTGGCGGTGCCGGCAACGACACGCTCGATGGCGGAACTGGCAATGATGTGCTGTACGGTGGCCTGGGCGCGGACGTGCTGATTGGCGGCGGCGGTACTGACCTGTTCAGGTTCAATAGCCTCAGCGAGGCTGAGGACCGCATCTCCGACTACAGCGCGGCCCAGGGAGACAAGCTCGATTTCTCGGGACTGCTCGGCACCAGCTTGCTGCCGCAAGCGATCGCCAATTACGTCAAGGCGGTGCAGGTAGGCAGCGACATCTCCGTGCAGGTGGATGTCGACGGCAATGGCGCAGGGGCGACGTTCGTTGAGGTGGTCACCATTACCGGGGTCCAACAGGTAACGGCGACCTTCGGGGGCGGCGACCACATCATTCCGAGCTGAGGGTCTTCCCCCTCTCCCCGACTGGGAAAGGGGGAATCACGTCTGGGCAGGGTATCCCTCTGCCCTTACTTGCCTCTTACCACCAGTTGCTCCGGCGCATCCCCGAGGGCCTGCCAGTTCGGGCGGTACATGGATTCCACCGTGGGCGGCGGAACGCGGTACTTGCCCGGGGTGACCGCGCGGGCCAGGTACAGCAGGTGGGTGGTGCCGTACTCGCCGACATCCAGGGCCGCTACATAGCGGTCGTCACGGAACTCCTGGTGCTTGATGGTGGCGTTCTGCATGGACTTCTGCCACTCCTTCACCGCACCGCTGGCGTCATCGAGGCTGGCGGCGCTCTGGGCGAGGTTCTGGTTTTCCAGCTCCAGGCCGGCGGGCAGCAGGTCCACTACCAGGGCATCAGGCACCCGTTCTTTCGCTTCGATGGTCAGGTGCACCAGCACCAGTTCACCGCTGTCCAGGGCGTTGAGGTCGAGGCGCTCGCCATTCGCGCCGAGGAACTCACGGCGGATCGACAGGTTTTCGCCGCCTGCGGCCGGAGCGGCCAGCGGATACCCGGAGAGGGTGAGTTGCTGGTACAGCGGTTCGGTACCGGTGGAAGCGATGTTCAGCGGCTCGACCAGCAGGGCGCCATCCAGCTTGAGTCCCGGCATCTGGTTGCTCAGCTCGCGCTGCTGACCGCCCGCGCTGAGCTGTGCGCTCCAGTTCGGTTCGGGTTTGCCCAGCAGGCCACGTCCCGCCAGATAGAGTGCGTTGCGCTCCTGGGTGGACAGCCAGCGCTCGCCGGCTACCAGGTCTGCCAGGTCGAACAGGCGCTGCTCGCGTACGCCTGCAGCGAGGTCGTGCTCTTCCAGCAGGGCCAGGATCAGCGCCTGGTCGCGCAGAGGGCTGCCGTAGTCGGCCAGCCAGTCGTGGCTGTCACGCTGAATCCGCAGTCCCAGTTCAAGGGCCTGATCGGCGCGTGGTGCGTCGCCCATCAGCTGGAAGGCTACCGCCAGTTGCACCAGCGGCAGACCGGAGCGGGCGTCGGCACGGCGTTCCCAGAGGCTGCGCAGTGCGCCCAGCGGCGCCTGCTGGCTGCGCGCCAGGACATAGCCGGCATAAGCCTGTACGGCGAACCGGGTGTGGTCGGCATTCTGGCTGTAGCTGACCTCGATCAGGCTGCGCTCCTGCAGGTACCGCAGCAGGCGTTCGCTGGCTTTTTTCAGGGCTTCCGGTGGCACGGCGAAGCCCTGGTCGCGGGCGCGCAGGAGGAAGTCCGTGACGTAAGCGGTCAGCCAGTATTCCTCTTCGCTGTCGGCGCTCCACAGGCCGAAGCTGCCGTTATAGCGCTGCATGCCCAGCAGGCGCTCGATTCCCAAGTCGATGGATTTTCGGCGCGCGTCGTCCGGCTCGCCCTCCAGGCCGAGCCGCTTGAGGGACGCGGCGTCGGCGTACAGCGACGGGTACAGTCCGCTGGTGGTCTGTTCGGCACAACCGTAGGGATAGGCCTTGAGCGCGCGGACCTGTTCACCGAGGTTCAGCGGCGGGCGACTGGAAAGCTGCAGCAGGGCCTCGCGGCCATCGGGCTCGTAGGCATCCAGGGTTCCAGCCGGCAGGCTCCAGCTATCGCCCTTGAGCACCGCACGGAACTGCTTGAGCTGGGCCGGATAGGCCGGTCGCACGCCGAGCGTCCATTCACGGCTGAACGGCGGCAGGTTCTCGCCAGGAAGCTCCAGGCCATTCACTGTCACCTTGAACTGACCCTGGCCATAGCCACCTACGGCACGCACGGGGATACGCAGGGTGGTGCGCTGGCCGTCGGCGAGCTGCACCGGCACGGCCTGGGTACCGCCGCTCTGGGTGAGGTCCAGTTGGCCGGCACTTTCCAGCTCGATGTCCAGCCGCTGGGGTTTGCCGGAGAGGTTGGTGAGGTCCAGCGCCAGGGTGGTCTGGTCGCCACCGGCGAGGAAACGCGGCGCAGCGAGTTCCGCCACCAGCGGCGCAGCCACCACCGTCTTCGCCTCGGCCATGCCGTAGCGCTCGTCGGTCCAGGCCTGGGCCATCAGGCGCAGCTCACCATTGAAGTCGGGAATGTCGACGCTGATTTCGCCCTGCCCCTGATCATCCAGGGTGACCGGCGCACTCTGCAGGGCGACTATGGTGACGCTGGTCTGCGGGCGCTTACCGCCACCGGCCAGCGCCGCGTCGCCACCGAAGGCCATGCTCGCCAGGCGGCCCTGTCCGGCTTCGATCAGTTGGCCGTAGACGTCGAGCTGGTCGGCGCCGTAGGCCTTGCGGCCGAACAGGCTGGCGAAGGGATCGGGCGTGGCATAGCTGGTGATATTGAGGATGCCCACGTCCACCGCGGCCACCAGAACGTTCACCGACTTCGGCACGCTGCCATCGGCGTTCTTCGCCTGCACCTGGATCTTCAGTGGCTGCTTGGGCCGCATCTTCTCCGGCGCGCTGAGCGTCAGCGCCAGCTTGCGCGGTGCCCGTTCCAGCGGCAGGTGCAGCAGGCCCACGGCGCGCTTGGGCGTGACACTGGCCTTGCGCTCGCCGGGGCGGATCACCAGGGCGCTGACATAGAGGTCGTGGCGCGCCCACTCCTTGGCGACCGGAATGTCGAAGCTCTTGCCTTCGGCGGGCACGTCGATGGGTTGCCACCACAGCGGGCCCTCGGCGGATTCCACCAACAGGTAACCGCTACCCGCGCTGGGCGGCGTAACAGTGACCTTGGCGGTGTCTCCAGCGGCATAGCCCGGCTTGTCCAGCGCCAGTTTCACCTGGTCGGGCCGTACCGCGCCGCCTTCGGCGTTGTCCTGCCAGCGGTAGCCGGCCCAGAAGCGCAGGCTGCTGGTGATACCGGTGGCCGGGTCTTCCACCTCCACGCGATAGGGGCCCCACTCCACCGGGAAGCTGACCTTCGCAGTACCGCCGGCCGCTACCTGCACCTGCTCTTCGGAGAGGTTCAGGTACTTCTCGTTGTAGTGGTAGGTCCAGCCGTCGCTCTCGGAGTAGTTCCAGTAGTAGTCGCGACGCTCGCGCACCAGGCGCACCTTGACGTTGTCGGCGGCCAGTTTGTTGCCTTCGGGGTCGGCGACCAGCAGCTCGAACTCGGCCACGCTGTCGGCATCGGTCTCCTCACCATCGAACAATGCACGCACGCCCGGCAGGCGATCGGCCGGCCACACAGGCTGCACCAGGCGACGGGTGATCGGGCGGCCGCCGGATTCCTGCAGGCTGGCCTGGAGGATCAGTTGCAAGGGCGATTTGGCCTCGGCCCAGCGGGTGTCGATGCTCAGTTCGGTCTTGCCGTCGGCATCGAGCTGGGTTTCGTCCACCTCGATGTCCTGCGCCAGTTCGCCCTCGGTCACCGATCCGAACTGGTAGCCGGGCAGCGCCTTCACCGCTTCGCGCAGCGGTCGCACATAGAGCTGGCCAGTCAGGCGGTTGCCCGAGGCCGGCGCGCCATAGAGGTAGCGGCCACTGACCTGGAAGCGGGCATTATCAGTGGGCGCGAAGGGCTGGTCGCTGCCCTTGAGTTCCAGCGCCATGCGCTCAGGCAGGAAGTCTTCCACGAGGAATTCGTAGAGCTGCGGCTTGCCATCGCCCAGGTCGAACAACAGTTGCCAGCGACCGGTAGGCGCCTCGGCGGCGAGCGGCAACTGGTACTGGTAGAAACCGCCCTCTCCGGCTTCCCAGACGAAGCGGCGGCTGACCTGTTCATCGGGGCGGCGTACTTCGACGGTGACGGGCTGGTCCTTCACCGCCCGGCCATCGGCATCGCGCAGCAGCGCATTGAGCAGCACGGTCTCACCCGGACGATAGAGGTCGCGCGGGCCGAAGACGAAGAACTGCAGGGCGTGGCTGGCCGGACCGGCGATGTCGAACTCGGCCAGATCCAGCGCGGGTGCGGACAGGCGCAACAAGCTGGTCTGCTCGTCCTTGCGGGCGATCAGTACCTCGGCCTTGGGCGCCAGGGGGATTTCGGCGTGACCCTTGCCGTCGGTCTTGCCTTCGGCCAGCACGCGCCCCTCGCCGTCCAGCAGCTCCAGGGCGATATCGGCTTGCGCGGCGCCACCTTCCAGGGCCTGGGTGAAAACATCCAGGCGGTCGCTGTAGCGGTGGGCGGAAAGGCCGATGTCACTCAGGGTGAAAAGCGTCGCCGGGTTGGAATAGGCGTAGCTGCCTGACTCTTTCATCACCGCCAGGTAGACACCCGGTTGCTTCATCGGCTCGAGGTTGGCGATGGGTAGCAGCAGGGTCTCGCGTGTATTGCGCGCGGGCTTGAGATCGAAGCGACCGGTGTAGACCAGGTCGGCCATCTTCAGCAGCTCGCGAGCCTCCCACACGTCCAGGCCGCCGCGCTTGCCCCAGCGGGCGAGGAAGCCCGGCAGGGATTCGGACTTCACGCGGAAGAAGTCCACATCCACCTTGTCGACGTTCAGCGCGATCACCGGCAGGCCTTCGGCGAGGCGCGTGGGCAGCAGCGAACCACGGCTGGCGAAGCCGACGGTCGCTTGCAGGTCGCGGGTTTCCAGGCGGCTGATGTGTTCGTCGGCGAGACGCGCGTCGTTCACCGCACGCAGGCCGGGGTCGATGGTCAGCACCAGCTTGCGCTTGGGCTCCAGGTGACGCAGGCGCAGCTCCATCAGGTTGTCGGAGAGCTCCCAGGCGCCGTCCACCTTGCCGTCCTTGCTGTCCACCAGGTGCAGGCGCTCGGCGAACGTCTGCTCCGAGTCCAGCGGCACAGAGAAGGTCACCGACAGCGCACTGGCGCCGTCGAGCTGCACTTCGGACACATCGATCACCTTCAGCTCACGGCCGGCGTAGCGCTTGGCCAGGGCCGCGGTGTCGACGGCCGGGCGCGCTGCCTGCTCGATTTCGGCAGGTGGCGACTTGCTCGCCGCTTGCTCGGGGGTGGAGGAATCGCAGGCGCTGAGCAGGCTCAGCACCACGGCCAGAAGTAGTCCTTTCTTCGGCATGGCAGGCTCTCGATGGGGAGTGCGTATAGGCGGCGAACTATAGACCAGCCCGGCGCTCCGGTGGCATCCGGATGACGGCAGGAGCGATGCGCCTCACGAAACGTCGCGCCGCTATACTGCGCGGCCTGACTGGAGCCCTGCATGAGCCTGTTCCTCGACGCCTGGCGGCACACCCCGACCCATCGAAAAGTCTGGGCACTGGCTGCCCCGATGATCCTCTCGAACATTTCCGTGCCCCTGGTCGCCCTGGTGGACAGCACAGTGGTTGGCCACCTGCCCCACGCCCACCAGTTGGCCGCAGTGGCAGTGGGCAGCACGTTGTACATGCTGCTGCTCGGCGTGCTGGGCTTCCTGCGCATGGGCACCACCGGGTTCGCCGCCCAGGCCGCCGGCCGTGCGGACGGTGGCACCTTGCGCCAGGTGTTGCTGCAGGGGCTGGGCCTGGCGCTAGGGCTGGCGCTGCTGCTGGGCCTGCTGGCGGTGCCCTTCAGCGACCTGGCCCTGAAGTTGATGAACCCATCCACCGAGCTGGACACGCTGACCCGCGAGTTCTTCCACCTGCGCCTGCTCGGTCTTCCGGCGGCGCTGGCCAACTATGCCCTGGTCGGCTGGTTCCTCGGCACCCAGAACGCCCGCGCGCCGCTGGCCATCCTGCTGGGAACCAACCTCGCCAACATCGCCCTGGCGCTGTGGTTCGTCCTCGGTCTGGACTGGGGTGTAGCCGGCGCGGCACGGGCGGCAGTGATCGCCGAATGGAGCGGCGCGCTGATCGGGCTTGCGCTTACTCGCGGCGCCCTGCTGCGTTATCCCGGACGCATCGGCTGGCCTGCGCTGAAGCTGTGGCGCAACTGGCGGCCACTGCTGGCGGTGAACCGCGACATTTTCATCCGCTCCCTGGCGCTGCAGCTGGTGTTCTTCCTGCTGACCGTGCAGGGCACGCGGATGGGCGATGCCACGGTGGCGGCAAACGCCCTGCTGCTCAACGGCCTGCTGGTCACCGCTTACGCCCTGGATGGCCTGGCTCACGCGGTCGAGGCCCTGTGCGGCCACGCCATCGGCGCCGGTGATCGCCCGGCATTGCGCCGTTCGTTGCTGGTGGCCGGCGGCTGGTCGCTGCTGGCAAGCCTGGCCTTCGTGCTGTTCTTCGCCGTCGCTGGCGGGTTGTTCATCGACATGCAAAGCGATATCGCGGCAGTACGGGAAGTCGCGCACACCTACCTGCCCTACCTGGCGCTGTTGCCGCTGATCGCGGTCTGGAGCTACCTGCTGGACGGTCTTTTCATCGGTGCCACGCGAGCTCGCGAAATGCGCGACGCCATGCTGCTGGCAGTCACCCTTAGCCTGCCGTTGGGTTGGGGGCTACAGTTTCTCGGCAACCACGGACTCTGGCTGGCCTTCCTCGCCTTCATGGCGTTACGCGGGGTCAGCCTCGGCGCCGCTGCCTGGCGTCTGCAGAAGCACGACGCTTGGTTCGCCCGCCCTCATGGATAAGGAGAAGAAGACATGCTGGCCGCCCCATGCCACCCCGACGAAAAACGCCGTTTGCTGGCCCTGCAGAACCTGGAAGTACTCGACACGCCCGCCGAACACTACCTGGACACCTTGGTACGCCTGACCCGCGACCTGTTCAACGTGGCCACTGTGCTGATCAGCCTGATCGACCGCGACCGCCAGTGGTTCAAGGCCCGCATTGGTCTGGACGCAAGCGAAACGCCGCGGAACATTTCCTTCTGCGGCCACGCGATTCTCCAGGACGACCTGCTACTGGTGGAAGATGCCCGGCGCGACCCCCGCTTTGCGGACAATCCGCTGGTGCTTGGCCCGCCTTACCTGCGCTTCTATGCCGGACAGCCGATTTACTCCAGCGACGGCCAGCCCATCGGCACGCTTTGCCTGCTGGACCCGACGCCCCGCCCGTTCAGCCGTTTCGACCGTACCCGCCTGCACGACCTGGCCACCCTCGCCCAGGGCTATCTGCAAATGCGCATGCTCAGCCAGCAGACCCTTCACCTGCGCGAAGCGGTGAACCGTGAGCAGCGCAAGGCCCAGGTGGACCCGCTGACCCAGCTGTGGAACCGCAGCGGCTTCAATCAGCTCTTCCCGCTGGAACAGGCCAAACTGCTGGGCAGCGATCTGCGTCTGGGCGTGATCTACTGCGACCTGGACCACTTCAAGAAGGTAAATGACCAGCATGGCCACGCCGCTGGCGACCAGGTGCTATGGGAAAGCGCCCGACGCATGAGCGCGGCGCTGCGACCCCAGGACCTACTGGCACGCCTGGGAGGCGAAGAGTTCGTCGCCCTGGTGGCCGTGCACGAAGAGGCGGAACTGATGCAGGTGGCCGAGCGCCTCCGCCGCGCCATCGAGCAGGACCCCATCGCCCTGGAAGGATTAGCCCTGGCGCAGACCGCCAGCTTCGGCGCAACCCTGGTGCAGGCCGGTGACACCCAGGCCAACGTGCTGGATCGGGCCGACCGCGGGCTGTACCTGGCCAAGCAGAATGGCCGCAACCGGGTGGAGTACCTCGCCCGGCAAGGATGACCATAACCACAACTGACCTGATGACCTGAGGAGTAACCATGGGACAAGCTGTCGCCGCTTACCTGCATCTCCTGTCGATTTTCGTGCTGTTCGCCCTGCTCACCCTGGAGCACCGTCTGTTCAAGTTGCCGCTCGACCTGGAGCGCGCCCGCAGCCTGGTGCGCGTCGACATGACCTATGGCGTGGCCGCCGGCGCAGTGCTGTTCACCGGCCTGGCGCGGGTTTTCTGGTACGACAAGGGCGTGGACTACTACCTGAACAACTCGATGTTTCACGCGAAGATGGGCCTGTTCGCACTGATCGCCCTGCTTTCAGGCTTCCCCACTTTCGTTTTCCTCAACTGGCGCAATGCACTGAAAGCCGGCCAGGTACCTGAGGTCAGCCCCGGCAAGGCCAAGGCGGTGATCATGGTTATCCGCCTGGAGCTGTTGCTGGCGCTGCTGATGCCGCTGTTCGCAGTGCTGATGGCGCGCGGCTATGGCGTGATCGGCAACTGAGGCTGATGCGGCGCCTGGCTCCCCGCAGGGTGCGCTGGAGGTGAGTGGCGTCTCCGCCCCTACAGCACCACATCCGGGAAGGGTTCGGGGGCGAAGACCGGATTGAACGAAAGGCGCTCCCGCGCTTGCTGCAGGGCAGCGGCCACCGCTTCGTCGCCGTCGGCCAGGCCCTGCAGGTGGATGTACTCCACATGGTGCAGGCCGATGATGCCCAGCACATGGCGCAGGTAGGGCGAGAGGAAATCCATCTGCTTGGCCTTGGCGCCCAGGTAGTGCCCGCCGGAACTCAACACCACGAAAGTTGGCCGGTCCTCCAGCAAACCCTCGCGCTGGCCGTTGTGGATCTCGAAGGTGCGACGGATGCGCACGACGTAATCCAGCCAGAGTTTCAGCGCCGCCGGCACCATGTAGTTGTGCATCGGTGTGGAGATCAGCAGGTAATGGCTGCGCTCCAGCTCGCCGATCAACTGCTCGGAAATGGCGAAGTGCTCGTCCGCGCAATCCGACTTGCCCACCACCGCTTCGGCGTAACCCGCACAAAGGGGCGGCAGCGGTTCACGCACCAGGTTACGGACGATCACCTCGGCCTTTGGATGGATGCGCCGGGCCATTTCCCGGGCCAGTTGGCCGCCGGGCGAGGCCTGGTCATTGGGGCTGCATTCGAGCAGAAGGACGCGTGGCATTGGCAAAGCTCCCGACAAGTTGAGAAATGCTCGCAAGGATGAAAGCGCCGGATCGGGAATTTTGCCAGGGGTTTTGTCGGGTGTGCGCAGATTGGCGTCCATGAAAAAGCCCGGCACATAGCCGGGCTTTTTCATTCATCAGTGAGCCTGTTCACGACGCGCAGCGGAGATGTTGGGCTTCGCTTCGCCCTGCACCAACCTACGGGTCGCTTCACACCTATCAGGAAGACAGATAGGAGGAGCGGGTCAGCCCCAGACGCAGGGCGTCAACGTACTGGGTACGCTCGCGTGGGCTCAGCTTGGCGCTGGATACCTTGTCGCGATACAGGGCCATCAACTCCTCGGGCGACAGGTGCACGTAGCGCAACATGTCTTCGATGGTGTCATGGGTTTCGATACCGGCGTGGTAAACGCTGCCGTCGTCGTGCTGGTAGACGTTCACCGAGTCGGTGTCGCCGAACAGGTTGTGCATGTCGCCGAGGATTTCCTGGTAGGCGCCCACCAGGAATACGCCCAGCAGGTAGTCCTCGCCTTCGCGCACGTCATGCACCGGCATGCTGGTCTCGATGCTCTGCTCGTCGACGTACTGGTTGATCTTGCCGTCGGAGTCGCAGGTCAGGTCCTGCAGCACAGCGCGGCGCAGCGGTTCCTCGTCAAGGCGATGCAGCGGGATGATCGGCAGTACCTGGCCGATAGCCCAGGTGTCCGGCAGGCTCTGGAACACCGAGAAGTTGCAGATGTACTTCTCCGCGAGCTTGTCGTTCAGCTCGTCGAGCACCTGGCGATGGGAACGCTGGCGCGCCTTGAGCTGATTGTGCAGGCGACGGCAGATGGCGAAGTAGGTCTGCTCGGCGAGGGCCTTCTCGGCGAGGGTCAGTTTGCCCTCGGCGTACTGAGTAGCAGCATCCCCCATGTAGTGAGTGGCACGCCAGTAGGTCTCGGTGACCATCTCGGCATCGGTTGGGCCGAGCATGTCCATCAGCCAGCGCACGATCTCCGGCTGTTCGGCAGCGTTGTCGATTTGCGGCACGGCGTCATTGTGGCGCTCGACATCGGTCACCTGCATCACCAGCACGGCGTGGTGCGCAGTCATGGCGCGGCCGCTCTCGGAGAAGATATGCGGGTGCGGCAGGCCCTGGGCGTCGCAGAACTCCTTGAGCATGCCCACCACCACGCCGGCGTAATCGTCCATGTCGTAGTTGATGGAGCTGGCGTTGCGCGAGTGGGTGCCGTCGTAGTCCACGCCGAGGCCACCGCCGACGTCGATGTGGTCGACCGGCAGGCCGAGGTTGCGCAGCTCCGCGTAGTAACGGATGGCTTCCTTGAAACCGTGCTGGTAGTCGGCGAGGTTGGCGATCTGCGAGCCCATGTGGAAGTGCAGCAGGCGCACGCCCTGGTCCAGGCCGGCCTTGCGGAAGCGTTCCACCACCGAAAGGATCTGCGCGGCGGAAAGACCGAACTTGGATTTCTCGCCACCGGTGTCGGCCCACTTGGACGAGGCCAGGGACGACAGCCGCACGCGCAGGCCCACCTGAGGCGCGACCTTGAGCTCGGCGGCGACGTCGATGACGTACTCCACCTCGGCTTCCTTCTCGATGACGATGAAGACGTTGTGGCCGAGCTTCTGGCCCATCAACGCGAGACGAATGAACTCTCGGTCCTTGTAGCCGTTGCAGACGATGGTGCCGCCCTTGGGCGCCAGTGCCAGTACGGCCAGCAGCTCGGGCTTGGAGCCTGCCTCAAGGCCGATGGAAACGTTCTGGGTAGCGATGATGTTTTCCACCACCGCTTCCTGCTGGTTGACCTTGATCGGGTACAGGGCGGTGTAGCGGCTCTGATATTCCAGGCGCTCGATGTTGGCATCGAACGCTCCGGTCAGTTGGCGCACGCGGTCCTGCAGGATATCCGGGAAACGCACCAGCAGCGGCAGGGACAGGCCCGCTTCGCGCAGGTCGCCGACGATGTCGTAGAAGTCCACCGGCTCACTGCCGGCTCCACGCGGGCGCACTTCGACGCGGCCCGCTTCGTTGATTGCGAAATAGCCGGCCCCCCAATGGCGAATACCATAGACACTGCGGCTGTCGGCCACGGTCCAGCTGGTGCCATCGTCCTTGCGCGTGCGTCGTGCAGACATCGGTTTCCCCCTATGGGATAGAAAAGCGCCATGCCCGCCGGATCATGCCGGGGGCTTGGACAGGTTAATTCGGTCGTGTGACGTTGGAGTGTTGACCGCTGCTCTGACGGTCAGTTTAGAAAGCCGTGGCTCAGCCGCCGGATTTCTTGGCCTTGAAGCCGCGCTTGGCGAGTTCTTCAAGCAACAGGTCCACGTGGTCGCCCTGGATCTCGATCACGCCGTCCTTCAAGGCTCCACCCGTCCCGCAGCGACGCTTGAGCGCGGTAGCCAACTCCTTCAGGGCGTCCTCGGCCAGCGGCACGCCGCTGACGGAGGTGACGGTCTTGCCGCCACGACCCTTGGTTTCACGGCGCACGCGGGCAATGCCATCGCCAGCAGGCACGACGGCTTGCTTGCAGATGCACGCATCGATGGGTTGGCGGCAATCCGGGCAATGCCGGCCGCTGTCGGTGGAGTACACCAGGCCGCCCAGGGCGGCAAAGGACGAAGCTTTCTTGACCACCGGCTTTCCTCGTAGGGGTCAGGATAGCGACTGGTCGGCGGGGAGCCGACCGCGAAGCCCCACTCTGGCAGGGGCAGCGCACCCGGTATGTGGCCGGGCTTGAAAGGCGGCGAAATTTATCAGCATTCGCAGCGAATGCTAAGTACGAAAATGCGCCATTGATCGACAGATTGGCGACCTCGTGCAGCATCCCGCACGAAAGGGTCCGAGATTCTGCACAAACCCACGCCTGACGCGGGTTTGGGGCGGGCCTTTGGCCAAGCGGGAACGACTACCCCCCCTGGTAGGAGCGAGCTTGCTCGCGAAGGGTTCGCCAGCAAGCGGGCTCCTACCGGAGCATTCACGTATGTGATGCCAGGTAAAGCTGTAACGCCTTGAGGGAGTCCGGGCAGCAAGGAGTCAGGGAAAGCGCCTCATCCACCGACATGAAGCGTGCCTCCATCACCTCTTCCGGCTGCAACTTCAGCGGTGCATCGGAGACGACGGAGAACACCGCGCCCCAGAGACGATTGCCCGGCTCGTCGAAATAGAAGCGGCCATGCTCGCGCAGCGAAACCCCGCCAACGCCGAGCTCTTCTTCCAGCTCACGGGCCGCCGATTCGGCGTAGCCCTCACCTTCCTGCACCATGCCGCCGGCAGCCACATCCCAGTAGCCCGGATAAAGCGCCTTGCTCAGCGTGCGGCGATGCACGCAGAGCTGGCCGGCGGAGTTGAACAGGAGAATGAACGTGCCTCGGGAAATCAATCCGCGCTCTCTCAGCTGGGCGCGGGGCAGGCCGCCGAGGGGGCGATCCTGCTCATCGACCCAGGCCACTTGCTCGGCGTCGGAGGCGGCGCGATGGGCCGCCTCGCGATCGTCCATGGCCATCAGCCCTGCTCCAGCAACTGACGGAGGTCGATTACAGCGGCGTTGGCACGGGAGATGTAGTTGGCCATCACCAGCGAGTGGTTGGCCAGCACGCCATAGCCGCTGCCGTTGAGCACCATCGGGCTCCACAGGGGCTCCTGGGCGGCCTCCAGTTCACGGATGATCTGGCGCACGCTGATGGTGGCGTTCTTCTTCGCCAGCACGTCGGCGAAGTCGACTTCGATGGCGCGCAGGATGTGGGACAGCGCCCAGGCCTGGCCGCGGGCTTCATAGAAGACGTTGTCGATCTGCAGCCAGGGCGTCTCGACGATCTCCTCGCTCACCTCCGGCACCTTGCCGGTGGCGGCGGCGGCTTCCGGGCTGATGTCGGTGTTCAAGCGCACCCGGCCAACGCTGGCGGACAGGCGCTGGGACAGCGAACCGAGGCGAGTGGCGACGTCGCCCAACCAGTTGTTCAGGTTGTCGGCACGGGTATAGAACTGTGCGCTGGGTTGCTTGGGATCGGACAGGCGCGCCAGGTAGCGGTCCAGCGAACGGATGCCTTCCTTGTACTCGGACTCGGACGCGGGCAGCGCCCAGCTCTTGTTGTCGAAGTTGAAGCGCGGCTCGGCCTTGGCCAGGTCCGGATCCTCGGTGGACTGCGACTGGGAGCGGGCGAAGTCCTTACGCAGGGCGCGGGACAGGTCGCGCACCTGCACCAGTACGCCGTATTCCCAGCTGGGCATATTGTCCAGCCAGAGGCCGGGTGGGGCGAGGTCGTTGGAGAGGTAACCGCCGCTCTTGTCGAGCAGGGTCTGCCCCACGGTCTTCAGGGTTTCCACGGTGGTGTAGCCACTGACCATCTGCCGGCCGGCACGCTCGGCGGCTGCCTGGGCGTTCTGCTGCACTGGGAAGAGATCGGGCTCGCTGCTCCAGTACCAACCCACCACGACACAGGCGAGCAGGTAGATCGCCAGCAGGCTGCCAAGGGCACGACTCAGCCAGATGCCACCGAGGTAGCTGCGTACATCGTCAACCGAATCATCGACGCGCTCACGCGCATCGCCCATACGCTTCTTCCAGTCCAGCATGGCAGTGTCCTTCGAATTTCGATCAGCACGGATAGGTTCGACCGCGTTACGCCCGGAGCGTTGCGGCCAAGTCCTGCACTATAAGTGATGCGCAGGCGCGGCGCAGTGCCCGCGAACCAAACCAACCGCCGGTGCGCGCGGTGTTTCCGGGGCCTTGGCGACTTGCTGACAGTATTTACCTGACGTAGCCCGCAAAATCGGGACAGATGGCACTGGCGTACCGCCTACAAGGTGATAGCATGGCGCCATCATCTAGATCGTCTCCAGGCGACATCCCCGGCCATGACCGAGCACGAAGATCCCAGCCGCGACCGACTCAAGAACCACTTCGCCCAGCGAGTAATCAACCAGGCGCGGCATGTTCTGGAGATCTGGCAGCGCCTGCAACGCAGCGAGTGGAGCACGGCCTGCATGACCGAGCTGGCCGAGGCCAGCCTCAACCTGCAGCGCTACGCCGAACGCTTCGAACAGCCGGAGCACACGCGCCTGGCCGTGGCCATTGGCAGATGCTTGCGTGGCGTGGAAGAGAATCGCGGCCGGCTGTCCAGCGACCTGATCACCGAACTCAGCCTGTTGATGCAGCGCCTGTCGCGCACCGGGTTGCGGCATGGCGACCAGTTCGAGCAGACCTTCCTTCCGCCCTTGCGCAAGCCGGTGTACCTGGCTCTGCAAAGCGAGGACCGTGCCGAACGCCTGACCCAGCAACTGGAGTTCTTCGGCCTCAACGCCCAGCTCTGCGAGAGCGCCAACGCCTTCCGCTCGGCCATGGCCGAACGGCATCCGGCTGCGATCGTGCTGGAAGTAGACTTTTCCGGCCCCGGCAAGGGCCTGGATCTGGCACGCGAAGCCCAGCAAGGGCTGGAGCAGAAGCTGCCGATCATTTTCTTCAGCCATGAAGAAGCGGATGCACCAACGCGCCTGGCAGCAGTGCGTGCCGGCGGCCAGGAATTTTTCACCGGCGCCCTGGATGCCTCCAGCCTGCTGGAAAAACTGGAAACCCTGACCCGCACCGCCCACTACGATCCCTTCAAGGTGCTGGTGGTGGACGACTCCCGCGCCCAGGCCACCCACACCGAGCTGATCCTCAACTCCGCCGGCATCGTCACCCGCGTCATCACCGAGCCGGTGAAGACCCTGCTGGCCCTGGCCGAATTCCAGCCGGACCTGATCATCCTCGACATGTACATGCCCGAATGCCTGGGTACCGAGCTGGCCAAGGTGATTCGCCAGCACGAGCGCTATGTAAGCGTGCCGATCATCTACCTGTCGGCGGAGGATGACCTCAACAAACAGCTGGATGCGATGAGCGAAGGCGGCGACGACTTTCTGACCAAGCCGATCAAGCCGCGCCACCTGATCGCGACGGTCCGTACTCGCGCCAAGCGGGCTCGCAGCCTGAAGGCACGCATGGTGCGCGACAGCCTCACCGGGCTGTTCAATCACACCCATACGCTGCAACTGCTGGAGGACGCCTGCTCCCGCGCCCGCCGGGAAGGCAAGCCGCTGTGCTTCGCCATGCTCGATATCGATCACTTCAAGAAGGTCAACGACACCTATGGCCATCCCATGGGCGACCGGGTGATCAAGAGCCTTGCGCTGTTCCTCAAGCAGCGCCTGCGCAAGACCGACCATATCGGCCGCTACGGTGGCGAGGAATTCGCGGTGGTCCTGCCGGATACCGATCTCGACGCGGCCCATCGCGTGCTGGAGGAAATCCGCCGGCGCTTCGCGGAGATCCGCTACCCGGCCCAGCCCCACGACCTGTCCTGCACTTTCAGCTGCGGTATTGCCCAACTGCATGACGACCTCGATATCAACCAGCTGTCCAAGCAGGCGGACGAAGCGCTCTATTGCGCCAAGCACGGCGGTCGTAATCGGGTTGAGCTGCACCGCGACTGAGAACCGTCGTCACGGGACTGTCACCAAACAGCAATATCATCTGGCCATCCCCTCAGCTGTCTGTCGAGGACGCGATGCGCCTGAAACTGCTCACCAACCTCATTACCTTGCTGCTGGTCACCGTGTGCCTGGCATTGGGAGCCACGCTCTGGTGGTCGCAGCGGGCACTTGAACGCCCCTATCAACTCATGGAGCAGTACCTGGACCTGGCCCAGCGTTTCCAGGGTGAGGTGGTGGACAACGTTCAGGCCTACCTCAACAGCGGCGATGCGTTGCGTCACAGTGCCGCCGCCCAGGGCATCGACAGCCTGGAGCAACGCCTCGCCCAGCTCCCGAGCGAACTGACCCAGGACCTGCTCCCCAGCTTTGTTGAGTTGCGCGAATTCACGCGCGACGAACTGCTCGCAGCCGGCAAGCTGGCAGGTGATCCCCAGGGCCTGCTGATCCAGGCCGAGCGGGAAATCGCCGGCTCCCTCGACCAGCTCGCCCAGTACGCCGACTCCGCCAGCTCGCCGCCTGCCAGCGATTATCGAGCCCCCTTGTTCGCCGCCGCCCAGCACCTCAACCGCCTCAGCCAGGCCCGCGCGAAGCTGGTGGCCAGCGGGCGCGACGAACTGGCCGCCGACGTCGAGCGCGAACTGGAGGCACTCGGTCGTGACAGCGCCCGGCTGGACCAACTGCCCCTGCTCGGCGTGGCCGACAGCAGCAATTCGGCCGCCGATGACTTCGCCGCGATGATGGGCCTGGAAAGCAGCAATGAAACCAGCCAGACCGAAGATCGCGGCATCGCCCTCAAGCGTGAACTGGCCGGTCTGCTCAAGCGTTATCCGGGCGAACTGGCGCGCACCCGCGACCTGATCCAGCGGCGCAGCGAACTCGCCTCTGCCACCACCCAGCGCGTGGATGCCCTGCAAACCGCACTGGCCGCCCTGGAGCCCGAAGTGCGTGCCGAACACGGTCGCATCCAGGCTGAAGTGCGGGTCATGCAAGGCCTGATGATCGGCCTGATTCTGCTCATCGCCCTGTGCATCGACCGCATCCAGCGCCGCCTGACCCAGGTGCTCGGGCGTCTGGTCAGCGCCCTGGGAGCCTGGGCCGCCGGCGATTTCAGCCGCCCCATAGCCCTGGGCTCCCGCACGCTCGACCTGCGTCGCATCGAAGACTCGCTCAATCGCCTGCGCGACTATCTCGGCGAACTGGTGGGCACCATTCGCCAGCACGCCGAGAAAGTCGCCGGCAGCAGCAGCACCCTGGCCGAGCTGAACAACGGACTCCACGCCGGCGCCGAGGACCAGGCAGGCGGCACCGCACAGATCCGCGATGCCCTGGGCGAACTGGAAAACACCATCCAACAGGTGGCCGGCGATGCCAGCCTGGCCGCCGATGCCAGCCGCGATGCCGGTCTGGCCGTGGAACAGGGCCAGAGCGTGATCGACCAGAGCCTGGCCGGACTTCACCAACTGGTGGGCGAAGTGCAGAACAACGCCCAGGCCGTGGAGCGCCTGGCGGAAGAGACCGAAACCATCGACAAGGTGCTGACGGTGATCCGTGGCATCGCCGAGCAGACCAACCTGCTGGCGCTCAACGCCGCCATCGAGGCCGCTCGGGCGGGTGAAATGGGCCGCGGCTTCGCAGTGGTCGCCGAGGAAGTGCGCTCCCTTTCCCAGCGCACTGCGGGGGCCACGGCTGAAATCCAGCAGCTGATCGCTCGCCTCCAGCAGGCTGCACGGCAATCGGTCGACGCCATGCGTATCCAGGTCGAACATGCCGAAGCCAGCGCCGAACAGGCCGCCGCCGCCGACGGCGCACTGGTGGAAGTGGTCAGTGCGATTCGCACGATCGCCAGCATGGCCGAACGGATTGCCGACGCCACTGCCCAGCAGAGCGGCGCAGTCAGCGAAATCCGCGACCACAGCGAACAGATCCACCAGCTCGGCGGCAGCAACCTCGCGCGCATTGACGAAAGCCGCAGCCAAGGCGAACGCCTGCTGCGCCTGGGGGGTGAATTGCACACGGCCGTGCAGGCCTTCCGCGTCTGACGAAACGGCGCGACCTATTGTCGCGCCCATTCAATCGCCCGACGATTCCGCGTGGCGCACAGAAGTCCATCATGCCTATAGGCACCGTCCGCACGACCTTTCGCTCTGAGGACAAAACCGCTTACAGCCCGGAGCCTGCAGGAAGCCGTCGAGGTCCGTTATGATGCGAGCGTTTTCCGCCCCAAGAGACCTCCATGCGCCGTCTGCTGAGCCTGATCTTTCTGCTGGTGGCCCTGCCCGCCGCCGCAGGGTTGCTGGACAACCGCCCGAGCCCGACCCTGGGTGCCTCCCTCAATAACAGCGGAGACTTCCTGCCGGTTCGCGAGGCCTTCCGCCTCAGCCTCGTGGAAAGCAGCCCCACCTCGGTGAAGCTGCGCTTCACCAATGCCGAGGGTTATTACCTTTATCGTCACCGCTTCCAGTTCCGCGCAGAGCCCGCCGACAGCGGCCTGGGCCAGCCCGTGCTGCCGGCCGGCAAGCACAAGACCGACGAGTACTTCGGCGACGTCGAGGTGTACTACGGCGTCACCGACGTCAACCTGCCGGTGGACCCGTCACGCAAGGCCCCCACCGAGTTGCGAGTGACTTACCAGGGGTGCGCCGACAAGGGCCTGTGCTATCCGCCAGAGACCGAGGTCATCAAACTGGCTGAGGGTGGCGCCAGCAGCGGCATTGACTCCTTGGGCAGCAGCACCGCCGGCACGGGCTGGGGCTGGCACGAACTGGCCCTGTTCTTCCTCGCGGGCCTCGGTCTGACCTTCACGCCCTGCGTGCTGCCAATGCTGCCGATTCTTTCCGGCGTGGTACTGCGCGGAAAGGCAGGCGGCGGACGCGGCCTGACGCTTTCGTTGGCCTACATCCTACCGATGGCCGCCTGCTTTGCCCTGCTGGGTGCGCTGATGGGGTTGTTCGGCGCCGAACTCAACCTTCAGGCACGCTTGCAGTCGCCCTGGGTACTGGTGCCCTTCGCCGGCTTCTTCACCCTCTTCGCGTTGGCCATGTTCGGCCTTTATGAACTACGCCTGCCGCGCTTCATCAGCGGCCCGCTGGATTCGCTGGCGGGCAGCACCAAGGGTGGCTCGATCTGGAGCGCCGCGCTGCTCGGCGTGGTCTCCAGCCTGCTGGTCTCGCCCTGCGTCTCTGCGCCGCTGGCCGGAGCCCTGCTCTATATCAGTGCAAGCGGCGACGCCCTGGGAGGCGGCCTCAAGCTCTTCGCCCTCGGCCTGGGCATGGGCGCCCCGCTGGTATTGTTCGCCACCGGCGGCGGTGCCCTGCTGCCCAAGGCAGGCCAGTGGATGGTCAGCGTACGCAATGCCTTCGGCGTGCTGCTGCTGGCGGTAGCGGTATGGATGCTCGAACGCGTCCTGCCCGGCCCCCTGGCATTGGGCCTCTGGGGCCTGCTTGCCGGCGGCGTTGCGCTGTTCCTCGGCGCCCTGGAATTCACCCCCAAGGCTCCGCGCGAGCGCCTGGGTCAACTGGCAGGACTGGTCCTGCTGGTCTACGCAGTGGCTGCCTGGTCGGGCGCCCTCAAGGGAGAATCCGATCCGTTGCGTCCGCTCGGCCGTGCGCACCTGGTTGGTGCGCCGTCCGTCGCCCCGGCCAGCGGAGCATGGCAAACGATCAAGACTCCGGTGGAACTCACCGGGGTCCTCGCAGAGGCCAAAGGCTCTGGCCAGCCGCTGCTGCTGGACTGGTATGCCGACTGGTGCATTAGTTGCAAGGTGATCGAGCGTGAAGTCCTTACCGCCATGGAGGTTACCTCGCAGCTGGGCGGCTACCGCCTTATCCGCTTCGACATGACCGAGAGCAATCCGGAACAACGCGCCCTGCTCGATCGCTACAAGCTGTTCGGGCCGCCGGCCATCCTGTTCTTCAACGGCAAGGGTGACGAATTGGCCGATCTGCGTGTCGTAGGTGAAGTCGATGCCAAGGCCTTCGCCGCCCGTCTGCAACAGGCGAATGCGTCGCGCTGACGCATGCAACGTCATATATTTGCCGCAAACACCGGGCATCTTGTCGATTACTGTCGGCAACTGGACAGCCTTTTCCGCTGTCCGGCATAGTGCCGCCTGGCCTCCAATAAGGAACAAACAGCATGGCCACCCTGCTCGTCCTGCACGGCCCCAACCTCAACCTGCTGGGCACCCGCGAACCCGATAAGTACGGGGCCACGACCCTGGCCGAGATCAACCAGGGCCTGGAGCGCCGCGCTCGCGAGGCCGGCCATCACCTGATGTACCTGCAGAGCAATGCCGAGTACGAACTCATCGACCGGATTCATGCGGCCCGCGGTGAAGGAGTGGACTTCATCATCATCAATCCTGCTGCTTTCACGCATACAAGTGTCGCCCTACGTGACGCATTGCTCGCAGTGAGCATCCCATTCATCGAAGTGCACCTGTCCAACGTGCACAAACGGGAACCTTTCCGCCACCACTCCTACTTCTCCGACGTTGCAGTAGGAGTGATCTGCGGTCTGGGTGCCACCGGCTACCGCCTGGCCCTGGACGCGGCGCTAGAACACCTTGAACGCCCCTGACCTCACCCCTTGGGAGTTGATGATTAATGGATATCCGTAAAGTCAAGAAACTGATCGAACTGCTGGAAGAGTCCGGTATCGACGAACTGGAGATCCGCGAGGGCGAAGAGTCCGTGCGCATCAGCCGTCACAGCAACAAGGCCTTCGCGGCCCAGCCGGTTTACGCCGCCGCCCCGGCACCGGTAGCAGCACCTGTTGCCGCTGCCGCTCCGGTCGCCGCAGCTGAAGCCGCTGCACCGGCAGCACCGAAGCTGAACGGCAACGTCGTGCGCTCTCCGATGGTCGGCACTTTCTACCGTGCCGCCTCCCCGACCTCGGGCAACTTCGTCGAAGTCGGCCAGAGCGTGAAGAAAGGCGACATCCTCTGCATCGTCGAAGCCATGAAGATGATGAACCACATCGAAGCCGAAGCCAGTGGCGTGATCGAGTCCATCCTCGTGGAAAACGGTCAGCCGGTTGAGTACGACCAGCCGCTGTTCACCATCGTCTGAACCGCGGAGAGCCTGCGATGTTGGAAAAAGTCCTGATCGCCAACCGTGGCGAGATCGCCCTGCGCATCCTGCGCGCCTGCAAGGAACTGGGCATCAAGACGGTGGCGGTGCATTCCACGGCCGACCGTGAGCTGATGCACCTGTCCCTGGCCGACGAGACCGTTTGCATCGGCCCGGCTTCGGCAGCCCAGTCCTACCTGAACATCCCGGCGATCATCAGCGCCGCCGAAGTAACCGGCGCCACTGCTATCCACCCGGGTTACGGCTTCCTGGCCGAGAACGCCGACTTCGCCGAGCAGGTGGAGAACTCCGGTTTCGCCTTCATCGGCCCGAAAGCCGACACCATTCGCCTGATGGGCGACAAGGTATCGGCCAAGGACGCCATGAAGCGCGCCGGCGTACCGACCGTGCCGGGCTCCGACGGCCCGCTGCCGGAAGACGAGGAAACCGCGCTGGCCATCGCCCGTGAAGTGGGCTACCCGGTGATCATCAAGGCCGCCGGTGGCGGTGGTGGTCGCGGCATGCGCGTGGTGTACGAGGAAGAAGAACTGATCAAGTCGGCCAAGCTGACCCGCACCGAAGCCGGTGCCGCGTTCGGCAACTCCATGGTCTACCTGGAGAAGTTCCTCACCAACCCGCGCCACGTCGAAGTCCAGGTCCTGTCCGACGGCCAGGGCAATGCCATCCACCTGGGTGACCGCGACTGCTCCCTGCAGCGCCGCCACCAGAAGGTGCTGGAAGAAGCCCCAGCCCCGGGTATCGACGAGAAGGCCCGCGCCGAAGTACTGGACCGCTGCGTCCAGGCCTGCATCGAAATCGGCTACCGCGGCGCTGGCACCTTTGAGTTCCTCTACGAGAACGGTCGCTTCTACTTCATCGAGATGAACACTCGCGTGCAGGTGGAGCACCCGGTCACCGAAATGGTCACCGGCATCGACATCGTCAAGGAAATGCTCAGCATCGCCGCTGGCAACAAGCTGTCGATCAAGCAGGACGACGTCGTCATCCGTGGCCATGCGCTGGAATGCCGGATCAACGCCGAAGACCCGGACAACTTCATGCCGAGCCCTGGCAAGGTGACCTACTTCCACGCCCCAGGCGGCAACGGCGTTCGCGTCGATTCGCACCTGTACAGCGGCTACGCGGTTCCGCCGAACTACGACTCGCTGATCGGCAAGCTGATTACCTACGGCAAGGACCGCGACGAAGCCATGGCGCGCATGCGCAATGCGCTGGACGAGATTGTCGTTGACGGCATCAAGACCAACATCCCGCTGCACCGCAACCTCACTCGCGACAAGGGTTTCTGCAAGGGTGGCATCAACATCCACTACCTGGAAAAGAAACTCGGCATGGACAAGCACTGATTCAGGGTGCCTGATCCACGATCACAGGGGCTGCCATATGGCGGCCCTTGTGTTTTTCCGGCCTGTGCTCAAGTAAGCTTGCGCGCCTGCCGCATGTGCACGCTGAATTTTCAAGAGGTCCCGTCATGCCCTGGTTACAAGTTCGACTCGCCATCACCCCGGAACAGGCGGAAACCTACGAGGACGCCCTGCTGGAAGTGGGCGCTGTCTCGGTAACCTTCATGGACGCCGAAGATCAACCGATCTTCGAACCGGACCTGGGGACCACCCCACTCTGGTCCAATACCCATCTGCTCGCCCTGTTCGAGGCCGATACCGACGAAGCCAACCTGGTGGCGCACCTGGAACTGCTGACCGGCGGCGCGCTACCGGAGCACCAGATCGAGCGCATCGAAGACCAGGACTGGGAACGCAGCTGGATGGACAACTTCCAGCCCATGCGCTTCGGCCGCCGCCTGTGGATCGTACCGAGCTGGCACGACGCCCCCGAGCCGGGCGCGGTGAACCTCCTGCTGGACCCGGGCCTGGCGTTCGGCACTGGCACGCATCCAACCACCGCCCTCTGCCTGGAATGGCTCGATGGCCAGGACCTCGACGGCTGCGAAGTACTGGATTTCGGCTGCGGCTCGGGCATCCTCGCCATCGCCGCGCTGCTCCTGGGTGCGCGCCAGGCAGTCGGCACCGACATCGACCCGCAAGCCCTGGAAGCCTCCCGCGACAATGCCTCGCGCAACGGCATCGACCCGGCGCGCTTCCCGGTCTACCTGCCGGCCGACCTTCCAGCCAAACCCGCCGAAGTGGTAGTGGCGAATATCCTTGCCGGCCCGCTGGTCTCGCTGGCGCCACAGCTCACCAGCCTCGTGGCAGCCGGCGGACGCCTGGCGCTGTCCGGCATCCTCGCCGAGCAGGCCGAGGAAGTGCGCACGGCCTATGCCGGCGCCTTCGACCTCGACCCTACTGCAGAGAAGGACGGCTGGGTACGCATCAGTGGCGTGCGCCGCTGAAAGCCAGCAGATCGAGTAAAATAGCCTTTCGTTTCGACCGGATCGCCGCATGACCGACAGCTTCGTCACCCAGTGCCCGCATTGCCAGACCAGTTTCCGCGTCAGCCGCGCACAGCTCGCCGTAGCCCATGGCGCCGTGCGCTGTGGCGCCTGTCTGCATGTGTTCAATGCGGCTCAGCAGCTGTTGGCGGCCAAGGGCCAGGCGATAGCGCCGGCGACCCCGAAGCCCAAGCCCGCGGCACCGACAGCGCCACCCAGGCCGGCAACACCCCAGGCACCGGCCGCGCCAGTGCCCAGCGTCGCCACCGTGCTCAAGCCGCCGGTTGCACCGCAGACGACGCCGGTCAAGCCAGCCAGTAGCGACACCCTGTGGATTCACGACGACCTGGACCTCGACAGCCTCGACCTGGACGAAGAACTGGCCAAGCTGGAGCAGGAAGAGCAGCGCCTGTCCCGTGACCTGCTGGGCCCCGCCGCACCCGTGCGGACCGAAAAGCAACCGACGCCGCGTCACGATGAAGGTTGGGCCGAAGCTCTGCTGGAGGCCGAGGAGCCCTCTGCGGAACTGGCCGCCGAGCGGGACGACGAGCACGAACCCGAAGCTGGGCCTGACTTCGAACTGCGCGCCGAGCCAGTTGCCGAGCCGGTGAGTCGCACGCCAGTGGAGCCGCCCAAGCCTGCTCCGGCAGAGCGCACCGAACCCAGCCTGTCCATGGACCTGGTAGAGGACGAGCCCGGCCCGGACTTCAGCCTGGGTTCAGCCCGCGACGACGAACCCGAAGACCTGCGTGACGATGACGACGAGCTGGACGAGCCGCCTGCTACCGAGCCCGTGCGCCAGCAACACTCGCGCAACGAACCTGCCCTCCGCGACGACGGCCTCCTCGACCTGAATGACGAGCCGCTGCAGCTGGACTGGCAGGAAAGCAGACGCCCCTGGGGCCGCTGGATCGGCTGGTTCCTGCTGAACCTGATCGCAATCGGCGCACTGTCCACCCAGTACATCTGGTACCACTTCGATGAACTGGCCCGGCAGGACCAGTACCGCCCCTGGTTCCAGCAAATCTGCCCGGAAATCGGCTGCCAGCTGCCCTCCAAGGTGGATATCGACCTGATCAAGAGCAGCAACCTCGTGGTGCGCAGCCACCCCGAGTTCTCCGGCGCCCTCGTGGTCGACGCCATCCTCTACAACCGCGCCGCCTTCGCCCAGCCGTTCCCACTGCTGGAGCTGCGCTTTGCCGACATCAATGGCCAATTACTGGCCAGCCGTCGCTTCAAGCCAGGCGAATACCTTTCCGGCGAACTGGCCGGACAGGCGGAAATGCCTCCGCAAACCCCTATCCACATCAGCCTGGACATCCTCGACCCAGGCACCAAGGCTGTGAACTACAGCCTCAGCTTCCACTCCCCCGAATAAGCTGGAGACGCCGGATTCCGGAGTCTCCAGGCGTTTTCTAACTCCCGGCGATAAGCACAGGGCTGTTCAGAATTTGTTCAAAACAGCCTTTATCCAGTCACCGAGAGCGGGTATCATGCCCACCCTTTTTCGAACTCCCCCAGCACTCAACTGAGCAGGCCCCAAACAGGGAAGACCTATGTCGGCGGTTAGCATTGGCCCTTATGCCTTGCCCAATCCAGTGATTCTCGCCCCCATGGCGGGTGTGACCGACCGGCCGTTCCGTCTGCTGTGCCGCCGTCTTGGCGCCGGCATGGTGGTATCGGAAATGGTCACCAGCGACGTGCGCCTGTGGAACAGCCGCAAGTCGCGGCTGCGCCTGCTCCACGAGGGCGACCCGGAGCCCCGTTCCGTCCAGATAGCCGGCGGTGATCCGGAGATGCTGGCCGAAGCGGCCAGGGCTAATGTTGATCTCGGTGCCCAGATCATCGATATCAACATGGGCTGCCCGGCGAAGAAGGTCTGCAACAAGGCCGCCGGCTCGGCGCTGATGAAGGACGAAGCCCTGGTGGCCGATATCCTCAACGCCGTGGTCAAGGCCGTCGATGTGCCCGTCACCCTGAAGATCCGCACCGGTTGGGACCGATCGAACAGGAACGGCATCAACGTGGCGAAAATCGCCGAACAGGCTGGCATCCGGGCCCTGGCCGTCCACGGCCGGACCCGCGCAGACCTGTACACGGGCGAAGCCGAGTACGACACCATCGCTGCGATCAAGCAGGCGGTGTCCATTCCGGTCTTTGCCAACGGCGATATCGATTCGCCACAGAAAGCCAGGCAGGTCCTCGACGCCACCGGTGCCGATGCCCTGCTGATCGGTCGAGCGGCCCAGGGGCGACCCTGGATATTCCGCGAGATCGCGCATTACCTGACGACCGGTGAACTTCTGCCGGCGCCGGGCTTGATCGAAGTGGAACAGATACTGCTGGAGCACCTGGCCGCACTGCACGCCTTCTACGGCGACGAGATGGGCGTTCGCATCGCCCGCAAGCATGTCGGCTGGTATCTGGCAACCCTGCCGGGCGCCAGGGAGTTTCGCGCCAAGTTCAATCGTTTGGAGTCCACGGACGCGCAGTGCGCCAACGTTCGGGAGTTCTTCGCCGAGCGTCACAACGAAGGGGAAAAGGCCGCATGACGACGATGACCGAGAATTTTTTTGATGGGGCAACACCCGTGAGCGACACCGCCAACCTTAAACAGCACCTGACGGCACCTACCGCTGAGGGCCAGACCCTGCGCGGCAGCGTCGAAAAGGCGCTGCACAATTATTTCGCCCATCTTGAGGGCGCCGCCGTCACGGACGTGTACAACCTGGTGCTTTCCGAAGTGGAGGCGCCGCTGCTGGAATCCGTGATGAATTACGTCAAGGGTAACCAGACCAAGGCTTCCGAAATGCTCGGCCTCAACCGGGGCACGCTGCGAAAGAAGCTCAAGCAATACGACCTGCTCTGAAAGGCGGGAACCTGAAGCCGGAAGCCTGAAGCGGGAACCAGACCCGACGCTCAGCCTTCCGGCTTCCGGTTTCAGGCCCAACCGCTAAATCTTCTCCCACTCGAATGGTTCCGAAATGACCGACCAGACCACCCGCCTTCCCGTTCGCCGCGCCCTGATCAGCGTTTCCGACAAGACCGGCATCGTCGAGTTCGCCCGTGAACTGGCTGCCCTCGGCGTAGAGATCCTCTCCACCGGCGGTACCTACAAGCTGCTCAAGGACAACGGCATCGCCGCCGTGGAAGTCGCCGACTACACCGGTTTCCCGGAAATGATGGACGGCCGCGTGAAGACCCTGCACCCGAAGATCCACGGCGGCATCCTTGGCCGTCGCGACCTCGATGGCGCGGTGATGGAACAGCACGGCATCAAGCCGATCGACCTGGTCGCGGTCAACCTGTACCCCTTCGAAGCCACTGTCGCCAAGCCTGACTGCGACCTGCCGACAGCCATCGAGAACATCGACATCGGCGGTCCGACCATGGTCCGCAGCGCCGCGAAGAACCACAAGGACGTCGCCATCGTGGTCAACGCCAGCGACTATGCCAGCGTCCTCGAAGGCCTGAAGGCTGGTGGCCTGACCTACGCGCAGCGTTTCGACCTGGCCCTCAAGGCGTTCGAGCACACCTCCGCCTACGACGGCATGATCGCCAACTACCTGGGCACCATCGACCAGGCCCGCGACACCCTCTCCACCGAAGGTCGTGGCGCCTTCCCGCGCACCTTCAACAGCCAGTTCGTCAAGGCCCAGGAAATGCGCTACGGCGAGAACCCGCACCAGAGCGCGGCGTTCTATGTAGAAGCGAAAAAGGGCGAGGCCAGCGTCTCCACCGCCGTGCAGCTGCAGGGCAAGGAACTCTCCTTCAACAACGTGGCTGATACCGACGCCGCGCTGGAGTGCGTGAAGAGCTTCGTCAAGCCGGCCTGCGTCATCGTCAAGCACGCCAACCCGTGCGGCGTGGCCGTGGTACCGGAAAACGAAGGCGGCATTCGCAAGGCCTACGACCTGGCCTACGCCACCGACACCGAATCCGCTTTCGGCGGCATCATCGCCTTCAACCGCGAACTGGACTTTGATACCGCCAAGGCCATCGTCGAGCGCCAGTTCGTCGAAGTCATCATCGCGCCGAAAATCTCCGCCGCCGCTCGTGAAGTGGTCGCTGCCAAGGCCAACGTGCGCCTGCTGGAATGCGGTGAATGGCCGGCTGAGCGTGCCGCAGGCTGGGACTTCAAGCGCGTCAACGGCGGCCTGCTGGTACAGAGCCGCGACATCGGCATGATCAAGGCAGAAGACCTGAAGATCGTCACCCAGCGCGCCCCGAGCGAGCAGGAAATCCACGACCTGATCTTCGCCTGGAAAGTGGCCAAGTTCGTCAAGTCCAACGCCATCGTCTACGCCAAGAACCGTCAGACCGTCGGCGTCGGCGCCGGCCAGATGAGCCGCGTCAACTCCGCCCGCATCGCCGCCATCAAGGCCGAGCATGCCGGTCTTGAGGTGAAGGGTGCGGTCATGGCTTCCGACGCTTTCTTCCCGTTCCGCGACGGCATCGACAATGCGGCCAAGGCCGGCATCACCGCCGTGATCCAGCCGGGCGGCTCCATGCGTGACAACGAAGTCATCGCCGCCGCCGACGAAGCCGGCATCGCGATGGTGTTCACCGGCATGCGCCACTTCCGCCACTGAGTGACAGGGACGCACTGAAGCGGGCATCTGCTGCGTTGTCCGGCCCTTCCCCAATGCTCATTGCCAGAAGGCAACTCCGCGTGGTGAAGGACCGGACGCCTTGCATCTACCCGCTCCATCGCGCGCCCTACAGTCCGTCGTAGAAGATTCGTAGCTTTTGTAGGGTGGATGACGCTCTTCTCATCCACCGTTGGGGCCCCAGGCCCGCCTCCTGAAGGAGAATTCAATGAACGTACTCATTATCGGCAGCGGCGGTCGTGAACACGCCCTGGCCTGGAAAGTGGCCCAGGACCCGCGCGTCGAGAAGGTCTTCGTCGCCCCGGGCAACGCCGGCACCGCGACCGAAGCCAAGTGCGAAAACGTCGCTATCGACGTGCTGGCCCTGGAACAACTGGCCGATTTCGCGGCCCAGAACGTCCAGTTGACCATCGTCGGCCCGGAAGCGCCGCTGGTGAAAGGCGTGGTCGACCTGTTCCGCTCGCGCGGCCTGGACATCTTCGGCCCCACCGCCGGTGCTGCCCAGCTGGAAGGCTCCAAGGCCTTCACCAAGGACTTCCTGGCCCGCCACAAGATCCCCACCGCCGACTACCAGAACTTCACCGAGGTAGAACCGGCCCTGGCCTACCTGCGTGAGAAAGGCGCCCCCATCGTCATCAAGGCCGACGGCCTGGCCGCTGGCAAGGGCGTGATCGTCGCGATGACCCTGGAAGAGGCCGAAGCCGCCGTACGCGACATGCTCGCCGGCAATGCCTTCGGTGACGCCGGCTCGCGCGTGGTGATCGAGGAGTTCCTCGATGGCGAAGAAGCCAGCTTCATCGTCATGGTCGACGGCCAGAATGTGCTGCCCATGGCCACCAGCCAGGACCACAAGCGCGTGGGCGACGGCGACAGCGGCCCGAACACCGGCGGCATGGGCGCCTATTCCCCCGCTCCGGTGGTCACTGCCCAAGTGCACCAGCGCGTGATGGACGAAGTCATCTACCCGACCGTGCGCGGCATGGCCGAGGAGGGCAACGTCTACACCGGCTTCCTCTATGCCGGTCTGATGATCGACAAGAGCGGCGCGCCCAAGGTCATCGAATTCAACTGCCGCTTCGGTGATCCGGAAACCCAGCCCATTATGGTGCGCCTGGAATCGTCCCTGGTCCTGCTGGTGGAGGCCGCCCTGGCCAAGGCCCTGGACAAGGTCGAAGCCACCTGGGACCCGCGCCCCACCGTTGGCGTGGTACTGGCCGCAGGCGGCTACCCGGGCGACTATGCCAAGGGTGACGTCATCGAAGGCCTGGCCGATGCCGCAGCCCTGGACGGCAAGGTGTTCCATGCCGGCACCGCGCTGAAGGACGGCAACATCGTCACCGCCGGCGGTCGCGTGCTTTGCGCCACCGCCATCGGCGCCAGCGTCTCCGACGCCCAGCAGCAGGCCTATCGTCTGGCGGAGAAGATCCGTTGGAACGGCTGCTTCTATCGCAAGGATATCGGCTACAGGGCCATTGCCCGGGAACGCGGCGAAGGGTAAGAAGTCAATAGATAGTGCTCACCAAGGCGGCCCGATGGCCGCCTTGGTCATATTCCGCACGAGATGGCCTTGACTATAATCCGGCCACTCACCCACGAAGGGACCTCGAACGTGCCCCGGCTCAGGATTGCCACAGCATTGATCGCCAGCCTGCTTCTGGCCCTGTTTTATCTGCTGCCCGCCCAGGCGGCCGGGGAGCGGCAGTGGAGCATGCTGCTCGATCCGAGCGCCAACCTGCAGCTGCAGGAAATCCGCACCCAGCAGGCCCTTTCCCAGTTCACCCCGGTCGACCTCGACCAGCTTTACACTCCCGGCGGCAGCAGCGCGCTCTGGCTGCATTACCGCCTCCCCCCCAGCCAGCAGGAACAGCTGCTGCGGGTCTTCGCCCCCTACCTGGCCTATCTCGACCTCTACGTCCTCAGGGGCGATGAACTGGTCGCCCACACCCGCACCGGCAGCCGCCTGCCCTTCAGCGAGCGCCCATTGCCCAGCCGCGACTTCCTCCTGCCGCTTCCGGTACAGCAGGAACCGCTGGACATCTACCTGCGCATGGCCTCGGAACATGCCCTGCGTCCGACCGTGGAACTGCGTTCCTCGGCGCTGATGGCAGCGGACGACACCCGCCCGCTGCTTTTTGGCCTGATGCTCGGCGGCCTGGGCATGCTGGTGTACTACAACCTGGTGCGCTACGCGTATTCCCGCGCAGCTGTCAGCCTCTGGCTCGCCGCCGCGCAGGGTTGCCTGATGGTCACCGGCGTCAGCCTGCTGGGCATCAGTTCGCCCTGGCTGGGTGACTGGCAGAGCGCGCAACCACAGATCGCCAATCTCTCCATGCTGATGGCCATGGTCTGTGCCCTGGCCTTCACCGTCAGCTTCTTCCACAAGGTCTGCCCGAGCACGCCGCTGACCGGCCTGCTTCTGGGCGAGATCGTGCTGATCAGCCTCACCGCCGCCCTGTTGCTGATCGTCACCGAGTTGCAATTCAACCAACTGGTCTATGTGATGGCCGCCATCGCCAGCCTGAGCATGTTCGTGTTCGCCATCCTCCACTGGCGCCAAGGCTACCGCCCGGCACGGCTGTTCAGTCTGGCCCTGGGTGTGTTCTGCATTGCCATTCTCGGCGCCCTGCCCGCCCTGTTCGGCTACTGGCAGCTGCAGTCCGACTGGCTGGCCTACACCCTGCTGGCAATCTCCACGATCAGCGGCGTATTCCTCAGCATGGCCCTGAGTGAACGCCAGCGACGCATCCAGAACGAGGTCTTCAGCGCCAGCCGTGCCCTGGCCGCCAGCTCCGCCGAGCTCAAGGCCAAGGGCGAGTTCCTCGCCAAGATCAGCCACGAAATTCGCACGCCGATGAACGGCGTACTGGGCATGACCGAGCTGCTCCTCGGCACACCGCTGTCGGCCAAGCAGCGCGACTACGTGCAAACCATCCACAGCTCGGGTAACGAACTGCTCACCCTGATCAACGAAATCCTCGACATCTCCAAGCTGGAATCCGGGCAGATCGAACTGGACGACGTGCAGTTCGATCTCAACGCCCTGATCGACGACTGTCTCGACATCTTCCGCGCCAAGGCCGAGCAGCAGCGGGTCGAACTCATCAGCTTCATGCAACCCCAGGTACCCCGCGTGGTCAGCGGCGACCCCACGCGGCTGCGTCAGATTCTCCTGAGCCTGCTCGACAACGCCTTCAAGCAGACCGACGAAGGCGAAATCCTGCTGGTGGTGGCCCTGGACAACAGCAGCACCCAGCCCCGCCTGCGCATCGCCGTGCAGGACAGCGGTCGCCCCCTGGAAGCCGGCGAGCGCTCCGCCCTGCTCAACGCCGAAGTACAGAGCAGCGACTTCCTCGCCTCCTCCAAACTCGGCGGCCGCCTGGGCCTGGTCATCGCCCGCCAGTTGGTACGCCTGATGGAGGGCGAGTTCGGCATCCAGAGTGGCGCAGGGCAAGGCAGCACGCTGTGGTTGACGCTGCCGCTCGACGCCCAGCACCTCGAGCGCCCGGCCGCCGACCTCGACAGCCCGCTGGAAGGCGCGCGCCTGCTCGTGGTGGACGACAACGACACCTGCCGCAAGGTACTGGTCCAGCAATGCGGCGCCTGGGGCTTGCAGGTCAGCGCCGTGCCGTCCGGGAAGGAAGCCCTGGCCCTGCTGCGAACCAAGGCGCACTTGCGCGAGTATTTCGACGTGGTCCTGCTGGACCAGGACATGCCCGGCATGACCGGCATGCAGTTGGCCGCCAAGATCAAGGAAGACCCCAGCCTCAACCACGACATTCTGATCATCATGCTTACCGGCATCAGCAACGCACCGAGCAAGATCATCGCGCGCAACGCCGGCATCAAGCGCATCCTCGCCAAGCCAGTGGCGGGGTACACCCTGAAGACCACGCTGGCCGACGAACTCAACCAGCGCAAGAACGGCGGCTCGATCTCCCTGCCGGGCTCCCAGGTCAGCGAACCACTGCATGTGCCCACCGACTTCCGCATCCTGGTGGCAGAAGACAACAGCATTTCCACGAAGGTCATTCGCGGCATGCTGAGCAAGCTGAACCTCGAACCGGACACGGCCAGCAACGGCGAGGAAGCCCTGAGCGCAATGAAGAACCAGCACTACGACCTGGTACTGATGGATTGCGAGATGCCGGTGCTCGATGGCTTTACCGCCACCGAGATGCTGCGCAACTGGGAAAACCTGGAGCAGCGCCCGCGCACGCCGGTGGTCGCACTGACCGCCCATATCCTCAGCGAACACAAGGAACGCGCCCGCCTCTCCGGCATGGACGGCCACATGGCCAAGCCGGTTGAACTGTCGCAACTGCGCGAGCTGATCGAATACTGGGTAGCCGAGAAGGAACTGCGCGAACGGCATGCGATGCATAGCTGATCGGGCGAACGACCTATGGGGGCGAACTCATTCGCCAAGGGCCGCGCAGCGGCCCCAACCCTCTCCCAGAGGGAGAGGGGGTTTTCAGCGCCATTGCTGACTGTTTTCTGGCTGCCCGCAGGCCCTACCCAAACCTCACCGCAAAGATCGGCGGAAGGTGCCCCGCCACAAGGTTCCAGCTGTCTCCCTGGTCCTCGGATACCCACAGATGCCCGGTGGTGGAGCCCATCACCAGGCGCTGCCCGCTGCCATCCACATCCAGCCCGTGCCGGTACACCAGGTCGTAACAGAGCTGTTGTGGCAGGCCCCGCTCGAGCACATCGAAACGCTTGCCGCCATCGCGCGTACGGGTAACCCGCAGGCGTTGGTCGGCGGGAACGCGGCATTCGTCCTTCACCGCCGGCACGAACCAGGCGCAATCCGGATCGGACGGATGCACCGCCACGGCGAAACCGAAGGTGGATGGCCCGGCTTGCTGCACTTCCCGCCAGTTCAATCCGCGATCGGCGCTGACGAAGATACCGTTGTGGTGCTGCACCCAGAGCCGCTCCGGGTCCGCAGGGCAGGCCACCATGCGGTGTGGGTCCTGGATGTCAGGCTCCTCGGCACGCTCCGGCGGCATGTAGGCGGCGCGCATGCCTCGGGTGCGATAGCTCCAGCTGACGCCTTCGTCCTCGCTGTGCCAGACGCCGCCACAAGACACTGCCAGGGTCAGGTGCCGACTGTTGCGCGGGTCGACGCAAATGGAGTGGATGCCCGGCTGGTCATAGCCTCCGCCGAACCAGTTGGCCCGCTCCGGGCGTTCCCAGAGGCTGTCCACCAGGCTCCAGGACGCACCATGGTCACGCGACCTGAACAGTCCCCCGGGAATGGTTCCGGCCCAGAGGGTTCCGGGCTGGTCCGCCCCTCCCGGCTCAAGGCACCAGATCATCTCGACCGAGGGGCCATCCTCGCCCCCGTCTACCTGGGCGAAGGCCGGGGCGGCGATCTCCTCCCAGTTCTGCCCGTCATCAGCCGAGCGCCACAACTTGGGGCCGAAGTGCCCAAGGTGCAGGGCTGCATAGAGGTGGTCATCGCGCGGGTCGGCCAGCAACATGCTCACCGGCTCGCCAAGGAAATCCTGGCGAGCCAGTCGCCAGCCATCACCCTTCGGCTCGAATCGCAGCAGACCCTTGCGGGTCGCCACGTGGATGCATCGGCTCATGCTCCTTCTCCTTGCGCCGGCTCAGCCGCCGGACAGCGCCTGGACAACGAAGATGTCACTGGATGGTCCCACGGGATCGCTGAGGCGTCGGCGGTCACTGACCTGCTGGGCATCGACGAAGATCGCCACATGCCGGCGCAGGCGACCCTGATCATCCAGCAGGTAGCTGCGCAGGCGTGGATTGGCGACGAAAGCGGCTTCCAGCGCCTCGGCCACGGAGGAAGCCGCGACGTCCAGTTCGGGGACATCGAGGTGACGCTGGAGGTTGGGGGTAAAGCTCATGCGCGCCATCAACGGCTCCCTGCGCGACGAAACGACCCAGTGGGGGAAGGTATAGCCGACCCCGGTGACGCGGTTATAGTTGTGCGCCCAATGGCAGGGCAGCCTCTACACTGATGAGCGGCCCTCGCAGTCAAGAATGGATGCCCCCATGCTCGAAAGCCTTTCCAGCCTGTACCTGAAGATGCTGGTGCTCTACAGCCCCTTCTTCGTGCTCTCCTGCTTCATCAGCCTGACCCGCGGATACACGGTGAAGGAGCGCAAGAAGCTCGCATGGAAAGTCGCCCTCGGTACGCTGGTGGCGAGCGCCCTGCTTTACCTGTTCGGCCAGGCCATCTTCAATGTCTTCGGCATCACCATCGACGCCTTCCGTATCGGCGCCGGCACCGTGCTGTTCATCTCTGCCCTTGGCATGGCCCAGGGCAAGCCGGCAGTACAGGCGGACAACGTGCAACAGGACGTCACCATCGTCCCGCTGACCATTCCGCTGACCGTCGGCCCCGGCACCATCGGCGCCATGCTGGTGATGGGTGCCGGCCATGTGCACTGGAATGACAAGTTCACGGCTCTTTTCGCCATCGCCATCGCTTCGGCCACGGTCGGAGCCATCCTCTACCTTTCCGACCACATCGAACGCATCCTCGGCGACCAGGGCCTGCAGATCGTCAGTCGCCTGATGGGCCTGTTCGTCTGCGCCCTGGCCGCGCAGATCATCTTCACCGGGGTGAAGAATTACCTGGTGCTGTAGCTTCGTGCGCAATGCCCAACTCGGCGTTGGGCTTCGCTTCGCTTTGCACCAACCTACGTCCTGATTCGCCGCCCATGCCCTGGCGCGGTGCGCATCGAGGCGCACCGCGAACATCGCGAATAAGCCCTGACCCCAGCAATGGCGCGGCTTTCCAGACTCTGGCACCAGCCTTGCTCAAGGGAATTCCAACTTGGATACAAGATGGAACTCCAGAGCATGTCCGAAGCCCCTCTCGCCTTCACCCTTTCAGACTGGCAACAGGCCTACCGCGACCAACTGCAACCCGCCGATTTGCTGCACGCCCTGCTCCAGCGCCTCGATGCAGAAGACAACGCCTGGATCAGCCTGGCCAGCGCCGAGCAGCTCGATGCCCAGCTCATCGAACTCGCTGACCTGCTGACCGCTGCCGAAGGCCGGCGTGAGCGCCTGCCCCTCTACGGTGTCCCCTTCGCCATCAAGGACAACATCGACGCCGCGGGCTGGACCACCACCGCCGCCTGCCCGGCCTTCGCGTATGAAGCCATCGACGACGCCCACGTGGTTGCCCGCCTGCGCGCAGCCGGCGCGATCGTCATTGGCAAGACCAACCTCGACCAGTTCGCCACTGGGCTGGTGGGAACCCGCTCGCCCTATGGGGCCGTCGCCAACACCTTCGATCCGGACTACGTCAGCGGCGGCTCCAGTTCAGGCTCCGCCTCGGTCGTGGCGCGCGGCCTGGTGCCCTTTTCCCTCGGCACCGATACCGCCGGCTCCGGCCGCGTGCCAGCGGGTTTCAACAACATCGTCGGGCTGAAACCCACCAAGGGCTGGCTGTCCAACGCCGGTCTGGTGCCGGCCTGCCGCACCATCGACTGCATCTCGGTGTTCGCCTTGACGGTGGCCGACGCGGAAACCGTCGCGCGCATTGGTGGCGGTTACGACGCCCGCGACCCGTACTCCCGGCAAAACCCCAACAGCAATCCGGTCGGCGTGTCCGCGAGGCCAAAGCTGGCAGTGCCGGACACCCTGGAATTCTTCGGTGACGAGCAGACCCGTGCCGTCTTCGAGGCCGCGCTGGACAAACTTCGTACCCTCGGCGCCGAGATCACCCCAATCGACTTCAGCCCCTTCCGCCAGTTGGCCGCGCAGCTCTACCAGGGTCCCTGGGTGGCCGAACGCACCGTGGCGGCCGGCGCCATCTTCAGCGATCAGCCCGATGCCATGGATCCGGTGGTGCACGGCATTCTCGCCAACGGCCTGAACTACAGCGTCTGCGACGCCTACCGCGCCGAATACCTGCGTGCCGAACTGGCGCGCCAGATCAACCTGGCCCTCGAACCCTTCGACGCCCTGGTGGTGCCCACCTCGCCGACCATCCGCCGCATCGCCGAGATGGCCGAAGAGCCGGTACTGTTCAACGCCCAGTTCGGCACCTACACCAACTTCACCAATTTCTCCGACCTCGCCGCCCTGGCCCTGCCCGCCGGGTTCCGGGCCGATGGCCTGCCGGCCGGCATCACCCTGCTCGCCCCAGCCTGGCACGACGCCGCGCTAGCCGACTTCGGCAAACGCTGGCAAGCCAGCCTCGGCCTGCCACTGGGCGCCACTGGACGCGTGCTGCCGCCCCTGGCGCCCGCGAGCCAGGCGCCAGGATGTGTCCGCGTTGCGGTGGTCGGCGCCCACCTCACAGGCATGCCGCTGAACTTCCAGCTCACCGCCCGAAACGCCGTGCTGGTGGAAGAAACCCGCACCGCTACCGACTACCGCCTGTTCGCCCTGCCCGGCACCGTGCCGCCCAAACCAGGTCTGGCGCGCAGACCGGATGGCGCCGCGCTGATCGTCGAGCTCTGGGACATCCCGCTGGCGCGCTTCGGCGAGTTCGTCGCCGAAATCCCGCCGCCGCTGGGCATCGGCAACCTGCAGCTGGAAGACGGTCGCTGGGTGAAGGGCTTCATCTGCGAGCCCTACGCACTGGAAGGCGCCCGCGACATCACCGGCTTCGGTGGCTGGCGCGCCTTTATCGCCAGTCAGCAGCGCTGACCATGCAACTCGCCAGCACCAGCAACGGGCGCCAGGAGCGCCCCGACAGCCTGGCCGGACGCATCTACGCCCGACTCAAGGAGGACATCAGCGAGTTCCGCCTGCTGCCCGGCGACCGCTTCAGCGAAGGCGATATAGCCGAGCGCATGGCCGCCAGTCGTACGCCGGTGCGCCAGGCCCTGCATCGTCTGGAGCGCGAGGGCTACCTGGAAGTGCGCTTTCGCAGCGGCTGGCAGGTGAAGGCGTTCGACTTCGATCACTTCGAAGAGCTGTACGAACTACGCATCGTCCTGGAACTGGAGGCCGTACGTCGCCACTGCTGCCGCCCCACTGGCGAGCAACCCGAGGCACTGCAACGGCTCAGTCGCACCTGGATGGTGCAACCGCGACCGGACGACGGCTTCGAAGTGTCGCGCCTGGACGAGGATTTTCATTGCCAGTTGGTGGAAGCCGCAGGCAATCGCGAGATGGCCCGTATCCACCGTGAAGTCAGCGAAAAGATCCGCATCATCCGGCGCCTGGACTTCACCCAGACACCTCGTGTCGACGCCACCTACGTCGAACACGCCGCAATTCTCCAGGCCATCACGCACCGCCGCTGCGAAGAGGCACAGCAATTGCTGAGGACCCATATCGAAACCAGCAAGGCCGAAGTACGCAAGATCACCCTGCACATGTTGCACAGCGCTCGGCAGAGACCGCAGCCCGCCCAAGGGTGACGAGGAAGCCCCTTTGAATACTGCCCGGACACCAAACCAATAAACGCAGTTATTTCAAAAACTTGGATAAGAACGGAGATCGACCCATGCAACGTCGCAGCCTGATCAAGGCGTTCACCCTTTCCGCATCCATCGCCGCCATGGGCATGTCCTGGACTATTCAGGCGGCCGAGACCATCAAGGTCGGCATCCTGCACTCCCTCTCCGGCACCATGGCGATTTCCGAGACCTCGCTCAAAGACATGGCGCTGATGACCATCGACGAGATCAACGCCAAGGGCGGCGTCAACGGCAAGCAACTCGAGCCGGTGGTGGTGGACCCTGCGTCCAACTGGCCGCTGTTCGCCGAGAAGGCCCGCCAGCTGCTGACCAAGGATAAGGTGGATGTGGTCTTCGGTTGCTGGACCTCGGTATCGCGCAAGTCCGTGCTGCCAGTCTTCGAGGAGCTCAACGGGCTGCTCTTCTACCCGGTGCAGTACGAGGGTGAAGAACTCTCCCCCAACGTCTTCTACACCGGCGCCGCGCCAAACCAGCAAGCCATTCCGGCCGTCGAGTACCTGATGAGCGAAGACGGCGGCAGTGCCAAGCGCTTCTTCCTGCTGGGCACCGACTACGTCTACCCGCGCACCACCAACAAGATCCTGCGCAGCTTCCTGCACAGCAAGGGTATCGCCGACAAGGACATCGAAGAGGTCTACACCCCCTTCGGCCACAGCGACTATCAAACCATCGTCGCCAACATCAAGAAGTTCTCCGCTGGCGGCAAAACCGCAGTGATCTCCACCGTCAACGGCGACTCCAACGTGCCCTTCTACAAGGAACTGGCCAACCAGGGCCTGGAAGCCACCGACGTACCGGTGGTGGCCTTCTCGGTGGGCGAGGAAGAACTGCGCGGCATCGACACCAAACCGCTGGTGGGCCACCTGGCCGCCTGGAACTACTTCGAGTCCGTGGATAACCCGGTCAACGGCAAGTTCGTCGAGCAGTGGAAGGCCTATGCGAAAGCCAAGAACCTGCCCAACTACCAGACTGCGGTGACCAACGACCCGATGGAGGCCACCTACGTAGGCATCCATATGTGGGCGCAGGCCGTGGAGAAAGCCGGCACCACCGATGTGGACAAGGTCCGCGAAGCCCTGGCCGGCCAGTCCTTCGCCGCGCCGTCCGGCTACACCCTGACCATGGACAAGACCAACCACCACCTGCACAAGCCGGTGATGATCGGCGAGATCCAGGAAGACGGTCAGTTCTCGGTGGTCTGGCAGACCGAAGGCCCGCTGCGCGCTGAGCCCTGGAGTCCCTTCATCCCCGGCAACGACAAGAAGCCGGACTATGCGGTGAAGAGCAACTGAGCTGAATGAGGTTGTCCGGGACACCGTGCCGAACCAGGTTCCCTCCCCCCTAGCCCCTCTCCCGGAGGGAGAGGGGAATCGTTCGGAGCCTCGGGGAAACACGGCGCCCGGCACCACGTCACCCCTCTCCCCCTGGGAGAGGGGCCGGGGGTGAGGGAAGTGTCAGTCGGCACAGCCCTCTACTCGCGCAATGAACCAGGACCATCCCATGCCCTCCGCCTTCTACCGAATCCTCCTCGCCCTGGCCCTGCTGCTTCCCCTCGAAGCACTGGCTGGCGACGCCAACGACTTCGCCGCGGCCAATCCGGCGCAGCAGGCGAAACTGCTGGAGCGCTGGGCCGCCGAGCCCGACGCCGCGCGCCAGCCGCTACTGGATGCCCTGCAGCAGGGCCGCTTCGCCATCGACGCCAAACAGGCCTTCCTCGAACAGGACGGTGCCTTCATCGCCGCCGAAGGTGATGCTGCTGCCGTCGGAACGCCGAAGAAGCTGCGTCTGAACAACCGCCTACGCGGCCTGCTGATCACCGCCCAAGCCAGCCACCAGTTGCTCGCCGCCGAACCCGCCGCGCGCCTGGAAGCCGCTCGTCAATTGCAGAAGAGCGCCAAGCCCGCGCAACTGCCATTGCTCAACCAGCGCATGGTGGCCGAAGAAGATACCGGCGTACGCGACGCCATCAGCCTCGCCCTGGCCAACCTGCAGCTGGTCGACCCCGATCCTGCCATCCGCCTCAACGCCGTGCGCCTGCTCGGCGAAACCGGCGACCCGCTGGCCCGCACCCGTCTCGAAACCCTGCTCGACCCGAGCGTGGAAACCGATGCTGGCGTACGCACCGCCGCCGAAACCAGCCTGGCCCAGGTCAAGCGCCGGCTGCTGGTGGGCGAGCTACTCGGCCAGGCCTTCAGCGGCCTGTCGCTGGGTTCCATCCTGCTGCTCGCGGCCCTCGGCCTGGCCATCACCTTCGGTCTGCTCGGGGTGATCAACATGGCCCACGGCGAAATGCTGATGCTCGGTGCCTACACCACCTACATGGTGCAACTGGGCTTCCAGCACCTGGCGCCGGAAATGCTCGCGCTCTATCCGCTGGTGGCGCTGCCGGTGGCCTTCTTCGTCACCGCCCTGGTGGGCATGGCGCTGGAGCGCACGGTGATCCGCCACCTCTATGGCCGTCCTCTGGAAACCCTGCTGGCGACCTGGGGCATCAGCCTCATCCTGATCCAGCTGGTTCGCGTGATCTTCGGTGCGCAGAACGTCGAAGTGGCCAACCCCACCTGGCTGTCCGGGGGGATGCAGGTGCTGCCCAACCTCGTGCTGCCGTACAACCGCATCGTGATCATCGGCTTCGCCCTGTTCGTGGTGGTCCTGACCTGGCTGCTGCTGAACAAGACCCGCCTGGGCCTCAACGTGCGTGCCGTCACCCAGAACCGCAACATGGCCGCCTGCTGCGGCGTGCCCACTGGCCGCGTGGACATGCTCGCCTTCGGCCTCGGCTCCGGTATCGCCGGCCTTGGCGGCGTCGCCCTGTCGCAGATCGGCAACGTCGGCCCTGACCTTGGCCAGGGCTACATCATCGACTCGTTCCTGGTAGTGGTGCTGGGTGGCGTCGGCCAGCTTGCTGGCAGCGTCCTGGCTGCCTTCGGTCTCGGCGTGGCGAACAAGATCCTCGAACCGCAGATCGGTGCCGTGCTGGGCAAGATACTCATCCTGGCGCTGATCATTCTCTTCATACAGAAGCGCCCGCAGGGCCTCTTCGCACTGAAAGGCAGGGTGATCGACTGATGACTCAACCACTCAACCAGACCCTGCTTGCCCGCGCCACGGCCACCCTCGGCCCACGCACCTCGCTGGCCATCGGCGCGGTGGTGCTTGCCCTACTGCTGGCCATGCCATTGCTGCACCTGCTGCCGGCGGACAACCCGCTGCAAGTCTCGGCCTACACCCTGACCCTGGTGGGCAAGATCCTCTGCTACGCCATAGTCGCCCTCGCCCTGGACCTGGTCTGGGGCTACGCGGGGCTCCTGTCCCTCGGCCACGGGCTGTTCTTCGCCCTGGGCGGCTATGCCATGGGCATGTACCTGATGCGCGAAGCCGCCGGCGACGGCCTACCGGCCTTCATGAGCTTCCTCGCCTGGACCGAGCTGCCCTGGTACTGGGCCGGCACCCAGCACTTCCTCTGGGCCATGTGCCTGGTGGTGTTGGCGCCAGGCTTGCTGGCGCTGGTGTTCGGCTTCTTCGCCTTCCGTTCGCGGATCAAGGGCGTGTACTTCTCGATCATGACCCAGGCGCTGACCTTCGCCGGCATGCTGCTGTTTTTCCGTAACGAAACCGGCTTCGGCGGCAACAACGGCTTCACCGACTTCAAGCGCATCCTCGGCTTCGACGTTACCGCGCCGGGCACCCGCGCGGTGTTGTTCCTGGCGACGGTGGCGCTACTGGTGAGCAGCCTGCTGCTCGGCTGGCGTCTGGCCCGGAGCAAGTTCGGCCGCGTGCTCACGGCGTTGCGCGACGCCGAGAACCGCCTGATGTTCTGCGGCTACGACCCGCGTGGTTACAAGCTGTTCATCTGGGTGCTGTCCGCTGTGCTCTGCGGGCTGGCCGGTGCGCTTTATGTACCCCAGGTGGGCATCATCAATCCCAGCGAGATGTCGCCCACCAACTCTATCGAAGCGGCCGTGTGGGTCGCCCTCGGCGGTCGCGGCTCGCTGATCGGTCCACTGCTCGGCGCCGGCCTGGTCAACGGCATGAAGAGCTGGTTCACCGTAGCCTTCCCCGAGTACTGGCTGTTCTTCCTCGGCGCCCTGTTCATCCTGGTCACCCTCTATCTGCCCAAGGGCGTGATTGGCCTGGTCAAACGGGGAGAAAAGTAAATGCGTGCAGCTCCGGTACCCGAACTCATGCTCGAACCCGCCTTCGACCCCAACCGCGACGCCGGCAGCGGCCGTGACTCGCTGGGCCTCGGCCGCACCGCTGGCCAGGGCCTGGACGTGCGCCACGGCACCATCCTCACCCTGGAAGACATCAGCGTCAGCTTCGATGGCTTCAAGGCGCTGCGCGATCTCAACCTCTACATCGGGGTCGGTGAGCTGCGCTGCATCATCGGCCCCAACGGCGCGGGCAAAACCACGCTGATGGACGTGATCACCGGCAAGACACGACCCGACACCGGCAAGGCCTGGTTCGGCGAAACACTCGACCTCACCCGCATGAGCGAAGTTGAAATCGCCCAGGCCGGCATCGGCCGCAAGTTCCAGAAGCCCACCGTGTTCGAGGCGCTCTCGGTGTTCGAGAACCTGGAGCTGGCGCAGAAGACCGACAAATCCGTCTGGGCCAGCCTGCGGGCGAAGCTCACCGGCGAGCAGAAGGACCGCATCGACGAAGTGCTCGCGGTGATCCGCCTGGAAGCCTCGCGCAATCGCCCGGCCGGCCTGCTCTCCCACGGCCAGAAGCAGTTCCTCGAGATCGGCATGCTGCTGATGCAGGACCCGCAACTGCTACTGCTCGACGAGCCGGTGGCAGGCATGACCGATGCCGAAACCGAGTTCACCGCCGAGCTGTTCAAGAGCCTCGCCGGCCAGCATTCGCTGATGGTGGTGGAGCATGACATGGGCTTCGTCGGCTCAATCGCTGACCACGTCACCGTGCTGCACCAGGGCCACGTCCTGGCCGAAGGCTCGCTGGCCGACGTGCAAGCCAACGAACAGGTGATCGAGGTCTACCTCGGTCGCTGAAGAAACAACACTCGTAGGGTGGATGACGCTTTTCTCATCCACCGCCTTGCAGGGTGGATCGATGAAGCGCGATCCACCCTACGCAAAGACAAGGACATCGACATGCTGACAGTCGACAAGCTCCACCAGTACTACGGCGGCAGCCACATCCTTCGCGGCCTGTCGTTCGACGTGAAGATCGGTGAAGTCACCTGCCTGCTCGGGCGCAACGGGGTGGGCAAGACCACCCTGCTGAAATGCCTGATGGGCCTGATTCCGGCCAAGGAAGGTGCGGTGAACTGGGAAGGCCGCGCCATCACCGGTTTCAAGCCGCACCAACGGGTACATGCGGGCATCGCCTACGTGCCCCAGGGCCGCGAAATCTTCCCGCGCCTGACGGTGGAAGAGAACCTGCTGATGGGCCTTTCCCGCTTTCCCGCCGGCCAGGCCAAGGCGGTGCCGGAATCCATCTACGAGCTCTTTCCCGTGCTGCGGGAGATGAAGCACCGCCGCGGCGGCGACCTCTCCGGCGGCCAACAGCAGCAACTCGCCATCGGCCGCGCCCTGGCCAGCCAGCCGCGCCTGTTGATACTCGACGAGCCCACCGAAGGCATCCAGCCCTCGGTGATCAAGGAGATCGGCGCGGTGATCAGGAAGCTCGCCGAGCGCGGCGACATGGCCATCCTGCTGGTGGAGCAGTTCTACGACTTCGCCGCCGAACTGGCCGATCAGTACCTGGTGATGAGCCGGGGCGAAATCGTCCAGCAGGGGCGTGGAGAAAACATGGAAGCCGAGGGCGTGCGGGGCCTGGTGACCATATGATGTGCCCCTGCCAACAACTTCGCACCGCGTGGGTTACGTCGCTTCGCGACTAACCCACCCTACAAGAACGACTTATGAACGCACCTGCCGACACAGCCCTCTTCACCCCCAGTTGGCACGCCGAACTGGAGCTGGCCTATGCGCTCGATGGAGCTACCACGCGCCCAGTGCAGCGCCGTCACAAGGGCCCTCTGCGGGTACAGAAGCACCTGCATGCCGAAGGCCCGCAAGTGTGCCAGCACATCATCGTCCACCCACCCGGCGGCATTGCCGGCGGCGACCGCCTGGACATCTCTGCACGCGCTGGCAAAGGCGCCTGGGCGCAGCTCACCAGCCCCGGCGCGGCCAAGTGGTATCGCGCCGCCAGTCCGGCCTTCCAGCAAGTCGAACTCAACGTCGAGTCCGGCGCCACGCTGGAATGGCTGCCCCAGGAAACCATCGTCTTCTCGGGTGCCAAGGCCGAGCTTTCCACCCGCATCGAACTGGCCGACGACGCCCGCCTGTTCTATTGGGACATGGTCGCCCTCGGCCGCCCCGCTGCCCGCGAACGCTTCGTCGAAGGCCACTTCCAGGCGCATCTGGATATCCGCCGCAATGGCACGCTGATCTGGCACGAACGCCAGCGCGTCGAAGGTGCCGACGGCCTGCTCGACTCCCCCATCGGCCTTGCCAGCCATCCGGTGTTTGCCACCCTGATCGTTACCGGCGAGATCGACTCCAACCTGCTCGAACGTTGCCGCGAACTCCCCTGTGCAGGGCGCGGCGACCTGACCCAATTGCCCGGCCTGCTGGTGGCCCGCTGCCTCGCCTCCGAGGCACTGCACGCCCGCGCCTGGCTGATCGACCTCTGGCGCCTGTTGCGCCCTGCCTTGCTCGGCCGCGAGGCCGCGCCTCCTCGCATCTGGAGTACCTGATGGACCTCACCCCAAGAGAGAAAGACAAGTTGCTGATCTTCACCGCTGGCCTGGTGGCCGAACGACGCCTGGCCCGTGGCCTGAAGCTCAACTACCCGGAAGCCATGGCGTTCATCTCCGCCGCCCTGCTGGAAGGTGCCCGCGACGGCCAGACCGTGGCCGAGCTGATGCACTTCGGCACCACCCTGCTCGCCCGTGACCAGGTGATGGAAGGCGTGCCGGAGATGATCCCGGAGATCCAGATCGAGGCCACCTTCCCCGACGGCACCAAGCTGGTGACCGTGCACCAGCCAATTGCGTGACCACTGCCATGACTTACGACATTCGCGATGCCATCGAGGCTGACCTCCCCGGCATCCTCGCCATCTACAACGACGCCGTGGAGAACACCACGGCGATCTGGAACGAAACCCTGGTCGATCTGGCCAACCGCTGCGCCTGGCTGGCCGACCGAGCGGCGGCAGGCTTCCCGGTGCTGGTGGCAGTGAACGCGGCGGGCGATGTACTCGGCTACGCCAGCTACGGCACCTGGCGCACCATCGAGGGCTTCCGCCACACCGTGGAGCACTCGGTCTACGTGCACGGTGACCAGCGCGGCCAGGGCCTCGGGCCAGCGCTGATGCAGGCGCTGATCGAACGCGCCCGCAAGGCTGGCCTGCACGTGATGGTCGCCGCCATCGAGAGCGAGAACGCCGCCTCCATCCGCCTGCACGAACGCCTCGGCTTCGTCACCACCGGGCAGATGCCCCAGGTGGGCCGCAAGTTCGAGCGCTGGCTCGACCTCACCTTCATGCAACTCATTCTGGAGTGACCTGATGATCCCCGGCGAATACCAGATCCAGGACGGCGAGATCGAACTCAACGCCGGCCGCCGCACCCTGACCCTCTCCGTGGCCAATACCGGTGACCGGCCGATCCAGGTCGGCTCCCACTACCACTTCTTCGAAACCAACGATGCGCTCGCCTTCGACCGTGCGGCCGCACGCGGCATGCGCCTGAACATCCCGGCCGGCACCGCCGTGCGCTTCGAGCCCGGCCAGAGCCGCGAGGTGGAACTGGTCGACCTGGCCGGTTTACGCCGCGTGTTCGGCTTCGCCGGCCGGGTGATGGGCGACCTCTAACACAACCCTCCTCTCCCTCCGGGAGAGGGGCTGGGGGTGAGGGTAGACCCGCCCCGCATGGAATCAACGGAAGCACTGACGATGAAAATCAGCAGACAAGCCTATGCCGACATGTTCGGCCCCACCGTCGGCGACAAGGTGCGCCTGGCCGATACCGACCTGTGGATCGAAGTCGAGAAGGACTTCACCACCTACGGCGAAGAAGTGAAGTTCGGCGGCGGCAAGGTGATCCGCGACGGTATGGGCCAGGGCCAGTTGCTGGCCGCCGATGTGGTCGACACCCTGATCACCAACGCGCTGATCATCGACCACTGGGGCATCGTCAAGGCCGACGTCGGCCTCAAGGACGGCCGCATCGCCGCCATCGGCAAAGCCGGCAACCCGGACATCCAGCCCGACGTCACCATCGCCGTTGGCGCCAGCACCGAGGTGATCGCTGGCGAGGGCATGATCCTCACCGCCGGCGGCATCGACACCCACATCCACTTCATCTGCCCGCAGCAGATCGAAGAGGCGCTCATGAGCGGCGTCACCACCATGATCGGCGGCGGTACGGGCCCGGCCACCGGCACCAACGCCACCACCTGCACCTCGGGGCCGTGGCACATGGCGCGCATGCTCCAGGCCGCCGACGCCTTCCCGATGAACATCGGCTTCACCGGCAAGGGCAACGCCAGCCTGCCGGAGCCGCTCATCGAGCAGGTGAAGGCCGGCGCCATCGGCCTCAAGCTCCATGAAGACTGGGGCACCACGCCGGCAGCCATCGACAACTGCCTGTCGGTCGCCGACCAGTACGACGTACAGGTGGCCATCCATACCGACACCCTGAACGAGTCCGGCTTCGTCGAAACTACCCTTGGCGCGTTCAAGGGCCGCACCATCCACACCTATCACACCGAAGGCGCCGGCGGTGGCCACGCGCCGGACATCATCAAGGCCTGCGGTTACTCCAACGTGCTGCCCAGTTCGACCAACCCGACCCGGCCCTTCACCCGCAACACCATCGACGAGCACCTGGACATGCTCATGGTCTGCCATCACCTGGACCCGAGCATCGCCGAGGACGTGGCCTTCGCCGAAAGCCGCATCCGCCGCGAGACCATCGCCGCCGAAGATATCCTCCACGACCTTGGCGCCTTCAGCATGATCAGCTCCGACAGCCAGGCGATGGGGCGCGTAGGCGAAGTCATCACCCGCACCTGGCAGTCCGCCGACAAGATGAAGAAACAGCGCGGCGCCCTGCCCGAAGACGCGCCCGGCAACGACAACTTCCGCGCCAAACGCTACATCGCCAAGTACACCATCAACCCGGCCATCACCCACGGCATCAGCCATGAAGTGGGCTCGATCGAAGTAGGCAAGTGGGCGGACCTGGTGCTCTGGCGCCCGGCCTTCTTCGGCGTGAAACCGACGCTGATCCTCAAGGGCGGCGCCATCGCCGCGAGCCTGATGGGCGACGCCAACGCCTCGATCCCCACGCCGCAACCCGTGCACTACCGCCCGATGTTCGCCAGCTACGCCGGCAGCCGTCACGCCACCAGCATCACCTTCATCAGCCAGGCGGCATTCGAAGCGGGCATCCCCGAACAATTGGGATTGAAGAAGCAGATCGGCGTGGTGAAGGGCTGCCGCGACGTGCAAAAAAAGGACCTGATCCACAACGGCTATGCGCCGACCATCGAAGTCGACCCGCAGAACTACCAGGTGAAAGCAGACGGCCAACTCCTCTGGTGCGAACCGGCGGACGTGCTGCCGATGGCGCAGCGGTACTTCCTGTTCTGACCCACGAAGTCAACGCAACTCCCAGACCAACCTGTGGCTTGAGTAAGCGCCATAAAAAGACCAGGATTTGGCTCCCTATATAGGAGCCAAATTCATGCAGAGCGTTCTTGCCAATGTTGCCGTCAGCGTATCCGAGCTGAAGAAAAACCCTTCAGCCGTAGTGTCCGGTGCGAAAGGTGCCCCGGTGGCTGTTCTCAATCACAACAAGGTCATGGCCTACATGGTTCCGGCTGAAACCTTCGAAGCGCTGATGGACTATCTGGACGATCAGGATCTTGCCGAGATAGTCCGCAGCCGTGCCCACGAGAAGGGAGTTAAAGTCAGCCTCGATGATCTATGAACTGGAGTTCCTGCCTTCGGCGCTGAAGAAATGGCGCAAGCTCGGCGATACCGTCCGGGAGCAATTCAAGTAGAAGCTGAAACAGCGGTTGCAACGACCGCGAGTACCGGGCGATGCCCTTCACGGCATGCCTGACTGCTTCAAGATCAAGCTCCGCACTGCCGGGTATCGGTTGGTGTACCGGGTCGAAGATCAGCGAATCACAGTGGTCGTGATCAGCGTCGGCAAGCGTGAGCGCGGGCTGGTCTACAGCAAAGCGCAGGATCGACTCTAGATATCGCCCTACCGCAACTGACTGTCCTTGCTCCCCCGCCGGTTGTACCCGGTAAAGGCCGCATTTTCCTTGTCGTGTTCGGTCTGGCAGGCGACGCACAGGTGCACGCCGGGGATCGCCTTGCGGCGGGCTTCGGGGATAGGGGCGTCGCACTCCTCGCAGTGCGTCAGGCTTTCGCCCTTCGGCAACTGGCTGCGCGCGCGCTGGATGGCATCTTCGATAGTGCTGTCGATCTGTTCCTGGACGGCGCCATCGCCGGCCCAACCGCTGGCCATGCTGACCTCCCGCTTGCTCAAGGCTCTGTGGAAGATTTGGGCTTTCTTCCGGCCTTTTGCAAGGGGGGCGGTCGTCAGGCGACAAGTGGAGGTCGCGCTACTCCTTCACGTCCATGAACTCCTCGGCCCAGATGATGTAGTCCTCGGGCAAGGTGTACTTGTGGGTGAGTTCGGTGGCGGTAAGTTCGGTGCCGGTGGCTACCTGGCGCTGCTCGCGCAGGCAGTCGTAGGTCGCCTTGATGGCGGCGAAGTAGGCAGCGTGTCCATTGACCACGATGCGCACGCCAAGGCGGGCGAGGCGCTCGTTGTCACGCAGTTTGGGGTTGCCGTACGTGACCAGCATCAGCGGAATGCTCAAGTGCTCGGCGATCTTTTCCAGATGCTCGAAGTCAGCCACGCCGACCATGCAGATGCCATCTGCGCCGGCAGCCTCATAGGCCTTGGTGCGCTTGATCACTTCGTCGGTACTGAGCACACCGGCATGGGTGCGGGCGATGATCGCCAGGTCCGGATCGACGCGCGCCTCCAGGGCAGCGCGGATCTTGCCGACGCCCTCTTCCACCGGGATCAGGTCGGTGGACTTGCGGCCGAACTGGGCCGGCAGCAGGGTGTCTTCGATGGTCAGTGCGGCGATGCCGGCACGCTCCAGTTCGACCACGGTACGCATCACGTTGAGGGCGTTGCCGTAGCCGTGGTCGGCGTCGGCGATGACCGGCAGGCGCGAAACGCGGCCGATGCGGGTGGCCTGTTCGACGAACTCGCTGAGCGTGATCAGGGCGAAGTCAGGCGCGGCGAGCACCTGCAGGGACGCAACCGAGCCACCGAGAATGCCGACTTCGAAACCGAGGTCAGCAGCGATGCGGGCGGACATGGGGTCGAACACCGAAGCGGTGTGATAACAGGAATCCGAGTCCAGCAGCGCACGAAAGGCCGTGCGCAACTCGTGATGAGAAGCTCTACGCATAAAGGGCACCAAAGATCAGAAGGGGGTCAGAATGAAGCCGGCTCCGTAACTCTGGAGTCGACGCCCCCGTTTTTCCATTGTCAGACTGCGCCCATTCTAACGGATCAGTCTTTCAATTCGCTTAAGCGCCACCCGACTTGTCCGGCACTTCGTCGGCCGCCACACTGACGCCCCCTTTTTCGAGACGCTGCCGTGCTGGCACTCACCGCCTACCTGGGCCTGTTCCTGTCCGCCTTCGGCGCCGCCACCCTGCTCCCCCTGCAATCAGAAGCCGTGCTGGTCGGACTTCTGCTGGGCAAGGCCCATCCGGCCTGGGCGCTGGTGGCGGTAGCAACCTTCGGCAATGTATTGGGCTCGCTGGTGAACTGGTGGCTGGGACGCTACCTGGAGCACTTCCGCGAACGCCGCTGGTTCCCGGTAAAGCCGGCGCAGATGGAACGGGCTCAGGCCTTCTACCACCGCTACGGGCGCTGGTCGCTGCTGCTGGCCTGGGTACCGGTGATCGGCGATCCACTGACCCTTGTGGCCGGGGTGATGCGGGAATCCTTCTGGGTGTTCCTGGCGCTGGTGACGCTGGCCAAAGCGGGGCGTTACCTGGTGCTGACGTCGCTGACTCTGGGCTGGATGGGGATGCCGTAGGGGGATCACGCTTCACCGATCCGGCAATCCGCTGTGGGAGCGATTTCAATCGCGAAGGAATTCGCTCCCGCAGTTGCTCAGCGACCATTGTGTTTCGGGAAACTGCCCCGGCGGCGATTAATCCATAGAGCGCCTACGCTTTCCGGGTCGCTGCCTGGAGGCCACCCAATGAGAAAGCTCACCCTGCTGATCGCCTTCTTCGCCCTGGTACTCGGCGCCACCGCTGCCTTAGCCCATCACGGCTGGAGCTCCTATGACGCCGGCAAGACGCTGACCATCGAGGCGCCGGTCAAGGAACTCTCCTACCGCAATCCCCATGCGCATATCACCATCGACTACGAAGGCCGTGAATGGCACGTGGTGCTGGCGCCCATCAGCCGCATGGCGGCGCGAGGATTACCGGAAGCGGACCTGCTCCCCGGCAAGCGGGTGAGCATTATCGGGTACCCACGCAAGGACGGCACGGCGGAGATCCGCGCGGAGCGAGTGATCGTCGACGGACGCACGGTGGAGCTGCGCTGAGGCGGTGATGGAGTTCGTCCTGCCCTGGGCGGAACAGCTGGAGGCCTCGCCCTTTGGCACGCTGATGCGCGAGTCCACGCTGTTCTACCCGGCGGCCAACCTGCTGCACCTGCTCGGGCTGGTGATGTTGCTCGGCTCGATGCTGCTGCTCGATCTGCGCCTGCTCGGACTTGCCCGCGAAGTGCCGCTGCAGGAGACGTCGCGCCGCCTGACACCGATCGGAATTGCCGGGTTGCTGCTCCTGCTGTTTACCGGTTTCTGCCTGTTCGCCGCCGACGCGGGGCCACTGTTGGGGAACTGGCTGCTGCAACTCAAGCTGCTGCTGGTCGCCGTGGGAGTCGTCAACGCCTTGCTGTTCCGCGCTCTGTGGAGCGCACGGCTGGTGGACTGGGACCAGCAGCCACCCGCTGGCGGGCGGCTGCAGGTGGCGCTGTCGATACTGATCTGGTGCGGGGTAATGTCGGCAGGCCGGTTACTGGCGTACATCTAGCCAGTTCAATGTCGGGAAGCTGGCGTCGAGGCTTGCGCTAGTCCTTCTTCAGGCACTGGCTCATGAAAGCCTTGCGCTCGTCACCTTTCAGGGTCTTTTCCGAAGCGTCCTTGTTGCAGGCCGTCATGCGCTCCTGCTGGGTCATCTTCAGGCACTTGCTCATGAAGGCCTTGCGCTCGTCGCCCTTGAGGGACTTGGCCGAGGCGTCGGCGTTGCAGGTTTTCATCTTTTCCTGCTGGGTAGCGGCGAAGCCCTGGCCGGCGGCCAGCAGGGCGATGAACATCACGGGCAGGCATAGTTTCTTCATGGAAGGGTCTCCCTGTTTATCCACAGGAGGGAAGTCTAGCCAGCGCGACGAACTGTGCCGGACAACCTGATTCCGCTCGCGTAAACTGCTCGGCCGTTTTTTTCGGAACACCCGCGACATGAGCAACGTCCTCTCCGCCCAGGCCCTGGGCATCGACTTCGGAACCTCCAACTCCACCGTCGGATGGTGGCGCCCGGATGTGGAGCCGCTGATCGCCCTGGAGGACGACAAGTTCACCCTGCCTTCGGTGGTTTTCTTCAACACCGAGGAACGCCGCCCGGCCTATGGCCGCCAGGCCCTGCACGAATACCTGGAAGGCTATGAAGGCCGCCTGATGCGCTCGCTGAAGAGCCTGCTGGGCTCGCCGCTGCTCAAGAGCGAAACCACGGTGCTGGGCAGCGCCCTGCCCTTCAAGGACCTCCTTGGCCTGTTCATCGGCCAGCTCAAGCAGCGCGCCGAAACAGCTGCCGGCCACGAGTTCGAGCAGGTGGTACTGGGTCGCCCGGTGTTCTTCGTGGATGACGATCCGGAAGCCGATCAGGAAGCCCAGAACACCTTGGTGGCCGTGGCGCAGAAGCTCGGCTTCAAGGATGTGTCCTTCCAGTTCGAACCCATCGCTGCTGCGTTCGACTACGAGCGCGAAATCGAGCGTGAGGAACTGGTGCTGATCGTCGACATCGGCGGCGGTACCTCGGACTTCTCCCTGGTACGCCTCTCGCCCGAGCGCCGCGAAGTGGCCGATCGCCAGGACGACATTCTCGCCACCGGCGGCGTGCACATCGGCGGCACCGACTTCGACAAGCAACTCAGCCTGCAAGGCGTGATGCCGCTGTTCGGCTATGGCAGCCGCATGAAGAGCGATGCGCTGATGCCCACCAGCTACCACCTTAACCTGGCTACCTGGCACACCATCAACGCCGTGTACGCCCAGAAGGCGCAACTGGCGCTGAAGAACATGCGCTACGACATCGTCGACGCGACCGGCATCGACCGCCTCTTCAGCCTGATCGAGCAGCGCGCCGGCCACTGGCTGGCGATGCAGGTGGAAGACAGCAAGATCGAGCTGACCGAGGGCGAGAACCGCCGCATCGACCTGACACGTATCGAACCCGGCCTGGACGTGATGCTGACCCGCGCGCTGTTCGAGAGCGCCATCGACGACCTCCTGGTGCGTATCCGCGCCAGTGTCGATGCCCTGCTGAACCAGGCCGGCGTGCGAGCCGACCAGGTCGACACCCTGTTCTTCACCGGTGGCTCCAGCGGCATTCCGGCGCTGCGCCAGAGCGTGGCGGCGATGCTGCCCAATGCCCGCCAGGTGGAAGGCAACCTGTTCGGCAGCATCGGCAGCGGCCTGGCCATCGAAGCGAAGAAACGCTACGGCTGAGCATTCAACGGCGAACCGGGACACCCCATCGACAGCGCAGGTAGTTTTTCAACTGCCTGCTAGGCTCAACCCCATCGCGGGGCGAGCCCGCGCCAGATAGGGAAGTTCTGCCATGAGCAAGCAAGCGTTGCTGCTGGCCTGCGCCCTGGCCTCGATGGCCGGCTGCGCCAGCAAGTTGGAAAACCCCACCGACTACTACACCTACCGCGACCAGCCGCTGGTCAAGCAGGTCGAAGAAGGCATGACCGAATCGCAGGTGCGCAACATCGGCGGCCCGCCATCGTCGTCTGCCCGTCGCAAGGTCAATGCCGGTATCTGCAACGATTACATCCTCAACCAGGACGGCCACCAGCAGGCGTACCACGTCAGCTTCGACGGCAGCGGCCGGGTCGAGGAAAAGGGCTTCATGACCTGCCAGCAACGCGAGCAGGCCGAGCGCGAGAAGGCCCAGAAGCAGGCGGAACACGACGGTTATTGATCGGCCTTATCGCTACCGAACGGTGGCATCGGGCAATTCGCCATCAGATCTCCTGAAAGCCTCGCCCGCCGGGGCTTTCAGTCCCTCCTCCAGGCATTTCGCCAGCTGCTGGCGCAATGCCGTCCATCGCCTGCTTCGCCTACCGGCGAACTCGGGCGAACTCTCCCCAGTTTCCGATGATCCAAGCGCTGTGTTTCAACAGCGTTAACCCATGAGGACCCATGATGTACAAGCAAGCGCTTGTCATGGCTTGTGCCCTGGCATCGATGGCGGGCTGCGCCAGCAAGATCGAAAACCCCACCGACTATCTCACCTTCCGCAACCAGCCTCTGGTGGAGGAAGTCGAACCCGGAATGAGCCGGCAGCAGGTGCTGATCATCGGTGGGCGTCCCTCTTCAGTCGTCCAGCGCAGCGTGCACCCGGGTTCCTGCAACAACTACATCCTCAATGAAGAAGGGCACCAACAGCCCTATCACATCAGCTTCGACAGCACAGGCCGCGTACGTCACAAGGGCTTCATGACCTGCGGCCAGCGTGAGCAGGCGGAGCGCGATCAGCTTTGAGGCCGGCCCGGCAAACGCATCAGCGAGTCCTCGGTAAAGCGTCCGCCTAACGCTTGTGCATCTGCTGCAACAGGGGCTGGCACGCATTACCCTCGCCGCCTCCGGCCGCCGGCGCCACCAGCGCCAGCAAGGCAGCTGCCGGCGCTACCGCCACACCCAACGCCAGCATGCCAGCCCCGCGCACCACCAACGGCACTGTCTGCACCCCGGCCTGGGGATTCTTGAAGGTGCCGCGCACGTAGAGTGGCGAACGCAGCGAGAACACCCGCACGCCCTTGGAATCCGGATTGACGCTGAGATCCAGGCGCTCGTTGCGGAAGTTGGCATTGCCGTCGATCCGCACCAGTGCATTCTCGGTGTCGAAGACGAACAGGCGCGGGGTCATCAGGCCGTCCTTCAGGCCCAGGTCTGCCGCCGCGCAATTGATCTTCACTTCCTCGTCGCCGAACAGCCGCCCCACCAGGTAATTGCCCATATTGAGCCCGGCGATCTCCATCAGGTTGCGGCTGATGGTGCCGTCGTTGACCAGCATCTGCACATCGCCATTGGCCGTGCCCAGCAGCGCTGCCACCGAGTTTCCGGTGCCGGAAAGGTCCGCCGTGCCGTTCAGTTCGCCCAGGCTGTTGCGCATAGCCTGGACATTTGGGAACAGCGCCTTGAGCTTGAAGTGCCGCGCCTTGATCTGCGCCCTGCCAGTCAGTGGCATGCGTCGCCCGTCGAGACGGATCGTGGAATCCAGGTCGCCACCAGCTACGCCAAAGCGCAGAGGTGCAAGGCTGAGCAGGCCGTCATCGAGCAGCACATGGGTGGAGAGGTCGGTGAAGGGCAGCTTCTCGCTGTGCTGGATGCGCTTGCCGGTGAAATTCACATCGGCATCCATTGCCCGCCAGCGTTCGGTGCGGAATTCCTCCACCGGCAGCACCTTGTCCGTCGGCTGCCGCGTAGTGACGCCACGCGCCTGCTGACCCGCCCGTGAATCAGCGCCGATCAGTGGGCCGAGATCGGCGAAGCGTAGCTGTTCCGAAGTCAGGGTGCCGGAGAGCTTGGGCCGGGGCTGGCTGGCGACATACGTGAGATCGCCATGGATATCGCTACCGCCAATGCGACCGTTGAACCCCTGGTAGTGGAACTTCGCCCCACCGGGTTCTTGCAGTTGGGCCACCAGCCGGCCGTCGGTGGAGTAAGCCGGAGTTTCCGGCAGCGTGACGCCCGTCAGCGGATAGAGCTGGGCGAGGCTCTTGCCAGAAAGCTGCAGACGCAGGTCGAGGGCGCCGAGCTCGCGCGGGTCAGTCAAGGTTCCCAGCAAGGCGATGCGAGTGTCGCCGGCCCTGATTTCAGCCTGCAGCGGGAATGGCAGGTCGGCATTCTGCAACGCCAGCAAGCCACCCGCCTTGCCCTTGCCATCCAGCGGCTGGCTCTTGTAACTGCCCTTCGCCTGCCAGCCGAAGGCGTAGTCCTGAGCGGTGGTCGCCGCCGGCCGGGCTCCCTTGGCCGGCAGCAGCTCACTGAACGGAATGGGCTTGCCCAGTGGATCGATGAGAATGTCGAGCCGGGTGCCGGTCTGGGCGTCATCCACCTTGACCTGGCCCTTGTCGAAGCCAATGGTGCCGATATCCAGGCTCCAGCTGGAGCCCTGCTGCTGTCCGTCCTGCGGCTTTTCCGGCAGCTCGAAGGTCCAGTTATTACGGCCATCCGACAGGCGCCGGACGTTGGCCTTGGGGCTACCCAGATCGATGCGCGGGATGCTCAGCTGCTGCCAGAGCAGCGGCAGCGGCGCGACACGGAACTCCACCCGTTCCAGCGTGACGAAGTCGCCCCCCTTGGCCCATTCGGGATTCCCCAGGTGCAGCTTCTCGGCCACGAAATGCGGCCAGGGCAACAGGGCACGCCAGCCCCCCTCACCTTCCTCGCGCTGCCAGATGACGCTGAGATCGCCTTCGATGGCGAACTCCCGCCCCAGCTCGGCGGATACACGCTGGTTGAGTGCCGGTTTGATGCGGTTCCAGTCGAAGGTGGCAACCAGCACCAGCAAGGCCGCCAGCAGCAGCGCCAATGCCAGGACCGTCCTGGCCAGGATGCGAAGACCTCGCGTCATGCACTTCTCCCCGTTGCTCACGGCAGCCGCTCGCGGGCCACGTGATCTCCATGCCTTATCGACCTGCGAATGTGCCGAGATGCTCCATCGAACGCATCGCTTCCATTGCCGCCTATTCCGCCCACATGCCTGCAAGTTGGCGCAAGGCATTGATTATAAAAGGCTCCACAGAACATTAACGGCGTTGATGTTCCCTATCTAGAGTGATCACTTTTTAATCGAATCCCCGTCCGTAGAATTGGCTCCGTACCCCGCTTCCAGCCCCCTTCGAGGAGCCCACGATCATGAAAACCCAAGCCTTCGCCGCCCTGTTCATCGCCGCCCTGAGCACCAGCGCTTTCGCCCTGCCGGCCGCTTTCCAGCCAGTACTGGGTGAATCGAAGGAAGGTACCAGCATCCAGGTCATCGAGCCGGTTGCAGTGGAAGGCGGCTTCATGGTCCTGGACCGCGTGGCTGAGGGTGGTTCTGATCGCACCAATGCCCTGCGCGTCGCCGAAGGTGGCGCCGATCGCACCAACGCCCTGCGCGTCGCCGAAGGTGGCGCCGATCGCACCAACGCCCTGCGCGTCGCCGAAGGTGGCGCCGATCGCACGAATGCCCTGCGCGTTGCCGAAGGTGGCGCCGATCGCCTGCCACAAGCCCAGCGCATCAGTTGATCGCAGTACGCGGCAAACCCTCAAAGCCCGGCGGATGCCGGGCTTGTTGTTTGTGGATATCCGCAATCTGTACGGGCGAGTTCATTCGCCAAGCGGACCGCAGGTTCGCCCTTGGGCGCCAGAGCGGCCACAACCGTCCCTCACTCCCAACCCCTCTCCCAGAGGGAGAGGGAAGCGCCTGCCGTTTGGCTTCGTTCCTCGGCGGAGCGCCGCCCGACCCAACCCACAAGCACGTGTTCACTTGCGAACTCAGGCCAACCGGTACTTCCAGATGCGCTTCATCACGCTGCCGAACTGCACCGACAAACGACCGCTGTTGTAATCCTGCCCATATCGCCGGGCGATCTCCCGCACCTGCTTGGCCATCTCGGAATAACGCCGCGCCGGCAGGTCGGGGAACAGATGGTGTTCGATCTGGTGACTGAGGTTGCCGGTGAGGATATGGAACAACGGGCCACCTTCCAGATTGCTGGAGCCGCGCAGTTGGCGCAGGTACCAGTGACCACGACTTTCCCCTTCCAGCACGTCGGCGGGGAAGACCGCCGCGCGCTCAGTGAAGTGGCCGCAGAAGATCACGGTAAAAGTCCACAGGTTGCGGATCAGGTTGGCCAGTAGACTCCCCACGAGCACCGCCGTCACGCTCCCTCCCACCAGCAACGCCAGGAGCGGAAAAGCCAGGTAATCCTTCACCGATTGGCGCAGTACCTTGGCATTGAACTGACGCAGTAGCGGGCGCAATTCATCGGCGCTCATACGGCCCTTGACGTACTGATCCAGGCGCAGGTGCTGCACGGCTACCGAGTACTGGAACAGCACAGCCTGCAACGCCACCCACAATGGTTGCCAGCGGTAGAAGGGCTTCCAGCGCTGCTCGGGAAACAGCCGCACCACGCCATAGCCCACGTCATCATCCATGCCGAGCACGTTGGTGTAGCTGTGGTGGATGTGATTATGGGTATGTCGCCAGAAGTCGGAAGGCCCGGCGATATCCCATTCATAGCGGGTGCCGCGCAGCTCCGGGTCGTTCATCCAGTCGTACTGGCCATGCATGACGTTATGACCCAGCTCCATGTTTTCGAGGATCTTGCCCAGCCCGAGCAGGGCCACGCCCAGCAGCCAGCTGGGTGGGAACCAACCGAGCAGCAGCAAGACGCGCCCGCTCCAGCAGCAGAAACGCACAGCCGCACGGATGCGGCGAATGTAGCGGGCATCGGCTTCGCCCAGGTCGTCCAGGGTGCGCTGGCGCAAGTCGTCCAGCTCAACGCCGAAGGCATCCAGCTCGGCAGGGGTAAGTTCGCGGTCGCTTCGCATCACAAGTCCTAGAGTTCCAATTCCACATCGCCCACCGGCGCGCTGACGCAGAGGCGGATCGGCAGACCCGGCCCGGCTGTCACAGCGCCGGTGCGCAGGTCTCGCACGCTGCCGGCCAGCAGCTGGCAGGTGCATCCCGCGCAGATGCCCTGGCGGCAGCCATGGGGCGGGCGCAAACCGTGGGATTCGGCCTGTTCCAGCAGATTGACGGCGCTGCTGCCGGGCAACTCCCGATGCGACCGGGCAAAACGCAGGCGCACTGCTGTGCCAATCCCGACCGCGGGCGCCGGAGGCGTGAAGGCCTCCAGTTGCAGGCTGCCGTCGCGGGGCAATGCCTGCCACCAGTCACGAACGCCCGCCACGAAACCATGCGGCCCGCAAGCCAGCAGGCTGTGGGCCGGCCACCCGGCCAGATGATCCGCCCGGAAGCGCCCCATCAGCTCATCGGCCAAGGGTGCCTCGCCGCTGATAGCCCAGCGCACCTGAAGGTTGGGATGGCGCCGCATCAGTGCCTGCAGTTCTTCGCTGAAGGCGCGCTGACTGCGCCGACGCACGTAGTGCAACAGTGTCACCGGCGCACTGAAGCCACGGGCCAGCGCCTGGCGCAGCAGGCCGAGCAAGGGGGTGATGCCCGAGCCGGCGGCCAGTAGCAATACGGAAGCCGCGTCGCTCGGCCAAGCCAGTTCACCCTGGGCCGGTTCCAGCTCCAGCACGTGGCCCACCTCCAGCCGATCCAGCAACCCGTTGGAAAGGCGTCCACCCGGTTGGCGTTTCACCGCCAGTTCGATGCGTCCGTCCACCTCCGCCGCCAGCAGGCTATAGCTGCGTCCATGACGGACGCCATCCAGCTCCTGGTAAAGCCGCACATGCTGGCCGGGTCGCCAGCCGTGCGCATTGCCATTGGTGCGCAGGCCGAGAGCGAGCATGTCGTCGGCCACCCAGCGACGGGACTCGACGCGGGCGAACACCCGGTTCAGTCGCAGGACCGGATGAGCGCGGCGCAGCAGGCAATCCAGTTCGGACTCCTGCAACCACCCTCCGGCGACCAGCGCACGCAGAGGCCAGAGCGCAGGGCCGAAACGGCGCGCCAGGGATAGGGACAAAAGGGGCATGGACAGACTCTAGTGAACAGTTGTGCACTAGGCTGCATGAAGAGACGAATTACAGTCAACACGTGTTCACTGAAGCGGGTTCGACGCCCCCAAAGCGCTTTTGCTAGAGTGCGCCGCACATTCGCCAACGGCCGCGCCCCATGACTCAACGCTCGGAACAGAAGCAGCAGACCCGCCACGCCCTGATGGACGCCGCGCGCCTCCTGATGGACAGCGGACGCGGCTTCGGCGGCCTGAGCCTGCGGGAAGTGGCGCGCAACGCCGGCATCGTGCCCACCGGCTTCTATCGCCATTTCAACGATATGGACGAACTCGGCCTGGCCCTGGTCGAGGAAGTCGGCGAGACCTTTCGCGCAACGATCCGCATGGTGCGCCAGAACGAGTTCGAGCTGGGCGGCATCATCGAAGCCTCGGTGCGCATCTTCCTGGATGCAGTTGCCGCCAATCGCGGCCAGTTTCTCTTCCTCGCCCGCGAGCAATACGGCGGCTCGCATGCCGTACGCCAGGCCATCGGCGCACTGCGCCAACGCATCACCGATGATCTGGCTGCGGACCTCAAGTTGATTAACCGCATGCCGCACCTGGATGACGACTGCCTGGACCTGGTAGCCGACCTGGTGGTGAAAACGGTATTCGCCACCCTTCCGGAACTGATCGACCCGCCGGCGGACAATCTGCCGCCGCACCTCCTGCCTGCCGCCAAGATCACCCAGCAGCTGCGCTTCATCATGATCGGTGGCAAACACTGGCTCGGCCCCGGCAAGCCAAAAAGCTGACCGTTCCGCCAATACCGCCGCACCACCTGGGTGCAGCTCGCACCATCACGGACCATCATCACGCCCCACAGGCAGGCACGGCTTCGCCAAAGCCCCTGTGAGCGGGCGCCCGGCCATCTTGGCAAGGGCCTTGCTCTGCACCCGGCATTGCACACTGCCGGATTCACCCGATGCTGGTCATCCACGAACGAATAGAAGCCCAATCGAGCTGGGACGAAGAGCTGTTGCTGACCTATGAAGGGCGCAGCAAGAGCCGTCTGCGCTGCTTCACGGTGAAGGGCGAAGACGTCGGCCTGTTCCTCGAACGCGGCCAGCCGCCCCTGCGCGACGGCGATTGCCTGCGCAGCCAGGACGGCCGAGTGGTGCGCATCAGCGCCCGCCCCGAAGCCCTGCTCCATGTCACCTGCGTCAGCGCCTTCGAATTGACCCGCGCTGCCTACCACCTTGGCAACCGCCACGTCGCCCTGCAGATCGGCGATGGCTGGCTGCGCCTGCTGGACGATTACGTGCTGAAGGCGATGCTCGAACAACTGGGCGCCACGGTGGAAAACATCGAAGCGGGCTTCCAGCCCGAGCACGGCGCCTATGGCGGTGGCCATCACCATTCTCATCAGCTCGAAGCCGATTTCAGCTACGCACCACGCCTGCATCAGTTCGGTGTGCGCAAGTGAACAACGCCTGGCAATTGCTCCGCCTCGCCAGTCCGCAGCTGCCCATTGGCGGCTACAGCTATTCCCAGGGGCTAGAGCTGGCCGTGGACTCGGGCCAGGTGCATGACCCGGATAGCGCCGCGCGCTGGATCAGGGATCAGCTGCTACTCAACCTTGCGCGCTTCGAGGCGCCCTTGTTGCTGGCCCACTGCGATGCAGCAGCACGCGAAGACTGGATCGAGCTGAAGCGCCTCGCCGAGCGTCATCGCGCCAGCCGCGAAACCCGCGAACTGCAGTTGGAAAGCCGGCAAATGGGTTATTCCCTGCAGCAACTCCTGCATGACCTCCCCGAGCAGGACGACGCCGCGCGCCATCTGCTCGGCGAGCTGGAAGAACCCGGCCTGGCCGTGGCCTGGGCCCTGGCCGCCCGCGCCTGGTCCATCGCGCCGCCGGACGCCCTGGCCGCCTGGCTCTGGGGCTGGCTGGAAAACCAGCTGGCGGTGCTGATGAAGACCCTGCCGCTGGGCCAGCAGGCCGCCCAGCGCCTGACCTCCGCCCTGCTGCCCTGCCTGGAGCAGGCGCAGCGCGAAGCCAGTGAAATCCCCCCGACCCGCTGGGGCAGCGCCGCCTTCGGCCTGTCCTTGGCGAGCATGGCGCATGAGCGTCAATACAGCCGTCTGTTCCGTTCCTAGGAGATGCACAGCATATGAACAGCCAACCCTTGCGCGTCGGTATCGGCGGCCCGGTAGGTTCCGGCAAGACCGCCCTGACCCTGGCCCTCTGCCGTGCGCTGCGCGAGCGCTACAACCTCGCGGTGGTGACCAACGACATCTACACCCAGGAAGACGCCCAGTTCCTGGTGCGCAACGAGGCCCTGGCGCCGGAGCGCATCATTGGCGTCGAGACCGGAGGCTGCCCGCACACCGCGATCCGCGAAGACGCCTCGATCAACCTCGAAGCCGTGGAGCAGCTCAATCGCCGCTTCCCCGGTCTGGACCTGATCCTGGTGGAGTCCGGCGGCGACAACCTTTCCGCCACCTTCAGCCCGGAACTCTCCGACCTGACCATCTACGTGATCGACGTTTCCGCCGGCGACAAGCTGCCACGCAAGGGCGGCCCCGGTATCTGCAAGTCCGACCTGCTGGTGATCAACAAGGTGGATCTGGCGCCCATGGTCGGCGCGTCCCTGGAAGTGATGGACCGCGACGCCCGCAAGATGCGCGGCGAGCGGCCATTCGTGTTCAGCAATCAGAAGGTCGGCCAGGGTCTCGACGAGATCATCGCCTTCATCGAGAAGCAGGGCCTGCTGGCCGCCTGAACCTAAACATGAGAAAGGAGCCTCACCATGAACCTGCGCAAGACGCTCTTCGCCATCGCCCTGTTTCTCACACCGGCCATGGCCTTCGCCCATGCTGGCCATGACCACGCCGGCATGATGTCGGGCATCGCCCACCCGATTTCCGGCCTCGATCACCTGCTGGCCATGCTCGCCGTCGGTCTCTGGGCCGCACAGCAACAGGGCCCCGCTCGTTGGGCACTGCCGCTCACTTTCGTCGGCACCATGCTGCTGGGGGGCCTGCTGGGCTTCGCCGGTGTGGAAATGCCGCTGATGGAAACCGGTATCGCCGGCTCGGTGCTCGCCCTCGGCCTTTTGGTCGCCTTGGCGGTGCGCCCGCCGCTGTGGCTGGCCGTGGGTCTGACTGTGGCGTTCGCCCTGGCCCACGGTGTCGCCCACGGCCTCGAACTGCCGGACCTGTCCAGCCCATGGGGCTACGCCGCCGGTTTCGTCGCCGCCACTGCCGCCCTGCATGCCGCCGGCTACGGCCTGGTTCGCGCTTTGCCGCGTACCGCCGCACCACTGGTGCGCATCGCAGGTGGTGTTTCGGCCAGTGCCGGCGTGTGGTTGCTGGCGAGCTGAGTCCAAGGACACCCCATCCGGGGTTTTCGCGAATGAATTCGCTCCCACAAGGGCGTGTGCGGCTTCTTCTGTGGGAGCGAATTCATTCGCGATAGATATTGCAACGAGTTCCTTGTCCCAACCCGCACACCTCCCCCTCGCCTCACCGTCACGTCTTTGTCATAGTCCCCGCGTTTGATTCGGCACGCCCGTCCACGTCTTACGGATAAGAACAACATGAAGCGCTTCGCCCGATTCTTTCTCGCCCCCCTGTTCCTTGTCGTTGTCGCCTTGCTGGCGCTGGCCCTGACCAGCCGCCCGGCGGAACGCCCTGCCGTGCTCGCAGGTCTGGGCGACCACCCGCTGGTTATTGCCCATCGCGGCGGTCGCGGCCTCTGGCCGGAGAACACCCTGTTCGCCTTCGAGCGGGCCGCCGCCCTCAAGGTGGACATGCTCGAAATGGATGTCCGTCGCACCCGCGACGGCGAGCTGGTGGTACTGCATGACCCGCGGGTGGACCGCACCACCAACGGCGACGGCCAGGTGGCCGACCTCGCCCTGACGGACGTGCAGGCCCTGGACGCCGGCTACCGCTGGAGTGCCGACGGTGGCGAGAGCTACCCGTACCGTGGCCAGGGCATTCGCATCCCCACCTTCGCCGAGGTGCTGGAGCGTTTTCCGGAGCAACCCAAGGTCGTTGAGATCAAGGTGCCGGATGTGGGCATGGAGGAGCAGTTGTGCGCGTTGCTGGACAAGCACCAGCAGCGCCAGCGAGTGCTGGTGGGGAGTTTCTACGAACGCAGCCTCAAGCGCTTCCGCGAAGTCTGTCCCGGCGTCGCCACGTCGGCCGGCCCCACTTCCGTGCGCCTGTTGGTGGCATTGAACTGGATCGGCCTGGGCAGCCTGGTCAGCCCCTCCTACCAGGCCTTGCAGATCCCCGAGCGCAGCGGCGGCCTGCAAGTGGCCAGCGACAGCCTCATGCGGACCGCCCTGCAGCGCGGCCTGGCAGTCCAGATGTGGACCATCAACGAGCAACCGGCCATGCGCCACCTGCTGGACATGGGAGCGAATGGCCTGATCACCGACTACCCGGATCGCGCCCTGCAGCTGCTGGGGCGCTCGACACGTATCACTTCGCTGAACGATTGACCGCGAAGCCCGCCCAGGTCTGGCTCACTGGCATGAGCTCCAGGCTGTTGATGTTCACGTGGGCCGGCTGGTTCATGATCCAGAAAATGGTTTCGGCGATGTCTTCCGGCTGGATGGCTTCGGCGCCGGCGTATGTGGCGTCGTACTTGGCCTGGTCTCCGCCGAAGCGCACCAGGGAAAACTCGCTCTCGCACAGGCCCGGCTCGATGTTGGTGACACGCACGCCGGTGCCCACGAGGTCGTTGCGCAGGTTCAACGAGAACTGGCCGACGAACGCCTTGGTGGCTCCGTACACGTGGCTGCCAGGATAGGGCCAGTTGCCGGCCACCGAACCCAGGTTGACGATGCTCGCACCACGGCCATGGGCGATCAGGTGCGGCAGCAGCAGACGGGTGCTGTACATCAGGCCCTTGATGTTGGTATCGACCATGACGTCCCAGTCATCCAGGTCGCATTTGGGCGCGGGGTCGGCGCCCAGGGCCAGGCCGGCGTTGTTGATCAGGCCACGGATCTTTTCGTACTTCGCCGGCAGGCCTGCAATGGCCGCTTCCATGGCCTTGCGATCGCGCACATCCAGCTCCAGCGTGTGCACATCGGTCAGGGCCGAAAGCTCATCCTTGAGCGCCTGCAGGCGTGCGGCGCGGCGGCCGGTCAGCACCAGCGACCAGCCGGCCTGGGCGAATCGCCGGGCGCAGGCTTCGCCAAATCCCGAGGTGGCGCCGGTGATGAAAAGGGTGGAAGTCATGCTGTTCTCCTTGCTCTGGGGCACGGGCCCGTTGCGATAGACCGGCATAGGTTACGACATCCACAGGGACGAGCTGATGGCGAAAAAACCAGCACCTCCATGCAACCCTCGCCAGCACTGGGCCGCAGCCTTTACTCCCAAGCTTATCCACAGCTTTCCACACAGCTGCCGGGGACAACTCGATGGTCGGGGGTGCTGTAGCGAAGGAAGTGCGTAAGCCACTGTTTACCCGGCACTTAGCCAAACTGATCAGTTTATGAGCAGCGCTTTTGGGGCTGCGGACTGTGGGGCGTGGAAGCAATTGCTCCCAAGTTATCCACAGAACGCTGCACAGAGATTGTGATCAACTCCGTCGTGAGGGCGATTCCATACGCCAAGCAGGCCAAGAGGCTGCCCTTGAAGGTCAATGGGGACAGCTGCGCCGCCCTTGGCGAATGAATTCGTCCCCTACAGGAAAACTCGCCGCGCTTCCCATTGGTTGTGGATATCTCCACTTCGGACAAGCGGGTCTGGCTCTCTCTTCCATCGGCCTAGACTTGCCTGCCTCACCCACAGAGGAGTCGAGACATGGTCAAAGTCGCCTTACTGGTACGCCTGGAAGCCAAACCGGGCAAAGTCGCCGAAGTGGAGGACTTCCTCCGTGGCGGCCTGCGACTGGTGCAGGAAGAGCCCGATACCACGGCCTGGTTCGCCCTGCGCATGGGGTCGACGACCTTCGGCATCTTCGATGCCTTCACCAACGATCTGGGGCTGCAGGCCCACATCACCGGAAAAGTCGCGGAAGCCCTGATGAGTCGAGCCGACGAACTGTTCAGCGAGCCGCCGACGATCGAACGAGTGGAAGTGCTGGCGGCGAAGCTGCCCGCTGTCGTGGAAGGGGATGAACTCTGAACAGCCGTGGGAGCGAGTTCATTCGCGAAAGCAGGCCGCAGGGCTGCCGAGAAAGACCACTGCACGCCCCGTCGCGAATGAATTCGCTCCTACAACGGCTTATTGCACCGCCTGCAACAACACCTGCGCCGCAATCAAGTCTTCCAGGGCGTAGCCCACGGACTTGAACAGGGTGATTTCGCTGTTGGTCTGGCGATGGCCACGGCCATGCAGCAGGTCGGCGAGTTCGAAGTGGATGGCCTGCTCCGTGATGGCACCGTCAGCGATGGCGAACAGCAGGTCGCCGGCTTCTTCCAGGGCTCCGGCACGGGTGTCGACGACGATACGCGAGCGGGCCACGGCGGCACTGTCGGTTTCCCGCATGGTCGGCAGGAAGGCGCCCACAAGGTCCAGATGGGTGCCTGGCCGCAGCCAGTCCCCGAGGATCAGCGGAGAAGTGGAAGTGGTGACGCAACTGATGCAGTCAGCCTGCTGGGCGCAGGTCTGCAGGTCGGGCGCGACATGCACCGGATAACCTTCGTCGGCGAGGGTACGTACCAGTTCGGCAGCCTTGTCCGGATGGCGGCCCCAAATATCCACACGCTCGTACTGTCGCACCACGCAGTGGGCCCGCACCATGTGCGCGGCCAGGGTGCCGGTGCCCACCACCAGCAGTCGGCTGGCGTCATGTCGGACCAGCGCGCTGGCGGCCAGCGCCGAGGTACAGGCGGTGCGTCGGGCGGTCAGTTCGGAGGCTTCCAGCACCGCCAGCGGCCGCCCTGTGGTGTCGTCGAACAGCGTGAAGAGTGCGGCGACCGAGGGCAGCCCCTTTTCGCCGTTGTGGGGATACACGGTCACCAGCTTCACGCCGACGCCGTGCCCTTTCTGCCAGACCGGCATGCAAAGCAACGTTGCGTCTTGTGGCAGCGCGTGGCAGGCGCGCACCGGGGCTTCGGCCGGGTTGGCCAAGCCATGGCGCAAGGCTTCGATCAGTTGTGGGTAATCCAGCGCCGCAGCGACATCGGCGTTGGTGAAGAAGCGCAGGGTTTGCATCTTGGACTCCCTGGTAGAGCGGGGGTGAACAGACATCCCTCTCCCCCGACCCCTCTCCCTGAAGGGAGAGGGGAGACGCTCGGAGAAAGGTGTAGACGGTGTGTCAATGCCCGCCGAGATAGGCGTTGCGGACGTCCTGGTTGCCCAGTAGCTCCTCGCCCGTGCCGCTCATGCGGATTTCCCCGGTGACCATCACATAGGCGCGGTCGGAAAGCTTGAGCGCATGGTTGGCGTTCTGCTCGACGAGGAAGATGGTCATGCCGGTCTGAGCCAGCTCCCGCAGGGTCTGGAAGATCTGCTTGACCACGATGGGCGCAAGGCCCAGGGACGGTTCGTCGAGCAACAGCAGCTTGGGCCGGCTCATCAGCGCACGGGCGATGGCGAGCATCTGCTGTTCGCCGCCGGACATGGTCATGGCGCGCTGGTTGCGCCGCTCCTTGAGACGCGGGAAGAGGTCGAACATGCGTTGCATGTCTTCGTCCGCATGGTCCGTGCCGACGGGAATGGTGCCCATCAGCAGGTTCTCTTCCACGCTCATGTCGGGAAACACCCGGCGCCCTTCCGGCGACTGAGCGACGCCGTTGGAGGCAACGAAGTGCGCCGACCTGTGGGTGATGTCCGTGCCCCGGTAGACGATGGCGCCATTGGCTGCGCGCGGCTGGCCGAAGATCGACATCAGCAACGTGGATTTTCCCGCGCCGTTGGCGCCGATCAGGCTCACCGTCTCACCTTCATTGATGTGCAGGCTGACCTTTCTCAGGGCCTGGATGGGCCCGTAGAACACATCGACATCCTTGAATTCCAGGAGGGGTGCACTCATGCCACTTCCTCCTCTTCGGCGCCAAGGTACGCGGCGATCACCTTGGGATCGTGGCGGATGTCGTGGGGGTTGCCTTCGGCAATCACTTCGCCGTGGTCCAGCACCACGATGTGGTCGGAAATGCTCATCACCATGCCCATGTCGTGTTCGATCAGCAGAACGGTCTGGTCGTGCTCGTCGCGCAGCTTGCGGATGATCCGGCTGAGCGCTTCGGTCTCGGCCGGATTGAGCCCGGCGGCGGGCTCGTCGAGGCAGATCAGTTGCGGTCGGGTGCACATGGCGCGGGCGATTTCCAGGCGGCGCTGCTGGCCGTAGGAAAGCTCGCCGGCCAGGCGGTTGGCGCAGTCCACCAGGTCCACCACTTCCAGCCAGTAGAATGCATGGTCAAGGGCGTTCTCTTCGGACTTACGGAAGCCCGGTGTATTGAACACGCCCGCCAGCAGGCTGCGGTTCACCCACATGTGCTGGGCCACCAGAAGGTTCTCCACCACCGACATTTCACGGAACAGACGGATGTTCTGGAAGGTGCGCGCAAGCCCTGCGCGGTTCACCAGATGGGTACCGCCGAACATCTTGTAGTGCAGGCGGCTGGCGAACTGCGCCGGATTGACGAAATCGGTGGGCTGGAAGGGTTCGCCCAGTACCTTGATCACGTCGGTGCTGGCGCTCCGGGTGTTGAGCTGGATGCGTCCGCCGGTGGCCTTGTAGAAACCGGTCAGGCAGTTGAATACGGTGGTCTTGCCGGCGCCGTTGGGGCCGATCAGCGCGGAGATCGAGCCGCGCTTGATCTTCAGGCTGACATCATTGAGCGCCTTGATGCCGCCGAAGTGCATCATCAGGTGCTCGACGCTGAGGATGTTTTCGTCGCTCATGGGGCTACTCCTTTACGCGGGGTGAAACCGGCACGGCTGATACGGATCAGCCCGCGCGGCCGCCAGATCATCATCACCACCATGAGCACGCCGAAGAGCAGCACACGGTAGTCGGCGAAACTACGTAGCAGCTCCGGCGCGACAGTGAGGACGAACGCAGCGATTACCACGCCAACGGTGGAGCCCATGCCCCCAAGCACGACGATGGCAAGAATCAGCGCCGACTCGAAGAAGGTGAAGGACGACGGGTTCACGAAGCCCTGGTAGCTGGCGAAGAACACGCCGGCCAGGCCTGCAGTGGAGGCGCCCAGCATGAAGGCCGAGAGCTTCACCAGCACGTGGTTCAGGCCCATGGCGCGGCAGGCGATTTCATCTTCGCGCAGCGCCTCCCAGGCACGACCGACCGGCATGCGGGTCAGCCGGTGCTTGATATAGAGCACCAGCATCACCACCAGGAAGAGCACCACGTAGATGAACAGGAACTTCAGGTTGGGGTTGTAGGTGAAACCGAAGAACTCGTGGATCGGCACCCCGCCATCCTTCGCCCGGCGGCCGAATTCCAGGCCGAAGAGGGTCGGCGACGGGACCGACATGCCGTTCGGGCCACCGGTGAAGCTCAGCCAGTTGTTGAGGATCAGGCGGATGATCTCACCGAAGCCCAGGGTCACGATGGCCAGGTAGTCACCGTGCATGCGCAACACCGGGAAGCCCAGCAACGCGCCGGCCAGCGCTGCGGCAACGGCGGACAATGGCAAGGCGGACCAGAAGCCCAGCCCCAGGTGCTCGTAGCCCAGCGCCAGGCCATAGGCACCGATGGCGTAGAAGGCCACGTAGCCGAGGTCGAGCAGGCCGGCGAGGCCGACCACGATGTTCAGGCCCAGGCCCAGCAACACGTAGATCAGGCCGAGGATCACCACGGTGAGCAGGTACTTGCTGGCGAAGAACGGGAAGATCACCGCGGCGACGATCAGCAACGGGATGATCCAGCGCAACCGGCTCTTGTAGTCGGGCTCACGCACGTGCACGCCGGAGCCGGTGGTCTCGAAGCGCTGCATCAGCACTTCGCCGCGCGGGGTCTGCAGGTAGAGGCTGAGGAAGAAACGACCGAGCATCACCACGGCCATCATCACGCCAACCCGATTGAACTCCAGGTTGAAGCTGTAGCCGTCGAGTACCACACCCATGATGGGGCCGAAGACGATAAGGGCGAGCAGACCGGCGATAACGGCGTCGATCAGGCTCTTCTTGAAATCCAGGGGTTTCCTGGCAATGGCAGAAGTCATGATTACACCTTGGCGACGTGCGGGCGGCCCAGCAGGCCCTGGGGACGGAAGATCAGGATCAGTACCAGCAGGGAGAAGCTGAACACGTCCTTGTAGTCGGTGTTGACCATGCCGGAGAACTGCGCCTCGGCGATGCCCAGGATGATCCCGCCAAGCATGGCGCCGGGCAGCGAGCCGATGCCGCCGAGCACCGCGGCGGTGAACGCCTTGATGCCGATGATGAAGCCGGCATAGAAGTCGAAGGTGCCGTAGTTCATGGTGATCAGCACGCCGGCCAGGGCCGCCATGGCAGCACCGATGACGAACACGTAGGAGATCACCCGGTCGGTATTGATACCGAGGATCGACGCCATCTTGCGGTCCTGCTGGGTGGCGCGGCACATGCGGCCGAGCTTGGTGCGCTGGATGATGTAGGTCAGCACCGCCATGCCGAGGAAGGCCGCCACCAGGATGAACACCTTGGTGTAGGTGAGCTGCACGAAGCCATCACCGATATGGAACTTCAGCGCGCCGTCGAGCAGGGTGGGCACGCCTTGCTGGCGGGCGCCCTGGCTGAGCTGCACGTAGTTCTGCAGGATCAGCGACATGCCGATGGCGGAGATCAGGGGCGCCAGGCGGGTAGAGTTGCGCAGCGGCTTGTAGGCGATGCGTTCGATCACGAAACCGTACACGCCGGTCACCGCAATGGTGAACAGCAAGGTGCCAAGGATCAGCAGCGGGAAGGATTCGAGTCCGAAGAAGGCCAGGATGGCCAGGGTGATCGCGGCGATGTAGGCGGAGATCATGTAAACCTCGCCGTGGGCGAAGTTGATCATGCCGATGATGCCGTAAACCATGGTGTAACCGATGGCGATCAGACCGTAGACCGACCCGAGGGTCAGCCCGTTGATCAGCTGTTGCAGGATAATACCGTCCATCACTCTGTCTCGTCTTTTGGGGGTCCGGCCTTGGGTTCGGCCAGCTCCCGCGAGTGGAATCAGACGGGCACCACTGAATTACCGGATCGGGAGTTCGGGACTCCCGGCTCGAGCAGAATAGGACTTCAGCAGTTTCCCGGAATGCACCGACCGGCCAGGCGCGGGTAGCGCCTGGCCGGTCAGCCGAGCTAACGGTTCGCGCTCCTTGCGGAGTGCGAGCCGCCTATCACTGCTGGGAGTACTTCCCTTTGTCATCCCACTCGTAGATCACGTAGTCGGAGACTTTCAGGTCGCCCTTGGAGTCCCACTCCTTCTTGCCCATCACCGTCTGCACCGGATGGCCCTTCAGCCATTCGGAAGCCTTGGCCGGGTCGTTGGAACCGGCGCCATTGAAGCCGGCAGCCAGGGCTTGCAGGGTCGCATAGGCATACAGGGTGTAGCCTTCCGGCTCGAAGCCGCCGGCGCGGAACTTCTCGATCACCGCCTTGCCGTCCGCGATCTTGCGGGGGTCGGCGCCGAAGGTCATCAGCACACCCTTGGTGTATTGCGGGCCGCCGGCGGTGGTGACCAGTTCGTCGGTCACGATGCCGTCGCCGGAGAGGAACTTGGCGGTCAGGCCCTGCTCACGCATCTGGCGAACCAGCGGGCCGGCTTCCGGGTGCAGACCGCCGAAGTAGACGACCTCGGCGCCGGAGGCGCGAATCTTGGTGACCAGGGCGTTGAAGTCTTTCTCACCGCGGGTCAGGCCTTCGTACAGGACTTCCTTCACGCCGCGCTTGGCCAGCTGTGCCTTGGTGGCGTCGGCCAGGCCCTGACCGTAGGTGTCCTTGTCGTGGATGATCGCGACCTTGGTGGCCTTCAGCACGTCGACGATGTAGTCGCCGGCCACGATGCCTTGCTGATCGTCACGACCGCACATGCGGAACATGCCGGACAGGCCGCGCTCGGTCACTGCCGGGTTGGTGGAGCCCGGTGTCATGGCGAGGATGCCGGCTTCGTCGTAGACCTCGGAAGCAGGAATGGTGGAGGAGGAGCAGAAGTGACCGACAACGGCGATGGCCTTGTCCTGGTCGACGAGACGGTTGGCAACGGCCACGGCCTGTTTCGGCTCGCAGGCGTCGTCGGCTTTCACCAGTTTGATCTTCTCGCCGTTGATACCACCGGCGGCGTTGAGATCTTCGGCGGCCTGGGAAGCACCGCGCCAGTATTGTTCCCCAAACGAGGCGTTCGCGCCGGTGTGCGGCCCGGCTACGCCAATGACTACATCAGCCTGTACAACGGAAGAAATGCCCAGCGCGGTGGTAACCGCCAGAGCCAGAAAGCCTTTTCTGAAAATCTTCTGCGACATGGAGTTTTGCTCCTGAGGTTTTTAGGGTTAGCGCTCGTGTTCAGCAAGTGGCGTGCCATTAATTCTTGTAGTTGCTCCGCGCCCTGAAAGGCTGTTCCCACCTCCTCGATTTATTATTTTTATTCTTTTAAATCAATGACTTCCAAATCTAACCGATTAATTTCCGGACGTGTCTGGAAGCTGCACGGCATCAGTGTGCCAGCAGATTCGCTAACAATAGACTCGCGGTACTTATTTGCACATCACTGGTGCGCGAATTTTCCCACTCCGCACTGTTACCGTTCCCCCAATCCTGCAAGAAAATTCCCATCGCCCGAAAGCAGTGCAGGCATTTTTTTTGCGATCTGCATCACGAGCCCAGCGAACCCAATGCACATCGCTCACTTCGACGAAGCGCTGAATGACGGCTTTTCGCAGGGTGGATATCGCTTCTTCATTGCCACCATCCGATGCCAGCCCTGACGCACCATGGTGGACCGGTGAAGCGCGGTCCACCCTACTCCATCCCGCCCTTCCTATCAGATCACCACACGCAGGCACTGCCCCGCGTGGTAGAGCGAAAAACCTGCTTCGTAGAGCGAACTGCGCAACCCTACCGCCGCTACCGCCCGCATGGGCTGGAAGGGCATCGGCAGGACCGTTTCGTCACCACTGAGCAGATAGTCGGCGAACGCCTTGCCTACCACGCTGCCGGTGGTCACTCCACGACCGTTGTAGCCGGTGAAGGCCAGCAGTCCCGGCGCCGGCTCGTAGAGGCGCATGAGATGGTCGGGAGTGAAGTCGATACAACCGGTCCAGGTGAACTCCCAGTCCACCTTGCCCAGATACGGGAAGTAGTGGCGCTGGATGCGATCGGCCCAGGCGCGCAGGAACCAGTCCGGCTTGCGCGAGCCATTACCCAGGCTGCCGAGCAGCAGGCGTCCGGCGGCATCGCGGCGGATGCTGCTGAGCACCTGCCGGGTATCCCACGAACCCTGGCCGCCCGGCAGGATGCGCGCGGCGGCCTCACCCGAGAGCGGCGTGGAAGCCACCTGGTAGTAATAACCGGGGAAGAAGTGGCGGCGCAGTTCGGTCCACTCGCCTTCGGTGTAGGCATTGGAAGCGATCACAACCTGCGGGGCGATGGCCACGCCGTGCTCGCTGATCACACACCAGTCGGCGCCCTGGCGCTCCAGGCGCAAAACCTTCGAATGCTCGAAGAGCTGGCCGCCGAGGTATTTCACCGCACGGGCCAGGCCACGGGTGTACCCCATCGGATTGAGGGTCCCGGCGCGGCGATCGAGCAGCGCGGCGGCAATCCTGTCTGTGCCGGTGGCGTCGCGGCAGGCGTTGCCGGTCAGCAGTTCAACCGGCGCGCCACGGCGCTGCCATTGCTCGCAACGGCTGGCGAGATCGGCCTGGCCACGAGCGTTGTGGGCCATATGCAGAGTGCCCTCGCGGCGCAACTGGCAGTCGATGCCATAGCGGTCCACCAGGGAGAAAACCAGTGACGGTGCGGCGCCCAGGGTGCGATTGAGGCGCTCGCCAACCGTGCGACCGAGGCCGGCCTCGATCTCATCCGGCGGAATCCACATGCCGGCGTTGACCAGCCCGACGTTGCGCCCGGAGCCGCCGTGGCCAGCGGTATGGGCTTCCAGCAGGCAGACACGCTTACCCGCTTCCAGCAGGTGCAAGGCTGCGGAGAGGCCGGTGAAGCCGGCCCCTATCACACAGACATCGACCTTGACCTCGCCGTGCAAGACCGGGCTTTCCGGCAGTTGTGGCGTCAGATATTCCCAGAGGCATTCCTGGCGCAGGGTCATGGAGTGCAATCCTTAGTCGAAGGTGATGCCCTGGGCCAGCGGCAGCTCGTGAGAGTAGTTCACGGTGTTGGTCTGGCGGCGCATGTAGGCCTTCCAGGCGTCCGAGCCGGACTCGCGGCCACCTCCGGTTTCCTTCTCGCCACCAAAGGCACCGCCGATCTCCGCGCCACTCGGGCCGATGTTGACGTTGGCGATGCCACAGTCGCTGCCCACCGCCGACTGGAACAGCTCGGCTTCACGCACATCGGTGGTGAACGCACAGGACGACAGGCCCTGGGGCACGGCGTTGTTGAGGGCGATGGCGTCTTCGAAATCGCTGTAGCCGACCACGTAGAGAATCGGGGCGAATGTCTCGTGGCAGACCACGGCACTCTGGCCGGGCATTTCAACGATGGCCGGTGATACGTAATAGGCGTTGGGGTAACGATCGGCCAGCTGGCGCTCGCCACCGAACACCGTGCCGCCTTCGGCGCGAGCCAGCTCCAGCGCACGCTGCATGCCCTCGAAGCTCTGCTTGTCGATCAGCGGACCGACCAGGTTGCCCTCCAGCGGATGGCCGATGCGCACCTTGGAATAGGCAGCCTTCAGGCGCTCGACGATCTCGGCCTTCACTGATTCATGGGCGATCAGGCGGCGCAGGGTGGTGCAGCGCTGGCCGGCAGTGCCAACGGCGCTGAAGAGAATGGCGCGTACCGCCAGGTCGAGATCGGCGCTAGGGGCAAGGATCATGGCGTTATTACCGCCCAGCTCCAGCACGCTGCGGGCGAAGCGCGCCGCAACTCGAGGAGCGACTTCTCGGCCCATGCGGGTGCTGCCGGTGGCGCTGACCAGCGCCACGCGCGGGTCATCCACCAGGGCTTCGCCGGCTTCGCGAGCGCCGATCACCACCTGACTGAGGTTGGCCGGAGCGTCACTGAAATTCTTCGCCACGCGCTCGAACAGCGCCTGGCAGGCCAGCGCGGTGAGCGGAGTCTTCTCCGAAGGTTTCCACACCACCGGGTTGCCGCATACCAGCGCCAGCGCGGTGTTCCACGACCAGACGGCAACCGGGAAGTTGAACGCGCTGATGACACCGACCACACCCAGCGGATGCCAGGTTTCACGCATGTGGTGGCCGGGGCGCTCGGAGGCGATGGTCAGCCCGTATAGCTGGCGCGACAGGCCGACGGCGAAGTCGCAGATGTCGATCATTTCCTGCACCTCGCCCAGACCTTCCTGGGTGATCTTGCCGGCTTCCCAGGAAACCAGTTCCCCCAGCTCGGCCTTGTACTGGCGCAGCACTTCACCGTACTGGCGGATCAGCTCGCCGCGACGCGGCGCCGGCACCTTGCGCCAGGCGTGGAAGGCTTCGGCTGCACGAGCGATCTTCGCTTCGACTTCCGCGCGGCTTTCAAGGCGCACGGTACCGATGCGGCTACCGTCGATGGGCGAATGAACGGCGTGATCGCCTTGTTGGTAGAGGGATGAATCGACACCGAGGCGGTCAAGCAGTGCGGCAACCATGGGAACTCCTGTTTCGGCAAGTAATGGCGCGATCGCTGTAGGAGCCAGCGTGCTGGCGAAGGCTTCGCGAGCGAGCTCGCTCCTACCGGTTCAGCGCTGAATCGGAATGGCACCAGTAATAGCCGCGAAAAGGGCTTGCCAACAAACGACCTTTCCGACACATATCATTCCGTTTACTCATGTACCGGCCCGCCCCGAGAAAACCCGATGCTCAAACGCCACATGCCCTCGATCACCGCCCTGCAATGCTTCGAAGCGGTGGCCCGTCACCTCAGTTTCACCCGCGCCTCAGAGGAGCTGAACCTGACCCAGAGTGCGGTGAGCAAGCAGGTGGCGCAGCTGGAAGAACTGCTCCAGCACCTCCTGTTCCGCCGCGTACGCCGGCGCCTGCAGCTGACCCCGGCGGGCTCGCTGTACCTGACCGAAGTGCGCAAGATTCTCGCCCAGGTGGAGATGTCCACCCACTACATGCTGTCCTACGGCGGCGATACCGAAGTGCTGCGGGTCGCCACCCCGCCCACCTTCGGTGCGCGCTGGCTGATTCCGCGACTCAAGGGCTGGCGGCTGCGACACCCGAATGTGCACCTGGACCTGCGCAATGAACTGGAACCCAATGCCCTGGTCCAGGGGCGTTGCGACGTGGCCTTCTACTTCGGCCATGGCGCGCTGCCTGGCGCCGAGTGCATCCGCCTGTTCAGCGAGGAAGTGGTACCGGTCTGCGCCCCCGGCGCGATGCCGAAGCAGCCTTTCACCGAGCCGACTCAGCTCACCGAACTGGTGCTGCTGCAGAACGCGACCCGCCCGGAAGCCTGGCATGAATGGTTCCAGAGCCAGGACCGGCACACCGAACACAGCTACCACGGGCCACGCTTCGACACGTCCTATATGTGCATCCGCGCCGCCCAGGCCGGCTGCGGCGTAGCCCTGCTGCCGCGATTCCTGGTGGAGGAAGAGTTGCAGGAAGGCAAGCTGGTGATCCCCTGGAATCACCCCATGCCCAGCCGCAATGCCTACTACCTGGCTTACGCCGAGCACGCAGCGGAAGTGCCGAAGGTAAAGGGTTTCGTGCGCTGGATGCTGGAGCAGATGGATCAGGAGTAACGAGCGCTGGCTTGTCAGGAAATTTGCGAACTTCTCTTCCGTAGGGGCGAATTCATTCGCCCCTACATTGAATGCACGTACCACAGCGCGACGCATTCAGGAAAAAACGGAATGAACCCGCCGGATTTTTTCGTTTGCCCCACCGCCGCCGGGCTGCTTGGATAGGCTCACCTTTTCTCCATCCCGGAATCGTTCCATGTCCACCAACCAACGCCTTTTTGCCCTGGTCGCCAGCGTGATCGGCGAGCCCGCCGCCCGCTGGGTCGAAGCCCATGTGGAAATCCCCACGAGCCTGTCTGCCTTTCCATTCAGTAACGCCGCCGTGCACCGCGCCTGGCTGGCCGAGGCACTGAATCTCTGCCTGTTCCACAAGCTGGTGGAGGCGGTGCCCATTGGTCGTACTTATGTGGAAGAGCAAAAAGCCAAAGGCCGCCAGGTGGTGTTCGATCACGGTGCCATCCGCACCGTCGACTGGCCGGATAACGGCGCCCTGCCCCGTGGCCGCCTGGCCTTCGCCCGGTTGCTGGAGCCCCTGGGGTTCGCCGATGTGCGCACCTATCCGCTGACCCGACTGAAGATGACCGGTTATGCCTACCGGCAGATGGACCTTCCCGAGGACATCGCCCAGTTCTTCGTCTCAGAACTCCATCCGGGCCGCTTCGGCGAGAGCTTCCAGCTGGCGGTGAGCCGCGTGGTGGGCGACAGCCGCGACCCGCTGGACGCCAGCCACAAGGCCATCCTCGACACCCTCTGGCGCCAGCGCCAATGCAGCGAGGCCGAGGCTCGGCACCTGCTACCCGCGCTCTATCGCGCCTTTAACCGTCAGCACGGTGTGGTGCAAGAAAGCGACTACCAGTTGCTGCGCGACGAAAGCGTGGAAATGGCCTGGATCGCCACTGAGGGCAACATGTTCAATCACCTCACCGACCGGGTCGCCAACCTGCAGTCGGTGGTCGATGAGCAAAATGCCAAGGGCCGGCCGATGAAGGCCAGTATCGAAGTCTCGGCGTCCGGCCGGGTGATGCAAACCGCCTACCGCGCCGTGCAGGTGCAGCGCGACTTCATCGACGCCAACGGCCGGACCGTGCAGCGGGAGGTGCCGGGTTCATTCGTGGAATTCATCCAGCGCGAGCTCGATCCGGAAGAGGCCCGACTGGACCTTAACTTCGACAGCGGCAATGCCCAGGGCATCTTCAAGATGACCGCAGGCCAGTAGGGGCGAATTCATTCGCCCCTACAGAGATGTACGCCCGCGCTCGCTCCAGAAACAAAAAAAGGCCGCTACACGGAGCGGCCTTTTTTGCGTTCACCTGAGGTCAGTCGACCAGGGCCAGGGTACCCTTCATCATCGACACGTGCCCCGGGAACGAGCAGAAGAACTCGTAGCCCTCACCGGCAGCCAGCTTGGACACGTCGAAGGTCACACTGGCGCTCTCGCCACCGCCGATCATCTTGGTGTGGGCGATGATGCGGGGGTCGTCGGCCTTGATGTAGTCCTTGTCGAGGCCGGCGGTCATGCCTTCGGTGGCAATGGCCTGGGCATCGGTGGTCTTGCTCAGCACCCAGTTGTGGCCCATTACGTTCTTGGCCAGCTTGCCCGAGTGCTTCAGGTTCACGGTGAAGGTTTTGCAACTTTTGCTGACCTTGATCTCTTTGGTATCGAAAGTCATCTGGTCAGTGCCTTGCACATCCACGGTACATTCAGCAGCCAGCAGAGGTGCACTGGCCAGGGCCAGCACGGATGCAACGACGAGCTTGCGAATCATGGGAGTCTCCTTGGCAGAAAGGGCAGAAATGCCCAAGAAGGGAGACTGCACCATTTATCCACGAGTTCCCATATCGTGCGGCAACAGGCCGCAACCCGTCTGAAACAAGGAATTTCAAGACTCATGTTGTCCTTCTTCATCGCTGCGATGCTTCTCGGATTCGTCTTCAACGCAGCACCCGGCGCGGTGTTCAGCGAAACCCTGCGCCGCGGCCTGCGCGACGGTTACAAGCCCGCGCTGATGGTGCAGATCGGCTCGCTGGTGGGCGATGCCACCTGGGCCGCGCTGGGCCTTACCGGCCTCGCCCTGTTGCTGGACAGCGCCACCGTGCGCTACCCCCTGACCATCGCCAGTGCCCTGTATCTGGGTTGGCTCGGCTTGCAGTCGCTGCGTGACGCCCATCGCCCGCCGCAGCCCTCGACCGAAGAGCAAGGTGCCAGCGGCGGTGCTTTCGCCTCTGGCGCCGCCCTGTCGCTGACCAACCCGCAGAACATCGTCTACTGGGCCGCCATGGGCGGTGCCATGGCGGCAGTGGGCGTGGCCGAACCGACACCGACCCACCTTGCAGTGTTCTTCGGCGGTTTCATGCTGTCTTCGCTGCTCTGGTGCTTTATCTGCGCCGGCCTGGTGGACTGGTTCCGCCGTGCCGCTTCCACCCTCTGGCACCGCCTCACCTATCTCGCCTGTGGCCTTTGCCTGCTGGGCCTGTCGGGGATGACGGCGGCGGAGCTGCTGAAGCTGGCCTGATCTACCGGATTGATCGATGCAATCACAGGGTGGCCCGACCCGGTGCCGCCCTGGCATGGCGCCACTCGTCCAGAAGGAGATGCGCCACGAACGTCCCGCCAAGCCTGCTCGCCGCTTGTGTCGCCGGGGTATGCGGCGGCTGCGCCGACTGATTCCGGCGCCTACCGTTCGGAAGTTGACCACTCGTACAGCTTGGAGCCCAAGGACTAAATCGGTACTCTTGCGCGCTTTTTTCGCACGAGGAGTCCCCCATGTCCTTGCGTTCCATCTGCGTGTTCTGCGGTGCCAGCCCCGGCGCCAAGCCTATCTACCGTGAAACAGCCGCCCTCCTGGGTCACACCCTGGCCGAGCGGGGCATCACGCTGGTCTACGGCGGCGGCGCTGTCGGCCTGATGGGCACAGTGGCCGATGCTGCCCTGGCTGCCGGTGGGGAAGTCATCGGGGTGATTCCGCAGAGCCTGATGGACGCGGAGATCGGCCACAAGGGCCTGACCCGCCTGGAAGTGGTGGACGGCATGCACGCACGCAAGGCACGCATGGCCGAGCTGTCCGACGCATTCATCGCCCTGCCCGGCGGTCTGGGCACCCTGGAAGAGCTGTTCGAGATCTGGACCTGGGGCCAGCTGGGCTACCACAGCAAGCCATTGGGCCTGCTGGAAGTGAACAGCTTCTACGACAAGCTCACCGACTTCCTCGACCACCTGGTGGAAGAGCGCTTCGTCCGCGATCAGCACCGCGGCATGCTGCAGGTCGGCGGCCACCCGGAGACCCTGCTGGACCGCCTGGAAGCCTGGCGCCCAAGCAGCGCGCCCAAGTGGGTCGACCGCAAGCACCACTGACCCCGCGCCCGTCCTGGCCTTACACTGTCCGGGACGAACCCACGGCCAGGAGCGGCCCATGGAAGGCGAAGAGCGGATCAAGGTCTACTTCAACAGCGCGTGCCCGGTGTGCAAGGCCGGAATCGAAGGCCAGAAAGGCAAGACCACCGCCTGCCAGGTGGAATGGGCCGATGTCCATCAGGACAACAGTTCAGTGGACGAAATCGGCGAAAACCTCGAATACGTCCGCGAGCGCCTGCACCTTGTGGACGAGCAGGGCATCAAGCGCATGGGCGTGGATGCCTTCATCGTGCTCTGGCGCCACTCGCCAGGGGAACGCTGGAAAGCCCGACTGTTCTCCCTGCCGTTGATCCACGGCCTTGCACAGCTCGCCTACAAGATATTCGCCCGCCTGCTCTACAGATGGAACCGGGCCAAACATCACTGGTGACATGGATGGTTATCGCAGTCGAAACCCTGAACACCCTTTCCCCGGCCGACCGCCAGCGACTGGTCGAAATCTGGGAAGACGCTGTGCGCGCCACCCATGACTTTCTCACCGAGGACGACATCCAGTTCTTCAAGCCACTGGTGCGCGACGCCTACCTGGACTCGGTACAGCTGGCCTGTCTGCGCAGTGCCGACGGACAGATCGCCGGCTTCATTGGCAGCGTCGGGGACAGGGTGGAAATGCTCTTCGTCGATCCAGCCCGGCATGGCCGGGGCATTGGCCGCGCACTGATGGAGCGCGCGATGGCGCTGGGCGCACGCAGCGTCGACGTGAACGAACAGAACCCGCAGGCCGTGGGTTTCTATCTGCGCCTGGGTTTCGTGCAGTACGACCGCTCGGAAGTGGATGGTTCGGGTAAGCCGTTCCCGATCCTGCACCTGCGCAAGGACTGATTCCGGCCCATCTGACTAGCCTCACCCCAACCCTCTCCCAAAGGGAGAGGGGGGGCAGTAAGTGGTTATCCCTGCGGCTGCTGGACGATGATGGTCTGCGCCGGCATTGGTGCAGGGAAGTCCGTGCCCAGGGCCTCCTTGATGGTGCGGTTGGTATCGAAATACACCTGCCAGTAGTTGTCGTTGTGGCAATAAGGCCGCACCGCCAGTACCGGCCCCACCAGGTTGAACTCGAGGATTTCCACATCCACCGGAGGCTCGGTGAGCACATTGGGGATGGCAGCGATGCGCGCCTTGAGAACGGCTGCGGCAGCTTGCCAATCGGCAGCACCGGAGAGCTGGGCTTTCAGCTCCACCCGGCGGAACTCGTTGTGGCTGAAGTTCTGGATGTTGTCGCTGAAGATCTTGTTGTTGCCCACCAGGGTCATCACGTTGTCCGGGGTGTTGATCGCGGTTGCGAACAGACCGATCTCCTTCACCGTGCCGGTCACACCGCCTGCGCTGATCATGTCGCCCACCTTGAACGGCCGCAGGACGATGATGAAACCGCCTGCTGCCAGATTGGCCAGCAGCCCCGACCAGGCCATGCCGATGGCCAGGCCGACCGCCGCAATCAATGCCGCGAGGCTGGTGGTCTGTATGCCGAAGAAGCCGAGGATGCCCACCACCAGGAGGACGTTCAGGGTGACGGTGATGAACGAGCCGACATAGCGCAGCACCGTCGGGTCCACTTTCTGTCGTTCCAGGGAGCGCTGGACCAGGCCAACCGCAAAACCGATGAGCCAGCGACCGACCACCCAGAAGGCGATGGCCGCGAGAATCTTGACGCCGAAGGTAGTGGCGTACTGCATGACCGTGGTCATAAACGCGCTGACCTTCTCGGTCCCCACATTGACGATGGTTGTTTCATCCATGGCAAAGCACCTTGCAGGAGAGAAGTGGCTCCGAAAAAGCTAGCACGGCGCCGGCAAAGTGCTCGCCCGGCACAGTCCCGCAGGTTGGGTCGGGCGGCGTTCCGCAGAGGTAGGAAACCCAACAATGCGCTGCCTGAGATGGAGCACTACGTTGGGCCTCGCGGGGCTCGGACCAACCTAGGCGGGTTTCAGACGGCCATTTCCCAAAGGGGCATGACGGTGACCCGTACTTCGGGGTCGTGGCTGCCACCGCCGAGGATGACACCGCGCAAGGGCGAGACATCGGAGAAGTCGCGGCCCCATGCCAGGGTGATGTGCTCCAGGTTGGGCAGGATGTTGTTGGTGGGGTCGAAGTCCACCCAGCCATTGCGCGGGCAGTAGACCGATACCCAGGCGTGCGAGGCGTCTGCGCCGATCAGGCGGGGCTGGCCGGGCGGCGGCTGGGTTAGCAGGTAGCCACTGACGTAGCGCGCCGCCAGCCCACGGGAGCGCAGGCAGGCCAGCATCAGGTGCGCGAAGTCCTGGCAAACCCCGCGACGGCGCTCCAGCACCTCGGTCAGCGGCGTCGCCACCTGGGTCGCTTCGGCATCGAAGGCGAATTCGCTGAAGATCTTCTCCATCAGCGCCGCCGTGCCCTGCAGCAAGGGTCGCCCAGCCGGAAAACAGCCCGCAGCGAACTCGGCGAATTGACGCTTGATGCGCACATAGGGCGACTCGACGCGATAGCGGCAGGCATCCAGCTCGATGGGCGACAGGGCGCGGCCGGTGAAGCTTAGAGCGGCCGGCACATGCTCCCAGGCCGGCGAGGCGGCAAGGTCCAGCGGCGCGTGGGGCAGGACTTCGATCTGCAGGCGGGCATTGACCTGCAGTTCGTCATGGGGCCGCTCGAAGGCCAGGCGCGTCAGCGGGTTGCCGAAAACGTCAGTGAGGTCTTGGCGCAGTGTGGGCTCGGGGGCGATCAGCAGCTGCTGCCCGCCGCACAGCTGCCAGGCGCAATCTCGCGGCCAGAGATGCAGCAGCTGCTGGGACAGCGACACCGGCGCCGAATAGCGGTAGTGGGTGTCGTGGAACACCTGGTAGCGGGCGCTCTGCACGGGGGCGATGGATTGGGCTTGTGCGCGCATCAGGTGGATACCGTTTGCTGGCTGACGTCGTCGACGTGGGCAAAATAGCGCAATCCGAGACGATCGGAGACCTGTCCGACGTTCTGTGCGATGTCCCGCAGCAGTCCCGCCAGGCCGGCCAGCACCTCGGCCAGGCTTTCGCTGCCGAACAGAGGGTCTTCGAGGGTGGCCAGGTCGAAAGCCAACAGGCGCCCGATCAACCCGCTCAGCACCAGTTCCTGTGGCGCACCGAACTCCTGGTGCAAGCGCCCGAGGGAACGTTCCAGCGCCTGCAGCTGGAAGCGCAGGGCATGGGGATTCTGGTCATGCAGCAGGAGCAGGTCGAGCACCGGGATCAACTGCGGCGATGCCAGGTAGCGCGAACGGTAGGTGATGGTGCTGTTGCCCAGCTCCAGCAACCACTCCAGGGCGCCCTGGTCCCAGGAAGCGCCTCCTTCGAGGAAGCCGGCAATGGCGTCGGCGTAGAACTGCACCCGCTCGATACGCCTGCCGATCATCAGGAAGCGCCAGCCATCGTCACGGGTCATGTCGTCCAGGGCGAAGCCGGACAGCGCCGCCAGGGACATCAGCAGGCGATTGAGGAACTCCATTGCCTCGCCGAGATCGGTACGTTTCGGGTCCAGGGCCTGTGCCTCGCGGTGCAGCTCCAGCACCGCGTGCCAGTTCTCCCGCGACAACCGGCCACGCACCTGAGCCGCGGCCCAGTGCAGGCGGCGCAGGTTCGCACTGACGCTGCTCGGCCATTCGTCGTCCAGCAGAGCCGCCAGCAGGCGCTGCTCCAGGGGCTCCTTGCCGACAGGCACGAGGCCGATGGCGCCGGCCAGTTGTAGTGCCGAGCGCAATGCCTGCTCGTCGCCGTCGGCGTCCACATAGCGCGACAGCACCACCCGCAACAGCCGCGCGCCATCGTCGCAGCGCTCGCCGTAGCGGCCGAACCAGTAGAGGTTCTCCACCACCCGCGACGGCAGATAGGGGTCCTGACGGATCAGGTCGCGCGCGCCGATGGTGCGTGGCCGCAACGGCTCGCCCACCACTGGCAGGTCGGCCAGCACCCAGGTGTCCTTGCTGGCACCGCCGCGCTGCATGGATACCACTTCGGCATCGGCCTCCGAGGCCACCCGCGTCAACCCTCCAGGCATCACCCAGTAGCTACCGTCTGCGCCTGCCACGGCGAACACGCGCATACCGATGGCCCGCGAGTGCAGCTCGCCACCTTCTTCATCGCCCTGCCAGACCGGAGCCTGGGAAAGCTGCGCCATGCGCTGGGCGACATAGGCGTGGGGATGGGCCTGCAGGCGCTTGCGCAACGCCAGTAGCGCACCGTCTTCTAGCGCGTGGCCGAACAGCGGTTCGAAGCTCTGGCTGGGAAAGGCCGGCTTGATCACCAATCCAGCCAGGCCGTCCGGGGACTTGCTCAGCACCTGCCCCTGGCCGCACCACCAGGTGCCGACGGTTGGCAGCAGCAGCTCCTCGCCGAGCAGGCGCTGGCTGACTTTCGGGAGGAAGCCCAGCAAACCCGGAGACTCCAGCACGCCACTGCCCAGGGCATTGGCCACCAGCACCCGCCCCTGGCGAACCGCATCCAGCAGGCCCGGCACCCCAAGGGCCGAATCAGTGCGCAGTTCCAGCGGATCGCAGTAGTCGTCGTCGAGGCGGCGCAACACGGCGTGAACGCGCTTCAGGCCGCCGAGCGTCTTGAGGTAGAGGGTGGCGTCGCGCACCGTCAGGTCGTGACCCTCCACCAACGGGAAACCAAGCTGGCGGGCCAGGTAGAGGTGTTCGAAATAGGTCTCATTGAAGCGCCCCGGGGTGAGCAGTACCACGAGCGGCGTCTCCCCATCGCTGGGCGCCTGGCGGATCAAGGTTTCTTGCAGGGTGCGGAAGTAGCCGGCGAGGTATTGCACGCGCAGGTCGCGATAAAGCTCCGGCAGTGCACGGGACACGATTTGCCGGTTTTCCAGCGCGTAGCCGGCACCGGACGGCGCCTGGGTGCGATCGGCCAGCACATGCCAGCGGCCATCGGCATCCCGGGCGAGGTCCACCGCATAGCTGTGCAGGAATATGCCGCCAGGCGGCTGCACACCCTGACAGGGCCAGAGGAAGTTGGGATGGCCATAGACCAGCTCGCTGGGCAACAGCCCTTCGGCCAGCAGGTGCTGCCCGCCGTAGAGGTCAGCGAGCACGGCATTGAGCAAGCGCGCACGCTGGGCCACGCCTGCGGCGATGGGCTGCCATTCCTCGGCCGAGAGCAGGTTGGGCAACAGGTCCAGCTCCCATGGGCGGTCGGTGCCCTTGGGATCGGCGTACACGTTGTAGGTGACGCCGTTCTCCTGGATCTGCCGCGCCAGCAGTTCCTGGCGCTGCTGCATCTGCGCCGGACTGCTGCGCTCGATCTGCTGGAAAAGGCGTTGCCAATGGGGACGCACCTGGCCCTCGGCATCCAGCAGTTCGTGGTAGGCCGTGGCGGTCAGGGGATAGTTGGCTAGCAGCTCGGACATCAAGGGACTCGGCAGATGGGCGGCAGTGAAACTTTAGCGGACAGCGCGACGCCCGGCCGCTGTACCGTCGGCCGGGGCGACGCACATACCGCCTGAAACTAAGGGCGGCGCAAATCCAGGGTCATCGGCAGTTCGTCATCGAGCACAGGTTGGCCGACCTGCAGCTTGCCTGGTGTATGTCCGTGACGGAAGAAGCGCACAAGGCGCCGGCTTTCGGCCTCGTAGGCGTTCACCGGGAAGCTGTCGTAGCTGCGCCCACCCGGATGGGCAACATGGTACTGGCAGCCGCCCAGGGAGCGCTGCATCCAGGTATCCACCAGATCGAACACCAGGGGCACCTGCACACCGATGGTCGGTTGCAGGCAGGCGGCAGGCTGCCACGCGCGGTAGCGCACGCCGGCGACGAACTCACCGCCCCGCCCGGTGGGCCGCAGCGGTACCGGCTCACCATTGCAGGTCAGCACGTAGCGATCCGGCGCCATGCCGCTGACCTTGACCTGCACCCGCTCCAGTGACGAATCCACATAGCGCACGGTGCTGCCGGCGGAGCCCTCCTCGCCCAGTACGTGCCAGGGCTCCAGCGCCTGGCGCAGCTCGAGGTCGATCCCCTTGACCTGGTAGTCGCCGTACTTGGGGAAGCGGAACTCGAAGTGCGGGGCGAACCATTCGCTGCGCAGTGGATAGCCGGCGGCGTTGAACTCGTGGACCACGTCCTCGAAATCCTGCTGGACAAAGTGCGGCAGCAGGAAGCGGTCATGCAGCTCAGTGCCCCAGCGCACCAGCTTCGGTGGCTGATAAGGATCGTTCCAGAAACGCGCCACCATCCCGCGCAACAGCAGCTGCTGAGCCAGGCTCATACGCGCATGGGGCGGCATTTCGAAGGCACGCAGCTCCAGCAGGCCCAAGCGTCCGCTGCTGCTGTCCGGCGAATAGAGCTTGTCGATGCAGAATTCCGCGCGGTGTGTATTGCCGGAGACATCCACCAACAGATTGCGCAGCAGCCGGTCCACCAGCCAGGGCGGGCAGTCGGTTCCGGGCTGGGGCATCTGGGCGAAGGCGATTTCCAGTTCGTAGAGGGCGTCGTTGCGTGCCTCGTCCACTCGCGGCGCCTGCGAGGTCGGGCCGATGAACAGGCCGGAGAACAGGTAGGACAGCGAAGGGTGGTTGTGCCAGTAGCTGATCAGGCTGCGCAGCAGGTCCGGACGGCGCAGGAAGGGAGAATCCGCTGGCGTGGCGCCACCGAGGACGAAGTGGTTGCCACCGCCGGTGCCGACGTGGCGTCCATCGACCATGAACTTCTCACTGGACAACCGGCTCTGGCGGGCCGCCTCGTAGAGGAATTCGGTGCGTTCCACCAGCTCGTCCCAGTTGGCCGAGGGGTGGATATTCACTTCGATCACGCCCGGATCGGGGGTGACGCGGAAGTTGGTCAGGCGTGGGTCGCCGGGTGGCTCGTAGCCTTCCAGCAGCACCGGGCAATTCAGCTCACCGGCCGTGGCTTCGATGGCGGCCACCAGCTCCAGGTAGGACTCCAGCTCGGAAAGCGGTGGCATGAACAGGTAGAGACGACCTTCGCGGGGTTCGGCGCAAAGGGCGGTGCGAGTGATGCCAGCGGCGGACTGATGCAGGTGCGGTTCGCGAGCGTCGCCATGGGCAGCCGACACGTCGTCACGCAATTGCTGGCGGATCAGCGCGGCGCGGCGCAGCGGCGGGAACTGCTGGCCGGGATCGGCCGGATTCACGTAGGGATAGTCCGCCTCGCTGACCCAGGGCTGGGAATCCAGCGGCAGGCGATAGCCCATGGCGGAATCGCCGGGAATCAGGCGGCAGTGCTCGTCGCGCAGGAACCAGCGGCCACTTTCCCAGGCATCTCCGGCGGCGCTCCGCGCCAGCGGCAGCACTTGCCCGACGACTTCACCCAGGCCGCGTTCGAACACCCGGCGCAGACGCTCGCGCTCCAGCGGGTCGGCCAAGCGGGAATCTTCCGGGGTGACGTTGCCGGGCAGCTTACGCTCGCGCCAGAGGTAGTAGAACCAGTCCTCGAAGGCCGGGAACTGGTTGTCTCCCGACACGCCCAACCGATTGGCTACCCGACGGAGGAATCGAGCCGCGATATGGGCATCTGCGCCATAGTCGCGGCTTTCATCGGCGTAGAGCGTCGGGTTCTGCCAGATGGGCTCGCCGTCCTTGCGCCAGAAGCAGTTCAGCGACCAGCGCGGTAGTTGCTCGCCGGGGTACCACTTCCCCTGGCCGAAGTGCACCAGGCCGCTCGGCGCATAGTGCCTGCGCAGGCGGTGGAACAGTTCGGCGGCCAGGCGGCGCTTGTTGGTCCCCAGTGCAGCCGTGTTCCACTCCGGATCGTCGGGGTAGTCGATGGCGATGAAGGTGGGCTCGCCGCCCATGGTCAGGCGCACGTCGCCCGCGGCGAGGTCGGCGTCGATGCGCGCGCCAAGCTCACGGATGGACTGCCACTGTTCATCGCTGTAGGGCTTGGTCACCCGAGGCGCTTCCCAGACCCGTTCGATGCGCATGTCGTGGGAAAACTCGCACTCGCACTCATCCACGCCACCGCTGATTGGCGCTGCGGAGGTCGGCTCCGGGCTGCAGGCCAGCGGTATATGGCCTTCACCAGCGAACAAGCCAGAGGTGGGGTCCAGGCCGACCCAGCCGGCACCCGGTAGGTAAACCTCGCACCAGGCGTGCAGGTCGGTGAAGTCGACCTCCGTACCGCTTGGGCCGTCGAGGGACTTCTGGTCGGCGGTGAGCTGGATCAGGTAGCCGGAGACGAAGCGTGCGGCCAGGCCCAGGTGGCGCAGCAGCTGCACCAGCAGCCAGGCGGAATCGCGACAGGAGCCGGAAGCCTTCGCCAGGCTTTCCTCCGGCGCCTGCACCCCCGGCTCCATGCGGATCAGGTAGCGGATGTCCCTGGAAAGCTGCTGGTTGATCGCCACCAGGAAGTCGACACTGCCCTTCGGGGTGAGATCGATGCGTGCCAGGTAGTCAGCGAATAGCGGGGTGGCGGGCAGGCAACTGAGGTAGGGCGCCAGCTCACGCCGGTCATCGGCCGTGTAGCTGAAGGGAATCTGCTCGGCGTAGGGCTCAAGGAAGAAGTCGAAGGGATTGAACACCGCCATTTCGGCGACCAGGTCCACTTCCACTTTCAGTTCGCGGGTCTTTTCCGGGAACACCAGGCGCGCCAGGTAGTTGCCCTGGGGGTCTTGCTGCCAGTTGATGAAATGCTTGCCCGGCGCCACTTTCAACGAATAGCCGAGGATGCGCGAGCGGCTGTGGGGCGCCGGCCGCAAGCGGATGATCTGCGGGCCGAGATTGACCGCACGATCGTAGCGATAGTGGGTGACGTGATGCAGTGCGACATGAATCGACACGGCGTGCCTCCTGCGAGCCTGGGCGATAGCGGGAGTCGCGCAAGACTTGTGCCAGCCCCCGAACCAACGGTTTTCGGCCCTTCCGAGCACCGGAAAAGGGCCACCTTCGCACCTGGATGACCCGGCCGCACAAAAATGGTTCGCGGCGGGCCAACAGGTGAGATTCAAGCCTAGCGGCCGAAGATGAAGGAGAAGGGAATTCGCATCAGACTGCTTAGGCCGATTGGGTATAAGCGACTACATCCAGGTGAACGCGGCTACATGCTCTTTGTAGGGGCGAATTCATTCGCCAAGGGCGGCGCAGCTGCCTCCAATCGGCACCCACGGGCAGCCCTTCGGACTGCTTGGCGAATGAGCTCCCCCCTACAGGGGAAAACGCCCCCGCTCAGCACCCTCCCGGTAAACCGGCTATCCAGCGCCTCAGCAGCTCCACCCCTTCCCCATGGGCAGTGGAACGTCCCAGCTCCGGCATCATCACGCTGGGGTCGGTGCTCTCGACACGGTAGATCAGCACCGAGGCGTCCGGCTGGCCAGGGTGGATATCCACCAGTCGGTCGCCAGAGCCTTTGCCGGCCGCGACAGGCTGCTTGCAGAGCCCATAGGGAATGCCGAGCGGTGTGGCGGGATCGAGGTAGAGGCCAGAAGTGCGCGCCGGCCCCTTGGGGTTATGGCAGTGGGCGCAATTGATATCGAGGTAGCTGCGCGCCTGCCTCTCCAGGTCCTCCCCTTCACGGGGAGCGCTGGCCAGGGCATTGCGCGGAATGCTCTCCGACGCTGGCAGTCCCTGGAGCAAGCCCTTGCGCTGCCAGTGTTGCAGCTGGTTTTCCACAGCCTCCGGATAGGCCAGGTCGCGATTCAGATGGCGCGCTTTCGGTCCCAGGGGCCGCAGGCCTTCACCGTGGTTTTCCTCATGACAGCCGGCGCACTGGTTGGCGTCGGGAACCTGGTAGTCCACCTGCAGTGAACCGCCCTGCTCATCGCGCAGTTCAAGCGCAGTGCTGGCACCGGCCCACTCCAGGTTCGCCTCCCTCTGCGCCTCATCCCAGACATAGGGGAGCGCTACCCAACCCTGCTGCTGGCGCAGCAAAACACGGGTTTCCACCAGCCACACCGTGGCCAGGTCCAGCCCCTTGACCGGATCGCGATCATCGCGGGTGTTCTTCAGCAGGCGGCCCTGCTCATCCTTCGGGTAGTAGAACGTCTTGGTCAGCACCGTGCCGACGGGGAATTCGAGATGCTGCTCGCCATAGCGGGCGGCCTGGCCCGGCGGCAGCCATAAGGTGCGCAACTTGTGGGCGTAGTCGCTGAACAGCGGCGTATTCAGGTCGTAGGCCAGCGCCTCTGCTGCGGGCTGCAGCTGGCCATCGGCGCGTTGCAGCATGCCCCAGCCACTGAGCTTTTCCGGGTAGCTCTCGCCGTCGGGCAGGTAAAGCGGCTCCTGCTGCTGGCCACAGCCGGACAGCAGCAGGAACGCCAGACACAGCGCTGCCCTCATGCCCCCTGCCCCGCCGCGGCGAGGATCACTTCCGGCAGCGGTGGCAGCGTGCAGCGGTGGTTGGCCATGTCGGTGCTGATGTTTTTGAAGTTGTTGGGCCCGTCGACGTTGACCAGGGTTGCTGCGCCGTTGTCGACGCAGATGCCCAACTCCACCGGCAACTTGCCATCCACCAGCCGCGCCGGGTTCACGTAACCGTCCCAGAGGATGTCTGGCAGGCGGCCATTGAGACCGAACTTGGCGACCTTGAGGGCTTTCAGTTCGAGGTGGTCGGGGCTGTCGCCGCCGGGCCCGAAGCGATTGCCGTGGATAGCGATGCGCTCCGGGTAGGGGTCGAAGTCGCTGGTGGTAGAGAGGTCGCTGTAGCCGGTGCTGAAGTAGCTGCTGACGATGACGTTGGCGGTGCGATGGTTGCCGATGTCGTTGTCGAAGATTTCCACATCGTCGTTGGAGTTGATTACCACGCCGGAGCCAGCGGGCACGCTGGCCACCGGTGTGCCCTTGTGGCCGAAGTTGTCGTGGTTGTTGCCCTCGACCTGGTTGCGATAGATGCGCGTGCCATGCCCAGGCTGCTGAAGGTTGGGCATGTTGAACACCAGGATGCCGCCGGTATTGCCCGTGGCGACGTTGTCATAGACGTCGGCACCAATGGTGTTCTCGATCTCGATGCCGGCGACATTACGTTCGGCGCGGCTATTGCGTACCACCACGTTGCGCGATTGACCGACGTAGATGCCGGCATCCGATGCGCCGATGGCAACCACGCCTTCGATCAGGGTGTTTTCGGTCTGCACCGGGTAGATGCCGTAGGCGCCATTCTCGGTGGCCGGGCCGTTGGTCCACTCGGTGCGAACATTGCGAATGACGATGTTCCTGCCACCGACCACCTTGAGGGCGTCACCCTTGCTGTCCTCCAGTGCGAGGTCTTCGATGGTGAAGTCCGAGGCGTCCACCAGCAGCCCTTCGGCACCAGCCTTCTGGCCCTTGAAGCTGAGAATGGTCTTGTCCATTCCGGCCCCCTTGAGCGTCACGCCACTGACCTTGAGGCTCAGGCCACGATCCAGTTGCCATTTGCCGGCGGGAATTTCGATGACGGAGCCGGGTTTGGCCTTGATCAGGCGGGCCTGCAGGTCCCTCTGGAAGTCAGCGTGAGTAACGGGGGAGTCGGCCTGGTCGCCACAGCCGGCGAGCAGGATGGCAAGGGCCAGGAGGGAGAATGGGCGCATGGGCAGTACCGGGTTCTTCTTATGATTTTGGCACTATAGTGCCAAACAATATCTTGTAGGAAGAACCCGACAGACGACGTAGGAGCAAGCTCGCGAACTTCGCGGTAAGGGTCCTCGCGAGCAGAGCTCGCTCCTACAAGGAGCGCAGAGACGAAAACGCCAGCGCGAAGGCTGGCGTTTTCATCAGCGCGGCGCGACTGGCCGCTTGGCGGGCTTCTTCTTGCCACCCTTTTCGGACGCCGCGGCCTTGTTCTCGGCCTGCTTGCGAGCGAAAGCGGCTGCCTTGGCCTGTTCGCGTTTGTCCCAGGGCTTGCTGCCATCGCTGGCGCGGGGCGGCAGGCCGGTGTGCTGGGTGAGCACCTTGCCGACCTTGTTGCTGCCGGCCGGCGTGGAGTTCTTGCGGCGGGCGCTGTGGTACTCGTCCGTGGCCGGCTGGTAGGTCGGGATCAGTTGGTGCTTGCCATTGCCTATCAGGTCGCCACGGCCCATGCGCTCCAGTGCCTCGCGCAGCATCGGCCAGTTCTTCGGATCGTGGTAGCGCAGGAAGGCCTTGTGCAAACGGCGCTGTTCCTCGCTCTTGACGATTTTCACGCCTTCGCTCTTGTACGTGACCTTGCGCAGTGGGTTTTTGCCCGAGTGGTACATGGCGGTAGCACTGGCCATGGGCGACGGGTAGAAGGCCTGCACCTGGTCGGCGCGGAAGCCGTTGCGCTTGAGCCAGAGGGCGAGGTTCATCATGTCCTCGTCCGTGGTGCCGGGGTGGGCGGCGATGAAGTACGGGATGAGGTACTGCTCCTTGCCCGCTTCCTTCGAGTACTTCTCGAACATCTGCTTGAAGCGGTCATAGGAACCGATGCCGGGCTTCATCATCTTGCCCAGCGGCCCTTCCTCGGTGTGTTCCGGGGCGATCTTCAGGTAGCCGCCAACGTGGTGGGTCACCAGTTCCTTGACGTACTCGGGCGACTCCACGGCCAGGTCGTAGCGCAGGCCGGAAGCGATGAGGATCTTCTTCACGCCAGGCAGCGCACGCGCGGATCGATAAAGCTGGATCAGCGCCGAGTGGTCGGTATTGAGGTTTTCGCAGATGCCCGGCCACACGCACGAAGGTTTGCGGCAGTGCTTTTCGATCTCCGGGCTCTTGCAGGCAATCCGGTACATGTTGGCGGTCGGGCCACCCAGGTCGGAGATGACGCCGGTGAAGCCGGGCACCTTGTCACGGATTTCCTCGATCTCGCGAATGATCGACTCTTCCGAGCGGTTCTGGATGATGCGGCCTTCGTGCTCGGTTATGGAGCAGAACGTACAGCCACCGAAGCAGCCGCGCATGATGTTCACCGAGAAGCGGATCATGTCATAGGCCGGGATCTTCTCCTTGCCGTATGCGGGGTGCGGAACGCGGGCGTAGGGCATGCCGAAGACGTAGTCCATTTCCTCGGTCGTCATCGGGATGGGCGGCGCGTTGAACCACACATCCACGTCGCCATGGCGCTGAACCAGCGCGCGGGCGTTGCCGGGGTTGGTCTCCAGGTGCAGCACGCGGTTGGCGTGGGCATAAAGCACCGGGTCGTTGCGTACCTTCTCGAAGGACGGCAGGCGGATCACAGTCTTGTCGCGGGTCAGGCGCGGGTTGGGCAGCAACTGCACCACCTTGGCCTCATTGGGGTCCTCGACCGGGCCCTTCTCCTGCTCAATCGCGCAGGCCTGCAGATCCTGAGTGTTGACGTAGGGGTTGATGATCTTGTCGATCTGGCCCGGGCGGTCGATGCGAGTGGAGTCGATCTCGAACCAGTCCGTCGGCGTGTCACGGCGGATGAAGGCGGTGCCGCGCACATCGGTGATGCTGTCGATGCTTTCACCCCAGGACAGGCGCTGGGCGATTTCCACCACGGCCCGTTCGGCGTTGCCGTAGAGCAGGATATCGGCGGTGGCATCCATGAGGATGGAGCGGCGCACCTTGTCTTGCCAGTAGTCGTAGTGGGCGATGCGGCGCAGGGACGCCTCGATGCCGCCCAGCACAACCGGCACGTGGGTATAGGCTTCCTTGCAACGCTGGCTGTACACCAGGCTTGCACGGTCCGGGCGCTTACCGGCAACGCCACCGGGGGTATAGGCATCGTCGGAGCGGATCTTCCGGTCCGCGGTGTAGCGGTTGATCATGGAGTCCATGTTGCCCGCCGCCACGCCGAAGAACAGGTTCGGCTCACCGAGCTTCATGAAGTCGTCCTTCGAGCGCCAGTCCGGCTGGGCAATAATGCCCACGCGGAAGCCCTGGGCCTCCAGCAGGCGGCCGATGATGGCCATGCCGAAGGACGGGTGGTCGACGTAGGCGTCGCCGGTCACGATGATGATGTCGCAGGAGTCCCAGCCGAGCTGATCCATCTCTTCCCGGCTCATAGGCAGGAAGGGTGCAGGACCGAAACACTCGGCCCAGTACTTCGGATAGTCGAACAGCGGCTTCGCAGCTTGCATATTTTTTGACCAGCGGGCTTTTTTACGGGGCGCGGAATATAGCACAAATTTTGAGCAAATCCGACGCTGACGCTAGGTTTCCTCAAAGCCTGAATGCAAGGCTGTAGGAAATCGCGTACAAAGTGATCACAGATTCTCCGGGTCGCTATACTTCGGCCGACCTACAAACCGCCAGGCCGCAGTAGTAAATAACTTACAAGGAGCGTGTGCGGTGCGACGTCCGATCCTGTCCCTCTTCCTGCTCCTTTGTTGGCTGGGCCTTGGCTTGCCAGCCCAGGCAGCTTTTGAACTGACACCCCAAAGCAGCGGCGCGACGCTCAATGAGGCCATCGACCTGCTGGAAGACCCCGACGGCACGCTGGATATCCGGGATATGGCCAAGCCGGAGGTGCAGCAGCGCTTCGTTCCGGCCGATGGCCGCGCCACCGTAGGCCAGAGCCGCAGCACGTGGTGGGTGCGGGTGCAACTCAGCCGCAGCGGCGATGCCCCTGCGCAATGGTGGCTGGAGAACGCCGGCATCACGGTCTATCGGGTCAGCCTGTTCCTGCCGGACGGCAACGGTGGCTGGAGCAAACGGGAGAGCAGCGAGGTCCTGCCATTCGCCGAGACCCGCGACTATTCCTACCGCCGCATGCTGTTCAAGCTGCCGGAAATTGGTGCCCAGCCCCTGACCCTGTACTTCCGCAGCTACGATCCGGCCGGCAACTCCTTTCCCCTCAAGATCTGGCAGGCGGATGACCTGAAAGAGCTGAAGTCCACCGAAAACCTCGGTTTCGGACTGGTCTACGGGGTCATCCTGGCGCTTTTCCTCTACAACCTGTTCATCCTCGCGGCACTGCGCGACAAGGCCTATCTCTGGTACGTGCTGGCCACCGCCTCGGCGTTGGTGTTCATCCTCAGCATGACCGGCCACGGTTTCCAATACTTCTGGCCGGACCACCCGGTGCCGATCTGGCTGGACCGCATTACCCTGCCCTCGCTCTGGGGCATCTTCGTGATGCGGTTCACCCAGGAGCTGCTCTATACCCGCCGCGGCCTGCGGTGGGCCGATCGCCTGTTCAACGTGGCCTGCGTGCTCTACGCGCTCGCCATCCTGATCAATGTCTTCGGCTACCGCGCCGAGGGCGCCCTGCTGATCGCCATCACGCCCATCGTGACCGTGCCCACTGCGCTGATCAGCGCAGTGGTCCGCTGGCGCCAGGGCTTCATTCCAGCGCGCTTCTACCTGGTCGGCTATGGCACCGTGCTGATCAGCACCGCCGTGCTCGTCATGCGCGCCGCCGGCCTGATCCAGCCGATCAACTTCACCGCCTACATGTTCCCGGTTGCCGTTGCGGCCGAGTCGATCCTGTTCTCCTTCGCCCTGGCCTACCGCATCCAGATGCTCAAGCAAGAGCGCGCCGCAGCCCTCGAACAGGCCGATCGCGAGAAAGCCGCACGCCTCGCGCAAATGCAGGCCAGCGCCGATGAACTGCAGGCAGCGGTCACTACGCGCACCGCAGAGCTGGCGGCCGCCAACCAGCGCCTCAGCGAGCGTGAACGCGCCCTTGAACATGCCGCCTTCCACGATGCCCTGACCGACCTGCCAAACCGCCGATACCTGATCGAGCGCACCGAGTCGGCGCTGGCCAACGCCAAGCGCCATGATGAGCAACTCGCTCTGATGCTGATCGACCTGGACCACTTCAAACCCATCAATGACCGATTCGGTCATGACGCCGGCGACGAGATGCTACGCACCATCGGTCGGCGCCTGCGCGAGCACGTCCGCGGCGGAGATGCGGTAGCGCGCCTGGGCGGTGACGAGTTCGCCGTGCTGATCGGCGGGCCGGATGCCGAGGCCGAGGCCTGCAAACTGGCCCAGCGCCTGCTGGAGGAGCTCGCAGCGCCGATGTGCTACGGCGCCGAAAAGCTTTCGGTGAGCATCAGTATCGGCATCGCGCTCTACCCGCAGCATGCGAGGAATTTCGCTGGGCTCTACCAGACGGCTGACCAGGCGCTGTACAAGGTCAAGGCACGTGGCCGCTCAGGCATGGTGCTGTTCGGCGAAGATGGCGAGTTGTCCCGTGAGACGAGCCTGCAACTGGATGTACTGAAGACGCCCAGCGGATTGCTGTAGCGGAACCGCCTCGCGGCTGCTTCGCGAGCAAGGCACCAACCAGGGCGGCACGCCGCCCTTCACGAATGGATTCGCTCCTGCAAAATTGCGGGATCAGGCCAGGTAACGACGCGGCACGCGCGCGGTGACCTTGGTCAGCAGCTCGTAACCGATGGTGCCGCAGGCCTGGGCTAGCTCATCCACCGAGAGTTGCGCGCCCCAGAGTTCCACCGAGTCACCGACACGTGCATCCGGCAACTCGCTGAGATCCACCGCCAGCATGTCCATGGACACCCGCCCTACCAGAGGCACGCGACGGCCATTGACCACCACCGGCGTGCCGCTAGGCGCGTGACGCGGATAACCGTCGGCATAGCCGCAGCTGACGGTGCCAATGCGCGACGGTCGGGTAGCTTCCCAGGTCGCGCCATAGCCCACGGTTTCCCCGACAGCTATCTCACGGACGGCAATCAGCTGGGCGCTAAGGCTCATGGCAGGTTTCAAGCCCAGTTCGGTGGCGCTGAGGTCCGACAGCGGCGTGGCGCCGTAGAGCATGATGCCGGGACGCAGCCAGTCCATATGGGAGGCGGGCATGGTCAGAATCGCAGCAGAGTTGGCCAGGCTGCGCTGGTCGAAGTCGAGCTCCAACAGGTCGTGGAAGGCTTCCAGCTGAACCTCGTTGAGCGAATGGCCACGCAGGTCGGCGCAGGCGAAATGGCTGATCAGGTTGAGCTCCGCCACTTGGGCGGCAGCACGCAGGCGAGCGTGCCAGTGACGCAGCGCGTCCGGGGTGAACCCCAGGCGGTGCATGCCGGAGTCCAGCTTCAGCCAGACATTCAGCGGCCGCCCGATTGCGGCGGCGAGCAATGCCTCGGCCTGCTCGGGACCTTGCACAACTATGTCCAGCCCGAGCTGGGCGGCGAGGTGATACTCGGCCGGCTCGAAGCAGCCCTCCAGCAACAGCACCCGCGCTTCGTCGTCGAGGGCGCGCACTTCGGCGGCTTCTTCCAGGCAGGCAACAGCAAAGCCATCGGCTTCACCGCGCAGGCTCGCGACCACTTCACGCACGCCATGGCCGTAGGCATTCGCCTTGACCACCGCAAAGGCCTGCCGCCCTGGGGCACAGCGCTTGGCAATGGAGTAGTTGTGGCGAATGGCGGAAAGGTCGATGGCAGCGATCAGCGGGCGCATTGAGACGGGCTCATGAACGAAAACGGGCGCCCATCATACCGCCTGGGCGCCCGCATTCATTGACCTGCAGCTTATTCGTCTTCGAACTGATAGGCCCCCGGCGCGAGGTTCTCGAAGCGAGAATACTTGCCGAGGAAAGCCAGTCGCGCGGTACCCAGCGGGCCGTTACGCTGTTTGCCGATGATGATTTCGGCCACCCCCTTGAACTCGGTCTCGGGGTGGTACACCTCATCCCGGTACACGAACAGGATGATGTCGGCGTCCTGCTCGATCGCACCGGATTCGCGAAGGTCGGAGTTGATCGGGCGTTTGTTCGGACGCTGTTCAAGACCCCGGTTCAGCTGGGACAAGGCGATCACCGGACAGTTGAACTCCTTGGCCAGAGCCTTGAGCGAGCGCGATATCTCGGAGATCTCGTTCACCCGGCTGTCGCCACTGGAACCGGGAATCTGCATCAGCTGCAAGTAGTCGACCATGATCAGGCCAATCTCGCCGTGCTCGCGTGCCAGACGGCGGGTACGGGCGCGCATCTCGGAGGGCGAGATGCCGGCGGTGTCATCAATGAACAGCTTGCGATCATTGAGCAGGTTGACTGCGGAAGTCAGGCGCGGCCAATCGTCATCGTCCAGGCGGCCGGCACGGACTTTGGTCTGGTCGATGCGCCCGAGCGACGCGAGCATACGAATCACGATGGATTCGGAGGGCATCTCCAGCGAATACACCAGGATCGCCTTGTCACTGCGCATCAGGGCGTTTTCCACCAGGTTCATCGCGAAGGTCGTCTTACCCATGGATGGACGGCCGGCGACGATGATCATGTCGGCCGGTTGCAGGCCGCTGGTCAGATTGTCCAGGTCATTGAAACCGGTGGACAGGCCGGTGATGGCATCGCCGTTGTTGAACAGCTCGTCGATGCGGTCGATGGCCTTGACCAGGATGTCATTGATGCCCACCGGGCCGCCGGTCTTGGGCCGCGCTTCGGCGATCTGGAAGATCAGCCGCTCGGCTTCGTCGAGGATCTCTTCGCCGGTCCGCCCCTGAGGCGAATAGGCGCTATCGGCGATGTCCGTGCTGATGCCGATCAGCTGGCGCAGGGTGGCGCGCTCGCGAATGATCTGGGCATAGGCCTTGATGTTGGCCACGGACGGGGTGTTCTTCGCCAGTTCGCCGAGGTAGGCCAGGCCGCCGACCTGTGACAGTTGGCCTTCCTTGTCCAGCTGTTCGGACAGGGTGACCACGTCGAACGGCATGTTGCGTTCGGCCAGCTTGAAGATGGCGCGGAAGATCAGCCGATGATCATGGCGATAGAAGTCGCCGTCGGACACCTGGTCGAGCACACGCTCCCAGGCATTGTTGTCCAGCATCAGGCCCCCGAGGACGGCCTGCTCGGCCTCGATGGAGTGCGGCGGCACCTTGAGAGCAGCGGTTTGCAGGTCGAACTGTTCCGGGACAGTGATTTCGTTCATGGGCTCGGAAAATTCTCGGGCTGGAAAGACATCGGGCACGTCACCGCTTTCGCAATGACGTGCCCGATGTTAGCGAGCTCGCACCTGAGTGCAAGCTCACTTCGACGGCTTGCTTAGCCGGCAACCACGATCAGCTTGACCGCAGCTTCAACGTCGGTGTGCAGGTGCAGAGCAACGTCGTACTCGCCAACTTGGCGAATGGTGCCGTTCGGCAGGCGGACTTCGGCCTTGGCAACCGGAACGCCAGCGGCGGTCAGGGCGTCAGCGATGTCGTGGGTGCCGATGGAACCGAACAGCTTGCCTTCGTCGCCGGCGCTGGCAGTGATGGTCACTTCCAGTTCGGACAGCTGGGCAGCGCGGGCTTCGGCAGCAGCCTTCTTGTCGGCAGCCTGCTTTTCCAGCTCAGCGCGGCGAGCTTCGAACGCCGCAACGTTCGCAGCGGTAGCAGCGGTGGCCTTGCCTTTCGGCAGCAGGAAGTTACGGCCGTAACCGGCCTTTACGTTCACCTTGTCGCCCAGGTTGCCCAGGTTGGCGATTTTTTCCAGCAGGATGACTTCCATTTGGGTCTTACCTCTTAACTTTTAACCTTCACCGTTCGCGGGACCGGCACCATTCTTGCGCGCCTTGCGACCGCGAAAATCAATCAGACTGTCGACGATGGCCAAAACCACCAGCAACGGATAGACCAACTGCATGAACAGCAACAGCGACACGTACAGACCTACCAGCCAGAAACCGGCCAGCCCACCCTGCTTCGCCAGACCATGCACCAGGGCAAGGCCGGCAAAAGCCAGCGGCACGCTGCAGATCGGTGTCAGCATCGCCAGCTCCAGGCCCAGGTTCGGACCCAGCAGCATGGCGGCCAGCAGGCCGAATGCCAGTGCCGGCGGCAGTTTCAGTGCGCGAAACTCGCTGCCGAAACCACCGGGGTTGTACAAGGCTGCCTGCCAGTAGCGGCCGAGCGTCAGGCTCAGCACGCTGACCAGCTGCAGCAGCGCAGCGATCAGGCCGGTCAGGACCGGCGCGACCATGGCTCCGAGACGCGCTCGCTCGTCATCCGCCAATTGCGAATAGACGCCACCCATCACCTGCGGCATGAGCTTCTGCAGCTCACCCGCCATGGCGGCAATGGGTTCGCGGAACACCGCGCCCAGCACCAGGCCGTACAACAGACCAAGCGCCACGCTGATCATCAGCACCCGCGTCCAGGACACGCTGGAACGCAGTACCAAGGCCAACCCCAACGCACCGACCAGCACCATCAAGGTGCGCGGTTCGCCGAAGTACCACCAGCCAAGAGCTGGCAGCAAGGCCCAGGCAATGATGCCGAGAGCATCGTTCACACCACGCCGCAGCAGCACCAGGCAACCTGCGGCTGCGCTCAGCCAGAACATCAGGGGCAGTGCCGCTGCACCCGCCACCACGAGGGTGGCCTGCACACGGCCGCGCATGATGAATTCCGCCAGAGCGCGCATTGCGATCTATCCCTTACCTAGGTCGACCGACCGAGATCAACGGCCGTGGCTGTCGGTGTAGGGCAGCAGGGCCAGGTAGCGGGCGCGCTTGATAGCGGTAGCCAGCTGACGCTGATACTTGGCTTTGGTGCCGGTGATACGGCTCGGAACGATCTTGCCGGTTTCGGAGACGTATGCCTTCAGGGTGTTGAGATCCTTGAAGTCGATCTCTTTCACGCCTTCAGCGGTGAAACGGCAGAACTTACGACGACGGAAGAAACGTGCCATGAACTTGGCTCCTCAATAGATCCGTGGATTACTCGTCAGCGTTGTCGCTGTCTTCGCCTTCGGCGACAGCGTCAGTCTCAACGCGCTCACGGCGCTCACGGCGCTCGTTGCGGTTTTCCTCGGCCTTGAGCATCTCGGACTGGCCAGTGATGGCTTCGTCGCGACGGATGACCAGGTTACGGATGACGGCGTCGTTGTAGCGGAAGTTGTCTTCCAGCTCGGCGAGGGCTTTGCCGCTGCACTCAACGTTCAGCATCACGTAGTGAGCCTTGTGAACGTTGTTGATGGCGTAGGCCAGCTGACGACGGCCCCAGTCTTCCAGGCGGTGAACCTTGCCACCGTCTTCTTCGATGAGCTTGGTGTAGCGCTCAACCATGCCGCCAACCTGCTCGCTCTGGTCCGGGTGAACCAGGAAGATGATTTCGTAATGACGCATAAATGCTCCTTACGGGTTGTAGCCTGCCAACATCGTGGTCAGGCAAGGAGTGAATATCTCGTTTGGGCTTGCCGGGCCGGGGACGTGCGCAAGCCTGCCCCCACGGCAAGGGGCGACATTCTAGAGAAGGGCTGAATGCCGCGCAAGGTAAATTGGCGAAACTTTGAACAGCCCCGGACAGCGGCGACGCTGCCCGGGGCAAGCCTGCATCAGGCGCGGGTGCGGCGCTGACGTACTGCCTCGAACAGGCAGACGCCGGTGGCGACAGAGACGTTGAGGCTGCTCACGCTGCCGGCCATGGGCAGCTTGACCAGGTAATCGCAATGCTCGCGGGTCAGGCGGCGCATGCCCTTGCCTTCCGCGCCCATGACCAGCACCGTCGGCCCGGTCATGTCCTGCTCATAGACTTCCTGCTCCGCTTCACCGGCAGTGCCAACCACCCACAACCCCTTCTTCTGCAGCTTCTCGAGGGTACGTGACAGGTTGGTCACCGCCACCAGCGGCATGACTTCCGCCGCGCCGCAGGCGACCTTGCGCACCGTAGCGTTGAGGGTGGCGGACTTGTCTTTCGGCACGATCACCGCCAGCACGCCGGCTGCATCGGCGGTGCGCAGACAGGCACCGAGGTTGTGCGGATCGGTGACACCATCCAGGGCCAGCAGCAAGGGCGCGCCCGGGGTGCGCTCAAGCAGTTCGTCGAGCATGTTCTCGCCCCAGACCTGGCTGGGGCTGACTTCGGCCACCACGCCCTGATGGACGCCTTCGGCCCACTCGTCCAGTTCGTGCCGATCCTTGTGGCCAACCGCGATGCGATGCTGCCCTGCCAGGTCGAGAAGAACCTGGACCCGCGGATCATGCCGGCTTTCCGCGAGCCAAAGCTGCTTGACGCGTTTGGGGTGATGGCGCAGCAGCGCCTCCACGGCGTGTACTCCGTAGACCTTTTCCAACTGACTCATTTCTTGACCTTGCTACCAGGCGCCTTGGGTTTTGGCGGACCTTTGCGGTGTTTCGTGGGTTTGCTGGCGGCCTTGGCCTTCGCCGCCTTGGCTTTCTTCTTCGGCGGCCTGGGTTCAGCCTTGGCTGCGCCATTGCCTGGTTTTTCCAAGGCCTTCTGCGCGGGGCGCGTACCTTTACTGGCCTTGGCACCCTGACGGGCCTCGCTGAGCAGCGCCTGTTTCATGGCCCTGCTCTTGTCCACATCGGTATTGCCAAGCATTTCCTCAGCCTGGGCGAGCATTTCCGGCGGAACCGCCGGCAGCGCCTGCACCTTGCCGGTTCGCTGGCGACGCGACGCCACGGCCGCCCTCGGTTCCTGCTGGGGAGTGTCCCGCTGGGCGTGGCGAGCAGCACCCTTAGCACCTCGACTGCGACCCTTGCCGACCTTGGGCTCTGCAGCCTTGGCCTTGCCTTTGACCGGGGCGGATTTGTCGGTGCCACGATTCTTGCGGCCGACCGGTACGGTGAGGACGTTGTCGGAGAGTTCGAAATCGATCTTGCGCTCATCCAGGTCGACCCGCGCGACCACCACTTCCACCTCGTCACCCAGACGGAAGCTGCGGCCAGAACGCTCGCCGGACAGGCGATGATGGATGGGATCGAAGTGGTAGTAGTCCCCCGGCAGGGCGGTCACGTGCACCAGGCCCTCGACATAGATGTCGATCAGCTCGACGAAGATGCCGAAGCCAGTCACCGCCGATATCACGCCGGGGAACGTCTCGCCCACGCGATCACGCATGTACTCGCACTTGAGCCAGTTGGTGACATCGCGCGTCGCCTCGTCGGCACGCCGCTCGGTCATCGAGCATTGCTCGCCGAGCTGGACCAGGCGCACTTCGTCGTAGGGGTAGATACGCGCCTTGGGCATGCTCGGCGCACCGGCCCGCTGCACATGCACGCTCTCGCGCTTGGAGCGGATCAGGCTGCGAATGGCGCGATGCACCAGCAGGTCCGGGTAGCGCCGGATGGGCGACGTGAAGTGGGTGTAGGCGTCGTAGTTGAGGCCGAAGTGCCCCTCGTTGTCCGGGCTATACACGGCCTGACTGAGTGAGCGCAACATCACCGTCTGGATCAGGTGATAGTCGGGACGCTCGCGAATCTTCTCGAGCAGCGCCTGGTAGTCGCTCGGCGTCGGCTCGTCCTTGCCGCGGTTGAGGGACAGCCCCAGTTCGGCGAGGAATTGCCGCAACTTGTCCAGGCGCTCGCTCGGCGGACCGTCATGGACGCGATAGAGCGCCGGAATCTCGTGCTGCATGAGAAAGCGCGCCGTGGCCACGTTGGCGCACAACATGCACTCCTCGATCAGCTTGTGCGCGTCATTGCGCTGGGTCGGCAGGATCTCGGAGATCTTGCGGTCGGCGCTGAAGACAATGCGGGTTTCCTGGGTTTCGAAGTCGATGGCCCCACGCACCTGACGTTGCGCCAACAGTACCTTGTAGAGCTTGTAGAGCTGCTGAAGCGGCTTGACGAGATGCGGCAACTGCTCGGCGAACTGCTCAGCCTCGGCGGATTCCGGGGTCTCCAGGAACTGGCTGACCTTCGTATAGGTGAGCCGTGCATGGGAGTGGATGACCGCCTCGTAGAACTCGTACCCGGTCAGCTTGCCAGCGCGGGAAATGGTCATGTCGCAGACCATCGCCAGGCGATCCACCAGCGGATTCAGGGAGCAGAGGCCATTGGAAAGCACCTCGGGCAACATTGGGATGACCTTCTCCGGGAAGTACACCGAGTTGCCACGATTGGTCGCTTCTTCATCCAGCGCCGAGCCCACCTTTACATAGTGAGAAACGTCGGCAATGGCGACAACCAGGCGCCAGCCGCCGCCCTTGCGGGTCTCGGCATAAACGGCATCATCGAAGTCACGGGCGTCTTCGCCGTCGATGGTGACGAGAGGCAGGTCGCGCAGATCGATACGCTTTTCCTTATCCTTCTCGGCCACTTCGGGCTTTAGCTTGGCCGCTTCCTTGACCACGGCGGCCGGCCATTCGTGCGGGATGTCATAGCTGCGCAGGGCGACTTCGATCTCCATGCCCGGCGCCATATATTCGCCCAGCACCTCGACCACTTCGCCCTGGGCCAGGCGGAAGCTGCTCGGCCACTGATCGATCTTCACCTGGACGAACTGGCCGTGCTTGGCCGCGCCCTGCTTGCCTTGGGGCACCAGGACTTCCTGCTGGATCTTCGGATTGTCGGCCACCACCCGGGCAATGCCACTTTCTTCATAGAAGCGGCCGACCAGGGTTTCGTGAGCGCGCGCGATCACTTCCACCAGGGCACCTTCGCGGCGACCACGGCGGTCAACACCGGAAACCCGCGCCAGGGCACGGTCGCCATCGAACACCAGGCGCATCTGCGCGGGGCTGAGGAAGAGGTCTTCGGAAGCGTCGTCAGGAATGAGGAAGCCAAAACCATCGCGGTGACCACTGATGCGACCACAGATCAGGTCGAGCTTGTCCACCGGTGCATAGGTCCCGCGGCGGGTATAGATAAGCTGTCCATCGCGCTCCATGGCGCGAAGTCGACGACGCAGCGCTTCGAGCTGCTCATCGGTGGTCAGGCCGAACTCCTCCACCAGTTGCTCCCGACTGGCCGGGGCGCCGCGATCGTCGAGGCGCTGCAGGATCAATTCGCGGCTGGGGATGGGATTCTCGTATTTTTCCGCCTCACGAGCGGCCTCGGGGTCGAGGTTCTGCCAATCGGCCATCAGGGGGTGATCACCTTTTTATCCATAGATGTATTTGCCATGTGTCTTATTGAAGCGCGAATTCCGATTGTCGGTCAGCTTAGTCCGAAGAATAATTTTTTTCGCGCTCAGGGGTTTACAACACAAAAGTCGGCTCGTATAGTTCGCGCCCACAGCGTCGCTGAGACGTTGTGAAGGAAGCAGATGAGCGATCATCGCATCCTGAAGTGCCCAGGTGGCGGAATTGGTAGACGCACTAGGTTCAGGTCCTAGCGGTGGCAACACCGTGGAAGTTCGAGTCTTCTCCTGGGCACCATTTTCAAAAACCGAGCCGCAATGCTCGGTTTCGCATTTAACGGACTGTACGGTTCCGTGTCGTTCAACGATGAACACCGTATAAGTCGATGAGCAATCATCGCAATGTGCCCAGGTGGCGGAATTGGTAGACGCACTAGGTTCAGGTCCTAGCGGTGGCAACACCGTGGAAGTTCGAGTCTTCTCCTGGGCACCACTCTTCAACAAAGCCGAGCTATGCTCGGCTTTGTGCTTTCTGGCTTCCAGGAATTCCGCAACTACCGCCAGATTCGGGGCCAAGCCTGCGCCTCGCCCCCTCCGACCACCCCTATTACGCCTTGAACTGACCCAGGCTGGCCTTCAGCTGATCAGCCAAACCAGCGAGCACACGCCCGCTGCTGGCAGTCGCCGCCACCGCTTCGGCGGCCCGGCTCGCCTCGATATGGATGACATCGACCCGCCCACGCACGCCATCGGCCCCCGTCGCTTGGTGCTCCGCCGCACGAGCAGCCGCCTGCACTGCACCATGCACCTGCTCCACGGCCTGCTGCACGCTCTGCTGCAGGCGCTCGCTGTCACGTAACGCCTCCAACCCCTCTACCGCACGCTCACGCGCCTGGGAAATCGCCGACACCGCCTCACGCGCCCCCGTCTGCAGAGCCACGATGTGCTCCTGGATATCGCCCGTGGACTGCTGAGTTTTGCTGGCCAGCGCCCTCACCTCATCGGCGACGACGGCAAAACCACGCCCACTTTCTCCCGCCCTCGCCGCCTCGATCGCCGCGTTCAGCGCTAGCAGGTTGGTCTGTTCGGCAATGCCATGAATCACCGACAGCACCATTTCTATCTGCTGACTCTGCCGCGCCAGTCGCTCGATTACTTCGGAACCGTTCTGCACGCGCGCCTCCAGGTTCTCGATCAAGCCTCCAACCTTGCGCGCGATGGCTGCGTTGTCCTGGGCCGCCTGACGGATCTCGCCCACCTGGCGCAAGGCATCCTGCATCGCCTGGCTCTCGGCCTGGGCTTCCGCCGCCATCCCGGCCAGCGCACTCAGGCTGCCCTCCACCTCGCTGCGCTGACGGTGTGCAGCGGCCTCGGCCGACTGGCTGCGCTCGGACAGCGCCCGGATCTCCACCCCAGTGCGCTGCGCCACATCACCCGCCTCACGAACTATGGGCTGCAACTTGTCGACAAAACGGTTTACCGCAGTGGCCATCTCACCAACCTCATCGCGACTGTCGAGCTTGACGCGACGCGTCAGGTCGCCCTCGCCCGCAGCCAGATCGTTCAAGGCATTGATCAGCAAACGAAGTCGCACTACCACACGGCGCCCCAGCACCACGGCCAGCACCAGCAGGACGCCGAGGCCGACCAACGCCAGGCCCAGGCCGATACGCCAACGCAACTCAGCCGCCGCTGACTCCACCGCCTGGCGTGTGCCCACACTCATGCTGCCGGCAGCTTCGCGAGCCGACTGCAGGCGAGCAGTCAGGACCGCACTGCTCTCGCTGGCAGCACCAGAGAGACTCTCACTCACCAGTTCACCGCCGCTTGCGATCAGAGCGGCGAATCGCTGGTCCAGCGCCTTCAACTGCTCTTCCACCGCCGCGGTCGAGACGCCCATGCGGACTTTGCCGATCTCGACACCATTGGGACTGATGGGCGCCTCCACCAGGTAGACGGAAGAATCGCTCGCCGCCGCACTCAACACCTTGTCCAACGCACGATCGCCCTGCCCCTTGGCCAGCAGCGCCTTGATCTGCGGGTTCTCGCGATTGAGGTAACGCGTCAGGTGCTGACCATTGGCATCATCGTAGACAACGAAGAGCACATTGGGATTGCGCTGAGCTCTACGGGCGAACTCGGAGAGGGTGGGCACATCGTTGTCCCACATGGCCCGAGGAGCCACAGCCGCAAGCAATTGGGCGAGGTCGTTGGCCGACTCCTTAAGGCTCTGCTCCAGAGTCTGGCGCAACTGCCCCTGCTCCTGCTGGAGTCGCCCACTCAAGGCAGCCCCCAGGCGCTCACGGGTCTTGGCGGAGAGAGCGCTCAGGCTACCGGAAACTTCTTGTCCGGCCTGTTCGAGATCCCCCGTCAGGCGCTGGGTGTCCCCACCCAGGCGCGCGCCCAGTTCATCCACCAGAGAGTTCACGGTGCCCCGCGTAAGGGCAACGGCCACCAGCACCTGCACCAGCAGGGCAATGCCCAGAGCAATGAAGACCGGACGAAGCAATCGGCTTTGCAACAACGACAGGATGGCTGACACGACTTGTGACTCCTTTACGACCGTTACCGCTATAACGGCGACAACCTGGATTTATAAAGTGCCAGCAAGGTACGTGCCGACCGGTAGCGCGACATTCGCGGTCACCGAAACGACGAAGGGCCGCACATGGCGGCCCTTCGGGGGAGTCAGGAGACTCAGGCGTAGGGGTGGCGCAGGACAATAGTCTCGTTACGGTCGGGACCGGTGGAGATGATGTCGATGGGCGCCCCCACCAGCTCTTCCACACGCTTGATGTAGGCGCGGGCATTGGCTGGCAGTTCTTCCAGGCTCTTGGCGCCGACGGTGGATTCGCTCCAACCCGGCAGCTCTTCGTAGACCGGCTGCAGGCCGATGTAGCTGTCGGCATCGGTCGGCGCGTCCACCAGAACCTCACCGTTCAGGTCCTTGTAGCCCGTGCAGATACGGATGGTTTCCAGGCCGTCCAGCACGTCCAGCTTGGTCAGGCACAGACCCGAGATGCTGTTGATTTCGATAGCGCGACGCAGGATCACTGCATCGAACCAGCCGCAGCGGCGGGCACGACCAGTAGTGGAGCCGAACTCGTGACCACGCTTGGCCAGGAATGCGCCGGTCTCGTCGAACAGCTCGGTCGGGAACGGGCCAGAACCCACACGAGTGGTGTAGGCCTTGGTGATACCGAGGATGTAGTCGAGGTACAGCGGACCAAAGCCGGAACCGGTGGCGGTGCCGCCAGCAGTGGTGTTGGAGCTGGTGACGTACGGATAGGTGCCGTGGTCGATGTCCAGCAGCGAGCCCTGAGCGCCTTCGAACATGATGTAGGCGCCTTGCTTGCGCAGCTGGTGCAGGCGTGCAGCGACGTCGATCATCATCGGCTTGAGCAGCTCAGCGTAGGCCAGGGCCTCGTCCAGGGTCTTCTGGAAGTCGACCGCCGGCTCCTTGTAATAGTGCTGCAGGACGAAGTTGTGGTAGTCCAGCAGCTCGCCCAGCTTGGCCGCAAAGCGCTCACGGTGGAACAGGTCGCCAATGCGCAGGCCGCGACGAGCGACCTTGTCTTCGTACGCCGGGCCGATACCGCGACCGGTGGTGCCGATCTTGGCGTCGCCGCGAGCCTTCTCGCGAGCCTGGTCCAAGGCCACGTGGTACGGCAGGATCAGGGTGCAAGCCGGACTGATGCGCAGGCGCTCACGCACCGGCACACCTTTCTCTTCCAGCTTGGTGATTTCACGCATCAAAGCATCGGGCGCAACGACTACGCCGTTGCCGATCAGGCACTCGACATTCTCGCGCAGGATGCCGGACGGGATCAGGTGCAGCACGGTCTTCTCGCCGTCGATCACCAAGGTGTGGCCAGCGTTGTGGCCGCCCTGGTAACGCACTACGGCGGCAGCCTGGTCGGTCAGCAGATCGACGATCTTGCCCTTACCCTCATCACCCCACTGGGTGCCCAGGACTACGACATTCTTACCCATAACACTTGTCCTCTTCGCAGAAGCTCGATGCCGGCAGCTGCCGGCGGAAAACACGGAAACTCGTTAATGGCCGGCAGTTCTGCACCGACCCTGAAACCACTTCCTAGGAAAGCGACTCCACCTGCCAGCGCCCAGCACTCAAAACGAGCTGGCGGTCGCAGCCGGCTTCCTGCGCGCTCGCCGCTTCCTGGCCCGGCAACGCCTGCACCACACGCTGACCATCAGCGCGGAGGCGCTTGACCTCGTACCACAGGTACGGGTCATGGCTGTCTGGCGCCCAGATACCGGAAATTTCTTGCTCCAACGACATGCTGCCCAAGGTCACAAGGGTCTTCAGGTCGGTGGAGAAACCGGTGGCGGGACGGGCACGACCGAAGTCGGCGCCGATGTCGTCATAGCGCCCGCCTTGAGCAATGGACTGCCCAACGCCCGGCACGAAGGCGGCGAAGACCACCCCGGTGTGATAGTGGTAACCGCGTAGCTCACCCAGGTCGAAGTACAGCGGCAACTCCGGATAACGCAGTTCCAGCGCGTCAGCGATGGCAATCAGCTCATCCAGCGCGCGGTGGACGTCTTCCGGGGCATCCATCAGCACCCCCTGAGCCAAGTCCAGAACCTCACGACCACCGCAGAGTTCGGCCAGCGAGCGGAGCATGGAGGCCAGTTCGCGGGGCAGGTCTTCGGTGAGCTCGGCCACCTCGTCCACTGCCTTGCGCTGTAGGGCGTCGAACAGGCTGCGCTCGACTTCACCAGACAGGCCCGCGGCCTTGGCCAGCCCGCGATAGATGCCGACATGGCCGAGATCCATATGCACGTCCGGCACGGCGGCCAGCTCGAGCATCTCCAGCATCAGGCTGATGACTTCCACGTCGCTCGCCGGGCTGGCGTCGCCGTAAAGTTCAGCGCCCAGCTGTATCGGACTGCGCGAAGTGGATAGTGCCCGCGGCTTGGCGTGCAGCACGCTGCCGGCATAGCACAGGCGGTTCGGACCTTCGCGACGCAGGGTATGAGCATCGATGCGCGCAACCTGCGGCGTGATGTCTGCACGAAATCCCATCAAGTGACCCGACTGCGGATCGGTCACTTTGAATGTGCGCAGGTCGAGATCCTGGCCGGCACCGGTCAGCAGGGACTCGAGATATTCGATGTGCGGAGTGACCACGAAGTCGTAGCCCCAACGCTGGAACAGGTCCAGCACCTGGCGGCGGGCTGCCTCGATGCGTGCCGCCTCGGGCGGCAGTACTTCTTCGATACCGTCTGGCAGCAGCCAGCGATCTACCGTTGCCATTTCGCCAATCCCCTCTCAGCCGGGCGGCAAGCCATCAGTGAAGCAGATAAAGGAGGCCAGTCCCCAGCAACATGCTGGACAGGCCCATCAGGCGGAGATGGCGGTCCTTGAACTCTGCCACCCCAAGTACCGCGGCGCGCCAACGGCGCGGATAGAGGAAGGGCAGGATGCCTTCCAGCACCAGCATCAGACAAAACGCAATGCCGAGTTCCTGCCACATGATTCCCGCGGACGCAAAAAAGCCGGGATTTCCCGGCTGACCCATGATAACACGTTTTCCCTGGCGGTCACCCCGGCGGACGATGAGCGTCCGCCGGGAGACTTGTGTCAGCGCGTGGCCTTGTCCAGATAGCGGAAGAAATCGCTATTGGGATCGAGCACCATCACGTCGGTCTTGTTAGCAAAGCTTTCACGGTAAGCCTGGAGGCTGCGGTGGAAAGCGTAGAACTCCTGGTCCTGCCCATATGCCTTGGCATAGATGGCAGCCGCCTTGGCATCGCCATCACCACGAGTTTCCTCTGCCTCACGATAGGCCTCGGCCAGCAGGACACGGCGCTGACGGTCGGCGTCTGCACGAATACCCTCCGCCAACTCGGAGCCCTTGGCGCGATGCTCACGAGCCTCACGCTCCCGCTCGGTACTCATTCGCTCGAATACGCTGCGGTTGACTTCCTTGGGCAGGTCGATGGCCTTCACCCGCACGTCCACGACCTCGATGCCCAACTCCTTGTTGGCCATGCGATTGAGGGCGGACGTGATATCTGCCATCAGCGCATCACGCTCACCGGACACCACTTCATGCAGGGTACGCTTACCGAACTGGTCGCGCAGACCTGCTTCCAGACGGCGAGACAAACGCTCGTCGGCAATCTGCTTCATGCCGGAAGTTGCAGTGTAGAAACGCTCGGCATCAGCCACTCGCCATTTGGCGTAGGCATCCACCATCACCGCCTTCTTCTCGAGCGTGAGGAAGCGCTGTGTCGGCGAGTCCAGGGTCAGCAGACGGGCATCGAACTTGCGCACCTGGTTGACGTACGGAATCTTTAAGTGAAGGCCGGGCTGAACATCAGCCTCGACGATGCGGCCGAACTGCAGGAGCACGGCCTTTTCGGTCTGCGACACGATGTACAGGCTGCTCCACAGAAGCAGAGCCACAACCACGCCGCCGATCAGGGCAAACAGCGATTTATTGCTCATCAGCGACTCTCCCTGGAACGCGAATTGCGCTGCTGTAAGTCAGTGGCGACACGCGAACCGAGATCGCCGCCGCTACCAGCGGCCGAGGCTGCCGGAGCAACCGGAGCCTGACCGGCGCCGCGGCTGTCGATCATTTTATCTAGCGGCAGGTAGAGCAAGTTGCTCTGCCCGTCCTTACCGGAAACCAGCACTTTGCTGGTATTGGCCAACACGTCCTGCATGGTTTCGAGGTACAGACGCTGGCGCGTGACTTCCGGCGCTTTGTGGTACTCGGTTAGCAGCTTGGTGAAGCGGTCAGCCTCACCTTCGGCGCGGGCAACAACTTCATCGCGGTAGCCGTTGGCATCCTCGATGATACGCTGAGCCTGGCCACGAGCCTCGGGGACCACTGCATTGGCATAGGCCTCTGCCTGGTTCTTGGCACGCTGTTCATCCTCACGAGCACGGATCACGTCATCGAAGGCTTCCTGAACTTCACGAGGGGCAGCCGCGCTCTGTACGTTGACCTGGGTGACGGTGATACCGGTGCGATAAGTGTCGAGGAAACGCTGCAGGCGCTCCTTGATCTCGCTGGCCATCAGCTCACGACCCTCAGTCAGCACCTGGTCCATCTCGGTGGAACCCACTACGTGGCGCAGGGCGCTTTCGGTGGCGTGCTGCAGACTGACTTCAGGCTGATCTACGTTCAGCACGAAGTCCTGGAGGTTGCTGATCTTGTACTGGACGGTGAGCGGTACTTCGACGATGTTCTCGTCCTCGGTGAGCATCTGCCCCTGCTTGCTGTAAGCACGCTCGCGGGTGACATTCTCCTGGAACTTGCGGTCGAACGGCGGGAAATAGATGTTCAGGCCAGGACCAACAGTCTCGTAATACTTGCCGAAGCGCAGCACCACGGCCTGCTCCTGCTCGTCTACCACATAAACTGCGCTGTACAGCCAGACCACGGCAAGCAAGGCCAGGCCGATGCCGAGCAGACCGAAACCGCCCGACCTGCCGCCACCTTCGTCGCCGCCGCCACGTTTCTTGCCGCTGCCAAACAATCCGTTCAGGCTGTCTTGCAGCTTGCGGAAGGCCTCGTCCAGATCCGGTGGCCCTTTGCGGTCGCCACCGCGGCGCCCACCCCAGGGATCCTGGTTATTCGAGTTGCCACCCGGCTCATTCCAAGCCATAGCGCTCTCCATACTGATAAAGCAAAGACGCGCCCACGGCGCGCCCGCCCATGCTACCCAAGCCCGAGGCCCGCCGCAAAACCACCTCAGCGGGCTTTATTGCAAAGTGTGTTGCTCAAGAAACTCGCTCGGCTGCCAGCCTTCCCGACTGACCAGTCGATTCAGTTCAACGCGCGGAAGACGCACTGCGAGAAGAGCGTCCCCAGCCTCATTGTGCTCCTCGGTCTGCACCGCACCCAAGGCGAAGAACTGCGCCCGCAACCGACCAAAACGCTGTGGCAGACGTAGGGTACCGACGAAGAGGTCGTCGCCCAGCAACTCTGCCACCGCCTGTTCCAGCAACTCGAGGCCACTACCATCGCGCGCCGACAGCCAAACCCGCTCGGGCTTGCCGTCCTCGTCGCGCTGGATATGCGGCTCGACGTTCACCAGCAGGTCGACCTTGTTGTAGACCTCCAACATAGGCAGGCCTTCGGCACCGATTTCACCCAGCACTGCCAGCACCTGCTCGATCTGCGACATGCGCTCCGGCTCGTGAGCATCGATAACATGCAGCAGGAGATCGGAGTTGGACGATTCTTCTAGGGTAGCCCGGAAGGCTTCCACCAGCTTGTGCGGCAGGTGACGGATGAATCCGACCGTGTCGGCCAGAACGATCGGCCCTAGGTCATCCAGCTCAAGCCGACGCAGGGTCGGGTCGAGGGTCGCGAACAACTGGTCGGCCGCGTAGACCTCGGAAGCGGTCAGCGAATTGAATAACGTGGACTTGCCGGCGTTCGTGTAGCCAACCAGGGACACCGATGGAATATCCGCGCGCCTGCGCCCCCGCCGGGCCTGTTCGCGCTGGCTGCGTACCTTTTCAAGGCGCTGCTTGATCTGGCGAATGCGCACACGCAGCAGACGACGGTCGGTTTCCAGCTGGGTTTCACCCGGACCACGCAGACCGATACCGCCTTTCTGGCGTTCAAGGTGAGTCCAGCCGCGCACCAGGCGGGTACTCATGTGCTCAAGCTGGGCCAGTTCGACTTGCAGCTTGCCTTCATGGGTACGGGCACGTTGGGCGAAGATATCGAGAATCAGACCGGTACGGTCGAGGACCCGACATTCAAAAGCGCGCTCAAGATTGCGCTCCTGACTGGGCGTAAGGGTGTGATTAAAAATGACCAGTTCAGCTTTCTCGGCCTTGACTAGGTCATGCAACTCATCGACCTTGCCGCTGCCGATCAGATACTTGGCCGTTGGCTGGTGACGGGAAACAGAGACGAAAGCCACTGTATCCGCACCGGCCGAACGAGCAAGTTCCAGGAATTCCTGCGGGTCTTCGCGCGCCTCGGGATCTTGGCCTTCCAGATGAACTAGGATGGCTCGCTCACCACCACCAGGGCGTTCGAAAAACAAAGCAGTCTCCTATCAGGCGTTACCCGGCTCAGGCTGCTCTTGCTCGGAAGCGCTGGGCAGACGTACTGGGCGGCTCGGTACCACAGTGGAAATGGCGTGCTTGTAGACCATTTGGCTGACAGTGTTCTTCAGCAGAATCACGAACTGGTCGAAGGATTCGATCTGGCCCTGCAGCTTGATGCCGTTCACCAGATAGATGGAAACCGGTACGCGCTCCTTACGCAGGGTATTGAGGTAAGGGTCTTGTAGCGAATGCCCTTTTGACATGTGCCGCACTCCTTTAGGGAAAAATTTTTAGTTTTCAAATGACAAGAAAAATGACTGGTCCCGCCCTACCCCCAAGGATAGACGGTAACCGGCGAGGTCTCAGTTCAATATGGAGACCGACTTCAGGTATTTCAAGGTGCGCGGCAGATTGTCGCAAGCCAGACTGTCCAACCAGAACAGATCGGACCAACTACGCAACCAGGTGAACTGTCGTTTGGCGAGTTGGCGGGTAGCAATGATGCCGCGCTCTTCCATCTCGCTCCAGGTCAGCGCGCCATCCAGATAATCCCAGGCCTGGCGATAACCAACCGCTCTTATAGACGGTAGCCCTGCATGCAAGTCACTTCTGCAGCGCAGCGCTTCGACCTCTTCGATGAACCCCTGTTCCAGCATCAGGCGAAATCGTTGCGCAATTCTTTCGTGCAACACCTGACGCTGTGCCGGCGCAATAGCCAAGTGCGCGACAGTATACGGCAAATGTGCCGTTCCTGGCGCGTTCCCGGCCGTATTTTGCGCAGCCTGCTGCTGTCGGTGGGCGGTCATGGTGAGCCCGCTGACCTTGTAGACTTCAAGCGCCCTGGTCAATCGCTGGGGATCGTTGGGATGGATACGAGCTGCGGACTCCGGGTCGACCTCCGCCAGTTCCCGATGCAGCGCATCCCAACCATCGCGGGCGGCACGAGCCTCCAGCTCGGCGCGCACATCTGGATCGGCGCTGGGCATGTCCGCCAAACCCTCCAGCAACGCCTTGTAATACAGCATGGTCCCACCCACCAGCAGTGGAATCCGTCCCCTGGCCGTAATTTCTGCCATTGCAGAGAGGGCATCGCTGCGGAACTCCGCAGCCGAGTAACTCTCGACTGGGTCGCGGATATCGATGAGGCGATGGGGAAACTCGGCCAGGGTCGCCTTGTCCGGCTTGGCGGTACCGATATCCATGCCGCGATAGATCAATGCCGAATCGACGCTGATCAGCTCGCAAGGCAGGGTTCGCGCCAGCTCAAGGGCGAGGTCGGTCTTGCCAGCGGCCGTGGGGCCCATGAGGAAAATTGCCGGCGGCAGTCTTTCAGCCATGCTCAACGACCACGAAGGAACAGCTTGTCCAGATCATCCATACCCAATTGCGTCCAGGTCGGACGCCCATGGTTGCACTGGCCGCTGCGCTCCGTGTGCTCCATATCGCGCAGCAAGGCATTCATTTCCGGCTGAGTCAGGCGACGATTCGCGCGTACAGCTCCGTGGCACGCCATGGTGCCCAGCAGCTCGTTAAGGTGCGCCTGAATGCGGTCGCTCGTACCGTACTCGAGCAGATCGGAGAGCACATCTCGCACCAGTTGGGAGGCTTCTGCCTGCTTCAGCAGGGCCGGTATTTGGCGGATGGCCAAGGTTTCCGGACCAAGACGCTGCAGCTCGAAGCCAAGACGACGGAACCACTCGCCATGCTCTTCGGCGCAGTCCGCCTCACGTTGGCTGACCGCAATGGATTCCGGCACCAATAGCGGCTGCCCCTTGAGCCCTTCACTGGCCATGGCCACCTTCAGGCGCTCATAGGTAATGCGCTCATGGGCCGCATGCATATCCACCAGGACCAACCCCTGGGCGTTCTCCGCAAGGATGTATATGCCCTTGAGCTGCGCCAGGGCATAGCCCAGAGGCGGAACATCACCTTGGGTTTCGGGCAGCGCAGCTGGTGTGGAAACCGTCGACAGAGGTGCGAAGAACTCACGGTAGGCACCCTGGGCCTCTGCAATCGGCATGGATGGCTGAGGACGCGGTGCCTGGTAGCCACCGGAGGGCGGGCTCCAGACCGGTTCGGCTGACGGCCGCTCCAGCACGTTGGCCGCCAGGCTCATCTCGCCCTGCGGACCGAACTCGCCCGCTGCAAGACCACTCGGACGCACTACTGCGTCGGTGGCGGCCGGTGCCGCAAGCTGGTCTTCCGGACGCACTTCGCCCAGAGCACGGTGCAAGGTGCCGTAGAGGAAGTCATGGACCATTCGGCCGTCACGGAAGCGCACTTCGTGCTTGGTCGGGTGCACATTGACATCGACCACGGCCGGATCGACTTCGAAGAACAGCACGAAGGTCGGATGCCGGCCGTTGTAGAGGACGTCCCGGTACGCCTGGCGTACCGCGTGGGCCACCAGCTTGTCGCGCACCATACGGCCATTCACATAGAAGTACTGCAGATCGGCCTGACTGCGGGAGAAGGTGGGCAGGCCTACCCAACCCCAGAGATGCAGGCCGTTGCGCTCGATCTCGATGGGCAGCGCCTGCTCCAGAAAGGCAGGACCGCAGACCGTTGCGACCCGGCGGGCGCGAGCGACGGCGTCGCGCGCCTCGTGGAGAGCGAAGATGGTCTTGCCGTTGTGCCGCAAATGGAAAGCCACATCGAAGCGAGCCAGAGCCAGGCGCTTGATGACTTCCTGCAGGTGGTCGAACTCTGTTTTCTCGGCACGCAGGAACTTGCGCCGCGCCGGGGTATTGAAGAACAGGTCGCGAACTTCCACCGAGGTACCCACCGGATGCGCAGCAGGCTGGACCCGGGCCTCCATGTCGCGCCCCTCGGTTTCTACCTGCCAGGCCTGGTCGGCATCGGCGGTACGCGATGTCATGGTCAGCCGTGCAACGGAACTGATCGAAGCCAGTGCTTCGCCACGGAACCCCAGGCTCATCACCCGCTCCAGGTCCTCCAGGTCGCGAATCTTGCTGGTGGCGTGGCGCGCCAACGCCAGGGGCAGGTCGTCCGCTGGAATGCCACCACCATCATCACGCACCCGCAGCAGCTTGATCCCGCCCTGTTCCACCTCGACATCGATACGCCGGGCGCCAGCATCCAGACTGTTCTCCAGAAGTTCCTTGATGACGGAAGCGGGACGCTCGACTACCTCGCCGGCGGCGATCTGGTTCGCCAGCCGCGGGCTCAGCAGCTGGATGCGCGGCAGATCACTCATGGCTGTGCCGCCAGAGTCGCGGCAGGGATGTTCAGGGTCTGACCGACCTTGATGTTGTCGCTGGACAGCGAGTTGGCCTTGCGCAGGGCGGCCATGCTCACCTCGTAACGTTGCGCAATCAGCGCCAGGCTCTCGCCGGAGGTGACGACATGCTCGCGCGGGCCGATGGCGATCTTGCCCTGATCACGCAGCCAGGCGATGTAGGTACCGGGCGGCGGATTCTGCTGGAAGAACTGCTTCACGCCGGTCTTTATCGAGCGAGCAAGCGCCTGCTGGTGGCTCGGCGATGCCAGCTTCTGGGATTCGTTGTGATTGGAGATGAAACCAGTTTCCACGAGGATCGATGGAATGTCTGGCGATTTCAGCACCATGAACCCCGCCTGTTCCACCCGACGCTTGTGCAGCGAAGTGACCTGGCCGACGTTGGACAGCACCTTCTGCCCGACATTGAGGCTGGAAGACATGGTTGCCGTCATCGACAGGTCCAGCAGAACGCCGGCAAGCATGCGGTCCTTGTCGTCGAGGCTGACACTGCCCACGCCTCCGATCAGGTCGGAGCGGTTTTCGTTATCGGCCAGCCAGCGCGCGGTTTCCGAGGTGGCGCCACGGTCCGACAGGGCAAATACCGAGGCGCCAAAGGCACTGCGACTGGGGGCGGCGTCGGCATGGATGGAGACGAACAGGTCAGCGCCTTTCTTGCGGGCGATCTCCGTACGTTTACGCAGCGGGATGAAGTAGTCGCCGGTGCGCACCAGTTCGGCACGGAAGCCTTTCTCCTGGCTGATCTGGCGCTGCAGCTCCTTGGCGATCGCCAGAGTCACGTTCTTCTCGTGCTGGCCCTTGGGTCCGAGGGCACCCGGGTCTTCCCCGCCGTGGCCGGCGTCGATCGCGACCACGATGTCGCGCTTGCCACCGGGCACCGGCGGCAATTTGCTGGGTGCCGGCTGGGTAGGCGTCACTGGCGGTTGCGGCGTGCTCGGCGCGGTGGCCACTTCAGGTGAAACGGCCTCGTTGGCGGCGGCTTCCGGATCGAACAGGTCCACCACCAGGCGGTTGCCGTACTGCTGGTTGGGTGCCAGGGAGAAGCTTTTCGGCGTAACAGCGGCCGATACGTCGATCACCACCCGCAGATCGGTCGGGGTGCGCTGGGCAGAGCGAACGCTGGTAATCGGCGTATTGCTAAGGGACAACTGCTCCAGTTTGGTAGCCAGCTGAGCCCCATTGATATCAATGACGATGCGGTTGGGGGCCGTCAGGGTGAATACGGAATGCTGCACCGGTCCGGACAGATCGAAGACCAGGCGGGTATTGTCAGGCGCGCGCCAAAGCCGCACCCCGCGGACCTCCGCGGCAGCCAGGACATCAGCGGCGAACGCCGCAAGCAGAACCCCAATCCCGGCAAACAGTGCGCGCGAGCGCATACCCCACCCCATCTTTGTTTTCATGCTCCCAAGGCCAGGGCGGCACACCATGCTTCGCCACGCTCGGTATGTGGCGAAAAACGCAGCGAACGGCCGCCCGCTTGCGGCGTAATGTTAATGTCCAGGTCGGCCTTTGGCAAAATGCCGGCGCCCCGCTGGGGCCACTCGATCAGGCACAAGGCGTCGCCTTCGAAGTAGTCGCGGATACCCAGAAACTCCAGTTCTTCAGGGTCCGCCAGGCGATATAGATCGAAATGGAAGGCCCGCTTTTCGCCTATTTCATATGGTTCGACCAGGGTGAAAGTGGGACTTTTCACCGCACCGGCATGGCCCAACCCCCGCAGGAGCCCGCGAGATAGCGTGGTCTTGCCCGCTCCCAGATCCCCATGCAGGTAAAGAATGCCGTGCCCTTCGGTCAGGTTCGCCAGACGGGCACCGAGGGCCAGCATGGCTTCCTCGCCCTCGGCATAAAGGATCACTTCAGGCACGGTGCAAACTCCTCGAGCAACTGACGAATGGTTGGAATCAGATCACTAGCAGCGAGCCCCCGGCCTGCCCGGGCCAGATTCTCGCCCGCATTGGCATGCAGCCAGACAGCAAGACAAGTGGCGGCATAGCCGTCCATACCTTGGGCCAACAGGGCGCCGATCAGCCCGGCGAGCACATCGCCAAGCCCAGCCCCAGCCATCACCGGATGGCCGCGGTCACAGAGTGCGAGGCGACCATCAGGGGTCGCCACAAGACTGCCAGCGCCCTTGAGCAGGACGACGGCCTTGTACTTTTGCGCCAGTGCCAGGGCCGCGCGCGGTCGATCAGCCTGCACCTCGCCGGTCGTAATACCCAGCAGGCGTGCGGCCTCGCCCGGATGCGGCGTGATCACCCCATCTGCAGGCAATTGCGTTTGATTACTGGCTAGCAGGTTGAGCGCATCGGCGTCCCAGACCTGAGGAACATTCAGACCAGCCACGGCGCTGATCAGGCTGCGCCCCCAGGCGCCCTGCCCCAGCCCGGGCCCCACTACCAGTACATCGGCCTTTTCTGCCAGGGCCAGCAACTGATTGGCCGAGCTAACCCCGGCACACATCACTTCCGGACGCCGCGCCAACGCCGCGGCAACATGCTCAGGACGGGTTGCCAGCGACACCAGCCCGGCCCCACTGCGCAGCGCACTCTCCGCCGAGAGCAATGCTGCGCCACCGAGGCCGCGATCCCCCCCCACCACCAACAAATGTCCAAGCTGCCCCTTGTGTGCAGTGCGCGACCTTGGAGCCAGGCGCTGGAGACTGCCTGCCGCCATGCGCTCGGCGACTCGAGGTGTTGCAGCGACCAGAGCAGGTTCGGCCTGCAAGTCATCGAACACCAACTCCCCCACTTGATTCGGCGCATCGGCGGTGAAAAGGCCGAGCTTGAGCCCGATAAAGGTCACGGTCAGGTCTGCGCGTACCGCGACGCCCAGCACACGACCAGTATCAGCACAGAGGCCGGATGGAATATCCACAGCCAGCACCGGGAGGCCACTGGCGTTGAGCAGGCGGATGGCCTGCGCGTAGGGCTCGCGCACAGTGCCGGCAAGGCCAGTACCCAATAGTGCGTCGACTACGACGCCTTCAAGCGCTGCGCATTCGCTCCAAGGCTGGACGACTACACCGGCGGCAATGGCTTCATCCCGCGCCAATGCGGCATCACCAGCCAACGCATCGGCAGCACCTACAGCCAGCACCTTCACCCGCCAGCCGGCGCGCAGAGCCAAGGCAGCTACCAGGTATCCATCGCCAGCGTTATTGCCGCGCCCGGCCAGCACGCTGAGGCCGCCCGCCCCCGGCCAGCGCCGGCGCAGGGCGCGCCAAGTTGCATGGGCGGCACGCTGCATCAGCTCGAAACCCGGGGTGCCAGCCTCGATCAGGCGAGCGTCGAGATCGCGCACCTGGGCGGCGCAATGGAGTGAAAGTGGCAGGTCGTCGCGAGAAGAGAGCATCGGATTCGGTTACGGCTGCGAGGTCTGGCAGAATTATATCCACCTCTACACCGGTTTCCCGCCCCAGCATGACCCTTTCCACGCAAGATCTCGCCTCTCTCGCTCAATCCATCAAGGAATGGGGCCGAGAACTGGGCTTCCAGCAGGTGGGCATCACTGGCGTGGAACTCGGCGAACATGAAAACCATCTGCGACGGTGGCTGGACGCTGGCTACCACGGCGAGATGGACTATATGGCCGCCCACGGCAGTAAGCGTTCGCATCCTGACGAACTGGTGCCAGGTACCTTGCGCGTGATTTCCCTGCGCATGGATTACCTGCCCGGCGACACGCGCATGGCCAAGGTGCTGGGTCAGCCGGAAAAGGCTTATGTGTCGCGCTATGCCCTGGGGCGTGATTACCACAAACTGATCCGCAAGCGCCTTCAGCACTTGGCCGAGCGCATCGAGACGACCATAGGCCCGTTCAGTTACCGCGCCTTCGTCGATAGCGCACCGGTGCTTGAAAAGGCCATTGCCGAGCAGGCCGGCCTGGGCTGGATCGGTAAGAACACCTTGGTGCTCAACCGCAAGGCCGGCAGCTATTTCTTCCTCGGCGAACTGTTCATCGACGCGCCCCTTCCGGTGGACGAACCGCACGGCAGCGAGCATTGCGGCCGCTGTTCAGCCTGCCTGGATATCTGCCCTACCGCCGCGTTCGCAGGCCCATACCAGCTGGATGCGCGGCGCTGCATCTCTTACCTGACCATCGAATACAAAGGCAGCATTCCTGAAGACTTGCGTCCGCTGATCGGCAATCGGGTGTTCGGCTGCGACGATTGCCAGATGGTCTGCCCCTGGAACCGCTTCGCCCGCCCGTCCGACGAAGGCGATTTCCAACCGCGCCATGGCCTGGACAACGCCGAACTGGCAGAGCTGTTCCGCTGGAGCGAGGAAGAATTCCTGAGTCGCACCGAAGGTTCGCCACTGCGCCGCGCCGGCTATGAGCGCTGGCTACGCAACCTGGCGGTGGGATTGGGCAATGCCCCTTCGAGCATTCCGGTGCTGGAGGCGCTGAACCTGCGCCGCGAGTATCCGTCGGCACTGGTTCGAGAGCATGTGGAGTGGGCGCTTGCCCGACATAAGGCAAGCGCGGCCTGAATCAGATCTTGAAGAAATGCTCGCGGTAGTGCTGAAGCTCCGCGATCGAGTCGCGGATATCATCCAGCGCCAGGTGACTGCTGCTCTTCTTCACCCCGTCACGCACCTTTGGCGACCAGCGCGCGGCCAGTTCCTTGACGGTGGAAACATCCAGGTTGCGGTAGTGGAAGTAGGCTTCCAGCTGCGGCATGTGACGATAGAGGAAGCGGCGATCCTGGCAGATGCTGTTGCCGCAGATCGGCGATTTACCCTTGGGCACCCACTGATCGAGGAAGGCCAGGGTCTGCGCCTCGGCTTCCGCCATGCTGATACGGCTCTCGCGCACGCGCTGGGTCAGGCCGCTCTGGCCATGCTGGCGGGTATTCCACTCATCCATGCCGGCAAGGATCTCATCGCTCTGATGGATCGCGATGGTCGGGCCCTCGGCCAGCACGTTCAGCTCGCTATCAGTCACGATGGTGGCCATCTCGATAATGACGTCCGTATCAGGGTTCAGGCCGGTCATTTCCAGATCGATCCAGATCAGGTTCAGGGCATTCTGCATATTCGGTCTCCAAGGCGAAGCGCGCATTCTAGCTTAGAGCCTGCGGATACGGGCCGCGTGCTAAACTCGCGCGGTTTTTTCCAAGCGGAACCACCATGGCCAAACGCCAACTTACCCGCCGGCAGAGCTGGCGCATCGAGAAAGTTCAAGAGGAACGCGCTGCTCGCGCAGCCAAGCGGGAGACGCGCGCGCTCGAAGAACTCGAGGGTGGCGACCTTGGCCCCGAGCAGACAGGCCTGGTGATCGCCCACTTCGGCGTCCAGGTGGAGGTCGAAGCACTGGAAGGCGAGCAGGCCGGCGAAGTGGTGCGCTGCCACCTACGCGCCAACCTGCCGACGCTGGTCACCGGCGACCGAGTCGTCTGGCGCCACGGCAACCAGGGCAGCGGCGTGATCGTCGCCCAGCTGCCGCGCCGCTCGGAACTTTGCCGGCCGGACATGCGTGGTGTACTGAAGCCGGTGGCGGCCAACGTCGACCAGATCGTCATCGTCTTCGCCCCGCTCCCGCATCCGCACGCCAACCTGATCGACCGCTACCTGATCGCCGCCGAGCACGCGGGCATCCATCCACTGCTGCTGCTGAACAAGGCCGACCTGGTGGACGATGAAAACAGCGCCATGCTGGACGACCTGCTCGGGGTCTATCGCCAACTGGGTTACCCGCTACTGGAGGTGTCGGCTCGCGAAGGCGGCGGCATGGAAGACTTGATGACCCGCCTCGATGGGCACATCAGCGTGTTCGTCGGCCAGTCCGGCGTAGGCAAGTCGTCACTGGTCAACAGCCTGCTGCCGGGCGTGGATACCCGCGTCGGCGCGCTCTCCGAACTCACAGGCAAGGGTACTCACACCACCACCACCGCGCGCCTGTTCCACTTCCCGGGCGGAGGCGAGCTGATCGACTCCCCCGGCATCCGCGAGTTTGGCCTGGGACATGTCAGCCGTGGCGACGTCGAGGCTGGTTTCATCGAGTTCAACGAGCTGCTTGGTACCTGCCGCTTCCGCGACTGCAAGCACGACCGGGAACCCGGCTGTGCCTTGCTGAAGGCCCTGGAAGATGGCCGCGTGCATCCGCAGCGAATGGCCAGTTACCGGCACATCCTCTCCGGCCTGCCCAGGGACGAGTACTGAGTCGGCAGACATCCGCCCCCAAAAAAGGCCACGCATTGCGTGGCCTTTTTACTTCATGGATGGGTCACTGCCCCTTGGGCTCGTCCATCTTCAACACGCCATTTTCGAAGATGTTCAGCTTTTCCCGTAGCTCACGCGGTTGGGCGGGCACTGCCGGATCATTCACCGGTGCCTCCGGCGCGACGCTTCCGCTGGCTGGCGGCTGGGGCTGCGACTGCGGTTCTTCAGGCTTGGCAGCATCACCCTGCTCACCCTCGATGGCGCGCTGGGCCTTCTTGGTCAGGACGATGATGTCGATGCGGCGGTTGACCGGGTTGAACGGGTCCTTGCGGTCGAACAGCGCCGACGAGGCATAGCCCACCACCCGCGCAACCTGCTCTTCCGGATAGCCGCCAGCGATCAGGGTCCGTCGCGCGGCGTTGGCGCGACCGGCGGAAAGCTCCCAGTTGCCGAACTCGCCATCCCCCGCATAGGGCTTGGCGTCGGTATGGCCGCTGATGCTGATCTTGTTCGGTACAGCCTTGATGGTCTCGGCGAGGATCAGCAGGATGTCTTCGAAATAAGGCTGCAGGCGCGCGCTGCCGAGGTCGAACATGGGCCGGTTGGCGGCGTCCATGATCTGGATACGCAGACCATCCTGGGTGATCTCGAAGAGGATCTGGTCCTTGAACTTGCGTAGCTCGGGGTTCTCTTCGACCTTGTTCTGCAGCTCCTGCAGCAGCAACTCCAGGCGCTCCCGCTCGATCTGATCGGCAAGGGTCTCCACTTTGCTGGCATCCACGGGCGCCTTGTCGGAGGAGTCGACCGCCGACTCCTGAGAGTCCGGAGCGTCCTTCAGTTCAGGATTGAGCGTGCGATCAGGTGCAGGCGTCGGCGTCCCGCCCAGGTCGATGACATAGGGGCTGGCGCTCTCTGAGAAGCCGATAGGGTCCTTGAAGTAGCCGGAAATGGCTTTCTTCTGTTCCGGAGTCGCCGAAGACATCAGCCATAGCACCAGGAAGAAGGCCATCATCGCGGTGGCGAAGTCGGCGAAGGCGATCTTCCATGCGCCGCCGTGGTGCCCGGCAGCGTAGCGCTTGACGCGCTTGACGATGATCGGCTGATTGTTCTCCATGACTCAGCCTTCAGCTGCCACGTACGGCCTGCTCCAGCTCGCTGAAGCTCGGGCGGTGAGCCGGGAACAAGGTCTTGCGGCCGAATTCCACCGCCAGGGACGGCGGCATGCCGGAGGCCGAGGCGACCAGGCAGGCCTTGATGGACTCGAACACGTTCAATTCCTCGCGAGCGTCATGCTCCAGGGACACCGCCAGCGGTCCGAAGAAGCCGTAAGCCGCGAGAATACCAAGGAAGGTACCTACCAGCGCCGCGCCCACGTGCTGGCCAAGGGCTGCCTGCTCGGCCTCGCCCAGCATGGCCATGGTCACCACGATGCCGAGTACCGCCGCTACGATACCGAAGCCCGGCAGGCCATCGGCAATGCGGTTGACCGCGTGGGCCGGGTGTTCCAGCTCTTCCTTCAAACTGGCCAGCTCCATGTCGAACAGGCCTTCCAGCTCATGAGGCGCCATGTTGCCGGAGGACATGATGCGCAGGTAGTCGCAGATGTAGGCAGTCATCCGCTCATCCTTGAGGATACCGGGATACTTGCTGAAGATCGGACTGGCGGCCGCGTCTTCGATATCGGCCTCGATGGCCATCATCCCCTCGCGACGGCTCTTGTTGAGGATTTCGTAGAGCAGGCGCAGCACCTCGAGGTAGAAACCGTGAGTGAAGCGCGTGCCGAACATCTTCAGCGACTTCTTGAACACGATCATTGTCGTGCTGCCAGGGTTGGCCTGCAGGAAGGCGCCCAACGCAGCACCGCCGATGATCATTACCTCGAAAGGCTGGATCAGTGCGGCGAGTTTGCCGTGTGACAGGAGGTATCCACCGAGCACACTGGCGAATACGACGATGATGCCGATGATTTTTGCCATAGGAAGGAAGCTTGAAGAGTCAGTAGAAAGGGTTATGAAAAGAGACCCTTCTAATTATCGGAAAATATGCGCCAGACTATAGCCTGTTCAGGCGAAAAGCCAGATTGGCGGCCCCCTATGTCAACCGCAAAGCCCATGCCACGCAGCCTCGAAGGCTGGATCAAGCACCTCGACGGGGTGCGCCTGCCCGTTCCCGCTGCCGCCCATGAGAAAGTTCGCCGGGCCCTGGGGGACAACCGCCGCTCCCTGCGCGACATCTCCGACCTCACCCAGGACAGCCCCGCCCTGGCCCTCAGCCTGCTGCGCGAGGCCAACGCCAGCGGCAGTATGCTGAGCAGCCCTGCGGAAAGCCTGGAAGTGGCCCTGAGCCGCCTCGGCCTGAAGCGTGCGGAAGTGCTGCTCAATCGCTTGCCAGCTGTACCTGAGGATGAAATTCCCCACGGTCTGCGTCAGCTGCAACTGATCAGCCAGCATGCCGCCCAGCAGGCGAACGGCCTGTTCGCCGCCCGCCTGGCCCGTCTCTGGCAGGAAATCCACTGGTGCAGCCTGCTGTTCCTTTCTCCCCTGTGGCCGTTGCTGGCCAGCCACCCTGAGCTCTTCGACATCTGGGAAAGACGCGTGCTGGGCGAAGGCGAGCCGGCCATCAAAGTCGAGCGCGAACTGCTCGGCGTGCCACTGCTCCGCCTCTGCCATGGCCTGGCCACGCACTGGAGACTGCCCGACTGGATCGTCCAGGGCTATCGCCTGCTGAGCGACGATCGCCGCTTGCTGGTTCAGGCCTTGCACATCGCCCGCGACAACGAGCACCCACTGCACCAGCAGCAACAGCTGGACAGCAATCCCGCCCTGGCTCGTTGGCTGACCCAGCCGGGCAACTCCGTGCTGCTGGCCAACGGCCTGGCGATTTCCGCCCATGCTGGCTGGGGCGACGGGCACAGCCTGCGCTGGCAGCGTCTCACCGGCCTATTCATGAAGATGCCCCTCGACGAACTGCAACAGCAGGTCCACCAACACGCAGCGCAGAGCGGACGCCTGCATGCACGCACCGATCTCTGGCACCCCGCCGAAGCGCTGCTCTGGCCCTGGAACGAGCATCGACTGAGACGCGAACCCGCCGCCGTACCAACCCCCACCAGCGCGGCCCTGAAAGACTGGCGCCGGTACTGCGGTGAACTGCTTCGCGAGCCCAGCCCCTTCACCAATGTCGTGCAACTCTCCGCATGCGCCCGGGACGCCTTGGAAAGCAGCGGCATGCGCCGTGTCTTGCTGCTGTTGGCTGACCGTAACCACAGCCGTCTACTTGCCCAGCAGCAAGCGGGACTGCCAAAAGAGGCCAACGGCTTACAGCTGGACCCCGGCCAGAGCCAGTTGCTGCGGCGCTTGCTCGCGCAACCCGGTCAGCTGCGCCTGGGGCCTGACAACATGGCGCAATTCTCCGCACTTCTGCCCGGCCAGCTGAAAAGCCTGTTTCCGGGGCACCATCTGCTGTTGCGCTCCATCGCGGTGAACGGCCGGGTGGCCATGCTGGTGGTGGCTGACCAGAACGGAGCCCCCTTCGCCGAGCTCAGCCTGCGCGCCTTCGCCAAGACCGCCCAGTGCATCGAGCGCGCCCTCGCCAGCTTCGCCAGCCGCGGCCGCTAGGCTTTCCTATACAATCTGCCACTTTGTCCATTCATGGAGGCTTACATGTCCGCCTTCTCCAACCTGCCGCTGGTGATCGAGCCCGCCGAACTGGCTCCCCTGCTGAATGCTGGCGAGTTGATCCTGGTCGACCTCACCAGCGCAGCCCGTTATGCCGCAGGCCATATCCCGGGCGCCCGTTTCGTTGACCCGAAACGCACCCAGCTGGGCCAACCACCCGCGCCTGGCCTGCTGCCGGCCAAGGCTGACCTCGAAGCACTGTTCGGCGAACTGGGCCACCGCGCCGATGCCACCTACGTGGTCTACGACGACGAGGGCGGCGGCTGGGCCGGCCGCTTCATCTGGCTGCTGGATGTCATCGGCCACCACCGCTACCACTACCTGGATGGCGGCCTGCATGCCTGGCTGGCCGAGAGCCGTGAAACATCGGACACCGTTCCTGCAGCAGCTGGCGGCCCGATCGCCCTGACCCTGCATGACGCGCCCACCGCCACCCGGGAATACCTGCAAGGCCGACTTGGCGCCGCCGACCTGGCAATCTGGGACGCTCGTGGTCCTAGCGAGTACAACGGCACCAAGGTGCTCGCCGCCAAGGGCGGGCATATCCCCGGCGCGGTCAACTTCGAGTGGACCGCCGGCATGGACCCTGCTCGCGCCATGCGCATTCGCACCGACATGGCCGAGATCCTCCAGTCCCTGGGCATCACCCCGGACAAGGAAATCATCACTCACTGCCAGACGCACCACCGCTCGGGCTTCACCTATCTGGTCGCAAAGGCCCTGGGCTACCCGCGCGTGAAAGGCTATGCCGGCTCGTGGTCCGAATGGGGCAACCATCCGGACACCCCGGTCGAGCTCTAAAGCTCCCCATCAAGGAAAACCAATGAAAGAACGCCTCTTCATCATCAGTCAGTACCTGCTGCCGCATCACCTGATTTCGCGCCTGGCAGGCTGCATCGCCGAGTGCCGCGCGCCCTGGTTCAAGAACGCCTTCACTGCCTGGTTCGCCAAGCGCTACCAGGTGAACATGGGCGAAGCGCTGGTCGAGGACCTCACCGCCTACCAGCACTTCAACGACTTCTTTACCCGCGCGCTGAAGCCTGGCGCCCGGCCGCTGGACGAGAGCCCCGGCGCCATCCTCTGCCCGGCCGACGGCGCCATCAGCCAGATCGGCCCGATCGAGCACGGCCGCTGCTTCCAGGCAAAAGGCCACAGTTTCAGCGTGCTCGAACTGCTGGGCGGCGACGCTGATCGCGCAGCACCCTTCATGGGAGGCGAATTCGCCACCGTGTACCTGTCGCCCAAGGACTACCACCGTGTGCATGCGCCGCTGGGCGGAACCCTGCGAGAAATGGTCTATGTGCCTGGCCGCCTGTTCTCGGTGAACCAGAGCACCGCCGAAAACGTGCCCGAACTGTTCGCCCGCAACGAGCGTGTCGTGTGCATCTTCGACACTGAGCGCGGCCCCATGGCCGTGGTGCTGGTAGGAGCGATGATCGTCGCCTCGATCGAGACCACCTGGGCCGGTCTGGTCACGCCGCCCAAGCGCGAACTGAAAACTTTCAGCTACGACGAAGCCACACGCGCACCCATCACGCTGGAGAAGGGTGACGAAGTCGGTCGCTTCAAGCTGGGCTCCACCGCCATCGTCCTGTTCGGTCCGGACCAGGTGCGCTGGGCCGAGAGCGCCTGGCCCGGCAGCCAGGTACGCATGGGTCAGTTGCTGGCAACGCCGAAGAGCGCCTGACCTGGTACTCATCCCGGCCGAACCGCTGTGTTCGGTCGGGGTCGGATCAAGAAAGCGGCACACTTCCGCAGGAATCTGCCAACGCCTCTACACCCCTGCCATAGATAGGCTGCGACCGGGTAAAGATGCTGATAGAGTGCTGAGATTCAACCTCATCCCCAGTACGAGAATTCGGAGAAACCGATCCGGATGGAGCACCAGAGCCCTCACCTGCTGTTGCGCGTACCAGCGCCTAGCAAACAGAGCCTGTCCTTCTGCGATGCCACCCCTCGTGAGCTGAAACGCTGGATCTCCCACCTACCCAAGGCCAACCTCGGCGAAACCGCTCGCCAGCTTTACCAGGCCCTGGTGGAACTCAACCAACTGGTCACTCCGACTGAGAACCGCCTGCAACTGCTGGAACTGATGCGCCCTGAGGTGCATTTCGTCTGCCAGCACCTGGAACGGCACTTCCTTGGCCAATCCATCGTTCTGGATGAACGTCCGCGCAAGGTTGCCAACCTCTGCCAGGCCCTGCAGAACCATTTGGCGATCGGTTACAAACTGATCATCGTGCAGGAGTCGCCACGCCCGACCCGCGACCGCGACCGCGACCGCGCCCAGCTCCTTGCCATCGCCCTGCAACGCGCAGCGCACAGCCTCAACGGGCCCCTGATCCGCTCCAGCCAACTCTATTGCCCGGTCCCCGAAGGCCTCTGGCTGGAACTGCACCAGCTCTACCAGCTGGCTCAAAGCCGTCAGCTCCATCGCGTGACCGTGCGCGACCCGCTCGCCCGCCACACTGAGGGCCTGAGCGTCGAGCAGACCTACCTGGTGGCGCTGCTTCTGGGCTGCGCCCGCTGTAACCAGATGCGCCAGAACGGTATTGCACGCTTGGCGGAAATCCTCGAACCCTGGAGTTCCCTGGTACGACTGCAGTCGGCAGAACTGCCCTCCAGCCTCTTCGCCGTGGCGCCACAGCTCGACGGCCCACCTCGTTACAAGTCGCTTTTCCAGGAAGTCGAGCCGCGTATCCTGCTGGGCCTCGACCCACTGCCGCTGGTGGACGCCATCAAGGAATACCTGCAGTTGCCGATCGAGCAGCGCGGCCAGTCGCGCCTGCCGATGGCCGAAGGCTTGACCCTCGACCTCCTGCAGCATGTGAGTTCGGCCTGGGGCGACATTTCCGAAAGAACCTTCCAGCGCAATCCCGGCCAGGGCAGCCTGACCCTGTGCATCGGCATGAGCGCCCTGCACTTCTTCCTCGCGGGTAGCCGCCCCTTCAACGAAGTGCTCAAGCTCACCCAGGAAATCAGCCAACCGGTGTTCGGCGATGCCGGCAACGCCATCGCGAAAGATGTCTGGGCCAACGCCTTCGATGCGCAGCCTACCCAGGGCTGGCAGCCGGGCATGTCACTGGAAGAAATCGAGTACACCAAGCCTGCTACCGAGAGCGGCGCCCCAGCGCCCCAGGCCAGTGCCGCGCCGGAAAGCTATCCAACATTCAATGTCGCCGTGGTCAACCACAGCCCGGGCGGCTACTGCCTGAGCTGGCCAAAGGAAGTACCCAGCCAGCTGCAGGCCGGCGAGCTGCTTGGCGTTCAGGACGCGCCTGGCCAGGGCTGGAGCATTGCCGTCGTGCGCTGGATTCGCCAGGTACGCGGTGGCGGTACGCAGATGGGCATCGAACTGGCGGCACCTCAGGCGCAATCCTGTGGCGTACTGCTGCTGCGTAAGGGCGAGCAGAACAGCCACTACCTGCGAGCCTTGCTGCTCCCAGCCATCGGTGCCATTTCCCGTCCCGCCACACTGATCACCCCGCGGCTACCCTTCCAGGAAGGCAACAAGGTGCAAATCAATCTGCATGGCAATGAGCACCGTGCCATCCTGACTCGGCGCCTCACCAGCACGGGCAGTTTCAACCAATTCGAGTACCGGACTTTCGAGCAGCCAACACCTCCACAAGGGAAACCGGCCGCAGGTTCGGGAAGCCAGCCACAGGGTGGCGAGGAAGATTTTGACTCACTATGGAAGTCACTGTAGATTCCCGGCTCACCACCATTCGTCGCCTATTCGCGCTCGTTCGGCGCTAAGCACAGGCCATGGCCATCGAAAAGAAAACGATCCGTCTGCTGATCCTGGAAGACTCGCAGAACGAAGCCGAGCGCCTGGTCAGCCTGTTCCGCAACTCCGGTCGCGCGACTCGCGTCCATCGCATCCTTTCCGCCGACGATCTCAATGAGGTCCTGCAGCAGAGTTGGGACCTCCTGATAGCCGCGCCAAGTAGCGAACACCTGAGCCCCGGCGAAGCCCTCGGCAGCATTCGACGCCAGTCCAAGGACATCCCCTTCATCCAGCTGGTGCAGGACAACGACTCCGACCTCATAACCGAAGCACTGGCCCTGGGCGCCCAGGATGCCCTGCCCCAGGGCGAGGATGAGCGGCTGGTGCTGGTGGCCAACCGCGAGCTGGCTAACCTCGAACAACGCCGCGCTCGTCGAGCCGCCGAAGTCAGCCTGCGCGAAGCGGAGAAACGCTGCCAGTTGCTGCTGGACAGTTCGGTCGACGCCATTGCCTACGTGCACGACGGCATGCACATCTATGCCAACCGCGCCTACGTGGAGATGTTCGGCTACGACGACGGTGACGAACTCGAAGGCATGCCGATGATCGATCTGATCGCCGGCGCTGACCAGGCAGGATTCAAGGACTTCCTGAAGAACTACCGCGAAGGCGAAGGCAGCGGAGAGCTCACCTGCAACGGCTGCAAGGTCGATGGGCAGAGCTTCCAGGCACGCATGAACTTCTCTCCCGCCACCTACGATGGCGAGCCCTGTATCCAGGTGGTGATCCGCGCTGAAACCGACAGCAGCGAACTGGAAGAGAAGCTTCGTGAGATCAGTAGCCAGGACCTGGTCACCGGTCTGTTCAACCGCTCGCACTTCAATGAGATGCTCGATATCGCCGCCGAGCGGGCCGTCAAGACCAGTCAGCCATCGAGTCTCGCGTACATCCGAGTTGCTCGTTATTCCAGCCTGCTGGCTGAAATCGGCATCGCCGGAGTCGACCTGCTGCTCACTGACCTCGCCAACCTGCTACGTGCCCACTTCGCCGGCGATGCACAGCTCGCCCGCTACGGCGACGACGTTTTCAGTGTCCTGCAACACGGGATCACGCCCGAACAGGCCGTCGAAGGGCTGCAGGGCTTGCTGAAGAAGATCGACATCCACCTGTTCGACGTCAGCAGCCGAACCGTGCAGCTCAGCCTGTGCATTGGCGTTGCCGGTCTAAGCGAAACCACGCCCAGAGCCCAGGACGTGGTGGATCGCGCCCATCGCTGCGCCGACGAGATGGGCGACGAGAACGGCCTCAAGCTCTACAACCCGGCCGATGAACTCGCTGCGGCGGCCAACCGGGGCAGCCTGGTGGCAATGGTCCAGCAGGCTCTGGAGAACAACAGCTTCCGTCTACTGTTCCAGCCGATCATCAGCCTGCGCGGCGACAGCTTCGAACACTACGAAGTGCTGCTGCGCCTGCTCAGCCCGCAAGGTGAGGAAGTACCGCCGGCCGACTTCCTCGACGCTGCCAAGGACGCTGGTCTCGCCGAGAAGATCGACCGCTGGGTGATCCTCAACTCCATCAAGCTGCTTGCCGAACACCGCACCAAGGGCCACAACACTCGGCTCTTCGTCCACCTGTCAGGCGCCAGCCTGCAGGACCAGACCCTTCTGCCGTGGCTCAGCGTGGCGCTGAAGGCCGCGCGGCTGCCGTCCGACGCCCTGATTTTCCAGTTCAGCGAACCGGACGCCATTGCCTACCTCAAACAAGCCAAGGCGCTGACGCAGGGACTCGCCGAACTGCACTGCCAGGTAGCACTCAGTCAGTTCGGCTGCGCCCTCAACCCGTTCAATACTCTCAAGCACCTCGCCATCGACTTCGTGAAGGTGGACGGTTCCTTTACCCAGGACCTCAGCCGCGCGGAGAACCAGGAAGTCCTCAAGACCCTGCTGGCCAGCCTGCACGCCCAGGCCAAGCTGACCATCGTGCCCTTCGTCGAAACCGCCAGTGTGCTGGCGACCCTCTGGCAGGCCGGCGTCAACTACATCCAGGGCTATTACTTGCAGGGCCCCAGCCAGGCGATGGACTACGACTTCTCATCCGGCGACGAGTGAGCGCCAGTCACGAAGAAGCCGCCCGAAGGCGGCTTTTTCATTTCCAGCTCGACTGTCAGTCCTTGCCGTCGCGGTCGCGGAAGCCGAGCAGATAAAGGATGCCATCGAGGCCAAGGGTGGAGATGGCCTGCTTGGCCGACTGCTTGACCAGTGGTTTGGCACGGAAGGCCACGCCCAGCCCCGCCAGCCCCAGCATCGGCAGGTCGTTGGCACCATCGCCGACGGCAATGGTCTGTTCCAGCCGCAGGCCCTCTTTCTGCGCCAGCTCACGCAGCAGGTCGGCCTTGCGCTGCGCGTCGACGATTGGCTCGATGGCCACGCCGGTCAGCTTGCCATCGACGATCTGCAGTTCGTTGGCGAACACGTAGTCGATGCCCAGTTTTGCTTGCAATTGCTTGGCGAAGTAGCTGAAGCCGCCGGAGAGGATCGCAGTCTTGTAGCCCAGGCGCTTGAGCTCGGCGAAGAGGGTTTCCGCCCCTTCGGTCAACCGCAGGGAAGCGCCGATTTCTTCCAGTACATCCTCGGACAGCCCCTTGAGCAGCCCCAGGCGCTCCTTGAAGCTGGCGCGGAAGTCCAGTTCGCCACGCATCGCACGCTCGGTGATCTCGGCCACTTGATCACCCACACCGGCAGCCTTGGCCAGTTCGTCGATCACCTCGGCTTCGATCAGGGTCGAATCCATGTCGAACACTGCCAGGCGGCGGTTGCGACGGAACAACGAATCGCGCTGGAAAGCGATGTCGACATTCAGCTCCTGGGCCACGCTGAGGAACTCGGCGCGCAGGGCCACCGGGTCCGCCGGTTCACCGCGTACGGAGAACTCGATGCAGCCCTTGCCCTTATCGGCCGGTGTATCCAGCGGCATACGACCCGACAGACGGTCGATATGATCGATGTTGAGCCCGTACTTGGCGGTTATCGAGCTCACCCGCTGCAGCTGCTCGGCGGTTACCTTGCGGGTCAGCAAGGTGACGATGTATCGGCTCTTGCCCTGGCCATCGACCCACTGCTGGTAATCCGCCTCGGGCACCGGAGTGAAACGCACCTGCTGGTCCAGCTTGTAGGCGGTGAACAGTACATCCTTGAGCACGGCGGAGGCTCCGGCATTGTCCGGAATCTCCACCAGGATTCCGAACGACAGGGTGTCGTGGATCACCGCCTGGCCGATATCCAGGATATTCACGCCGCCCTGGGCCAGAGCACCGGTAATGGCCGCGGTCAGGCCGGGGCGGTCCTCGCCAGTGATGTTGATCAGGACTATTTCGCGCAAGGCGCACCTCACTCAGCGCATGAAAAGGCGCACATTCTACCCACTTTCGCAGCACTCGCAGCATGCCCGGCGCTTTGCCCTGCAAGGGTCGCTCGCTATACTGCGCCACAATTTCGTCCGAGAAGAGCCGCGCTCTGTGAACCGGCCCACGCCTGTCAAACCCGACAACTTCTTCCTGCTGATCTTCCACGCCCTGCGCCAGCGCCGCGTGCCGATCGCCTTGCGCATCGCCAGCCATAGCCTGCTCCTGGTAGCGCTGGCGCTGGTGATCTACGCCTGGGTCATGGGCATGCAGTTCAAGCAGGCCATGCAGCAGCAGGCCGACGCACTGGGCCAGAGCCTGACGGCGCAAACCGCCGCATCTGCCACAGAGCTGTTGGTGTCCAACGACATCCTCAGCCTCAACGTGCTGCTCAGTAACCTGGTGAAGAATCCACTGGTTGCCCACGCGGCCATCTACAGTGTGGATAACCGCATCCTCGCCGAGGCCGGCTCGCGCCCCAAACAGGGCCTGCTGGGAGAAACCGAGGGCCTGTACTCCACGCCCATCACCTTCCAGGAAGTGATCGCCGGCCACCTGCGCCTGAGCCTGGACATGGAGCAGTTCCAGCAGCCCATGACCATCAGCCTGCAGAGCATGGGCCTGCTCAGCCTGATCCTGCTGGCGTTGACCCTGTCCCTGAGCCTGCGCCTCGGCCGCCATATCTCCACGCCGCTGCTGCAACTGCGCGTGTGGCTGCGCGACCCCGACGACCCTGCCCCAGGTGCCGGTCGCCAGGACGAGATCGGTGATCTCGCCCGCCAGTTGCAAGCCCGCCTAGTACCGGAGAAACCGGAGCCCGAGCCGGAGCTGGATCCAATCCCTGAAGAGGACTTCGCCGAAGCAGACGAAGACTATCCGGACGAAGAACAGAACGACGAGGATCAGTTCGAGGTCCGCGACCTACGTGATGACAGCTTCGATGGCGAGGACGAAACGCCGAGCAAGCTGTTCACCCCGGACGACGAGGATCCCTTCGCCGACCTGCGTGAGGAGTTGGCCGAACCGGCCCCGACTCCCGCCCCGGTCATCCAGCAGGAGCCTCAGCACAGTGCAGTCCTGGCCATCCAGCTGGGTGCCCAGGACCAACTGCGCCGCCTGCCGCGCTCGCGATTGATGGACCTGCTACAGCGCTATCGTGACTGCCTCGACCATGCGGCCCGCCTTTATCACGGTCAGTTGCTGACCCTGAACGATGGCAGCAGCCTGATGCTTTTCCACAGCCAGGACGGCGGCGAGGATTACCTAACCCATGCCCTCTGCTGCGGCGAGCTCATGCGTGCCCTGGGTCACGCCCTGCAAATCGAAGTCGCCGACAGCGGCATCACCCTGCAACTGCAACTCGGTCTAACCCTGGGTGATGACCTTTCCAGCCTCGGCCAAGGCGACCTTCTGCTCAACGACACTACCCAAAACGCCCTGGCGCTGAGCCAGCACAGCCGCAACCTGCTGCTGGTGGAGCGCGCCATCGCCGACGACGAACTGGTCCGTCAGCGTGCGCGCATCCGCTCCATCACCAGCCCGGAAGGCGCCTGCTGCGTCGAACGCCTGCTGGAACCCTATCCGTCGCTGCTGGAGCGCCAGTTGGCGCGCATGCACGAAACAGCACGGCACTGACGATCCGGCCAAGGACAGGCCATGACCACGCTGATTACTCATCCCCTGCCCGTGCTGGCCGTTGGCCTTGCCTTGGGCAGACGGATCATTCCGCCCCGGCTACTGATAGCCGGGCTGATCTTCGCCTGCGTCCCGGATGCTGACGTGCTGGCCTTCAAGTTGGGCATCGCCTACGCAGGCGCCTTCGGGCATCGCGGTTTCAGTCATTCCTTGCTGTTCGCTTCTCTTTGCGGGCTATTCGCCGCAGTCATTTTCCGTGGACTGCAATGCGGGCCAGCCAAGGCAGCACTGTTCATCTTCTTCGCCACCTTCAGCCACAGCCTGCTGGATGCATTGACCGATGGCGGGCTGGGCGTCGCCTGGCTCTGGCCGTGGGACCTGGAGCGTTACTTCCTGCCGTGGCGCCCCATCGAGGTTTCTCCCTTTATCGCTGGCTTCGTTTCCCGGCGAGGGCTCGATGTACTGCAATCCGAGGCTCTTTGGGTGTGGTTACCCTGCGGCGCTCTGGCTATCAGTGGTTTAGCGGTGCGCGGTCTGGTCACGAAATACGGCAAAAAAGCTGGCGAACGCCCATGAAAAAGCCCGCATCAGCGGGCTTTTTCATGATCCTGAAATCAGAAGCGGAAGACTTCCACGTCCGTGCGCACTGGCGCCGCCATGGGAATCTTCGGCGGCTGCGGTTCCTTGGCCTTGGCCGGGGCCGCTGGGGCTGCGGGCTTGCGCGGCGCCTCGACGACAACCGGCTGGCCTTCAAGGGGTTTCACCGCGGCAGCAAGCTGCTCTGCAAGTTGCTGCAGCAACTTGCTCTGCGCGCGCACCTGATCGGCAGCGGTACCGGCATGGGCCTCTTCGAGGCGCACCAGGCGGCTATCACGCAGTTGACCTGCACGATCCAGCAGGCGCCATTGGGCCTCCAGCACAGCCGGGCGTTGCGGGCCCGAGTCCAGGCGGCTGATGGTCAGCAGAACCTGCACTTCAGGCGTAAAGCCAGGATTGCCGGGCGCCAGCACCAGGCGCTGGCTATCCAGACGCCAGGACAGCTGACGTAGCAGCACCTGATCGATATCCGCTGCCAGGCTGCCGGCCCAGCGGCCATCCGGCGCCGCGGTCAGGCTGCCATCGGGCTGGCGCTGCAGAAGCGTTTCGCGCTGAAGGTAATCGGCCACGGTTACCGGGCCGAGCAGTACTTGCATCCCAGCCTTCTTTGAGGGCACCTCCGGGGTGCCCGCGTCCAGCTGAAACATCGGAATGGAGGGGCTATGCACACAACCAGCAAGGCCAAGGAGGCTCACCAGCATCAAAGCCAGGGGAAAACGCACGGTCATCAATCTCACCCACGGCCGCCTTGTGGGCAGCCTGCAGTCGAATTCATTCGTCCTCGCCACCACCACTGAATGGCGAGGGGACATATCATCCGTCAATGTGACGCAGGACTCCATAGCAACACGTCAATTCGCCGCCGTCAGCGTCAGGCCAGCGGTTCCACCTGCAGCGCATCGACTCGCTGGAAACCACGCGGCAGCTTGTTGCCACGACGTCCGCGCTCACCCTTGTAGTGCTCAAGGTCGTCAGCTTTGAGCGAAAGGGTGCGTTTGCCGGCCTGCAGGACCAGGGTCGCACCAGACGGCAGGACTGCCAGGTCGGTCAGGTACTCCTCGCGGCTGGCGACACGATCTCCCGGGATACCAATGATCTTGTTGCCTTTACCCTTGGCCAGTTGCGGCAGGTCGGCCACCTTGAACAGCAGCAGCCGACCTTCGGTAGTCACCGCTGCCAGCCAGTCATCCTCGACACTCTGTACTGGCCGCGGAGCCACCACCTTGGCGCCATTGGGCAGACTCAGAAGGGCCTTGCCGGCCTTGTTCTTGGCCTGCAGGTCCGCCCCTTTGACCACGAATCCGTAGCCGGCATCCGAGGCGATGACATAGGTGGCGTCGTCCTCTGGGAGCAACACGCAGTCGAAGCTGGCGCCCGGAGGCGGCGTCAGACGACCGGTGAGCGGCTCGCCCTGACCTCGCGCCGAAGGCAGTGAATGGGCCGCCAGCGAGTAGCTGCGCCCGGTGGAGTCGATAAACACCGCGTACTGGTTCGAGCGACCGGGCGCTGCCGCCTTGAAGCCATCACCCGCCTTGTAGGACAGGCCAGTTGCATCGATATCGTGGCCTTTGGCGCAGCGCACCCAGCCCTTTTCGGACAACACGACGGTCACCGGCTCGGTGGGCATCAGCTCGGTTTCAGACAAAGCACGGGCTTCGGCACGGGCGACTATCGGCGAACGACGGTCGTCGCCATAGGTTTCGGCATCCTTGATCAGCTCGTCACGCACCAGTTTCTTCAGCTTGGTATCACTGCCCAGCAGTGCCAGCAGCTTCTTCTGTTCCTTAAGCAGCTCGTCCTGCTCGCCACGGATCTTCATCTCCTCGAGGCGCGCCAGCTGACGCAGACGAGTGTCGAGGATGTAGTCCGCCTGGATTTCGCTGAGTTCGAAACGCGCCATCAGGACCGGCTTGGGCTGGTCCTCGGTACGGATGATGTGAATCACTTCGTCCAGGTTGAGGAAAGCGACCAGCAAGCCGTCCAACAGGTGCAGGCGCTTCTCTACCTTGTCCAGGCGGAACTGCAGGCGGCGACGAACGGTACCGATTCGGTAAGTCAGCCATTCGCTGAGCAGGGTGCGCAGGTCCTTGACCTGGGGCTTGCCGTCCAGACCGATGACGTTGGTGTTGACCCGGTAGCTGGACTCCAGGTCGGTGGTGGCAAACAGATGCTGCATCAGCTCGTCGGCATCCACGCGATTGGATCGCGGGATGATGACGATGCGGGTGGGGTTCTCGTGATCCGATTCGTCACGCAGGTCGGCCACCATCGGCAGCTTCTTGGCCTGCATCTGGCCGGCGATCTGCTCCAGCACCTTGGAACCGGAGACCTGGTGCGGCAGAGCGGTGACGACGATGTCGCCGTCCTCAACACGGTATACGGCACGCATGCGCACCGAGCCGCGACCTGACTCGTAGATCTTCAGCAGTTCGGCGCGCGGGGTGATGACTTCGGCTTCGGTGGGGAAGTCCGGACCGAGGATGTGTTCGCAGAGCTGCTCCACGGTGGCGTTCGGCTCATCCAGCAGGCGCACGCAGGCAGCGGCCACTTCCCGCAGGTTGTGCGGCGGTACGTCGGTAGCCATGCCCACGGCGATGCCGGTGGTGCCGTTGAGCAGCAAGTTGGGCAGGCGCGCCGGCAGGGTCGCCGGCTCGTTCAGGGTACCGTCGAAGTTCGGTACCCAGTCCACAGTGCCCTGGCCCAGCTCGGTCAACAACACTTCCGAGTAGCGCGACAGGCGCGCCTCGGTGTAACGCATGGCAGCGAATGACTTGGGATCGTCCGGCGCACCCCAGTTGCCCTGGCCGTCGACCAGGGTGTAGCGGTAGCTGAAAGGCTGGGCCATCAGCACCATGGCCTCGTAGCAGGCGGAGTCGCCATGGGGGTGGAACTTGCCGAGCACGTCGCCGACGGTACGCGCCGACTTCTTGTGCTTGGAGTCGGCGTCCAGGCCCAACTCGCTCATGGCGTAGATGATGCGACGCTGTACGGGCTTCAGACCGTCGCCAATATGCGGCAGGGCGCGGTCCATGATCACGTACATGGAGTAGTTGAGGTAGGCCTGTTCGGTGAAGTCGGCCAAGGAGCGGCGCTCAACGCCTTCCAGGCTCAGATCGAGGGATTCGCTCATGCGTGCCTCACGGAGAAGTGACTTGGCGCAGCACCAGGGTGCCGTCGCGCTGGGTGAATTCGAGTTGTTTGAGGGCGCTCATACCAAGCAGCACCTCTTCGCCGTCCATGCCCGGAACTATGATCGCGGGCACCTGGGTCAGGCGGATGTCACCCAGGCGCAGGTCCTGCAGCTGGGTGCGGTGGCCGGTGACTCGGCCGTTGGCGGTGCTCAGGGTGACCGCCGCGCCAGGCTTCAGGCCAAGGCGCTCGGCCAGCCGGGCGGGTATTGCCACCTGGGTGGCGCCAGTATCGAGCAGGAAGGTCACGCCCTGGCCGTCGATACGGCCGTCGAGCAGATAGTGCCCCTGGCGGCTGCTGGCCAGGCGCACTTCCACGTCGCCGTCGCCATGCACCGATTCGGGCGCGCGATTGGGATTGTGCTGGCGGTCCTCCCAGACACCGAAATAACGCGTAGCCAGGATCAGGCCGATGCCCCAGGCGAGCACCAGCATTACCCTTCCTGCTCGTTTGCCCGGCGTCTGTGTGGTCATTTCGCGCTCCAGCCGCCCTTGGGCGCGGTGAAGCGCCAGACAATGGGGCGACGCTCGCCGTCGGCGCGGGCCTTGCCGCCGTTGTCGAGGCCGACCCAGGCTCCTTCGGCATCTATCCACAGGCCCTCGGCCACTCCGAAAGGCACACCGTATCGACGGGTATCGGCCAGTGCTTCCTCGGCAAAGGACCAGCAACGCTCGACTTCGCCATTGTTCGGCTTGCGCCGGCAGATCTGATGCGCCAGGCGCTCCAGGGTGAAGAGTTTCTCTTCATGGAAGGCAACGTCGGAGAAATCCCGTGGCATCTGCTGCTCGCTGCCGATGGGCGCCGGCGGACGCTCAGTACCCGCCTCGCTGAAGATCACGCAACCGCCGGTGCAACGCCAGGTGGACTGCTGCTTGTGAACCACCATCAGCCCCCGCCGCTCGCGCTCGGCGGCAAGCCAGAGGCGCTCGCCCTTGGGATCGACGGCAATGCCTTCAAGCAGGGCATTGAAGTGCAGCAGCATGCCACTGGCGCGGGCCTGGCGGACCAGGTTGTCCGGCAACAGCAACCAATTGGGCTCACCAGCCACCGGCAGCTGCAGCACCGCCGCATTGGCCTCGCTCACCAGGTAGCGATTGCCGACGGCATCGCAGCTGATGCCTTCAAAATCCAGATCGTTGCCCCGCAGCATGCTGATGGCCCAGGAACGCGCACGCACGCCCCAGGGCAGGCTGCTCGGCGGTGGCGGCGGCGCATGGAAGGTCTCGGCCTCGGCCTGGAGTACGCCACCTATGGGTTTGAGCCGGTACAGCTGGCTATCTACCCGGTCGGAAACCGCCACCAGGTCGTCACCGCAGCGGGCCAGCCCGGAGAGGTTGCCCTGGGGCATGCCTTCCACCGGGTACTCGAAGGCCAGCCTCAGTTGTTCCGGATCGCCGGCGGCCCAGAGCGGTGCACAGGACAACAGACCGAGGAGGAAAAGGACTCCCCTCACACCATGACCTCGGCCAGGTTGCCCTTGGACTCGAGCCAGGACTTGCGATCACCAGCGCGTTTCTTCGCAAGCAGCATGTCCATGACCTCCACCGTGCCTTCCGCGTCTTCGAGGGTCAGCTGGACGAGGCGACGAGTGTTCGGGTCCATGGTGGTTTCGCGCAGCTGCGGCGGGTTCATCTCGCCCAGGCCCTTGAATCGGGTGACCTGCGGCTTGCCACGTTTCTTTTCGGCCACCAGGCGATCGAGAATGCCGTCGCGCTCGGCCTCGTCCAGGGCGTAATAGATTTCCTTGCCCAGGTCGATACGGAACAGCGGCGGCATCGCCACATAGACGTGTCCGGCTTCTACCAACTGGCGGAAGTGGCGCACGAACAGCGCGCACAGCAGCGTGGCGATGTGGAGGCCGTCGGAGTCGGCGTCGGCAAGGATGCAGACCTTGCCATAGCGCAGCTGGCTGAGGTCGGACGCGCCAGGATCGACGCCAATGGCGACTGCGATGTCATGCACTTCCTGGGAGGCCAGCACTTCGCCGCCGTCCACTTCCCAGGTATTCAGGATCTTCCCGCGCAACGGCATGATCGCCTGGAATTCCTTGTCCCGTGCCTGCTTCGCCGAACCGCCGGCTGAGTCACCTTCCACCAGGAAGAGCTCGGATCGCATCGGGTCCTGGCCAGCACAATCCGCCAGCTTGCCGGGTAGCGCCGGCCCCTGGGTGATCTTCTTGCGCTCGACTTTCTTGCCCGCCTTGAGTCGGCGGCCGGCATTGCTGATCGCCAGTTCCGCCAGCTGCATACCCAGATCCGGGTGCTCGTTGAGCCACAGGCTGAAGGCATCCTTGACCACGCCCGAGACGAAGGCTGCCGCCTCGCGGGAGGACAGGCGCTCCTTGGTCTGGCCGGAGAACTGCGGCTCCTGCATTTTCATCGAGAGGACGAAAGCGATGCGCTCCCAGACGTCCTCGGGTGCCAGCTTGACCCCGCGCGGCAGCAGGTTGCGGAACTCGCAGAACTCGCGCATGGCGTCCAGCAGGCCCTGGCGCAGGCCGTTGACATGGGTACCGCCCTGGGCGGTCGGGATCAGGTTGACGTAGCTTTCCTGAACGCTGTCGCCACCCTCGGGCAGCCAGAGCAGCGCCCAATCCACGGCTTCCTTGTTACCGGCCAGGCTGCCGCAGAAAGGTTCGTTCGGCAGTCGCTCGAATTCGCTGACGGCATCCACCAGGTAAGAACGCAGGCCATCTTCGAAATGCCATTCCACGCGCTCGCCGCTGGCCTTGTCCTCGAAGGTGACAGACAGCCCCGGGCAAAGCACGGCCTTGGCCTTGAGCACATGCTTGAGGCGGCTGACGGAGAACTTGTGGGAGTCGAAATACTTGGCATCCGGCCAGAAATGGACGCTGGTGCCAGTATTGCGCTTGCCGACGCTGCCGATGACTTCCAACTCGCTGGCCTTGAAGCCATCGGCGAAGGTCATCATGTATTCGCTGCCCTCGCGCTTGACGCGCACTTCGACGCGCGTGGACAGGGCGTTCACCACCGAGATGCCCACGCCATGGAGGCCACCGGAGAACTGGTAGTTCTTGTTCGAGAACTTGCCGCCGGCGTGCAGCTTGGTGAGGATCAGTTCGACACCGGGCACCCCTTCTTCGGGGTGGATGTCCACCGGCATGCCGCGGCCGTCGTCGATGACCTGCAGCGAGTTGTCCTCATGGAGGATCACCTGCACGCTACGGGCGTGGCCTGCCAGGGCCTCGTCCACGCTGTTGTCGATGACTTCCTGGGCCAGGTGATTGGGTCGGGAGGTGTCGGTGTACATCCCTGGACGCTTGCGCACCGGATCGAGGCCGGAGAGGACTTCGATGGCATCCGCGTTGTAAGTAGCCATGGATTCCCTTTCAGTCAGAGGTCGGAAAAGTCGATGTCACGCCACAGCTGCGCGGGAAAGCCGGCAAAAGCCAGCAAGGCGGGCAGATGGGCAGGGAAGTTCTGGAAACCGTGGTCGCCGCCCGCTTCGATACGCAAGGCACAGGCGCGGTAGTAGCGCTCCGCCTGACGGTAGTCGAGGGTTTCGTCGGCCGTCTGCAACCACACCTGGTAACGAACCGGGTCCTGTGGTGGTGGCACTTCCAGTTCGGCCAGCGCCATCACATGCTCCAGCGTCAGCTCCCAGGTTTCGTCGCTGTAGTAGTTCTTCTGTGGGCCAAGCTGGCCGTCGAACAACCGGTGCGGGGCGACCGCGGGGTTGATCAGCACGGCCTTCAGGCCGTGGCGCTCGGCCAAGTGGGTCGCATAGTAGCCGCCCAGTGAGCTGCCGACCAGCACCGGGCGCCCCAGTTCGGCGATAGCGGCCTCAAGCTGGCCGAGGGCCAGTCGGGGATGATGATGCAGGGCCGGAACCCGCAGACGCTCGATCAGGCCGAGGCCCTGCATGAGCGAGCTGAGCTGGCGCGCCTTGAGTGACGACGGCGAGCTGTTGAAGCCGTGGATATAGAGAAGGCTGGGTTGCGAACTGGCCACACGGTTTCCTGGCGATCTAGGGAAAGTTGTACTTCTTGCCGTGCCACGGCGCGAAGGTCAATAACCCTTGATGCTGTAATCCACTTCGAACGTGATCCCGATGACCCGCGAAACGCCGGTTTCGATGCTGCCATCACGGATCAGGCGCAACCAGCGGTATCCCGGCGCCTCGCTGCCCACGCAGAAGTCCTCGCTGCCTGGCGCGAACTGCACACAAGTGGATGGCGACGCCAGCAAGCGCACTCCATTGCGGATCTGGTCGAACTCCTGGTGGACATGGCCCCAGAGCAGCGCCCGCACCTGTGGATAACGATCCAGGACGGCGAACAGGCTGTCGGCGTTGCGCACACCGATCGGGTCCATCCAGGTGCAACCGATGGGTACCGGATGATGATGGAAGCTGACCAGGACATGGCGCTCGCCGGCACCTTCCAGGGCGCTTTCCAGGAACGCCAGTTGCTCGTCGGGGAAATGTCCGGGGACGGCACCGGCGATGGTGGAGTCCAGCAATACCAGGCGCCAGTGGGGGAAGTCGACGATGGGTTCCAGCTCGGCAGTACCGGCGCACACATCGCGCATAACCGGGACTTCATCGTGGTTGCCGGGGAACCAGCGGGCAGCCGCGGGAATACTTGCAGTCAGATCCCGAAATGCCTCGTAGGACTCGACCGAGCCGTCCTGGGAGAGGTCGCCCGTGGCCAGTACCAGGTCGATGCGTGGCTGCTCCTGCAGTACCTGGTCGATCACCCGCCGCAAGCTGTCACGGGTCTCCATGCCCAGCAGCTTGCCGTCCGCCTCGGCGAACAGGTGGCTGTCGGAGAGCTGCACCAGCAGCACCGACTCGTCAGCGGCAGGGGGGAATGGATTGGGCAAGGCCTTCTCCTCGGGCAAGGTGTTCCGATTATGGTTGTTGCGCGCGCAATGGGTAAACCCGCGAAGCGGGAATGGTTCACAGTTAGCGGCTGCGGATCAACCTGGCCGACCAGTCGCAAGCCTTCCGGACAAAAGCGGGACCTTGCAGGAAAGACTGTCGATCACAGGTGAGTCTCGTCCAGAGACTAGAGGACGACCGGTTCCAGTTCGTGACCACAGGCCAGGCAATGGCTCAACCACTCGCCGAGGAAGAGATTGAGCTGGCTCTTCTCGTCGGGCTGGTGCATGTCAGCGTTTGGATAGGAATACACGCTGCGGAATCGCCGTGCATTCTCGGCACCGACCACTTCCGCCATGCGCGCGTCATGGTAGACGCGCACTTCCAGTTGCGGCGACGGCAGCCAGGGTAGGCTGTGCTCCTGGCGCACCTGCAGCGTGGTGGTATAGGGACAGGCTTCGACCACTTCCAGAGCCAATACACCAAGCAGGCGCTCGCCCTGGCTCAGCGCGACGCGTCGGGAACCACGAACCTCGCGCATCTGCGGGAGCAGACGCATCAGGCGCGCGTAGTTCGCCTCGCAGGCTGCTTGCAGCCCAACGAGGTCGACCCGGTAGCGATCGCGCAACAGATTCACGTCCACAACCCCCTGACTTCGGTACGGTTCAGCGCCAGCCACTGCAGGGCCAGCATACTTGCGGCATTGTCCAGCCGCCCTTCACGCATCAGGGCCAGGGCGTCTTCCAGCGACAGTACATGCACGCGGATATCTTCGCCCTCCTCCGCCAGCCCGTGTACGCCTCCCGCGCCGCTGCTGTCGCAACGTCCGAGGTACAGATGCACGCGCTCGTTGGAGCCCCCTGGTGAAGGATAGTAGGTGGTGATCGGCCACAACGAAGTCAACTGCAGATCGGCTTCTTCGACGGCTTCCCGACGGGCGACCTCTTCCGGCTCCTCGTCCTTGTCGATCAGCCCCGCCACCAATTCCAGCAGCCAGGGGCTTTCGCTCTTGCCGAAGGCGCCGACGCGGAATTGCTCGATCAGCACCACGGCATCCCGTTGCGGATCATAGGGCAGTACACAGACAGCATCATGACGGACGAAGAGTTCCCGATGGATGACCGGCCCCATGTCGCCGGAGAACAGTCGGTGGCGCAGACTCAGGCGGTCCAGGCGGTAGAAACCCTGGAAACAGGTTTCTCGTTCGACCATCTCGACAGCGTCGGGGCCCGGTTTGAAGGTTTCGGTCATGGGACGGTCTCACTGCTTCGGAAGGCTTTGATTCGCGCATCCTACGCCTTGGTCGTACAGGCTGCAGCCTCTTTGCAGACGAGGCACAGACTGGGAAGATGCGCGGCGAAAGGCTGCCCGGGGATACGCGAACTCATGGCCCCAGCGGCAGTCGAAGCCTGCACTTTTCCGGAATTGCCCCTGAAGATGAAGCCGATGCCCCTCGCCAGACTCCTCGCCGCCGCCAGCCTCGGCGCCCTCCTCAGTGCCTGCCAGATGCTACCCGGTGGCAGCGACAAACTGGAACCGCAGCGCCACGCCTGGGAACACCTGAAACCCGGCTGCCAGGGCGAGACCTGCCCGCTGGTGAACATCGACACCATCAGTTTCGCCGATGAGCCGCAGCTCAATTCGCTGATCAACCAGCGCCTGCTGCAGATGACCCAGAACAGCCCCGGCGAGCCGCTTCCGGCTTCGCTCGAATCCTACGAGAAGGACTTCCTCGCCAGCGCCGAACCGGGCTGGAGCAGCTACCTGCAAGCCAAGGTACTGGAACAGCACGACAAACTCGTGTTGGTGGAACTGTCCAGCTACCTGTTCACCGGCGGCGCCCATGGCATGCCTGGCCGCGGTTTCATCAACTACGACCGCAAACTGGAGAAGCCGCTGAGCCTCGGCGACATGCTGCTTCCAGGCCAGGAAGACGCCTTTTGGAAGGTCGCCGAAGAGGCCCACCTCCGCTGGTTGGCGGCCAACAAGTTCGACCAGGATCCAGACTTCATCAAGACCTGGCCGTTCGAGCGCACCGCCAACGTCGGCCTCGGCTACGGCGCCATGCTGCTCAAGTACGACGTGTACAGCATCGCGCCTTACTCCAGCGGGCACCCGGAGATTCGCATCCCCTACCCGCAGCTCAACGGAATACTGAAGCCCCAGTATTTCCCCGGACGCGGCTGAAGCGTCCCAGCAGCATTTGCAACCCGCCAGCGGCCAACAGCGCCGGCAGGGTTGCACCCAGCTCCGGCCAACGATTGGCCAACAGGTGATAGATCACTACGCCGCAACCCCAGGCCAGCAGCGTGTCCCAGCGCAATGCAACGCGCCGCGCCAGCTCGGCGCGGCGGCGGCGCAGAATGAAGTGATCAACCAGCACCACACCGAACAGCGGCGCAAACACCGAGCCGATCAGCAGCAGGAAGTTCTGATACTCGGCCAGCGGCGCGAACCAGGCGATCAGCGTGCAGAGCAAGCCGATGGCAAGCGCCAGCTGCTCTACCTTAAGCGGCAGCAGGATGCCGCTGGACACCGCCGCCGAGTGGATATCGGCAAAGGCCTTTTCCGACTCATCCAGCAGAATCAGCAACAGCGGGATTCCCATGCCCGCGCCGGCCAGGGCCAGCAGCAGTGCATTGGCATCGCCACCCTCGGCGAACGCCAGGGTGTAGGCCACCCCCAGCCCCATCAGCCACAGGCAACCGATGAAGAAGCCCAGTGCCGAACCGACGAATACACCGCCACCACGACGGCCGAAGCGCGAGTAGTCGGCAATCAGTGGCAACCAGGACAGCGGCATGGCGATGGCGATATCGAAGCCCAGTGCGAAAGACATGGAGCCATCGCCGGCCCGCGCCATCAGGGCCGCGAAATCAGCACGTTTGATAAGGTCCCAGGTCAGCCAGATGCAGGCTCCCAGCAGCAGCCAGATGCCCCAACGGCGCAGGATGCGACGTACGAAGGCGAGCGGACCGGCTACCGCGAGCAGAGTGACCAAGGCGCCGAACACCAGGGTCCAGAGGGTCGGTGAAGCCCACAGGCTGTCCTCGCCCAGGCCCCGCATGATCAGCAGACTGGCCGCATCGCGCATCACGATGATCTCGAAGGCACCCCAGCCCACGAGTTGCAGCAGGTTGAGGAAGGCCGGCAAGGTCGCGCCAGCCGAGCCGAGGCTGAGCTTCATCGACGCCATGGAGGCAAGGCCGGTGTCGCTGCCAATCATCGCTGCCGCCCCGAGCAGCAGTACGCCGACTCCAGTGCCGAGGAAAATGGCTAGCAACGCGTCGCTGGTACCGAGGCCGGGCGCCAGCAGGGCGCCGGTCTGCAGCACCATCAGGCCGAGGCCGAGGGAGAACCAGAGGGAAAACAGGTCGCGCGTGCCGAGAACGCGCTGGTCGAAGGCGACCGGGATGGACGGCGAGTAGCTGGTCGGGGTGTTCACGTTGGCAGTTGCCCTGATGGACTGTAGTTATGAATTGGCCACAAACCGGAAAGCCGGGCCCGAAGCCCGGCTTTCGCCGTGGGGATGACAGATCAATACCTGTTCATCGTTCCGGAGCTGACGCTCACACTTGCTTGTAGATCACCGAGCCTTCGTCCTTGAAACGCCCGGACTGCTCGGCGAAGCCGGCCTCGATGGCCTTCTGTTCGTCGGTCAGGCCGTTTTCCTTGGCGTAGTCGCGCACTTCCTGGGTGATCTTCATCGAGCAGAACTTCGGCCCGCACATGGAGCAGAAGTGCGCAACCTTGGCCGAATCCTTCGGCAGGGTCTCGTCGTGGAAGGCACGCGCGGTGTCCGGGTCCAGGCCGAGGTTGAACTGGTCCTCCCAGCGGAACTCGAAGCGCGCCTTGGAGAGGGCGTTGTCGCGGATCTGCGCGCCGGGGTGGCCCTTGGCAAGGTCGGCCGCATGGGCCGCGATCTTGTAGGTGATGATGCCGGTCTTCACGTCATCCTTGTTCGGCAGGCCCAGGTGCTCCTTCGGAGTCACGTAGCAGAGCATGGCGCAGCCGAACCAGCCGATCATCGCGGCGCCGATGCCGGAGGTGATGTGGTCGTAGCCAGGGGCGATGTCGGTGGTCAGCGGGCCGAGGGTGTAGAACGGGGCCTCGTCGCAGCATTCCAGCTGCTTGTCCATGTTCTCCTTGATCAGGTGCATCGGCACGTGGCCAGGGCCCTCGATCATGGTCTGCACATCGTGCTTCCAGGCGATCTTGGTCAGCTCGCCGAGGGTTTCCAGCTCACCGAACTGCGCGGCGTCGTTGGCATCGGCGATGGAGCCCGGACGCAGGCCGTCGCCCAGCGAGAAGCTGACGTCGTAGGCCTTCATGATTTCGCAGATTTCCTCGAAGTGGGTGTAGAGGAAATTCTCCTTGTGGTGAGCCAGGCACCACTTGGCCATGATCGAACCGCCGCGCGAGACAATGCCGGTCACGCGCTTGGCGGTCAGCGGCACGTAGCGCAGGAGTACGCCGGCATGGATGGTGAAATAGTCCACGCCCTGTTCGGCCTGCTCGATCAGGGTGTCGCGGAACAGCTCCCAGTTCAGGTCTTCGGCGATGCCACCGACCTTCTCCAGGGCCTGGTAGACCGGTACGGTGCCGATGGGTACCGGCGAGTTGCGGATGATCCACTCGCGGGTTTCATGAATGTGCTTGCCGGTGGACAGGTCCATCACGGTGTCCGAACCCCAGCGGATACCCCAGGTCAGCTTGGCCACTTCTTCCTCGATGGAGGAACCCAGGGCCGAGTTGCCGATATTGCCGTTGATCTTCACCAGGAAGTTGCGGCCGATGATCATCGGCTCCAGCTCCACATGGTTGATGTTGGCCGGGATGATGGCGCGGCCGCGGGCGATTTCCTCGCGGACGAACTCCGGGGTGATTTCCTTCGGAATGCTGGCACCGAAGCTCTGGCCCGGATGCTGCTCCTTCAGCAGACCGGCGGCGCGCGCCTCGGCCAGTTTCATGTTCTCGCGGATGGCGACGTATTCCATCTCAGGCGTGATGATGCCCTGCTTCGCGTAGTGCATCTGCGTGACGTTGCGACCAGCCTTGGCACGGCGCGGGTTGCGCACATGGGCAAAGCGCATGGCCGACAGTTCGGCATCGGCCAGGCGACGCTGGCCGAACTCGGAAGTCAGGCCCGGCAGGCGCTCGGTGTCGTTGCGGTCTTCGATCCAGGGGGAACGCACGTCGGCCAGCCCCTTGCGCACATCGATGCTGACGCTTGGGTCGGTGTAGGGGCCAGACGTGTCATAGACAGTGACCGGGGCATTGATCTCGCCACCGAAAGCGGTGGGAGTCACATCCAGGCTGATTTCGCGCATGGGCACGCGGATGTCCGGGCGGGAGCCCTGCACATAGACTTTCTGCGAACGGGGGAAAGGCTGGACGGATTGCTGGTCGACCTGGGCGCTCTCGCTCAGGTTCTTTTGTTGTTTTGCGGTCATCGGCTGGCTCCTGGGGTGATGTCGGAGCGAACCTGAAAGAGAGTGCACCGGGACTGGTGCCGAGAGGGGCCTTCCGGAGTTCGGACTGGGAAGGCACATCTTGTTCCCTACGCAGGCTTTAACCTGATCAGGTTCAACGGGATCCGGAACTCTCCGATCTCAGCCTCCGATTCGAGGCACCCCGACAAGAACCCGCGCAGTCTAAACAAGCTTCCCCAAGAAAACCAACCCAGTGGTCAGAATAACGTGACCAGCGCGTCGAGAAATGACGCAAGTAACTCAACAGAAAGGGATTGTTGCAGGCAGGCAACATAGCTTGTCGCAAACTACACTGAGGCCGCCGCTGGGGCGTCTTGACCCGCTCCCAGCGGCCCCGTAGCCTTGCCCGACACCTCAGAATCCAGGATTGATCATGCTGCGCAGACTCTCGCTGGCCATCGCCGTGGCTTCCGCCTTTGCCGGAACTGCCTGGGCCGTAGATGCCCCCCTGTCAGCCAAGACGGACCTCGTGACCGTCTACAAGGACGCCGTCGACAACAACGCCGATCTCGCCGCCTCCCGCGCCAACTACGAGGCGCAGCGCGAGGCCGTACCCCAGGCTCGCTCCGGCCTGCTGCCGCAGATTAACGGCGGCGCCACGGCCAACGACACCCGGACCAAACTGGACGAACCATCCAGCACCTTTTCGCGCAGCGGCATCGCCTACCAGGCGACCTTGAGCCAACCGATTTTCCGTGCCGACCGCTGGTTCCAGCTGAAGGCAGCGGAGTCCACCACCGAGCAGGCCGCCCTGGACTTCTCCGCGACCCAGCAGAACCTGATCCTGCAGACTGCGGAAACCTACTTCGCCGTACTGCGTGCCCAGGACAACCTGGCTTCGACCAAGGCCGAGGAAGCGGCGTTCAAGCGCCAGCTCGACCAGGCCAACGAGCGCTTCGATGTGGGTCTGTCGGACAAGACCGATGTGCTGGAAGCCCAGGCCGGTTATGACACCTCCCGCGCCAACCGGCTCATCGCCGAGCGAAACGTCGACGACGCTTTCCAGGCCCTGGTGACCCTGACCAACCGCGAGTACCCCTCCATCGAGGGCATTCGTCATACCCTTCCGGTCGTGGTGCCCGCACCCAACGACGCAAAGGCGTGGGTCGACACCGCCGCGCAGCAGAACCTCAACCTGCAGGCCGCCAACTACGCCGTCGACGCTGCTGAAGAAACCCTGCGCCAGCGCAAGGCCGGCCACGCACCGACCCTGGACGCTGTAGCCAGCTACCAGAAGGGCGACAACGACAGCCTCGGTTTCAGCAACACCACCGGCAACACCCAGACCTTCGGCAGCGATGTGGAGCAACGCAGCATTGGCCTGCAGCTGAACATCCCGATCTACAGCGGTGGCCTGACCAGCTCGCAAGTACGCGAGTCCTACCAGCGTCTGAACCAGACCGAGCAGCAGCGTGAAAGTCTGCGCCGTAACGTGGTGCAGAACACCCGCAACTTCCACCGCGCGGTGAACACCGACGTGGAGCAGGTGAAGGCACGCAAGCAGTCGATCATCTCCAACCAGAGCGCCCTGGAAGCCACCGAGATCGGCTACCAGGTGGGTACTCGCAACATCGTCGACGTGCTCGACGCCCAGCGCCAGCTGTACAGCTCGGTGCGCGACTACAACAACGCGCGCTATGACTACATCCTCGACAACCTCCGCCTGAAACAAGCCGCCGGCACCCTGAGCCCGGGCGACCTGGAAGCCCTGGCCGCATTCCTCAAGCCCGACTACGATCCGGACAAGGACTTCCTCCCGCCGGATCTGGCCAAGGCAGCAGAAGCCAGCCTGAAAGGCGACCCGGAATACTGAGTTCCGCTGCAGACGCAAAAAGCCCGGCATTCATGCCGGGCTTTTTCGTTGGTTTGTGAAAAGGTTTGTGAGAGCGATTCAATTCGCGATGCCCTGATCCAAACAGGCCGTCGGCCTGCTTGGCGAATGAACTCGCTCCTACTTTGCCGCCCAAGCATTGAAGCGCTGCTCAAGATCCTCGCCGTGGTCAGTCCAGAACTCCACATTCATGGGCAGGGCCTGCGCCATGTTCTGTGGCGCACTGGGTAGCCAGCCGGTCAGTGCCGGATCCAGGCGATCGAAGGTCTGCTGGTTGACCGGGCCGTAGGGAATCCGTTTGACATAGTCGGCCTGGTTGTCAGCCTTGTTGATGAAGGCGATCAGCTGGTGGGCGCGCTCGACGTGTTTCGAGCCCTTGATGATCGCCCAGTAATCCATTCCATAGAGGCTATCCGGCCACACCACCGCGAAATTGTTGCCGTCCTGGTGTGCCGCGGCGATACGCCCGCTGTAGACCGAGGTCATGGTCACGCCGCCGGCAGCCAGCCATTGCACGGGCTGCGCGCCCGCTTCCCACCACTGGATGTAAGGTTTGAGCTGGTCCAGCTTGGCAAATGCCCTTTCCACGCCTGCCGGTGTTCCCAGCACCTTGTAGACATCCTCGCGCTTGACGCCATCGGCCAGCAGCGCGAACTCCAGGTTGTACACGGCACGCTTGCGCAGCCCGCGCTTGCCCGGGAAGCGTTGCACATCCCAGAAATCCGCCCAGGACTTCGGCGCTTCGGCCAGTTTGCCGGCGTCATAGGCGAGCGCCACGCTCCAGACCATAGTGGCCGAACCGCATTCCTGGGCCGCATCGGCGATCAACTGGTCGGCGCCACCTATGCGCTGCCAGTCCAGGCGCTCGAACATGCCTTCCTCGCATCCACGCACCAGATCAGGCGCCTCGATCTCCACCAGGTCCCAATCGGCACTGCCGGTATCGGCCATGACCTTGATGCGGGCCATCTCGCCGTTGTACTCGCTCTCCGTCAGCGGCGCTCCGCTGGCCTTGGCGAACGGTTTGAAGAAAGCGTCGCTCAGGGCCTTCTGCCCTGCTCCGCCGTAGCCCACCACCACCATGCTGTCATCCGCCTGGGCGTTCCCCAGGCTGCAAGCGAGCGCCAATCCGGCCAGCAGGCGGGCCGCATGACTGGAACCAGGAACGGAACAGGGGTGCGATTCGTTGCCCAGGTGAGGGACGAAAGACTGCCACATGGTGCTTCTCCTCTTGTTGTTGTCGTGAAGCCTGCCCGGCTCGGGCCGATTCGAAGCTAAGTCAGAGCAAAGTAAAAAAAACAAGTTGATTTTTTACTTAAGGTAAATTTTCATGACTCCACAAGAACAAGCAGGGCCGCCAGGCCTCAGGAGCCTCCATGTCCAGCGCCACCTTCCCGCACCTGTTCGAGCCCCTGGAAATCCGCGGCAAACGCCTGAAGAACCGGATCATGTCCAGTGGGCACGACACCTCGATGCCCGCCGACAACCTGGTCAACGACCAGCTTTTCGCCTACCACCGCGCTCGCGCCAAGGGCGGGGTCGGTCTGATCGTCCTGCAGGTGGCCGGAGTACATGACAGCGCGCGCTACACCTCCCATGTGCTTATGGCCACCGACGACGCCTGCATCGCAGGCTATCGGCGCCTGGCCGACGCCTGCCATGCGGAAGGCACGGTGGTGCTCTCCCAAATCTTCCATCCGGGCCGGGAAATCATGGAGTCCAGCGATGGCCTGCTGACAGTGGCTTGGTCCGCCTCGGCCTCGCCCAACGAGCGTTTCCGAGTGATGCCACGAGCCCTGGGCCAGTCGATGATCGATGAAATAGTCGCCGGCTACGGCGCCGCCGCCCGTCGACTGTGTGCAGCCGGCCTGGACGGCGTAGAGATTGTCGCCAGTCACGGCTACCTGCCCGCACAGTTTCTCAATCCACGAGTGAACCGCAGGGAGGACGGTTACAACGGCGATCTGGACGCCCGCCTGCGCTTCGTCCGCGAAGTGATACAAGCCGTGCGCGCCAACTGCCCGGACGACTTCATCGTCGGGATGCGCATCTCCGCCGACGAACGCGACCCGGAAGGCCTGACCGAAGACGAATCTCTTTCCGCCGCGCTCGCCCTGCAAGGACAACTCGACTACCTGCACCTGGTGGCGGGCACGTCCGCCTCCATCGGCGGCGCCATCCATATCGTGCCACCCATGGCCATCGAAGCTGCGTACCTGGCCTCCACCGCCTGGACCTTCAAGACACGCCTGGACATCCCGCTCTTCGTCACCGGGCGGATCAACCAGCCCCAGGAAGCCGAAACCATCCTCGCCCGCGGCCAGGCCGATGTCTGTGGCATGACCCGCGCACTGATCTGCGATCCGCAGATGCCGAACAAGGCGGCCAACGGCCGCAGTGACGATGTGCGTGCCTGCATTGCCTGCAACCAGGCCTGCATCGGCCACTTCCACCGTGGCTATCCCATCTCCTGCATCCAGCACCCGGAAACCGGTCGTGAACTGACCTACGGAACACCGAGCCCTGCCACTGTGCGCAAGCGCGTGATGGTCGTGGGCGGTGGGCCGGCAGGCATGAAGGCCGCCGCCGTGGCTGCCCAGCGTGGCCATGAGGTGGCCCTCTTCGAGGCTGGCAACCAACTCGGCGGACAGGTGCTGCTGGCTCAGTTGCTGCCTCGACGCGCGGAATTCGGTGGTGCGGCCACCAACCTGCAACGGGAGATGGAACTGGCCGGCGTGCAGGTGCAACGCAACGTCCGCGTCGACCGTGCCCTGGTGGAACGCGAGCGTCCTGACCTGGTGGTGCTCGCCACCGGGGCAAAGCCCTACTGGCCTCCCTTCGAGCGAGGCGGCGAGTTGCAGGTGGTAGATGCCTGGCAGGTGCTGCGCGAAGAGGTACAACTTGGCCGTTCAGTGCTGGTCACCGATTGGCGCGGCGACTGGGTCGCACCCGGCATCGCCGAACGCCTGGCACGCAATGGCCATCAGGTGCGCCTGGCGGTGAGCGGCACCCACTGCGGCGAGAGTCTGCCCCTTTACGTGCGCGATCAGATGGCCGGAGAGCTTCACAAGATGGGCATTCCAATCACCCCCTATGCGCGCCTCTACGGCTGCGACGACAACACCGTGTACATGACGCATTCCGCCTGTGGCGAGCCAATGCTGTTCGAGGATGTCGACACCCTCGTGCTCTGCCAGGGCCACCAGCCGGTGGACGACCTGGGCAGTGAGCTGGAAGGACTGGTGGAGTTTCACCGAATCGGCGACTGCCTGGCGCCACGCACGGCGGAAGAGGCTATTTACGAGGGGCTGAAGTTGGCTTGGAGCATCTGAGTGTCGCCGGTGATCGCGGCTGCAATACAATGCCGCGATTCTGTCCCATGGAGGGAACCATGAGCCCCAGCCTGCCATCGCCGAACGCCAACGCAGAGAGCCAGTTCCTCGGCACGCGCATCCGCGCGCTGCGCAAACGTCGGGGCCTGACCCTCAGTGAGCTGGCCGAACAGAGCAAGCTCACGGCCGGCTACATCAGCCAGTTGGAACGCAACCTGGCCTATCCCTCGATTCCAGCGCTGTTCAATATCGCTCGCAGCCTGGGCGTCACGATCCAATGGTTCTTCGCCAGCGAAGCGCCCACCTCAGAAGCCGATCGCGGGTACGTCGTGCGGCGCAACGCCCGAACCAGCCTTCACTACGAAGACGGCATCACCGACGAGCTGCTCAGCCCGCAGCCCCTGCGCCAATTGGAAATGCTCCATTCGCGCTTCCCGCCCGGCTCCTACAGCGAAGAGAGTTACAGCCACGAGGGTGAAGAAGCCGGCTATGTGCTCAGCGGCGAATTCGAGCTTTGGGTCGGCGAGCGGCACTTCCGTCTGCAGGAAGGCGACAGCTTCAGCTTCTCCAGCCAGGAACCGCACCGCTATGGCAATCCCGGCGAGAAGGATGCGCTGATCCTTTGGGTCATCACCCCGCCGACATTCTGAATAGCACCGCCAGTCAGGGGCTTTTCCTGTAGGGGCGAATTCATTCGCCAAGCAGGCCGAAGGTCTGCCCTTCAAGCCCTACGGGATCACAGCAGCCGCGCAATCCCACCCAACAGCCGCTCCAGCGCGCCCTGGTTGGCCTTGAGCACACCCAGTCCCGCTTCGCGCATGGCCCCGGCACGACTGGAATCGGCCCAGAGCCCCTCCACCTGCGCCGCCAACTGTTCGGCGTCAGCCACTTCGGCCAGTGCCCCGGCATCACGCAACTGCGCGGCGATTTCGAGGAAGTTGAACAGATGCGGGCCGCTGAGCACCGGCTTGCCCAAGGCTGCCGGCTCCAGCAGGTTGTGACCGCCATTGGGCACGAGGCTGCCACCAACGAAGGCGATATCGGCCAACGCATAAAGGAACAGCAACTCGCCCATGGTGTCGCCGACCAGCACGGCGTCTGTTGCGGCAACGGGTGCGCCGGTGGATCTGCGCACGCTTGCCAGCCCTTCGCGACGACTCAGCTCGAACACCGAACCGAAGCGCTCCGGATGGCGCGGTACCAGGATCAGCAGCGCGTCTGGCCGTTGCTTCAAGAGGGCCTTGTGAGCGGCCAGGACGATTTCGTCTTCCCCGGCATGGGTGCTCGCGGCAATCCAGACTGGCCGCGACTCGGCGCCCCACTGGCGGCGCAGTTCCGCGGCGCGCTGGAGCAGCGCCGGGTCGATGCGAAGGTCGAACTTGATCGAGCCGGTCACGCCCACACAGTCGGGGCGCGCACCCAGAGTGCGGAAGCGCTCGGCTTCAGCCTCGGTCTGCACGGCAATCCAGCTCAGCTCGGCCAACATGGGCGCTGTCAGTTTGGCGAATCGCGCATAGCCACGAGCCGAACGCTCAGACAGCCGCGCATTGGCCAGCACCACCGGGATGCCGCGACGGGCGCACTGGTGAATATGGTTCGGCCAGAGTTCGGTCTCCATGATCACCGCCAGCTTCGGCCGCACCTTGTCAAGGAAACGGGCAGCCGCCCAGGGCAAGTCATAAGGCAGGTAACAATGCTGCACTTTGTCGCCGAACAGCGCGCGAATGCGCTCGGAGCCGGTGGGCGTCATGCAGGTGATAGTGACGGGCAGGTCCGGGTGGCGCTCCAGCAGGGCGCGGACCATGGGGGCGGCGGCAATGCTCTCGCCCACCGACACGGCATGGACCCAGATGCCGCCTGGCTTGACCACAGGCAGACCGAAAGCGAAGCGTTCGCCGATGCGCCGCGCATAAGCCGGCGCACGCCAGGCGCGCCAGGCCAGGCGCACGGCTACCAGAGGCAGACCGAGATGGAACAGCAGGGTATAGAGGGTGCGATTCATGGGCGCGGAGCTTAGCGTGACTCGCCGACGATCGCACTAACCCATGGCTTGCAGGTGTTCCGCCAGGCTATCGGCCAGCCAGAGCGCCGCCGGCCCCAGTGCCTCGTCGCGACGGCAAACCAGCTCCACCACCAACGATGGCGGCGTCCAGTCACTGCGCAGCTCCACCAGTTGTCCCTGGTAGGCCGGATACTGGGCCACATGGCGCGGCAACCAGGCCCAGCCCAGCCCACGCATCAACAGTTCAGCCATCACGTAGAAGCTGTCAGCACGCCAGACCTGCGGGCCAATCTGCTCGCCGCCAGGATAGTGGCTGTCCTGCGGCGACATGAGGATCTGTCGGTGCCGCGCCAGTTCGCTGCGCTCGGCATAATTCCTGTTGGCCAGGGGGTGGCCGGCGCCGCAGACCGTGACCATCTCGATGGTGCCGAGCCGCTGGCGCTCCAGCGCATCGGGCATTTGCTCGTGGTGGAACAGCAGGCCGAGGTCGGCACGTCGCTCCAGCAGCTTTCGCGCCACTTCGCCTTGCGCACTGGCAGCCAGCTGCACCTCCAGCAGAGGGAACGCCGTGCCCAGCGCCTCCAGGCTGGCCAGGACAGGTTGATAGGGCATCGCCTCGTCCTGGGCCAATCGCAGGCGGGCTTCCTCACCCTTGGCCAACCCCTGCGCCTTGCCTTCCAGTCGCTGGCATTGGCGCAGCACTTCGCGTGCCTCCTCCAGCAAGGCAACGCCCGCCGCCGTCAAACGTGGCTGGCGGCCGCTGCTGCGTTCGAATAGCTGCACACCAAGATCATCCTCCAGCGCGGCGATACCGCTACTGACGGCAGACTGGGCGCGCCGCAGCTTTCGCGCTACGGCAGAAAAGGACTGGCCTTCGGCAACCCCGACGAACAGGCGGATCTGCTCAAGATTCCATTGCATGACCATCAACCTATCTTCCAACCAGATAGGTAATGACTTTATCCCATCATCCGGAAGTCTAGAATCCGCCCATCGCACAGGAGGTCCGACCATGACCGGCTACATCTATCTCGCTATCGCCATTGCCGCCGAAGTGATCGCCACTACCTCTATGAAGGCCATCGATGGCTTCAACAAACCACTGCCCCTGATCCTGGTGATCGGCGGCTATGCCATCGCCTTCTGGATGCTGACCCTGGTGGTGCGCAGTATTCCCGTGGGCATCGCCTACGCCATCTGGGCCGGTCTCGGCATCGTGCTGGTGAGCGTCGCCGCGCTGGTGCTCTATCAGCAGAAACTGGACACCCCAGCCGTGCTGGGCATGGGCCTGATCGTATCCGGCGTGGTGGTGATCCAGCTGTTCTCCAACAGCACGGGGCACTGAATCGCCTCTTCCCGCAGCTTCACGAACAGGGGCGCTATACTGCGCCCCTGTTTTTTTCGAGGCGCCTGCGACCCATGGCCGAATCCCTTTCCACTGATGTGCTCATCCTCGGCGGCGGCATCGCCGGCCTCTGGCTCAACGCCCGTCTGCGCCAGCAGGGCTTCGCCACGCTTCTGGTAGAAAAGGCCAGCCTTGGCGGCGAACAGAGCGTCAAGTCCCAGGGAATCATCCACGGTGGCGCCAAGTACGCCCTGCACGGTGCTCTGACCGGTGCCTCCGAAGCCATCGCCGACATGCCCCGCCGCTGGCGCGAGGCCCTGGCCGGTAACGGCGAACTGGATCTGCGCAGCGTGCGTCTGCTCTCCGATGCCCACTACCTCTGGTCCCCCGGCACCCTGGCAGGCAACCTGACCAGCTTCTTCGCCAGCAAGGCGGTACGCGGCCGGGTCGATCAGGTGAAGGGCAGCGAACTCCCTCCTGCGTTGCAGCACCCCAAATTCAAGGGCAAAGTCTATCGCCTGGCCGAACTGGTGCTGGACGTGCCGAGCCTGATCAATCGCCTCGCGGAACTGGCCGGCGATGGCCTCCTGGCCGCCCGTGAGGTCGAGCCCCTGCTCGAAGACGGCCAACTCACCGGCCTGCGCCTCGATGGCCGTGAAGTCCGCGCGCAACGCATCGTGCTCAGCGCCGGCGCCGGCAATCAGGCGCTGCTCGAAACCCTGGGCCAGAGCCAGCCGGCCATGCAGCGCCGACCGCTGCACATGGTGATGGTCAAGGCCCCCAGCCTGAAGCCGCTCTATGCCCATTGCCTGGGTGGCGGACCGAAGCCGCGCATCACCGTCACCAGCCACCCGGCCGCCGACGGCCAATGGGTCTGGTACCTCGGCGGCGACCTCGCCGAGGCCGAAGGTGTTGCCCGCAACGAAGCCGAACAGATTGCCGCCGCCGAACAGGAACTGCGCCAGCTGCTGCCCTGGATCGACCTGTCCGCCGCCCAGTGGGCAACTCTGCGGGTGGATCGCGCCGAGCCGGCCCAGAGCGGCCTGGTACGTCCGGACAACGCGTTCCTCAGCGAACAGGGCCACCTGCTGGTGGGCTGGCCGACCAAACTGGCCCTGGCGCCCGACTTCGCCGACCGCGTACTGGCCGCCTTCGAGCGCGACGGCCTGCGCCCGGCCGCCAATCCAGCGCTGCCGGCCCTGCCCCGCCCACCTGTGGCGCAACCCGCTTGGGAGGATTTGCTGGGATGAGCAGCCTGCACAACCTCCATCGTCCCCTGGGCAGCACCGGCCTGATGGTTTCCCCCCTGGGGCTGGGCACCGTGAAGCTGGGCCGCGACCAGGGCGTGAAGTACCCCAACGGCTTCACCATCCCCGACGATGCCGAAGCTCGCCAGCTTCTGGCGCTGGCCCGCGACCTGGGCATCAACCTGATCGACACTGCCCCGGCCTACGGCCGCAGCGAGGAACGCCTCGGCCCACTGCTGCGCGGGCAGCGTCAGGATTGGGTGATCGTCAGCAAGGTAGGTGAAGAGTTCGAGGCTGGCGTTTCCCGTTTCGACTTCAGCCCCGAACACACACGTTTTTCCGTCGAGCGCAGCCTGAAGCGCCTGGAAACCGACTACATCGATCTGGTGCTGGTGCACTCGGACGGCAATGACGTGGCCATCCTGCGCGACAGCGGTGTGTACGAAACCCTCGCCGAGCTCAAGCAGGCCGGCAAGATCCGCGCCTTCGGCCTGTCCGGCAAGACTGTGGACGGCGGGCTCCTCGCCCTGGAGCGAGGCGATTGCGCCATGGTCACCTACAACCTGAACGAGCAGGGCGAGAAGCCGGTACTGGACTTCGCCCTGCAACAGAACAAGGGCATCCTGATCAAGAAGGGCCTCGCCAGCGGCCATGCCTGCCTCGACGCCGGGGTGGACCCAGTACGTGCCAGCTTCGAACTGATCTTCGGTCATTCCGGGGTGACCGGCGCGATAATCGGGACCATCAATCCGCTGCATCTGTCCCATAATGTCGCGACGGCCGCTGCCGTTATCGGAGCCCATCGCCACTAATCGAGCCCTGCCAAGCCACTAGCCGACCCCTGCCAGAAGGAGCCGACATGCCGCGAATCCTCGCACGCAAGGACCCCAGCGCGTTCAAGACCCTACCGCTGCATGTCGAAGCCAGCGCTGATGCCCTCAGCTATCAGAGTCTTGGCCGGCCATTGAACTTCACCCAGATGCTCGAGCGTCGTCGTCCGGTGAAGGTGAATGACAACCAGCGCTTCGCGGTGGAGCTGGCGAACCTTGGCGTTTCGGTGCGGCTCACCCTGAACCTGCAGGGCCGCGATTACTGGCTGCTGGTGCGTCAGCGCCGGCAGGATCGCGGCGACACCGTGCTGAAGCTGATTTCCGGGTATGTACCGGCCCATGAGCTGAACCTGCCGCTCCTCACCGCCATCCAGGAAGTGGCCGAGGAATGCCTGATCGAAACCCCGGAGGGATGGCTGGGGGGACGTTTCGCCGATACCTGGCTGCCAACGCCCTACCAGCGTGAACTGCGCTACCGCGATGCCAATCACTTCCGCCTCAGCCCACTTTCCGGCGCCGCCCGTCCGGTACGCAACGGCAAGCTGATCCTGCTGGAGCGGCCCGAAGCCTACGTGCACCTGCCAACGGCCTCGCTGCAGCTGGTCTACGACCTGCGCCTGGACCTGCCACGGGACAGCCACCAGATCAGCCTCTTCCATGTGGACGAAGTGCTGCAAGGTAGTCAACTGGTGGCGAGCCTCGAGCGGCGCCGGCCCGACATCTACTTGCTACCGCTGCACCAGGGTCTGCCGACCGGTGACTTGCTGACTCTGCGCAACGGTGAGTTCAAAGCCGCCAGTACCCGTGGCATCTGGTTGTCGGAGAGCTTTGCCGAACAGGATGGCTGGCTGGTGCACGAGGAGCGCGTGCGCTGGCGCGACTGGCTGGCGCGGGTCGGGACGGCCCGACCGCTGGGAAAGAAGATCGCCTGCTGACCACCGGGGCGCTCAAGGCACCCCGTCCACACTAGGCTCGCCCGCTTCGCGCCATCACTTCAGTTCGCTGGAGGTTTTGCCCAATAGCCGTCGGGCGACGATCAGCAACTGGATCTGCTGGGTGCCTTCGAAGATATCGAGGATCTTCGAATCCCTCGCCCATTTCTCCAGCAACTCGTCCTCGCCATACCCCAGGGCTCCGACCAGCTCCACGCACTTGAGCGTGACCTCATTGGCCACTCGCCCGGCCTTGGCCTTGGCGATGGAGGCCTCCTTGGAGTTCGGCAGCCGGTTGTCCGCCATCCAGGCAGCTTTCAGGGCCAGCAACCGCGCCGCCTCCCACTCGGCCTCCAGGCGATAGAGCGTGGCTTCTGCATGGCTGGCGGCGAGTAGCGGTTTTGTATAGTCGAACCGGCAACCGGCCTTGGCCAGCAACTCACGGGTTCGATCGAGCGCGGCCTTGGCAACGCCCACTGCCATTCCAGCCACCAGCGGACGTGTGTTATCGAAGGTCGCCATCACCCCAGCGAAGCCTTTCTGGACATCAATCTCGGCATTGCCGAGGAGATTGGCCGCGGGAACACGGCAGTCGTCGAAGCTGATGGAGGCAGTGTCGGAAGCCTTGATGCCGAGCTTTTTCTCCAGGCGCGTCACCTTCATACCGGGCGTGCCCTTCTCCACCACGAAGGACTTGATCGCCGCACGTCCCAGGTTGCGGTCCAGCGTGGCCCATACCACCACCGCATCGGCGCGCCCGCCGGAGGTGACGAAGATTTTCTCGCCGTTCAGCACGTAGTGGTCGCCGTCCTTTACCGCGGTGGTGCGAATGGCGGCCGAGTCCGAGCCGCAACCAGGCTCGGTAATGGCCATGGCCGCCCAGGCTCCCCGGAAGCGCTTAAGCTGTTCCTCATTGGCGACCGCAGCGATGGCGGCGTTTCCCAGCCCTTGGCGCGGCATGGCCAGAAGCAGGCCGACATCGCCCCAGCACAGCTCCATCACCCCCAGAAGCGCGGAGAAGTTGCCACTATTGCGCACCCCCTCCTGCGTTCCTGCGCCACGTTTGCTGGCAGAGCCTGCCCCGATGGCTTCCGGCGAACCGGCGTTCATGCCATCGAGCATTGCCGCCAGCAGATCCAGCTCGCGAGGATAGGCATGCTCAGCCTTGTCGTACTTGCGTGACAACGGGCGAAAGTACTGTGCCGCTACCTGATGGGCCTGAAGGCTCAGGCCACGGAATTTCTTCGGGATTTCCAGGTTCATGCTGCCTTCCTCACAAATGCAGGCCGCCGCTCATCACGGCGATGGCGCGCAGGTCGCGGTACCAGCGCTCGGCCGGGTGTTCCTGGGTGAAACCATGGCCACCGAGCAATTGCACGGCATCGGTGCCGATCTTCATGGCCTTTTCGGCGCATAGCAGGCGCGCCAGGTAGGATTCGCGCTGGAATGCTTCTACCCGATCGGCACGGGCGCAAGCGCGCCAGACCATCAGGCGCATGGCGTCCAGTTCGACGGCAATGTCCGCGACCATGAACGCCACGCCCTGGCGATGGCTAATGGGTTCACCGAAGGCCATCCGTTCGTTGCAATAGCCGATCACGTAGTCCAGCGCAGCCTGGGCAGTTCCCAGGGCAAGGGCACACCAGGCCAAGTGGCCAAGGTCGAGAAACGCCTGGTAGTCGAAGTCGACGGCAGCCAGACGACGCTCAAGCGGGACTTGCACGCCCTTCAAGCGAACGCGGGCAGTGCCGCAGCTCCTCAGACCCATTGCAGGTTCCGGCCGCAACTCCAGCCCCTTGCTGCCGGCATCAATTAGGAACAGCGCGGTCCCGTTGTCGGTGTTGGCGGCGACGATGATGCGACTGGCGTCCAGCCCGTCGAGCACCAGGCATTTCTCACCGTTCAGCAGGTAATGATCTCTCTTGCGCTGGGCGCGGGTGGACAGCTTGTGGGGGTCGAACAGGACCGTCGGTTCGTTTACGGCGATGGCCATGCGCGGCACAGACCGCCCATCGAGGAAAGCGGGTAACCAGGCCGCCTGCTGCTCAGGTGAAGCCCAGCGACGGATGCAATTGGCGGCTGACAGCGGTACCAGCAGAGCGGCCGCCAGGCTCAAGTCGCCCTTGGACAGCGCCTCAGCCATCAATGCATTGGTAAGGATGGCGCCCTCGCCTGCCATACCGCCCAGCTCCTCACCGACACCGTAATGCACCAACCCGAGCGCATGGGCCTGATTGAGTAGTCCGGCCGGCACCGCACCCCGGGCGTCCGCTTCGTGGGCCGCCGGACGCAGGGTTTCCTGGGCAAAGGCCTCCAGCATCTCCACCAGCATCCGCTGTTCGTCGGAGAGGGAGAGATCGAACAGCTCACCCGCGCGGACCGAGTGCGACTGCTGGCGGGATCGCCGGGCAGCGAGATTGAAGCCGGCACGGGCACCACCGTAGAGGAGCTTCTCCAGGGTCTTGCGCAGCTTGAGGCGGTCAGGCCAATGGGACTGGGCTACGCGATTGAGCAAAGCCAGCGCGCGGCCCTGTGCGTTGGGGAACATCGGCATCGCACTCCATGCAGGATGAGGATGCCGGGATGATGTTCGGCATCGACCCGGACGCCTATGACCGGGCCGACATCTGTGACTGGCAGAGTTGCCAGTCGGACGGGATCACTTGCTACGGATTTTCTCGACGATCGCTGTGGTGGAGCTGTTTTCCACCAAACCGAGCACCCTCACCTCTCCACCGTAGGCGCGCACGATATCGGCACCTACCACCTGGTCGATGCCGTAGTCGCCACCCTTCACCAGGACATCTGGCTTGACCTGGCCGAGCAGGCGCTCCGGGGTGTCCTCGGGGAAGCTGACGACCCAATCCACCGCGCCCAGGCCAGCCAGCACAGCCATGCGGCGCTCGACACTGTTGATCGGACGGCCCGGCCCCTTGAGGCGGCTGACCGACGCATCGTCATTGACCGCCAGCACCAGGCGATCGCCTTGCGCGCGGGCCTGTTCCAGGTAGGTCACGTGGCCGGCATGGAGGATGTCGAAGCAGCCGTTGGTGAAGACGATCTTCTCGCCGTGGGCGCGGGCATCCTCGATGGCCAGCAGCAACTGGTCCAGGCTCAGCACACCACGTTCGGAACCCTGCTCGCGCTGCACAGCACGGCGCAATTCCGGAGCACTGATGGCGGCGGTGCCCAGTTTGCCGACAACGATGCCTGCGGCGAGGTTGGCGAGCGCCACGGCCTGCGGCAGTTCTTCGCCCGCGGCCAGGGCGGCGGCCAGGGTGGATATCACGGTGTCGCCAGCGCCGGTGACATCGAACACTTCGCGGGCGCGGGCCGGCAGGTGCAACGCGGAATGACCAGGACGCAGCAGGGTCATGCCATGCTCGCCACGTGTGACCAGCAAGGCTCCCAGCTCCAGTTCCTGCATCAGCGCCGCGCCCTTGGCGACCAGCTCCGCCTCATCGGCACAGCCGCCGACGATGGCTTCGAACTCATTGAGATTCGGGGTGATCAGGCTCGCACCACGGTAAATGCTGAAGTCCTTTCCCTTCGGGTCCGCCAGTACCGGCACGCCGCGTTGGCGTGCGGCCTGGATCAGCACCTGGTGGTTCTTCAGTGCGCCCTTTCCATAGTCGGACAGCACCAGGACCCTGGCCTGGGGCAGCAAGCGCTCGACTTGTGCCGCCAGCGCCTCGGTGTCGGTACCGAAGGCTTCTTCGAAGTCCATGCGCAGCAGTTGCTGGTGACGGCTCATGACGCGCAGTTTGACGATGGTCGGCTGCTCGGCAAGGCGCTGGAAATGCACGTCCACGCCTGCAGCGTTGAGGCTGTCGCTCAGGCTGTCTGCCGCTTCGTCGGCGCCGGTGATACCCACCAGCATGGCAGGGGCGCCAAGTGCCGCGATGTTCAGCGCAACGTTCGCGGCGCCGCCGGGACGATCCTCGATCTGCTCTACCTTGACCACGGGAACCGGGGCCTCGGGGGAGATGCGCGAGGTGCCGCCATGCCAGTACCGGTCAAGCATGACGTCGCCCACCACCAGAACGGGGGCCTGATCGAATCGGGGCATGGACAGTTTCATGGAGTCTCCGGACGTCAAAATCGGCGCGGATCATACCATAGCAGGTCAGTTGGCCTGACCTACCCGGGAGCATCGGAACCGCTTGAGGGGCGCGGGGGTGATGGCTATCCCCCGCTCGCGGCTCAGCTCGCTTCCGGCTGAGCCTCTTCGGCGAACTGATTGGCATGGAGCCGGGCATAGTAGCCGTTCATCGCCAGCAGTTCCGCGTGGTTGCCACGCTCGACGATGCGTCCCTGATCCATGACCAGGATCAGGTCCGCCTTTTCGATGGTGGACAACCGGTGGGCGATGACCAGCGTAGTGCGGCCGTCCATCACGCGGTCCAGGGCGGCCTGGATGTGCCGCTCGGACTCGGTGTCGAGGGCCGAGGTGGCTTCATCCAGCACCAGCACTGGAGCGTTCTTCAGCAGAGCCCGTGCAATCGCCAGACGCTGGCGCTGGCCACCGGACAACAGCACACCGTTTTCCCCGACTTCTGTGTCGAAGCCCTGGGGAAGCTTGTCGACGAACTCCTTAGCGTAGGCGGCCTCAGCGGCCCGCTCGACGTCCTCGCGCGGCGCGCCGGCAAGATCGCCATAGGCGATGTTGTTGGCCACCGAGTCGTTGAACAGCGTTACCTGCTGTGTCACCAGGGCGATATGTCGACGCAGATTGCGAAGGCGATATTCCTCGATGTCCACGCCATCCAACAGGATCTGCCCCTGCTCGTGGTGGTAGAAGCGTGGAATCAGGTTGGCCAGCGTGGACTTCCCGCTGCCGGAGCGCCCCACAAGAGCAACCATCTGGCCAGGCTCGGCCTCGAAGCTGATGTCCTGCAGCACCGGTTTGTCGGTGCCGGGGTACTGGAAGCTGAGATTGCGTACTTCCAGACGGCCGCTGACGCGCTCCCGTTCGACGGAGCCGCGGTCCACCTCAGTCTCTTCATCCAGTTGCTCGAAGATGCTTTCCGCACCGGCGACGCCGCGCTGCACAGTGGAGCTGACCTCGGAAAGCTGGCGGATCGGTTTCGGCAACAGGCCGGCAGCAGTGATGTAAGCCACCAGGTCACCAGCGCTGGCATCACCGCGCAGGAAGAGCACGAGGAACATGAGCGCAGCCATCGCGGTGTAGATCACCAGCTGCAGCATCGGGGTATAGACAGCCGAGGTCTTGGTCATTCTGAGCTGCTTGCGGGTATTGTCCTCGCTGGCGGTCCTGAACCGGCCGGACTCGTAAGCCTCGCCACCGAAACTGCGCACCACCCGGTAGCCCTGGATGGTTTCGGAAGCCACATGGGTGACATCCCCCATGGCCACTTGGATCTTCTTGCTCTGCTTGCGGAATTTCTTGCTGGCGCTGCTCACCATCAGGGCGATAAGCGGCAGGATGGCAACCATCACAAGCGTCAGCTTCCAGTTCATCCACAGCAGGTAACCGAACAGGAAGACCACGGTCAGGCCTTCGCGGATAACCACCTTGATCGCATCGGTGGCCGCGCCGGTGACCATGGTCACGTTGAAAGTGATGCGCGAGATCAGGTGCCCGGAGTTGTGGCTGTCGAAATAGCGGTTCGGCAAGGCCAGCAGGCTATTGAACAGGGCAAGACGCAGGTCATGCACCAGGCCGAGAGAAACTCTGGCAAGGAAGTAGTTGCCCAGGTACGAACCGAGCCCCTGCCAGGCGGCGATGAGGATGATCAGCAGCGGCACCGCCTGCAGCAGTTTCAGGTCGCGGAGGTAGGCAACGTCAGGGAACAGGACGGCATCCGGATTGCTCAGGCCATCCACGAAATACTTGAGGATGCCCGCCAGCATCGGCTGGGTCGAAGCGAAGATGATGTAGCCGATGATGCTGACCAGGAACATCCCGGTGTAAGGACGAACATAGCCCAGCAAACGGAGGTAAATCTTGAGGCTGGAGGGCCGGGAGGCTTCAGGGTGCTGATCGGACATGCGCTCACGCGTCGACTTTGTCGAAAGGTTGCAAAGCTTATCACAGAGGAACCCACCCCTATTCGCGGATGCTAAAATGCCGGCCTTTTGCCGTGAAGCATCGGTTCACACAGTGCAGTCCATTCCTATGTTCCCCAGGCTTTCAGCGCCTTCGATCTCTCACTTCATCATCAATCGCTGGCTCGTGCTGGGATACCTGGCACTGCTCACCGGGCTGTTCTGGCTCCCCAATGGCAGCCTCTACACCAAGGTCTTCTACGGCACGATGGCTTTCCCTGCCCTGCTGGCCCTGGTGTACCAGCCGCGCAAGCTCGCCGCCCTGGTGCGTGAGCCGATGCTGATCGCCTTCCTGCTCTTCGCCGCGTGGCTCCTGCTCAGCCTGAGCTGGTCGGGGACGGACGTTGATCGCAGTGGACTGGGCAAACGGCCACTGTATGTGTTCATGCTTTTTGCCGGCTGCACGCTGATTGCCCTGTCGGATATCGAGCTGCTTCTCAAAACCCTGAGAGTCGGCGCCGCGCTCGCGTCGCTGGCCGCGCTCGTCAACCTGATCATCTATCTCATGGGTCCGCCACCGGACTGGCGTCTCATCGGAGCTGGCGCGCTCCGCAACCCGCTGCTGACCTCTCACGTATTCGGCATGTTCTGCGCTTACTGGGTCGCCGTATGGCTGACCAGGGACGTCCGTCGCGACTGGATTCCGATTCTTCTCAGCCTACCGCTTCTGGCGGCCCTCATGGCGACGGGCTCCCGCACACCACTGATGGCACTTGCAGTAATGAGTGTCTGGATGCTGATCATGGCGCCACGCCGCGCCGCGTATCTCATGGCCGCAGGGAGCGTCCTTGCCATAGCGAGCTTCCTGGCGCTTCCGGATCTGCTGCTGCAACGCGGCGTATCCTTCCGTCCACAGCTCTGGGGTGATGCGCTAGGCCAGGCAGCACAGCAACTGTGGTTCGGCTACGGATATGACAGTCGCTTCACCTTCCATGCCGAAGGTCTCAACCTGAGCATGAGCGATCCGCACAATGTCGAGCTCGCCGTATTGCTGGAGCTGGGTCTCGTCGGACTGCTGTTCTGGCTCGTGATGTATGGCTGCGGCCTCTGGCGATGCTTCAGCCAACGCCAACACAGTGGCTTCAAGATCGCCTCGGCCATGCTCATCTATGGACTCGCCGCCGGCCTTACCGAGGGCAGCAGCTTCCTCTCGCGTCCCAACGAGAGCTGGTTCCTGATCTGGATTCCGCTCTCGCTGGTCGCCGCCCTGTCCATCAGCCAACGAGCCCTGGAAAAGCAATGAAGATCCTGAGCGAAGCACAGCTCGACTCCCTGCTGCTCGGCGCCCATACCATTGAAGAAGATGGTCTTGGCCTGAAGGTGGCACGCCTCTCGAATGGCGATTTCCTCAAGCTCTACCGGCGCAAGCGCTTGCTCTCTTCTGCCCTCTGGTCGCCACCCGCCCGACGCTTCGCCCGCAATGCGGAGCGACTGCGAGAGCTCGGCATCGCCGCACCGATGATCGAGGAGCTGATGCTGATTCCTGGCCGCAAGCTCAATGCCGTCCAGTACCGACCACTACCGGGAGACACGCTGCGCAACCGCTGGCGCACGCTCGACGATTCAGCGCGGGAAAAGGATGTGGAGCAATTCGGCGCCTTTCTCGGCCAGCTCCACCAGCTGGGTGTCTACTTCCGGTCACTGCATCTGGGCAATGTGCTGAAGCTGCCGGAAGGTGAACTCGGTCTGATCGATCTCTCGGATATGAAGATCGAGAACCGCCCACTTGCCCCCTGGAAGCGGCGACGCAACCTGCAGCACATTCTGCGCTACAAGGAAGACAGCAACTGGCTGCTGCAACTGCATCGTGCGGCGTGGATAAGGGGCTACTCCACCACCTGCGGAAAAAGCGCTGCGGCCCGCTTCGACCGCGACCTTTCCCGCATCCAACCCTGAACCTGCCCTAACCGAGCAGCAATCGCCCCAAGGCTCGCAGTGTCTTGGCGTTCCAGCGACGCAGCGGAAGCTGGCGCAGCAATTCGCGCGCAAGCGGCTTGTCGTCGCGCGCGCACTTGAGCAGCATCGAATTGATGAAGTTCGCACAGACCTCCGGGTAGGCAGGATGGTCGGCGAATCGCGCGTAGGTCTGCATGACCGTCTCGATCATGAAGCTCCGGTTCTTGTACGTGTTGGCGCCATGTACGCGGTACTTGGCCAGTACGTCCGGAAGCACATCGATGAAATAGCCCGCGTGGGTTATGTTCAGCGCCACCAGCAAATCTTCCAGGCGAATACTGGTGTCGAAACCACCTACCGCCTCCAGCGCTTCACGCCTGAACAACAATGTGGGGGCGGGGGCACCATCCTTCGCGGACGTGAAGACATCATCGAAGTCGAGGCGGCGGAACGGCCGCTCCCGGTCCCGCTTGGACAAGGGATTTCCTTCAGCATCGATTTGCTGGATGTTGCCGGCGCAGATGCCTACTTCCGGCTTACCCTCCATGTAAGCGACCTGGATCGCCAAACGCTCCGGCAGCATGATGTCATCGGACCCGAAAGGTGCGATCAAGCTTCCCTTCGAGCGCGCGATGGTCTCGTTCAGAGTGCGGGCAAGCCCCTGATTCGCCTGCGCCACGAAATCGAAACCGTGAACCTCCTGCAACCGGCGAATGCGCTCGACGCTGCCATCACGGGAACCGTCGTCCACCACCAGCAGCTCTACATTTGGGTAGGTCTGGGCAAGGACGCTTTCGATGGCGGCCACGATGTAGTCGGCATGGTTGTAAGAGGAAATGATCACGCTGACCAGCGGCAGATCCTTCGATTCACTCATTGCGCTTACCTTCCAGTAACTCCACCAGTAGATCACGGTACTGGCGGCGGAAATCTTCGATTGAATGGGCTCGGCACAGATACCGGTAAGCGCGTTCGCCTTCAGCGGCGCGCTCTTGCGCGGACAACGCCAGCACGTCGCGCAAATGCCCGGCAAGTTCGACGTGCTGCCCGGCGGGAGCGATACGACCGCCACAGTCTTCCAGGATCGGCTTGAGACTGGGAATGTCCGAGCCGATAACGGGCAAGTGGCCGCTCATGCCCTCCAGCAGGGCCAGCGGCAATCCCTCGCTCAGGGAGGGCATGACGAAAGCATCGAAGGCTCGCACGTATTGCAGCGCGTCGTCCTTGGCTCCCAGCAGCAGTGCCCGGTCTTGCAGGCCGAGTTCGGCAACTGCGGCCTCCAGCTCAGGTCGCGCACGTCCCTCGCCGATGATCGCAAGCAGAGCATTGGGATATTCAGCCTTGATCTCGGCGAACGCTCGTAGCAGGTGGATGTGTCCCTTCACGGGCACCAGGCGGCCAATTGCACCGAACACGAAGGCATCTGCCGGCAGCCCAAGCATTTCGCGCGCCATTTCGCGCGGATGTTGCAGGCTCTCGGCTCGGGAAATGTCGATGGCATTATTGATCTGCCGGGTATTGGCAGGTGTGAATCCCGCGCCAGCATTAATCAGGTAATCGCGCACCGCACGAGAAACCCCAACGAGCCGCCAGGCTGGCGTCATCAGTTGGCGGGCCACCCAGCAGCGGAAGGAACGGTCGTACTCACCGAAACCATGGGCAACGCCGACGCACGCACGAATGCCCAGCCAGCGATTGAGCAACATCAGCATGTTCACCGGCTTGAAGCGATGAGTGATCACCGCGTCATAACCTTCGGATCGGCAATGCCGGTAGAGGGCCCAGAGGGCACGCAGGCGCAGGCCGCTGACAGCTGACTTGCTGTAGCCGAAGTAGATCGAGCGCTCAGCCTTGCTCACCGGCTCGCCCGGACCGGGACGGCCTCGCAAGAAAGCGGTAGTGACCTCGTAGCGGTCGCTCGGCAGGGCCTGGATGATCTGCTCGGCCAGATCGGAGGCATTGACGTTGTAGTAGTTCTGCAGTTGCAGAACCTTGATACGGCGCTGGCTCATACCGGGTTCTTCTTGGATTTCAGCCAGAGGCGCAGGGCCTTGCGGCTGTACGACAGTTTGAACAGCACACGCCAATCCGTGCGCAGCGCTTCGCGGTAGTACTCGCGCGCACCGTTCTGGTCGCCGGCCAGCAGGCAGGTCCGGAACAGCGACAGGCAGCGCTGGGCGCGATAAGCGGGCTTGATCGACTGCAGACCGGGCGGGAGCTTGCGGAAGACTTCGTCCACCAGAGCCAGGCCGACCTTCCGAGCGGCTTCGGCGTTGTGGCGCAGGCTGCCGGGATGCTTGTGGATGCGAGCCAGCATCAGGTCGAGGACCACCACTTGCCGTTGCGTCAGGCAATAGGCAAAGACCGGAATGTCCTCGCTGTGGCGCAAGTGTTCGGGATAGGGCCGTTCCAGTAGCAGCTCGCGGAGGAACACGCAGGAGCCGTGGCCGAGGGCGATCTTCTTATCCAGCAGGTAGTCCTTGAGTCGCTGCGCGGGCTCACCGGGAACGGTGTCGGCAGGGTGCTCCCGCTCGCGACCATCGGGCTGGACGGCAACATGGCCGGCCAGCCAGAGGCCGACGTCGGGTTCGCGGCGCAGACGCTCGCAAAGCCCCGGAAGGACACCGGGGGCCAATTCATCATCGGCGTCGAGGAGCAGGACGTAGCGTCCCTGGGCCAGTTGCACGCCGTTGTTGCGGGCTGTGGAAGGCCCCGCGTTGGCCTGGCGCACGCCCTGGAAGGCGGCGCCGTAGCGCAGGCTCAGGGCGGTGAAGACTGCCGGGGTGTCGTCGGTGGAGCCATCGTCCACGACCCAGAGTTCGACCTCCGGGGTGGCCTGGGCCAGCACCGACTCCACGGCACGCGGAAGCACGCCCGCGTAGTTGTAGGTAGGGATGACAACGCTAAGCAGCGGCTTAGCCGACATTGTCATACCAGTCCTTGCCTTCCTTGACGACGAGGATGTCTTCCATGATCAGGTACTGCAGGTCCGAACCGTAGAACATGTTCAGCGCATCGGTGGGCGAGCAGATCATCGGCTCGCCGCGACGGTTGAGCGAAGTGTTCAGGGACACGCCGTTTCCGGTAAGGACTTCCAGTTCCTTCATCAGGTCATACCAGCGGGGATTGTGGCGACGTTCCAGGACCTGGGCACGGGACGTGCCATCCTCATGCACCACTTCGGCCACGCGGGTCTTCCACTCTTCGTTGACTTCGAAGGTGAAGGTCATGAAGGGCGACGGGTGATCGACCTTGAGCATCTGCGGCGCAACGGTGTCCAGCATCGACGGGCAGAAGGGGCGCCAGCGCTCACGGAACTTGATCTGCTCGTTGATGCGGTCGGCCACGCCGACCGCACTCGGGCAACCGATGATGGAACGGCCGCCGAGGGCGCGCGGGCCGAACTCCATGCGGCCCTGGAACCAGGCGACAGGGTTGCCGTCGACCATGATCTTCGCGATGCGCTGCGGCGTGTTCTCGATGCGCTTGAACACTGGTTTCTGCGGATGCTTTGCGCAGGCGGCGATGACGTCTTCGTTGCTGAAGGATGGGCCGAGGTAGACGTGTTCCATCTTCTCGACCGGCACGCCGCGCTTGACCGAGACGTAGGCAGCGGCGCCCACCGAGGTACCGGCATCGCCGGACGCGGGCTGGACGAACAGCTCCTTCACCTCCGGACGGGCGATGATCTTCTGGTTCAGCTTGACGTTCAGCGCGCAACCACCGGCGAAGGCGATCTTGCCGGTCTGGCGGATGATGTCGCCTAGGTAGTAATCCATCATCTCCAGCGCCAGCTTCTCGAACAGTGCCTGCATGCTGGCGGCGTAGTGGATGTAGGGGTCATCGGCGATGTCGCCCTGGCGCTTCGGACCCAGCCACTCGATCAGCTTGGGCGAGAAGTAATAGCCCTTGCCGTTTTCCTTGTAGCGGCGGAAACCGATGACGTTGGCGTAGTCGGTGTTGATGATCAGCTCGCCATTCTCGAACTTGGCCAGACGCGAGAAGTCGTACTTGGCGGCGTCGCCGTAGGGCGCCATGCCCATGACCTTGAATTCGCCATCGAGCATCTCGAAGCCGAGATACTCGGTGATTGCGCCATACAGGCCGCCCAGGGAATCCGGATCGAAGAATTCCTTGATCTTGTGGATCTTGCCGTTCTCACCCCAGCCGAAGAAGGTGGTGGCGTACTCACCCTTGCCATCGATGCCGAGGATTGCGGTCTTTTCCTTGAATCCCGAGCAGTGGTAGGCGCTTGAGGCGTGGGCCAGGTGATGCTCCACCGGCTCGATTTTCACCTTCTTCGCATCGAAGCCCAGTTGCTCCAGGCACCAGACGATCTTCTTGCGGTAGCGCTTGTAGCGGCGGTTGCCCATGAGGATGGCGTCCAGCGCACGATCCGGGGCGTACCAGTAACGCTTGGCGTAGTGCCAGCGGGCCTTGCCGAAAAGACTGATGGGCGCGAAGGGAATGGCCACGACGTCGACGTCGGAGGGCTTGATACCGGCCTGCTCCAGGCAGAACTTGGCCGACTCGTAGGGCATGCGATTCTTCGCGTGCTTGTCGCGCACGAAGCGCTCTTCTTCGGCGGCCGCGATCAGTTTGCCGTCGATGTAGAGCGCGGCGGATGGATCATGGCTGAGAGCGCCGGAAAGGCCGAGAATCGTCAATGCCACGGGGTTAGCCTCTTTCAGGGCAGGTGCCCGGCACCTGCGGTAAACGTTGATCCAGTAGCTGGTGCAGTGCCGACTCGGCCGGCCAGTTCCGCAGGAAGCGCGCGCGGTCGCGAGCATAGGCCCTGGCGAAGCTGCGCTCGCTACGATGCTGGTACACGGCATCGAGATCGATCAGGGTCCAGCGGCCGTCCTGCCAGAACAGGTTGTAGCCCTTGAAGTCGCCGTGACTGATGCGCTCGCGGATAAGCGTAGCGAACAGTCGGTCGAGAGCTTGCAGCTCGGCTTCCGGTGGAGCACCAGCCCCATCAGGATTGTCCAGATAGGGTCGAAAACGGGCGATTATATCTTGCCCGGAGAGATATTCGGTAATCAGGTAGGCCCGGCCGCGCAGCCAGAGAAAACGCCGCTCGAGCACAGCCAGCGGACGTGGCGTGGCGATGCCAAGGAACTCCAGACGGTTACCCTCGCGCCAGCTGTGCCAGGCGCGACTCGGGCGCCAGAAGCGCGTCAACCAGTGCAGCAGGCCCTTGATGTTGTAACGCTTGACCAGCAGTTTGCGTCCGTCGATCTGGACTTCCGCCACCGTGGCAGTAGCCCCTTGCTTCAGCGAGCGCCCTTGCTCAAGCGCGGCGTCCGGCGCCTGCAGCAGCCTTTCGAGCCCTGCTTCTGTCTCCCGACGAACCGCGCGCAGGCCGAATGCACCGCGAACGACACTGAACAGGCTGCAATCGCGAGCGATCTTCTTCATATAGTCGCCAAGACGCCATTGCCGCATCCGGGCAATTTCCTTTTCCAGCGCCTCCAGCGGCAAGGCATGTTCGCCATTGACCAGCAGGTACTGCACCAGCAACTCCTCCAGGAACGGGTCCAGCTCCGCCGGCAGCTGGGCGAAGAACACACCCAGGTTGGCCATGACCTTATCCCGTGGAAGCGGACTGCCGGGTGTTTCGGCGCGGATGCCGCCACCATCGATCACCTGCAGCTTTCCACCATGGCGCAACAGATTGTCGAGGTGCAGGTCTTCCTGGGCGAGCCCGGCCAGATGCAACCGGGCGATGGCGCCAAGTGCCTCGCCCAGCACGGCCTGCTGACCGTCGGACAGCGGCGCGTCACGCTCGACCTCGCGCCAGGCATCCCAAAGGCTCTCCGCCGACTCCAGGTACTCGAACAGCAGCCAGCCGCCCTGCCCCGCTTGATGCCCCTCGCTCAGAAGCTCCGGGGTATCGATGCCGTGCTCATGCAGCGCGCGGGCACCTGAGAGCTCACGATGGAAGTGCCGCTCGGCCTTGCCGCCGACCAGCAGCTTGGCCAGCACCCTGCGTCCTTGCCACACCGCCACGCCCACATAGCGCTGCCCGGGCAGCACCCGCAGCAGGCTCTGCAGCTCCAGGCCGCCAGCTACGTCGAGGCGAATGGGAAGTTTCGGGCTGCGTCCTGCCCGGGCCAGTTCCGCAAGAGTCATTGCTCGCGTTCCTTATTGCGACGGCGTCTGGCGAGACGAGCCAACCAATCGCTGACCTCGGCCGAATCCCGCGGACGTTCCAGATAGCCCGCCAGCAGCTCGCGCACCTCGGCCTCCCCCCAGGCGTCAGCCCGGCGAACCAGGGCTTCCAGGTCCTTGACGCGATCCCGACGACCCAGCAATAGCGGACGGGTCTTTTCCAGGTCGATCAGGCAGGCCTCGAACCCGTCCTGGGTTTCCCGCAGGAAGACATGCTTGGGATAGAAGCAGCCATGCACCTGGCCGGCGCTGTGTAGACGCCGCGCCAGAATGGCTACGGCGGCGAGGAGGGTCGCACGCTGAACGGCGGCCATCCCGCCCCACAGCTCGAGGTAACTGGCAAGCTCACGCCAGCCGTCCAGAGCGCGGGACACCAGGATCGCGCGGCGCTCGCCATCGATCTGGCGGGTACCGAAAAAGGCCGCCTGCAGAGCCGGAACGCCCAGGTCCTGGTAACGGCGGATATTGCGGAATTCGCGGGCGAAGGTGGGTTCGCCAAAAGGTCGCAGCACGCTTCGGCTGAGAAAGTTGCTCTGCCGCTTCAGATAGTAGGCGGCATCGCCGAGATCCAGGCGGAACACGCTGCTCCAACCTCCGCGGCCGGTGTTGGGCGCATCCACCGCCTCCAGGCGCAGCGCCCAGAGCGAGTCGAAGCTGTCCAGGCCATGGCGGGCGAGGATCTCGCGATCGGCCGCTGCGATGAAGTCGCTCATTCGCGTCCCTCGAAGAACTTGAGAATCTGCCGTATCCGGCGCTTGTCGTTGCGTTCCAGGCCCGGTCGATCCTGGTACTGCAGGTAGAAACGCAGGCGCTGGCTGCGGCTCAGGTGGTACTTGGCAACCTTGTCCAGACAAGCGAGGTCCTTGATGACCCGGTAGTGCAGGAAAGGCCCCCACCAGAAGGTGCCAGTCGGGCAGTCGATCAGGAAAAGTTCGCCTGTTTCATCGACCAACAGGTTGCGCCACTTCAGGTCGTTGTGGGCGAAGCCGTGGTCATGCAGGCAGCGAGTAGCCTTGGCCAGTTGCCGGCTGACACGGTCAACCCAGCGCGGATCGGCCAGGCGCGGATCGCCCTGCTTGGCCAGCTCCGCCATGTCGACCGTACCCTTGAGCTCCTGGGTGATCAGCGCACCACGGTGGAAAGCACCAGCGCGGCGCTCCTGTCCCCAGCCCACGACGGGAGCGGTCGGAATACCCCACTTGGCGAAGTACTTGAGGTTCTGCCACTCGGCCTTGACCCGCGGCCGGCCCAGCCAGCGACGCAGCCCCTTGCCCGCGGCCCAGTAGCGTTTGACGTAGTAGCGCACTCCACGGTGTTCCACCCGCAGCACTTCGGATAACGGGTCGCCCGTGATCCAGTCGCCTTCCAGAGCGAACACCTTGTCGAGGTCAGCGAACAGCTCGGCGACGTCGGCATCCAGCCCCTCAGCCAGTTTCCATTGGCTCACGCCTGTCCTCCCTCGGCGTACTTTCGTTCATAGCGCGAGAGCAGGCGCGCGGCCTTCTGCTCGAGCCAGGACAGCAGGACGGCTTCATCCTTCAGCACCTGGCGCAATGGCTGGCGAAAATAGGTCTTGAGGAAACGCAGCTTGTCGCGTCGGGTCAGGCCGATGTTCAGCGCCGAGAAATACAACCCGGCCAGGTCCTTGTTACGCCAGCGCCGGGGCGTTGCCACACGGGTCTGTGCGCGATGCAGGTCGATCAGCGACAGCTTGAATTCGTCGGCCGTGACCGGACGGGCGGTGTGCAGCAGGAAGTGGCAGATATAGCAGTCGCGGTGATTGACCCCGGCACGGTGCATGGTCCCGGTCATGCGCGCCACCTCGTCGATGAGCGCCCACTTCAGTCGCACGGGCGGCGGATTTCGCGGCCAGTCGACACAGTAGTCTTCAAGGCTGATGGTGGGCGCCAGCTCTTCGGTGACGATGAACGAGTGCTGGCGCGCCGGGTTGCCACCACGCTCGCCGAACGCCACGGCGGTCATGGTCGGTACGCCGGCCTCATGCAGCCGCTGGATGGCCGCCCACTCCTGGCCGGCGCCGAGTACCGGGGCCTTCGCTGTGACCAGGTTCTTGATAATTTCGCCCCAGCCGATGCCACGGTGAATCTTGACGAAGAAGCCCTCGCCATTCACCTCGGTGCGCAGCGTGCGGCGGCCTTCCAGCTCGCGATAGACCTCGCCCTTGAGCGCTTCAACCTCGTCAAAGGCATCACGCCCGGCCCAGAGGCGCTCGAAGGGAGGTTTGAGGACAAGCTTCATGGGCGCTCCGCGAGGATAACGTCCGCTGCGCGCTGCGGCATGCTGTAGAGGTCGGCGCTGTCGGCGAAGGCCAGGCCGCTGGCGCTCCAGTGCGCACGGGCGGCCTGGTCGGCGAGCATATCGGCGAGCAACTGGTTGAGCGCCTCCTGATCGAAGGGGCCGGGCAGCACGCGGCCGCTGTCGGCCTCGGCAATGTAGTGGGCGTAGCCGCAGACGTCGGTAACCAGCACCGGCAGACCGGCGACCAGGGCTTCCAGCAGCACGGTGCCGGTGTTCTCGTTGTAGGCCGGATGGATCAGCAGGTCGGCGCCCAGCAGGAAACGCGGGATATCGCTGCGCCCCTTGAGGATGTCCACCTGGTCGGAAATTCCCAGGGTCTTCATCTGCAGCAGGAAGGGCTTGGGATCATCCTGGCCGATGACGATCAGGCGAGTACGCTTCTTCAGCTCGCGTGGCAGCGCGGCTACGGCCTTGAGACTGCGATCCAGGCCCTTGGTCTTGAAGCCCGAACCGATCTGCACCAGTAGCAGGTCGTTGTCGCCCAGTTTGAACTCACGACGGAACTCGGCGCGGATTTCCGCGGCGTTGGCCGGAGCACGGCGGTCAGCGGCGATGCCCGGCGGGAGCAGATGGAAACGCCCGGCCGGAGTGGCGTAATGCTTGACGAACAGCGGTTGCTGTACCTCGGAGATCATCAGCACTTCAGTCTTCGATTCGGGGGCGAACACCGCGCGCTCGTAGTCGGAGAAATGCTTGTAGCGGCCCCAGCGGCGGTAGAGGCCATTGCGCAGGTTCTGCGCCTTGTCCTCGAAACAGGGGTCGGCGGCATAGTAGACGTCCAGCCCAGGCATCTTGTTGAAACCGATCACCCGGTCCACCGGACGCCGAGCCAGATCAGCCTCGACCCAGGCGGTGAATTTCTCATTGCGCTTGTGGTTGAACAACGCCTTGACCGGCGCGATCAGAACCTCGAAACCTTCCGGGATATCGCCTTCCCAGATCATCGTATAGACGCGAACGGCATGCCCACGGCGCTGGCACTCCAGGGCGATGCGCATGAAGTCGCGCTGCAGGCCACCGAAGGGGAAGTACTTGTAGAGCACGAATGCCAATTGCATCAGTGGATATCCTCGGTCAGCAGCAGGGCTTCCAGCTGGGTCGCCACACGCTGCGGATTCAGCCGGGTAAAACATAGCGGCTGTTCGCGCTTCAGGTCGAACAGGCGAATATCCTCCGCCGTCGGCTTGTAGACACAGGTCTTCTTCAGGCAGGGCGCACAAGGGAAGTCGCTGCCCAAGTGGATCTGCGACCGTCCATAGGCGCCGGTGAAGCCGGGATTGGTCGGACCGTAGAGCGACAGGGTCGGCACATCCAGCGCAGCGGCAAGGTGCCCGAGGCCAGTGTCCACCGCCACACATGCGCGGGCCCCGGCTACCACCTTGGCCATTCCCGCCAGGGATAATCTGGGGAGCACTGCGGCCTTTTCCAAGCCTTCGGCGATGCGTTCGGCGCGGGCCTTTTCCGCCTGGTTACCCCACGGAAGGCGCACATGCCAGCCATGATCGCAGGTGCGCTCGGCGAGCTCGCGCCAGTACTTCTCTGGCCAGTGCTTGGTTTCCCAGGTGGTGCCATGGAGGAACAGCAGATAGGGCGAACCATCTGGAGCATCAGCGAGCTGCGAACGGTTCAAGCCGTAATTGCCCACACCTTCCGGTACGCGGTAGTCCAGGGCCTGCGCGAACAGCTGGCGCACGCGCTCGACGGCGTGCTGCCCCCAGGCCACAGGATAGCGACGGTCATAGAAGTGGCTGGCCAGCGGCTCACGGGCAGAATCGCGATCCAAGCCAACCACAGGGGCTTTGGTATAGCGCGTCAGCAAGGCACTTTTCAGCAGGCCCTGAGCATCGATCACCAGGTCGTAGCGGGTTTCCCGCAGGCGGCGCTTGAAGCGACGCCACTCGCCGCTCCTGAGCGTCTGCCAGATGTTCTTTCGCCAGCGCCGAACGGCCACCGGGATGACGTGGGCCACGGCCGGGTGCCAGGCCGGGATCTCGGCAAAACCTTCCTCGACAACCCAATCGAACTGGATGCCGGGAATAGCACGAGCAGCATCGGTCAGTGCCGGCAGGGTGTGGATGACATCGCCCAGTGAAGAAGTCTTGATCAGTAGTACCCGCACTCAGCGACTCTCCACCAGTTCGAGCGGGTCCGGCACCAGGCGGTCCAGGGCTTCGATCACCGGACGCGGCTTGAGCTCGCGCAGGCAGTTGTAGTGGCCGAAGCGGCAGGTTCGTTCGAAGCAGGGACTGCATTCCAGACCAAGTCGGACGATCTCCACCTGCTCGGCCAGAGGCGGTGTGAACTGCGGCGAGGTCGAGCCGTAAACCGCCACCAACGGACGCGCGAGTGCAGCAGCCACGTGCATCAGCCCGGAGTCATTGGACACCACGGCGCTGGCGCAGGAGAGCAGGTCGATGGCTTCCGCCAGACTGGTTTCACCAGAGAGATTCACCGCCTCCTCACGCAGACCTGGGATCAGGCGCATGCGGATGTCTTCGCCGCCCGGGTGGTCGTTCTTCGAGCCGAACAGCCAGACTTGCCATCCGGCGCGGATCTTCAGCTCAGCCACCTTGGCGTAGTGCTCGGCGGGCCAGCGCTTCGCTTCGCCGAACTCCGCCCCCGGGCAGAGCGCCAGCACCGGGCGATCCAGGCCAAGGCCGAACTTGGCCAGTGCCGCGTCGCGGCTGACCGGATCGATCCGCAGCGAAGGGCGCGGATAGGGCTTGGGCAGCTCGACGTCGGGCTCGAAGGCCAGGGCCATGAAACGCTCGATCATCAGCGGGTAGCGAGACTTGTCGAGCGTACGAATGTCGTTCAGCAGGCCGTAGCGCATCTCGCCCTTCCAGCCAGTGCGCTTGGGAATGTCGGCGAACCAGGGCACCAGGGCCGACTTCAGCGAGTTCGGCAGGAGGATCGCCTGGTCATACTGCCCCACCAGGGATTTGCCGATCTTGCGCCGGCTGGCGATATCCAGCACACCGTGGCCAATCGGGAAGCTCAGGGCCTGGCGCACTTCAGGCATGCGCTCGAGGATGGGCCGGCTCCACTCAGGGGCCAACACGTCGATCTGACAGTCGGGATGGCGGGCTTTCAGGCACTGGAAGAGTGTCTGCGCCATCACCATGTCGCCGACCCAGGAGGGTCCTACGATGAGAATCTTCATAAAGGCAGCTTCAAGCCTCAAGCGACAAGCCGCAAGCTCCAAGCGGCGGTCACCACTTGCAGCTTGCGGCTTGCCGCGTGCAGCTTAGTCGGATTACTTGACTAGGGTGCGCCACTCGCCGTGGGCGGAGGTCTTGCCGGTCACCAGGTCGAAGTAGGCTTTCTGCAGCTTCTCGGTCACCGGACCGCGACGGCCGATGCCAATCTTGCGACCGTCCACTTCGCGGATCGGGGTGACTTCAGCGGCGGTACCGGTGAAGAAGGCCTCATCGGCGATGTACACCTCGTCACGGGTGATGCGCTTCTCGACCACCTTGATGCCCAGCTCGCCGGCCAGGGTCAGGATGGTTCCACGGGTGATGCCATTGAGGCAGGAAGTCACTTCCGGGGTGTACACCACACCATCCTTGACCAGGAAGATGTTCTCGCCCGAACCCTCTGCCACGTAGCCTTCCGGGTCCAGCAGCATGGCCTCGTCGGCGCCGCCGGAGATGGCTTCCTGCAGGGCCAGCATCGAGTTGATGTAGTTGCCGTTGGCCTTGGCGCGCGTCATCGAGATGTTGACGTGGTGGCGAGTGTAGGAGCTGGTGCGCACCTTGATGCCGTTGACCAGCGCTTCTTCGCCCATGTAGGCGCCCCAATGCCAGGCGGCGACGATTACATGGACCTTCAGGCCGGTAGCGCGCAGCCCCATGCCTTCGCTGCCGAAGAACACCATTGGGCGCAGGTAGGCACTTTCCAGGCCGTTTTCACGAACGGCGGCGCGCTGCGCTTCGTTGATTTCTTCCTTGGAGAATGGAATCTCCATGTTGAAGATGTGGGCGGAGTCGAACAGACGGTCGGTGTGCGCCTGCAGGCGGAAAATGGCGGTGCCGTCCGGGGTGTTGTAGGCGCGCACGCCTTCGAACACGCCCATGCCGTAATGCAGGGTGTGGGTCAGGACGTGAGTGGTTGCTTCGCGCCACGGCACCAGTTCGCCGTCATACCAGATCACGCCATCACGATCGGCCATCGACATATTGCCAGCTCCTCAAGAATTCGATTGGTTCAGCCATTCGAGTCAGTTCAACCCCAACTCGCGCCAGATCCGCGTCACGCCTTGGCGCTCCGCGTGGAACTGGTCCCCGCGCACCACCCCCGGCTGCTTTTGCAGGGCCTGGCGGTGAGCCGCTGAACGGTAGGCTTTGTAGGCCTCCTGCAGGAGACGAACCTCGTCGCCTGCCAGCAGTTTTGCCTGTTCCAGGCCATCCAGGATGCGGATGTTATCGGTGTAACGAACCAGCTCGGGATGCTGTCGTGACCAGGCCAGGGCCGCATATTGCACCATAAATTCGATATCGACGATACCGCCGGCATCCTGCTTCAGATCGAAGGCCGCCGCGGCCTCGAAGGCATTCTGCCCCGTGCCGGCGCCGGTTTCGCGAGTACCGAGGTTGTCACGCATCTTGGTCCGCATCTCGCTGACCTCGACACGCAGCGTGGCCAGGTCGCGCTCACGACCGAGCACCGCCAGGCGAACCTGTTCGAACGCAGTGGCGACGCGCGGGGAGCCCACAAGCACCCGCGCGCGCACCAGCGCCTGGTGTTCCCAGGTCCAGGCCTCATTCTCCTGGTAGCGCTGGAACGCACCGAGGGAACTGACAAGCAGGCCCGCCGCACCCGACGGGCGCAGGCGCATGTCCACCTCATACAGGGCGCCGGAAGTGGTCTGGGTCGTCAGCAAGTGAATGATTCGCTGGCCCAGGCGGGTAAAGAACTGCGCCCCGTCGATGGGCTTGGCGCCATCGGTTTCGGCCTGCGGGTCGCCGTCATGGATGAATACCAGGTCCAGGTCCGAGCCGTGGCCGAACTCCAGGCCACCCACCTTGCCGTAACCGACGATGATGAAATCCGGGTCGCAGAGGCTGCCATCAGCGCGCTTGGGCGTACCGTGCTTGGCTACGGTATGGCGCCACGACAGCGCCAGAACCTGGTCAAGGATGGCCTCGGCAAGCCAGGTCAGGTAATCGCTGACCTTCATGAGCGGCAGCGTGCCGGCGATTTCCGAAGCGGCCACGCGAAGGCTGTGGGCCAGCTTGAAATGCCGCAAGGCTTCCATCTGCTGTTCCAGGTCGTCTTCGGGAATGCGCGTCAGGCGCTCGCGCAGCTCGGCAGCCAGCTCGGGAGCCAGCGGCGGACGATAGAGACGCCCTTCATTGAGCAGCTCATCCAGCAGTAACGGGAAGCGAGTGATCTGCTCGGCGATCCAGGGGCTGGCAGCGCAGAGCTCGATCAGCCTCTGAAGTGCACCTGGGTTCTCGGTCAGTAGAACCAGATAGGCGGAACGCCTTGCCACCTTCTCCACCAGGGGCAGTACCCGCTCCAGCACCAGGTCGGGCTTTTCATGCTCAACGGTCAGGTTCAGCAGGCGCGGAATGAAGGCATCCAGCCGCTCACGACCAAGACGCTGCATCGCTCGCACCTGAGGGCCGTTGCGCAGGTCCGTGAGTCGACGCCAGGCGGCGCCAGGCTCGGCAAAGCCAGCCTCACCCAACTGTCGGCAAGCGCTCTCTTCATCCAGCGCCTCTTCCCAGAGCGGCAGCCATTCCCCACCGATGCAGCTTTCGCCGTCGCCGCCCTCTTCTTCATCCGGGTCGGCGATCACCTGCTGGAAGTGCCATTCGACACGCCCGCGCCAGTGCATCAGGCGCTCGTGAAAGGCTGCCCAACCATCGAATCCCATGATGAAGGCCACGCGCGCGCGATCGAGGTCGTTGTCCGGCAGCATCTGGGTCTGGCGGTCGGCAATAGCCTGCAGGGCATGCTCGGTATAACGGAGGAATTCGTAGCCCTCCTTCAGCTCCGCCACCACTGGCGACGGAAGATAACCCTGGCCTTCCAGCGTATTCAGGACCGTCAACAGCGGCCGCTGTTGCAGGCTGAGGTCGCGACCACCGTGGATAAGCTGAAACGCCTGGGCGATGAACTCCACCTCGCGAATGCCGCCGGAGCCTAGCTTGACGTTCTCGGTCATGCCCTTGCGGCGCACTTCCTGCTGGATGAGTTGCTTCATCGAGCGCAGCGCCTCGATGGCGGAAAAGTCCAGGTAACGGCGATAGACGAAGGGGCGCAGCATTTGCAGGAGTTGGGCACCAGCAGCCTGGTCACCGCCCACGGTCCGCGCCTTGATCATGGCGTAGCGCTCCCAGTCACGCCCCTGGTCCTGGTAGTACTGCTCGAGCGCATTGAAGCTGAACACCAGCGGACCGGAGGAACCATAAGGACGCAGACGCATGTCCACACGGAAAACGAAACCGTCCACGGTTATCGCATCCAGCGCCTTGATCAGTCGCTGGCCGAGGCGGGTGAAGAACTCCTGATTATCCAGGGCGCGCTTGGCACCCTCAGTCTCGCCACCTTCCGGGTAGCCGAAGATCAGGTCGATATCGGAAGACAGGTTCAGCTCGAAGGCACCCAACTTGCCCATACCCAGCACTACAAGATGCTGCGGCTGGCCAGAGCGCCGGCCGATCGGCGTTCCGAACTGAGCGCAATGTCGGCTGTAGAGCCAGTGGTAGGCCAGATCGATGCACGCGTCAGCGAGGTCGGAGAGGTCACGGCAGGTTTCCGCCAGATCGGCCTGCCGGGTCAGATCGCGCCAGATAATGCGCAGTTGCTGGCGATTGCGATAGCGGCGCAGGCGTCGGCCGAGATCATCCTCTTCCGTGCAGTCCTCCAGCAGCTCCGCGACCTGGTCGCGCAGCTCGCCAGGTGCCAGCGGCCGTTCCAGCTCACCGGTAGCCGCCAGAGCCAGCAGCATTGCCGGATCACGCTGTGCCTGATCGGAGACGAAGTCACTGGCCGCAGCGACGCGGGCGAATGCCTGCTGCCGCTCGTCGGGCCAACTATCGAAGTCCGGCGTTCGCTCGGCGAGGGCAACACGGACGGCAGACAACGCCCGATCGGCGCTGGGCTGGAGGTTGGCCGACAGGTCGGCCAGCGGCGGCAGGCTCATGGTCTATCCTTTCTGGGCTGCGGGCCGAGGCTGGACCCGTGGCTGGCGCAGCGGTGGCGGAACAGCTCTAACTCGGGGCCTTCAGCCGACTGCGCCTCGCAGTCTGTAGTTTTACTACGAAAGATTGTATCCAGAGGGCTGAAACCTTCGTCGATTTGTAGTAAAACTACACGAGCCCGGTTCTACCCCCGGTAACAAGAATTTCGCCGCGACCGCCCCACAAGGCCGGCCGTGACCACTGGCATCCGATTCTGGAAGCCTTTCCGCCCTGGAGCAAGCCATGCAAGACCTCGATCCCGTCGAAACCCAGGAATGGCTGGATTCCCTGGAGTCCGTACTCGACAAAGAAGGCGAAGACCGCGCGCACTACCTGCTGACCCGCATGGGTGAGCTGGCGACCCGCAGCGGCACCCAACTGCCCTACGCCATCACTACGCCGTACCGCAACAGCATCCCGGTAACCCACGAAGCACGCATGCCCGGCGACCTGTTCATGGAACGCCGCATTCGCTCCATGGTGCGCTGGAATGCCCTGGCAATGGTGATGCGCACCAACCTGAACGACCCGGACCTGGGCGGTCACATTTCCAGCTTCGCTTCCTCGGCAACTCTCTACGACATCGGCTTCAACTACTTCTTCCAGGCTCCCACCGAAGAGCATGGCGGCGACCTGATCTTCTATCAGGGCCACGCCTCCCCCGGCATCTATGCCCGCGCCTTCATGGAAGGGCGTATCAGCGAAGACCAGATGGTCAACTTCCGTCAGGAAGTGGACGGCAAGGGCCTGTCCTCCTATCCGCACCCCTGGCTGATGCCGGACTTCTGGCAATTCCCCACCGTATCCATGGGCCTCGGTCCGATCCAGGCGATCTACCAGGCACGCTTCATGAAGTACCTGGAAAGCCGCGGCTTCATCCCCGCCGGCAAGCAGAAAGTCTGGTGCTTCATGGGCGACGGCGAGTGCGACGAGCCGGAATCCCTCGGCGCCATCTCCATGGCCGGCCGCGAGAAGCTGGACAACCTGATCTTCGTCATCAACTGCAACCTGCAGCGCCTCGACGGCCCGGTTCGCGGCAACGGCAAGATCATCCAGGAACTGGAAGGCGTCTTCCGCGGAGCCCAGTGGAACGTCAACAAGGTGGTCTGGGGTCGCTTCTGGGACCCGCTGTTCGCCAAGGACACCAACGGCACCCTGCAACGTCGCATGGACGAAGTGGTCGACGGCGAATACCAGAACTACAAGGCCAAGGACGGTGCTTACGTCCGCGAAAACTTCTTCAACACCCCGGAACTCAAGGAAATGGTGCAGGACCTTTCCGATGACGAGATCTGGAAGCTCAACCGTGGCGGCCACGACCCCTACAAGGTCTATGCGGCCTACCACCAGGCGGTCAACCACAAGGGCCAGCCCACTGTCATCCTGGCCAAGACCATCAAGGGTTACGGCACCGGTGCGGGCGAAGCGAAGAACACCGCTCACAACACCAAGAAGGTCGATGTCGAGAGCCTGAAGCAGTTCCGCGACCGCTTCGACATTCCGGTCAACGACGCCGACCTGGAAAAGCTACCCTTCTTCCGTCCGCAGGAAGGCAGTGCAGAATACAAGTACCTGCATGAGCGCCGCGCCGCCCTGGGTGGCTATGTGCCGCAGCGTCGTGTCAACAGCTTCAGCATCCCGACTCCGCCACTGGAAACCCTCAAGGCCATCCTCGACGGCTCGGGTGATCGTGAAATCTCCACCACCATGGCCTTCGTGCGCATCCTGGCGCAGCTGGTCAAGGACAAGGAACTGGGCCAGCGCATCGTCCCGATCATCCCGGACGAAGCCCGTACCTTCGGCATGGAAGGCATGTTCCGCCAGCTGGGTATCTACTCCTCGGTCGGCCAGCTCTACGAGCCCGTCGACAAGGACCAGGTGATGTTCTACCGCGAGGACAAGAAGGGCCAGATCCTCGAGGAAGGCATCAACGAAGCAGGCGCCATGTCCTCCTTCATTGCCGCCGGTACCTCCTACAGCAACCACAACCAGCCGATGCTGCCGTTCTACATCTTCTATTCGATGTTCGGCTTCCAGCGTATCGGTGACCTGGCCTGGGCAGCCGGCGACAGCCGCGCCCGTGGTTTCCTGATCGGCGGCACCGCCGGCCGTACCACCCTGAACGGTGAAGGCCTGCAGCACGAGGACGGCCACAGCCACCTCATGGCGGCCACCATCCCGAACTGCCGCACATACGACCCCACCTTCGGCTACGAGCTGGCGGTGATCGTGCGTGAGGGCATCCGCCAGATGGCCGAAGAACAGCAGAACATCTTCTACTACATCACCGTGATGAACGAGGCCTACACCCAGCCGGCGCTGCCGGCAGGTGCCGAGGAAGGCATCATCAAGGGCATGTACCTCCTCGAAGAGGACAAGAAGGAAGCCGCGCATCACGTGCAACTGCTGGGTTCGGGCACCATCCTGCGCGAAGTCCAGGAGGCGGCGAAGATCCTCCGCGAGCAGTTCAACGTCGGCGCCGATGTCTGGAGCGTCACCAGCTTCAACGAGCTGCGCCGCGATGGCCTGGCAGTCGAGCGCCAGAACCGCCTGCACCCGGAACAGAAGCCGAAGCAGACCTATGTCGAGCAGTGCCTGAGCGGCCGCAAAGGCCCAGTCGTGGCCTCTACCGACTACATGAAGCTGTTTGCCGACCAGATCCGCCAGTGGGTCCCGAGCAAGGAGTACAAGGTACTCGGCACCGACGGTTTCGGCCGCAGCGACACCCGCAAGAAACTGCGCCACTTCTTCGAAGTGGACCGTTACTGGGTGGTCCTGGCAGCCCTGGAGGCCCTGGCAGACCGCGGCGAGATCGAACCCAAGGTTGTGGCCGAGGCCATCGCCAAGTTCGGCATCGATCCTGAAAAACGTAACCCGCTGGACTGCTGAGGAGACGCATTGTGAGTGAATTGATTCGCGTACCCGACATCGGCAGCGGCGAAGGTGAAGTGATCGAGCTGTTCGTCAAGGTTGGCGACCGCATCGAAGCCGATCAGAGCCTGCTGACTCTGGAGTCCGACAAGGCCAGCATGGAAATCCCGGCCCCCAAGGCCGGCGTGATCAAGAGCCTGAAGGTCAAGCTGGGCGATCGCCTGAAAGAAGGCGATGAGCTTCTGGAGCTGGAAGTCGAGGGTGCCGCTGCTGCGGCGCCCGCACCGGCTGCGACTACTGCACCCGCTGCCGAAGCGAAAGCCGCCGCCCCTGCCCCGGCTGCCGCACCTGCGGCAGCCAGCTCCAGCGTGCAGGACATCAAGGTTCCAGACATCGGCTCGGGCGGTACCGCCAAGGTCATTGAAGTTCTGGTGAAGGCCGGCGACACCGTCGAAGCCGAGCAGTCGCTGATCACCCTGGAATCCGACAAGGCCAGCATGGAGATTCCCTCTCCTGTAGCCGGTGTAGTGGAGAGTGTCGAAGTCAAGTTGGATGCCGACGTCGGCACCGGCGACCTGATCCTCAAACTGCGCGTTGCAGGTGCAGCTCCGGCTGCTGCGGCGCCTGCCCAGGCTGCTGCACCCGCTGCCGCACCGGCACCTGCCGCCGCTCCGGCCGCAGCCCCTGCGCCGGCAGCCACCGCCTCAGTGCAGGACGTCAAGGTTCCGGATATCGGCTCGGCCGGCAAGGCCAAGGTCATCGAAGTTCTGGTGAAGGCCGGCGACACCATCGAAGCCGAGCAGTCGCTGATCACCCTGGAATCCGACAAGGCCAGCATGGAGATCCCCTCTCCCGCCGCAGGCGTGGTGGAGAGCGTCGAGGTCCAGCTGGACGCTGAAGTCGGCACCGGCGACCTGATTCTCAAGCTCAAGGTTGCGGGCGCTGCTGCTCCGGCTCCGGCCGCCGCACCTGCTGCCCAACAACCTGCGCACCGCGTACCTGAGGGTGCCCACCCGGTGGCTGCCGCCGAAGTCGCTGCCATCGCGGCCCTGGCTGCCGCCGCGGCGAACACCACCGGCGTACCGGCGCGCTCCAGCGGTGCCAAGGTCCACGCAGGTCCGGCGGTTCGCCAGCTCGCCCGCGAGTTCGGCGTCGAACTGAATGCAGTACCGGCCACCGGCCCCCATGGCCGCGTGCTCAAGGAAGACGTACAGGCGTACGTCAAAGCCATGATGCAGAAGGCCAAGGAAGCTCCGGCCGCGGCCTCCGCCGGTGCAGCCGGTGGCGCTGGCATCCCGCCGATCCCGGCGGTGGACTTCAGCAAGTTCGGCGAAATCGAAGAAGTGGCCATGACTCGCCTGATGCAGGTCGGTGCCGCTAACCTGCATCGCAGCTGGCTCAACGTGCCGCACGTGACGCAGTTCGACTCGGCCGACATCACCGAGCTGGAAGCCTTCCGCGTGGCCCAGAAAGCAGTAGCAGAGAAGGCCGGCGTCAAGCTGACCGTCCTGCCGCTGCTGCTCAAGGCCTGCGCCTACCTGCTCAAGGAACTGCCGGACTTCAACAGCTCCCTGGCTCCCAGTGGCAAGGCGCTGATCCGCAAGAAGTACGTGCACATCGGCTTTGCCGTGGACACCCCGGACGGCCTGCTGGTACCGGTGATCCGCGACGTCGACCAGAAGAGCCTGCTGCAACTGGCCGCCGAGGCCGCCGAACTGGCGGAGAAAGCCCGCACCAAGAAGCTGTCCGCCGATGCCATGCAGGGTGCCTGCTTCACCATCTCCAGCCTCGGCCACATTGGCGGCACCGGCTTCACGCCGATCGTCAACGCGCCGGAGGTGGCGATCCTCGGTGTGTCCAAGGCCGCGATGCAGCCGGTCTGGGATGGCAAGGCCTTCCAGCCGCGCCTGATGCTGCCGCTGTCGCTTTCCTACGATCACCGCGTGATCAACGGTGCCGCCGCCGCGCGCTTTACCAAGCGTCTCGGTGACGTGCTGGGAGATATTCGCACCATGCTGCTGTAACTCGTTGTAATTCGCGAGCACGCCACGCTCGTACCTCAACCCCGCCCCCCTGAGGCGGGGTTTTTTTTGACCACTCGAAGCCCCCTGTGCGCAAGCCGACTGTGCGACCGCGCACAATTTCCATCCGCCGTTTTCCACTCGCGAACTGCACCGTGCGGCATGCTTGCCAGTGCCATCATCATGATGCACCCTTGCCCGATGCTTTGAAGAAGTAGGCCGGCCCCTCTACCGGTCAGAGAAGTGGAAGCCCAGCGCCCGATGAAGAGCCATCCCGATGCCGCCAGCCGTACGGTGGCCGAGATAGTGACGCAGTTGCCCGTCCCCTCGCGACTGGGCCTGATGCGTTTCGAGCGGCTCAACGAGGCCAGCTGGGCGATGCTTTTCCTCGACCCGACTTGCGAGCGCGCCTTCGGCCTTCCGGCCAGCGAACTCTGTGCCCTAATCGACGCACCCTATGCCAGCCTGATGGAGCCGGAAAGTCGCTATCGGCTGCATGACGAGGTGCAACTGCAACTGGCCGAGCACCCCCATTACTCCATCCAGTACACCCTGCATTCGCCCAACGGCCCCTTGCGCCTGCAGGAAGTTGGCGAGTCGTTCCAGCAGCACGGACGTCAACTGCTGCGTGGCTACCTGCTGGTGGCAGGCGAAGCACCCGAACAAAAAGAGCGGCTGAAGAACCTTGATCTGGAAGCCCAGAACAGCCGACTACGCGCTTCTCTGGAGCTCTATCAGCGTTCCCAGGACGACCACCTGCAACACCTGATCCGATCCCGCGCCCAGCAGAGCCTGATCGTACGCCTGGCGCGCCATCGCTACAGTTCCAGCAACCCGGCTCAGGAAGCTGCACAGCTGATTACCCAGGCTGCCTGCGAGGCCTACGATGTGGCCCGTGTCGGCATCTGGCTGTTCGACGGCATCCAATTGAGCGCGGTCAGCCTGTTCCGTCGCGACCAGGATCACCACGAGCACCCGAGCGCGATGGAAATGAGCCAATTCCCGCGCTACCTCGAAGCGCTGCACAGTGGCCGTGCCATCGATGCCCACAATGCCCAGAGCGACCCGCGCACCAGCGAGCTGGCCAGGAGCTACCTCAAGCCGCAGGGCATTACCGCAATGCTTGACGCCAGCATCCGTATCGGGGGCGAGGTTGTCGGCGTGCTCTGCCTGGAACACATCGGTGCTCCAAGGGTCTGGCAGACCGATGAGATTGCCTTCGCCGGTGAGCTGGCCGACCAATTCGCGCAAGTGCTCGTGAACCAGCAGCGACGCCACGCCACCAGCGCCCTGCACCTCTTCCAACGCGCCGTGGAACAGAGCGCCAGCGCCTTCCTGCTGGTGGATCGCGACGGCCTGGTGGAGTACGTCAACCCGAGCTTCACCGCCATCACCCAGTACAGCGCCGATGAAGTACACGGCCGTCGCCTTTCGGACCTGCCAGCCCTGGAAAACCTCAGCGAGCTGCTGTTCGACACCAGTTCGGGCCTGGCCGCCTGCAACAGCTGGCAGGGCGAGTTCCGCAGCCGGCGCAAGAACCTCGAGCCTTACTGGGGCCAGCTGTCCATTTCCAAGGTGTTCGGTGAAGACGGTGAGCTCACTCACTACATCGGGATCTACGAGGACGTCACCCAGAGCAAGCTAGCCCAGCAGCGCATCGAAAAGCTGGCCTACACGGACAACCTCACCGGCCTCGGCAACCGCCCCTATTTCATCCGTACCGTCGAAGAGCGCTTCAACAGTGACCGCGATACGCCCCTCTGCCTGCTCCTGGTGGATATCGACAACTTCAAGCGGATCAACGACAGCCTCGGCCACCAGACCGGTGACAAGCTACTGGTGAGCCTGGCGCGGCGCCTGCGCAACAGCCTGAGCCCGAGTGGCATCCTCGCGCGTTTCGCCAGTAACGAGTTCGCCGTGCTGCTCGACGGGGCCGACCTGGAAAACGGCCAGAAGATTGCCGCCCAGGTGTTGCAGACCCTCGACAAACCACTGTTCGTCGACAACCAGCTGATCAGCGTCACCGGATCCCTTGGCCTTGCCTGCGCACCACTTCACGGGCGCGACCCGCAGACTCTGATGAAGCACGCAGGCCTCGCCCTGCACAAGGCCAAGGCCAACGGCAAGCACCAACTGCAGCTGTTCACCGAAGCGCTGAATGCAGAAGCCAGTTACAAGCTGTTCGTCGAGAACAACCTGCGCCGCGCCCTGGCACAGAACGAGCTGGAAGTCTTCTACCAACCCAAGCTATGCCTCAAAAGCGGTCAGCTGCTAGGCATGGAGGCATTGCTGCGCTGGCATCACCCGGAGAAGGGCATGATCAGCCCGGATCAGTTCATCGGCGTGGCGGAAGAAACCGGCATGATCATCCCCATCGGCAAATGGGTGATCCGCGAAGCCTGCCGCATGAGCAAGCGCCTCGCCGCCGCAGGACTGGGCGATCTGCAGGTGGCGATCAACCTGTCGCCCAAGCAATTCAGCGACCCCGACCTGGTAGGCTCCATCGCCGCCATCCTCCACGAAGAACAGTTGCCGCCGAAGCACCTGGAGCTGGAACTCACCGAAGGCCTACTGCTGGAAGCCACCGACGATACCCGGCATCAACTCAATGACCTGAAGAGCCTGGGCCTGACCCTGGCCATGGATGACTTCGGTACCGGCTACTCCTCACTGAGCTACCTGAAGAAATTCCCCATCGACGTGATCAAGATCGATCGCAGCTTCATCAAGGACATCCCTGAGAACCAGGACGACAAGGAGATCACCTCCGCCGTCATCGCCATGGCCCACAAGCTCAAGCTCAAAGTGGTCGCCGAAGGCATCGAGACCGCCGCCCAGCTGGGTTTCCTCCGCCGCCAGCATTGCGATGTGGGTCAGGGTTATCTGTTCGACAAGCCGATTTCCGGCAAGCACCTGTTCGAAAACCTCGGTCGTTACCCCTGCCGCAAGGGCACTTGAACAGCCGTTGAAAAACGACTGTGCAATCGGGGTAACATCGGGATTCATTGAATCCCGAGGAGACGGCTGATGGTCCTGCGTTCGCAAATACTCGCCCACAAACTCGAGCTGCCCAGCGCCGCTCAGGCCCTGCCAGGCCGCGAGACGCCAATGCCGGTGCCCGACAGTCACTACGTCAATGGCCGCCCGCTGCAAGGCCCCTTCCCCGCCGGCTTGCAAATGGTGCAGTTCGCCCTGGGTTGCTTCTGGGGCGCTGAAAGGCGCTTCTGGCAACAGCCGGGGGTCTGGACGACGGCCGTTGGGTATGCAGGCGGCCTCACCCCGAACCCCACCTACGACGAAGTCTGTTCCGGCCTGACCGGGCACACGGAAGTGGTACTGGTGGTGTTCGATCCGCAAAAAACCAGTTTCGACGAACTGCTGAAAGTCTTCTGGGAATCGCACAACCCGACCCAGGGCATGCGCCAGGGCAACGACGTCGGCACCCAGTACCGCTCCGCCATCTTTTGCTATGACGAAGACCAACTGACCGCTGCCAGTGCGAGCCAGGAGCGCTTCCAGGCGGAACTGGAGCATTCCGGATTTGGCACCATCACTACCGAAGTCCGCGAGGCGCCCACCTTCTATTACGCCGAGGCCTATCACCAGCAATACCTGGCGAAGAATCCCGGCGGCTATTGCGGCCTGGGTGGCACCGGCGTGTGCATGCCAGCCTGAAGAAGGGCAGACGGGGCGGTTACCGAAGGATTAGACTCGAGTGGCCAGTCGCCACCAGTTACTCGGTATGCCGTCCCGACATCACTACATCCAACCCGAACAACTCTGCATCGGCCTGTACATCCAGTTGGAGCTGGGCTGGTGGGAGCACGACTTCGCGTTCAGCAACTTCAAGATCAAGGACGACGCACAGGTTCGGGCCCTGCAGGCCCTCGGCCTGAACCGGCTGCGCTACGACCCGACGCGTAGCGACTGCGAGCCCTTGCCGCCACACGCCGAGCAGGAATCACCGCCCCCGGCGACAGTCGCTGACGACCCGGAAGCCCAGGCGCGTCAGGTTCGCAGTGAAAAGCTCCGCCAGTTACGCCAGCGGGTGGCCGAGGTGGACCGTCGATTCATCCAGGCCAGCCAGCAGGTCAAGACGCTCAACCAGACGTTGCGCAGCCGGCCGGAAGAGGCCGTGAAGCAGGCCGGGGCAATCGTCGTCGACCTGGTCGACACCCTGCTCGGCGGCCCCGGCGCGGTGCTCCACAGCATCACCGGCAAAGCTGCCGAAGACAGCTACTTCCACGCGCTCAACGTCACGGTACTTGCCCTGTTGCTGGGCCGTCAGCTCGGCCTGGATGCCGAGGCCTGCCACAGCCTGGGCCTCGGCGGGCTTCTGCATGACATTGGCAAGATGGAGGTTCCGAGCAAGGTACTGCTGAAAAGCGAGCCTTTGACCAAGGCAGAGCAACAGTTCCTGCAACTGCACACCGACTTCGGCCTGCGCATGGGGCAACGGCTGATGCTGGACGACGAGGTACTGCGCATCATCCACGAGCACCATGAGCGTTGCGACGGCAGCGGCTATCCACGCGGCCTGAAGGAAGCGGGCATTGGCCGGCTGAGCAAGCTGGTGGCCATCGCCAACCAGTTCGACAACCTGTGCAACCCGCTCGACCCGCGCAGCGCCCTGAGCCCCCATGAGGCCTTGGCGCTGATGTTCAAGCAGCAGCGTGCGCATTTCGACGAAGTAGCGCTGAAGGCTTTCATTCGCGCCATGGGCGTCTATCCACCTGGCAGCCTGGTGCAATTGGATGACGACCGCCTGGCATTGGTATTGGGCGTGAATCCGTCTCAGCCGCTGAAACCGACGCTGGTCGTCCACGATCCGGATATCCCGAAGCAGGAGGCGCTGATCCTGGACCTGGAGCAGGAACCTCGCCTGGCCATCGCCCGCAGCCTGCGCCCGTCACAACTACCGCTGGATGTGCTGGAGTACCTCAGCCCACGCCGGCAGCTGACCTACTACATCGAACCTCAACCAGGCCGCGGCTGATCAGCGGCGGCCCGACACATTCACTCTTCGATCAACCAATCCAGCTGCCAGCCGCCCTTGCTCTGCGCCAGGTGTTCCGCGAGCCACGGCAGGGTCTGGCGCAGCTCGTCCTCGATGCCCCACGGCGGGTTGGCGATGGCCAGCCCGGAACCATTCAATCCGGAGTCTGCAGTGTCGGTCGCGTGCACCCGCAGCTCCACGCGCAGCAGCTTGGGCGCGCCGCTGGCCTGCAGCCCCTGATAGAAGCGCCGGAGCTGGCGCTGGTCCTTGATCGGATACCAGATGGCAACCACGGTCTGACGCATGCGGCCAATGGCTTCCTTGAGCGCCGTGACGCAGCGTTCCAGCTCATCCGCCTGTTCGAACGGCGGATCGATCAGCATCAGCGCGCGCTTTTCCGGCACCGGCAGCAGTGCCCGCGCCAGGTGCCAGCCCTCGCCCAGGTGCACGGCGACCCGACGGTCGCCTGCCATGTTGTCCTTCAGCAGCTGGCCGTCTACCGGATGTTTCTCGTTCAGTTGCAGGCGGTCCTGGGGTCGGGTCAGGCGCCGCGCCAGCTCCGGAGAGCCCGGGTAGTAGCGCAGACTACCGTCCGGGTTCAGCTCATGGATCACCCGCAGGTAATCAGCCATGGGCGCGGGCAGGTCGGGCAAATCCCAGATACGACCGATGCCTTCGCGCCATTCATCGGTGCGACTGGCCTGGTCGCCCAGGAGGTCATAGAGACCAACGCCGGCGTGGCTATCGAGGACGGCGAAGGGAGCCTCCTTGCGCGACAGCAGCGCGATCAGACGGGCCAGGGTGAAGTGTTTGAGCACGTCGGCATGGTTGCCGGCGTGAAAGGCATGACGGTAGTTCATGGGGAATCCTCGCAAGGCGCGCATTCTACCAGCCAGCGCCCAATCACGGCTTCACCCCCTTTATCACGCTCATGGATGTTGCTAGGCGCCTTTCATTCACCGACCTAGACTCGGCTGATTCCACCGGAGAGCCACCATGTCCGAGACCCTGCTCAGTTCCCGCAACCTGGCCTTCGAACTCTACGAAGTCCTGGACGCCGAAGCCCTGACCCAGCGCGAGCGGTTCGCCGATCACAATCGCGAAACCTTCGACGCCGCCCTGGGCACCGCCCGCAGCATCGCCGAGAAATTCTTCGCCCCGCACAACCGCAAGGGCGACGAACAGGAGCCGGAGTACGTCGACGGCGCCGCCACTCTCATCCCGGAAGTAAAACCTGCGGTAGACGCCTTCCTCGAGGCCGGCTTCCTCAACGCCACGCGTAGCTTCGAACAGGGCGGCATGCAGCTGCCCACACTGCTGTCCCAGGCCTGCTTCGCCCATTTCCAGGCGGCCAACGTCGGCAGCTCGGCCTACCCCTTCCTGACGATGGGGGCGGCCAATCTGATCGAAAGCTTCGGCAGCGATGAGCAGAAGCAGCGCTTCCTGCAGCCAATGATCGACGGCCGCTTCTTCGGCACCATGGCCCTGACCGAACCGCACGCCGGCTCGTCGCTGTCGGATATCCGCACTCGCGCGGAGCCTGCCGCAGATGGCACCTACCGCATCAAGGGCAACAAGATATTCATCTCGGGCGGCGACCACCCGCTGTCGGAAAACATCGTCCACATGGTGCTGGCCAAGCTGCCGGACGCACCGCCCGGCGTGAAGGGCATCTCGCTGTTCATCGTGCCCAAGTTCCTGGTCAACGATGATGGCTCCCTTGGCAAGCGCAACGATGTGATCCTGGCCGGCCTGTTCCACAAGATGGGCTATCGTGGCACCACATCAACTGCATTGAACTTCGGCGATAACGGCGATTGTGTCGGCTACCTGGTAGGCAAACCCCACGCCGGCCTGTCCTACATGTTCCAGATGATGAACGAAGCACGCATTGGCGTCGGCATGGGCGCGGTGATGCTCGGCTACGCCGGCTACCTCTACTCCCTGGAGTACGCCCGCGAACGTCCCCAGGGTCGCCTGCCGGACGGCAAGGACCCGACCTCGCCCCAGGTGTCGATCATCCAGCACGCCGATGTGCGCCGCATGCTGCTGACCCAGAAGGCCTACGTGGAAGGCGCCTTCGATCTCGGCCTGTACTCCGCGCGCCTGTTCGACGACACCCAGACCCTGGCCACCGAAGAGGAACGCCAGCAGGCTCACGAGCTGCTCGACCTGCTCACTCCGATCGTCAAGTCCTGGCCTTCGGAGTTCTGCCTCAAGGCCAACGAACTGGCTATCCAGATCCTCGGCGGCCACGGCTACACCCGCGAGTATCCCGTTGAGCAGTACTACCGCGACAACCGCCTGAACCCGATCCACGAAGGCACCCACGGCATCCAGTCCCTCGACCTGCTGGGCCGCAAACTGGCACAGAACAAAGGCGCCGGCCTCAAGCAACTGACCCGAATGATCCAGGGCTGCTGCGAACGTGCCGCCGAATACGAGTCGTTGAACGCCCTGCGCCAGCCGCTGGAACACCTGCTGGCGCGCCTGTCCAACGTCACCCTGGCGCTGCTTGGCGACCTGATGCAGGGCAAGGTCAACCAGGCGCTGGCCAACTCGGCGCTGTACCTGAAGGTCTTCGGTCACACCGTGATTGGCTGGCGCTGGCTCGAACAGGCGATCCGCGCCGAACAGGGCCTGGCCCGAGGCAACGCGGCAGACATCGACTTCTACCAGGGCAAGCTGCAAGCCGCGCGCTACTTCCTCACTTGGGAAGTACCCAGCTGCCATCATGAACTGGCCCTGCTGGAAGCCCGCGACGACACTTGCCTGGCGATGCAGGACAACTGGTTCTAGCCCTTTTTCCAGGGTTCTTCATGCCCCGCGCACATGCGGGGCTTTTTTATTGCGCGTAGCAAAACATCGCAAACGGCCGTGCAAGACGGATCGGAATTCCTGCCGTCGCAACTCCGCTAACGCACTCTTCTCGGACGCTTGCCTCGCTTCCGGGGAACCTCGACCCACTTCTCCTGCCCAAGGGCTTCCCGACGCTGGCAAGAACCCTGCATGAAATCTTGCAGGGCCTTGCCACCGGCAGGTTAGAATTCCTCGGCATGCGCCCCTGCATGCCGTTTTTCCATCCCCCCATTTGCAAGGAGCCGCCAGTGGATGCCACCACCGTCAATAGCCTGTTCCTGATCGGCGCGGTGCTGGTAGGCATGAGCATTCTGGTCAGCGCCTTCGGATCTCGCTTCGGCGTCCCCATCCTGGTGGTGTTCCTCGTGGTTGGCATGCTCGCCGGCAGCGACGGCCCCGGCGGTATCGTCTTCAACAACTATTCCCAGGCCTATCTGGTCGGCAACCTGGCGTTGGCGATCATCCTGCTCGACGGCGGCATGCGGACCCGCGCGGCCACCTTCCGGGTGGCACTCTGGCCCTCGCTGTCCCTGGCCACGGTCGGTGTGCTGGTAACCGCCGGGCTGACCGGCGTCGCGGCCGCCTGGCTGTTCAACCTGAGTACCCTGGAAGGTCTGCTGATCGGCGCCATCGTCGGCTCTACTGACGCCGCGGCGGTCTTCAGCCTGCTCGGTGGGCGCGGCCTCAACGAGCGCGTCAGTGCCACCCTGGAAATCGAGTCCGGCAGCAACGACCCCATGGCCGTGTTCCTCACGGTAACCATGATCGAGATGCTCGCAACCGGCCAGAGTGGCTTCAGCTGGACCTTCGTCGTTCACATCATCCAGCAGTTCGGTGTCGGCACCGTGATGGGCTTCGCCGGCGGCTGGTTGATGCTGCAAATGATCAACCGCCTGACCCTGGCCAACGGCCTCTACCCCCTGCTGGTGGTTGCGGGCGGCCTGCTGGTGTTCGCCCTGACCAACGCCGTGCATGGCAGCGGCATCCTCGCGGTGTACCTGTTCGGCCTGTTCCTCGGCAACCGGCCCATCCGTTCGCGCCACGGCATCCTGCATATTCTCGATGGCCTGACCTGGCTGGCACAAATCGGCATGTTCCTTGTGCTGGGCCTGCTGGTGACACCCCACGAACTCTTCCCGATCATCCTGCCGGCCCTGGGCCTGGCCCTGTGGATGATCGTGATCGCCCGGCCGCTGTCGATCTTCCTTGGTCTGGCGCCGTTCCGCGCCTTCCATGACCGCGAGAAGGCCTTCATCGCCTGGGTCGGTCTGCGTGGCGCGGTGCCCATCATTCTGGCGGTATTCCCGCTGATGGCCGGGCTTCCCAATGCCCAGCTCTTCTTCAACGTTGCCTTCTTCATCGTGCTGGTCTCGCTGGTGCTGCAAGGCACCAGCCTGCCCTGGGCGGCCAAACTCCTGCGCGTGACCGTGCCGCCTGAGCCTGCGCCCATTTCCCGGGCCGGCCTGGAAGTACACCCCACCAGTGAGTGGGAGCTGTTCGTCTACCGTCTGGGAGCCGAGAAGTGGTGCATTGGCGCCGCCCTGCGCGAACTGAAGATGCCTGAAGGCACACGCATCGCTGCACTCTTCCGCGGCAAGGAACTGCTGCACCCCTCGGGCAGTACCACCCTGGAAGCCGGCGACATCCTCTGCGTAGTCGGCCATGAGCATGACCTTTCAGCGCTGGGCAAGCTGTTCAGCCAGGCACCACAGCGGGGTCTGGACCTGCGTTTCTTCGGCGACTTCGTCCTGGAAGGCGACGCACAGCTATCCGCAGTGGCTTCGCTCTACGGCCTCAAGCTCGGCGAACAGGACGGCCAGCAGCCTCTTGGTCGTTTCATCGCCCATGAAATCGGCGGCGAGCCGGTGGTTGGCGACCAGGTGGAGTGGAACGGCCTGACCTGGACCGTTGCTCTGATGGAAGGGAACAAGGTGCGCAAAGTAGGCGTCAAATTCCCCGAAGGTCAGAGCCGACCGGGGCTATTCCTCTAGGGAAACCCTCAAGGACGGCACTTTCAGGTCTAGGCCCCCGCCATGGAAACCATGGGGTTCGCCAATACGCGCCCCGGATCACAACCGCTCGTGCCCGGCAGCCCCGCAAAGGCCGTCGTGGCATATCATTAGCCGCATTCGAACCCGAGCTGCCCGATCGCGATGATTGCTTCCTTGCGCACCTTTTTCGCTGCCGCCCTGCTGGGCGTCTGCCTGACGCCGGCCTACCTGCAAGCCGCCACCCCTGCCACCCCCGGCTTGCCCAAGCCGGCCGCCGCGCCTGCCGAGAGCAAGACCGCTGGCGCCGAAACCGTGGCCAAGCCCTCGATCGAGGAGCAGACCCAGTCCTTCATCTCCAGCAAGCAGGAGAGCGAGCAGGCCCTCGCTGCCCTCAAGCGCCAACTGGAGAGCGCTCCCCGTCTTGTCGGCGAATCCCAACGTGAACTCGCACGCCTGAAGACCAGTCCGCCGGTACCGGTGAAGGAGCGCTACGGCAAGTCCGAACTCGGGCAGCTGGAAAAGCTGCTGGACAGTCGCAGCAGCGAGCTCGCCGAGCTGCAGAAATCGCTGACCGAAGCCAACAGCCTGATCATCACCTCCCAAACCCGCCCGGAGCGGGCCCAGGCCGAGATCAGCAGCAACCAGTCGCGCACCCAGCAGATCAACGCCACGCTCAAGTCCGGCAAGGAGGCGGGCAAGACCATCAGCGAAGAACAGCGCAGCCTGCTCAATGCCGAGCTTGCCGCCCTGGCCGCTCAGACCGAACTGCGCCGCGAGGAGCTCGCCGGTAACAGCCTGCTGCAGGATCTCGGCAACAGCCGCCGCGACCTGCTCATGGAGCGTATCCGCCGACTGGAACAGGAAACCCAGGATCTGCAGTCGGTGATCAACGAGATGCGCCGGGAAAGCTCGGAGCAGACGGTGGCGGAACTCGCCCGCGACGCCGACAAGGCCACGCCGGACAGCGTGGTGGCGAAGGAAAGCGCCATCAACCTGAAGATGTCCGACTACCTGCTGCGCTCCACCGACCGCCTGAATGAACTGACCCAGCAGAACCTGCAGACCCGCCAGCAACTGGACAACCTCAGCCAGGCCGATCAGGCCCTGGAGGAGCAGATCAGCGTGCTCAAGGGCAGCCTGCTGCTGGCCAAGATTCTCTACCAGCAGAAGCAGGCCCTGCCCCATCTGCACCTGGACACCAACCTGGCCGATGAGATCGCCGACATCCGCCTCTACCAGTTCGAGCTGAATCAGCAGCGCGACAAGCTGGGCAATCCCCAGGCCTACGTCGACAGCCTGCTCGCCGATCAGCCGCCGGAGCAGGTCACGCCGGAATTGCGCACCACCCTGACCGACCTGGTTTCCACCCGCAGTGAGCTGCTCGATCGTCTGAGCCGCGAGCTGAACAACCTGCTGAACGAATCCATCACCCTGCAGCTCAACCAGAAGCAGTTGCAGGAAACGTCCCAGGCCCTGCGCAACACCCTCGACGAGCAGATGTTCTGGATTCCCAGCAACAAGCCGCTGGACCTCAACTGGCTCAAGTCCGCCCCCCACCTGCTGGAGCGCCAGCTGGTCGATATGCCCTGGGGCGCGGGCGTGCGCGAACTGGGCGAAGGCCTGGTGGACCGCCCCTGGCTGTTCTTGCCCCTGTTGCTGGTAATCGGCGGCCTGCTGTGGAAGCGCCGCTACCTCTACGCCAAGCTCAACGAAATCAACCAGGACGTCGGCCACTTCAAGCGTGACAGCCAGCTGCACACGCCCATGGCACTGCTTCTCACGGTGCTGTTGGCCCTGCCGGTCAGCCTGTTCTTCGTCCTTTGTGGCTTCGCCCTGCAGATCGACGCCCGCGGCCAGAACGCCACCCTGGGGGCGGCCCTGATGGAGATGGGTCAGGCCTGGATGGTGTTCTACACCCTCTACCGCATCCTCGCCCCGGGCGGAGTCGCCGAGTTGCACTTCCACTGGGACCGCCCGCAGGTCGCGTTCCTGCGCAGCCAGATCCGTCGCCTCGGCGGCGTGGTCATGGCGCTGGTAGCCATAGTCACGGTGGCCGAACACCAGCCGGCCGCCCTCGCCGACGACATCATCGGCGTACTCGTGGTCCTCAGCTGCTATGCCCTGATGACCCTGGTACTGAGCAACCTGCTGCTCGCCGAACCGATGCGCGAGCAGACCTCGCCCTTCCGCCTGCTGATCGGCGTCGCCTTCACCCTGCTGCCGCTGGCGCTCATCGTCGCGGTGGGCTTCGGCTACTACTACACCTCGCTCAAGCTCACCGACCGCCTGATCACCACCCTTTACCTGCTGATCCTCCTGCTGCTGGTCGAGGCCACCTTCGTTCGCGGCCTCGCCGTGGCGGCGCGGCGCCTGGCTTACCAGCGCGTGCTCGCCAAGCGCCAGGCGCAAACCAAGGAAAACGCCGAGGGCGAGGAAGTGGTGGTGGAAGAGCCGGCCCTCGACATCGAGAAGGTCAACCAGCAATCGCTGCGCCTGATCCGCCTGGCACTGCTGGGCGTGTTCATTACCGGCCTGTACCTGGTCTGGGCCGACCTCATCAGTGTGTTCGCCTACCTTGATCAGGTCACCCTATACCAGTACTCCAGCGGTACCGGCGACGCCGCCACCCTGGTACCGATCAGCCTGCTCGACGTTCTGGGCGCGCTGATCATCGCCGGCATCACCACGGCGCTCGCGCGAAACCTGCCGGGCCTGCTGGAAGTGCTGGTGCTGTCGCGACTCAAGCTGGCCCAGGGCAGCGCCTACGCCACCACTACGCTGCTGTCCTACGCCATCGCCGGCATCGGCTTCGTCAGTGCGCTGTCCACCCTCGGGGTCAGCTGGGACAAGCTGCAGTGGCTGGTGGCCGCGCTTTCCGTCGGTATCGGCTTCGGCATGCAGGCAATCTTCGCCAACTTCATTTCCGGCCTGATCCTGCTGTTCGAGCGCCCGGTGCGAATCGGCGACCTGGTGACTATCGGCACCGTCACCGGCACGGTGAACCGAATCCGCATTCGCGCCACGCACATCACCGACAGCGACCGCAAGGAAGTGATAGTGCCTAACCAGATCTTCCTCACCAGCCAGTTGATCAACTGGACCCTCACCGACACCGTCACCCGGATCGTGCTCGAGTACAGCGTCAACCGCAGTAGCGACCTCGACCTTGAGCTCGTGCGCAAACTGCTGCTGCAAGCCACCCAGGAGAACACGCGGGTGCTGCGCGACCCGGCGCCCACTGTGCAGCTGAAGACCTACGGCACGTCCACCCTGGACCACGAGCTGAAGATCTACGTTCGTGAACTCAGCGACCGTGGCCTGGCCACCGATGAACTGAACCGACGCATCGACGAGCTGTTCAAGGAACATGACATCAACACGTCCAGTACGCCGAAGATGGACATCACCCTCTCTCGCCGGAGCAAGAAGCAGGTCGAGGAGGCAGAGGAAGCAGTCGACGAGGTGACGATCAAGGGCAAGACCCCGGTTCCGGAGGCCAGGTGATCCGCTTTGCCTGCGTACTTCCAGCCTGCACTGCGGCATGACAAGCTGAACCCATGAAAAAACTCGACGAGCTGAACTTCGACAACCGCTTCGCCCGCTTGGGTGACGCCTTCTCCACAGAGGTGCTGCCTGAACCCCTCGCCGAGCCGCGCCTGGTGGTTGCCAGCCCGGCGGCAATGGCCTTGCTCGACCTGGACCCGACCGTAGCCGAAGATCCGGTGTTCGCCGAAGTCTTTACCGGGCATAAGGTCTGGGCGGATGCCGAGCCACGGGCGATGGTCTATTCCGGCCATCAGTTCGGCGTCTACAACCCGCGCCTTGGCGACGGTCGCGGCCTGCTGCTGGGCGAGGTCCTGAACGAGGCGGGCGAACACTGGGACCTGCACCTCAAAGGCGCCGGGCAGACGCCCTATTCGCGCATGGGCGACGGTCGCGCAGTGCTGCGCAGCTCCATACGTGAATTTCTCGCTAGTGAGTACCTCAATGCCCTGGGCATTCCCACCACCCGCGCGCTGTGCGTGACCGGTTCCTCAACGCCTGTATACCGGGAGACCCGCGAAAGCGGCGCAATGCTGCTGCGCCTGTCGCCCAGCCATGTGCGCTTCGGCCACTTCGAGTACTTCTACTACACGCGGCAACACGAGCAGCTTGAAGCCTTGGGCCGGCACGTCCTCGAATGCCACTTCCCCCACTGCCTGGAACAGGAGCAGCCCTGGGCCGCCTTCTTCCGCGAAGTGCTGGAGCGCAATGCCGAGATGATCGCCCTCTGGCAGGCCTATGGCTTCTGCCACGGCGTGATGAACACCGACAACATGTCGATCCTGGGCATCACCTTCGACTACGGCCCCTACGCCTTCCTCGACGACTTCGACGCCAACCATATCTGTAACCACTCCGACGACGGTGGTCGCTACAGCTTCAGCAACCAGGTGCCCATCGCCCACTGGAACCTGGCCGCACTGGCCCAGGCGCTGACGCCCTACATCGAAGTTGAACAGCTGCGGGAAACCCTCAACCTGTTCCTGCCGCTCTACCAGGCGCACTACCAGGACCTGATGCACCGCCGCCTGGGCTTCACCTCCGCCGCCGAAACGGACGACGCACTGGTGCAGCGTCTGCTGCAACTGATGCAGGGCAGCGCGGTGGACTACAGCCAGTTCTTCCGCCGCCTGGGAGATGAGGCGCCCGAACAGGCGCTGAAAAGGTTGCGGGAAGACTTCGTCGACCTCGCCGGCTTCGATGCCTGGGCCGCCGAGTACCAGGCTCGCTCGGCGCAGGATGGTGACGACCAGCAAGCGCGCCGTACACGAATGCATGCAGTGAACCCCAAGTACGTGCTACGCAACTACCTGGCCCAACGTGCCATCGAGGCCGCCCAGCAGGGCGATTACGCCGAAGTGCGCCAACTGCATGCCGTGCTTTCGCGCCCCTTCGACGAACAACCAGGCATGGAACGCTTTGCTGAGCGCCCGCCGGAATGGGGCAAGCACCTGGAGATCAGCTGTTCGTCCTGAGCCGCGATCCCTGTAGGAGCTAGCTTGATAGCGAACGGCGGTTTTTTCGCCAGCAAGCTGGCTCCTACAAATCATGGCTGGCGACCCAACATCCACTCCAGGCCCATCGCCACATGTCGCTCGGCGCTGTCCACCAGCGGCAGTGGCGAGGCGCAGCCGTCCAGCAACAGACCGATTTCGGTACAACCGAGGATGGCGGCCTGCGCGCCCCGCGCCTTCAACTGGGCCAATTGGTCGAGGTAGAAGCTTCGGGCAACAGGCAGGAACTGACCCACGCAGAGCTCCTGGAAGATCACCCGGTCGATTTCCACCATCGCCTCAGCGTCGGGCACCAACACCTGGATGCCGAAGTTACGATCCAGGCGCTCGCGATAGAAATCTTCCTGCATGGTGAAGCGGGTGCCCAGCAGGGCCGCGCGCTCGACGCCCCCCTCACGCAGCGCCCCGCCAACGGCATCGCCAATGTGCAGCAGCGGGATATCCACAGCCTGCTCGACGGCCGCAGCGACCTTGTGCATGGTGTTGGTGGCCAGCAGCAGGGCCGTCGCACCGGCCCCTTCCAGCCCCCTTGCGGCTTGCGCCAGCACCTCGCCAGCGGCATCCCACTCTCCCGCCTTCTGCTGCGCGGCGATCTGCGCGAAATCCACCGAATGCAGCAGCAACGGCGCAGAATGCAGTCCGCCCAAGCGATCACGAACACCGCGATTGAGCAGTTGGTAGTAGGTCACCGTGGACTCCCAGCTCATTCCGCCCAGCACACCCAGCATGCGCATGAAACCCACTCCCCTGACAAGAAAGCTCCAGACTAGTCCAGGCTCGTCGCAAGTCGGGAATACAGTTGCCAGGAAACGGGGAGATACAGACCGGGCAATTCCGACGCGGCATGATCGCAGCGCCTGCTTCTTACAAAATGGAATATAAACCTGCACAAATCTTCTTAGACTCTCTAAGCAAAGCCAATTATCTTCAGCCCCCTGCTTATTCCAGCCTGTTCTACCACCCACTGTCAGGCGCTGTGCCCGCATGAAGATTCGCGACCTCGATCTCAGCCAGAGTTCGATCAACACCGAACACGAAGCGCTGGGAATCCCGCCAGTCGAAGATTTCGTTTCCCACCCCGACGACCACCCGGTCCTGCGGGCTGCAATGTGGGCGGCGATCCTCATCCTGGCGGGCCTGCTCGGTTTCCTCGCCTGGCGTCTGTTCTTCGACAATGGCGGCAATAGCGGCTTCGAAATCATCGAGAACGCCCTGACCAGCAGGGGCTTCTGGAGCGCGGTGGCCGTAGGCTTCTTCGCCCAGGTCATCGATGGTGCCCTGGGTATGGCCTACGGCATCACCGCCACCACCTTCCTGCTCAGCACTGGCGTCTCTCCCGCCGCGGCCAGCGCCAGCGTGCACATCGCCGAAGTCTTCACCACCGGCCTGTCCGGCATTTCCCATGTGAAGCTGGGCAACGTCAACAAATCCCTGTTCCTACGCCTGCTGCTGCCAGGCATCATCGGCGCCGTACTTGGCGCAGTGCTGATCACCCAGTTCGATGGCGCTGCACTCAAACCCTTCATCTCCGCCTATCTGCTGCTGATGGGCCTGTACATCCTGAGCAAGGCCTACCGCCATGTAGCCAAGCGCAAAGCGCCCAAGCACGTGGCCAAGCTTGCCCTGTTCGGTGGCTTCGTCGATGCCGCTGGTGGTGGTGGCTGGGGCCCGGTGGTCACCAGCAGCCTGATCGGCTCGGGCACCGACCCGCGCACCACGATCGGTTCGGTGAACTTCGCGGAGTTCTTCCTGACCATCTCCAGCGCGACTTCCTTCATCCTCCTGGCCGGCGAACCGGATACCTGGAAGATGGTCGCCGGCCTGGTCTTCGGCGGTCTCTTCGCAGCCCCCCTCGCCGCCCTGCTGTGCAAGAAACTGTCGCCGCGCACCCTACTGATCATCGTCGGCTGCCTGATCACCCTGATCAGCGCCTTCAATATCTACAAATCGCTGTCCTGATCGCGACAACGATCCAAGTACAGAAGCAAATGTTCTAGCTCCGGCCCCTGTCAGTCCTTTCGACGGATTGACCGGGGCCGGCGTGTTTTCACATGCTGCGTGCCTCTAACTGCCGAAGGAACGCACTGCATGAAACCGGAAACCCTCGCCGTCCACGCCGGCTACAGCCCCGACCCGACCACCAAGGCCGTGGCAGTACCGATCTACCAGACCACCTCCTACGCTTTCGATGACACCCAGCACGGGGCAGATCTGTTCGACCTCAAGGTGGCCGGCAACATCTACAGCCGGATCATGAATCCCACAAACGACGTGCTGGAAAAGCGTGTGGCGGCGCTGGAGGGCGGCGTTGGCGCCCTGGCAGTCGCCTCGGGCATGGCCGCCATCACCTATGCCATCCAGACCCTGGCCGAGGCCGGCGACAATGTCGTCTCGGTGGCCAAGCTCTACGGCGGCACCTACAACCTCTTCGCGCACACCCTGCCACGCTCAGGCATCCAGGTGCGCTTCGCCGCCCATGACGACATTGCTGCCCTGGAGGCGCTTATCGATGAGCGTACCAAGGCGGTGTTCTGCGAATCCATCGGCAACCCGGCGGGCAACATCGTCGACCTTGCAGCCCTGGCCGAGGCGGCCCATCGCCACGGCGTGCCGCTGATCGTCGACAACACCGTAGCCACGCCAATCCTCTGCCGCCCCTTCGAGCATGGTGCGGACATCGTGGTGCACTCGCTAACCAAGTACATCGGTGGCCATGGCACCAGCATTGGCGGCATCGTCGTCGACTCTGGACAGTTCCCCTGGGCCCGGCACAAGGAGCGTTTTCCGCTCCTCAACACGCCAGACCCGTCCTACCACGGAGTCACCTACACAGAAGCCTTCGGTCCCGCTGCCTTCATCGGCCGCTGCCGCGTTGTGCCGCTGCGCAACATGGGCGCGGCCTTGTCGCCGTTCAACGCTTTCCTGATCCTCCAGGGCCTGGAGACTCTGGCCCTGCGCATGGAGCGTCACACCAGCAACGCGCTCGAAGTCGCCAAGTTCCTGCAAGCGCACCCGCAGGTGGCCTGGGTGAAGTACGCCGGTCTGCCGGATCACCCTGAACACGCCCTGGCGCAGCGATATACCGGCGGCAAACCGGCCTCCATCCTCAGTTTTGGCATCCTCGGCGGCATTGAGGCCGGTACACGCTTCATCGATGCCCTGAACCTGGTGGTGCGCCTGGTGAACATCGGCGACGCCAAGTCCCTGGCCTGCCACCCGGCCTCCACTACTCACCGCCAGCTCAACGAAGAAGAACTGGCGCGGGCGGGAGTGAGCCGTGACATGGTGCGCCTGTCCATCGGTATCGAACATATCGACGACATCCTCGCCGACCTGACTCAGGCCCTGGACGCCTCCCGCAGCTAACCGCCCAGGACTTGATTTCTGCCGGTCCCGGCTCCAGATCAGGGGCAATCCCGATCTGGAGTCGACCATGACCGATCCCCTGCTCATTCCCTGCGCCCAATGCGCCGGGCTGAACCGCATCCCCACCGCCCGCCTGGGCGATTCCCCACGCTGCGGGCACTGCAAGAGTGCCGTACTTCCCGCCACCCCCTTCGACCTGAACGAAGCCGACTTTGCCAAACAGCTGCGTGGCGACCTGCCCCTGCTGGTGGATGTCTGGGCCGACTGGTGCGGCCCCTGCAAGTCCTTCGCCCCCATCTACCAGCAGGCCGCCAGCCAGCTCCAGGGCCGCTGCCGCCTGGGCAAGCTGGACAGCGAAGCCAATCGCAATCTGGCCGGCCAATTGAACATCCGCTCCATCCCGACACTGATCCTGTTCAAGGACGGCAAGGAAGTCGCCCGGCAGAGCGGCGCTTTACCTCTGGCACAGCTGCTCGGCTGGCTCAGCGCACAAGGCGTCTGATCACTCCGGTCAATGCGTCTGGCCGTCCCGGTCATTGCCGGGACGGTCAAGGTCGCTAGGCTCTGTGAGTCCCCACGTCGGAGCCCGCCATGTCCATGCCCATCGAACTGGTTCGCCAGTTGACCGAGGAACAGATCGCTTTCGTCAAACGCAGTGGCCTCAAAGCCGAGCTCCTGGAGCCCGGCCACGTGCGCTTGCGCATGCCATTCAAGGGCAATCAGAACCACATCGGCACCCTCTACGCAGGTGCGCTTTTCACACTGGCCGAAGTGCCCGGTGGAACCCTGTTTCTCACCAGTTTCGACAGTCGTCGCTTCTACCCCATCGTGAAAGAAATGAACCTGCGCTTCCGCCGCCCGGCCAAGGGGGACATCACGGTGGACGCCCGAATCGACCAAGCGGAAATCGAACGTGTCCAGCGGGATGCCGAGGCAAACGGCAAGGCGGAGTACTGGCTGGAGCTGCAATTGCTGGACGCCGGTGGTGAAGTCGTCGCCGAGAGCCGCGGGCTCTACCAGATGCGGGCCTATTGACAGCCTTGCGCTGGATCAAATGCTGTCACGGCGAAAGACCGCAGAGTGTGGGCTTCACAGGAGGCCCACACCATGTTCCAGCACATCCTGGTCGCCCACGACCTCAGCCACGAAGCTGACATCGCCCTGCACCGCGCCATCCAGCTCGCCCGCCAACACGGTGCACGCCTCACCTTGCTGCATGTGCTCGAGGACCATCTGCCCAACGCGGTGCAGAGCAACCTGCGCGACGCCGCCCAGCACTACTTCAACGAGCATCTGGCGCGACTTGGAGCCGAAGACTGCCAATTGCTTCTGCGCAAGGGCCGCCCAGCCCAGCAGATCCTCGAGGAAATGGGCGACATCGGCGCCGACCTGCTGGTGATCGGCCGGCACCATCACAACGCACCGGAACTGTTCATCGGCACAACGCTGGAGCGCGTCGCCCGTCATCTGGCCGCGCCTTTGCTGCTGGTAGTGGGAGAACGACCGGAGCGGCCCTATCAGAACGCCGCAGTGGCCCTGGATTTTTCCCTGTGCGCCTGCGACGCCCTGCGTATGGGGTGCACCCTGGTACCTCGCGACGCCCAGCTCGTCGCGATCAACGTGATGGAACTGGGCAACCGTCTTCTGTCGAAAAGCAACAGTTCAGCCGACTTCCTCGCCACCCAGCGAGAACTGCTGGAGAATGTTCTGGAAGACGAGCTCTCCGGACTCTCGGACGAGGTGCCAGCCGTGGCGATTGAAGTAGTGAGCGGAGCCCTGCCCCGAGCGCTTGACGAAGCTATTTCAGCGCATTCCCCGCAATTGCTGGCTCTCGGCAGCCATGGGCGCAGCCTCATATCGCAGGCGCTTCTGGGCAGCCTTGCCCTGCGCTACCTGCAAAACCCGCCTTGCGACCTGTTGCTGGTCAAATAACACATTCGCCCCGGCAAGCCGGGGCGAATGAGATGACCTGCGCTTCCACCTGCTTCAACTTTCCAGCAGATCGTGCAGTTCGACGAACTGCTGGGTCAGCTTGTGCCGTGGTTCGAGGAAGATCAGTGGTTTGCACGCCTGATGCGATTCGCGCATTTTCACCGACATCATCAGGTTCACCGGAAGTACCGGCAGCCCTTCCTCCAGCAGCTCATCCAGCAGTTGTTGGGGCAGCGACGCACGCGGCTGGAACTGGTTGACCACGATGCCTTCCACCTCCAGCCCCTCGTTGTGGTCGTCTCTGAGCTCTTCGATTTCTGCTAGCAGCCCGTAGAGCGCGTTACGGGAGAAACTGTCGCAATCAAAGGGAATCAGGCAACGATCAGCGGCGATCAAGGCGGAAACCGTATAGAAATTCAAGGCTGGCGGGGTATCCAGATAGATCCGGTCGTACTCCCCATCCAGGTCCTCCAGCAACTTCCGCAGCTTATTGATCTTGTGCTTGGCCTCCAGCTTGGGCTGCAGGTCGGCCAGTTCCGCCGTGGCGGTGATCACATGGAGGTTGTCGTAGGGCGTCTCGTAGATATCCACCTTGCCCTTGCGAAAGGCAGTAGCCGACAGCGTCTGCTTGAAGAAGTCGGCAATACCCATGGGGATGTCGTCGCCGGTCAGGCCGGTCAGGTAGTGCGTGGAGTTGGCCTGGGCATCCAGGTCGATCAGCAGGGTGCGATACCCCTGTGAAGCGCTCACCGCTGCCAGGTTGCAAGCAATGCTGGACTTACCCACTCCGCCCTTCTGATTGAAAACCACGCGCCGCATTGCACACCTCCCGGAACCAGATAAGTACCGGATTCTATGCAATGCCCATGACAAGGGCGAGGGCCGGCGCGAAAAGCACCAAATCCACGCGGCAACTCCGCGTCCGGCAACGGCGGAAAGCGCACGCCAAAACTACAAGGAGCTGATCTCGCGTATCTCTAAAAATAATCTGTGCCCCGCAGCAGTACCTTCCGCCACCCTACTCTCCGGCTGCGCCAGCATCGTCGGTGACAGCCGTTACCCCGTCGCCGTTTCCAGCACCCCAGGTGGTGCTAGCTTCGAGGTCAAGGACAGCACGGGCAAGGTGGTGCATTCCGGCACGACGCCCGCCACCGTGACCCTGAAATCGGGCGCCGGCTATATCGATGGCGCCGAATACACCATCGCCTTCAAGAAGGACGGCTACGAAACCCGGCAGATTAGGCTGTACTCGTCCCTGAGCGGCTGGCACTGGGAAAACATCCTGTTTGGTGGCGTGATCGGCCTGCTGATTGTCGATCCGTTGACCGGTGCGATGTACAAGCTTCCCGAAGAAACCACGTTGAACGTGGGTGATAACGTTGTGGGACAAGCCGCTGGTAAGCGGCCTCACGCTGCTGACCATCTATCAAGTGCCCGAGGCCCAGCGGGACGAACTGATCAGGATCAACTGAAAAGAAAAGGCCGCGAAAGCGGCCTTTTCTTTTTGCCTCGGGGTCAGGCGTGGTACTGCGCCGAAAGCTCGTGCACCGCCTCGAAGAAGGCGCCGGCGTGGGCCGGGTCGACTTCCGGAGTGATGCCGTGACCGAGGTTGAATACGTGGCCAGAGCCCTTGCCATAGGCTACGAGGATGCGGCCCACCTCGGCGCGGATGGCAGCCGGGTTGGCGTAGAGCACGGACGGGTCCATGTTGCCCTGAAGGGCGACCTTGTCGCCGACACGGGCGCGGGCGCTGCCGATGTCGCAGGTCCAGTCCAGGCCCAGGACTTCGGCTCCGCTGTTGGCCATGGATTCCAGCCAGAGCCCGCCGCCCTTGGTGAAGAGGATTACCGGTACACGACGGCCATCGTGTTCGCGGATCAACCCGTCGACGATCTTCTTCATGTAGGCCAGGGAGAATTCCTGGTAGGCCGCCGCCGAGAGGCTGCCACCCCAGGAGTCGAAGATCTGCACTGCCTGGGCACCGGCCTTGATCTGGCCGTTCAGGTAGACGGTCACCGATTGGGCCAGCTTGTCCAGCAGGGCGTGCATGGCTTGGGGATTGTCGTAGAGCATCGCCTTGGACTTGCGGAAGTCACGGCTGGAGCCGCCTTCGACCATGTAGGTGGCAAGTGTCCAGGGGCTGCCGGAGAAGCCGATCAGCGGCACGCGGCCGTTCAGTTCTCGGCGGATGTTGCGGACGGCATCCATCACGTAGCCCAGGTCCTGCTCCGGGTCCGGGATCGGCAGGGCTTCGATGTCGGCCAGGCTGCTCACGACTTTCTTGAAGCGCGGACCTTCGCCGGTCTCGAAGAACAACCCCTGGCCCATGGCGTCGGGGATGGTGAGGATGTCGGAGAAGAGGATCGCCGCGTCCAGCTGGGGATAACGATCCAGCGGCTGAACGGTGACTTCGCACGCCAGCTCGGGGTTCTTCATCAGGCTGACGAAGTCACCGGCCTTGGCGCGGGTGGCACGGTATTCCGGCAGGTAACGACCGGCCTGGCGCATCATCCAGACGGGAGTGACATCAACGGGCTGCTTGAGCAGGGCGCGAAGGAAACGGTCGTTCTTCAAGACGGTCATGGCAGTGTCCAACGAAAAAGTGCGGGCATTTTCGCAGAGCCCAATGCAAAAGGCACGGCGGGTGCCGTGCCTTTTGTCCATCGCGACGAATTGACGCGCCATCCGGTATTTCCAAGCGTCGCGAGCGCGCGGCTTAGACGCCGAGGTAGTCGAGGATGCCCTCGGCGGCGGTACGTCCTTCGAAGATCGCCGTCACCACCAGGTCGGAACCACGGACCATGTCGCCACCGGCGAAGATCTTCGGGTTGCTGGTCTGGTGCTTGAATTGCGACTGCGCAGGGGCTACCACGCGACCTTGGCTGTCCAGGCTGATGTCGAACTGCTCGAACCAGGGAGCCGGGCTCGGACGGAAACCAAAAGCGATCAGCACGGCTTCGGCCGGGATGATCTCCTCGGAGCCCGGGATCGGCTCGGGGCTGCGACGGCCACGGGCGTCCGGCTCGCCAAGACGGGTCTCGACCACCTTCACGCCTTCCACCTTGTCTTCACCGACAATCGCGATGGGCTGGCGGTTGAAGAGGAACTTCACGCCCTCTTCCTTGGCGTTCTTCACCTCTTTGCGCGAACCCGGCATGTTCTCTTCGTCACGGCGGTAGGCACAAGTAACGGCCTTGGCGCCCTGGCGAATGGAAGTGCGGTTGCAGTCCATCGCGGTGTCGCCACCACCCAGGACCACCACGCGCTTGCCCTTCATGTCGACGAAGTCCGCGGGGGACTTCTCGAAGCCGAGGTTGCGGTTGACGTTGGCGATCAGGAAGTCCAGCGCGTCGTGCACACCCGGCAGGTCCTCGCCCGGGAAGCCGCCCTTCATGTAGGTGTATGTGCCCATGCCCATGAACACTGCATCGAACTCTTCGAGCAGCTGGTCCATGGTCACGTCCTTGCCCACTTCAGTGTTCAGGCGGAACTCGATTCCCATGCCGGTGAAGACTTCGCGGCGACGGCTCAGTACCTGCTTCTCGAGCTTGAACTCGGGGATACCGAAGGTCAGCAGACCACCGATCTCCGGGTTCTTGTCGAAGACCACCGGGGTCACGCCGTTGCGCACCAGGACATCGGCGCAGCCCAGGCCAGCCGGGCCCGCACCGATGACGGCAACGCGCTTGCCGGTGGGCTTGACCTTGGACATGTCCGGACGCCAGCCCATGGCGAAGGCGGTGTCGGTGATGTACTTCTCCACCGAGCCGATGGTCACCGCACCGAAGCCGTCGTTCAGGGTGCAGGCGCCTTCACAGAGGCGGTCCTGCGGGCACACCCGGCCACAGACTTCCGGCAGGGTGTTGGTCTGGTGCGACAGCTCGGCGGCGGCCAGGATGTTGCCTTCCGATACCAGCTTCAGCCAGTTCGGAATGAAGTTGTGCACCGGGCACTTCCACTCGCAATACGGGTTGCCGCAGCCGAGGCAGCGATGAGCCTGGTCAGCCGCTTGCTGCGGCTTGAACAGATCATAGATCTCGACGAATTCCTTCTTGCGCTGGCGCAGAAGCTTCTTCTTCGGATCCTTGCGCCCGACCTCGATGAACTGGAAGTCGTTGTTCAGACGTTCAGTCATTAAAAAAACCTCATCAAACCACTTCAGGCGCTGTTGTTATTGCGGGTTGGCACGGGTGCTGGAGAGCAGCGAAGCGAGGCTCGCGGCTTTCGGCTTGACCAGCCAGAACTTGCGCAGGTAATCGTCCAGGTTTTCCAGCAGATGGGCACCCCAATCGCTGGAAGTTTCCTTCACGTACTCGACCAGCACGCCGTGCAGGTGGCTACGGTAGGCCTCCATGGACTCGTTGCTGATACGCTGGATCTCCACCAGTTCGTGGTTGACGCGGTCGACGAAGCTGTTGTCCTGGTCGAGCACATAGGCAAAGCCGCCGGTCATACCGGAGCCGAAGTTGTAGCCGGTCTTGCCGAGGACGCAGACGAAGCCGCCGGTCATGTACTCGCAGCAGTGGTCGCCAGTGCCTTCCACCACCGTGTGGGCACCGGAGTTACGCACTGCGAAACGCTCGCCTGCGGTACCCGCAGCGAATAGTTTGCCGCCGGTGGCGCCGTAGAGGCAGGTGTTGCCGACGATAGCCGAATCCTGGCTCTTGAACGGGCTACCTTTGGGCGGAGTGATCACGACCTTGCCGCCGGTCATGCCCTTGCCCACATAGTCGTTGGCATCACCTTCGAGGTAGAGGTTCAGACCGCCGGCGTTCCAAACGCCGAAGCTCTGGCCTGCGGTACCACGGAAGCGGAAGGTCACCGGGGCGTCTTTCATGCCCTGGTTGCCGTGACGACGGGCGATCTCGCCGGAAATCCGCGCGCCAATGGAGCGGTCGCAGTTGCAGATGTCCAGATCGTAGACGCCGCCAGTCTTGCCTTCGACGGCCGCTTTGGAAATGTCCCACATCTTCTCGGCCAACAGGCCCGGGTCGAAGGGCGGGTTCTTCTCCACTTCGCAGAACTGTGGCTTGTCGGCCGGCACATGGTCGCTGCCCAGCAGCGGGCTGAGATCCAGGTGGCCCTGCTTCTCGGTATCACCCGGCAGCAATTCCAGCAGGTCGGTACGACCGATCAGTTCGCTCAAGCTGCGCACGCCCAGCTTGGCCAGCCATTCACGGGTTTCTTCGGCAATGTAGGTGAAGAAGTTCATCACCATTTCGACGGTGCCGATGAAGTGGTCCTTGCGCAGCTTGTCGTTCTGGGTGGCGACGCCAGTGGCGCAGTTGTTCAGGTGGCAGATACGCAGGTACTTGCAACCCAGGGCAATCATCGGGGCGGTACCGAAGCCGAAGCTTTCGGCGCCGAGGATGGCGGCCTTGATCACGTCGAGGCCGGTTTTCAGGCCGCCGTCGGTCTGTACACGTACCTTGCCACGCAGGTCGTTGCCGCGCAGGGTCTGGTGGGTTTCCGCCAGACCCAGTTCCCACGGGCTGCCGGCGTACTTGATCGAGGTCAGCGGGGATGCGCCGGTGCCGCCGTCGTAACCGGAGATAGTGATCAGGTCGGCATAGGCCTTGGCCACGCCAGCGGCGATGGTGCCGACGCCAGCTTCAGCCACGAGCTTCACCGAGACCAGCGCCTGCGGGTTGACCTGCTTGAGGTCATAGATCAGCTGGGCCAGGTCTTCGATGGAGTAGATGTCGTGGTGCGGCGGCGGCGAGATCAGGGTGACGCCAGGCACTGCATAGCGCAGACGGGCAATCAGACCGTTGACCTTGCCACCGGGCAGCTGGCCGCCCTCACCGGGCTTGGCGCCTTGGGCAACCTTGATCTGCAGCACTTCGGCGTTGACCAGGTATTCCGGGGTGACGCCGAAGCGGCCGGTCGCCACCTGCTTGATCTTGGAGCTCTTCACCGTGCCGTAGCGCGCCGGGTCTTCACCACCCTCACCGGAGTTGGAGCGGCCGCCCAGGCGGTTCATGGCTTCGGCCAGGGCCTCGTGGGCCTCGGGGGAAAGTGCGCCCAGGGAAATGCCCGCCGCATCGAAGCGCTTGAAGATGGACTCCAGCGGCTCGATTTCGTCCAACGACAGCGGCTGGTCGATGGTCTTGACCTTGAGCAGGTCGCGCAGCATCGATACCGGACGGCTGTCCACCAGTGCGGTGTATTCCTTGAACTTCTCGTAGTTGCCCTGCTGCACGGCTGCTTGCAGGGTGTTCACCACGTCCGGGTTGTACGCGTGGTACTCACCGCCGTAGACGAACTTCAGCAGGCCGCCTTGCTGGATGGCCTTGCGGTTGTTCCAGGCTTCGAAGGCCAGCAGCTTCTGCTCGGACTCGATGTCGACGAAGCGCGCACCTTTGATGCGGCTGGCAACGCCACGGAAGCTGAGGTCCACCACTTCTTCCGAGAGACCCACAGCTTCGAACAGCTGTGCGCCACGGTAGGAAGCGATGGTGGAGATGCCCATCTTCGACAGGATCTTCAGCAAGCCCTTGGAGATGCCTTTGCGGTAGTGCTTGAAGACCTCGTACAGATCGCCCAGCACTTCACCGGTGCGGATCAGGTCAGCCAGCACTTCATAGGCGAGGAACGGATAGACCGCGGACGCACCGAAGCCAACCAGCACTGCGAAATGGTGCGGGTCCCGGGCAGTGGCGGTCTCGACCAGGATGTTGCAGTCGCACCGCAGGCCTTTCTCCACCAGGCGATGATGCACGGCGCCAACAGCCAGGGAGGCGTGAGCCGGCAGCTTGCCAGGGGCGATGTGGCGGTCGGTCAACACCAGCAGGGACTTGCCGGAACGCACAGCCTCTTCGGCCTGGTCGGCGAAGTTGCGTACGGCGGCTTCGAGGCCGAGACTCTCTTCGTAGTTCAGGTCGATGATCTGCCGCTCGAAGCCCGGACGGTCCAGGCTCATCAGCGCGCTCCACTTGGCCGGGGAGATCACCGGGCTGCTGAGGATCACGCGGGTGGCATGGTCAGGCGACTCGCTGAAGATGTTGCGCTCGGCGCCGAGGCAGATCTCCAGGGACATCACGATGGCTTCGCGCAACGGGTCGATCGGGGGGTTGGTGACCTGAGCGAACTGCTGGCGGAAGTAGTCGAACGGCGAACGCACGCGCTGGGACAGCACGGCCATGGGCGTATCGTCGCCCATGGATCCGACCGCTTCCTGCCCTTGCTCGGCCAGCGGGCGCAGTACCTGATCACGTTCTTCGAAGGTGACCTGGAACATCTTCATGTACTGCTTGAGCTGGTCGCTGTCGTAGCTGGCCACACCGTGGTCGTCATCCAGCTTGGCCTGGATGCGCACAGCGCTCTGGCGAAGCCACTGCTTGTACGGGTGACGCGACTTCAGGCGGCTGTCGATGTCTTCGGTGTTGAGGATCTGACCGGTCTCGGTGTCCACCGCAAGAATCTGGCCCGGGCCGACACGCCCCTTGGCGAGCACATCTTCCGGCTTGTAGTCCCACACGCCGATTTCCGAGGCGAGGGTGATATAGCCGTTCTTGGTGGTCACCCAACGGGCCGGACGCAGGCCGTTGCGGTCCAGCAAGCAGACGGCATAACGGCCATCGGTGAGCACGACACCGGCGGGGCCGTCCCAGGGCTCCATGTGCATGGAGTTGTATTCATAGAAGGCGCGCAGGTCGGCATCCATGGTTTCCATGTTCTGCCAGGCCGGCGGGATGATCATGCGCACGCCACGGAACAGGTCGATGCCGCCGGTGACCATCAGCTCGAGCATGTTGTCCATGCTGGAGGAGTCGGAGCCCACGCGGTTGACCAGCGGGCCCAGCTCGTCGATGTCGGGTAGCTGCTCGTTGGCGAACTTGGTGCGACGGGCAACCGCCCAGTTGCGGTTACCGGTGATGGTGTTGATTTCGCCGTTGTGGGCGAGGAAGCGGAAGGGCTGCGCCAGCGGCCACTTCGGCAGAGTGTTGGTGGAGAAGCGCTGATGGAAGACGCAGATAGCGGTCTGCAGGCGTTCGTCACCCAGGTCCGGGTAGAACTGCTGCAGGTCGGCCGGCATCATCAGGCCTTTGTAGATGATGGTCTTGTGGGAGAAGCTGCAGATGTAGTGGTCGGCGTCCGCGGCATTGGCCACGGAGGAGCGACGACGGGCGCTGAACAGCTTGACTGCCATTTCCTGGTCGCCCAGGCCTTCACCACCGATGAACACCTGCTCGATCTGCGGCAGGCGCTCCAGGGCCAGGCGGCCGAGGACGCTAGTGTCCACTGGCACCTTGCGCCAGCCAATCAGTTGCAGGCCGGCAGCAAGGATTTCGCGATTCATGTTTTCGCGAGCCGCTTCGGCGCGAGCCGGGTCCTGGTTGAAGAAGACCATGCCGACCGCGTACTGGGCAGGCAGCTCGACCGAGAAAGTTTCCTTGGCAATCGCGCGCAGGAAAAGGTCGGGCTTCTGGATCAACAGACCACAACCGTCGCCGGTCTTGCCGTCGGCATTGATGCCGCCGCGGTGGGTCATGCAGGTCAGGGCTTCAATGGCGGTTTTAAGAAGATGGTGGCTCGCCTCGCCCTGCATATGGGCGATCAAGCCGAAACCGCAGTTATCCTTGAATTCATCAGGATGGTACAGACCTGCTTTCATAGGGGAACTCTCACCAGGGTTGCCTTCAGAAAAAGGCAGAATTGCTTTGTAATTCAACTCCTTACCATACGCGCAGGACTTGACGCCAGCTTTTGCGTAGGGCAAAGGGAGGTCATTGTACATAGCCCATTGGTCGATCACAAATCTTCGCGACCAATCAATGAAAGCCAATGTCGCAAAAATGAATGAATGAACCGGGAGGTCGTGCTAGCGACCGCCCAGTCAAAAGGCGGGGGATCAGGCTCGCAGAATACTAGCGAGCCATTTCCTGCTTGATGCTGGCGAAAGTCTTCGGCCAGGGTTTACCAGCCTGAACCTTGGCCGGCAAAGATTTGATCGCAGCCTGTGCTGCGGTTCGGCTTGGGAAGCTGCCGTAGGTTACGACGTAAAGCGTCTTGCCCTGGTGTTGCTTCTTGAAATAGCGGTACTGCCCCCCATTCTGCTGAACGAAGGCCTTGGCGCTATTTTCCGAACTGGTACCGAGCACCTGCAGAGCGAAATGGCTGCCCGTCTGGCCACTGTACCAGCCATTGCCCGCAGCACCGCCGGTCGATGCAGGCGCAGGATTCTCAGCCGGCTTGGCAGCAGCCTGAGCAGGAACAACAGCTGGTTTGGCAGCAGCGGCAGGCTTAGTTGCGGCGGCCGGCGCGGTAGCCGATGCCGATGCAGGGGCAGCCGGTCTGGGCGCAGCTACCGGAGCGGCAGGGACCGCAGCAATGGGCTGGGCCGGCGTGGGCAATGGCTGCGCCGACGCGATGGGCTCCACAGGCGCAGTCGGTGCCGGGCCAGCGGTCGCGCCCTGCGGCGGCGCAGTGGTGGTGACCGTAGGCGGTAGGCTGGCACCCCCTTCAGGCGCCGGGCTGTCTTCCGGCTCACCCTGACCAGCAGCCTGGGCCAACGGCTCACGAATCACCGGCTGGGCCTCGCCCACCAACGGCAACGGCAGCGGCTGCGAGGAACCCGCGAACTCCACGGCTGGCGAGCCGGCATCCCCACCACTGGCCGCCTGACCGGCAGGCGCCTGCCCCAAGGGCAATTGGGCAGTGGCGGATGCAGTCTCAGCGGTACTTTCGTTGCGACCCTGCATCATCCAGGCAGCAATCACACCGACCCCGACCACGGCCAGGGCGAGCAGGTGCTTCTTCGGCAGACTGAAGCCACCAGTGGATTTCCGCGAAGCTCCGCGCTCTGCGAGCATGGTTTCGATCATGAGATCGCGCGCAACCTGGTTGATCGAACCCGGCCAGCCGCCGGACTGCAGATGAATTTCTTCCACCTGCTCATCGCTGAGCAACTCGATCCCGCGTCCCGCACCTTCCAGGCGCTGGGCGAGGTACTCGCGAGTTTCTTCCGGGCCATAGGGCTGCAGCTCGATTACATGGAATCGCTCCTCGCCCTCAACCAGCGCATCCAGGCGCGCAAGCAGGGAGTCCTCGCCGAACAGGAAAACGTGAGTGCGCGCTTCGACATTGCCCTCGGCAAGGGACAGCAGGTTTTCCAGGGAGGCGTCGTCCAGTTCCTCCGCGTCGTCCACGAGGAGGTAGACCTCCTGACCGGTCAGGGCAAGCTGGCCGACCTGGGCAAGAATGGAGCGTACATCAGCCTGCGCAACGCTCAGTCCCTGAGCGATCTGGCGCAGCATTCCGCCAGCCTCGACCGAATTACGCGCCGAAACCACCAGACTCTGAACCGCTTGCTTATTGGTGCTCGCCACGAGGGCCTGACGCAGCAGAGTCTTGCCACTGCCATGGGGGCCGCTCACCACCAGCATCAACTGGCTGTAGCGCGCCAGGTGGTGCAGTTGACCCAGCACCGGCTTGCGCTGGGCCGGAAAGAACTTGAAGCCAGGCACCCGCGCCGCGAACGGGTCATGGGTGAACTGGTAGTGACCTAGGTAGGCCTCGTCGGCGTGCAGGCTGCTCATGGGAATCCTTTACTCTCCAAGCTTGTCGGCCAGGGCGCGATAGTCGGCGGCCAGGGTGGCCTCGAGCACGTCACGCGAATAATCGGCAGTCACGACGGCATCACCAATCCGGCGCAACAGCACCAGGCGCAATTGGCCATCGAGTACCTTCTTGTCTACGGCCATGTGCTGGAGGAAATGTTCCGGCGTCATGTCCATTGGCGGTACGACCGGCAAGCCGGCACTGCGCAGCAAGCGAATCGCCGCGTCGCGCTCGTCGGTGGAAATCCAGCCCAGACGGCTGGACATCTCCAGGGCCATGACGGTACCCGCGGATACCGCCTCGCCATGCAGCCAGGCACCATAACCCATATGGGTCTCGATGGCGTGACCAAAGGTGTGGCCCAGGTTGAGGATGGCGCGCAGCCCGGACTCACGCTCATCCACGCCCACCACCCGCGCTTTGGCGGCACAGGAGCGCTCGATGGCCTCGGTCAAACTGCCGGCGTCGAGACCGCGCAGGGCAGTCATCTTCCCTTCCAGCCACGGCAGGAAAGGTTCGTCGCAGATCAGGCCGTACTTGATCACTTCGGCCAGTCCGGCAGACAACTCGCGCTCCGGCAGCGTGCGCAGGCTGTCCGTATCGATGATCACCGCCTTGGGCTGGTAGAACGCACCCACCATGTTCTTGCCCAGCGGATGGTTGATCCCGGTCTTGCCGCCAACCGAGGAGTCCACCTGAGACAGCAGCGTCGTAGGCACCTGGATGAAGTCCACGCCACGCTGGTAGCACGCGGCGGCAAAGCCGGCCATGTCGCCAATAACCCCGCCCCCCAGGGCGATCACAGTAGTGCGGCGATCATGGCGATCACCCAGCAGAGCGTCGAAGATCAGCTGCAAGGTTTCCCAGTTCTTGTGCGCCTCGCCGTCGGGCAATACCACCGGCAGGACCGAGTAGCCCTGCAAGGTCTGGGTCAGCTTTTCAAGATAGAGGGGCGCCACGGTCTCGTTGGTGACGATGGCCACCTTGCGACCGGCGATGTGCGGCGTGAAAAGTTCCGGACGCGATAGCAGCCCGGAACCAATATGGATGGGATAGCTACGCTCGCCAAGATCGACCTGAAGTGTCCGCATGGGGCCCCCGATATAAAAAGGGCTAAAGGATAGCGCAGTTCCGCCCGCGCTTTAACGGGGCGGGAGTGCCTGTAGGCGCGCCAGTATTTCTTGAACCACCATGCGCGGCGGCCGCTCATCGGTTTCGATGATGATGTCAGCGATCTCCCGGTAGAGCGGATCGCGAATGGCCATCAGGTCGCGCAGCACCTTGCCCGGATCGGCTGACCGCAACAACGGTCGATTACGATCACGCGAGGTGCGCTCGATCTGCTGCTCCACCGAGGTGTGCAGATAGACGACCCGACCACCGCCACGCAGAGCCTGGCGATTGGCCGGACGCAGAACCGCGCCACCGCCAGTCGCCAAAACGACGCCGTCATGACCGCAGAGTTCCTCGATCATCGACTGTTCGCGATCGCGAAAACCCTGCTCGCCTTCGACGTCGAATATCCATGGGATATCCGCTCCAGTGCGCTGTTCGATTTCCTTATCGGAGTCCTTGAAGGGAAGTCGCAGTTCTTTAGCAAGCAAACGCCCGATGGTGCTTTTTCCTGCTCCCATCGGGCCAATCAGAATCAAATTTCGCACCGATATCAGCGACTCACCGCAATGGCCTGGTTATTCATAATGCGGGGAGTGAGGAATACCAGGAGCTCGGATTTCTTGTCCTGAACCACGTCGCGACGGAACATGCGGCCGAGGAAGGGCAGGTCGCCGAGGAAGGGCACCTTGTCCACCGCCTTGGTTTGGGTGTTGGAGAATACCCCACCTATCACGATGGTTTCACCATCATTGACCAGTACCTTGGCGTTTACCTCGTTCTTGTTGATCGGCGGCACACCGTTCAGGGCGTTGCCGAAGTCCGGAGCGTCCTTGGTGACCTTGACCTCCATGATGATGCGGTTGTCCGGAGTGATCTGCGGAGTCACTTCAAGGGAAAGGGCCGCTTCCTTGAAGGAGGTGCTGGTGGCGCCGCTGGAGCTGGCTTCCTGATAAGGCACTTCCTGGCCCTTGAGGATCTTCGCGGTTTCCTTGTCGGAGGTGACCACCTTGGGCTGCGATACGATTTCGCCGTTACCGGTCTTTTCCATCGCCGACAGCTCAAGGTCGAGGATGGTGTTGTCGGTAATGAAGCCGATGCCGATGCTCGAGGTTGCGCCAGTGGCGCCCAGATCGACGAAGGGCGCGTTGGCCAGGTTCACGTTGCCAGCCTGATTGGCAGCCGGACGGCCGGCACCACCGCCACCGATGACAAAGTTGTTGTCGCCAATGCTCGCACCACGCCAGTTGACGCCAAGCGCCTTGTCGTAGTCGACGTTGGCTTCGACGATGCGCGCTTCGATCATTACCTGGCGAACCGGGATATCCAGCTGGGTCACGATACGACGCAGCTCTTCCAGTTTGTCCTGGGTCTGATAGGCGATGATGCTGTTGGTGCGGTCATCCACAGTAATGGAGCCGCGCTCATCAGCGCCGGCAGCACTCGGGTCACCGCTGGTGACGGACTGGAACAGCTTGGCAATGTCCGCGGCCTTGGCGTAGTTCACCTGGATCAGCTCACGACGCAGTGGAGCCAGTTCAGCGATCTGTTTCTGCGATTCCAGTTCCTGGCGTTCGCGGGCAGCGATCTCGTCTGCAGGCGCGACCAGCAACACGTTACCCACTTTGCGCTTGTCCAGGCCCTTGGTCTTCAGGACCAGATCCAGCGCCTGATCCCAAGGCACGTTCTGCAGCCGCAGGGTGATGTTCCCCTGAACGGTATCCGACGCCACCAGGTTGAGGTCGGTGAAGTCGGCGATCAGTTGGAGTACGGAACGAACGTCGATGTCCTGGAAATTCAGAGACAGCTTCTCGCCGGAGTAGGCGAAACGCTCAGTCTTGCGTTTTTCCACGTCATCCTGAGTCAGCGGCTTGATACTGACGGTCAGTTTGTTGTCGGTCTGGTAGGCGAGGTAGTCGTAGTACCCGGTGGGTTCGATACTGATACTGGCGTTACTGCCGGAGCCGGAAGCGCTGACGAACTGCACTGGAGTGGCAAAATCCTTCACGTCGAGACGGACGCGCAGCGGCTCAGGGATCTGAGTCTTGGAGAAGTCCAGGCGAATCTTTCCGCCCTGTTCCTGGATATCCGGGCTGACACTGGGGTCTGACAGGGTGATGACCACATTACCCTCACCCTGCTCGCCGCGCTGGAAGTCGATATTCTCGATGGCACGCCCAGTACTGGCGTAGCTCTTGGCCGACTGGGAAGCAGTCAGGGGCGCGGCCACGGGAGCCGGGGCGGATGCCACGGGGCGAGGCGCTGTAGACGAAGTCGCGGAATCGCCCACCAGCACATAGAGATTGCGGCCATCAACACGGGTGCTGTAGGGCACCAGGGTCGACAGGTTGATGATCAGGCGAGTGCGATCCTTGGCTTCCACCACGGTCACGCTACGAGCGTTCCCTACACCCAATTCGCGGTTCTTGGAACCCAGCTTGTTGGACACACCTGGCAAATCCAGGGCGATACGCGCAGGCTGCTCGATGGTATAGCCACGCGGAGCCGTCACGGGCTCGTCGAATGCCAGTTTGAGTTCAACCCTGTCGCCTGGGAGAGCCGCGACATCCAATGCCTGCAGGTTCGCAGCCAATAGCGCTGGCGACAGCAGGGCGGCCAATAGCGTGATACCAAGGCGCGATAGCGAGCTTTTCATCATCTGGTTCCGTTGTGCAGACCGGTAGTTATTCTTCATCGGTGATTCACCTCGCCCTCAAGAGCGCTCCCTGAGCGCGAGACTACGTGGACGCTCCAGCCATCCGCCTTCCCCGTCCGGGACGATCTCGATCACGTCGACCTTGGCTTCGTCGATATCGACGACACGGCCATGGTTGCGCCCCAGATAATCCCCAACCTTGACCCGGTGCACCCCTCCAGCGCCACTGACCAAGGCAAAGGTCCCCGAGCCGTTGGACAACGTGCCCACCATCTCGAAGGATTCGATATTGAAGCCTTCGAGGAACTGCTTGACCCGAGTTTCATCCGGGTGAATGTCCTTCGAACCCTTCTGCTGCTTTGCCAGGTCGATCTTGATCGGCGGCTGGAAGGGGCTGCGCAAGGCGGCAGCGCTATAGGTAAACGCCTCGTAAGGCTGGAACTTCGGCAAGGGTTCTATGGAGCCCTTGGGTCGGGCGCGCACTTCATCCATGTAGGCCTGTAGATCGCCAAAGTCGTTGCCGACGCCACAGCCGGAAAGGCCGGCCAGCATCAGGGCACAGAGCACCAGTCGGGCGCGAGGACTACTCATTTCTGCAGCCCCTTGTCGTTGTAACGGTAGGTCTTGGCCAGGATCGACATGCGCAGCTTGGAACCGCTGTCGTCGGAAACCGGCTTGATCTCAAAATCATGCAAAGTCACGATTCGCGGCAGGCTGGCCACGCCACTGACGAAGGTAGCCAGGTCGTGATAGCCGCCTACTACGGAAATCTGAATCGGCAGCTCGATATAAAACTGCTGGGCCGCTTCCGGAAGCAGCTTGATTTCCTCGAACTCGAGACCACTGCCCAGGCCGGTACGGGTAATGTCTTCCAGCAAACCCGGCACCTCGGTGTCGCTCGGCAGCTGGCGCAGCAAGGCACCGAAGGAGGTTTCCATCTCCTTCATCTGCTCCTTGTAGGCTTCCAGGTTGGCAGCCTGGAACGCCTTGGTAGCGAACTGTTCCTTCAAGGTTGCTTCTTCGGCGCGCTTCGAGTCCCACTGGAGCTCGAGGTCCTTGAGGTGGAAGTTGTAACCCAGCACGAGCACGAGAATCAGCAGCAAGATGCAGGCAATGACCTTGACCGCGATGGGCCAGGAGCCGAGGTTGTTGACGTCGAGATCGGCGAGATCGATCTTGCGCAGACTTTCCAGGGAGTCGGAGAAACTCATTTCGCGGCTCCTTTATTGGCGGTGTTCGCGTTCGCAGCACCAGGCTTGCCGTTTTCTTCCTCTGCGCCCGGCTGGGTCTGCTGCACAGTCAACTGGAATACGTTGGCCTGATCCACCGCACCAGCGGTAACCGCCTTGACGCCGGTGAGGTTGGGTGCGGTCAGCCACTCGGAGGCATCCAGGTTGCGCATCAGGTTGGAAACCCGATTGTTCGACTCAGCCGCACCAACGATGGCGATGCTCTTGCCTGTCATCTTCACGCCCGTGAAGAAGACGCCATCAGGCAGCGTCCGAACCAACTGATCGAATACGCGACCGATGATCGGCCGGTTGCCCTGAAGGTCCTGGATGATCTTCATCCGCTCGAGAAGCTGCTGACGACGAGTCTTCAGCTCACTGATTTCCTTGATCCTGGCGTCCAGGACAGCGATTTCCTTGCGCACGAAGTCGTTGCGCGCCTGCTGGTTCTCGATTGCGCTGTTCAGGTATTGGTCGCCGAGGAACACTGCGCCAGCGCCCAGGGCCAGAATGGCCCCGAGCGCGACCAGGAATCGCTGTTTGCGTTCCTCGCGTAGCTGCTCACGCCAAGGGAGTAGGTTGATGCGCGCCATCAGTCGAAACTCCTCATCGCCAAGCCGCAAGCAATCATCAGCGCAGGCGCATCGCTGGCCAGGGCACCCGCATTGACCTTGCTACTCAGCGCCATGTCGGCGAAGGGGTTGGCAACCAGGGTCGGCGTACCGATCTTCTGCTGGATCAGGCGATCCAGATCAGGAATCGAGGCCGTACCGCCGGCCAGGAGGATGTAGTCCACGTCGTTGTACTGGCCCGCGGCAAAGAAGAACTGCAGCGATCGGGATACCTGCTGGACGACGGCATCCTTGAACGGTTGAAGGACCTCGCTGTCGTAGTCATCCGGAAGACCGCCTTGCTTCTTGGCAAGACCAGCTTCCTCGACCGAAAGCCCATAGCGACGCTGAATCTCCTCGGTCAACTGGCGACCACCGAAAAGCTGCTCCCGCGTATAAATGGTACGACCGTTGTGCAGCACACTGAGGGTCGTCATGGTGGCGCCGATGTCAACAACCGCCACGGTAAGTTCGTCGTGGGAATCACCGAGCTGGGCCGAAAGCAGTGAATAGGCGCGTTCCAACGCGTAAGCCTCGACATCGACGACCTTGGCCGTAAGTCCTGCCAGGGCAAGCGCTGCCTCACGTACTTCGACGTTTTCCTTCCGGCAAGCAGCCAGAAGTACGTCGACCCGCTCCGGATTGCGAGCCGAGGCGCCTTGCACCTCGAAGTCGATGGCGACTTCTTCCAACGGATAGGGAATGTATTGGTCGGCCTCGATTTTCAGCTGATTCTCCAGATCATCATCGGAGAGACCGGCTTCCATCTCGATGGTCTTGGTAATCACGGCCGAGCCTGCCACGGCGACCGCAGCGACCTTGACCCCGGTTCGCGCCTTGGTGACAACGCGGGAAAGCGCCTGCCCAACGCCCTCCAGTTCCGCGATGTTCTTTTCGACAACCGCATTTGGAGGGAGTGGCTCGACGGCATAGGACTCCACTTTGAAGCGGCTTCCCGAGCGACTCAATTCAAGGAGCTTGACTGAGGTCGAGCTGATGTCGATCCCCAACAGCGAATTCGCTTTCTTATTGAAGAGCCCTAGCACGACCGATTTCCTATCAGCGTCCGAGACTTACGGACGATTTATGTTTTTCCACATTAAATAGCAGTCTTGACAGAAGCGCAAATGGCTCCCCCGGAAAAAAAACGCTTATAATGTGATCGGCTTTTGCCTTTTATCATCGCCTTTCGCTTAACTCATTCTTTTGTCTGGAAATCCACAAGCCTTGATGCGCCTGCTGAAGTTTTTCTGGTGGTCTTTCGTTGCCGTTTTCTGTGGCCTATTGCTCAGTTTCAGCGGCGCCTACCTCTATCTTAGCCCCAGCCTTCCGTCCGTCGACTCGCTGCGCCGAATTCAGCTCCAGATCCCGCTGCGCGTATATAGCAGCGACGGCAAGCTGATCGCCGAATTCGGCGAGATGCGCCGTTCTCCGGTGCGTTTCGCCGACATTCCGCCTGATTTCATCCAGGCGCTGCTAGCCGCCGAAGACGACAATTTCGCGAACCATTATGGCGTCGACCTCACCAGCCTGATGCGCGCTGCCACGCAATTATTGAAGACCGGCCACATCCAGACGGGCGGCAGCACCATCACCATGCAGGTAGCGAAGAACTACTTCCTAACCAGCGAAAGAAGTTTCTCCCGCAAGATCAATGAAATATTGCTGGCCCTTCAAATTGAACGGGAACTCAGCAAAGACGAAATTCTTGAACTTTATGTGAACAAGATCTACCTCGGTAACCGTGCATACGGTATCGAGGCCGCCGCACAGGTCTATTACGGCAAGTCCATTCGCGAAATCAGCCTGGCGCAGATGGCCATGATCGCCGGCTTACCCAAGGCACCCTCCCGCTTCAACCCGCTGGTCAATCCGACCCGCAGCAAAGAGCGTCGCGACTGGATTCTTGGCCGCATGTACAAGCTCGGACGAATCGACGAGGCCCGCTACCAGCAGGCCCTCAACGAGCCGATCGACGCCAGCTACCATGTTCCGACCCCGGAGCTCGCTGCTCCCTATATCGCAGAGATGGCCCGAGCCGAAATGGTAGGTCGCTATGGCAGCGACGCCTATACCGAAGGTTTCCGGGTCACCACCACGGTTCCCAGCGACCTTCAGCAGGCCGCCAACTCCGCCCTGCGCGAGGGCCTGATCGACTATGACCAGCGCCACGGCTATCGCGGCCCCGAAACCCGCCTGCCAGGCATGACCAAGGAGACCTGGCTGCAGGAACTGGCCAAGCAGAAATCCCTGGGCGGCCTGGAACCGGCCATCGTTACCCAGGTAGAGAAGAGCGGCATCCTGGTCCTGACTCGCAGCGGCCAGGAAGAAGCAGTGGGCTGGGACAGCATGAAATGGGCCCGCCCCTTCCTCAACACCAACAGCCTCGGCCCTCGCCCTCAGCAGCCCGCGGACGTAACCCAAGTTGGCGATCTGGTCCGCGTTCAGCGCCAGACCGATGGCAGTCTGCGTTTCGTCCAGTTGCCCGCGGCGCAAAGCGCACTGGTTTCCCTGGACCCGAACGACGGCGCCATTCGTTCGCTGGTCGGCGGTTTCTCGTTCGAACAGAGCAACTACAACCGCGCCGCCCAGGCCAAGCGCCAACCGGGCTCCAGCTTCAAGCCCTTCCTTTATGCCGCTGCCCTCGACAACGGCTTCACTGCCGCGAGCCTGGTGAACGACGCCCCGATCGTCTTCCAGGAGGCGGGCATGGAAGAAGCCTGGCGTCCGAAGAACGACAACAACACCTTCCTCGGCCCGATCCGTCTGCGCGAAGCGCTGTACAAGTCGCGCAACCTGGTTTCAATCCGTGTTCTGCAGGCAGTCGGGATCGACTACGCACTGAACTATGTCAGCCGTTTCGGCTTCAACAAGGATGACCTGCCGCGCAACCTGTCCCTTGCCCTGGGCACCGCCAACCTCACGCCGCTGGAAATCGCCGGCGGCTGGAGCACTTTCGCCAACGGCGGTTACAAGGTTCAGCCCTATCTGATCGAGCGCATCGAGAGTCGGGATGGCAAGACCCTGTTCGTCGCCAACCCGCCACGGGTTCCGGAGGGGGAAGTGCAAGCTAGCGAGGTCGCACAATCCACCGCAGCGCCAGACACCCTGCTCGCTTCCGCCGATGCGGCCGCACCTCAGAGCCCGGCTCCGGCCTTGGCCGAGCGCATCATCGACCCCCGCACCACATTCATCCTCAACAGCATGCTGCAGGATGTGATCAAGCGCGGCACCGGTCGCCGAGCCCTGTCCATGGGGCGTAGCGATATCGCCGGCAAGACCGGGACCACCAACGAATCGAAGGACAGCTGGTTCTCCGGCTACAACGCCGATTACGTGACCACCGTCTGGGTCGGCTTCGACCAGCCGGAAAGCCTGGGTCGACATGAGTACGGCGGCACCGTCGCACTTCCGATCTGGATGGACTACATGAGCGCCGCACTGAAAGACAAGCCAGCCCATGTCCAGCCTGAGCCCGCCGGCCTGCTGACGCTGCGCATCGACCCACTCAGCGGCCGCGCAGCCAGCCCCGGAACGCCGGATGCCTTCTTCGAGCTGTTCAAGAGCGAGGACACCCCACCGCCTATGAGCGAACTCGAGCCCGGTCTGGCCATTCCCGGCAGCCCGCTGCCGGCCGACGAAGCCGCGCCTATCGACCTGTTCTGAGAAACAGGCACGCATAAAAAAGCCCCGCATTGGCGGGGCTTTTTTTGCGTCTCGGCTTAGCCGTTGAACACTTCATCCACCGACTTCAGCGGATAGTGTTTCGGATAAGGCAGGGTCGCCACACCGGACTCGATGGCAGCCTTGGCCACAGCGTCGGAAACGACGGTGATCAGACGCTTGTCCATGGGTTTCGGAATGATGTACTCGCGACCGAACTCCAGAGAGCTCACGTTGTAGGCGTCGCAGACGTCCTTGGGCACCGGCAGTTTGGCCAGATCGCGCAGGGCCAGGGCAGCGGCGATCTTCATCTCTTCGTTGATGCGAGTGGCGCGCACGTCCAGGGCACCGCGGAAGATGAAGGGGAAGCCCAGAACGTTGTTGACCTGGTTGGGGTAGTCGGAACGACCGGTGGCCATGATCACGTCGTTGCGGGTCTCGTGAGCCAGTTCCGGCTTGATTTCCGGGTCCGGGTTGGAGCAGGCGAAGACGATCGGGTTGGCCGCCATGCGCTTCAGGTCTTCCGGGCTCAGCAGGTTGGCGCCAGAAAGGCCAACGAACACGTCAGCACCATCCAGAGCTTCGGACAGGGTGCGCTTGTCGGTTTCGTGGGCGAAGACGGCCTTGTACTGGTTCAGATCGTCGCGACCGGCGTGAACCACGCCCTTGCGGTCGATCATGAAGATGTTCTCGACCTTGGCGCCCATGCTCACCAGCAGTTTCATGCAGGAGATGGCGGCCGCACCGGCACCGAGGCAGACGATCTTGGCTTCAGCCAGGTTCTTGCCAGCAATTTCCAGGGCGTTGAGCATGCCGGCAGCAGTCACGATGGCGGTGCCATGCTGGTCGTCGTGGAAGACCGGGATGTCGCACTGCTCGATCAGTGTGCGTTCGATCTCGAAGCACTCGGGTGCCTTGATGTCTTCGAGGTTGATGCCACCGAAGGTGATGGAAATGCGCTTGACGGTGTCGATGAAGGCTTGAGGGCTTTCAGCGTCCACTTCGATGTCGAATACGTCGATGCCAGCGAAGCGCTTGAACAGGACGCCCTTGCCTTCCATTACCGGCTTGGAAGCCAGCGGACCGAGGTTACCCAGGCCGAGAATTGCAGTGCCATCGGAAATGACCGCTACCAGGTTACCCTTGCCGGTGTACTTGTAGGCCAGTTCGGGATCACGCGCGATCTCGCGTACCGGCTCGGCGACGCCCGGGCTGTAGGCCAGCGAAAGGTCGCGGGCGGTGGCGGTCGGCTTGGTCAGCTCGACGCTGAGTTTCCCGGGGCGGGGTTGGGCATGGTATTCGAGAGCGGCCGTTTTCAGATCAGACATTTTGGCATTTCCGCTTTTGCTTGTGACAGACGTGACGGGCGAGCATACGCAAGATGCTGGGGGCTAACAAGACCGTTCAGTCACTCCACGTCAACCCCTCTAACGTACGACTTTTAGCCAGTCTCCGGGCTTTGGCTCGCCAATTGGATACAAATTATTAAGCAATCGGATACGATTTTCCAGATCCGCTTGAGGTCCCGGCAATTTGCTTTCCCGAGCCAGGCTGGCGACGGTCTGGCCGGACTTCACCTGGATCAGATGAAGGCGCAACGGCTGGGCCAGAGCCAATTCTTCCTTCTTCATCGGACGGAAGCTATGGATCACCGAGAGGAACTTGTCATCCTCACTTTCCAGGGACGCCTTGTTGCGGATCGCCCCAACGAAAAGATAGGCCTTGTCGTCCTTGTAGATCACCGCCACGCGTCGCGCGGGATTGCCCGGCAGCACTGCCGTGGCGCCCTGGAGACCGTCCTGCTGCAGCGACTCTTCCATGGACAGACGCTGACTGCCGGCCTTCTGCCGGAGGTAGTCCGCGGGGGGCAAACTGGGCTTGCTAGCGTCAAGGGTCATGGCGATGAAGGCCTGCTGGTCGGCGCTATGACTGATCACCGCATCCGGACGATTGACCAGCCCCCAGCCATCGGGGAAATGGAAGGTGAAGCCCAGCTCTGCGTGATAGAAATCCTGCCCGCGACGTACGCCGGTTTCAGCCGAATCACCGAAAGGCAGCCCCTCCAGGTGCTTGAGAAAGACCTCCCGGTTCACCACCTGGTTACCGCCAGCCAGTGACCTGGCCGGCCCCACCACCTGCTGCAACCGGGTGTCATTGTCCGGATGGGTATCGAACAAGCCGTGATAACCCGACGGAGGCGCCTCCTGGCCCTTGCGTCGGGCCTGGTCACGAGCAAATTCCTCCTGGTTCTTCAGCACTTTCACCACTTCGATCATGGCTTGAGGGTCGTATCCGCTGCGTGCCAGATACTGGGCGCCGAGGCCGTCAGCCTCCAGCTCCATGTCACGACCATATCCGCGTACGAAGGCAGTCCCCAGTACATTGGTCAGATCGCCGGCCGCACCGACGCCAGTGCCGATTGCAACCGCCTGCCCGAGGATGTTCCAAGCGGTGGACTGACTCTGCTGCTGCACGCTGTGCCGCGCCGTGACGTGCCCCACCTCATGCCCGAGTACCGCGGCGAGTTCCGCTTCCGAGTTCAGGTAAGCAAGCAGGCCACGATTGATATAGATGTAGCCGCCCGGAAGGGCGAAAGCGTTGATATCCGGCGAATCGACCAGGGTGAAGTGGTAGGGGATGCTGCTGCGATGGCTGTGACTGGCGACGCGCCGTCCTACTTCCTGCACATAGGCCTGCAGCTTTGCATCGGCATAGGGCGGGTTCTGCTTGACGATTTCCTGGTTGTAACGACGACCGAGATCCAGCTCCTGCTGTTCGCTCATCATCACGAAATTGGTCTTGCCGGTGGCAGGGTTGACTGCACAGCCAGCAAGCAGGGAAAAAGCGAGAAGCAGCGCCATGGCGAGCGCAGGGGATCTCATCGAATCACCTCAAGCATTCCATTGTGGGTAAGGGGGAGCATCCAGCGGGAAACCTTCGTATTTACGCCGCCGTTGCGCGCACGGTCAATGACCCAGCCCCGTGCCTCTACGCGCCGCCCCACCAGCTGTTGCAGCGCGGCGGCGTCGAACTGGCGCAGATGCTTGAGATCGACCCGCAGCACCAGCGGCCCTTCCAGCTCCAGCCAGATTCCGCCCCGGTTGCGCTCAACCCTGGCGACTCGTCCTTGCACCAGCGCAAATCCGCCGCGCCTCAGCTGCCAGGGTGTTTGCTGAGGCGCGTGACGCCAAAGCCCACGACCAGCCCGACGAGCCGATCGCTCAGCTGCCGCATGACAATTATTCAGGGCTGCATTGGGGGCAATGGCGATACGAAACGCCAACCCGTCAGCGAGCAGGAGCTCTTCGAGATTGCGCCCGCGATTGTCATAGAGATGCGCCAGAGTGCGGCCGTAACGGTCCTTCGACTCGCGCCCCAACCGAAGCGCTACTCGTCCGCCACTGGCTTGCACCAAACCTGCGAGTCGCTGGCGTGCCGTTGTGGCGTAAGGCTCAGCCGACCGTCCCTTGCGAGCCAACTCTGGCGCATTCAGACCGATCAGACGAACACTTCGTCCGTCGACCAGGCGCAGGGTGTCTCCATCGACGACTTTCCGGACCTGGTAGGTAGGAAGGTTCCTAGGAACCGGGCAGGCGGCGTGAAGGGAGAAACTCAGGATCAGAAAAAAGAAAAAGGCGCCTGTCAGAGGCGCCTTTTTCGTCAGCGGGGACATGGCCATCGGGCCTTCCCGGGCTATTTCGGCACTTACTTGGTGCCGAACACGCCGAAACGCTGCTTGAAGCGATCGATACGGCCGCCGGTGTCCAGGACCTTCTGCTTGCCGGTGTAGAACGGGTGGCACTCGGAGCATACGTCGAGGCTGATGTTCTTACCGAGGGTGGAGCGGGTCTTGATGACGTTGCCGCAGCTGCAAGTAGCTTCGATCGCTACGTACTCGGGATGGATTTCCGGTTTCATTGCTTGATCCTCAGGTCTGGCGTGCCGCCACCCGACCCTATGTCGAGTACCGCACGGAAACAGGCGGCGGATGATACCAGAGTGGGTGTGCGTTGCAACCTGCCTGCCGCGCCGGCTGTCGTGCGGCACCATGCTAAGATCGCGCCTTTTCCGACAGGATCCCCGCTTGCCTGACGCTCCCATCTTGCGCCTCGCGCTGCCCTCCCCGCTGCGCCGCCTGTTCGACTATCGGGCACCCGCCGGCGTACCCCGCGCTGCCTTGCAACCGGGCCTGCGCTTGCGGGTACCCTTCGGCCGCCGCGAGATAATCGGCGTCCTGGTGGAGCTGGCCGACAAGAGCGAGGTTCCTGCCGATAAGCTCAAGCCTGCATTGGAGCTACTCGACAATCGCCCGCCGCTGCCGCCGGCGTTGTTCAAGTTGTGCCTATGGACCGCCCAGTACTACCAGCACAGCCTTGGCGACACCCTCAGTTGGGCACTTCCGGTTCTGCTGCGCCAGGGCGAGCCGGCAGAGGCCCGTCAGGAGCGTTTCTGGCACGCGACGCCCGGCGCCAGCCTCGAAGATCCACGCCTGGCCCGCGCGCCACGCCAGCGCCAGGCCCTCGCCACCCTCGCCCAGCATCCCCACGGCGTTGCCCACCAACTGCTCGGGCAACTGCAGTTGAACAAGGACAGCCTGGAAATCCTGCTTGAGAAGGGCCTCGCCCGGGTGGAAGTGCGCCGCCATGCCCCCTGCGAACGCCACGGGCCGTTACTGGCACAACCGGAGCTGCCCCTCAACCCAGAGCAACGCGCCGCCTTCGACGCAGTGCATGCATCGTTCGGCAGCTTCAACGCCCTGCTTCTGGCCGGCGTCACTGGTAGCGGCAAGACCGAGGTCTACCTGCAACTGATCCGCCAGACCCTTGAGGCCGGCAAACAGGCTCTGGTGCTGATTCCAGAAATCAACCTCGGTCCGCAGACTCTCGAACGTTTTTCTCGCCGCTTCAATGCACGAATCGCCCTGCTGCACTCGGCAGTGAACGACCGCGAACGCCTGGACGCCTGGCTGGCCGCCCGTGATGGAGAGGCCGATATCATCATCGGTACGCGCTCGGCGCTGTTCACGCCAATGAAGAATCCGGGACTGATCATCATCGACGAGGAACACGACGCTTCCTATAAACAGCAGGAGGGACTGCGCTATCACGCTCGTGACCTGGCACTTGTGCGCGCCCGCCAGGAGAACATCCCGATCCTGCTGGGCTCGGCCACGCCCTCGCTGGAAAGCCTGCAGAACGCCCACGCCGGCCGCTACGGCCTGCTGCGCCTGACCCAGCGTGCCGGCGGTGCCAAGCAGCCACGTTTCCTTCGCCTGGACGTGAAGAGCCTGCCGCTGGACTCCGGCATCTCCATGCCCCTGCAACAGGCAATCGCCCAGACCCTGGCGGCAGGCCAGCAGGTGCTGGTATTCCTCAACCGTCGCGGATTCGCGCCCACCCTGCTGTGCCATGACTGTGGCTGGATCAGCCAGTGCCCGCGCTGCGACGCGCGCATGACCCTGCACCAGAGGTTCAACGAACTGCGCTGTCATCATTGCGGCCACACTCAGCGCCAGCCAGCCTGCTGCCCCGATTGTGGCCGGGTCGACCTGCGCCCGGTTGGCGCTGGCACCGAGCGCGCCGAAGAACGCCTGGCGATCCTCTTCCCGAAGACGCAGGTATTGCGTATCGACCGCGACAGCACGTCGCGCAAGGACGCCATGGACAAGCTGTTCACCACCATCCAGCGCGGCGAACCCTGCATCCTCGTCGGCACCCAGATGCTCGCCAAGGGACACCACTTCCCGCGCGTGACGCTGGTGGCAATCCTCGATGCCGACGGCGGCCTGTTCTCCGCGGACTTCCGCGCCAGCGAGCGCATGGCCCAGCTCATCGTCCAAGTCGCCGGACGTGCTGGACGCGCCGAGGAGCCGGGCAAAGTGATCATCCAGACCCACTTGGCCGAGCACCCGCTACTGGTGCAGCTTACCGAGCAAGGTTATTTCGCCTTTGCCGACCAGGCCCTTTCCGAACGCCGCGCCGCTGGCCTGCCGCCCTTCGCGCACCTCGCCCTGCTGCGCGCTGAGGCGCACAAGCCGGGCCAGGCGGAAGAATTCCTCGACAGCGCCTGCGTGGAAGCTGAGCAGCAGCTTGCCGAGATGGGCCTCAATGGCGTCGAGCTTCTCGGCCCTGTTCCCGCCCCCATGGAACGACGTGCCGGGCGCTATCGGGCGCAATTGCTGCTGCAGGCCAACGCCCGGGCACCCCTGCACCGGCTGCTAACTCCGTGGAGCCATGCCTTGGAGCAGTTACCCGGCGGCCGTGCAGTGCGTTGGTCGCTGGATGTGGACCCCATCGATCTCTTCTAGAACGACCACCCAGCCGATATTGCCGACTGGTCCTTGCAGCCCGCAGCTTAAAACTTGAAGCTGCGGCCGCAGCCCGCCGATAATGCACAGTTTTCAACCAGCGCCAGCCCTCCATGGGCGGCCGGAAGAGCAGAAGATGAAAGACACCATTCGCCAGCTGATCCAGCAAGCCCTGACCCGTCTCGCCAGCGAGGGCGTGCTGCCCGAAGGCCTCAGCCCGGCTATCCAGGTGGAGAACACCAAGGACAAGAGCCACGGCGACTTCGCCAGCAACATCGCCATGATGCTGGCCAAACCCGCCGGCATGAAGCCGCGCGACCTGGCAGAAAAACTGATCAACGCCCTTCCCCAGGACGATCAGGTGGCCAAGGTCGAGATCGCCGGCCCCGGCTTCCTCAACTTCTTCCAGAACACCCAGGCGCTGGCCCAGCGCCTGGAGGCCGCACTGGCCGACGACCGTCTCGGCGTGCGCAAGAATGGTCCGCAACAGCGCGTAGTCATCGACCTGTCTGCGCCGAACCTCGCCAAGGAAATGCACGTCGGCCACCTGCGTTCCACCATCATCGGTGACGGCGTCGCACGCGTCCTGGAGTTCCTCGGCGATACCGTGATCCGCCAGAACCACGTGGGCGACTGGGGCACCCAGTTCGGCATGTTGCTGGCCTACATGCAGGAACAGCCGGTCGGCAGCGACGCCGAACTGTCCGATCTGGAGTCGTTCTACCGCGCGGCCAAGAAGCGCTTCGACGAGTCCGCCGAGTTCGCCGACCGTGCCCGCGAACTGGTGGTCAAGCTCCAGGCCGGCGATCCCGAATGCCTGAAGCTCTGGACCCGCTTCAACGATATTTCCCTGAGCCACTGCCAGGCCGTCTACGACCGCCTGGGCGTGAAACTCACCATGGCCGACGTGAAGGGCGAAAGCGCCTACAACGACGATCTGGCCAACGTGGTCGCCGACCTGCGCGCCAAGGGCCTGCTCACCGAGAGCGACGGCGCGCTGTGCGTGTTCATGGACGAATTCAAGAATGCCGAAGGCAACCCGCTGCCGCTGATCGTGCAGAAGGCCGGCGGTGGTTACCTCTACGCCACCACCGACCTGGCAGCGACCCGCTACCGCAGCGGTGTGCTCAAGGCCGACCGCGCGCTCTACTTCGTTGACCAGCGCCAGGCCCTGCACTTCCAGATGGTCTTCGCCTGCGCCCGCCTGGCCGGTTTCGTGCCCGCCAGCTTCGAGATGGAGCACATGGGGTTCGGCACCATGAACGGTGCTGACGGCCGTCCGTTCAAGACTCGCGACGGCGGTACCGTCAAGCTCATCGACCTGCTGGACGAAGCCGAGCAGCGCGCCTATGAACTGGTGAAGGGCAAGAACCCTGACCTGGAAGAAGCCGAACTGCGCCAGATCGCCCGGGCAGTGGGTATCGGTGCTGTGAAGTACGCGGATCTGTCCAAGCACCGCACCAGCGACTACAGCTTCAACTTCGAGCTGATGCTGAGCTTCGAGGGCAACACCGCTCCCTACCTGCTCTACGCATACACCCGTGTCGCCAGCGTGTTCCGCAAGCTGGGCAAGGACTTCTCCGAGATCGACGGCCAGATCATCCTCGCCGCCGAGCAGGAGCAGGCCCTGGCCGCCAAGCTGGCGCAGTTCGCCGACACCCTGGGCAACGTTGCCGAGAAAGGCGTACCGCACATCCTCTGCGCCTACCTCTACGACCTGGCCGGCCTGTTCTCCAGCTTCTACGAGAACTGCCCGATCCTCAGTGCCGAAGAGCAGGCCACCCAACAGAGCCGCCTGCGCCTTGCTGCGCTGACCGGTCGTACCCTCAAGCAAGGCCTGGAGCTGCTCGGCCTGCAAACCCTGGAACGCATGTAACGGACTATGGCGAAGAAAAAAGCTGCACCCAAGCGCGGGGCCAGCCGCTACCAGGCGCCGGCCAAGAAGCCGGTGCCCGGCTGGGTCTGGCTGGCCATCGGCCTGGTCATCGGTGGTTTCGTGGTATTCCTGAACCAGCTCGAGCCGGGCCGCGACGAAGTGCGCCGGACCAAGCCCGAACAGGCCGCGACCGGTGCCGCCAGCGGCAAGACCGCCAGCGATGTCGGCAAGGCCCAGGTCCAGGGCAAGCCGACAACGCCGCCCCCCCAGGAGCCGGCGAAGCCAAAGTACGACTTCTACACGCTGTTGCCGGAATCAGAAGTGATAGTGCCGCCGGAAGCTGTGCCCAAGGAGACACCAGCCACGCCGCCGGAGCAGAAGCCGGTTACCCCGGAAGAAGCCGCGAAGATCGACGCTGCGCGTGCCCAGGCCGCTCTCAACGGCGAGACCCCGCCACCCGCGCCGCCGGTGGTAGCCAAGGCGCCGGTCACCAATCAGTTCTTCCTCCAGGCCGGCTCGTTCCGCAAGCGCGACGACGCCGACCGGGTGCGAGCGCAGATCATCCTTCTCGGACAGAATGTCCAGGTGGAATCCGGCACCGTTCGCGAGGAAACCTGGTACCGCGTCCTCGTCGGGCCCTACGCCAATCGCGAACAACTCGCCTCGGCGCAGAAGCAACTGGCCGGCAGCGGATTCAGCAATTTGCTGTTACAGCAGCGCCAAAGCCGTTGAGCTGCCGACGGCTCGTTGAAAAACGTCGGCGATGCAGTCGATGCGAGGCAGAAACAGGCGAGAAAGCGGAGTTTACGCGTTGTAAATGAGCATTTTCAGCCTGTTTCAAAGCGAGCACAGGCAACGCAGGTAGTTCTTCAACAGTCTGCCAATCGTCCGTGCCCGGTTGAAAACCCGGGCACGGCCCCCCATCTGAGTTTCCATTCGGGCATTTCGCCCCGCTGCGTGGAGACTCTCCCCTTGACCACCATCGTTTCAGTCCGCCGCAACGGCAAAGTCGTCATGGGCGGCGACGGCCAGGTTTCCCTCGGCAACACCGTCATGAAAAGCAATGCCCGCAAGGTCCGCCGTCTTTACCACGGCCAGGTCCTGGCCGGCTTCGCCGGTGCCACCGCTGACGCCTTCACCCTGTTCGAGCGCTTCGAAGGCCAGCTGGAAAAACATCAGGGCCACCTCGTCCGGGCCGCCGTCGAGCTGGCCAAGGACTGGCGCACCGATCGCTCCCTGAGTCGCCTGGAAGCCATGCTCGCCGTGGCCAACAAGGATGCCTCGCTGATCATCACCGGCAACGGTGACGTGGTCGAACCCGAACAGGGCCTGATCGCCATGGGCTCCGGCGGCGGATTCGCCCAGGCCGCTGCCCTGGCGCTGCTGCAACACACCGAACTGTCCGCCCGCGAAGTGACCGAGACCGCCCTGAACATCGCCGGCTCCATTTGCGTGTTCACCAACCAGAACCTGACCATCGAGGAGCTGGACAGCGCCGAGTAAGGCCGCCGTCCCGCAATGGAGCCACTTTCATGTCCATGACGCCCCGCGAAATCGTCCACGAACTCAACCGCCACATCGTGGGCCAGGACGACGCCAAGCGCGCAGTCGCCATCGCCTTGCGCAACCGCTGGCGCCGCATGCAGCTGCCGGCCGAGCTGCGCGCCGAAGTAACGCCGAAGAACATCCTGATGATCGGCCCGACCGGCGTCGGCAAGACCGAGATCGCTCGCCGCCTGGCGAAGCTCGCCAACGCGCCCTTCATCAAGGTCGAAGCGACCAAGTTCACCGAGGTGGGCTACGTTGGCCGCGACGTCGAGTCGATCATTCGCGACCTGGCCGACGCCGCCGTGAAGATGATGCGCGAGCAGGAAATGCATCGCGTGCGCTATCGCGCCGAAGACGCCGCCGAAGATCGCATCCTCGACGCCCTGCTGCCCCCGGCACGCACCGGTTTCGGCGACGAGCAGCCCCGTGAGGATTCCAACACCCGCCAGCTGTTCCGCAAGCGCCTGCGCGAAGGCCAACTCGATGACAAGGAAATCGACATCGAAGTTGCCGAGTCCCCGGCCGGCGTCGAAATCATGGCCCCGCCCGGCATGGAGGAAATGACCAACCAGCTGCAGAGCCTCTTCTCCAACCTCGGCAAGGGCAAGCGCAAGGCCCGCAAGCTGAAGGTCAAGGAAGCCATGAAGCTGGTGCGCGACGAAGAAGCAGCGCGCCTGGTCAACGAGGACGAGCTGAAAGCCGCCGCGCTGGAAGCCGTGGAACAGAACGGCATCGTCTTCATCGATGAGATCGACAAGGTGGCCAAGCGCGGCAATGTCGGCGGCGCCGATGTCTCCCGCGAGGGCGTGCAGCGCGATCTGCTGCCGTTGATCGAAGGCTGCACCGTGAACACCAAGCTGGGCATGGTGAAGACCGACCACATCCTGTTCATCGCCTCCGGCGCGTTCCACCTGTCCAAGCCCAGCGACCTGGTGCCGGAACTGCAGGGCCGCCTGCCGATCCGCGTCGAGCTCAAGGCACTGTCGCCGGAAGACTTCGAACGCATCCTCACCGAGCCCCATGCATCGCTGACCGAACAGTACAGCGCGCTGCTGAAGACCGAAGGCCTGAACATCGAGTTCGCCCCGGACGGCATCAAACGTCTTGCCGAGATTGCCTGGCAGGTCAACGAGAAGACCGAGAACATCGGCGCCCGTCGCCTGCACACCCTGCTCGAGCGCCTGCTGGAAGAGGTTTCCTTCAGCGCCGGCGACCTCGCCGCGCAACACGACGAGACGCCGATCCACATTGATGCTGCCTACGTGAACGGCCATCTCGGCGAGCTTGCCCAGGACGAAGACCTGTCGCGCTACATTCTCTGACAGGTGCACACTGAAGATAGCCGGCACGCGCCGGCTATCTTCGTTTGGAGACCCCGACATGCGCATCCCCAGCGGTATCGAACTGCACAAGGCCTCCAGGACCTTGACGCTGAAGTACGGGCCGGATGAAAGCTACACGCTGAGCGCAGAGTTCCTGCGCGTGCATTCCCCCTCAGCGGAAGTACAGGGCCACGGCAAGCCCATCCTCCAGTACGGCAAGCTGAACGTCGGCCTGACCAAGCTTGAGCCGGCTGGCAACTATGCCCTGAAATTGACCTTCGACGACGGTCACGACAGCGGTCTCTTCACCTGGGACTACCTCTACGAACTCGCCACCCGCCAGCAAGAACTGTGGAGCGATTATCTGCAGGAGCTTGCAGCTGCCGGCCGCTCCCGCGACCCGGATGAGTCCGTCGTCAAGCTCATGCTCTGAAGCGGTGCAGGCCGCGCCCCAATCCAGCCCTGACCGCCCAAGGTTAGGGCGCTTTTTCTAAACGCTCGCGACATACTCCCGCTGCAGCGAACTCTCTGCGGTCTGCTTGCGCAAACTGACAAACTCGGGTAACCAAGTTCTGGCAAGTTCCATGCATTTGGCATCGCCAGATACAGAGAAATTCGCGAAGTTCGCTTCGCCTTCCCGGTAACCCGAGCGTGTCAGCGCGCTGTTCCGCCAGGGCGCTGTTCGACTCAGGACAATGGAGCGTCGTAGATGAGCAACAAGAACAATGAAGATTTGCAGCGCCAGGCCTCGGATAACACCCTGAACCTCAATCCGGTTATAGGGATCCGCGGCAAGGACTTGCTGTCTTCAGCGCGGATGGTGCTGTTGCAGGCCATCAAGCAGCCTTTCCACAGTGCAAGACACGTCGCCCATTTCGGCCTGGAACTGAAGAACGTGCTGCTCGGCCAATCCGGGCTGCAACCAGAAGCCGATGACCGCCGTTTCAATGACCCGGCCTGGAGCCAGAACCCGCTCTACAGGCGCTACCTGCAGACTTACCTGGCCTGGCGCAAGGAGCTGCATAGCTGGATCGAGGAAAGCAACCTGTCGAGCCAGGACACCAGCCGCGGACACTTCGTCATCAATCTGATGACCGAAGCCATGGCGCCCACCAACAGCATGGCCAACCCGGCCGCGGTCAAGCGCTTCTTCGAGACGGGCGGCAAGAGCCTGCTCGATGGCCTCTCCCATCTGGCCAAGGACCTGGTGAACAACGGCGGCATGCCCAGCCAGGTGAACATGGATGCCTTCGAGGTCGGCCAGAACGTCGCCACCACCGAAGGTGCCGTGGTCTATCGCAACGATGTCCTCGAACTGATCCAGTACAAACCCATCACCGAAAGCGTGCATGAACGCCCGTTGCTGGTAGTACCGCCGCAGATCAACAAGTTCTACGTCTTCGACCTATCACCGGAAAAAAGCCTGGCGCGCTTCTGCCTGCGCAACGGCCTGCAGACTTTCATCATCAGCTGGCGCAACCCGACCAAGGCACAGCGCGAATGGGGTCTGTCCACCTACATCCAGGCCCTCAAGGACACGATCGACGTAGTCTTGAAGATCACTGGCAGCAAGGACCTCAACATGCTTGGGGCCTGCTCCGGCGGCATCACCACCGTCGCCCTGCTCGGCCACTACCAGGCCATTGGCGAGAACAAGGTCAACGCCTTTACCCAGATGGTCAGCGTGCTCGACTTCAACCTCGACACCCAGGTCGCCCTGTTCGCCGATGAACAAACCCTGGAAGCCGCCAAGCGCCGCTCGTACCAGGCCGGTGTGCTGGAAGGCAAGGATATGGCCAAGGTCTTCGCCTGGATGCGCCCCAACGACCTGATCTGGAACTACTGGGTCAACAACTACTTGCTCGGCAACGAGCCGCCGGCATTCGACATCCTCTACTGGAACAACGACACCACGCGCCTGCCCGCCGCCTTCCACGGCGAGCTGGTGGAGATGTTCAAGACCAACCCGTTGACCCGCCCCAACGCCCTGGAAGTCTGCGGCACACCCATCGATCTCAAGCAGGTCACCTGCGACTTCTACTGCCTGGCCGGCACCTCGGACCACATCACGCCCTGGGAAGCCTGCTATCGCTCGGCGCGACTGCTCGGCGGCAAGTGCGAGTTCGTGCTGTCCAACAGCGGCCACATCCAGAGCATCCTGAACCCACCGGGCAATCCCAAGGCACGCTTCTCCACCAGCAGCGAAATGCCGGCCGATCCCAAACTCTGGCTGGAGAATGCCACCAAGCACGCCGACTCCTGGTGGCTGCACTGGCAGCAATGGATCGGCGAGCGCTCCGGCAAAACCAAGAAAGCCAACTTCACCCTGGGCAACAAGGCCTTCCCGGCCGGTGAAGCTTCGCCCGGTACCTATGTGCACGAGCGATGACAGACTGCGCCCTGCGCACTACTGCCCATGGCACCGGGAAGTGCCCTACGCGCTGCTGGCATCCGCCAGTGGCGCAGGTCAGGCACAGCCTGGCGGATTCGGGGGGAGCCTGCGAAGGCTTCCCTCGGTTTTCTAATCAATAGGGCTTTGCGCATGCCGCTACCTTTCGTATTTCGCACCATCGAACTGGATGGCCAGACCATCCGCACCGCCGTACGCCCCGGGCAGTCGCACATGACGCCGCTGCTGATCTTCAATGGCATCGGCGCCAACCTCGAGTTGGTGTTCCCCTTCGTCCAGGCCCTGGACCCGGACCTGGAAGTAATCGCCTTCGACGTACCCGGTGTCGGCGGTTCATCCACCCCGCGCACGCCCTACCGTTTCTCCGGCCTGGCAAAGCTCGCCGCGCGCATGCTGGACTATCTGGATTACGGCCAGGTCAGCGCCATCGGTGTGTCCTGGGGCGGCGCACTGGCACAGCAGTTCGCCTACGACTACCCGGAGCGCTGCAAGAAACTGATTCTCGCCGCCACCTCGGCCGGCGCCGTGATGGTGCCCGGCAAGCCCAAGGTGCTCTGGCGCATGGCGAGCCCGCGACGCTACATACAGCCTTCTTACGGCGTACACATCGCGCCGGACATCTATGGCGGCGCGTTCCGCCGCGACCCTGGTCTGGCCATGGCCCACGCCAGCAAGGTGCGCTCGTCCGGTAAGATGGGCTACTACTGGCAGCTGTTCGCAGGCCTCGGCTGGACCAGCATTCACTGGCTGCACCGCATCCGCCAACCCACCCTGGTCCTGGCAGGCGACGACGATCCGATCATTCCCCTGGTGAACATGCGCCTGCTGGCCTGGCGAATTCCCAATGCGGAACTTCACGTCATCGACGACGGTCACCTGTTCCTCGTGACGCGTGCCGAAACGGTGGCTCCGATCATCATGAAGTTCCTTGCCGAGGAGCGTCACCGCGCGGTGATCCACCCACAAGCACAGCCGCTACGTAGTGGCTGAAACGCTACCGCTCCCTTGTGGGGCGGCAGCCAGGCGCCCGAACCAGAGCGGTGCGCGCTGTCATCAACTTGAATTCTGCCCGCGATAGTCTGGAATGCACTTCGGGCTCGTGATGGTACAACCCTTGCTGTAGACCTCCTGAACCACGGACCGAATACGGAGCGCTGCCCCATGCGAGAAAAACAAGTCCCGGGCACCTTGCCGGCACCAGCCGCATTCATGAACGCACAGAACGCCATTGTCGGCCTGCGCGGCAAGGATCTGTTTTCCACCGTACGCAACCTGGCGCTGCAAGGACTGCGGCATCCGGTGCACAGCGCACGACACATGCTCGCCTTCGGTGGCCAGGTCGGTCGCGTACTGCTCGGCGATACCCTGCACCAGCCCAATCCGCAGGACAGCCGCTTCGCCGACCCGTCCTGGCAGCACAACCCCTTTTACCGCCGAGGCCTGCAGGTTTACCTCGCCTGGCAGAAGCAACTCAGCACCTGGATCGACGAGAGCGACCTCAGCGACGACGACCGCGCCCGGGCTCGCTTCGTGATGGCCCAGCTCAGCGATGCCCTGTCGCCTACCAACAGCCTGCTCAACCCGCTAGCAGTGAAGGAGCTGTTCAACACCGGCGGCCTCAGCCTGATCAAGGGTATCGGCCATCTGGTGGACGACCTGCTGCACAACGACGGCATGCCCAGTCAGGTCAGCAAACATGCCTTCGAGATCGGCCGCAACCTCGCCAACACGCCGGGTGCAGTGGTCTACCGCAACGAGCTGCTGGAGCTGATCCAGTACAAGCCGATGAGCGAGAAGCAGTACCTGCGCCCACTGCTGGTGGTGCCACCGCAGATCAACAAGTACTACATCTTCGACCTCGCCCCGGATAAGAGCTTCGTCCAGTACGCCCTTAAGAATGGCCTGCAGGTGTTCATGGTGAGCTGGCGCAACCCTGATGCGCGACACCGCGAATGGGGCTTGTCGACCTATGTGCAGGCCCTCGAAGAGGCCTTCGAAGCCTGCCGCGCCATCACTGGCAGCAAGGAAGTCAACCTGGCGGGCGCTTGCGCAGGGGGCCTCACCATTGCCGCACTGCAGGGCCACCTGCAAGCGCGTCGTCAATTGCGCAAGGTCACCAGTGCCACTTACCTGGTCAGCCTGCTGGACAGCCAGGTGGACAGTCCCGCCGCGCTTTTCGCCGATGAGCAGACCCTGGAAGCTGCCAAGCGTCGGTCGTACCAGGCTGGCGTCCTGGACGGCAAGGACATGGCCAAGATCTTCGCCTGGATGCGTCCCAACGACCTGGTGTGGAACTACTTCGTCAACAACTACCTGCTGGGCCGCGAACCACCGGCGTTCGACATCCTCTACTGGAACAACGACAACACCCGCCTGCCCGCCGCGCTGCACGGCGACATGCTGGACTTCTTCAAGCACAACCCGCTGGCCCGCAGCGGTGGGCTGGAGATCTGCGGCACCTCCATCGACCTGCAGAAGGTCACGGTGGACAGCTTCAGCGTGGCCGGCATCAACGACCACATCACCCCCTGGGACGCGGTCTACCGATCCGCGCTGCTGCTGGGTGGAGACAGTCATTTCGTACTGTCCAACAGCGGCCACATCCAGAGCATCCTCAATCCGCCGGGCAACCCCAAGGCGAACTACTACGAGAACGGCAAACTCAGCTCCGATCCCCGCGCCTGGTACTACGATGCCAAGCATGTGCAAGGTAGCTGGTGGGGCAAGTGGTTGGGCTGGATCCAGGAGCGCTCCGGCGAGCAACGGGAAACCATCATGGCGCTGGGCAATCAGGACTATCCGCCGATGGAGGCCGCCCCCGGCACTTACGTTCACGTGCGCTGATACCTATGCGGGCCGGCCGGCCAAGTAGCCGGCCGGCCCTTCAATTCTTCTTTGAGTGCCTGGCAAGAAACCTGGATGAAGACCCGCGACCGCATCCTCGAATGCGCCCTCGAGCTGTTCAACCTCAACGGCGAACCCAACGTCACCACCCTGGAAATAGCCACCGAACTGGGCATCAGCCCCGGCAATCTCTACTACCACTTCCATGGTAAGGAACCGCTGGTGATGGCGCTGTTCGAGCGCTTCCAGGAAGAGCTGGCACCGCTGCTTGACCCGCCAGCCGACGCGCAACTCGACGCCGAGGATTACTGGCTGTTCCTGCATCTGATCGTGGAGCGCCTGTCCCAGTACCGTTTCCTGTTCCAGGACTTGTCCAACCTGGCCGGCCGCCTTCCCAAGCTGGCCCGCGGCATGCGCAACTGGCTGAACCACCTCAAGCGTACCCTGGCTGCCCTGCTGGCACGTTTGAAGTCCGAGGACCAGTTGGTGAGCGATACCGAGGCCCTTGGCCAACTGGTGGAGCAGATCACCCTGACCCTGTTGTTCTCCCTCGACTACCAGCGCGTGCTGGGCAGCGGCGGCGAGATACGTCTGGTGGTCTATCAGGTGATGATGCTGGTCGCCCCGCATTTGCGCCCAGGCTCCCGGCACGCTGCCGAAAACCTCGCCCGGCGCTACCGGGAAACCTGAAACGAAAACGCCCGGCAAAGCCGGGCGTTTTCGTCATACCGATAAAGCTCAGGACTGGCTGGCCGGCGGAGTTGCCGGTGCTGCCGGAGCCGGTGCTGCTGCCGGTGCCGCGCTGGGCGCCGGGGTAGCGGCTGCAACCGGTGCCGCGGGAGCAGCTGCCGGAGCGGCAGGCTTGGCGGCCGCCTTGGGCGCAGCGGGCTTCTTCACTGCCGGTTTTTTCGCGGCGGCGGGTTTGGCCACTGCCGGTTTTGCAGCTGCCGGCTTGGCAGCAGGTTTCGCTGCGGCGGGCTTCGAGGCAGCAGGCTTCGCCGCTGGTTTGGCAGCGGGCTTGGCCGCAGCCGCCGGCTTCGCAGCAGCCTTTGCAGCTGGCTTGGCGGCCGGTTTTGCAGCAGCAGGTTTGGCAGCCGCAGCCTTGGGTGCCGGCTTGGCAGCGGCAACCTTGGCAGCAGGTTTCGCAGCAGGTTTCGCAGCAGGCTTGGCGGCGGGTTTCGCAGCAGCTTTGGCAGCCGGTTTGGCGGCAGTCTTTGCAGCAGCGGGCTTGACCGATTTCGCCGACACGCCGGTGAGCTTCTCGAGCTGCTTGGTCAGGGAATCCACCTTGCCTTGCAGGTCCTTGACTTCACTGCGGCTGGGCACGCCGAGACGGGAAATGGCGCTATTCAGACGCTTGTCGAAAGCCTCCTCCAGCTCACCCCATTTGCCGATCGCCTTGCCCTTGACCTCTTCAACCTTGGACTTGGCCGTGCCCACGCGGGCGCCGACCTTCGACTTGACCGCGTCTACCTGCTTGTCCACTTCGGTCTTGGCCTGCTTTTCAGCCTTCTCACCATCCTTGACCAGCGTATCGAACAGCTTGGAGCCGTCGTTACTGACCTTCGAGTAGGCCCCCAAGCCAGCCAGCCAGATCTGGCGCGAGTATTTCTCGATCTCGCCGATCCAGGAGTTGGTGTCTTTATCGGTTTTCTTCTTGCCAGCCATCCTGCTCTCCTTATTTGGTTCGCGCGACGTGCTCGAGCAACGCGCTCAGCTCATCAAGCTTAGCAGAGAGTGCCTCAACGTCCTGCCGGGAGGGAATACCAATGCGATTGAGAGCACTGGCCACACGGTTGTCGAACGCCTTCTCGATCTTGTCGAGTTGAACTTCGACCTTTTCCTTCACGCCGGTGACACTGCTCTTCACGCTGTCGAACTGGCTGTTGGCCGCCTCGACCTGCTCGTCGACGAGCTTCTTGCCCTGCTTCTCGACGCCTTCGCCGGCCTTGACCAGCTCCTTGAAGTAATCGACGCCTTCGGCGCCGGCCTTGGCATAGGCACCCAGGCCAGCCAGCCAGATCTTGCGGGCGTAGAGCTTCACGTCGCCAATGACGGTGGACTTGCTTTCGGCTTTCTCGAGTTTCTTCTTGACGGCTACTTTGGCCATGGTGCACCTCACGCGGAATGGTAGATGACTCGTCCTTTTTCAGGACTTGAGCGCAAGGTAGCGAGGAAAATTAGAAACCGCATACTAGCCGCGAGATTGGCTGCTTCAGGTGAGTTGCCAGTGGAAGCGATTGCATTCGCGAAGGGCCGCAAGGCGGCCCCGGAGAGGTTCTGATTCAGGCCAGGTATTCGTCCAGCGCTTTTTCGATCTCGCGCTTGATACTGCCGCTCATGGCCGACAGCAGCAGGCCCAGCTTGACCTCCACGCGCACCTTCGAAGCGCTCACTTCGATTTGCCCATCGGCGCCGCTGCGCTTGAATTCCAGGGTGTCTCCGCGCCATTGGTAGCGCACGTCGTACTCGCGCGCCAGGCGCTCGGCCAGCTTCTCGGCTTTATCACGGACGGCCTCGCGACCGAGGGCATGGGAACGTTCGACTTGGATGCGGGACATGTGGGGTTCCTGAACTGCGACCTTTGGTCGCGTGAATATACCAGCGCCCACGGTCCCTGACCGCGTCCCCCGCCGTCGGGCGTCAAGACAAAGCCGGACGCGGGCATTAGAATGGCCGCCATTCAATTCCGGTGGCAGCGACATGAACGATCAGCGCAAAGGCAACGACGCCGAACCCACGACCCACTTCGGTTATCAGCAGGTTCCCGAAAGCCAGAAGGCCGACAAGGTCGCCGAGGTATTCCACTCGGTAGCGGCCAAGTACGACCTGATGAACGACCTGATGTCCGGGGGCGTCCACCGCCTGTGGAAGCGCTTCACCATCGAGCTTTCCGGCGTACGCCCGGGCAACCGCGTGCTGGACATTGCCGGTGGTACCGGCGACCTCACCCGCCAGTTCTCCCGCCTGGTCGGCATGACCGGCGAAGTGGTGCTGGCCGACATCAACGCCTCCATGCTCAAGGTAGGCCGCGACAAGCTGCTGGACAGCGGCGTGGCCGGCAACGTCAGCTTCGTCCAGGCCGACGCCGAGAAGCTGCCTTTCCCCGATAACCACTTCGACGTGGTCACCATCGCCTTCGGCCTGCGCAACGTCACTCACAAGGACGAAGCCATTCGTTCGATGCTGCGCGTGCTGAAGCCGGGTGGCCGCCTTCTGGTGCTGGAATTCTCCAAGCCCACCAGCGGCCTGCTGTCCAAGGCCTACGACGCCTACTCCTTCAGCCTGCTGCCGCTGATGGGCAAGCTGATTACCAATGACGCTGAAAGCTACCGTTATCTGGCCGAGTCGATCCGCATGCACCCGGACCAGGAAACGTTGAAGGCGATGATGGTCGAGGCGGGCTTCGAACGCGTCACCTACCACAACATGACCGGCGGCATCGTCGCCCTGCACCGCGGCATCAAGCCCTGATGCTGACCCAGGCGCTGCTGGCCGGTATCGAGCTCGGCCTGAACCGGGTGCTGACGCTGGACAGCACGGCGCTGCCGCGCATGACAGCCCTTGAGGGCAGTGTCATCGAAGTCGACTGCCAGAGTCCGGCACTGACGCTTTTCCTGCTCCCTGGTGGCGACGGCCTGAAGCTTTCCGCCCACTGGTCCGCTCCCGCCGATTGCCGTCTGCGTGCTCCGGCCAGCAGCCTCCTGAAGCTGGCCACAGCGCGGGAAAAGACCGCCGTCCTGCACAGCCCGGAAGTCACCCTTGAAGGCGACAGCGCCGTGTTGCTGGAGCTGGCCGCCATTCTCCAGGACCTCGAACTGGATTGGGAATACGAGCTGTCGCGCTGGCTCGGGCCAGTCGGCACCCAGTTGCTCGCAGGCCATCTGAAGCTCCGCGCCAATTGGGCGGGACAGGGCCTGGAAAGCCTGCGCCAGAATCTCGCCGACTACCTAGCCGAAGAGTCGCGCACCCTGGTGGGCCGCCGCGAAGCCGACGCACGCTTCGCTGAACTGGACCGCCTCAAGCTCGCCCTCGATCGCCTCGACGCTCGCGTCGAGCGTCTGAACCAGAGAATCAAACCCAACGCATGAAGCTGCTCGCCGCCCGCCGCCTGTTGCGCATCCAGCAGGTCGTCATCCGCTACCGCCTCGATGACCTGCTGCTCGAACTGCCGCTGCCCTGGTGGCTGCGCACGCTGAGCCACGTCCTGCCCTGGCGCTGGTTTCCGCGCAAGGAACTCAGCCTGTCCCGCGGTGAGCGCCTGCGCCTGGCCCTGGAAGACCTCGGCCCGATCTTCATCAAGTTCGGCCAGTTGCTCTCGACTCGCCGCGACCTGATGCCACCGGATATCGCCGACGAGTTGGCACGCTTGCAGGACCAGGTACCGCCATTCGCCCCGGCGAAAGCCGTCGCGCGCATCGAAGAGCAATTGGGCGCCAAGGTCAGCGAAGTGTTCGCCCGGTTCGACGTCGAGCCACTGGCCTCGGCGTCGGTGGCCCAGGTCCATGCTGCGCAACTGAAAAGCGGCGAAGAAGTGGTGGTGAAGGTGATCCGCCCCAACCTGCGGCCGATCATTCGCCAGGACCTCGCCTGGCTGTTCATCCTCGCCCGGCTCGCCGAGCGCGTATCCGCCGATGCCCGCCGTCTGCGCCCGGTGGAGGTGGTGGACGACTACGAGAAGACCATTTACGACGAGCTCGATCTGCTCCGAGAGGCAGCCAACGCCAGCCAGCTGCGACGCAACTTCGATGGCTCGCCGCTGCTCTACGTGCCCCAGGTCTACTGGGACTGGTGCCGCCCCAAGGTGCTGGTGATGGAGCGCATCTACGGCATTCCGGTAACGGACCTCGCTACCCTCGCCGACCAACGCACCGATATGAAATTGCTGGCCGAACGCGGCGTGGAAATCTTCTTCACCCAGGTATTCCGCGACAGTTTCTTCCACGCTGATATGCACCCCGGCAACATTTTCGTCGCCACCCGCCAACCCTGGAACCCGCAGTACATAGCCATCGACTGCGGCATCATCGGCAGCCTCACCCCAGAAGACCAGGACTACCTCGCACGCAACCTGATCGCCTTCTTCAAGCGCGACTACCGCCGCGTAGCCCAGCTCCACATCGACTCGGGCTGGGTGCCGCCGGAAACCAAGGTCAACGATTTCGAAGCGGCTATCCGCACCGTCTGCGAACCCATCTTCGAGAAGCCGCTGAAAGACATCTCCTTCGGCCAGCTGCTGCTGCGCCTGTTCCAGACCGCCCGCCGCTTCAACATGGAAGTCCAGCCGCAACTCGTGCTGCTGCAGAAGACCCTGTTGAACATCGAAGGACTGGGCCGCCAGCTCTACCCGGACCTGGACCTTTGGAACACCGCCCAGCCCTTCCTCGAACGCTGGATGCGCGAACGCATCAGCCCGCTGCAACTGCTGCGCAACCTGCAGCAGCAGGCCGAGCAGGTACCGCACCTGTCGCAGATCGCCCGCGACACCCTGGAGCGCCTGGCGCTGCCCGCCAGCGCACCGCAGAAGGCCGAGAAGCCAGCCAGCGACCAATGGCCAGCGCGCCTGCTGGGCGCCCTGCTGATCGCCGGCGCAGCCACACAGGGCCTGGCCCCCACTGCCGACACCTGGCCGAGCTGGCTTATGCTGGCCGGCGGTCTATATCTGGTGCTGCGCCGATAGCCAGCCCCGAACGGCACTGGCACACTATTTCGAATCCGAGCGCCGGCCCTTGAGGCCGGCCCAGTTGTGGAAGACGCGATGAAAGACTGGCTGGAAGAGATTCACTGGAACGCCGATGGCCTGGTCCCGGCGATCGCCCAGGACTACAAGACGGGCCGCGTGCTGATGATGGCCTGGATGAACCGCGAAGCCCTTACCCTCACCGCCGCCGAAAACCGCGCCATCTACTGGTCACGCTCCCGTGGCAAGTTGTGGCGCAAGGGCGAGGAATCCGGTCATGTGCAGCGTCTCCACGAATTGCGCCTGGATTGCGACGCCGACGTCGTCATCCTGATGGTCGAACAGCTGGGCGGGATCGCCTGCCATACTGGTCGCGAAAGCTGCTTCTACCGTGTCTTCGAGGATGGTGGCTGGAAGACCGTTGACCCCGTACTCAAGGATCCGCATGCCATCTATGCCGCAGGAAACAGCCATGAGTGATACCCTCGCCCGCCTGGCCGAGGTGCTGGAGGAGCGCAAGAACGCCGCTGCCGACAGCTCCTACGTCGCCAGCCTGTACCACAAGGGCCTGAACAAGATCTTGGAAAAGGTCGGTGAAGAAGCGGTGGAAACCATACTCGCCGCCAAGGATGCCGCCGTCAGTGGCGACGCCAGCGACCTGATCTACGAAACCGCCGACCTCTGGTTCCATAGCCTGGTCATGCTCGCCGCCCTCGGCCAGCACCCCCAAGCCGTACTGGATGAACTGGACCGTCGCTTTGGCCTGTCCGGGCACGCCGAAAAGGCCGCCCGCCAGCCCTCCGCCTGACAAAGACAATCAAGAGGAACACACCATGGGTATCTTCGACTGGAAACACTGGCTGGTCATTCTCATCGTCGTCGTGCTGGTCTTCGGCACCAAGCGCCTGAAAAACCTCGGTTCCGACGTCGGCGAAGCCATCAAGGGCTTCCGCAAGGCGATGAACACCGAGGAAGGCGACAAGGCCCCCGAGCAGACCACTGCCGCGCAGCAACCCGGTGCCACGCTGAACCAGCCGCATACCATCGACGGCCAGGCTCAGCAGGTGCAGGACCCGGTGACCCGCAAGGACTGATGACCCATGTTCGGTATCAGCTTCGGTGAACTGCTGCTGATCGGCCTGATCGCACTCCTGGTGCTCGGGCCCGAACGGCTGCCCGGCGCGGCGCGCACGGCCGGTCTCTGGATCGGGCGCCTCAAGCGCAGCTTCAACGCGATCAAGACCGAGGTCGAGCGCGAAATCGGCGCCGACGAGATCCGCCGCCAGCTGCATAACGAACACATCATGGCGCTCGAAAAGCAGATCAAGGAAAGCATCGTGCCTCCCACGGTCGAATCCCTGCTTTCCGAGGCAGAGCCTGAAGGCGACTCCGCACCGGCAAGTCCGGCGCCCGGCGCCCCGGCTGCGCAAACCGTGCAGGCAGCGCCGGCACCGGCAACCGCCAAGGCCCCGGCAACTCCAGGCACGGCAGCCCCCAGCCAGACCGACCCGGCAGCGCCCGTCCAGGCCTCCAACGCCGCGTCGCCGTCTCAGCCATCGCCCCAGGCACCCATTGAACCGCAGCAGCCGTCCCGCATCCCATGAGCGACCAGAAGCCGGAACAAGACCAGGAAATGCCCCTGGTCTCGCACCTCACTGAACTGCGTACGCGCCTCCTGCGCTGCGTGGCGGCGATCTTCCTGATCTTCGCCGGCCTGTTCTACTTCGCCCAGAAGATCTACACCCTGGTATCGGCGCCGCTGCGCCAGTACCTGCCGGAAGGCGCAACCATGATCGCCACCGACGTGGCATCGCCCTTCCTCACGCCCTTCAAGCTGACCATGGTGGTGGCGCTGTTCCTCGCCATGCCGGTAATCCTGCACCAGGTCTGGGGCTTCATCGCGCCCGGCCTGTACAAGCACGAGAAGCGCGTCGCCCTGCCCCTGCTGGTCTCGAGCATCGTGCTGTTCTACGGCGGCATGGCCTTCGCCTACTTCCTGGTGTTCCCGCTGATCTTCCACTTCTTCGCCAGCGTGACGCCCGAAGGCGTGTCAATGATGACCGACATCAGCAGCTATCTCGACTTCGTGATGACGCTGTTCTTCGCCTTCGGCGTGGCCTTCGAGATTCCCGTGGCCGTCATCCTGCTGATCTGGATCGGTGTGGTGGATGTGAGCTACCTCAAGCGCATCCGCCCCTACGTGATCATCGGTTGCTTCGTGGTGGGCATGGTCCTGACCCCGCCGGACATCTTCTCCCAGACCTTGCTGGCCGTGCCCATGTGGCTGCTGTTCGAGGTCGGCGTGTTCTTCGGTGGCCTGATCCGCAAACGTGGCGATCATCCGGAAGACGACGCGGAAGAACCTGGCGACCAGCCGCCCGCCACTCGCCCGTGAACCTGCTTCTTCTCGAAGACGCCGACTTCATCGCGGCGGACCGGGCACGGCTGGAAGGCCGTCGCCTCAAGCACCTGCATGAGGTCCACCGTGCTGAGGCAGGCGACAGCCTGCGGGTGGGCCGCCTCGGCGGCCAGATGGGCCAGGGCCGCCTGCTGAGCCTCGAAGCCAGCTACGCGGAGCTGGAAGTCAGTTTCGACCAGCCGCCGCCAGCCAAGCTCCCCATCACCCTGCTGCTGGCCCTCCCCCGGCCGAAGATGCTCCGCCGTGTACTCCAGACCGTCGCAGCCATGGGCGTTCCGCGCCTGGTCCTGCTGAACAGCTACCGCGTGGAAAAAAGCTTCTGGCAAACGCCCTTCCTGGAACCTGCAGCCATCCGTGAGCAGCTGATCCTGGGCCTTGAACAAGCGAGGGACACCGTGCTGCCCGAGGTGATCATCGAGAAGCGCTTCAAGCCCTTCGTCGAAGACCGCCTGCCGCAACTCGCCGCAGGCACCCTGGGACTGGTGGGCCACCCCGGCGACCACCCGCCCTGCCCCCGCGCGGTAGAGGAACCCATCACCCTTGCCATTGGCCCCGAGGGTGGCTGGATTCCTTACGAGGTCGAGAAACTGCACGAGGCCGGCCTACAGCCGGTGCAGCTCGGAGAACGCATCCTGCGTGTGGAGACAGCGGTAACCGCCCTGCTCGCGCGGCTGTTCTGATAAGCGACGCTGGCGTAGGCTGACAACATCCTTTCCGCTATCGAGATTGAGCCATGCGCCCGCTGACCATCGACCTCGACCAACTTGCCTTCGCCCTCAACACCATGGGGCTCGACCACTACCTCGACCTTCTCAGCGGCAAGGTGCTGCTGATCCCTGAAGAAGACGCCGATCCCGAACTGGAAGCCCTGCTGCGCGAGGAGCCCGAGCGTTTTCTGCTGGTGGAACCCCTTGGCCAAGCCGACGAGCTACGGCTGATGCAGGAATTTCTCCACGAAGTGGTCCATCCCCATGCCTATTCCGCCCTGGAACAGGCCCTGGCGAGCCGCAAGCCGGCGCGCACGTTTCGCCACGTGCTGATGGAATACCCAGTGCTGCTGGAGGCCTGGCACCAGTTCGAGGCCGCGCGGCTACGCGAGCTGGCCCAGGACTGGCTGGCGGAGAATGAGCTGCAACCGGCAACGCCGCTGCACTGAGATACCCGGTATCAACGCCCTTCTGGGGGGCGATTTCAATCGCTTGGCAGGTTGGAGGGGGCAGCGTTGCTGCCCTTGGCGAATGAATTCGCCCCCACAAAAAGCCGACACCACTGGGATCGATCAGAGCACCTGGCGCAGGAAGCTCTGCGCGCGCGGGTCCTGCGGCTTCTCGAAGAATTGCGCGGGGGGCGCGTCTTCCAGCAGCTTGCCGTGGTCGAAGAACAGCACCCGGTCTGCCACTTCGCGGGCAAAACCCATCTCGTGGGTCACGCAGACCATGGTCATGCCTTCCTGGGCGAGCTGCTTCATCACGTCCAGCACTTCGCCGACCATTTCCGGATCGAGCGCCGAGGTGGGCTCGTCGAACAGCATCACCTTGGGCTCCATGCACAGGGCGCGGGCAATGGCGACACGCTGCTGCTGACCACCGGACAGGCGCGAGGGGTACTCGTTGGCCTTCTGCCCAATGCCGACCTTGGCCAGCAGCGCTTGGGCCTTGGCCTCGCGCTCAGCCTTGCCGCGCTTGCGCACGACCTTCTGGGCCAGGCAGAGGTTCTCCAGTACGGTCATGTGCGGGAACAGGTTGAAGTGCTGGAACACCATGCCCACTTCGCGGCGGTAGGCGTTCACGTCGGTTTTCGGGTTGGCGAGATCGACACCGTCGATGCTCACCGAACCGGAATCCAGCTCTTCCAAACCGTTCAGGCAGCGCAGGAAGGTGGACTTGCCGGAGCCCGAGGGACCGATCACAACCACCACTTCGCCACGCTTCACCTGCGTGGTGACGTTATCCACAGCCCGCACTTCATGGCCACGGGCATCGAAGACTTTCACCAAATTTCTGACTTCAATCACTTTTCCCGAGCCTCCGCTCCAGACGGCTGGCGATTTGCGACAGCGGCAGGTTGATGACGAGGTAGAGCGCGGCAACGCAGAACCAGATCTCGAAAGTTGAGAAGGAGGTCGTGATCGCCTCGCGGCCGCTCTTGGTCAGTTCAGTGATGGCGATTACCGACACCAGCGAGGTGTCCTTGACCAGGCTGATGAACTGGCCAGCCAGGGGCGGCAGCACGCGCTTGAACGCTTGCGGCAGGATCACGTGACGCATCGACTGGCCGGCGGTCAGGCCCAGGGAGCGCGCTGCCTCGTTCTGGCCACGGGCGATGGACTGCACGCCAGCGCGGACGATCTCGCCCACGTAGGCACCGGTGAACAGGGCTAGCGCCGCCACTCCGGCGAATTCGCGGGAGAGGTTCAGCACGGTGCCGATGAAGAAGTAGAAGATGAATATCTGCACCAGCAGCGGCGTACCACGTACCAGTTCGACGTACACGGTTGAAAGGTCGCGCAGAGTGGGATTGCTGGACAGGCGGCAAAGGCCGGTGAACAGGCCGAGCACCAGGCCGAAGGCGCCGGACACGACAGATATCCACAGGGTGGTCCAGAGGCCCCAGAGCAGTGGGCCAGCAGCCCAGTGGCGGGTAACACCAATCTGGTCGCCCTCGGAAACATCGTCGCCCTGGCTCACCTGCAGACTGTCGCGAGCCACTTCCAGCACCTGCTCCTCGCCGCCCTCGGCGGTCAGGGTCACGCGGGCGTTGTCGCCGGCGTCGGCAATGGCACTGACGGTGCTGTAATCGGCAGCGCGATGGCTTTCCTCCGCCTGGTAGGCGAAGTACTGGGGCACACGATTCCAGCGCCATTCGTAGGAAATCAGGGAAGTGGAGTACCAGAGGCCCCATCCGATCACGACCAGGATCAGTCCGGTCAGGATGTGCCAAGGCCAGTTGCGGCGATGTTTTCTAGTCAAGGGTAATCTCGCTCATGGCGGGGGAACAAAAGGCAGGCCCGGCCTTGTGGGCCGGGCCTGTCGAGCCAGCGCGGGCAGTGCCGTCGCAGGGCTTATTCCATCTCTTTCAGCCAATCGGTCTTCTTGAACCACTTGGCATGGATGCGCTCGTAGGTACCGTCGTTGCGGATCTGGTGCATCCAGTTATTGATCCAGTTCAGGCTGTCGTAGTCGCCCTTCTTCAGGCCGAAGGCCAGGGGTTCGAAGGTGAAGGGCTCTTCCAGGAACACCAGCTTGCCGGCGCCGGCCTTGTTCACCGCAACGACGTTGTACGGGGCGTCGTAGATGAAGGCGTCGGCCTTGCCGTTGACCACGTCCATCACCGCTTCCTGCTCGTTGTCGAAGCCGTGGTACTGGGCCTTGGAGATCAGCTTCTTGGCGACCATCTCGCCGGTGGTGCCGATCTTGGAGGTGATGCGGTACTTGGCATCGTTCAGGTCCTTGTAGGACTTGATGTCACCTTGCAGTTCCTTGCGGATCAGCAGGGTCTGGCCAACCACGATGAAGGGCTCGGAGAAGTTGATGCGCAGGTTGCGCTCCTGGGTCAGGGTCATGCCGGAACCGATCATGTCGAACTTGTCGGTCAGCAGGGCCGGGATGATGCCGTCGTAGCTGGTGGACACCAGTTCCAGCTTCACGCCCATGGCCTTGGACATGGCTTTGAGCAGGTCGACTTCGAAGCCGATGATTTCACCGCGCTTGTTGGTCATTTCGAAGGGCATGTAGGTCGGGTCCATGCCGACACGCAGGGTGCCGCGCTTGACTGCATCATCGACCATGCCAGCGTGGGCCAGGCCAGTCAGCGCGCTGGCGGCGAACAGCAGTGACGCGAGAAACTTTTTCATTCTTTCTCCTAACGGCTTGTTGAAAAACGTTAACGAGGCAGTCGAGGCTAGGCAAAAACAGACGAAAAAGCGGAATTTACGTGCTGTAAATGAGCATTTTGAGTTTGTCTTTAACGACGCATCGGCAACGCAGGTAGTTTTTCAGCAGCCTGCTAATGGGGCAGCTCGTTGTTGTTGTCCAGCCCGCGAACGACGGGGCATGGCGCGCATGCTAAACCGCATCTTCGTGGATGGCGAGTCGCAGGAAGCAGATATCGGGCCAGCTCAGCTTTCGAGCAGGAAAGTGACCGGCCCGTCGTTGACCAGATGCACCTGCATGTTGGCGCCGAAGCGGCCAGTGGCGACCTGTGGATGCTTGAGGCGAGCCTGGTGCACCAGGTAGTCGAACAGCTCTTCGCCGCGCGCTGGCGACGCGGCGGTGGAAAAGCTGGGACGCAGGCCGCTCTTCGTATCGGCAGCCAGGGTGAACTGGGAAACCAGTAGCAGGCCGCCGCCGACCGCCCCGAGGGACAGGTTCATCTTGCCCTCGGCATCGGCGAATACGCGGTAGTTGACCAGCTTGTGCAGTAGTTTGTCGGCGCTGGTCTCGGTGTCCTGCGGCTCAACGCCGACCAGCACCAGCAGGCCCTGGTCGATGGCCCCGACTACCTCCCCTTCAACTTCGACGCGGGCGGCACTGACCCGTTGCAGCAGTGCCTTCATCAGGCGTCTTCCTCGGGCGGCAGTTCCAGCAGGCGGCGCGCCATCTGGTTGGCAGCGCGCACCAGGGCATCGGTGATGCCAGCCTCGGACGCGGCGTGGCCGGCGTCGCGGACGATCTGCAACTCACTGTTGGGCCAGGCTTTGTGCAGCGCCCAGGCGTTGTCCAGGGGGCAGATGACGTCATAGCGGCCGTGCACGATCACGCCCGGCAAATGCGCGATACGCGGCATGTCGCGAAGCAGCTGGTTGGGTTCGAGGAAGGCGTTGTTGACGAAGTAGTGGCATTCGATGCGGGCGATGGACAGGGCACGCATCGGCTCGCTGAAGCGCTCCACCACCGGCGCGCTGGGGCGCAGGGTCGCGGTGCGGCCCTCCCAGGTGGACCAGGCCTTGGCGGCGTGCATCTGGGCGATCTGGTCGGGACCGGTCAGGCGCTTGTAGAACGCCTGCATCAGGTCACCGTGTTCCTCGGCCGGAATCGGCGCCAGGTAATCCTCCCAGTAGTCCGGGAACATCCGGCTGCAGCCTTCCTGGTAGAACCAGTGGAAGTCCTGCGGACGGCACAGGAAGATGCCGCGCAGGATCAGCCCGAGCACGCGCTCCGGATGCGCCTGGGCGTACGCCAGGGACAGGGTGGAACCCCAGGAGCCGCCGAACAGTACCCACTTGTCGATCCCGAGGTGCTGGCGAATGCGCTCGAGGTCCGCGACCAGGTCCCAGGTGGTGTTCGATTCCAGGGTCGCGTGCGGCGTCGAACGGCCACAACCGCGCTGGTCGAAGGTGACGATGCGGTACAGGTTCGGGTCGAAGAAGCGTCTGCTCAAGGCATCGCAGCCGGCTCCCGGGCCACCGTGGATGAACACCACCGGCAGGCCTTCCGGCGTGCCACTCTCGTCCACGTAGAGTACGTGCGGTGCATCCACCGCCAGCTCATGCCGGGCGTAGGGTTTTATCTCCGGATACAAAGTCTGCATTCTGGGCTCCCGAATCTGTGCGAAAGGTCGACTCCTGGGCGAGTCCGGCCTTCTAATCTGCCGGGCATCATAACGAGGAAAAAGGAGTTCAGCATGTTACTCAGGAAGTTCGCTCTGCCGATGCTATACGTTCTGGCAATCCTAGCCGGTTGTGGCCGGAACGACCCGGCAGCGGAGCTGGATGCGGCAGTGCAACGGCTGCAGGAGAACCTCGAAGCGAAAAAAACCACCGCGGTGCTGGAGCAGTTGCACCCGCAGTTCATTGCCCAGCAACAGAACGACCGGGACTGGGCCAGGCGCACCATGACCCTGCTTTTCATGCGCCACAAGAACGTCAGCGTTCTCGCCCTCAGCAAGGCGAACAGCCTTGACCCGACCTACCGCGAGAAAGGCTATACGGACGCCCAGGTGGCCCTCACCGGCGCTGAGGGGCTTATCCCCGACAGCGCACGCCATTACGCGGTGAAGCTGGAATGGTGGCTGGACGACGGTGAATGGAAGCTCGCCCGGCTGGACTGGCAATGAGCAAGCCGCTCACCCATCGCATACGCGCTGCCGGCCTGCTGGTGCACGAGGGCCGCATCCTGCTGGTCAAGCACGTGGTGGGGGACGATACCTACTGGATTCCACCTGGCGGCGGCTTCGAATCGGTCAGCGACGAATCCACCCGCGACACGGTGCGCCGTGAGTTCAGGGAAGAAACCGGTCTAGACGTGAACGTCGGCCCACTGGTCTACGTCCGCGAGTTCGCCGAGCCGGCCATGGGGCGTTTCCACATGGAACTGTTCTACCGGATCGATGCCTGGCGCGGCGAACTCAGCCTGGCCAACCTGAATGGCCTGGGTGGCGACGAGTTCGAGATTCGCGAAGTGGGCTGGATCAGTCGCGAAGAGCTGACCACCCTGCCCTTCTATCCGGCGGAGTTACTGGACGATGTCTGGGAGCGGGTGGCGAACGAGGACGTGGTGATCCGCCATCTTGGCCTGCAACGCTGAAACCGTGCGACAGCCCTGTGCGGGAGCGTCCGCCAACCGGTCATAGAGTCCTTGGCTATCTCGGCAATCAGCTCTTGTTCTGGAGCCCCAGCCCCGTGGGGCTAGCCTTGAACAGTTGGGTATACCTGCTGCGCGGAGACAGTCGCCATGAGTGCCGAGCTTCTGGACACCGATTATCTGGTCATCGGCGCGGGGGCTTCGGCAATGGCCTTCGTCGACACCCTGCTCAGCGAGTCGAATGCTACCGTGCTGATGGTCGACCAGCACGGCCATCCCGGCGGCCACTGGAACGATGCTTACCCCTTTGTACGGCTGCACCAGCCTTCAGCCTGCTATGGCGTCAACTCACGAGAGCTTGGCAGTGGCAAGAAAGATCTGTCCGCGCTGGGTGAAGGCCTGTACGAACTGGCCTCCGCCGCAGAGATCCTCAGTTATTACGACCAGGTCATGAACCAGCGATTCCTCCCGTCGGGACGGGTACGCTACCTCCCCATGCACGACTACATCGGCGACCGTGGTTCCGACCATCGTTGCCGGTCCCGGCTCAGTGGCCAGGAACTGCGCGTGCAGGTAGGCCGAAAGCTGGTGGACGGTACCCACGCCCAGACCGAGGTTCCCTCCACCCACCCTCCCAGGTACCGGGTCGGCCAGGGGGTCACCTGCCTGGCGCCCAATTCGCTGCCGTCAATCAGCCAGCCATGGCGGGCCTATGTAGTGGTCGGTTGCGGCAAGACCGGCATCGACACCTGCCTGTGGCTACTGAAGAACGGCGTGCCATCAACGTCGATCCACTGGGTCATGCCTAACGATCCGTGGCTGGTAGACCGCGCCACCCTGCAACCCGGCCTCGAGTTTTTCGAGCAGTGCGTCCGTGGCGTCACTGCACAGTACTCGGCCATCGCCACAGCCGGCTCGCTGGCCGACCTGTTCGAGCGCCTCGAACGATCAGGCCAGCTGCTGCGCATCGATCCCGCCATCACGCCGACAGCCTATCGCGGCGCCACCGTCACCCAGGCCGAACTCCGTGCCCTGCGCAGCATCGACAACAAGGTCCGGCTGGGCCATGTGCTGGCGGTCGAGCCAAGGAATATCCAGCTCGAACGAGGGCGCGTCGAGATTCCTGCCGGGGCGCTGATCGTCGACTGCAGCGCCCGTGGCCTGGCCGGCTGGCGGGTGCCGCAGGTGTTCGAAGATGAGCGCATCAACCTCACCCTTGTGAGCAACAACCAGCCAGTGTTTTCCGCGGCCCTGATCGCCTACGTCGAGTGCCACGTCGCGGACAACGCCGAGAAGAATGCGAACTGCCGGCCGGTTCCGGCTCCACACACCCCGGAGGACTGGGTCAGGATCTGGGACAGCTACCTGGGCAACTTCCTGAAATGGCGCGAGAACGAGGCCTTGTTCCGGTGGCTGTTCAGTTCCCGCCTGTTCCTGATGACGACCGTGATACGCGACGTGCAGCCGGAGGACACGGAGCGCCATGCGCTGCTCAAGGAACTGTCCGTGGCGCGGCAGCAGGCAGCGGCGAACCTGCCGACGCTCATGGCCACGCTGAACTGACAGAGGGAGACGGACATGAGCGACCTGCAACTGAACACCCTGGTCATGGACGGGTTGCAAATGCGGGTGGCGGTGCAGGGGAAGGGACCACTGGTAATCCTTTGCCACGGTTTCCCCGAGCTTTGGTACTCGTGGCGACACCAGCTCCAGGCGCTGGCCGGCGCCGGATTCCGGGTTGCGGCCCCGGACATGCGTGGATACGGCGGCACGAGCGCACCGCCATCAGTGGAGGCCTATACCCGCTTGCACCTGGTAGGCGACATGGTCGGCCTGGTCCGCGCCCTGGGGGAACGGCAGGCAGTCATCGTCGGCCACGACTGGGGGGCCGTCGTGGCCTGGACCGCCGCCCTACTGCGGCCCGACCTGTTCCGGGCCGTCGTTGGGATAAGCGTCCCCTACTCGCCGCCCGACCCGACAGACGTCCTGAGCACGCTGGAAACCTGGGGAATCCACGACTTCTACATCCAGTACTTCCAGGCGCCGGGCGTGGCGGAGGCAGAGCTGGAGCGGGACGTCGAATCGTCCATGCGCAAGATCCTGCACTGTGGCTCCGGCGATTGGCAGGGCGAACCGGCGTTCGGTCGCATCGCACTGGAGAGGGGTTTCCTGGGCAACATGCGGGAGCCGGCGACGCTGTCGCCCTGGCTCACGGAAGAGGACATAACCTATTACGCCAGTGAGTTCACCCGCACGGGCTTTCGCGGTGGGCTGAACTGGTACCGCACCCTGAAGACGTCCTGCGAACTCATGTCGCCATGGCGTGGTTGCCGTGTCCGGCAGCCGGCCCTGTTCATGGCAGGCGCTCGGGACTCGGTTCTGGATTTCCCGGGCATTCCCCAGTTGATCGAGGCCCTCCCGCGCACGGCACCGGAGTTGCGGGGCTGCCACCTGCTGCAAGGCGCCGGGCACTGGGTGCAGCAGGAACGCCCTGCGGACGTGAATGAGCTTCTGTTGGACTTCTTGCGCGGGCTCTGATCGCCGGCTGCTTGCCTTATCAAGCGACGATCAGACTCCGTAACGCTGGCGTCCCCATGCCAACATCGCCTCCAGCAATTGCTTCAACACCACCTGGGTCGGCACGGCCAGGTCCTCGCGGTAGTCGAAAGGCACCTGCTCATCCATGTAGGTGCACTGCGCGAGCTCCAGTTGGACAGCATGGATGTGCTGGTCCGGCTGGCCATAGTGACGGGTGATGTGGCCGCCCTTGAAACGCCCATTCAGCACGTGGCTATAGTCCTGGGCATCGGCGCATACCCTGACGAGCGAGTCGGCCAGGCCCGGATCGCAACTGGCCCCGGCGTTGGTGCCGAGATTGAAGTCCGGCAGCCGGCCATCGAACAGTCGCGGCACGAAGGAACGGATGGAGTGCGCGTCGAACAGCATCGCGTAACCGAACTCCGCCTTCATCCGCGCCAGTTCTTCGTTGATGGTCTGGTGATACGGGGTCCAGATGTCCGCCAGGTAACGCGCCCGCTCCGCCGCAGTGGGTTCTTCGCCCTCGTGGTACAGGGGCTCGCCATCGAACAGCGTCGCCGGATAGAGACCGGTGGTGGCGGTGGCGTAGAGCGGCTTGTCGTCGGCCGGGCGATTCAGGTCGATGACGTAGCGCGAGTACTGCGCGGCAAGCGTGCTCACCCCCAGTTCGGTGGCGAAGTCGTAGAGGCGCGGGATATGCCAGTCGGTGTCGGTGAGGTCCCAGCCAGCTTCCACCATGCCGGCTTCCACTGCCGGGGTCAGAAGGGTGCCGGGGTGCGGCATGCTGATCAGCAGCGGTGCGTTGCCGCGGCTGAAGCTCAGTACGTTATCCACAGTCGATCTCCTGTCCGTGTCGAATCACCCGCTTGGGCAGGTCGCCGCCCAGCCAATAGGCGAGCTCCGCCGGGCGCTGGATATCCCAGGCGATGAAGTCGGCCACCTTGCCGCTTTCCAGGCTGCCATGGCTATCGGCCAGGCCCAGGGCCTTCGCGGCGTGCAACGTGGCGCCGGCCAGCGCTTCCTCCGGGGTCAGGCGGAAGGAAGTGCAGGCCATGTTCAGCATCATCCGCAGCGACAGCGCCGGGGACGTGCCGGGGTTGAGGTCAGTGGACACCGCCATGGCGACACCGTGCTTACGCAGTGCCTCGATGGGCGGCAGCTGGGTTTCCCGCAGCAGGTAGAAGGCACCCGGCAGCAGCACGGCAACGGTGCCGGACTTGGCCATGGCGATGGCGTCATCCTCGGTCATGTATTCCAGGTGATCCGCCGACAGCGCCTGGTAGCGCGCCGCGAGGGCGGACCCGTGGAGGGAGGACAGTTGCTCGGCATGCAGTTTCACCGGCAGGCCAAGTTTCTGCGCCACCTTGAAGACGCGCTCCACCTGGGCCGGGGAGAACGCCAGGTGCTCGCAGAAAGCGTCCACTGCATCCACTAGCCCTTCATCGGCCAGCGCCGGCATCATCTCGTTGCAGATGTGCGCGATGTAGTCGTCGGCACGCCCCGCATATTCCGGTGGCAGGGCGTGGGCGGCCAGGCAAGTGGCACGCACGGTGATCGGCAGGGATTCGCCCAGGCGCCTGGCGACCCGCAGCATCTTGCGCTCGCTGGCCAGGTCCAGGCCGTAGCCGGACTTCACTTCCAGGGTGGTGACGCCGTCGCGCAGCAGCTTTCGGGCGCGACGGGTAGCGCTTTCCAGCAACTCCTCCTCACTGGCCTCGCGGGTGGCGCGCACGGTGCTGGCGATGCCGCCGCCCTGGGCGGCAATCTCGGCGTAGCTGACGCCTTCCAGACGCTGCTCGAACTCGCGGCTGCGATCGCCGCCGAATACCAGATGGGTGTGGCAGTCGATCAGCCCCGGGGTGACCCAAGCGCCGTTAAGGTCGACTTCCACGTCATAGGGAATCGCCGGCAGTGCCTCGCGCGGGCCGATCCACTCGATGCGCCCGGCATAGGTCACCAGTACAGCGTCTTCGATGATCGAGTACTTGCCGCCTCGCATCGTGGCGACGTGGCAGTTATCCCAGAGGTGTTTCATTGCAGTCCTCCGGTGCGAGCGGCTATCCCTTCCAGCGCGGCACCGTCGCGCAACAGGTCGGCGGCACGGGCGATGTCCGGTGCCAGCCAACGGTCCTGGTCATAAGCCGGCACCCGTTCGCGCAGGGTTTCCCACGCGGCGGTTGTGCCGGCACCGAAGCCCCTGGGCTTGTGGAACTCGAAAGCCTGGGCGGCAAACAGGTACTCGATGGCAAGGATGCGGCCGCAGTTCTCCAGTGCCTTGCCCAGTTTGAGCGCGGCGCTGGTACCGAGGCTGAGGTGGTCTTCCTGCAGACCGGAGGTGACGAAGTTGTCCACAACCGCCGGCTGCGCCAGCTGACGGTTCTCACCGACCAGGGCGGCAGCGACGTACTGGGCGATCATCATTCCCGAGTTGACCCCGGGCTGGCTCACCAGGAACGCCGGCAGTCCGCTGACCAGCGGATTGACCAGGCGATCCAGGCGGCGCTCGGCAATGCCACCCAGTTCAGCCACGGCAATGGCCAGAAGGTCGGCCGCCATGGCCACCGACTCGCCATGGGGGTTGGCCTGGGAGACGATCTTGTAGGCATCCGGCGTCCCCAGCAGCAGCGGGTTGTCATTGGCGGCGGCCAGTTCGGTATCCACCTGGCGGGCAGCATGAGCGAACTGGTCGCGGCAGGCGCCGTGGACCTGCGGGATAGAGCGAATGCTCAGGGCATCCTGGGTGCGAATGCCGCGGCTGGCGGCAACCACCTCGCTGCCAGCGAGCAGGGCCAGCAGGTTGGCGCCTACCGTCTGCATGCCCGGGTGCGGCTTGAGGGCGATGATGTCCGGGTCGAAGGCGGCGATCTGCCCGCGCAGGGCTTCGAAACTCATGGCACCAATCACATCAGCCCAGCGCATCAGGCGTTCGGCGTCGTCCAGGGCGAGGCAGGTCAGGCCGGTCATGCAGGGCAAACCATTGACCAGGCACAGGCCGTCCTTGGCGCCCAGGCGCACGGGCTCCAGCCCTTCGGCGGCCAGAGCCTCGACGGCAGGCACCACCTGGCCGCGATAGCTCACCTCGCCAACGCCGAGCAAGGCGATGCCGACATGGGCCATGTGGGTCAGGTAACCCACCGAGCCCTGGGACGGCACCCGTGGGGTAATGCCGCGCTCCAGCAGCGCCAGTAGCGCTTCCACCACAGCCCTTTGCAGGCCCGAACGGCCGTGGCTGTAGTTGGCGATGGCGCAGCAGATGATGGCGCGAGTCTGCTCATCGGCCAGTACGGGACCAACGCCGCAGGCGTGGCTGAGCAGCGTGTTTCGCGACAGCGCGGCGAATTGTTCGGCGTTCAGCACAATGTCGCTCAGGGCGCCGAGGCCGGTACTGATCCCGTAGGCGCGTTCGCCCCGTTCGACGATACGTTCGACGATGCCACGGGCATTCTCGATGCGCGCCCAGGCTGCCGGGGTCAGCTCCAGGCGGGCGCCGTGACGGGCCACGGCCACCACCTGGCGCCAGTTCAGCGGTGAATCGCCCAGCAGGACTTTCTCGGGTAACGACATTCGGATGTTCCTTACAAATTGGCCACGCGGCGCTGGACGAAGCGATCGACGTAATCGTCCGCGGGCTGATGGAGGATTTCACGCGGCGTACCGACCTGGATCAGTTGGCCGTCCTTGAGGATGGCGATGCGATTGCCGATGCGCACGGCTTCGTCCAGGTCATGGGTGATGAAGACGATGGTCTTCTGCAGGGTCTTCTGCAGTTCCAGCAGTTGTTCCTGCATGTCGGCGCGGATCAGCGGGTCGAGCGCGCTGAAGGCTTCGTCCATGAGGATGATGTCGGTGTCCGAGGCCAATGCGCGGGCCAGGCCGACGCGTTGGCGCATGCCACCGGAAAGTTGGTGCGGGTAGGACTTCTCGTAGCCCTTCAGGCCCACCGTGGTGATCCAGTGCTGGGCGCGCTCCAGGCAGTATTCCTTGGTCTCGCCACGGACTTTGAGACCGTAGGCCACGTTATCGATCACCGACTTGTGCGGCAGCAGACCGAAGCTCTGGAACACCATGCTGATCTTCTTGCGGCGGAATTCGCGCAACTGCTCCATGTCGTAGCGCAGGATGTCCTCGCCATCGACCAGGATCTGCCCGCTGGTGGGGTCGATCAGGCGGTTGAAGTGGCGCACCAGGGTGGACTTGCCGGAACCGGACAGGCCCATGATCACGAAGATCTCGCCCGCGCCGATGGACAGCGACAAGTCGTTTACCCCGACCACGCAACCCGTGTTTTGCAGCACATCGGCTTTGCTCTTGCCTTGCTGGATCAGTGCCAGGGCCTCCTCGGCGCGCTGGCCGAAGATCTTGAATACGTTCTTGACGACAATCTTGCTCATGTTCTCGCCACTCATTTGCTGACTGCGTGCCGCGAACGGCCGTAAGCCTGGGTGATGCGGTCGAAGACCACAGCCAGGATGACGATGGCCAGGCCGGCCTCTAGGCCCTTGCCGACGTTGAGGGTCTGGATGCCCACCAGGACGTCTTCACCGAGGCCACGGGCGCCGATCATCGAGGCGATCACCACCATCGACAGGGCCATCATGGTGGTCTGGTTGATACCGGCCATGATGCTCGGCATGGCCAGCGGCAGCTGCACGCCGAACAGTTGCTGCCAGCGGTTGGCGCCAAAGGCGTTGATGGCTTCCATCACTTCTCCGTCAACCTGGCGGATGCCGAGGTCGGTCAGGCGGATCAGCGGCGGCGCGGCGTAGATAACGGTGGCGAAAATGGCTGGCACCTTGCCCAGGCCGAAGAGCATCAGCACCGGGATCAGGTACACGAAGCTGGGCATGGTCTGCATGATGTCCAGCAGCGGCATCAGCACGGCGCGCAGGCGGTCGCTGCGGGCCGCAAGGATGCCCAGGGGGATGCCGATCAACACCGAGATGAAGGTGGCCACCAGCATCAGCGCCACGGTCTGCATCAGCTTGTCCCAGAGCCCCACCGCACCAACGAGGAACAGCAGGCCGGTGATCACCACCGTCGGCAGGATGCGTCGGGTGGCATGCCAGGTGATGCCGGCGACTATCGCCAATACCAGCCACCAGGGCGTGGCGCGCAGAGTGCCTTCCAGATAGACGATGGCCCAGAGCAGGGTGTCGGAGATGTGGCGGAAGACATCGCCGTAGTTGGTCACCAGGCTGTCTACCCAGCCATTGACCCAGTCAGCGATGGAAAAGGTGAAGCGTTCGGGGAACATAGCTCGCTCCGGTCAGGTGGTGAACCCGCTCCTCCGTCCAAGGAGCGGGCCGTGATTTAGGGACTGCCCCAGCCTCAGAGAGCGGCTTCGATTTTCTTCGCCGCATCCTCGCTCACCCAGGCGTGCCACACCTCCGGGTGCTCCTTGAGGAAGACCTTGGCCAGGTCGGCGGAATCCATCTTTTCCTTGGCCATCTTCGCCAGGTTCTGGTTCAGCAGGTCGATCGGCAGATTGACCTTCTCCAGGACGGCCACCAGTTCCGGAGCCTCGTCATGGAAGGTCTTGGACAGGCCGACCTGGATGGTCACGCTCTTGTCCACGCCGGGCTTCTCCTCCAGCTTGACCAGGTCCGCCTGGCCCATCAGCGGCGTCGGCGACCAGTAATAGAAAAGGATAGGCTCGCCACGGCGATAGCTCGACAACACGGCCGCATCCAGGGCCGGGCCGGTGCCGGGGCGGAAGTTGGTGAACTTCTCTTCCAGGCCATAGCTCTTCAGCATTTCGCTGTTGTCCAGCTCGCAGGTCCAGCCAGCCGGGCAGTTGTAGAAACGGCCCTTGCCCGGTTCTTCCGGGTCGCGGAAGAGTTCGGCGTACTGGCCCAGGTCGGCGATGGCCTTGAGCTTCGGCGCCTTGGCCTCGATGCCCCGCTTGGCATCGCCCTCGATCACGTAGCGCGGCACGTACCAGCCCTCGGTGGCGCCGACGATCGGTGCGCCCACGCCCACCACCTTGCCGGCGGAGGCGGCCTTGTTCCAGGCGTCGCTCCGGCCGATCCACTCCTCGGCGAAGATCTGGATGTCGTTGTTGCCCAGGGCCTGCTCCATGGTGATGGAGTTGCCCGGCAGGCTGTCGGTCTCGCAGCCATACCCGTTCTTCAGCACCAGTTGCAGCACGTCGGTGAGCAACATGCCGCTTTCCCAGTTGAGCCCGGCGAACTTCACCGGTTTGCCGGATTCACACCAGCCCGCCGCCTGGGCGGAAGCCGTCCCGGCCAGCAGACCCGCTGCACACATCAGGCCCAACACTCGCTTCTTGAATTGCATGTTCCGACGCTCCTGAAACTTGGTAAGGGTTAAGGCAGTTCGTTCATCGACAGAAGCCGGTTGTGCCGGCTCCCGGTGCCAGTGACTGGCAATTGTTGTTTTGACGACCGGTCACGACTCGTGATCGCCCCGGGTACCTCAAGCAGTTGCGGTCTTCCCGACCTGGGCGGGACGCTCGCCCCACCCTCCCGCTCCCTACCTCAGGTTCACAGGCTCGGCAGCAGCCTTGCCGGAACCAGTGCATTCAGGCAGCCACTGGCCAGCAGATCACTTGCGGTTTCGATATCCGGGGCGAAGAAGCGGTCTTCCTGGTAGTAGGAGACCTTCGCGCGCAGCAGGCCGCGGGCTTCTTCCAGCTTCGGCGAACTCTTCAGGCCGGTGCGGAAGTCCAGCCCCTGGCAGGCGCCCAGCCATTCGATGGCGAGGATGCCGCGCACGTTTTCGGCCATGGCCCAGAGACGCTTGCCGGCGTTCGGCGCCATGGACACGTGGTCTTCCTGGTTGGCCGAGGTGGGCAGGCTATCGACGCTGGCCGGGTGGGCCAGGGCCTTGTTGTCGCTGGCCAGGGCGGCGGCCGTGACCTGGGCGATCATGAAGCCGGAGTTGACCCCGCCGTTCTCCACCAGGAAGGGCGGCAGCTGGGACATGTGCATGTCCATCATCAGCGAGATACGACGCTCGGACAGCGAGCCAATTTCCGCGATGGCAAGCGCCAGGTTGTCAGCGGCCATGGCCACCGGCTCGGCGTGGAAGTTGCCACCGGAGATCACATCACCCGATTCGGCGAATACCAGCGGGTTGTCGGAAACCGCGTTGGATTCAATCTCCAGCACTTCGGCGGCCTGGCGCAGCTGGGTCAGGCAGGCGCCCATGACTTGCGGCTGGCAGCGCAGGGAGTACGGATCCTGCACCTTGTCGCACTTCTCGTGGGAGCGGGCGATCTCGCTGCTGGCAGTAAGTAGCTCACGGTAGGCAGCAGCCACGTCGATCTGGCCGCGCTGGCCACGGGCGGCGTGGATGCGCGCATCGAACGGCGCGCGGGAACCAAGCATGGCCTCGACGCTGAGACCGCCGCAGACGGTGGCACCGGCGAACAGGTCCTCGGCCTCGAACAGGCCGCGCAGGGCATAGGCGGTGGAGACCTGGGTGCCGTTGAGCAGGGCCAGGCCCTCCTTGGCAGCCAGGGTCAGCGGCTCGAGTCCGGCAACAGCCAGTGCTTCGGTGGCCGGCAGCCACTGGCCCTTGTGGCGCGCCTTGCTCTCGCCGAGCAGCAGCAGCGACATGTGCGCCAGGGGTGCCAGGTCGCCGGAAGCGCCTACCGAACCCTTCAGAGGAATGTGCGGATAGACCTCGGCGTTGATCAGGGCGATCAGAGCGTCGATTACCTTGCGACGGATGCCGGAAAAACCGCGCGCCAGGCTGTTCACCTTGAGCAGCATGATCAGGCGCACCATGGCGTCGTCCAAGGCTTCGCCAACACCTGCGGCGTGGGACAGCACCAGCGAGCGCTGCAGCTTCTCCAGGTCGGCCGGGGCGATGCGGGTCGAAGCCAACAGGCCGAAGCCGGTGTTGATGCCGTAGGCGGTGCGGCCTTCAGCGACGATGCTCTCGACGCAGGCAACACTGGCGTCGATGGCCTTGCCGGCACTGGCATCCAGGGTCACATGCACGGGCGCGTGGAAGACCTGGCGCAGCTGCGCCAGGGTCAGGCTTCCGGGTTTCAGGTTCAGCGCGTTCACGCTCAGTCTCCTTTGCCGATCATGGGCAGGTTCAGGCCCTGCTCACGTGCGCAATCAATGGCGATCTGGTAGCCCGCATCGGCATGGCGCATCACGCCGGTGCCCGGGTCGTTGGTCAGTACGCGAGCGATGCGAGCAGCGGCTTCGTCGGTACCGTCGCAGACAATGACCATGCCCGAGTGCTGGGAGAAGCCCATGCCCACGCCGCCGCCGTGGTGCAGTGACACCCAGGTGGCGCCGCTGGCGGTGTTCAGCAGGGCATTGAGCAGCGGCCAGTCGGAAACGGCGTCGGAACCGTCCTGCATGGCTTCGGTTTCGCGGTTCGGGCTGGAGACCGAGCCGGAGTCCAGGTGGTCGCGACCGATGACGATGGGCGCCGACAGCTCGCCGCTACGCACCATTTCGTTGAAGGCCAGGCCGAGCTTGGCACGCAGGCCCAGGCCAACCCAGCAGATACGTGCCGGCAGGCCCTGGAAGCTGATGCGCTCGCGGGCCATGTCCAGCCAGCGGTGCAGGTGGGCGTCGTCCGGAATCAGCTCCTTGACCTTGGCGTCGGTCTTGTAGATGTCCTGCGGATCACCGGACAGCGCGGCCCAGCGGAACGGACCGATACCACGACAGAACAGCGGGCGGATGTAGGCCGGGACGAAGCCGGGGAAGTCGAAGGCATTGGCCACGCCCTCTTCCTTGGCCATCTGGCGGATGTTGTTGCCGTAGTCGAAGGTGGGCACGCCCATTTTCTGGAAGTCCAGCATGGCTTGTACGTGGACGGCCATGGACTGCTTGGCAGCCTTGACCACCGCAGCCGGGTCGCTCTTCGCGCGGTCGCGGTACTGCTCCCAGCTCCAGCCGATCGGCAGGTAACCATTGAGCGGGTCGTGGGCGCTGGTCTGGTCGGTGACCATGTCCGGACGTACGCCCCGACGTACCAGTTCCGGCAGGATCTCGGCGGCGTTGCCCAGCAGGGCGATGGAGATCGCCTTGCCTTCGGCGGTGTACTTGGCGATGCGCGCCAGGGCGTCGTCCAGGTCGGTGGCCTGCTCATCGACGTAACGGCTGCGCAGGCGGAAATCGATGCTGGTCTGCTGGCATTCGATGTTCAGCGAGCAGGCGCCGGCCAGTGTCGCGGCCAGCGGCTGGGCGCCGCCCATGCCGCCGAGGCCGGCGGTGAGTACCCAGCGACCGGCAAGGTTGCCGTTGTAGTGCTGACGGCCCGCCTCGACGAAGGTTTCATAGGTGCCCTGGACGATGCCCTGGCTGCCGATGTAGATCCAGCTGCCGGCGGTCATCTGGCCGTACATGGCCAGGCCCTTGGCATCCAGTTCGTTGAAGTGTTCCCAGGTGGCCCAGTGGGGCACCAGGTTGGAGTTGGCGATCAGCACGCGCGGGGCGTTGGCGTGGGTCTTGAAGACGCCGACCGGCTTGCCGGACTGCACCAGCAGAGTCTCGTCTTCATTCAGCTCTTTAAGGGTCTCGACGATCTTGTCGTAGCACTCCCAGTTGCGCGCGGCACGGCCGATGCCGCCATACACCACCAGTTCCTTTGGGTTCTCCGCCACCTCGGGGTCGAGGTTATTCATCAGCATGCGCAGCGGCGCTTCGGTCAGCCAGCTCTTGGCGTTCAGCTTGTTGCCACGCGGGGCGCGGATTTCGGTGTCACGGAATTTGGTCATGCCTGGCTCCTCGTAGGGTGGTAGCGGTGAGCAATGTTACTGCCTGACTGCGCGGGAAAAGCAGTGGACATCTGCACACATATAAACTTGTACATACAAGCATATGCAAGCGAGAGGCCAAACTCTCTCAGGCAATCGGAAAAGTCCGCTCGAAGCCTTGCGCCACAAGGGTCGCAAAGCGCCAGAATGTATAGACAAGCAGAGAGGCGGACGGTGAAAAAACTGTTACCACACAGGGGGAATGCCCGATTTAGAAGCATGCGCTCCCCAACCTGGGGCATTAGGTAACAGTTACTTCAGGGAGTCGTCGATGCGCTGTGCGACGTCTTTCGGCACCCAGTTCGACCAGACATCCCGATGCTGGCGGTAGAAGTCGATGGCCATGGGAGCGGCGTCGGCGTGCTGCTCGGCCATGCGCGCAAGGATGCCGTTGAACAGTGGCAGGGGTATTTCCAACCGGGCGAAGGCGTCCACGAGGGGCTGTGCCTTTTCATGCAGCTCGCGGGACACGCCGATGGAGATTTTCGCCGGCAGCGAGCGCGTGCCGATCGGTTTGGGATTCTTCGGGTCGATCAGGGTTTCCCAGGCCTTCTGGTCGAAGGGCGGCTCTTCCAGTTGCACCAGCTGATAGCGACCCATCAGCGGTGTGGGCGACCAGTAGTAGAAGAGGATGGGTTGGCGCTGTCGGATCGCCGAGGTAATGGCCGCGTCCAGCGCCGGGCCGGTGCCCGTGCGGAAGTTCACATAGCTGTCTTCCAGGCCGTACGCCTTGAGCTTCTGACTATTGACCCCTTCGCAGGTCCAGCCGGTGGGGCAGTTGTAGAAGCGCCCCTTGCTGCGATCTTCCGGGTCCTTGAACAGCGCCTTGAAGCGCGGCAGGTCGCTCACCGAACGCAGGTCCGCGGCGGGCGCGCCCTCCCCCTTCACCAGGTAATCCGGCACCCACCAGCCCTCGGTGGCACCCTTCACTGGCTCGCCGACGGCAAAGACTTCACCGGCCGCTTCGGCCTTGCGCCACAACTCGCTGCGGCCAGCCCACTGCTCGGCAATCACCTGAATGTCGTTCTGCCGCAAGGCGTTTTCCATGGTCAGGGTGTTACCCGGCAGCACATCGGTCTTGCAGCCGTAGCCCTTTTCCAGCAGGTAGCGCAGCACTTCGGTGGTGAACATGCCGCTTTCCCAATTCAGCCCGGCCAGCACCACGGGCTTGGGATAGGGGCATTCGGCGGCTCCGGCTTCCAGCGAGGCGGACAGCGCCAGCGACAGGACGACGGCAGCGAGGACGCTGTGGCGTGGCATGGTGCAGCTCCGATAGGCGTGGCGGGCGACAGGATTAGGTTTAGACCCTGTAGCGCCAATGTGCCCCTACAAAAGAATCGGCCGTGCGCCTTAGCGTGGTGTCAGCTCGATCAGGCAGCAGGCACCCTTGCCGTCCAGCTTCGCCTCGGCCAGGGCGCTGGTGGTTTCGATGTGCAGGCAATCATGTCGGCCGAGTAATTCGAATGCCTGGCCATCCAGCGTGAGGCTCACCCCGCCTTCAGCGGCGAACAACAGCATGGTGCTGGCGGCACTGAACAGCTTGAGTTCGCCTTCGACTTGCAGCCATTGCAGGCGAGCGGCATAGCGCTTCGGCGAATAGATGAGGTTGAAGTCGCGGATGGGGCCGTCGATCAGCTCGCAGTTCACCGCACTGCCACCATTGAAGGCAAACGCGTCGAGAGCGGTCAGGTCGCGGGATTGCTGCCCGTCTACCGCAAGGCGCATCCCAGCGCCTTCCAGCACGGTGATTACCCGCTGATAGCCGGTGAAGGCGGAGAAGCCGCCCGACTCGCCGACATCGGCGATGGACAACCGCCAGCCGAAGCCGTCGAGACCGTCGCCTGCATCGCGGGCGATTTCCAGAGTGGAACCGGCACCGTTTTTCCACGGCATGCGGGGGTAATCGGCGGCACGCAGCAAGCGGGATTGGGTCATGAACCGAAACGTCCTTCGAGGCGGTAGCGGGAACCGGGATAGAGAAGGCGCGCGCTGGTCACGGTATTGCGTCCGGACCAGGTACGCCGGCGAATCAGGAGGCAGGGCTCGCCGCGCTCGATCAGCAGCAGCTTGCACTCATCGGCGTCGGCCAGGATGGCCTCCACCACATGCTCGCCTTCAGTGAGAGGCGCCACCTGGGACAGGTAGGCGTAGGGCGTCTGCCGAGTGAAGTCCTGCTTCAGGTAATCGGGGGCGACGGCCGGGTTCACGAAGCGGTCTTCGATCTGCACCGGCACATCGTTTTCGAAATGCACGATGCGCGAGTGGAACACGCGCTGGCCCTCACGCAGGTCAAGCGCCAGTGCCCGCTCGGGACCGGCCACTTCGTCCACCAGGCTGACCACTACGCAATGATGGCGATGGCCACGAGCGGCGATCTCTTCGGCGATGTTGTGCACTTCGAACAACGCCGACTGGCCCTTGGGCTCGGCGACGAAGGTTCCGACGCCCTGCATGCGCACCAGCAGCCCTTCGGCAGTCAGCTCGCGCAGGGCACGGTTGATGGTCATGCGGCTGAAACCCAGCTCGTTGACCAACTCGCTCTCCGAGGGCACTCGATAATGCGGCGGCCATGCGCCGCTCTGGATCTGCTGGCTGATCATCTGCTTGACGCGGGCATAGAGCGGCGCGGGGGTGCCCCCCATCTGGGCGGCCAGCGACGAAGGCGCTGAGGGCGAACTGGACACGAGATTCTCCTTGTCGGCGAAGAGGCAGAACTGGCGGTGCCCGGAACGTGGCGCCCGTCTCCGGCATGTACCGGATTCGACAACTCCAGACAAGTGTGCGACTGACGGTGAGTTTACGTTACCCTCAAACGTCTGTATATGTATATACAAATAAAACCACCCATCCAGGGGCCCTCACCATGTCCGCATTCTTCGCCGAACGCGCCCTGCTGCCGCAGGGCTGGGCGCGCAACGTCCGCTTCGAAGTTTCCTCCGACGGCCTGCTCCAACAGGTCCTCGCCGATGCCGACGCAGAAGGCGCCGAACGCCTGCAAGGCCCGGTGCTGGCGGGCATGCCGAACCTGCACTCGCATGCCTTCCAGCGCGCCATGGCTGGCCTTGCAGAGGTGGCGGGCAACCCTAATGACAGCTTCTGGACTTGGCGCGACCTGATGTACCGACTAGTAGGGCGATTGTCGCCGGAGCAAGTCGGGATCATCGCCCGTCAGCTCTATATCGAAATGCTCAAGGCCGGCTACACCAGCGTCGCCGAGTTCCACTACGTGCACCACGATGTCGACGGCCGCCGCTATGCCGACCCCGCCGAGCTGTCCCTGCAGGTCAGCCAGGCCGCCCGCGATGCCGGCATCGGCCTCACCCTGCTGCCGGTGCTGTACAGCCACGCCGGTTTTGGCGGCCAGTCGCCCAACGAGGGACAGCGCCGCTTCATCAACAGCACCGACAGCTACCTGGCCCTGCAGGAACGCCTGCGCGCAGAAATCGCTCGCCAGCCCAACCAGCGCCTGGGTCTGTGCTTCCACTCGCTGCGCGCGGTGACGCCTGAACAGATCAAGGCCGTGCTGGCAGCAGAACTGGGCAAGCGCCCCATCCACATCCATATCGCCGAACAGCAGAAGGAAGTGGACGACTGCCTGGCCTGGAGCGGTCGCCGGCCACTGCAGTGGTTGTACGAGAATGCCCCGGTGGATGAGCGCTGGTGCCTGGTCCATGCCACTCATGCGGAGCCGGGAGAAGTGACATCCATGGCATCCAGCGGCGCGGTGGCCGGGCTCTGCCTGACCACCGAGGCCAACCTGGGTGACGGCATCTTCCCGGCAGTGGACTTCCTCGCCCGGGGCGGTCGCCTCGGCATCGGCTCCGACAGCCATGTGTCGGTCAGCGTGGTGGAGGAACTACGCTGGCTGGAGTACGGCCAGCGCCTGCGCGACCAGCGTCGTAACCGTCTCTATCGCGCCGATCAGCCCCAGGTTGGCCGCACCCTGTTCGACGCTGCCCTGGCCGGTGGCGCCCAAGCCCTCGGACAGCCGGTGGGCGCCCTGGAAGTCGGCAAGCGCGCCGACTGGCTGGTGCTCGATGGCAACGATCCCTACCTGGCCACCGCCGAAGGCGATGCCCTGCTCAACCGCTGGCTGTTTGCCGGCGGCGATCGTCAGGTGCGCGATGTGATGGTGGGCGGGAACTGGGTGGTAAGGGATGGCCGGCATGCGGCCGAAGCGGAAACTGCGCAGGCCTTTGCAGGGGTTCTGCGGGAAGTCTTGCGCTGACCCGTTACCCTCCCCCTTAAGAGGAGAGGGGTGACCCGCGCCTGAGACCACGAAGCTCACAGGCTACTCCGAGTCTATCCAGGCTTTGAACCTGCCATCGCACGGACAAGCACCCCTCGCCCTTCAGGGAGAGGGGTGGGAGGAGAGGGCAGCATCCGACACACGCCAGATCAGCAGGTCCGTGTCGTAGCCCTGCTCCTCCGCCACTTCGAGCAATTGCTCGCGAGTCTTCTCCGAGACCACTGGCGTGCGCGACAGCAGCCAGAGGTACTTGCGATCCGGATTGCCCACCAAGGCGTTGCGGTAGTCGTCGTCCAGGTAGAGCACCCAGTAATCGCCCTTGGCGATGCCTGGCAGTAGCCGGGAGAACCAGTTGTCGAAACGCACCCAGAGCTTGTCGGTGCGCCCCTCCACCTGGGGCACGGCATTGCCGCGTGCCTCTTTCCAGTCGCCATCGAGGGTACGGCAGCGGTTCAGCACACCCAGGCTTCCGTCGTCTTGCAGGCTGTAGTGGGCTTCGGACTGGGCGCAACCGCGCTGGAAAAACATCGGCAATCGCGCCAACTCATACCAGGTGCCCTGGTAACGCCCGAGGTCCACCGCCGACACGGTACGCGGCGGTACAGGCGCCCCGCCATGGCTGGCGCAGCCGGCCAGCAACAGGGCCGCCAGCAGCGCAGCTGCGCGCTTCACTTGAGCCCCTTGCCGGAGAACATCAGCACCTTCTCCCCGGCGTACTGCACGCTGACGAAGGCCTTCTCGTCACCCCAGGTGCAGCTGGTGAATCCCACGGCGCCGGAGCACTCGGTCGGGCTGCCGAGCAGTTGCTCCACTTCGGCCTTGGTCATGCCGGACTTGAGCTTGGAATAGTTCTCCTGGTTGAGCTTGTTGCAGGCGGCCAGCACCAGGCAGCAGGACAAGAGGGCGAGGGTACGCAATGACATGAAGCACTCCTTGGCGGATGGAAAGCGACCGACCGGACACGGCGGGTCACGAGATTGTTCCATTCGATTCTAGAAGCGCGAACCGGGTTCCCGCAGGAAAACGGATTCTTCGTCGCTCGACGCGCGTCCGAGCACGGAATTGCGATGAGGGAAGCGGCCGAATCGGGCAATGACCACCCGATGGCGCTCGGAGAAATCGAGGAAGCCCTCGAACAGCTTGCGCTCGGCGGCGTCCGCAGCGTCCAGCAGCAGCCGATAGCGATACAGGGCACGCTCCTGGCTGGCGAGGTCTTCGGCGTGCTCCAGCACCAGATAGATGAAGATCTGGCGGATCGGCGCCAGGCCCCGTTCCTGGCCACGGACAAGCCCGTCGGCCACCAGCGCCTGCGCGCGGGCGTCGCCGGCGAAGGCGCGTGGGTCGTTGCGGTAGATCATGCGTGGCAGCTGGTCCAGCAGCAGCACCAGCGCCAGCCAGCCGTCCGGCCGTTCGGCCCAGTTGGCGAGACCGCCATCGAGTGCCTGTTCAACCAGGCCACCGAAGCGCTCGCGGGCTTCGGCGTCCTGATGGTCCTTCTTGCCGAACCACAGCCCCTGGCGCGCTGCGGCGGTCTGGCTGGCGGAGGCCTCGGGGCCAAACCACCAGTCCAGCAACGGCTGCCAGGGCTGCACGGTTACTCCTGGTGGTAACCGGTGACGCGGGCGACTTCTTCCTTGGAACCGAGGAAGACGGGCACGCGCTGGTGCAGGGAGGTCGGCTGGATGTCGAGGATGCGCTGGCGACCATCGGTGGAAGCGCCGCCGGCCTGCTCGATGATGAAGGACATCGGGTTGGCCTCGTACATCAGGCGCAGCTTGCCGGGTTTCTCCGGCTCACGGGCATCCCAGGGGTACATGAAGATGCCACCGCGGGTGAGGATACGATGCACGTCGGCCACCATGGAGGCGATCCAGCGCATGTTGTAGTTCTTGCCCAGGTTGCCTTCCTTACCGGCCAGCATCTCGCTGACGTAACGCTTTACCGGGGCTTCCCAGTGGCGCTGGTTGGACATGTTGATGGCGAATTCGGCGGTGGTTTCCGGCACGCGGATGTTGTCGTGGGTGAGCACGAAGGAGCCCAGCTCGCGATCCAGGGTGAAGCCCTTCACGCCGTCGCCCAGGGTCAGCAGCAGCATGGTCTGCGGACCGTAGATGGCGTAACCGGCGGCAACCTGCTGAACACCCGGCTGAAGGAAAGCCTTTTCGTCCAGGCTGTCGTTCTGCGACAGGTACTGCTCAGGGCAGCGCAGCACGGAGAAGATGGTGCCTACCGACACGTTGACGTCGATGTTGGAGGAGCCGTCCAGCGGGTCGAATACCAGCAGGTAGGCACCCTTGGGGTACTTGCCGGGGATCTGGTAGGCGTTGTCCATTTCCTCGGAGGCCATGCCGGCCAGGTGACCGCCCCACTCGTTGGCTTCGAGCAGGATTTCGTTGGACATTACGTCCAGCTTCTTCTGCACTTCGCCCTGCACGTTCTCGGTGCCCATGCTGCCGAGCACGCCGCCCAGCGCGCCCTTGGACACCGCATGGCTGATTTCCTTACAGGCGCGCGCGACAACCTCGATGAGGAAGCGCAGATCGGCAGGGGTGTTGTGGCTTCTGGTCTGCTCGATCAGGTAGCGACTCAGGGTAACGCGGGACATGGAATGGCTCCGGAGGGTGGAAAAATGCGCGCAGTTTAGCGCGAGTCGAATGGCATTGCCTCTCAGCGGGATGGAAGGTGCTGAATCGGCAGTGAATGCGGGCCACACAGGCCACGAAAATATCTGACGCCGGTGTCAGCCACTGGTTCAGCGGTCAGCCGACATCGTTCGCGGCGAGTCTCCGCACCTGGTTACGGCCGTTGCGTTTGGCCTCGTAGAGCGCGGCATCGGCCACCTGCATCAGCTCTTCCAGGGTCTGGCCCTGCATCGGCCAGACCGCCAGGCCGGCGGACAGGGTCACCGACACTGGCCCTTCCCGGGTCGGCAGCGGTAGGCCGGCAAGTGCCTGGCAGAGCGCCTGCAACCGCGCGTACGCCTCATCGCCGCTGGCGCCGGGCAGCAGCAGGAGGAACTCCTCACCGCCAATGCGGAATACCGCGTCGCTGCCGCGCAGGTTGCCGGTGAGATGGATGGCCACCGCGCGCAACACATCGTCGCCGACCAGGTGACCGTGACGGTCGTTGAGTTGCTTGAAGTGGTCGAGGTCGATCAATGCCAGGGCGATGGGCGTGCGCTCACGCTGGCTGCGAGCCTGCTCGCGAGCGAACAGTTCGCCGAGATGTCGGCGGTTGTAGAGACCGGTCAGCGGGTCCCGCAGCGCCTGCTCCTGCAACTGTTCATGCAGACGAGTGATGGTACGCAGGCGTTCTTCGCTGGTCGCGAGGGCCTCAGCCAGCTTGAGTTCACTGCAGTGGCGCTCGGTGATGTCACGCAGGTAGAGCATCTGTCCGAGAATCGATGTGCCGCTGCGGGTCACCCGCTCGATATCGCGGGAGCGGACCTCGAAGTAGCGCGAAGAACTGGCCGGGACCAGCAGCATCTCCTTCTCCCCCGCCACCAGCATCGCTTCCAGCTCCAGGCCATACACCGGCCACCTGGAGAGCGCCATGCCCTGCCAGCCCACGGGTTGCCCGGCCAGTGTCAGTGCGGCGGGGTTGGCATCGATCACCCGGCGTTTGGGGTCAACCACCAGCACCGGGTCGGGCAGCTCCTCCAGCAGCAGATGGCGCGCCACCGGCACCAGGTCGAAAAGACGAACGCCGAGAATCAGGAAGGTGAAGGCCACCAGGGTGAAGGCGAAGCTGAAAGGCGTTGGGTCGAAGCCGAACAAGGTCCAGCCGTAAACGACGTAGCTCAGGTTGACGCCCCAGGGCACGCAGGTGACCAGCACGAATGCCAGATAGTGACGGCGGTGCAGGCCATGGCTGGCCAGGGCGGCGCGGGTCACCACGGCCAGGCAGAAAACCATGAACACGTAGACGTAGACGGCCACGGCATCGAAGAGCGGCCCATGGTCGTAGCGGATCGCCGCCCCCAGCGTATCGTCCGCCGGCAGGGTGCCGGGGCCGTAGAACAGTTGGTGCCAGGGGTTGCTAAGGGCCATGGCGGAGGCGACCAGCGGACCAATACCCAGGAGCAGGAAGGCTCGCGGGCTCAGGGGTTCACGGATGCTGTTGACGTACTGCCAGAGAAACACGGCCCAGAAGGTCGGTACGCCGATAATGCCCGGCCAGGCCATGCTGGCCCAGAAGACCTTGCACTGCGGACCCTGCGCTGCCAGCTCCAGGCAGGCGGCCGCAAGCCACCAACAGATGCCGGCATGCAGGACGAGAAAGCTTTCGCGACCAGGAAAATGAGGCTGGCGGCGGACCCAGAGCGCTATGAACACCACGCCGATACCGACGGCAATGGTCAGCGCCACCGGCCCGCTGAAGCTCCATCCACTGGCCAGGCAGGTGTTCAACGCAGCTCCCCGGAGGGCACGGCAATTGGGGGCAAGGGTTCCGGATGGAGCGGCTGAAGGCTGGGCACCTGATCGTCCTGACCTGACGTGGAGCCGCCTGCTGCGGCCTTTGGAATGACCGAACAAAGATACATCAAAAAGCCACTATCACCGTATGGTCATTCGCAATTCATCAAGACCGCGCCGCCGGGCGACGCAGCAAGCTGAACGCCATGCCCCCTAATAGACCGACACCCAGCAGCAGGACGGCCCAGAGGCCGACACGTTTCCAGACGATCTGACCGGCCGCCTGCCGCTCTGCCGGATGGACGCCAGTCTGCGCAGGAATCGCCACTGCTTCGGCGCGCCCCATCTTCTCCAGACTGGCGCTGTCGAAACCCGGCACCAGCGTGGACAGGGGCAGTTCCGCGCGGCTGGCCTCAAGATTGCCCAGGGCGAGCGTGAACGGCGGATTGCCACGAGCGAGGAATACCACCTGGGTGGCATGCATGCCCACTTCCAGACGGGGTACCTGCTGGCCGAAGCCGCCGGCACGCTGATCAACCGTCAGGCGCAGCTGCTTGATCGCCATCCATCCCGGCAGGTCCAGCTCCTCCTGGGCGACCTCCTTTCCGTCCTGCGGTAACCGGTAAAGCAGGCCGGACATTACCGGCTGCCATTGCGGAGCGCCATCGCGGCGAGCCTCCACCTGCACCGGCAGCAGGCTGCCGGGCCGCTCCACGGCAACGCGCAGGCGCTCGATGGGCAACCCCAGCGGCAGGTCCCAGATGTACTGGCCGGCCTTGCTGCTGACCGGGTCCAGCGGCGCGGACCAGGCCATGGCCGCCGGCAGGCTTTCGCGGCTGGCGCTCGATACCTTCACCGCAGTCAGTTCCGCCGCGTGCCGAGGGCTCTGCCAGAGAAGCCTGAGGTACCGCGCGGAACGCCCGGGAAGGGCCACTTCGCGCTGGTCGATGCGTTGATCGGCGAACGACAGGCGCGCCACCTGTCCATCACCCCATGACTCCCAATGTTGCAGGTCATCGCTGGCCTCGATGCTGAAGTGCTGGAAGCCGTCAGCTGCGCTGTTCCACTCCAGACTGAGCTTCTCCAGCGGAGCTCCCACACCGCTGACGTCCAGCAACCAGCCACGCAATTGCTCACCTTCGGCCACGGGATTCTCCGGCACCACCTGCACGACCGTTCCGGTAGTACTGCGCTCGATCCTTACGCTGGGCAAGGCACCACTCCCGTCCGCCGGACCACGCAAGGGGAACCAGCGTACGGTCTGTTCGTGACGGGCACGGCGTTCGCTTGCGCTGCTGCGAGTCAGGGCATAGGCCAGGGACTCGCCCTCGGCGTTGAACACGCGTAGGTCGCGCAGGTCGGCATGCTGCGCGGCGAAGTGCAGGGCCATGGGTAGGTCCATGCGATACCAGGGGCCCTGCCCGTCCAGCCGCAGCTCGACGCGCGTAGTGAAGTCGTCTGGCTGTTCAGCGGCGAGCAGCGGCTGGCAGAGCAATCCCAGGCTGGCCAGCAAGGCCAGGCCGGGGCGGCGCAGACAAGACAATCCGATCATGCGTTGACCTGTTCCTGTTGAGATTCCGCGCGCTTTGGCGGCAGCGGCGCGAAGTAGCCGACGACCAGCAGCAGGACGCCGACGCCAATGAAAGACACGATGCGTTCCAGGCCACCGCGATTGCCCAGTTCGACGAAGAACAACTTGGCCACCACCAACGCGATCAACGCCGCGCCCACCAGCCAGAGTTCGCGCCGCGCCCGCAGGTGACCGCCAACCATCAGGCCCAGGGCGATGCTGGTCCAGACGATGGACAGGCCAGCCTGCACCAGCATGGAATCCAGTTGTGCTTCCAGTTGATAGGGCACGCCACCCCAATGGTGCGCGCAGCGGAACACCGCCGCGGTCGCCAGGGCGAACAGCGATACACCGGCCACGCCCTGGGGCAGCCATGCCGGCAGTGCGCGCACACCGAACTGCGGCAGGCAGTCACGCAGCCAGAGGCAGATACCCAGCAGCGCGAACAGCAGGCCCAGCTCCAGCGGGTTGAGCAGCGGCAGGTACGGCAGCGGTTCGGCTGCTCCATCGCTCCAGGCGTTGGCGATCCAGAACCAGGCGAGCATCAGCAGCGCCAGCGGCAACGACGCCCACAAACGGTATTCACGCGGATAAGCCGCCACCGGCCAAGGCAGGCGCGGACGCAGAGCCACAAGCAACAGCCAGGCGCTCGGCAGCAGGGCCCAACCCAGCCAGCGCCAGGCGTTGTATTGCTCGGAGAGCAGCATCAACAGGTAGCGCAACTCCAGCGCCAGCACGCTGAGCAGCAACCAGCAGCCCAGCACATGGGCGGCACTACGTGCCCCCGCGGGCAAGATGTCATCCAACCTGCGCAGGGCCAGCACGTGCACGACGAACAGGGCACCCCAACCGGCCCAGCCGAAGCTGGCTGCCGGGTGATACTGCGGCTCCCAGGCAACCGCCAGCGCCACAACGCCGGCAGGCGCCAGCACCAGGCAGAGCAAGGCCAGTGCACGCCACTGCTCGCGCCCCGCGAGCCAGGTGGTGAAGGCGACGCTGGCCGCCGCCAGCAACAGGGCCAGGGGCACTTGCAGTTCAGGCTTGGCAAAGCGCGCGATCTCCGCCAGCCAGGCCAGCGCCCACCAGCCGGCACTCCAGGCCAGCAGCAATTGGGCCAGATGTGCGAGGCTCAGCCCGCCCAATGCCGCTTCCGCACGGGCGGCACGCTGTAAGCGCCAGGCACCGACGAAGGCTGCCAGAGCGAGCACGGTCGGCGTCCAGAAACCGGCGTGGGCCAGCGGTCGCAGGCCTTCGCTACTCAGCTCGCCCAGTAGAAGCGGACTTACCGCGAGGAAACTCATGCCAGCCAACAATTGCAGGAACAGACCGAACCAGAACCCGGCGCGCTGTTGCAGATGCAAGCTGAGCCAGAGGATCAGCAGACCGCTGCCGGCCCAGACCCCAGCGGCGGTGCGCCAAGGCAACACGAAGAGCACCGCCAGGTTGACGAAAACCAGCCCCGCCAGCAGCACCAGCGACAGACCACGCAACAATCGCGCATCGCTGCGTGCCAGCGGGTGGCGAGCAGCCAGGATCATCCCGGCGATCAGCGCCAGACCGATCAGCGACGCCACCATCAGCCCACGCCAGCCCGGCATGGAGCCGCTGCCCAGGCCCGAGCCGTCCAGGTCGAGCAAGAAGATCGCGCCGCCGAGCAACTGCACGGCGAACGCGCTGAAGAGGAAGGTGCGCGAGTTCAGTCGCAACCCGACGAAAAGCGTCGCCAGCCCGGCCAGTGCCCAGGCAATGGCGGTGCCTTCCGCCGCGAAGGCGAGCGGCGCCATCAGATAAAGGAACGCCAGCCCGGCACAAGCGAGAGCCGGCGAGAGGCGTTGCTCCAGGTCGGTGGCAGCGTCATCTGGCGCCTGGCGCAGTTGCCAGAACACGAACAGCAGTGCCGCGCCCAGCATCAGGGCGCCCAGGGGCGAACCGTCGAGCAATGTATAGGCGCCGGTGCGCAGCCCGCCGAGGAAAGCAATCGCGGCGCCGAACTGCAGCAACAGCGCGAAGGCCCGCGCCAGCGGCCGACCCTGGCGCAGACCAAGCCAGTAGATGCCAGCGCCTTCCACCGCCCAGGCAGCGGAAGTCCAGCGCGCATCCAGCCCCAGCGGGATGGCCAGGCTGCCGAACACCACACCGAGGGCCAGACAGGTTTCCACCAGCAGCAAGGCGCGCCCGGCGGTACGGCCGGCCAGGACCCGTGCCAGAACGATGTAGAACAGCCCCAGGGCCAGCGCGCTGAAGGCCGCGCCGAACTCGATATGGCGGATCAGTGCCACCTGCAGGCCGAAGCCGATGATCGGCGGACCGAACAGCACCGTGCCGTCCACCGTGTCGCCCTGGCGCGCCGACCAGCGCAACAGCTCGTCCCGCTCCGCCGGCGCGTCCATCGCCTCTGCCAGCTTGCGCCGGGCGAACAGCAGACCGATGCCGACATACATCAGGAAGAACAACACCAGGAAAGGTTCGGTGCTGGCGAAAAGCTCCGGCTGGTAGGAACGCAGGCCCCAGGCAAATCCAATACCGAAGGTGCCGACGAAGCCGATCAGGTTGAGCAGACGCCAGGCCTTGAACCAGGCAATGGCGAAGATGCCGGCGTTGAGCAGCGCGAAATAGCTGAACAGCGCCACATGGTTGCCACTGCCACTGGAGGTGAGGATGGGCGCGGCGAATCCGCCAAGCGCGGCGGCAGCGGCCAGGCCCAGGGCGTCCTGGGCCACGGCGAGGATGGCGGAAAACAGGGTTACCGCGACCAGCAGCCCGAAGGCCATCTTCGGGTCCAGTAACGGATGCAGGCGCATGGCAGCGAACACCGTCAGGTAGAGCACGGCAATGCCGGCGCCCTGAAGCATCAAGCCATAACTGGGATTGCGTCTGCGCAGCCACCAGCCAAGGCCTAGCAGCGCGATGGCGGCCAGGGCCACGCCGGCGTAGCGGAGCTCCACGGGCACCACCATGCCTTCGGTGGCGTAGCGCAGCAGGAAGGCCAGGCCGAGGAACAGCAGCACGACGCCGATGCGCAGCACGGTGTTGCCGCCGAACAGCCAGTTACGGGCAGCGGCGAAGCCCCGTTCGAGCAGAGAAGGTTCGCGGGGTTTCGGCGGACGCGGCGGCGCCTTGGGAGGAACAGCGGGGCGGGCTTCCCGGCCCCAGGCGTCAGCGGGCGCCGCAGCCGCTGGTGCAGGTGTGGGCGCTGGCGATGCGGCAGCCGCAGGCTCGGCCAGCACATCCGCCGGCAGTTCCCAGACGAGGTCGGCATCGTCTTCGACCACGGTCTCGGGCGCGGCTTTGGCAACCGGCACGGCGGGTTCGACAGCCTGAGGCGGTGCTGTCTCGGCCGACTGCGCCCTTCCCTGCTCCACCTTGAGCAGGCGCTCATGGATGGCCTGGGTGCCCTTGTCGAACCGTGCGGCAAAACTGGCGAGCGACTTGCGCAGCTCGGCATTTTCCCGCGTCAGCCACTGGAGGCGGATAGCCTGCCCCAGCCCCAGCCCCATCAGGCCGCCGAGCAGGGCTCCGGTGACGCTTTCATCAATCCCGGCCCCGAAGGCCAGGCCAACCAGCATGAAGATCCATTGCATGCAGCGATTACCCGGATGATTGAGCACTGGGGCCGCATCCATCGCAGCCACGAACGGCCGGAAGCTACAGGAAACCGGCATCGTCCCAATAGAGACGCCTGAGTCCTGGCTCACAGACACAGAAGATTCCTACAACCCGGTGTCGTATAGACACAAATCCGCTGAGACAAAGGGAAATTTCGCGTTCCCCGACGGGAAACTGTTCACTTTTTCACCGACATCGCTATGATGCCCGCCCTTCTAACCTAGCCTGCTCGCCGACCATGAAGACCATGATGATCGTCGGTGCCGACCTCGACCGGACGGACACCTGGATCAAATACGAAAAGACCATGTGCCACGCATGCGTTTCCAGCTGCTGCACCATGCCGGTCGAAGCGCGCCTGAACGACTTGATCCGCCTGGAACTGGTGGCCGAGTTCGAGCGTGGCGAACCGCCGAAGAACATCGCGAAAAGGCTGATGAAGGACGGCGTGGTGGAGCGCTTCAACCAGAAGTCCGGCATTTTCACGCTCACCCGCATGGGCAACAACGATTGCTACTTCCTCGACCGCAAGAGTCGCCTGTGCACCGTGTACGACAAGCGCCCGGATACCTGCCGAAACCACCCGAGAATCGGCCCGCGCCCCGGCTACTGCGCGTTCAAGCCGAAGGACTGATTTCCAGGTTTTTCAGCAATAAGCCGTCTTTCGGACAAAGCCTCAGCGCGTCATCTTCTTCACGAACACCACCACGAACAGCGCCATGGTGAAGCTGCCGACGAAGGCCTCGAAGGCAGCCAGCGGTCGCGACAAGCCAAGCGGCGCGATGTCGCCGTAGCCGAGCGTGGTGAAGGTCACCACGCTGAAGTACATGCAGGCGCCCAGCTCCTCGAGGTTGGTCAACAGGTCCTGCTCCAGGGAAAAGGCCAGCCGCACATCGCCGTGGTGAATCCCCGTCAGGAAATAAAGCAGCGCGCAGAACAGCACGAAGCCCAGGGAAAACAGCACCACGCGCAGGGGCTGCTCGCCGTAGCCGCAGAACAGGTCCACCAGCCAGGAAAACAGCCGCTGGGCTGACCAACGCGGCATTTGCAGGCGGCGCATGACCATTTCGCGATAGAAAAAGCGCCCCGCTTCCTCGAACAACCCGGCCTTCTCCAGATGAATGCGCAGGTTGCGATAGACCTCCTCGGCCTGTTGCAGGAAGTCCAGCATCAACGCCGGCTGCCTGTTCTTGCAGGCGTCACGGGCCTCGCGTTCCTGTAGCACCCGCTCGTCCCAGACCACGTTATCCAGACGGGCACCGTCGAGCTTCACCCCGAGCAGATTGGCGTCACGCAGGTCGGCGCAGTGCAGGTTGGCATCACGTAGATCGGCCTTCATCAGCGAGGCGCCGCGCAGGTTTATGGCGAACAGATGGGCACCGCGCAAATTGGCGCGGTAGAAATCGCTTCCGGAAAGGTCGTACCCGGTGTGGCTGCCACGGTGCACCAGATCGAGGCCCGCCAACTGGCATTTCTTCAGGCAGAAACCGCGCATCGGCATACCGCTGCGGGCCCGCGCCTCCAAGGCCGAGCCGAGTTCGGGCGCTTGCGACTTGTCCTGTTTGGCATCCCGCCAGAAGTCGTCCTCAGGTGGGATGTCGAGCATGTTGGCAAACCCGGGGTACGGATTTTCAGCCTAGCCCAAAGCCCCAGGAATCGCGCCGCATCAGCGTCGAAACACTGTGGCGGGATTTCAATGGCTATGTCTGCATTGCCCGTAGGAGCTGGCTTGCCAGCGAATGGCCGCGTTTCGCTGGCAAGCCAGCTCCTACAAGGCTCTTGGCCCGATGGTCAATTTCTCGCAACAGCTAACGCAGACAGAGCCAATTCAATCGCCAAAGGCGGCGCATCTGCCCTTGGCCCCCCGTACAGCCAATAGTTCAGCCCTTCACGGCCGACAGCACCTTCTTCACCAGGCTCACCCCGGCCAGAACCAGCGCACCGGCAGCGATACCTGCCAGGCCATCCACCAGAATCTGTACCAGCCAGGCAAAGCCGCCAACCGCGGCCAGCACCGGCTCCAGCAGATGATGGGCCGCAGGGATGCCGTGGAGGATGATGCTGCCCCCCACAAGGAACATTGCAGCGGTTCCCAGTACCGACAGCCCCTTCATCATCCAGGGTGCGGCGGCAAGGATGGCGCGGCCGATGGCCTGTGCCGTCGAGCTGGCCTGGCGCACCAGGTAGAAACCGAGGTCATCCAGCTTGACGATGCCGGCCACCAGGCCATACACGCCCACCGTCATGATCAGCGCGATGCCCACGAGAACCGCCACCTGCCTGCCGAAGGCGGCATCGGCCACCGTCCCCAGGGTGATGACAATGATTTCGGCGGAAAGGATGAAATCGGTGCGGATGGCGCCCTTGATCTTTTCCTTCTCCATGGCCACCAGATCCACTTCCGGGTTGGCCACGGCCTCGGCCAGCTCCGCATGGTGCTGCGCGTCTTCCTCGTCGCTGTGCAGCCACTTGTGCGCCAGCTTCTCGAAGCCTTCGAAGCAGAGGAAAGCGCCGCCCAGCATCAACAGCGGGATCACCGCCCAGGGAATGAAGGCGCTGATCAGCAGGGCTGCGGGCACCAGGATGGCCTTGTTCACCAGGGAACCCTTGGCCACCGCCCAGACCACCGGCAACTCGCGCTCGGCCCGCACGCCGCTGACCTGCTGGGCGTTCAGCGCCAGGTCATCGCCCAGGACACCCGCGGTTTTCTTCGCGGCGACTTTGGTCATTACCGAGACGTCATCGAGCAGGGTCGCGATGTCGTCGATCAGGGTCAGCAGGCTGGCTCCGGCCATGGGATGTCCTTGCAGAGGGAGTGACGGGGCGCCGTAGTCCGGCGAAGGCGAACTACAGACAAAAACGCCCCGGCGGTCAACCCGGCGGAGCCTTTCTGCCAGTCGGTTCACGCTCCCCGCTGACCACTTCCATATCGGGCGCCTTGGTTTTGGGCTTGATCAGGCTGAAGTCGATCAGCGTCTTCGGCTGATAGGGGTCGCCGATCAGCAACGGGCGCGGCTGGAAGCGGGCATTGACCACACTGCGACTGGGGTCGAAGTCATCGAAGCCGATACCGGCCAGATCCGCCCAGGTATGGATGAAGCTGGAGCTGCTGTAGGGCCGCTGCAGGCTGGAGGACAGCTCCCGTGGATGGGCGGCTCGCCATTGCGGGGAGCGCCAAAGCATGAAGGGGATGGTGTACATGGGCGCGGTAGGCGCCGCCTCATTGCGCCCCAGGACGTCCGGCTGCTCAGGGTCGAACACCGCCTCACCGTGGTCGGAGAGGTAGAGCAGGAAGCCGTTGGAGTTACTGCCGGAGAAGCGCTCGATCAGGCTGGAAACCACGTGGTCGTTGAAGAGCACGGCATTGTCGTAACTGTTGTAGGTGGGCAGCTGATCGTCGGTGACCGAGTCCGGAACGCCCTGGCGATCGGTAAAGCGGTCGTACTCCGGCGGATAGCGGTACTGGTAGCTCATGTGGGTGCCCAGCAGGTGCACCACGATGAATTTGCGCGGCGCAGGGTCGGCCAGCACCTTCTCGAACGGCGGGAGCACGTCGTCGTCGTACTGGCGCGCGTTCTGGTTGCGGTTGTTGTTCAGGTAGAACTGCTCGTCCGCCTGCTTGGAGAAGGTGGTGAGCATGGTGTTGCGCTTGGTCAGGGTCTGCTGGTTGGTGATCCAGTAGGTCTTGTACCCGGCCTGCTTCATCATGTTCAGCAGCGAAGGCTTGGTCAGATAGAGGTCTGGATTGCGCTCGTCGGCGAAGGTCAGAACCTGCTGCAGGGCTTCGATGGTGTAGGGGCGCGGTGTGATGACGTTGTCGAAGACGTCCAGCTGGTCACGGATGCGGTCGAGCTTCGGCGTGGTCGCACGCGGATAGCCATAGAGGCTCATCCGCTGACGATTGGTGGATTCGCCGATCACCAGCACCAGGGTCGCCGGCAGCCCGGCATTGGCGTCCTGCAGGTTGGCCAGGGGAGCGATATTGGCGCTGTTCTCCAGCAAGTCATGCATGTCCGCCAGTTGTTGGCGGTACTGGCGATAGCCGACCAGCAACTGCCAGGGCACTGCCGGCTCCATGCGCTTCTCGAAACTGTCGCGCGCCGCCGCGAAGGTATCGTTGCCAAGTCCCTGCTTGACCGCCGGATAGCCCACCAGCGCCGCCAGCAGTGCCAGGCTCGCAACCATCGCCTTGTTTCGTGGCAGATAGACCGGACGCAGCCGCGTCCACAGCAATACACCGCCCAGTGCATAGCCAAGAAACGCCGGCACCATCCACCAGGCGAAGTACTGGGCCAGGTATTCCGAGCCTTCGGCCACGTTCGATTCGAACATGATGAAGATGACGCTCTGGGAGAACTCCTGGCCGTATACCAGGAAGTAACCGAAGGCCGGCAGAGAGGCCAGCCAGAGTAGCCCGCCGATGACCGCCGCGACGGTCCGCGTGCGCCCCGGGAACAACAGCACCGGGATCAGCCACAGTCCGCTCAGCAGGAACGCCTGGCGAAAGCCGGTGAAGCCGCTGGTACCGGTGACCTGAATCAGGAGCTGCGTGACACCCGAGAAATACCAGAAGAAGAGAAAGAGCCAGCCGAGCCCGGCCCAGTCGAACCGACGCTCGCCAGTGTTGTTTAGATCGAACTTCATAGACATCCGCCCTAGTCGAGCCTTGACCAGTCCATCTGATCGAAAAGCAGGGAATATGACTGTGAATGTGTGAAAAGTTCGTCAAAGGCCGGCGGTTTTGGTCAGAAATTCGCCAGCTTCGGTTCATTCCTCCGACACGACATGTGACCAACCGGTCAGCGGTTCGGGGGGCTCCAGCGTTTGACCGAAGGGCACAGCCTGACTAGTACTGGCACCCGAGTGCCATATCCGTATTCGGGATTCGCAGTTGGACTCACATGGACCCGACGGCGGGGCTAGAACAGTCAGCGCTCCGCCAATCCAGTGGCTCGAATCGAGATAACAACAATGAATTCGATTGCAAAGCTGCGTTTCCGTGGCTGCCTGTTCGGCAGCTCGATACTGGTGCTTTCCGCCCTCTCCCAGCTGAGTCAAGGCGCCGACAACCAGTCCCTCACACGCTCGATCACTTCCCTGGGCGGCGCTCAAGTGCAGGGCGTGACTGATGCCAACAACACCCAGTCCTGGCGCGCCATTCCCTATGCGGCGCCGCCCGTTGGGGAGCTGCGCTGGAAGGCGCCTCGCGACCCCGCGACCTGGACCGGCGTGCGTCCTGCAAGCCAGTTCGCCAACATCTGTTCGCAACTGGGCAGCTTCTTTGGAGCACCCAACCCGACCACCTTCGGCCAACCCATTGGCTCGGAAGATTGCCTCTACCTCAACGTCTGGCGACCAAAGAGCACTGAAAGCAACCTGCCCGTGCTGTTCTGGATACACGGCGGCTCGAACCTCAAGGGTGCTGGCTCGGAACTGCTCTACAACGGCGCCAACTTCGCCCGCAACGCCAACGCGGTGGTGGTGACGGTGAACTACCGCCTCGGCAGCCTGGGCTGGCTGTACAACTCCGCCCTGCAAGAAGGCAACGCCAAAGACGACTCTGGTAACTACGTAACCCTGGACCTGATCAAGGGCCTGGAATGGGTGCGCGACAACATCGCCCAGTTCGGCGGCAATCCGAACAGCGTCACCATCGCCGGGCAATCCGCCGGCTGCATCAATGCCTGGGGCCTGTTGCAATCCCCCCTGGCCGATTCGCTGGTGGACCGAATGATCTGCATGTCCGGCCTGCCCAACGCCTACCCCAAGGCCCTGGGCGAGCGGCAATCCAACGACATGATCGACGGCCTGCTAGTGGAGAAGGGCTATGCCAGCGACAAGCTGCAGGCGGCGGCCTATCGCGCAAGCCAGGGCCCGACCTGGGTTCGCAGCTTCCTGAGGGGGCTGCCGGCGGCCGACATCGTGCGCCATACGCCGACGCCCGTTGTCATGGGCCACTTCACCGACGGCCACGTGATTCCCTGGGCCGGCTACGTCGACCTCATCGCCGGCGGCTACCACAAGGTGCCGATGATCCTCGGCACCACCAAGGACGAAGGCACCTACTTCGCCGGCGAACTGCTCCGCTACTACAAACCCAGCCACGCGCAGATGTGGGACATGGTCAACAACCAGAACCCTGCCAGCCTCGCCATCACCGACATCGTCAAACCGGAGCTCTACCCCACCTACCGCCCGGTGCACCGCGCCCTGAGCCTGGGCGTGGACCTGACGGTGGACAACATCTGCCGCTACCTGCGCCTGCTGCAAGGCAGCATCTACCGCTACAACTTCGACTGGGACGACTCGCCAGCCCCCTGGCAGGAAGCCTTCGGCGCAGTGCACGGCATGGACCTGCCCTTCCTCTTCGGTAACTTCCCCGTGGCACCGCAGCAGGACCTGCTGCGCTTCATCAGCACCACCGCCAACCAAGGCCAGCGCACCGCGCTATCCGCCAAGTTCACCCAGTACACGTCCCAATTCATGCGCACCGGCAACCCCAACAAGGCCTTCGATGCCCTGCCCGACTGGTACGACTGGTCGAACTTCTGGATCTTCCAGAAACGCCTGATCCTGGATAACACGGTGAAGACCAGCTCACACGACGTCTGGCTATCGGACGTGAACAACGCACTGAACCAGCTCGGCACCGATGACCGGCAGAGGGTGCTGGATGTGATGGCGGGGCAGCAGGTTCAGTTGGAGGATGCAGACGTGTCTTACGAATGACCGGAATTGACCACGCAGCGCTTGTCAAAGTGTCGCGCGTTCGGGAAGGGGACGAACACAGCACCTGTGCGTACCGGTCTTTTCAGGTTGGTGCAGAGCGCAGCGAAGCCCAACGTTTGACGGACGAGTTGGTGGGTTTCGTGTCTGCGAGAGAGGGGACTAGATTCTCTCTCCATGGATAGATAAAGCCTGCTCTTCCCCCCAAATTGGAGTAGGGAGAATAAATCTGTCCCCATTTCCGTCCGACGACGGCAGCTACCCGCGCTGGTGGAAAGCGCGCTGGACAGCGGGGAGAAGGCGGTGCTGCGGTTGCTGGATGCAGCGAACTAAAGAACTGCCCCCATAAAGAGGCCCCCGCCGAGGTGATTCGGCGGGGGCTTGCTTCATAGAGCCACGATGCCCTAGTCGGTCATGTAGTGGGGTGAGCGAGGCCCATGCAGGATGCCAGCGGGTTGCCGGGGAAGCAGCAAACGCCCGGCCGCCAGGCCGGCGATCGGGTATGCCGCATCCTCCTGGACGCTGTTGATGATCTGCTTGACCGCAGCGGCCACCAGCATGCCCACCAGACCACCGCTGTTCTGGTTGTTCTCTTCGCTGGAAGCCCGTGCGCTGCCCGTCCAGAGCGCGACTCCGGTCCTGGTGTCGACCAACTTGGCGCTGACGGTTACCACCGTCTCGCTGGCGATCAGCTTGTAACTGGTGCCGTACTCCTTGACCGAGAGATACAGGGCGGCGTCCGCCCCGAATATTTCCCTCAGCTTCGCAGGCTCCACCTGATGGATATCCCCAGGCGTCGTCAGGCCGTTCTGCCGGAAGGTCTCATCCACCAGCGTCACCGGTAGCACGTAGTAGCCCGCCTCCGCCAGCGGCACCGTGACCTGGGAAAGCAGCCCGTACGTTGCCTGTACATCCGGCGACTCGTTCAGCGGTGGCAATACCACCACCGAGCGCGGCCGGCTTTCCTTGAAGGCCGAGTAGTCGATGGTCCTGACCTCGGCACAGCCGGCGAACACCATGGCGAGGGTCACGCAGGCCACGCCTTTCAGTAGACGGAACGTCATGGCTTGCCTCCTTGCCCGGCGTTGTCCAGCAGGAAGTCCATATAGGCGGTGGACTCGGGGAAGAGCGCCTTTTCCGTCTCGAACTGCTGCACCATCTGGTCATCGCGACCCATGCTGCTATAGAGCAAGCCCAACTGGGCGTGGTAGCCCGGCGGCACAGCGCCGCCCTTGGCCCTGATCTTCTGCAGCCCCTGCTCAAGCGCCTCGACCTGGGCCTCCCGAGGCTCTCCCTTGAAGTACTCGCGAACCTGGGTCTGGTAGCCCTCCCACTGGTACAGCGGCTGCGGTCCGGCGCAGCCGGCGAGGCCCGCACAGACCGCCAGCAGCAGCGTAAACAGCGCCGCCCTTGATTCCATACGCATCACAGGAGCTCCTCTGTCTGGCGAGCCACCGTTGCCCAGCTGCCACTGTCCAACGCCTTCGCCAACGCCTCGACGGCTTCGCGGATGGCCAGATCCAGCACCTTCCCGTTCAAGGTGGAGTCGTAACTGGCCGTGCCGCCGAACCCGATGATCTCGCGGTTCGACAACGAGTACTCGCCGGCGCCCTGCGTGGAATAGACGACTTCCGACGTGGACACATCGACGATATTCAGGTCGACCTTGGCATACGCCACCTGGGACTTGCCGCGCCCGAGAATGCCGAACAGCTGGCGGTCGCCGACTTCCTTTCGGCCGAACTCGGTCACATCGCCAGTCGCCACAAAACGAGCGCCCTTCAAACGCTGGGCCTCGCCCGTGATCGAAGCTTCGAGCCGGCTTTCCGCGAGGTTGTCCCGGTCCAGGACATTGAATCGGCTGGATTGCTGCAGATGCGTGATCAGGATGGTCTTCGCCTGCCCGCCCAAGCGATCCACACCGTCGGAGAATATCCCGCGCATATAGCTCGAACGATTGTCGAACTTGCCTACAGAAATAGGCGTACGCACTCCGGAGTAAGGCCGAGTGGCACTCTCGACCTGCTTGATCGGCAGTGATCTCGACGTTTCGGAGGCGCATCCCGCCAGGATGAAAAAAACGGCCGAACTGGCCATGAGTGACACTACTTTCGTGTGCATCCGCACAATCCTCTCGTTCTTGTATTTCCTTCCGACCCCATGAACTTGAAAAGACAACATATCCTCAATATCCAGAGCAGATACTGAAGATAACTCGACAAGCCAGGGAAGTCGGCGAATTGTGCACGAGGGAAACAATGTTGATGCCTATAAGTCCGCTAGGATAAGTCCCAAACCGGCGTAGGACTAAAGCGCCATTTGAATTAATCTGACAAGACCAAAAAATCAATGGATAAATAAAGCCTGCTCTCCCCCCAAAATTAGAGCAGGGAAAATTAATATTCCCCCTTTTCCAGTCCACCCCCTATTTTTGTGAACTTACCCCATGAATATTAGTGGAATATCACCAACAACACCGGAAAAAGCCCCTGTATCCAGTACGCATTCCGAGACCATCACACCGCAGTCTAAGGACCATATGACGCGATCTCCAGAAGGTGACCTCATCAGGTAGACATTGAGACCGCTGTCACCCATCGCCGTACAAGTTAAACTAAGAACCCCCTCTATTAGCGCCTCACCATCGCCCACAAAATACTTATACGCATTCTCGAATACTTTGATCGCGGCAACATCAGAACGTCCGAACCCTACTCCGTCAATTGGCATCTTCTTGAAGAATTCAAATGCTGTGCGCAACTCGACAGAATCAACTAACGAAAAGATCCTGGCGCCGTCAACATAGACTGCGAATACACCATTCCCCACTCGTTACCTTGCGCATTCCAAGACTCAACAACATCAAACTGAAGAGCAAAATAGAATGGATTCCCGTATATCATCTAAGCCTCACCCCGAGCTGTTTTTGAACGTCATTTGGCACTTGAGTACTCGTCAGTGGATTTTTAACGTCTCCGGTGCTCCCGTTCCAATCCACCTCCCGGCCCGTGCCCTGGATCAGGATGCTGTGGCTGTGGCTGTGGCTACAGCAAGCAGGGTTTGAGGTGAACGAGAACGTTAAAGTTCGAGTGATGAAGGGGTGTTTGGTGATTACGGCGGAGTAAGAAAATATCCCCGGCTTGGGTATATTTACTTCAAATTAATAATTGCCTTTTCCAAAATAGCCTTAAATTCATCTAGATCAAATTTCCAGGCTTCACCTTCTGGAGCTGGATAAATTTCTATTTCTATCGGGCAGCCGGGCTCATGAGAGACTTCGGCAACTTGCCTTGCTTCAAACCATATTTCAAAAACAATATTTTCTCGATCTAACGGGCTAGATATTACGGCCGACAGCTTTTTCATTTTGGGGGTTCCAAGAAACCGATTAATTTCCCGGCTGAGTCATAACGAAGCCCTCTGCCATCCGGAGCAGTTATATCTATAACTTTTCCAAATCGTCCTGTTTCCTTATGAGTTACGGTTTTAGCAGGATTATTCAATATTTCATCTACTATTTTTTGACCCTGAGTATTTATGTCCGACGGTTTTCCTTTAGCCCCAGGGAATGAACTACCCTCACGACCTCCATGCTTTTGAAGTGCTCTACCTGCGACTGTTAGCTGTCCAGACTTGTCAGCAGAATCAAGAACCTTCCCTGCACTAGAGAATTCTTCGATAGTCTTTTTAGGTAGTGTTCCCCCTTTTGCACCACCCGGAACCTCAAGCTTACCCAGATCACCAACAGCTCCAACCTGTGCTTTCCAACCTCCGGATGCGGGAGCTTCAGCAATGGCATTGACAACCTGCTTGGCAGCATCGGGTAGCTTAGCCGCAACTTGCGCAGTGCCACGAACTGCGGTCAAGACGCCAACCAGCTCAACCGCGAAGCGCGCACCTTCAACGCCAGCGGTGACTGATCCCTGCCACCCCGCATCGTTGTAGGCCTGGGTCAGCCTTGCAGCTCTCTGCTCCAGATCGCTGACGTAGCTATCGGTGAATTGCTGGCGGAATTCGGGCGAGCTTGCCAGCTGTTTCAGCGCCTTGACTGTTTCCGGCAGATGTTGCACCAGCTCGAGAACACCCTCGACTGTTTCTGCAGCCGAAAGCCCGATTCCACCTCCAACGCCAACAACGATGCCAAGGTCTTGCTGGGCATCTATTAGTGCCCACTTCGTTGCTTTCTCCACTCGACAGAGTTTGTCTTCCTTACAGCCCTCCATCTCGCGGTCTTTTTCAGCTTCCTGCGCATGGGTGAGGTAGTTGTACTGCGTCGCGTTCTGCGCGATCCATGCGCCCTTCTCGATGTCCCCATCCACCGCCGCTGCCGCGACAAGGCCAACGAGTTGCGAGGACATGGTCAGCAGGTTCGGATCACCCTTCCTTGAATCATCTGGCAGACTGATGATTCGGGAGGTTGGCATACCCCCCTACACGTTTCGACTCCGCGATAGCTGAAGTTAGAGTGGAGAAAATAAATCCACCCCCTTTTCTCGTCCTTTCCCTTTGGCTGAGGCTTTTCGCTTGGTAAATTTATTCAACCACATAAGTAGTGAATTTATTCGGCCCCTCTTCCAAGTGCAGCCTTCTACACTTTGGACACCTATAAACTGTAATAGCTTCTTCATCGAGAGCTTGATATAGCTGATCAGAAGAAAGCTTATCCTCACTGTCCAGACTATCCCCCAGCGCCTCTATTGTTGACTCAGGAATAAGAGTCAACTCGTAGTCAGACCACCCTTGAGAGAGGTTCATAACGTAGCCACAGACGCATGAGTACTTAGGCATAACTAACCTCCTCCAACCGGTCGATCAAATCTAACCAATGATCCGTCAGGCTTCTGGAAAAAGATAATCTTTATCCTCTGTGCATTATTTTTCCCCCAAATACGGGAGGCAATAGAAGACATATCAGTACTTGGCAAATCCGCCTGCACAAGAACTCCACCGGCCTGGTTTGACTTCTTCTCTATCGCTCGAACAATCTTGGTCGGATCAAGATCCTGCGGCATATACACATCAATAGAACCAAGCCCATCAACATGTAAATCCGCAGTGCGCTGCCCTTGAACACCTTTGGCTGACGCTGTGGTCTGGTGAGTAACGTCGCAACCGAGGCCGGATAATCCTTGCCCTGCACGAATTTCGTTTGAATCAGGTATTGCACCGGGCTCAATCTTTATTTTCCCTGCTGACGCAGTTCCTTTTGAACCAACTAATCAGGCAGCAAAACTAAAGAGCTCCACAATGGCGGGAGGCCAAGTTCCTCCATGTAAGACCCAAAGTCTACAAAAGCATCAACTCCAATGGCCTCAGCCGAGAACCATGTCGCCTCACATTCTTGACAGACATACACAAGCTTTCCACTTGACTTGATCTGAGCCCTGCAAATATCACCCTGCTCACATCTTGGACAAAGCATTTTAAACCTCTACTTGACAGGGTAGGCAGTAATTATCTTATTCGTGCCTGGTCGAAGGATTATTTTTATGCTGGTTTCACCAGCTGTTCCGATAGCACGCCCCATTGGAACAATATAAGCACCTGGATCTCCAGACACCGAGCCCCCTTTCTTAAGCCACGCCTGATCGATCAGACCTAAAACTTCTTTCCGATCCACATTAAACACACTGTGTGTTGTTTTGTTTGGATTCGGCGCTGCGTGATCCAAAACGTGCTTCACTCGATTTCCGTGAATAGAACCCTGCCCGTAATCAAGCCCTGCGGGAGTTGTCCAACTGCGAGTAGTTTTGTCGAACTTAAGCTCTACTGGGCCACTTGTTGCTTTTGGAACACCCGGAACCTCAAGCTTACCCAGATCACCAACAGCTCCGACCTGTGCTTTCCAACCTCCGGATGCGGGAGCTTCAGCAATGGCATTGACAACCTGCTTGGCAGCATCGGGTAGCTTAGCCGCAACTTGCGCAGTGCCACGAACTGCGGTCAAGACGCCAACCAGCTCAACCGCGAAGCGCGCACCTTCAACGCCAGCGGTGACTGATCCCTGCCACCCCGCATCGTTGTAGGCCTGGGTCAACCTTGCAGCTCTCTGCTGCAGATCGCTGAAGTAGCTATCGGTGAATTGCTGGCGGAATTCGGGCGAGCTTGCCAGCTGTTTCAGCGCCTTGACTGTTTCCGGTAGGCTATTTCAGACCATCCCTAATGAACGGAAGCAGCCCAGCATGAAGCCAGACCCCGAACTACCTGTATGCAAGAGACTGGATGGTTGGGCCTGAAGAAATGTCCGCAATCAGCGCCCGAAGTCGACGTGGAGTGTTAGTCTGCAAAAAATTAAAGTAGGAAAAATAAATCTATCCCCTTTTCCTCGATGTCAGATTAAGTCTGAACTCCTACAACTCAAACAGGTAACCAAGACCCCGAAAAATATCCAGGATCAGGACAGGATAACTTCCAAACTTTACCTGAAAGCTTGCACTTAAACCAACGGTCATCCCATTCGCCAGAGTGCTTCCCCAGCTCAATAACCTCCTCAGAAATACCCTGCTCCACTTGACTCTCAATCCATTGAACAAAACGACGATACTCATTCAATGAATTAAACTCATGAATTTCTTCCCAATAACAATCACTCATTACCTTATCCAGTCCGACTTTAGTGGATTAAGAGTCTTATCAAAGTAAATCTGGTTACCACCACCAACCAAACCACGCTGAGGAGCAGCGACTCCTTCAAATAACCGCGAACCAATAGGCACTTGCATTTCAACAATTTTAGTCGCTGTATTTCCCCATTTTTGATCAAGCGCACTGTCAATAATTGACTGAACTGGACCTTCCGGTTTAGTTCGTGTCCAGTACCCTCCTGTCGGATTACCATTATCACTAATTACTCGGTAGAGCTTAGTTGGCTCCGTCGTTACAACCTCATGATAAGTTCCACTACGGAATGTGTCTGCGATTCCCTTGGGTAGTGGACCTTGATTCATAGGCCCATACTGAGCAATTACCTTGCTTGTTGCCTTTGCACCACCCGGAACCTCAAGCTTACCCAGATCACCAACAGCTCCGACCTGTGCTTTCCAACCTCCGGATGCGGGAGCTTCAGCAATGACATTGACAACCTGCTTGGCAGCATCGGGTAGCTTAGCCGCAACTTGCGCAGTGCCACGAACTGCGGTCAAGACGCCAACCAGCTCAACCGCGAAGCGCGCACCTTCAACGCCAGCGGTGACTGATCCCTGCCACCCCGCATCGTTGTAGGCCTGGGTCAGCCTTGCAGCTCTCTGCTCCAGATCGCTGACGTAGCTATCGGTGAATTGCTGGCGGAATTCGGGCGAGCTTGCCAGCTGTTTCAGCGCCTTGACTGTTTCCGGCAGATGTTGCACCAGTTCGAGAACACCCTCGACTGTTTCTGCAGCCGAAAGCCCGATTCCACCTCCAACGCCAACAACGATGCCAAGGTCTTGCTGAGCATCTATCAGTGCCCACTTAGTTGCTTTCTCCACTCGACAGAGTTTGTCTTCCTTACAGCCCTCCATCTCGCGGTCTTTTTCAGCTTCCTGCGCATGGGTGAGGTAGTTGTACTGCGTAGCGTTCTGCGCGACCCACGCGCCCTTCTCGATGTCCCCATCCACCGCCGATGCCGCGACAAGGCCAACCAGTTGCGAGGACATGGTCAGCAGGTTCGGATCACCCTTCACCAGTGCATCGAGCTGCACGACCAACGCTTCGTTGGCACCAGCTGCAATGGCGCCGGTCTTGAAATCACCTCCAGTGGCTTCGCTGAGCAGGCCGCCGACGATGGCGTGGATAGCCACCTTTTGCGGGGAGCCATCGACCCACTTGTCTTCGGTGAAGCCGTCCAGCTCATTGACGATGTCGCGGGTGAGGGCGATGGCTCTGATATCGCGCCCGGCGACTCAAAGGCGCACCAGCCTGGGCGCCTTTGACGGTCAAATCGATTGGTTTGTTAATGAACGGAAGCAACCCAGAATGAAGCCAAACCCCGAACTATCTGTATGCAAGAGCTAGGATGATTGGGCCTGAGGAAATGTCCGCAACCAGCGTCCGAAGCCGACGTGGAGTGATAGTCTGGAGAAATTAGAGTAGGGAAAATAAATCTGAGAATCCTTTCCCCCTGTTATGGGTAGTACTCGACTGCATAGTCAGCCCCTAATTCTTTCTGTATTTCTTTGGCCAATTTTTGCCCCTCAGCTATATGTCGAAGCTCCATCTCAGGCGCACCAAACCCAGAATCAGGCGGATAGTCGCTGTTGAACGTCGCCTGATAATCACTGTCCCATGTAGTGATTTCGGCCTTTAACTCTAGAGAAAGCGGTAAGTCGTCAACATCAATGGGTCCCATGCAATCCGGTTCCGGGCAGAATATCGGTCCAGCCAAATATTCTCTCGCCATTCTAAACTTAATCATGGCAATGGTTTCCAAGAGCTGACCGGATTCGCTCGAACCACAAAACCGTTCGAGCCAACCCCAATTGCGATATTTTGCTCAACGCCATTGTGCGTGATGCGATAAACATTGGTCGAATCATTGGTTCCAACAATTTTTCCATGCTCAAGAGCATTCATTACAACTATTGGAATCTCGTCACGCAAGATTCCTTTGTTAACGAAATTGACTTCATGTCGCTTGTAGATATGCCGCAGCCCGGCAGCATCACTGCCAGTTTCAAGCCATACGGTTCGTACCATCTGGAAACTTCCGAATATCGACAACGCTTTCAGGGGTGATCTTGGTACCCGCAGGCAAACCAGAAATTAACTCGCCTCTCGTCAGTGTAGAAATAGGAATTCCTTTTTGCAGTTCACTCAACATGAATCAACATGCACTTTCCGTCTTTTTTCCCCACCAGACTTATTGCCTTTCCACTCTCCCCTCCATCGATTGAGATCTCCACCACGAGATCTTTATCATCAAAAGTCTCCAACTCAACAATCAACTGCCTGATTGTCTTCCCGACAGATCGCCAACCATTACTCTCCAATAACTTATCCACAATCTAGTCACCTATGCGATTAAGATTTTTATCATATGTCCCCATACGCGTACCCTTGCTCGAAAGATCCTTTATGGAAGTAGCCATTTTCCATGCCCCGCCGTTATGTCCATCCAAGTCCCTTGTTATATATAAATTCCCCTTCTTGTAAACCAACTGACCGCCATGAACTGTCTCTGCCACTCTTTTAAACCCTAGACCCTCAGCTGCAACCCGCGCCTCTTTGTTTGTTGTAAATACTGGAGTTCGTGAAACGCCTCCCTTGTTTCCGAGAAACCCACCCATTGCCGCCAGGAGATCCGCTCCCCAACCGGCCTTCTCGGGCGAAACCCCCTTGCTTTCCAGCTCAAGCCGCGAACCCGCTTGGGTCAGGACTCCGATCGCACTGGAATTCTGCATTTGATAGCGGTGCAGATCATCCTTGAACAACGAAGGGATGCTGTCATCGAAGTACATCCCGGCCAGCCTCTCTTGCAAGCTGTTCCGTTCATGAAGCAAATCGCCGTAGTACTGAGTACAGAGGGCCGGATTGCTGCTGCACATGGAACTCATCGCGTCATCATTGGCAACGCTAAGCTCGCGGAACCTCTGTTTCACCAGCTCACAGTTGCCCCGCGCCGAGCACTCGCGACTTTCTTTCTCTAGGTCATCGAGTTCCTGGTGACCGAGGTAGTTGTACTGCGTCGCGTTCTGCGCGACCCACGCGCCCTTCTCGATGTCCCCATCCACCGCCGCTGCCGCGACAAGGCCAACCAGTTGCGAGGACATGGTCAGCAGGTTCGGATCACCCTTCACCAGTGCATCGAGCTGCACGACCAACGCTTCGTTGGCACCTGCTGCAATGGCGCCGGTCTTGAAATCGCCCCCAGTGGCTTCGCTGAGCAGGCCGCCGACGATGGCGTGGATAGCCACCTTTTGCGGGGAACCATCGACCCACTTGTCTTCGGTGAAGTCGCCCACGGCGTTGAAGGCGGCTGCGGCCAGGGTGTTGTAAAGCGCGCCCTGCAAGGCATCCCTGAACGAAGCATCACGCCCCATCAGCTTGTTCAGCGCCGCCGCTGTGCCGCTCTGGGCCAGTTGGTTGCCGGCGAAGTTGCCGACGCCTTCCAGCGTCCCCAGATCGACGTTATTGACCTTGTCCGTGAAGGTGTTGGTCTGGGTCCCGAACAACTTGTCGAAGAGGCTTGAGGTCAGCCCCGCCGTGGCGCCGGCCACGACGTAATCCTTCAGGCTCTCTTTGGAGGTAGCGTCCTTGAACGCGGCGCCCAGATCGCCCTGATTGTTGATGACGCTGACGCTGCCTTTGGTCGCGGCCGTGGTCGCGACCGCTCCGACTATCGCACTGCCCGTGCCTCCCCCTATAGCCGCGCCAGCCGCCGGCCCCACGGTCGCCGCCATGGCAATCGCAATCGCCAACTGCGCCCCCGCCCCCAATCCCGAATGGCTGTACTTGAAGCTGTCGTGGATTTCCTTAACCCGCTGCCAGTCGACGTCACCGCGCTGTTCCAGCTCCTTGATCCAGGCCAGGTTCGGATCGGCTTCGACCATGGCGTCGATGGTCTGGCTGACGGTCTGCCGGTCGATGTGCTTGAGGTCGATATTCAGGCCATCCACCGCTTTGATGGCGATGTTGCCCTGGGCGACGAGTTCGCTCTGCCTCACCGTCTCGTCGGTGGTGCCCTTGCCCTTCATGGAAGTCCAGGCGAGGTCGCTCTTGCTCTTCTCGTGGCTTTCCTGGTGCAGGTCCTTCACTGCTTCGAAGGCAATCGCGCCGCCGCTGTCCAGGGTGAGGTCGGCGCCGGATTCCAGCTTGGCCTTCTGGTAGCGCTGGTCACCTTCGCTGACCAGGGTGAGGTCACCGCTGCTGATGATTTCGCTGCCGGCGTTACGTACGTCGGTGACTTCGTCGAGCTGGGTTTTCTTGCTGCCGAAGCTGCCCTTTTTCTTCTTGTCGTACAGCGAGTAGTCGCTGTCTTCGGCCGCCAGCAAGCTGAGGTCGTTGCCCGCGTAGAGGTAGGCTTCATCGCCTGCCTCTACGCGGCTGGCGGTAATGCTCAGGTCGTTGCCGCTGACCAGGCTCAGGCCGCCACCGGCGGTGATTTCACTGCCCTGTTGGCGGACCTGGTCGTTCTGGATATCGAGCTTCTTGCCACCCTCCTTGTAGTGGTACTCGTAGTGGCTTTCGTTAGCGGCTGAGGCGATATCGAGATCACGCCCGGCGGCCAGGTCGACATCGCCACCGACGCCGACACGACTGGCAATGACCGCCAGATCGCGGCCGGCTTCGATCTTGAGGTCGCCACCAATCTGCACCTCGCTGCGATGCTGGGTGATGTCGGTTTCAGTCCAGCGCGACTTCTTGGCATGGCCTTCGGCGGTATCCACCTCGGTGGCGGAGGCGATGAGCAGATCGCGCCCCGCACTCAGGCTGGCATTACCGCCGGCACTCAGCACGCTGCCAATGTTGGCGAGGTCGCGTCCGGCCGAGAGGCTGAGATTGTTGCCCGCCTCGATTCGGGCAGCGTTGTCCATGACGCTGTCTTGACGCGTACTGGGCCCGACATGCAGCAGGGAGCCCTGGCTACGCTCATTGACGACGTCTCCGGTGAGGGCGATGGCACTGACATCGCGGCCGGCAATGATCCCGCCCTGGGCGTTGCGGATGCTGTCAGTAGCCAGCAAGTCGAGGCGGTTTCCCGCTTCGATCAGGCCACCGTTGATGATGTTGCCGGCGGAGGCGCTGAGGTTGTTGCTGGCCCGCAGGGTGCCTTGGTTGCTCAGTTCACCACCGGAGATCAGCGCCACGTCCTTGCCCTGGATGAGCGCGCCGTTCGGGGCGAGGCGGTTGTTGGCCTGGGCCAGGTAGAGCACAGGGACCAGCACCTTCTCGCCATTTACCTCGTGTTCTTCGAGCCAGACGATGTCGTGGGTCAGGGCCGCCACCTGGGCGGCGGAGAGGCCCACGCCGACGCTGAGGTTGAGCTGCAGCTTGCTGGCAATGGCGTTGTCCATCAGGTAGCGGAACATCGCTTCGTCGCTGCTGAGTCCATCGAGGAAGCGCTGGCCGGTGCGGGCGGCGATGGCCTCGCGCACCAGGCGCTGTTCGTAGAGGCCATCGCCCAGGCGTTTCTGTGCCTGGTCCGGGTCGTAGCCGAGGTTGCCGAGCAGGTAGTCGGAGCTGAGGAATTGCTTGAGGTTAGTGAGCTCCGGGTTGGTTTCGACCAGGTACTTATGAGGTTTAGGTTGACCACTGGAGGCAGGAAGCCCCTGGACGCGATCCACCGTCTGGGTGGGCGGATTGCTGGTGCCGCCCGGCACACCGGTGATGGCACCACCCTGGGAGGGAGTGCCGGCCACATCAGTCCGCTCGGGTACTACGACACCGGTGGACGCGCTCCCCGTCTCCACGCGAATAGTTCCTACGTTGACACCGTCGATGAGCGGGCGGTTACCCAACTCCATCTGGCCGGTACCGATGCGTACCGGTCCTCGCTCGTCGATCTGGGCCTGGCGCGCCTGGGTGTCGGTCAGGTCGCGTTCACGCTGGGCGAGACCGATGCTGCCACCGGCCATGTTCCAGCTCTGCGGCCCCTGGTCGGCCTGGGTCGCGTCGGCATCACTGGCGGCGGTGCTGCTCAGGCGGAAAAGGCCATTCTGTTCACTGGGGATGCTGAAACCAGGGAGGGTCAGGGGGTTGACCTGCTGCTGGGCCAGATCCGGTGGCAACTGGGCCTTGATCTGAACGACTGTGCTGCCCGTGCCAGACCCGACCGAGGTGTCGGAGACCTTGTTGCTACCGCCCGCATGGGTGACGTTGCTACGGCTGACGCCATTACCCAGGCTGCTGGACGCATTGATGGAAACGTTGCCGCCGGCCTGGACGATGGCGTTCGCCGCAACACCGCTGTTGATGGTGGTCTCGGAAGAACTGGCCAGGATGTAGCTGTAAAAGCGATCCGGTATGCCGTGCTCGAAGCTCGGATTGAAGTTCGGATTGGGAGTACTGGTTACCTGCTGATCGCTACGGAGGATGATCTCGACTGGATCCCGGCCTCCAATCTTCTTCGTGTATTGATGCACGTACCTCGAGTTGTACTGGTTGTACTCCGCCAATTGCCCGTTGATGAGTGCGTAGAACACCGATGAAGGCTCGGTATCGTCGGTTTTACGGAATGTGCGGGAGCGGACGATGCTCTCCGTTGCGGCGCCTTCGTTGTTGAAAATCCCGGTGTTGATCGTGATGTTGCCGGCGGCCGAAACCAGGCTGTGTTGGTTGTCGAAGCGGCTGGAAGAGACGTTGAGGTTGTTGCCTGCCGCAATGGTCGAGGCTGCGGAGTCGGCAGTCACGGTCCGCTCGATTTCTTCGTTGACGAAGTAATCGAGGTCGTAATGCCGCCCCTTGCAGTTGTAGCAGTGGAAAGTGATGGAGCCTGCAACCAGTCGCTCGGATACAGAGAAGAAGTCCTTGCGATTGATGATGCTGGCGGCTGCCAGACTCATGTCGCCGACGCTCTCGATTGTCGCGGAAATGTTCTCCAGCAGGGTGCTGTACCCGCCCGCATCGTTGGCAGCGAAATCCAGCGCACCGAGGCTGTGCACATCCGCGTAGCGGTTGGTGAATTTGCCCACCCGCAGCGTCATGTCCTCGCCACTGAAGATCAGGCCGTTCTGGTTGAGCAGGTTCGGCGTTACCAAGCGCAGTTGCTGCGCGCTACCCAGCGTCCCGTAGTTGTTCAGTGCTCCTGCGCTGACGGTGAGCCCGCTGGCGGAGGTGATGACGCCGCTGTTGTCGAGCTGACTGGCCACGGCAATGCTGGTGTTGCCTCCGCCAGTGATGCGACCGGGCGTGGGCAGGGTCAGTTGGGTGGCGCTCAGGTCGAGGTCGCCCACGCTGGTCACACGCCCGCTGCCGCCGTAGATGCCGCTGAGGTTGAGGCTGAGCGTGCCGTCGCTGGCGATCAGGCCATCGTTGGTCCAGTTGTCGCCGCTGCCGGTGAAGGCGTTGCCAGCCAGCAATTGACCGCTGGCGTCCTGGTGGAACTGACCGACGTTCACCGTCAGGCGCCCGGCCTGGATGGTGGTGCTGTTGGTCCAGCTGTCGGCGTTGAGGGTCAGGCCGCCTTGCGTGACGATGCTGCCGCCGGCGTTGACCACGTTGGGCAGGGAGATGTCGAAGGCGCCGCTGCCAACGTGGAGCAGCTTGCCACCCGCATTCTGGAAGCTCCCCGCAGCCAGGCCGAAGTCGGTGTTGGCGGCTTCCAGGATGCCGCTGCGGTTATCCAGCGAACCCTGTACGTTCAGCTGGGTGCGACCGCTGGCGCCCAGGGCGCGCAGCTGCCCGCCGTGGTTGTCCAGCGACGCAGCAGCCAGGGTCAGGCTGGTGTCACTCTCGATGATGCCCTGCTGGTTGTTCAGGGCACCGGCCAGGCTGAAATCGATGCTTTGGCCGGCGATCTGCCCGGCGTTGATAAGACTGTTGCCGGTGACCTTGAGCAGTTGCTTGGCATAGAGGCCGCCTTGGCTGTTATCCAGGCTGGCGGTGGCCAGCAGCGCATTGCCCGCCACTGCCGACAGATGCCCGCCCTGGTTGACCACGGCGCTGGCCGCCAGGTCCAGGGATTGGCCCTGGACCGTACCGCCCTTGCCACCGTAGCTGCCGTTGTTCAGCCAGCCGCCGAGGCGGGCCTTGATCCAGCCTTGCAGACTGGCCAGGGTTCCGTCCCGGTTGTCCAGGTTGCCGGCGGCGATATCCAGGTTGCCCGTCTGGCTGAGGGCTTGCCCGCCCAGGTTGGAGAAGTCTCCGGTGATGATGGCAAGGTCGCCCTGGGCCTGGATGGCACCCTGGCTGTTACCCAGGCTGGCGGACTCAATATGCACGCCAGCATCGCGGCTGTAGACGAGGCCGTCATTGTCGTTCTGCACTGCGCCGGTCGTGCGCAGCAGCAGGGCGCCATTGGCCGCAAGGGTGCCGCGATTGCGGTTGTCCAGGTCGCCGCTGTTGAGGGAGAGCGCACCCTGGCTGACGATCTGGCCGCCCTGGTTGTCGACCCGGGTCGCGCGCTGCATCAGCAGCGGCCCCACACTGGCCAGCTGGCCGTTGGCGTTGCCGAGGGTGCCGAGCAGGTCCAGGGTGACAGCGCCATTGCCGACCAGTGTGCCGCCGCTGTTGTCGAGGTCGGTTGCCCCCAGGTCCAGCGCCTGTTGCGCCTGGAGGCTGCCGGCGGTGTTGTTGAGTGTGGTGGCCTTCAGGGTCAGCTTGGCGCCGCTGTCGATCTGACCGCCCGCGCTGTTGTTCAGACTCGCGGCAACGTCCAGTTGCTGGTCGCCCCCGCTGGAGAGAATGCCTTTGCCGCTGTTGTCCAGGCTGGCCGCCTTGACGTTCAGTCGGCCCTGGCTGGCCAGGGCGCCTTCGCCGCTGTTCTGCAGGGCGCCACTGAGGTCGACCGTCAAATTGCCGCTGCGGCTGGAGAGGGTGCCGAGGTTGCGGTTGTCGAGGCTTTGGCCACTGACGCTGAGGCCCTGCCATCCAGAGAGCAAACCACCCTGGTTGTTCAGAGCCGCACCAGCCAGACCGAGCTGCCCGCTGCTGATCAGCTTGCCGCCGCGGTTGTCGAGATTGCGCAGGGCAAGCGTAAAGCCCTGGCTGCTGCTGATCTCGCCATTCTGGTTGGCCAGGTCACGCAGGCGCGAGAGGCTGAGCGGCCCTTGGGCGAGGATCAGGCCGCCCTGGTTGTCGAGGTCACCGCCCTTCAGGTCTAGGCTGAGTCCGGATGCGCCGATCAACCGGCCCTGGCGCTGGATGAGCTGGTCAATAACGAGGTTCAGCGCACCCTCGGCGGAGACTTCGCCACCGCTGCTGGAATCCAGACTGCCCGCCTGTAGGTCGAGCCCGCCCTGGCTGTTGATCAGGCCGCCGTTGCGGTTGTCGAGGCCTTGGGCGCGCAAGTCGAGGGCGCTACCGGCCAGCAAGTATCCACCACGGTTGTCGAGGGTGCCGGCATTCAGCCTGAGCTGCTGAGTCGCATTGATCAGGCCCTTGTCGTCGTTGACGAGGGTGCCGCTGGCGTCGATCCGAGTATCGCTACGGCTGGTCAGGGTACCGCCGCTGTTGCTCAGGCTGGCGGCGCGAATGTCGAGTTGCGAACCGGCGATCAGGCCCTTGAGGTTGGCCAGTACCTGGTCAATGCGCAGAGTCAGGGCCTGGGCGCTGAGCAGTTTGCCGCTGCTGTTGCCCAGGCTGCGCGCGGCCAGGGTGAAGGCCTGCTGGCTGGAGACTTCGCCGGCCTGGTTGTTCACATTGCCCAGGTTCTTCAGCAGCAACTGGCCGGGGGCGTTGATCAGCCCCTGGCGGTTGTCGAGGTCGCCACCCTGGAGGTCGAGGCTGAGGCTGGCATTGCTGAAGAGCTGGCCCCCCTGCTGCTCCAGGCGGGAGACGCTGGCGCTGAGCGCCTTGTCGCTGCCGATGCGACCGCCGTTGCTGATGAGCTCCCCGCTGGTCAGGGTCAGCGCGTCGGCACTGATCAGTTGCCCCTGACTGTTATCGAGGTCGCCAGTGGTGAGCTGAGTCTGGCCCTTGGCGGACAACACGCCCTGGCGGTTGCTCAGGCTGGCGCTGGACAGCATCAGGGTGCCATCGGTCACCAGTTGACCGCTGTCATTGCCCAGCGCGCCACGGCTGGTGATCGCCATGGCGCCTGCACTGGACAAGCTGCCAGCGTTGTTGTCGAGACTGCCAACACTGAGCTGGAGGCGACCTTCGCTACTGATCAGGCCCTGGCCATTGCTCAGTACGCCGTGCAGCGCGATATCCACGGTTTGCAGGCTGATCAGGCGGCCGCCGCTGTTGTCCAGGCTCAGGCCGTCGAGTTCGAAGCCGCTCTTGCCGGAGATCAGCCCCTTGCTGCGGTTGATAACGCGATCGACGGCAAGGCCCAGGCGAGTGCCGGCCAACAGGCGGCCTTCGTCGCTATTGTCGAGCTGCCGGCCGCTGATCTGGACCGTCTCCTGACTGGAGATTTCGCCGGCGCGGTTGTCGATGTCGTCGATGTCGAGGGTCAGTCCCTTGGCGGCGCTGACCAGGCCATTGGCGCTGTTGTCGAGGTGCTGGCCTTCGAGGCGCATGCCGCCCTGGGCGATCAGCAAGCCGCCACGCTGGTCGAGGCTGCCGATGTTGGCGACGACGTCGCCCTTGCTGGCGATCTCGCCGGCGCGGTTGTCCAGGCTGGCCACCTCCAGGTCGAGCTTGTCGCTAGCCGAAACGATGCCGCCCTGGTTGGCGAAATGACCGGTCACTACCAGTCTGAGTGGGTCGCGGCTGTCGATCAGGCCCCCGGTGTTGTCCAGGCTGGCTGCGCGAACGTCTAGCCCCTTCGCGGAGATGACGCCCTTGGCATTGTCCAGGGCCTGGCCGATGCGCAGCACCAGCGCCTGATTGCTGAGCAGCTTGCCGCCGCTGCTGTCGAGTTGTTGGGCCGCCAGGGTAAAACCCTGCTGACTGGAAATTTCACCGCCCCGGTTGCTGACCTGCTCCAGGTTGCGCAGCAGGAGCTGGCCTGGGCTGTTGATCAGACCACCGTTGTCGTTGTTCAGCAGACCCTGTTGCAGGTCGAGGTCGAGGTCGGCCTTGCTGAAGAGTTCGCCGCCATCGTGCTGGTCCAGCCCGGTGACCCGGGCGGTCAGGGTCTTGCCGCTGGCGATGCGGCCCTGGCCGCTGTTATCCACCTGGCCGGCGGTCAGTTTCAGGGTGCCGGCGGCGGTCAGCTTGCCGTCCTGGCTGTTGTTCAGGCCCCCCGTGTCGATCCGTACGTCGCCCTTGGCGCTGAGCGCTCCCGCCTGGCTATTGTCCAGGCCGGCGCTGGTCAGTTTCAGCGCGCCATCGCTGACGATGGAGCCGCCCTGGTTATCGAGCTGGCCGCCGCTGGTCAGGGTGAAATCCCTGGCGCTGGAAAGGGCCCCGCCCTGGTTGTCGATGCGGCTGGCGCTGAGCTCCAGGACGCCGTCGCTGCTGATCAGGCCCTGGCGATTGACCAGTTCGCCCGCAAACCCGCCCACCTTGGGGGTGAGCGCAACGACCAGAGCCTTGGCACTGGCCAGAGTGCCGCCGGTGTTGTCCAGGCTGTTGGCGTTGACGGTGGTCGCCTGCTGCCCAAAGACCAGCCCCTTGGCCTGGTTGATCAGCCGGTCCACGGCCAGCGCCAGGCTGCCGCCGGACAGGAGCTTGCCGCCGCTGTTGTCCAGTTGCTGGCCTTTGATGCTGACGCGCGCCTGGCTGGACAGTTCACCGCCGCGGTTGTCGACATGCCCGACGCCAAGTTTCAGCGCTTTTGTGCTGCCCACCAGGCCGCCCTGGCGGTTGTCCAGAGTGGTGGCATCGAGGGTGAGGTTGCCTTGGGCAACCAGCTCGCCGCCCTGCTGCGCAAGGATGCCCAGAGTGGCACTCACATCGCCTTGACTGGCGATGCGGCCTCGAGCGTTCTGGACCTCATCGGCCTTGAGCGATAGGGGACCGACCGCCGTGATGCGGCCGCCCTGGTTGTCCAGCCGCTGGCCCTGGTAGTCCAGGCCCTTCTTGCTGGTGATCTGGCCCTGTTGGCGGTTATCCAGTTGGTCGATACCAAGTACCAGCGGGCCGCCTGCGGCGAGAAGGCCACCGCGATTGTCCAACTGGTTGCCGGTGAGGGCGAACCGGCCCTGGCTGCTGACCTCGCCGCCCCGGTTGTCCAGCGTACTGGCCTTCAGCTCCATGCCGCCCTTGGCGAGCAGGCTGCCCTTGTCCTGGTTGTCGAGCCGGCCGCGGATGTCAGCGGTCAGCCTACCGTCTGCGACCAGCGTGCCCCGCTGGTTGTTCAGGCTGGCGGCTTGCAGATTGAGGTTCTTGCCGGAGCCCAAGGTGCCGCCCTGGTTGTTCAAGGCACCCTTGAGCGAAACATCCAGGCCGTTGTCGCCCAGCAGCACGCCATCCTGGTTGTCCAGGCTGCCCGCTTCGAGGCGGGTGAGATGGCCGCTGGAGATTTCCCCGGCACGGTTGCTCGCCTGGCCGTCGACTTTGAGCAGCAGGCTACCTGTGCTGCTCATTAACCCCTGGTGGTTATCCAGGGAGGCACTGTGGGCATCGAGGGACGCTGCGGAAATCTGCCCCTTGAGGTTGTTAAGGAGCCGGTCGAGGCGCAGGGTCAGTGTCTGGTCGCTGAGCAGCTTGCCGCTGCTGTTGTCGAGGTTGCGAGCGGCCAGGGTGAAGGCCTCACGGCTGGAGATTTCACCGCCCTGGTTGCTGACATCCCCGAGGTTCTTCAGCAGCAACTGGCCGGGCGCATTGAGCAGGCCGCCGCTGTTGTTCAGGTGGCCGCCGTTGAGGTCAAGGCGGAGGTCGGTATTGCTGTACAGCTGGCCGCCATCGCGCTGGTCCAGTCCGGTAACGCTGGCAGTCAGCGTGCCATTGCTGGCGATACGGCCGGCATCGCGGTTATCCACAAGCCCTGCTTGCAGGTCGAGGGTCGCGCCGCTGGTAAGTTGGCCGGCGCGGTTGTCCAGGGCGCCGGCCCGAACGTTGGTGGAACCGTTGGCGCCGATATGGCCCCCGCGCTGGTTGTCCAGCTTGCCCGCCACTTGCACATCGAGGCTGCCCTGACTGCTGAGTTTGCCCTTCTGGCTGTTGTCGAGGGACCCGACCGTTACTTGCAACTGGCTGCTGGCCCCGAGCGTGCCACCCTGGTTGTTCAGCGCGCCGCTGGTGTCCAACTGCAGTTGCTGTTCGCCGGTAACTTTGCCGCCACGGTTATCTACGCTGCCGGCCTGTAGCCTTGTCGTGGACTGGCTGGACATTTCACCACCACGGTTATCCAGGTGACCGAGCGTAGCGTTCAACGTGCCGGCGCTGGTCACCAGACCAGCCTGAGCGTTGTTCAGCTCACCGGCATCGAGCGCCAGATCGCCCTTGGCCAAGACCCGACCAGACCGGTTGTCGAGTTGCGTGGCGGCGACCTTGGCCTTGCCCTGGGCGCTGAGGGTGCCGCCCTGGTTGTCCAGGCCCTGGCTCGCGTTGACCTCAAGGGCGCGGCTGGCCACCAGGCTGCCGTTGTTGCGCACATCCCGCGCCTGAGCCTGGAGGTCGCCGCTGGCGTTGCGGCTATTGTCCGGATTGACCCCGGCCTCGATCACCCCCAGGTTGTTCAACCGGCCGCCGCTGGAGAGGCGGATGGCATCGCGAGCGGCGAGGCTCTGGCGGTTATCGAGGTCGCCCTGGGTGGCGAGCGAGGCACTGCCACCGACGTAGGTCTTGCCAGTGAGTTCGGCGCTTTGCGCATTGATCCGCAAGCCCCCGGCGGCCGCTGTTTGCGCCAGGCTCAACTTGCCGTTGGCGTCGATCTGGATGTCGCCTCCGCTGGCAGCCATATTGCCGGCCAGCTTCACGCCGACGCCGGCCTCGGTGCCGACCAGACGAATAGCGCCTGCGTACATGCCGCCCAAGGCAGAGCTGTCGATGGCCAGCTGGGGCCTGTCGGCGTCGCTCCCCGCGCGTGGAGTGGCGGCGAGGCTGTCGGCCTGCACGTCGTTGCGCCCGGCGACGATGTTCAGTCCCTGTGCATGGATTTCGGCGTTGAGCTTGGCGCTTCGGGTGATCAGGTCGAACTGGTCGACGTTGCCGGCATTGAGGCCCGCGCCCTCGATGGCGATATCGCCGCCATCCACCTGGAAGCGATCCAGTCTTCCGCCCTCCAGAATCGGCTTGCCGGTGGTCAGCGTGGCGCGTGGCGTGTTGATGAAGCCACAGCCGTTGCAGGTGACGCCGTGCGGATTGGCGACGATGACCCGCGCCGATTGCCCCGCCACTTCGGTATAGCCGCCCAGGTGACTGCGATTGCCGCCGGTGACTTCGTTGAGGATGGTGCTGGCGGCCTGCCCCTTGAGGTTGAGGTTGCCGATGATGATCCCGCCCAGCTGGGTGGACTGGGTCTTGTTCGTGGCGTTGTTGAGGATCAGGCCCTGCTGGCCGACGTTGTACTCGCTGAATTTGTTGTGTGACAGCCCACTGCCGTTTGGTGTGGCGATGTTGACCACCGGTACACCGTTGCCGGCCTGGCCCAGTTGGGTATTGCCCCCGGCGGCCTGGTCGATGGCCAATTCGGCCGCCACGGTGACGATCGGGTTGAGGAAGAGGATGCCGGCCAGGGTCAGGGCGATGCATTGGTTGAGGGGGCTGCGAACGTCCATGTGGTGTCCTCTTTAGGCGGCCTTGCTCGGGTCGCGTAACGCTGATTCGGTGGTGTGATCCGCAAGGGCCTGACGGCTCCAGGCCGCGGATGCTCGATGACTGTTGCCGAGGCCCCTAGAAGAAGGCATCGATCCGGAAGTACGTCGGATGCTCGCGGCGCTCGGTGGTGTCCGGCCGCTCCAGAGAGCGGGCCAAGGTCACGGAGGCGGCGACGTATTGCCCGCGCAGGTTCAGCTCCAGGGCGTTGCCGCTCATGCGACCTCGTGCCTTGGGGTTGTGCGAATCGCCATGGATCACGCCGAGGTCGTAGGCCAGTGCGGCACCGTATTCCTGAAACAAGGGCTGCAGCGGTGGCCAGGTGATCGCCCGGCGCCAGCGCAGCTGGTTACGCCAGTAGCCGCCGGTGTCGCCGGACAAGGTCTGGTCCTTGAAGCCACGCACCGAGCTCAGGCCGCCCAAGCTGATGCGCTGTGGACTGAACAGCACGTCCTCGCTCCGCTGTCCGGTGGCGAGGCTGTCGAAGCTGAAGCTTTCGCCCCACAGCTGGAACGGCTGCAGGTAGCTGAGGGTGAGGCTGTACTTGTTGTAACGGGCCACTGGCTCGCTGCCATGCGGGTTGCCATCGCCCTGGGCGTCGAGGCTACCGTTGCCGTGCTGCCAGCCCGCATCGAGGTTGACGAAGGCGTTGCCGATGCGGCGGCCATGGTTAAAGCCGAGCTGACCCTCTGAGAGGCGGGTGCTGGACACGTCTACCAGGGCGTTGTCGATGTAGTTGCGGGTGCGCACGTGGCTGAGGCCGAAATTGAAAGCTGTCTTGCTCTGCGCGTCGCGGTGCAGCACGCGCTCGGCGCGCAATTGGTAGGTCTTGCTGTCGCCGTCCAGGGTGAAGGCGAAGCCAGTGCCTTCGCTACGGGTGCGGTAGTACCTCTGGCTGTAGCTGTAACTGAAGGTCCACCAACCATAGGGCAGGCTGTAGAACACGCTTTGGTTATCAGAGTGGCGCCATTGGTCAGTGACGGCATCGTTGTTGGCACGCAGGCTGAGTTGGTCAGCCAGGCCAAGCGGACTATCCCAGTCCAGACCGAGACCCAGCTGTTGCTCGCCGGTGCTGCGGTCGCCGTCATTACTGCGAGTGGCAGAGACCCGCCAGGGCTTACTGCGCTCACCCTTGAGGGCTACCCGGCTACCGCCCACCTGCTCGCCGGGCAGCAGTTCCAGCTGCGCCGGACGTGAGGGCAGGCGGTTCAACTGATCCACCAGTTGCTCCAGTTCGCGCAGGTTGAGGAGTTGGCCGTTTTGGCCGGGGAAGGCCATGGCCAGTTCGCGGTCGCTGGCGATGCTGGAGCTATCAAGTCCCTCCAGCTTGCCCTCCACCACGATGACGTCGAGCTGACCATCGGACAGATCCTGCTGCGGCAGGTAGGCGCGGGAGGTAACGAACCCGCGATCCAGGTAGTAGTCAGTGATGACTTTCAGCAATTCATTGAGCTGCGCGGCGCCGAGGCAACGGCCCGCGTAGGGCTCCAGCAGTTGCTGCCGATCCTCGGCGTTGAGGCGTTCAGCGCCTTTCAGGTCGATGCGGCGTATTTCGAAGCAGCGGCCCTCTTCGACGGGAGCCGGCGCGGCGGCTTCCACACCTTTGCCTGGAAGCTGTTGCAGTTCTTCCAGCCGCTTCTGCTGCTCCTGCAGCAGGCGCTCCTGGCGGTCGCGGATCAGGTCGCGATCGCCGGGTGACACATCGGCGCTGGCCAGACCGTGGGCGCCGACCATGAACAGGTTGAGTACTACGACACCCAATTTCAGGGGACGCACGCTGGGCAGTTCCTTGGCAATGGACCGGGAATGGAAAAGGGCGCCATTGAAAACAACTGAGCCGGTGCGGTATGCCGGCGAACCCTGATTAGGTGGCTGGAAATTTCCTGATTGATTGTATGAAGCCCTGACCCGGGGCCTCGGCATGTCGCACCAGCACCCCTGACAGGTGCGCACGACGAGCGCTGCGGCACGAAGCGAGCGCACGAAGACTGAAAGCTGAGCCTTCCGGGCCGACCTTGCCCAAAACGAAAACGCCCCCGCAGGCAGGGCCGGCGGGGGCGATTTCAGCAGCGGGTCGAGTTAGACCTTGGTGCGCTCGTAGCGCTTGCGGTCGTTCTCGTTCAGCATTTTCTTGCGCAGGCGGATGGACTTCGGAGTCACTTCCACCAGCTCGTCGTCGGCGATGAATTCCAGCGCCTGTTCCAGGGTGAACTTGATCGGCGGAACCAGGGCGATGACTTCGTCCTTGCCGGAAGCGCGCATGTTGTCGAGCTTCTTGCCCTTGGTGGGGTTGATCACCAGGTCGTTGTCACGGCTGTTGATACCGCACAGCTGGCCTTCGTAGATCTCGTCGCCCGGGGCGAGGAACAGCTTGCCGCGGCTCTGCAGGGTTTCCAGCGAGTAGGTCAGTGCGGTGCCAGTGGCCATGGAGACCAGTACGCCGTTCTGACGGTTGCTGACTTCGCCAGCCTTGATCGGGCCGTAGTGGCTGAAGGTCGAGGTCAGGATGCCGGTACCCGAGGTCAGGGTCAGGAAGTTGTTACGGAAGCCGATCAGGCCACGCGCCGGGATGGTGTATTCCAGGCGAACGCGGCCCTTGCCGTCGGGGATCATGTTGGTGAGATCGCCCTTGCGCAGGCCCATCTGCTCCATCACGGAGCCCTGGTGCTGCTCTTCGATGTCGATGGTGACGTTCTCGTAAGGCTCCTGCTTCTCGCCGTCCTTCTCGATGATCACCACTTCCGGACGGCCAACGGCCATCTCGAAGCCTTCGCGGCGCATGGTTTCGATCAGTACGGAGAGGTGCAGCTCGCCACGACCGGAGACTTTGAACTTCTCGGCGGATTCGCCGGCTTCAACGCGCAGGGCGACGTTGTGCAGCAGTTCCTTGTCCAGTCGGTCCTTGATGTTGCGGCTGGTGACGAACTTGCCTTCCTTGCCGGCGAACGGCGAGTCGTTGACCTGGAAGGTCATGCTCACGGTCGGCTGGTCAACGGTCAGCGGCGGACGCGCTTCGACGTTCTGCGGGTCGCACAGGGTGTCAGAGATGAACAGTTCTTCCATGCCGCTGACGCAGACGATGTCGCCGGCTTCGGCTTCAGCCACTTCCACGCGCTGCAGGCCGGAGTGGCCCATGATTTTCAGGATACGGCCGTTGCGCTTGGTGCCGTCGTCGCTCACGGCGACGACCTGGGTGTTGGCCTTGACGCGGCCACGGGCGATACGGCCGATGCCGATCACACCGAGGAAGCTGTTGTAGTCCAGCTGGGAAATCTGCATCTGGAACGGACCGTCGACGTCTACGTCCGGTACCGGCACGTGGTCGATGATGGCCTGGAACAGGGCGTCCATGTTGTCGTCCATCTTCTCGTGGTCCAGACCGGCGATGCCGTTCAGGGCGCTGGCATAGACGATCGGGAAGTCCAGCTGCTCGTCGGTGGCGCCGAGGTTGTCGAACAGGTCGAAGATCTGGTCGATGACCCAGTCAGGACGCGCGCCCGGACGGTCGATCTTGTTCACCACCACGATCGGACGCAGGCCGGCCTTGAAGGCCTTCTGGGTCACGAAGCGGGTCTGCGGCATGGGGCCGTCCTGGGCGTCGACCACCAGCAGTACGGAGTCCACCATGGACATCACGCGCTCAACCTCACCGCCGAAGTCGGCGTGGCCGGGGGTGTCCACGATGTTGATGTTGTAGCCGTTCCATTTGATGGCGGTGTTCTTCGCCAGGATGGTGATGCCGCGCTCTTTTTCCTGGTCGTTGGAGTCCATCACGCGCTCGCTTTCCGCTTCTTTGCGGTCGAGGGTGCCGGACAGCTTCAGGAGCTTGTCCACCAGGGTGGTCTTGCCATGGTCGACGTGGGCGATGATGGCGATATTGCGGAGTTTTTCGATCACGTTTGTATCTCGATCAGAGGATTCGGTTTGCCGCGAAGTCTATGCGGCGCAGATGAATGAACTGCGACTCAGGGCCGGCAATCGGGAGGGCGGTGGCGGATGCTGCCGCCGAACAGCCCGGGTTGCTTAGGCCGGGCGATAAACGCGCACATTGGCGTGCCCCTCGCTGAGCAAGTGGTGAGCATGCAGGCGGCTCATTACGCCCTTGTCGCAATACAGGAGGTACTGGCGATTGGCGTCCAGTTCCTTGAATCGGTTGTTGACCGCATAGAACGGCAGCGCCTGCACTTCGATGCCAGGCAACTCCAAAGGGTCGTCTTCCTGAGCATCGGGGTGACGGATGTCGATGACGATCTGTCCCGGCAGGGCTTCGCACACTTCTTCCACGGCTACATCCTGGCCCAGTTCATCGATCACGCGATCGATGGGCACCAGCCGAGCACGCTCCAGGGCGCGCTCGAGGATGGCCATGTCGAACTGTTCTTCCTCGTGCTCGATGCGACCGGGCTTGGCCTTGGTGGTCGGGTTCACCGAGATCACGCCGCAGTATTCGGGCATGTGCTTGGCGAACTCGGCAGTGCCAATGCGAGTGGCAGTGTCGATGATGTCCTGCTTATGGCTGGCGATCAGCGGACGCAGCACCAGCATGTCAGTGGCCGAATCGATCACCGAGAGGTTGGGCAGGGTCTGGCTGGATACCTGGGAAATGGCTTCGCCGGTCACCAGTGCATCCAGGGTCAGCTTGCGCGCCATGTGAGTCGAGGCGCGCAGCATCATCCGTTTGAGCACCACGCCCATCTGGCTGTTGTCGACCTTGCTGAGGATTTCGCCGACCACTTCCTCGAAGGGCACGCTGATGAATAGCACGCGCTGGGAACGGCCGAATTTCTCCCACAGGTAGTGGGCCACTTCCATCACGCCCAGTTCGTGGGCACGCCCGCCCAGATTGAAGAAGCAGAAGTGGGTCATCAGGCCGCGACGCATCATCTGATAGGCGGCGACGGTGGAGTCGAAGCCGCCGGACATCAGTACGAGGGTCTGTTCCAGGGAACCAAGCGGATAGCCGCCCATGCCGTTGTGCTGGTGGTGGATGACGAACAGGCGCTGGTCGCGCACTTCCATCCGCACTTCCACTTCCGGGTTCTTCAGCGAGATGCCGGCTGCGTTGCACTCCTGGCGCAGGCGGCTGCCGACATGGCGCTCCAGCTCCATGGAGGTGAATTCGTGCTTGCCGGCGCGCTTGCAGCGCACGGCGAAAATCTTGCCGGGGATCTGGTCGGCGTAGTGCAGCTTGCACTTTTCCAGTACGTCGTCGAAGTCGCCCAGCGGGTACTCGTGCACTTCCAGGAAGTGCGTGATGCCCGGGGTGCAAGTGAGCCGCTCGATCATCTCGCGCAGCAGCTTCGGCTCGGTCTGCCGCGTCTGCACTTCAAGGTTGTCCCAAACGCCGGTCACCTCAAGCTCCGGGTCCAGGTCTTTAAGGACCGCGCGGATGTTCTTCGAGAGCTGGCGGATGAAATGCTTGCGCACCGGCCGGCTCTTGATGGTGATTTCCGGGAAGACTTTGACGATGAGTTTCATGAAAACAGCGCTTGCGACGGCGGCCGAAAAAGAGGGGCGCGGATTATAGCGGAAATTGTTCAAGGTTTGACCAAAATCATTCAGCAAAGCTTTCTCTGCACCAAATTGGATCACGCGCACCACGCATGGCACGAAAACGGTGCGCAAAACTGTGCACAAACGGAGCGAAGCCCCCGCCAGCCGCGAGTTTAGGGCCATCTGCCCATTCCGGGGCACTGGCACGCAATTTGCTCCCTTGTGAGGCAGGTCGCCCTGGCGGACTATCCCGCTCCGGCTTCACCCCGATTTTTTGGGAGGCAAGGTCCCTGCCCCCAACCACCTGGAGGACAACATGTCGAAGTCGCTTCAACTGATTAAAGAACACGACGTGAAGTGGATTGATCTGCGCTTCACCGATACCAAAGGCAAGCAGCAGCACGTGACCATGCCGGCCCGTGACGCCGATGACGATTTCTTCGAACACGGCAAGATGTTCGACGGCTCCTCCATCGAAGGTTGGAAAGGCATCGAAGCCTCCGACATGATCCTGCTCCCGGACGACAGCACCGCCGTTCTGGACCCGTTCACCGAAGAGCCGACCGTGATCCTGGTCTGCGACATCATCGAGCCGAGCACCATGCAAGGCTACGATCGCGACCCGCGCGCCATTGCCCGCCGCGCCGAGGAGTTCCTCAAGACCACCGGCATCGGTGACACCGTATTCGTAGGCCCGGAGCCGGAGTTCTTCATCTTCGACGAAGTGAAGTTCAAGTCCGACATTTCCGGTTCCATGTTCAAGATCTTCTCCGAGCAGGCTTCCTGGAACACCGACGCTGACATCGAAGGCGGCAACAAAGGCCACCGTCCGGGCGTCAAAGGCGGCTACTTCCCGGTACCGCCGGTCGACCACGACCACGAAATCCGCACCGCCATGTGCAACGCACTGGAAGAAATGGGCCTGGTCGTGGAAGTTCACCACCACGAAGTGGCGACTGCCGGCCAGAACGAAATCGGCGTGAAGTTCAACACCCTGGTTGCCAAGGCTGACGAAGTTCAGACCCTGAAATACTGCGTGCACAACGTGGCTGACGCTTACGGCAAGACCGTGACCTTCATGCCGAAGCCGCTGTACGGCGACAACGGTTCGGGCATGCACGTTCACATGTCCATCTCCAAAGATGGCAAGAACACCTTCGCTGGCGAAGGCTATGCCGGCCTGTCCGACACCGCCCTGTACTTCATCGGCGGCATCATCAAGCACGGCAAGGCCCTGAACGGCTTCACCAACCCGTCGACCAACTCCTACAAGCGTCTGGTCCCGGGCTTCGAAGCCCCGGTAATGCTGGCCTACTCCGCCCGCAACCGCTCCGCCTCGATCCGTATCCCGTACGTGAACAGCCCGAAAGCCCGCCGTATCGAAGCGCGCTTCCCGGACCCGGCTGCCAACCCCTACCTGTGCTTCGCAGCTCTGCTGATGGCCGGTCTGGACGGTATCCAGAACAAGATTCACCCCGGCGATGCCGCTGACAAGAACCTGTATGACCTGCCGCCGGAAGAGGCCAAGGAAATCCCGCAGGTTTGCGGCAGCCTGAAAGAAGCCCTGGAAGAGCTGGACAAGGGCCGCGCGTTCCTGACCAAGGGCGGCGTGTTCAGCGACGACTTCATCGATGCCTACATCGAGCTGAAGAGCGAAGAAGAAATCAAGGTGCGCACCTTCGTGCACCCGCTGGAATACGACCTGTACTACAGCGTCTGATCCACGAATACCTATAAATAGCGTCAACATTAAGGCCTCCCTCGGGAGGCCTTTTTTATTGAGGAAACGCGGAGCGTGACCGCAAGGTAGGTTGGCGTAGAGCCCAGCGAAACCCAACGATTAGCGGTGCGGTTCGACATACGCCGGGCCTGGATGCCCCTATTGTTGGGTTTCGCTCCTCTACCCAACCTACGTCCGGGAAGCCATTTTATTGCCCGGACACCCTGTACCGTGGGAGCCGATCCCTCCCCTCAGATCCCGCCATCCGCCGGCACGCCCTGCCCTTCCGACGGTTCAGCCCTTGGCTGGCGCATCCGGCTGAGCTGCACGTTCAGGCGCGGCATCGCCAACTCCAGGCCACTCTGGTCGAGACGCCTGCGCAGGCGCAGGTTGAACGCCCGCTGCACTTCCCATTGCTTGATCGGAGCGGTCTTGAAGCGGAAGCGCAGGATTGCCTGGCCATTGTCGAAGCTTTCCACGCCCTGCAACTCCAGGGGTGACCACAGGCTCCGGTAGACCGACGGATCGCCGCGTAGCTCTTTCGCCACCTCCTGCACCAGCGAAACGGCATCGTCGATCGGCATGCTCGACGGCACTGGCCAGCGGAACATGGCGTAGCCGAACTGCCGAGAGTAGTTCTTGATGCTCTTGATCTCACTGAACGGGATGGTGTGCACCACACCATCCAGGTCGCGCAGACGGACGGTGCGGATAGTCAGCCCCTCCACCGTGCCAAGGTGGCCGCCGACGTCGACGTAGTCGTCGATGGACAACGAGTCCTCGATGATGATGAACAGGCCGGTGATCAGGTCCGCCACCAGAGACTGCGCACCAAAACCGATCGCCAGGCCGATTACGCCGGCGCCGGCCAGCAGCGGCGTGACATTCATGCCCATGTTGGCCAGGGCAACGATAAGGGCGATCATCGCGATAGTAACGAACAGCACATTGCGAATCAGCGGCAGCATGGTCAGGGCGCGGGTATTCGGCCGGCTCCGGCCACCAACGCCGAGGCTGTGCTGTACGGCCGTGTCGGTGAGGATCCAGATCAGCCAGGCCACCAGCAAGGTGGTGCCGAAGCTGGCCATCTTCATGCTGATTTCCGAACCCTCGCCTTCGGCGTAGCGAATCAGCGACATGCCCCAGACCCTCAGCCCCACCTCGATGAAGGCCAGCACCACGAATAGGTGCACCAGGGTGAGACCGAACTTCTGCAATTGCTCGATGTAAGGAGCACTGCGCCGGCCCCCATCGCCACTGCGACCGGAGCGGCGACTGAGCAAGCCGATCACCGTCATGGCCACCACTGCCAGCACGGCGCAGACCAGGGCGCGGCGCAAGGCGACACTGCTATCGGCCGCGGACACGAAAGTGGCGAACAGCGAGGTCCCTACCAGCAGCAGCACCGGCACGAACCACAGAGAACCGACCAGTTCCACCAGCTCGTGCAGGCCCCGGCGCTTGAGGCGGCGCTCCAGCGGCTGATTGCGGATCAGGTGGGCGATGGGACGACGGAAACGCAGCACGAACAGCGCAGTGAGCACGGCGGCAGTGGCGTTGGCCAGGGTGCTAAGACAAATCGCCGTGTGCTCACCAAGGCCGGCGATCAGCCTTGGGTCATGGGCCGCCTCACCGAGCGCGGCCAGGCTGCCAATCAACCATAGCGGTCGGAAAGCCTTGCGACGCAGGATGTCCAATGCCCGAATACGGTGCGGACCGCTGAGCAGTGACAGGCAGATCACGCAGAGCGCGGAGAACAAGGTGCCGCAAACCAGCACGTAGGCCATCAGCATCGCCAGCATCTTGCTCAGTGAACTTGGCAACACGAACGACAGGTACAGGGTTATGAAAAAGGCGATCAGCCACGGGCCCAGCTTGCGCAGTGCGAACAGCACGAGGTCGCGAGTCTTCGGATGCTGCGGCAGCTCAGCCGACAGTCCGAAACGCTCGCGCATGCGCCGCCCCAGCCAGAGCAGGGCGCTGGCCAGGCAGGCCCAGAGCAGGATGACCACGGCGAAGTTGAACACGATGCCCGGCCAGTCGCGCCATCCGGGCAGGCGCTCCTCCACCTCCGCGCGCGCCAGTTGGAATTGGTTACTCCAGATCACCAACGGACTGTTGTCGCCCTGGAACTGCTTCTCCAGGCTGCCCAGAGTATCGCCGATCAAGCCGAGCACCCCGCTCTCGCTCTCCTTCTCCTTGCCGGTAACGTCACGCAATTGCTTCAGTTTCTTCAGCAAGTCGGTGCGCTGCTGATCGTTCTCCAGGGTCTTGATCACCTGGTTGAGCGACTGTTCGAGCTGGGCATTGCTGACCTGCTCGCCGCCCGAGGTACTCCCCGCCAGCGGATTGGGCAGCGCCGCCTGCCCCTGCGCCGGACAGAGCAGTCCGACGAGCAGGCAGAGGAGCAACGGATACAGGAAACGGGGGGCGAAAAAGGATGGTATCGGCACGAGAGAGTCATCCAACAAACGATGAAAGCGATCCGCATCATACAAAAGCCGGCTCCCGGACCATCCGCAAGCAGCGGGCGGCGGAGCAGGCCACGAAGGCAAGACTGACAGCGGCGGTCGCCCACAGTTCGCTCGGGCCGGGAGTAGCACGGGAATTCCAGAAATGTCCCAACGTGTTACAGCGCACACCGGCGGCCCCGACGCTGTCGCACAATGCCCGACTTGCCAGCCCGCCATCCGGGTGCAAGGCTTGGCATGACCTTCCGGAGACCGCCACCATGCGCCTCATCATCAGTTGCCTGCTGCTTGCCGTCGCGCTGCCAGCCGCCGCACAGATCTACAAGTACACGGACGCCAACGGCAACACGGTATTCACCAACCAGCCTCCGGATGGCACCGCCACCGAGAAGGTAGAGCTGCCACCAACCAACGCCGTCCAGATCCAGCCGCCGAGCCAACCGATCAACGACGCCAGTGCGGAGCAGCAGGCGGCCTACCGCGTATTAGAACTGACCGACATTCCGGATGAAGAGGCCCTACGCGCCAACAACGGCACCTTCAGCGTCGGCGTGCGCCTGGAACCGCGCCTGCAACCCGGCCACAGCCTGCGCCTGCGCCTGGACGGCGAGCCCTATGGGCCGCCAACCAACGTGCCGCGCCTGCAACTGACGAACGTCGACCGCGGCGAACACAGCGTGGCGGTGGATGTTCTCTCCGGCACCACTGTGGTGCAGAGCAGCGCCCCCGTCTCCTTCACCGTCCAGCGGGTCAACACCAGCAGCCCAGCGCTGCGCCCGCCGCCAGCTCCCACTCCACGGCCCAGTAACTGACTGATGACCCGATTCCTGCTCCTCGCCCTGCTGCTCCTCGGCCAGCCCGCGCTGGCCGAGGTCTACACCTACATCGACGATGAAGGTAACCGCGTCTTCACCGACCAGCCCAAGCCGGGCAACGCCAAGCGCCTGGAAATCGCCCCCGCTCCCAACGAAATGAACGCACCCAGGGATATCCAGCCGCCGCCTCTCTACCCCAAGCCCATTCCCCGCGAGCAGGGCTATCAGGTCCTGCGTATCCTGGTACCCGAGCCCGACGCCACTATTCGCGATGGCGAAGGCAACCTGATCGTCAGTGCGGTGAGCGAACCCGGCCTGCGCGCCAATCACAGCTATCGCCTGCTGCTGGACGGCAAACCTGTGGGCGAACCGGGCCGCAGCCCGGTGTTCCCGCTGAAGAACCTGGACCGCGGCACCCATCAACTGGCAGTTGAGATCATCGACGCTCAGGGCCGAATGGTTGAGCGCACCCCCGGTCAGCCAGTGCATATCGTGCGTATATCGCTATCGCAGAAGCGTCTGGCCCGCCCCTGCGAGAAAGACGACTACGGCGTACGCCCCGAATGCCCACTCAAGGACAAGCCCGAGGAAGAGGATGACGACATCGCCATCCTGCCGTTCATCTGATCCCACCCTCCCAGCGGTGGGCTGAGGTTCGCCCTGGCCCACCCGACCAATGCGCACCATTGCGGTGCAACGCACTGCACCGCTTTCTATACTCTCCCCATTTTGGTTCACCTCGAACCGGACGATCTGCTCTGAAAAGCGGCCGCCACCGGCATAAATCCTGTATCAACGCGACTTTTCAGGGCTTTGGTTTGCTTCTTGCATTTTCCTGTCATCGCCACGAGCGCCGAAGCCATGACCATCAACGACGCCCTGCACCGACTGTTGCTCGACAACCTGACCACCGCGGTGATCCTGCTCAACGCCGACCTGCGCCTTGAGTACATGAACCCGGCGGCGGAAATGCTCCTGGCCGTCAGCGGCCAGCGCAGCCATGGCCAGTTCATCAGCGAACTCTTCACCGAATCTCCCGAAGCCCTCACCTCGCTACGCCAGGCGGTTGAACAGGCGCACCCCTTCACCAAGCGCGAGGCGATGCTGACTTCGCTTTCGGGCCAGACCCTGACCGTGGACTATGCGGTGACGCCTATCCTCAATCGCGGCGAAACCCTGTTGCTGTTGGAAGTCCATCCGCGTGACCGCCTATTGCGGATAACCAAGGAAGAGGCGCAGCTGTCCAAACAGGAAACCACCAAGCTGCTGGTACGCGGGCTCGCCCACGAAATCAAGAACCCCCTCGGCGGTATCCGTGGTGCCGCGCAGCTGCTCTCCCGCGAACTGCCGGAAGAGCACTTGAAGGACTACACCAACGTCATCATCGAAGAGGCCGATCGCCTGCGGAACCTTGTGGACCGCATGCTCGGTTCGAACAAGCTGCCGTCGCTGGCCATGACCAACGTCCACGAAGTGCTGGAGCGGGTCTTCAGCCTGGTGGAAGCGGAAAGCCAGGGCGGCATCAATCTGGTGCGCGACTACGACCCGAGCATTCCTGACGTGTTCATCGACAAGGAGCAGATGATCCAGGCCGTGCTCAATATCGTGCGCAACGCCATGCAGGCCCTCTCCGCCCAGAGCGATCTGCGCCTCGGCCGCATTACCCTGCGCACCCGCACCCTGCGCCAGTTCACCATCGGCCATACGCGCCATCGGCTGGTAACCAAGGTGGAAATCATCGACAACGGCCCGGGCATCCCGGCCGAGCTCCAGGAAACCATCTTCTATCCCATGGTCAGCGGTCGTCCGGACGGTACCGGGCTGGGCCTGGCCATCGCCCAGAACATCATCAGTCAGCACCAGGGCCTGATCGAGTGTGAAAGCCATCCCGGCCATACCGTCTTCTCGATCTTCCTGCCGCTGGAACAAGGAGCTTCCTCGTCATGAGCCGTAGTGAAACCGTCTGGATCGTCGACGACGACCGTTCCATCCGCTGGGTCCTGGAGAAGGCCCTGCAGCAGGAAGGCATGACCACCCAGAGTTTCGAGAGTGCCGACAGCCTGCTCGGACGCCTCTCCAGGCAACAGCCGGACGTGATCATCTCGGACATCCGCATGCCCGGCGCCAGCGGCCTCGATCTGCTGGCCCAGATCCGCGAGGCGCATCCGCGTCTGCCGGTGATCATCATGACCGCTCATTCCGACCTGGACAGCGCGGTCGCCTCCTATCAGGGCGGTGCCTTCGAGTACCTGCCCAAGCCATTCGACGTGGACGAAGCGGTGTCCCTGGTCAAGCGCGCCTTCCAGCACGCCCAGGAGCAGCAAGGCCTGGAGGCACCGGCAAGCCAGGCGCGCACTCCGGAAATCATCGGCGAAGCCCCGGCCATGCAGGAGGTCTTCCGCGCCATTGGCCGTCTCAGCCACTCCAACATCACCGTACTGATCAACGGCGAATCCGGTACCGGCAAGGAATTGGTGGCCCACGCCCTGCACCGCCATAGCCCGCGCGCCGCATCACCCTTCATCGCCCTGAACATGGCGGCAATCCCGAAGGATCTGATGGAGTCCGAGTTGTTCGGTCATGAAAAGGGCGCCTTCACCGGCGCGGCCAACCAGCGGCGCGGCCGCTTCGAGCAGGCCGACGGCGGCACGCTGTTCCTCGACGAGATAGGCGACATGCCGGCGGATACCCAGACCCGCCTGCTGCGAGTGCTGGCCGATGGCGAGTTCTATCGGGTCGGCGGCCACACCCCGGTGAAAGTGGATGTGCGTATCATCGCCGCCACTCACCAGAACCTGGAAAACCTGGTGCAGGCCGGCAAGTTCCGCGAAGACCTGTTCCATCGCCTCAACGTCATCCGCATTCATATTCCGCGCCTGTCCGACCGCCGCGAAGATATCCCGGCACTGGCGCGGCACTTCCTCGCCCGCGCCGCCCAGGAACTGGCGGTGGAGCCCAAGCTGCTGAAGGCCGAGACCGAGGACTACCTCAAGCACCTGCCCTGGCCGGGTAACGTGCGTCAGTTGGAGAACACCTGCCGCTGGATCACCGTGATGGCTTCGGGTCGAGAGGTGCACGTCGACGACCTGCCTCCGGAACTGCTCACCCAGCCCCAGGACGCCGCCCCGGTGACCAACTGGGAGCAGGCCTTGCGCCAATGGGCCGATCAGTCCCTGGCCCGTGGCCAGTCCAGCCTGCTCGACTCCGCCGTGCCGGCCTTCGAGCGAATCATGATCGAGACCGCCCTCAAGCACACCGCAGGACGTCGCCGAGACGCTGCCGTACTACTGGGCTGGGGCCGCAACACCCTGACGCGGAAGATCAAGGAACTGGGCATGAAGGTGGACGGCGGCGACGACGACGACGGCGACGACGCCTGATCCGCCCTGGCGGGGCCATGCGCCCCGTCACTCCCCTTCCGACATCCGCTGCACTTTCCGCCTATCACACCGGCCACCTGCGCCATCACAGCTGCGCTCCTTCTCCAACTCCCCCGTATGAAAAATCTGGTTTTCCCTGAGGTCGTGGACCCCGGCGAATCAGGGCGTGATGCTGCCCGGACCTGAACCAGAGACAGGATGAAAACCATGCAGTTACATATGGGTATTCGAAAGGAAGGAGACGTTCTGAGACTCAAGGCGCTGGACGGCTGTAGCGACGCCGAACTGGCGCAGATGCTTCGAACGACAGGCATCGAGATCGTGGTAGGCCCAATGGAAGGCGGCCGTTCACGTATCGGCATTCGCGCGCCGAAGGGTTTCTCGTTGAAGGTGGAGCGGCTGCGCAAGTGCCAATCCACCGAAGACTACCTCGCCTCCCCCAAGCACTGATGCCGAAATGGGCCCCGCCTCGACGGGGTCCTTTTCAATCGTTCCCAGCCGGTTCGGACCAGGAAAAAGGATCATCCCTGGTGCCAGATTCACCTTCCCGCCTCAAAAAAGTGCTTCACGGCTGGTATGAAACCCACCCCAAAGCACCTATCCAAAAGCCCGCACACCACCGTCAACGTCAGCAATGGCGCGGCTTACCGCTGGATCATAAGGCTCATCGGACGACTCTCCGGAAAACTGGCACGCCCCCTGCAATAGTCCAGGCAACAGCGGTTTTGGGGCCCCTGGTTCAGGCAGGCCAGGGAATCCCCACTCTTATGACAGGCAGGCTGACCTCTAGCCGCCACGACCCCAGAAGGGGCTAAGCAAGACAGCGTCGCCCTGGGGCGACCAGGTTTCAGGGGGCCTTGGTACAGGCAGGCCGGGGATCCCCTCTTTTATCCACAGGCGCACTGGAATCCAGTCGCCTCGGGCCACGCCAAGGCCCGATGCAGGACCGCGTCACTCGCCATGGCGGGCGACCACCCTTCAGGGGGCCTTGGTACAGGCAGGCCGGGGAATCCCCTCTTTTATCCACAGGCGCACTGGAATCCAGTCGCCTCGGGCCACGCCAAGGCCCGATGCAGGACCGCGTCATTCGTCACGGCGGGTGACCACCCTTCAGGGGGCCTTGGTACAGGCAGGCCGGGGAATCCCCTTTCTTATTCGGCGCGCAGGCTGACCTCCAGCCGCCAGCGTCCATTCTCCGCGGCACCGCGCCACTCACCGTGCAGTGGCCGCGCCGCAACGAAGCGCACCATCACCCCGTGGGTCGAGCGCAACACTTTCCAGCTCACCGGCGCATCGCCCAGGGTCAATTGGCCCTTGGCAGACTGCCCATCCGCACCCAGCACCAGTGCGTAGGCGCCTTCCAACGCTTCCACGCGCACTTCGGGTTCGTGGTCGAACCAGAGAGCCAGGCCACCCTGGCGCACTTCGATCCGCTCCAGGTGCACGGGCTCCGGCGCTGTCAGGCGGCCGAGCATCATTCCAACCAGCAGCCCCAGCAGGGCAAGGGAGAACAAAAAGCGCGGCCATAGGCTCGGTCGCGGATCATCATCGGGAGTAGAATGCCGCCCGTCTTCGGGCCCGGGGCTACCCATGTTTCACGTCATCCTGTTTCAACCGGAAATTCCGCCGAACACCGGCAACATTATCAGGCTGTGCGCCAATTCTGGCTGCCACCTTCACCTGATCGAACCCCTCGGTTTCGAGTTGGACGACAAGCGTCTGCGCCGTGCCGGGCTGGACTACCACGAGTACGCCACGCTCAAGCGCTACAGCGACCTGGAAAGCTGCCTGGCGGCCCTGGGCCAACCTCGGGTATTCGCCTTCACCACCAAGGGCACCAAACTGTTCCATGAAGTGGCCTTCGAGAAGGGCGACGCCTTCCTCTTCGGTCCGGAAAGCCGTGGCCTGCCCCAGGAAGTCCGTGAAAGCCTGCCCCCGGAACAACGCCTGCGCCTGCCGATGCGCCCCAACTGCCGCAGCCTGAACCTGTCCAATACCGTTGCCGTGGCGGTTTACGAGGCGTGGCGGCAGCATGATTTCAGCCTGGATTGAATGGCGCAGAGCGTTTCCGGACGCACTTTCTCTACAAGGTTTCCTCACCCCAATGAAAAAGCGCCCCGAAGGGCGCTTTTTCATGGAGCCTGATAATCAGGCCTGGGCTTCGCCAGCAGCCTGCAGACGCGCCAGTTCCTGGGCGTACAGGGCGTCGAAGTTCACCGGGGAGAGCATCAGCGCCGGGAAGGAGCCACGGATAACCAGGCTATCCAGGGTTTCACGGGCGTAGGGGAACAGGATGTTCGGGCAGAAGGCACCCAGGGTGTGGCTCATGGAAGCCGCATCCAGGCCCTTGATCAGGAAGATGCCGGCCTGCTGCACTTCAGCGATAAAGGCGGTTTCTTCGCCGTTCTTCACGGTCACGGACAGGGTCAGCACGACTTCGTGGAAGTCGCCGTCCAGTTGCTTCTGACGGGTGTTCAGGTCCAGGGCAACGTTCGGCGCCCACTCCTGGCGGAAGATTTCCGGGCTCTTCGGCGCTTCGAAGGACAGGTCGCGCACGTAGATGCGCTGCAGGGAGAACTGAGGGTTCTGGTTGGCGCCGTTGCTTGCTTGTTCGGTCATGGTTCTGCCTTGTTCTAGTGCGTTTCCGTTTGCGGGCTGGCCTGGAGCAACGCGTCGAGCTTGCCGGCACGTTCCAGGGCGTACAGATCGTCACAGCCGCCCACGTGGGTCTGGCCGATCCAGATCTGCGGCACCGAGGTGCGCCCGGCCTTGCGGGTCATCTCGGCACGAATTGCGGGGTTGCCGTCGACGCTGATCTCTTCATAGCGCACGCCCTTGCTGTCCAGCAGCTGCTTGGCACGGATGCAGAAAGGGCACCAGGCGCTCGAATAGATGACTGTCCCGGCCATCTCACTTCACCAGCGGCAGGTTGTCGCCACGCCAGGTGCCGATACCGCCGGACAGCTTGATGGCATTGAAGCCGGCCTTTTTCAGGTCGCGGCAGACAGTGCCGGCGTGCTGACCCATGGAGTCGACCACGATGATGGCCTTGTCCTTGTGCTTCTCCAGTTCGGCGAGGCGGCTGGCGAGCTTTTCGTAGGGGATGTTCAGGGCGTCGACGATATGGCCGCCGGAGAAATCCTTGGTGCCGCGCACGTCCAGCACTACGGCCTGACCGCCGTTGACCAGCGAGGTCAGCTCGCGGGTGGAGATGGCGCGGCCACTGCGGCGCAGTTCGTGGGCCAGCAGCAGGGCCAGCAGCAGCACGAACGATCCACTCAGTACATAGTGGTTAGTGGCAAATTCAATCAGCTTAGCGAGCATCGTCGGCTTCCGGGACGGTAAAATGCCGGCCAGTATACACAGCCCCACAGGTCGGCCAAACCCCGTCCGGCGGTGACGCCGATGGAACCAGAACGTAGAATGCCGCGTCCTTTTTCCGGGGCCTTGCCCGCAACTTTCCTTCTAATGCCGCAGACGAGTCGGACACTATGACAGCCACGCCCAAACCCCTGGTCCTGATCATCCTGGACGGTTTCGGTCACAGTGACAGCCCCGAATACAACGCCATCTACGCCGCCAGCACCCCAGTCTACGATCGCCTGCGCGCCACCCAGCCCCATGGCCTGATTTCAGGTAGCGGCATGGACGTCGGCCTGCCTGACGGACAGATGGGCAACTCCGAAGTCGGCCACATGAACCTGGGTGCAGGCCGCGTGGTTTACCAGGACTTCACCCGCGTGACCAAGTCGATCCGCGACGGTGACTTCTTCACCAACGCGGAAATCACCACCGCAGTGGACAAGGCCGTGACTGCCGGCAGGGCCGTGCATTTCATGGGCCTGCTTTCCGATGGCGGCGTGCACAGCCATCAGGACCACCTGGTTGCCATGGCCGAACTGGCTGCCCAACGCGGCGCCGAGAAGATCTACCTGCACGCCTTCCTCGACGGCCGTGATACGCCGCCCAAGAGCGCCGAGCCCTCCATCAAGCTGATGGACGAAACCTTCGCCCGCCTCGGCAAGGGTCGCGTCGCCAGCCTCATCGGCCGCTACTTCGCCATGGACCGCGACAATCGCTGGGACCGCGTGGAAGCCGCCTACAACCTGATTACCGAAGGCCAGGCCGAATTCACCGCTGCCAGCGCGGTTGAAGGCCTCGCCGCGGCCTATGAGCGCGGCGAGAGCGATGAGTTCGTGAAAGCCACCCGCATTGGCGATCAGGTGAAAGTGGAAGATGGCGACGCGGTGATCTTCATGAACTTCCGCGCCGATCGCGCCCGTGAGCTGTCCCGCGCCTTCGTCGAGCCCGGTTTCAAGGAGTTCGCCCGCCAGCGCGAGCTAAAACTGGCCGGCTACGTGATGCTGACCCAGTACGCGGCGAGCATCCCCGCTCCCAGCGCCTTCAAGCCGGAATCCCTGGAAAACGTGCTGGGCGAATACCTGGCGAAGAACGGCAAGACCCAGCTGCGCATCGCCGAGACCGAGAAGTACGCTCACGTGACCTTCTTCTTCTCCGGTGGCCGTGAAGAGCCTTTCGAAGGCGAAGAGCGCATTCTGATCCCGTCGCCCAAGGTCGCCACCTATGACCTGCAGCCGGAAATGAGCGCCCCCGAAGTCACCGACAAGATCGTCGATGCCATCGAGAACCAGCGCTACGACGTGATCGTGGTGAACTACGCCAACGGCGACATGGTCGGCCACACCGGCGTGTTCGAAGCTGCGGTCAAGGCCGTGGAGTGCCTGGACAACTGCGTCGGCCGCATCGTCGAAGCATTGGACAAGGTCGGCGGCGAAGCGCTGATCACTGCCGACCACGGCAACGTCGAGCAGATGGAAGACGAAATGACCGGTCAGGCCCATACAGCGCACACCTGCGAGCCGGTGCCCTTCATCTATGTTGGCAAGCGCCCGGCGAAGATCCGCGAAGGCGGCGTGCTGGCCGACGTGGCCCCGACCCTGCTGACCCTGATGGGCCTGCCGGTACCGGCCGAGATGTCCGGCAAGACCATCGTCGAACTGCAATGATCGACCCGGGCCGACGCCACGGCGCGGCCCAGGCGCAGCAAATCTGCGCGCCTTGTCAGGAAACGCCCCGAACCTCTGGTTCCGGGCGTTTTTTTTGCCCCGCGCCACGGGCATACTAGGCCGGTCCTCCCCCCTGGTACCCCACCCCCCATGCTTCGCGCCCTCGCCCTCGTTATCTTCGCCAGCCTGACCACCCCGGTCATGGCCGACCAACGCGCCGAAACCCAGCAGCAGCTGGACCAGGCCGGCAAGGATGTCGCCGAACTGAAGAAACTGCTGAAGCAGTTGCAGGACGAAAAGTCCGACGTCCAGGCCGACCTGAAGAAGACCGAAACAGAAATGGGCAACCTGGAGCAGCAGGTCAAAGACCTGCAGCAGGAGCTCAAGGACAGCGAAGGCGAAGTCCAGCGCCTGGGCGAGGAGAAAAAAAAACTCCAGGAAGCGCGCGCTGAACAACAGCGCCTGATCGGTATCCAGGCCCGCGCCGCCTACCAGAGCGGCCAGCAGGAATATGTCAAGCTGCTGCTCAACCAGCAGCACCCCGAGAAGTTCGCCCGCACCCTTACTTACTACGACTACCTGAGCAAGGCGCGCCTGGAGCAGTTGGCCGCATTCAACGAAACCCTTCGCCAGCTGAACAACGTCGAGCAGGAAATTACCGCCCAGCAGAACCAGCTCAACGAGCAGAAGGCAGCGCTCGATGGCCGTCGCGAGCAACTGGCGGCGGCGCGCAAGGAGCGTCAGCAGGCCCTGGCCAAGCTCAACCAGGACGTCAGCGACCGCGACAAGAAGCTCAAGTCCCGCCAGCAGGACCAGGAGCAGCTCGGCAAGGTACTCAAGACCATCGAAGAGACGCTGGCTCGCCAGGAGCGTGAGGCCCGCGAGGCTGAGGAAGCCCGCAAGCGTGCCCTCGCGGAACAGCAGCGCCAGCTCCGCGAGCATCCAGCCGGCAGCCCAGCCAGGCCCACTAGCGGACCGATGGTATCCAGCACCGGTGGCAACTTCGGTGGCCCCTTCGCCCAGGCGCGCGGCAAGTTACCCTGGCCGGTGGATGGCCGACTGGTGGCGCGTTTCGGCTCGGCCCGTGGCGGCGACTCCCGCGCAAAATGGGATGGCGTGCTGATCGGCGCCAGCGAAGGCAGTTCTGTCCGCGCTGTACACGGCGGTCGCGTGGTTTTCGCTGACTGGTTGCGCGGCGCCGGGCTTCTGGTCATTCTCGATCATGGCAATGGCTATCTGAGTCTCTACGGACACAATCAGCGTCTATTGAAAAGTGCCGGCGATATCGTGAAGGCGGGCGAGTCCATCGCCACCGTCGGCAACAGCGGCGGGCAGGACACGCCCGCGCTGTACTTCGCCATTCGCCAGCAGGGCCGACCCACCGACCCGGCACAGTGGTGCCGCGCGCAAGGATAGGCGCCATCCCATCTAGCAGGAGTTTCGCATGCCGCATTTGTCCCGCCTCACTTCCCTGGCCATGGCACTGGCGCTGCTCGGTGGCGCCCCGCAGCTGCTGGCCGCCGAGGAGCCGGCAACCCTCCCTGCCACCGCGGTGAACGGCAAGGCGCCGCTGCCACTGGACGAGCTGCGAACCTTCGCCGAGGTGCTGGACCGCATCAAATCCGCATACGTCGAGCCAGTTGACGACAAGACCCTGCTGGAAAACGCCATCAAGGGCATGCTCAGCAACCTCGACCCGCATTCCGCCTACCTGGAGCCAGAAGACTTCCAGGAGCTGCAGGAAAGCACCAGTGGTGAATTCGGCGGCCTCGGCATCGAGGTCGGCACCGAGGACGGCTTCGTCAAGGTGGTTTCCCCCATCGATGACACGCCGGCATCCAAGGCCGGCATCCAGCCTGGCGACCTGATCGTGAAGATCGACGGCCAGCCGACCAAGGGCATCTCGCTGATGGAGGCGGTCGACAAGATGCGCGGCAAGGCCGGCAGCAAGATCACCCTGACCCTGGTGCGCGATGGCGGGCAGCCCTTCGACGTTGAACTTGTGCGCGCCGCGATCAAGGTCAAGAGCGTGAAGAGCCAGCTGCTCGAGAAAGGCTATGGCTACTTGCGCATCACCCAGTTCCAGGTCAACACCGGCGAAGAAGTCGGCAAGGCCCTGGCCAAGCTGCGCAAGGACAACGGCAGCCGGCTTTCCGGCCTGGTCCTGGACCTGCGCAACAACCCAGGCGGCGTGTTGCAGTCAGCAGTGGAAGTCTCCGACCACTTCCTGCGTAAGGGTCTGATCGTTTACACCAAGGGCCGCATCGCCAACTCCGAGCTTCGCTTCTCCGCCGACCCAGCCGACGCCAGTGAAGGCGTACCACTGGTGGTGCTGATCAATGGCGGCAGTGCCTCGGCAGCCGAGATCGTTGCCGGCGCGCTGCAGGACCACAAGCGTGGTGTTCTGATGGGCACCGACAGTTTCGGCAAGGGTTCGGTGCAGACCGTTCTGCCGCTGAACAACGACCGCGCCCTGAAGCTGACCACTGCGCTCTACTACACCCCGAACGGCCGCTCGATCCAGGCCCAGGGCATCGTCCCGGATATCGAGGTAGCACGTGCCAAGGTAACCCGCGAGCAGGACGGCGAAACCTTCAAGGAAGCCGACCTCGCAGGCCACCTCGGCAATGGCAATGGCGGCGCAGACCGCCCGAGTTCGAGCAAGAAATCCGCGGAACCACGCCCGCAGGACGACGACTTCCAACTCAGTCAGGCCCTCAACCTGTTGAAAGGCCTGAACGTCACTCGCAAGAACTGACATGAAATGGGGCATCTGGCTGCTGGCGCTGTGGTTGAGCGCGACGGCAGCTGGTGCCTGGGCCGCCCCTGTCGCGCGGCTGGCCCTGGTGATCGATGACCTGGGCCAGACCCCCGTCCGAGACCGTCGCGTCCTTGCCCTACCCGGCCCGGTGGCGCTTTCCATCCTGCCGGATGCCCGCCACTCCCGCGAACTGGCCGAGGCCGCTCACGCAGCAGGCAAGACCGTGATGCTGCACCTACCCATGGACCCGGCCACCGGTCCTTACGCCTGGCGCCCTGAGTTATCCACAGCCGAGCTTGAGAAGCGCCTCGACTCCGCACTGCGCCAGGTGCCTTACGCACGCGGCCTGAACAACCACATGGGCAGCCGCATGACCGCCCAGCGCCCAGCCATGTCCTGGCTGATGCATCGCCTGCAGCAGGAGCACCGCTTCTTCATCGACAGCCGCACCAGCGCCGCCACGGTGGCCGCCGCCGAAGCCCAGAAAGTCGGGCTGCCCAGCCTCTCGCGGGACATTTTCCTCGATGACGACCAGAGCCCGGCCGCCATAGCCGCGCAGTTCGATGCCGCCCTCAAGCTCGCGCGAAAGCAAGGCTCGGCACTGATGATCGGCCATCCGCATCCGGCGACCCTGGAGCTGCTCGAGCGCGAGTTGCCGCGCCTGAAGGAAAGGGGCTTCGAACTGATCGATGTGGAAATGCTGATCGCCCTGCGCGGCAATCGAGCCATGGCGGCCCATGGCAAGGCGGGGGTTTACCGGTAGGCGGTCGGGACACCTTGTAGGGGCGAATTCATTCGCCAAGCAGGCCGCAGGTCTGCCCTGCAAGCCCTCACGGGGCGGCTTCGCCGCCCTTGGCGATTGAAATCGCCCCTACAGAAAAGCATCGCGAATAAACCGGCGATTACAGATAGTTCTGGGTGATCTCGTCGACGTAACCGTCGCTGCGCATCTGGTCGAGAGCCTTCTGCAGGCGCTCGATGACCTCGTCCGGCGTGTCCTTGTTGAAGGCCAGATAGAGCTCGGCGCTGTTGAAGCGCAGCACGGTCTGCAGACCGGTGACGCCTTCCTGCTTGGCCAGGTAACGGCCCACCGGATCGGTGGTGGCCCAGAGGTCGATCTGGCCCTTGAGCAGCTTCTTCACGTTTTCCTGGTCGCGCAGGGCGTTCTGCGGTGCCATGCCCTGGCTCTCCAGGTGCTGGCTGACCGCATCGTTCTTGTAGGCGCCGATTCGATACTGGGAGGCGCTTTTCAGGTCCTTGACGCTGAGGTTGTTGCCCGGTGCGGCAAGCAGCACCCACTCGGTCTTGGCAATGGGGCCGACCCACTTGAACAGTGGCTGGCGCTCAGGGGTGAAGGTGGTGGAGAACAGGCCGTAGCTGGGCTTGTCCAGGGTCAGGCGATAGAGGCGGTCCCAGGGGAAGCGCAGGGTCAGGCTGTAGTTGATGCCGGCGCGCTTGAACATCTCGCGCACGATATCGGTGCTGATACCGTCGATTCCGTCGTCACGGGCAAAGTTCTTGTCATCCACCGCCATGTTGAACGGCGGGAAGTTCTCGGTGAGCAACACCACCTTGTAATCCGCCGGCACTTCGGCGCGCGCTGTGAAGGCGAGGAACATCAGGCCCAGGGTCAGGGCACGTTGGATCAACTTCTGCATTGTCATACCGCTCGCTTGATTTGTGGTTGTGGCTAAGCGGCTTCCTTGCGTGGGCTCCCCACCCACGGACGTACGGCTCGACCCGTCCTGCCTTCCATGGCAAGCGACCGGCTTTTGGCCGGTCGCTGAGGTCTTGTAACTACTTTCGAAGCGCTACCCGTTACAGGTAGCTGTTGAGAATCTCGTCGACGAAACCTTCGGCGCGCATCTGGTCCAGCGCGCCCTGCAGCTTCTTCACCACTTCGTCGGGGACCTCCTTGTTCAGCGCCAGGAACAGCTCGGCCTGGTTGAAACGCAGCACGGTCTTCAGGCCGCCCACGCCTTCCTGCTTGGCCAGGTAACGGCCAGCCGGATCGCCGGTTGCCCAGAGATCGATCTGCCCCTTCTCCAGTTTCTTCGCGTTTTCCTGGTCGCGCAGGGCGGTGATGGGCTCGAGCTTCTGCTGGCCCAGGTATTCGGCGATAGCGTCGCCCTTGTAGGCACCCACCTTGTACTTGCGCGCATCTTCCAGGCTGCCGAGTGCGATCTGGCTGTCGGCACGGGCCAGCATGATCCAGTCATCCGGACCGATCGGGCCGACCCACTTGAAGGACTGCTCACGCTCAGGCAGTCGAGCAGTCACGAAGACGCCGTAGTCCGGCTTCTCCAGCGCCAGCTTGTAGATACGATCCCAGGGGAAGCGCAGGGTCAGGCTGTACTTGACCCCGGCGCGCTTGAACATCTCACGCACGATGTCGACGGCGATACCGTCGATGTTGTCTTCCTGGGCGAAGTTCTTCCCGTTGATCGACATGTTGTAGGGCGGGAAGTTTTCGGTCAGGAGAACGACGCTGTAGTTCTCATCCACTTCGGCGCGGGCGGCGCCGACAAACACCATCAGGGTGCCAGCCAGCGCCAGCAGCAGGCGTTTCGACATATGCGACTACCTTCCAGGAGAGATGGGAAATGCGCTGAGCTTAACCTTGCGGGAGCAAGGCTCGGGCATCAGCAACCCAGGCTGCGAAGTCCGTCACGCAGACAGCCTGGGCGAATGCTAGGCAAGAATCGTGCTCAGCGCACGAGGATTCCACGGCTGGCGAGATACGCCTTGGCCTCGGGCACGGTGTACTCACCGAAGTGGAAGATACTGGCTGCCAACACGGCGTCAGCCTTGCCTTCGAGAATACCGGCCGCCAAGTGCTCAAGATTGCCGACGCCGCCGGAGGCGATCACCGGAATCCCGACGGTTTCGCTGATGGCACGGGTCACGCCAAGGTCATAGCCGCTCTTCACGCCGTCCTGGTCCATGCTGGTGAGAAGAATCTCGCCGGCCCCCAGGTCTTCCATCTTCTTCGCCCAGGCCACGGCGTCGAGGCCAGTGGGTTTGCGCCCGCCATGGGTGAAAATTTCCCAGCGCGGTGTTTCCCCAGGTGCGGAAACCTTCTTGGCGTCGATCGCGACCACGATGCACTGCGAGCCGAAACGCGCGGCGGCCTCGCCAACGAACTCGGGCGTGAAGACCGCGGCCGTGTTGATCGATACCTTGTCGGCGCCGGCATTGAGCAGATTGCGGATGTCCTGCACGGTGCGCACGCCACCGCCAACGGTCAGCGGGATGAACACCTGGCTGGCCATGCGTTCGACGGTGTGCAGGGTGGTATCACGACCGTCGACGCTGGCAGTGATGTCGAGGAAGGTGATCTCGTCGGCGCCCTGCTCGTCGTAGCGGCGGGCGATTTCCACCGGGTCACCGGCGTCGCGGATGTTCTCGAACTTGACGCCCTTGACCACGCGGCCGTTGTCCACGTCGAGGCAGGGGATGATGCGTTTTGCCAAAGCCATACTGAAACCCTCTGTTACCGGCTGCGCCGCACATCCACGTCGTTGCGTGGTGCTCGCTCCTCGCCGTCCTGAAGTACTGTCTCGTCGCTGCGCGCCAGGCGCCTGGTGGCTGAGCGGCTCGCTCGGCCAGAGAGGGCTTCAGCTATCGCAGGGTGCGCCGCGCGCACCGTTAGCCGTCGATTAACCCTTGTAGCTGTCGCAGAAGGCCTGGGCCTCGGCGACGTCCAGGGTGCCTTCGTAGATGGCGCGGCCGGTAATGGCACCGATGATGCCGGGGGCCTTGGCGGCGAGCAGCTTCTCGATGTCACCGAGGTTGTGGATACCACCGGAAGCGATCACCGGGATGCGGCTGGCAGCGGCCAGGGCTGCAGTAGCCTCGACGTTGCACCCCTGCATCATCCCGTCCTTGGCGATGTCGGTGTAGACGATGGCGGAGACGCCATCAGCCTCGAAACGCCTGGCCAGGTCGACGGCCTGCACGCTGCTGACTTCAGCCCAGCCGTCAGTGGCGACGAATCCATCCTTGGCATCCAGGCCGACGATGACCTTGCCCGGGAAAGCCTTGCAGGCCTCGGTGACGAACTCAGGCTCTTTCACCGCCTTGGTGCCGATGATCACGTAGCTGACACCGGCCTTGACGTAGTGCTCGATGGTTTCCAGGGAGCGGATACCGCCGCCAATCTGGATCGGCAGGTTCGGATAGCGCTTGGCGATTGCAGTGACCACCTCACCGTTCACCGGCTTGCCCTCGAAGGCACCGTTGAGGTCCACCAGGTGCAGGCGACGGCAGCCACCTTCCACCCATTTGGCAGCCATGCTCACCGGGTCGTCGGAGAATACGGTGGAGTCTTCCATGCGGCCCTGGCGCAAACGCACGCAGGCGCCGTCCTTCAGATCGATAGCGGGGATAATCAGCATCGGTTCAACCTGTTCGAAGTCAGTGGTATCGGCTTGACGCTCAGTCTTTCTCGAGCGCCCACAAGTCGCTTTCGATGCTCTCGAACCTGTCTTTCAGGTGCGCCTGCACATCGAAGATCGCCTTGTTGTAGAAATGCGGCGCGAATTCCCGAGCGAAGAAGTCGAGCACTTCCTCAGCCTCGAAGGACCCCAGCTCCAGCTCGAAGCGATCAGCCATGAAACGCTTGATCGCCAGCACCGCAGTGTCGGTCTGGGCGGCGTCGAGTTGCAGGCCCGGGGCCTTCTTCGCGCGGCTCATGCTTACCAGCGGCCGTCCCAGGCGGCGAAGTTCTGCAACAACTGCAGGCCGTGGGTGTGGCTCTTTTCCGGGTGGAACTGCACGGCGAAGCGCGAACCCTCGGCCAGCGCCGCGGCGAAGTCCTTGCCGTAATGGCCGCGACCGGCCACCTGCTTGGGATTGCCCGCCTCGATGTAATAACTGTGCACGAAGTAGAAACGCGCGCGGTCGGGAATGTTGTGCCAGAGCGGGTGGGCGACGCTCTGCTCCACCTCGTTCCAGCCCATGTGCGGCACCTTCAGGTGCTCGCCATCTTCCACCAGGCCCTTGCCGAAGAAGCGTACCTGGCCAGGGAACAGGCCGATGCAATCGACGCCGTCGTTCTCTTCGCTGCGCTCCAGCAGCGCCTGCATGCCGACGCAGATGCCGAGGAACGGGCGATCCTTGCTGACTTCGCGTACCAGCTCGTCGAAGCCCAGGCGACGGATCTCGGCCATGCAATCGCGGATGGCGCCAACACCGGGGAAAACCACCCGGTCGGCTTCGCGGATCACGTTGGCGTCACTGCTGACCAGGACGCGGCCTGCACCGACGTGTTCCAGAGCCTTTGCGACCGAGTGCAGGTTGCCCATGCCGTAGTCGATGACTGCAACCGTCTGCATCAGAGCACGCCCTTGGTGGAGGGCATCTGGCCAGCCATGCGCGGATCACGCTCGACGGCCATGCGCAGGGCACGACCGAATGCCTTGAACACGGTCTCGATCTGGTGGTGGGTGTTATGGCCACGCAGGTTGTCGATGTGCAGGCTCACCAGAGCGTGGTTGACGAAGCCCTGGAAGAATTCCTGGAACAGGTCGACGTCGAAGCCACCAACCACGGCACGGGTGAAGGGCACGTGCATCTGCAGGCCGGGACGGCCGGAGAAGTCGATGACCACGCGAGACAGGGCTTCATCCAGGGGCACATAGGAATGGCCATAGCGGACGATGCCCTTCTTGTCGCCGATCGCCTGGGTGAAGGCCTGGCCAAGGGTGATACCGACGTCTTCCACGGTATGGTGGTCGTCGATATGCAGATCGCCCTTGCACTCGATATCCAGGTCGATCAGGCCATGACGGGCGATCTGGTCGAGCATGTGCTCGAGGAAAGGTACGCCGATATCGAAGCGTGCCTTGCCGGTGCCATCCAGGTTGATCGAAACCTTGATCTGGGTTTCCAGGGTATTGCGTTCGACGGACGCCGTGCGTTCGGCCATCACCAGCTCCACAAAAAGGCTCACGAAAAAGAGCGCCATTATAGGCCGCAGGCCATTGGCGCCGCTACCGACGACGGTCGGCGGCGTTTACACTGCCGGGCCGCGCCCGCAATGCCCTCCAGGAGCCACCATGCCCGTGATCGTCGAGACCCCGAACAGCCCCTCCGAACAGGACCGTGGCGACCTGGCGAAAATCTACGCCGACGCCCCTGACTGGTTGCTTGCGCCCTACGCCAGCGCGGCGGAACTGGTGACATGCGGCGAGGCCGATGGCCTGCTTTTTACGGGGCGTTTCAACGACCGCCTGCTGGGCGCAGCCCTTCTGGAGCGCGGCGAAACTCATTGGCGACTGTCCCATCTGTGCGTGCGCAAAGTAACCCGCCATCGCGGCGTCGGCCGTCGAATTGTGGAAGAAGCCGTACGCCTGGCACGGGAATCAGGCAAATCTCTGCACCTGGCCGCTCCACTGGACCACCTGGAATGCCAGGCACTGGCCGCGCATCTGCACCTGCCGCTGGAAAGCCTCTAAGCCAACGCCCGGCCGCTGCGCTGAACCGACGGCGAAAATCACCATCCAAAGTCCCTGACCAGGGTACCGAGCCTCGTGCCGCCACGCGCCATCGCTAATGGCCCGGCGCTATACTCGGCACCTTCAATTCACACACGATCCACCACAAGGACTGGCCAATGAAAGCCTTCGGCAAAATTCTGGGCCTTATCTTCGTCGGGCTGTTGCTGATCATAGTGGCCCTGGGCTTCGCCCTGACCCACCTGTTCGACCCGAACGACTACAAGGATGAAATCCAGCAACTGGCCCGGGACAAGGCCAACCTGGAACTTACCCTGAACGGCGATATCGGCTGGAGCCTGTTCCCCTGGCTTGGCCTCGAACTGCACCAGGCGACCCTGGCCAGCGCCGTCACCCCGGAAAAACCTTTCGCCAATCTCGACATGATTGGCCTGTCGGTGCGCGTACTGCCACTGCTGCGCCGTGAAGTGCAGATGAGCGACATCCGTGTAGAAGGTCTCAACCTTGACCTGCAGCGCGACGAAAAAGGCCGCGGTAATTGGGAAGATATCGGCCGCCCGGCCAAGGCGCCGGAAACCGCCCAGACAGGCACCCCAACGCCCAGCGCCCCTGCGGAAGAGACCAAACCGGCACCCAGTGACGAAGAGCCCGCACGCCCGATCAAACTGGATATCGACAGCCTCACCGTGCACAACGCCCGCATCGACTACACCGATGCCAAGAGCGGCAAGCAATTCAGCGCTGAAGGCATCGAGCTGACCACAGGCGCCATCCGCGAAGGCGCCAGTATTCCACTCAAGCTCAGCGCCTTCTTTGGCACCAACCAACCGGTACTGCGCGCCAAGACCGAACTCGTTGCCAACCTGCGCTTCGAACGCGCACTCAAGCGCTACCAGCTGGAAGACCTGAAGCTGAACGGCGAAGCCTCGGGCGAACCGTTCAAGGGCAAGACCCTTACCTTCAATGCCCAGGGCCAACTGCTGGCCGACCTGGCAGCGAACGTCGCCGAGTGGAACGGACTCAAGCTGTCAGGCAACCAGCTGCGCGCCCTCGGCGAACTGAAAGTGCATGACCTGGACAAGGACGCGCGGCTGGAAGGCGGCCTGTCCATCGCCCCACTCAATCTGCGCGAATTCCTCACCGGCATCGGCGTGGAGTTGCCGCCGATGAGCGACGCCACGACCCTGCAGAAACTCGAGCTGGTCGCCAAGCTCAACGGCAGCGCCAACAGCCTCGCTCTTGAAGGCCTGAACCTGAAGCTCGACGACAGTACCCTCAGTGGCCGCCTGGCCGTGGCTGACTTCGCCAGGAAAGCCGTACGCATTCAGCTCAAGGGCGACAAGCTGGACCTCGATCGCTACCTGCCGCCCAAGTCCAAGGCCAAACAGGAAGCCCAGACCGCCCGCCAGGCCGAGGTGAAGCCCGCCGTGGCCGCAGCCAGCCAGGGCAACACGCCTCTGCCCAATGCGCCTACCCAGGCTGCCTGGAGCGAAAACCCGGTACTGCCTGTGGATCAGCTGCGCAAGGTCGACCTTGAGGCCACCCTTAACTTCGGCCAGCTCACCGTCGACAAGCTGCCCATGGATGACGTCAGCCTCAAGGCCAACGGCAAAGGCGGCCTGCTGACACTGGAAGACCTGCGCGGTGGCCTGTTCGGCGGCAGCTTCGTGGCCAACGCGCAGATCGACGCGCGTCCGGCCGTGCCGCTGCTCAAGGCGCAGAAACGCATCAACAACGTGCCGGTGGAGAAACTCCTCCAGGCCCAGGACCAGAAACCCCCGGTGCGCGGCCTGCTCGACCTCAACACCAACATCACCAGCAGCGGCAATAGCCAGAAGGCGTGGATCGATGGCCTTAACGGCACGGCCAGCTTTGCCTTGAACGACGGGGCATTGCTCGACGCCAACCTCGAACAGCAGCTTTGCCAGGGCATCGCCACCCTTAATCGCAAGAGCCTGAGTGAAACCCGCGGTGGCAGCGAGACCCCCTTCCGCGAACTCAAGGGCTCCCTCGCCTTCAACAACGGCGTAGCCACCAACCCCGACCTGCTCGCCAGCATTCCCGGCCTGAGCGTCAAGGGCGACGGAGCCGTGGACCTGCGCGTGCTTGGCCTGGACTACCGCGTCGGCGTGATCATCGAAGGTGACAAGAGCGCAATGCCGGACCCGGCCTGCCAGGTCAACGAGCGCTATGTCGGCATCGAGTGGCCACTGCGCTGCCGCGGCCCGCTGGAACTGGGCGCCAAGGCCTGTCGTCTGGACAAGGACGGCATGGGCAAGGTCGCCGCCAAGCTGGCCGGAGACAAGCTCAACGAAAAACTCGAAGAAAAGCTCGGCGACAAGGTCAGCCCGGAACTCAAGGACGCGCTCAAGGGGCTGTTCAAACGATGACCCCCGAGCAGTTCTCCGGCGCCGTACTCGACTGGTACGACGGCCACGGCCGCAAGGATCTGCCCTGGCAGCAGGGCATTACTCCCTATCGCGTCTGGGTATCCGAAATCATGCTGCAGCAGACCCAGGTCAGCACGGTCCTGGGTTACTTCGACCGGTTCATGGAAGCCCTGCCCAGCGTGCAGGACCTGGCCGCAGCGCCGGAAGACGAAGTGCTGCACCTCTGGACCGGCCTTGGCTACTACACTCGCGCCCGCAACCTGCAGAAGACCGCGAAGCAGGTCGTGGCCGAGTACGGCGGCGAATTCCCGCGCGATGTAGACCAACTCGCGGAGCTGCCGGGTATTGGCCGCTCCACCGCCGGCGCCATCGCCAGCCTGTCCATGGGATTGCGCGCACCGATTCTCGACGGCAACGTCAAGCGCGTACTGGCCCGCTACGTCGCGCAGGACGGTTACCCGGGCGAGCCGAAAGTGGCAAAGCAGCTCTGGGAAGTAGCCGAGCGCTTCACCCCTCACGCGCGGGTCAACAACTACACCCAGGCGATGATGGACCTGGGCGCCACCCTTTGTACCCGCAGCAAGCCCAGCTGCCTGCTGTGCCCGCTACAGAAAGACTGCCGCGCGCACCAGCTTGGCCGGGAGACCCACTACCCCGTCCCGAAGCCGCGCAAGTCCCTGCCGCAGAAGCGCACGCTGATGCCCCTGCTGGCCAGCCGAGATGGCTCCATCCTGCTTTACCGCCGGCCATCGAGCGGACTTTGGGGCGGGCTCTGGAGCCTGCCGGAAATGGACGATCTCGACGCGCTCGCCCCGCTGGCGAGCCAGCATGCCTTGCGCCTTGGCGAGCGCCGCGAACTGCCCGGCCTGACGCATACGTTCAGTCACTTCCAGTTAGCCATCGAGCCCTGGCTGGTGGCCGTGGAAGGCAGCGCCCCCGCCGTGGCCGAGGGCGACTGGCTCTGGTATAACCTCGCCACCCCGCCGCGCCTGGGGCTAGCAGCCCCGGTGAAGAAGCTGCTCAAGCGCGCGGCCGACGTATTGAATGCAGGAGAACCGCGATGACCCGCACCATCATGTGCCGCAAATACAAAGAGGAACTGCCGGGCCTCGAGCGTCCGCCGTATCCGGGCGCCAAGGGCGAGGACATCTTCAACAACGTCTCGAAGAAGGCCTGGGATGAGTGGCAGGCCCACCAGACCATGCTGATCAACGAGCGCCGCCTGAACATGATGAACGCCGAGGACCGCAAGTTCCTACAGGCTGAAATGGACAAGTTCCTTTCCGGCGAGGACTACGCCCAGGCAGAGGGTTACGTCCCCCCAAGCGCGTAAGCGCCCGTAATAACTAAAAAAATTTTCAAAAGGGTGTTGACGAGGGGCCGGCAAATCCGTTTAATAGCGCCCCGTTGCCCAGGTAGCTCAGTTGGTAGAGCAGGGGATTGAAAATCCCCGTGTCGGCGGTTCGATTCCGTCCCTGGGCACCACTAATACCATCCAAAGAGCCCCGGCCATGTGCTGGGGCTTTTTGTTTTCAGCACCCCTCAAAGCCGCCGGGCACGATATGAACGGCGCTGCTAACCTCACTGCGAAGCGCCTCGAAGCAGCCCCCAACGGGACTCGACCCGAGGGCACCTGGGGGGGCTGCATGAAGGGAATCGTCTTCAACCTGCTCGAAGAAGTGGTCACCCGGCACCAGGGCGAAGATGCCTGGGACGCCCTTTTGGATGGCAGCGGCCTGGACGGTGTATACACGGCCCTCGGCAGCTACCCCGACGAACACATCTACCGCCTGGTGGCCGCCGCCGCCGAGGCCCTCGACATGCCCTCCTTCGAAGTGCTGCGCTGGTTCGGCCGCGAGGCCATGCCGTTATTAGCCAAACGCTACCCGGCCTATTTCGATGCCCACGACTCGACGCACTCCTTCATCCTCAGCGTCAATCAGATCATTCATCCCGAAGTTCGCATGATCTATCCCGGCGCGGACGTTCCCACTTTCGGGTTCCGCGACGACCCCGACGGCACACTGATGATGACCTACCGCTCGCCACGCCGCCTATGTGCTCTGGCCCACGGCTTCATCGAGGGTGCGGCGATGCATTTTGGAGAGTCCCTGGGCATCGACCACCTTGCCTGCATGCACCGCGGCGACAATGAATGCCGCTGCCGAATCACCTTCTACGGCAATTGCCAGGGCTGATCGAGCATGGACGGTGCATCGCGCGATCCGGAAGCCGACAAACTTCGCCGGCGCCTGCAACGCGAACACCAGGCGCGCCTGGAAGCGGAGCAGATAGCCGAGCACGGCCTGCGCGAACTCTACGAAAAACAACTGCAGCTGCAATTGCTCGAATCCATCGCCGATGCCGCCAACGGTGCCGCGACCGTAGCCGACGGACTGAGTTTCACTGTAGCCAGCGTCTGCCAGTACACCGGCTGGCAGATCGGCCACGCCTACCTGACCGACCAAGTCGAAGGCGAAGCGCGGCTGCGCTCGGCTGCAATCTGGCACTACGCCGATGAGCAGCGCTTCCACGAATTCCGCCAGGTAACCGAAACCATGGAGTTTCCTCCGGGCTTCGGCCTACCTGGCCGCGTGCTCTGCAGCGGCACCCCGGCGTGGATCGCCGATATCAGTCAGACCCCCGAATTTTGCCGCGTGGATGCCGCGGGCCAAGCCGGCCTCCGGGCCGCGGCGGCCTTCCCTGTGTTGGCGGGCAGCGAGGTCGTCGGCGTACTGGAGTTCTTCGCCAACTGCGTGCTGGAGCCCGATGAGAAGCTGCTGCACCTGATGGCACAGATCGGCGTCCAGATGGGGCGAGTGGTCGAACGCAAACGCGCCGAAGAGCAACTGGTCGACGCCTTCCATGATCCGCTGACCGGCCTGCCCAACCGCGCGCTCTTCTCTGATCGGCTATCCCGCGCGGTAGCTCGCTGCAACCGGCACCGGGAAGCAGCCTTCGCCGTCCTGTTCATCGACCTCGACCGCTTCAAATTGGTCAACGACAGCCTCGGACACCTCGCCGGCGACTTGTTGATCATCCAGGTCGCCACGCGCCTGGGTGGCTGCCTGCGACAGACCGACACCCTGGCACGCATGGGCGGCGATGAATTCACCATCCTGCTGGACTGCATCGGCAATCCCGACGCCCCGGTACGAGTCGCCGAGCGCCTTCTCGACGCCCTGGAGCCACCTTTCCTGATCAATGGCGAGCAGCTCTATATCAGCGCCAGCATCGGTATCGCGCCAAGCGACCTGGGTTACGAATCGGCCGAGGAAATCCTGCGCCACGCGGACCTCGCCATGTATCGCGCCAAGACGCTGGGCAAGCACCGCTTCGAGATGTTCGACCACAGCCTGCACGAGCTGGCGGTGGGCCGGCTGACCCTGGAAACACGCCTGCGCAACGCCCTGCAAAATGGCGAGTTCGTGCTCCATTACCAGCCCATCGTCTGCCTGGCCAGCGGGGAACTGGTCGGTGTCGAAGCACTGGTGCGCTGGCAGGTTCCAGAAGGAGACCTGGTCTACCCAGGCGAATTCATCCAGGTTGCCGAAGATACTGGACTGATTCTGCCCCTCGGATTGTGGGTGCTGCGCGAAGCCTGCCGCAGTGTGGCTCGCTGGCAACGCGAGCTGCCAACTCAGCCGCCACTGACAGTCAGCATCAACCTCTCCGCCCGGCAGTTCGCGCAACACGACCTGGTACTGCAAGTGCGCGCCATCATCAATGAAGCCGGCATCCTTCCAGATTGCGTGCATTTGGAAATCACCGAGAGCGTATCCATGGCCGACTCCGAGCGGACCATCATCGTGCTCCAGCAACTACACGACCTCGGCGTACGCATCAGCATCGACGACTTCGGCACGGGCTACTCCTCCCTGAGCTACCTGCATCGCTTCCGGCTGGACGTCCTGAAGATCGACCGCTCGTTCATGATCCAGCTAGACCAGTGCCCGGAAGGCCTGCAAATCGTGCAAACCATCCTCAGCCTGGCCCGCAACCTGGGACTGGAAGTCGTTGCAGAAGGAGTCGAGACCCAACGGCACCTGACGATTCTCAAATCCCTGGGCTGTGATTTCGGCCAGGGCTACTACTTCGCCAAGCCCCTACCCGAGCCCGCCCTCATCGCGCTGCTTCAGGACAGACCGCAGCCCCTTGGGCAAACAGGGACCGATCCCGGCGCTTTCGTCACGCCAATCCAATAACTGATTGATCCAAAAGGAAAAAGGCAGAAAGCTTGCACCAAGGTGCAATTTCCGGGCACTTCAGCCTGCAGCCGAGGCTTTTTTGCTACCGCGACAAGCAACTGCAGCGATGCGACAAACACGCCCATAGAGCCATCCAAGGGGCCTTCGTCGGCTTTCGCGTGGCAAAGCGCTATGCTAGCTTGCCCTCGCCAGGAAGGCCGCCCCACCGCCAGAGTGCCCACGAAAAACAAGAGGACCCCCCATGGCCCAAGCCACGCCAGCGCTTGAAATCCGCAACCTGCACAAACGCTACGGCGATCTCGAAGTGCTCAAGGGCATATCCCTCACCGCCAATGACGGTGATGTGATCTCCATCCTCGGCTCCTCCGGCTCCGGCAAGTCCACCTTCCTGCGCTGCATCAACCTCCTGGAAAACCCTCACCAGGGCCAGATCCTCGTAGCTGGCGAAGAGCTCAAGCTCAAGCAGAGCCGCACAGGCGAATTGGTCGCCGCCGACAACAAGCAGATCAATCGCATGCGCAGCGAGATCGGCTTCGTCTTCCAGAATTTCAACCTCTGGCCGCACATGACGGTGCTCGACAACATCATCGAAGCGCCACGCCGCGTGCTTGGCCAGAGCAAGGCCGAGGCCACCGAAATCGCCGAAGCCCTGCTGGCCAAGGTCGGTATCGCCGACAAGCGCCATGTCTATCCGACCCAGCTTTCCGGCGGCCAGCAGCAGCGTGCGGCCATCGCCCGCACCCTGGCCATGCAACCGAAGGTCATCCTGTTCGATGAACCCACCTCGGCGCTGGACCCGGAAATGGTACAAGAAGTGCTTAACGTGATCCGCGCGCTGGCCGAGGAAGGCCGGACCATGCTGCTGGTCACCCATGAAATGAACTTCGCCCGGAACGTCTCCAGCGAAGTGGTTTTTCTTCACCAGGGACTGGTAGAAGAGCAGGGTCCGCCAGAGAAGGTATTTGACAACCCGCAATCGGCGCGCTGTAAACAATTCATGTCCAGCAATCGCTAAAACACGGAGCAAAGAGCGTAATGAAGAACTACAAGAAGATTCTGCTGGCCGCGGCCGCTACCCTCGCCTTCGGCACCAGCGCCGTCGCCGCCGACAAGCTCAAGATCGGCACCGAAGGCGCCTATCCTCCCTTCAACCTGATCGATGCCAGCGGCCAGGCCGGCGGCTTCGACGTCGAGATCGCCCAGGCTCTCTGCGCCAAGATGAAGGCCGAGTGCGAAGTGGTCACCTCCGACTGGGACGGCATCATCCCCGCCCTGAACGCCAAGAAATTCGACTTCCTCGCCGCCTCCATGTCCATCACCGAAGAGCGCAAGCAGGCCGTCGACTTCACCGACCCCTATTACACCAACAAGCTGCAGTTCATTGCCCCGAAAGGCACTGACTTCAAGACTGACAAGGCAAGCCTGAAAGGCAAGGTGATCGGCGCCCAGCGCGCGACCATCGCCGGCACCTGGCTGGAAGACAACATGAAGGACGTTGTCGACATCAAGCTGTACGACACCCAGGAAAACGCCTACCTCGACCTGTCCTCCGGTCGCGTCGACGGCGTGTTGGCCGACAAGTTCGTGAACTGGGAATGGCTCAAGAGCGACGCGGGCAAGGACTTCGAGTTCAAGGGCGACCCGGTATTCGACAACGACAAGATCGCCATTGCCGTGCGCAAGGGTGACCCGCTGCGCGAGAAGCTGAACGCCGCGCTGAAGGAAATCGTTGCCGACGGCACCTACAAGAAGATCAACGACAAGTACTTCCCCTTCAGCATCTACTGACCTGCCCGTCCGGTGCCGCCCTCGCGCGGCACCGGCGCTTGAGCTCTCATGACCCTCGACCTTTACGGATTCGGCCCAGCCCTGGCCGCGGGCACCCTCATGACCATCAAGTTGGCGCTTTCCGCGCTGGCGGTGGGACTGGTGCTCGGCCTGCTCGGTGCATTGGCCAGGACTTCCTCCATCAAGCCACTGCAGTGGCTGGGTGGCACCTATTCCACCATCGTGCGCGGGGTCCCCGAGCTGCTCTGGGTGCTGCTGATCTACTTCGGCACGGTCAACCTGATGCGCACCCTTGGCGAATGGCTGGGCCTTCCAGAACTGGAACTCAACGCCTTCGCCGCCGGCACCATTGCCCTGGGCCTGTGCTTCGGCTCCTACGCCACCGAAGTCTTCCGCGGCGCCATCCTGGCCATACCGAAAGGACACAGAGAAGCCGGCATGGCCCTCGGACTGTCCAAGGCGCGCATCCTCTGGCGGGTCATCCTGCCGCAGATGTGGCGCATCGCTCTGCCGGGTCTGGGCAACCTGTTCATGATCCTGATGAAAGACACCGCACTGGTCTCCGTGATCGGCCTCGAGGAAATCATGCGTCGTTCGCAGATCGCCGTGACCGCCAGCAAGCAGCCGTTCACCTTCTACATGGTGGCCGCCTTCATCTACCTGGGCCTGACCATCCTTGCGATGATCGGCATGCATTGGCTTGAGAAGCGCGCAGGCCGTGGCTTCAAGCGGAGCGCAGCATGAACTGGGAAGTCATCCTCAAATACCTGCCGCAACTGGCCCAAGGCGCAGTCCTGACCCTGGAGCTGGTGACCATTGCGGTGGTCGCCGGCCTGATCCTCGCGCTGCCAATGGGCATCGCCCGCGCATCGCGCCACTGGTACGTTCGCGCCCTGCCCTACGGCTACATTTTCTTCTTCCGTGGCACGCCGCTGCTGGTGCAACTCTTCCTGGTCTACTACGGCCTGGCGCAGTTTGAATCGGTGCGCAAAGGCCCGCTCTGGCCCTACCTGCGCGACCCGTTCTGGTGCGCCGTGATCACCATGACCATGCACACGGCGGCCTACATCGCCGAAATCCTGCGTGGTGCCATCCAGGCCGTTCCGCCAGGCGAGATCGAGGCAGCACGGGCGCTCGGCATGTCACGCTTCCAGGCACTGGTCTACATCATCCTGCCGCGCGCCGCGCGCATCGGCCTGCCCGCCTACAGCAACGAAGTGATCCTGATGATCAAGGCCAGCGCCCTGGCCAGTACCGTCACCTTGCTGGAACTCACCGGCATGGCGCGGACGATCATCGCCCGCACCTACCTGCCGGTGGAGATATTCTTTGCCGCCGGCCTCTTCTACCTGCTGATCGCCTACGTGTTGGTTCGGGCCTTCCGCCTGCTCGAGCACAAACTGCGGGTGGATGCCCTCCAGGGCCGCTGAGCCTCGACCGCTCCTCGTCCCCGGATGAGGAGCGGCCTTGGCGGCGCTATAATCGCCGCCCCTGACGCCAATCGCTTCGCCAGCATGACCAGCCCCGCGCCCCTCCAAGGCCCGCACCTGCGGGAACGCTTCACCGCCCTCGATGAATTCCTCTGCGCGCATCAGTCGATCTGGCGACCGGCCCCCTTCACCGAACTGACGCTGCCTTGGGAGAGCGAGCATCCTGAGCTGGCCGAATGGCTCCGCGAACGCTCCCTGGCCGATGCCGACGCCATCCACAATCGCCCTGAAGAATTGCAGGCGCCGGCCCCTTATCCACAGCTTGCAGCTCGCTCCGCCGAACTTTGCCGCATTGGCGAACTGCCCGCGGTATGGACAGAAACGCTACCCAATGCCTTCACGGTGGACGTGCCCGGACGCAAATGGCAGCAGATCAATGCCTTCGCCAGCCGACTGGGTTTTCGCCAGTCCTCAGAGCATTGGCTGGACTGGTGCGCCGGCAAGGGGCACCTGGGGCGGCGCCTGGCCCATGACGGCACACCACTGACCTGCATCGAACTCGACCCGCGGCTGGTAGCTGGTGGCCAGCAAATCAGCCAGCGTCTTGGTCTCGCCGCCCAGCACCGCGAGCAAGATGCCCTGGCCGACAACGCCATACGCCACGTTGCGGCCGAGCACACCGCGGTTGCGCTGCACGCCTGTGGCGATCTGCATGTGCGCCTGCTGCAACTGGCCAGCGAGGCCGGTTGCCGCCAACTGGCCGTCGCCCCCTGCTGCTACAACCGCATCCGGACGCCGAGCTATGAGCCGCTTTCCGCAGCAGCCAAGGCGTCCACACTGCATCTCAGCCGAGCCGACCTGCGCCTGCCGATGAGCGAAACCGTCACCGCCGGCGCTCGCGACCGCCGCCAGCGCGACAACTCCATGGCACGAAGGCTGGCGTTCGACCTGCTGCAACGGAAATTGACTGGCGAAGACAGCTACCTAACCGTTCCCTCTCTCGCCACCAACTGGCTGGACAAGCCATTCTCCGCGTACTGCGTGGACCTCTGCGAGCTAAAGGCACTCCCTCAGCCAGCAGAATGCGACTGGAAGGCACTGGAAATCGCCGGCTGGCAACGATTAGCCGTGGTGCGCAACCTGGAACTCCCCCGCAGCCTGTTCCGTCGGCCCCTGGAACTCTGGCTGCTACTGGACCGAGCCTTGTATCTCGAGGAGCAGGGCTACCAGGTGAGGCTCGGCAGCTTCTGCCCTACTCAGCTCACCCCACGGAACATCCTGATTCTGGCCGAACGCTGAGCCTTACCCACAGAACCTGTGGATAACTTTGTTGATGAAATCTGGGCAACCCGCCGAAACGCCTCCGTCTACGCGAACGACGCGGACTGATCACTTTTTAATCGCAAACCAAAAGTCGAATAGAAACAACAACCTGCCGAATTCCGAGACACAGCGCACAAATTTCCAGAACCACCGTACCCAAAAGCATCACCATTGTGCATAAGCCGATCGCCGCTGATGCACAAAACCTCTCCAACCTGCTTCGCAGAGGTTTACTCGCCCCGCCCAATCGCTATAATGGCGGCCCCTTCTGGCCGGTATAGCTCAGCTGGTAGAGCAACTGACTTGTAATCAGTAGGTCCCGGGTTCGATTCCTGGTGCCGGCACCAATTCCGAAAAAGGCCTCGCAGCGATGCGAGGCCTTTTTCGTTCTCATGTCCCGTCCTGAATAAGGTTTACACCTTTGCCCTTATTTTCAGGAGAGCCCCGTGGTGGAAGGTGTGCGACGTAGCCAACGTGATTACACGCTGGCTTTTAAACTGGCGGTGGTCGACCAAGTCGAAAAAGGCGAAATAAGTTACCAGGAAGCTCAGGCCCGCTATGGCATCCAGGGACGGTCGACGGTGTTGGTGTGGTTACGCAAACACGGTCGGCAGGATTGGCGCCAAGGAGCATCCATTCGCACGCCAAGGAGCCTCGCCGTGTCTGAGCCAGATCTTCCACTGCCCCCCGAGCAGCGCATCAAGGAGTTGGAGCAGCAACTGGAACTGACCAACCAGAAGGCGCAGTTCTTTGAGGCCGTGGTGGAGGTGCTGCAGAATGACTACGGCGTCTCCATCGTAAAAAAAGCGTCCCGGCGAGTCCTCACGCACAAGCAAGTCCAAGGACTGAGCGTTAGCAGGGCTTGCCAGTTCATGGGGCTGAGTCGTCAGGCGTACTACCAGCGCAATCGGGCAGCGGATCGCCGTAACCAGCAGGATTGGCAGGTAGCCCAGTTCGTGCGGCGGGTGCGGATGCGTCAGCCGCGCCTGGATGCGCGAAAGCTGCATTTCCTGTTGCAGAACCAGGCGGAGACCGGGTTGCGGGTCGGGCGGGATCGCCTGTTCCAGGTCCTGGCCGAGCATCGCCTGCTGGTCATGCCCAAGCGGGCTTATCACAAGACGACCCACAGCTTTCACCGTTTCTATCGCCCCCCCCAACCTCTGCTCAAACCCGGTCCACAGCAGGTACTGCCCAGCGCGCCAGAGCGAGTGTGGGTCGCCGATATCACCTACCTGCCGGCCCAGAGCGGCCCCTTGTACCTGAGCCTGGTTAGCGATGCCTATTCGCGCAAGATTGTGGGCCACCTCGTCCATGAGGGACTGCAGGCCAAGTCGGTCGCCCAGGCCTTCAGCCAGGCGTTAAGGCAACGCCGGATGCGCCATGCGCTGATCCATCACTCGGATAGCGGCATCCAGTACTGCTTTGCACACTGTCAGCGCCTGCATACGCAGTACGGCGTGACCTGGTCGATGACCGACGGCTACGACTGCTACCAGAACGCGCTGGCCGAGCGGGTCAACGGCATCCTGAAGAACGAACTGCTGACCCAATGCCCGCAGAACCTACTGCAGGCGCGCCAGATGGTGCGTGAGGCGGCGGATATCTATAACCGCAAGCGCTGCAATACAAAACGCCCGATGCGGTGCATCGGGCGCTCTGAGGTCAGGAAATTGCCCTGAGAGGTGCAAACCTATTTCAGGACTGGACAGGATAGAACGGACCAATTCGCGTTTCCACTGGATAAACCTGCACAATCGTATGTAAGATCCATCCCCCTGTTGGTATTAGACATCCATGAGAAGGCTCTAGATCAGGCTTTTCCCTGTTCAAAGACGGCGCAACCTCGCGACCATTTGCCCTCAGAGGAAACGACGTAGCAAAGGAATGCTCCGTGACAGCTTGCTTTACCTCCGCACGAATCGCGCACGTCCAATCAACGACGCTAGAGGCATTCTGGCAATGCCTAGACAGTGCGCGCTCCCATCAAAAACGCACCGTGCCGCACAACAGCACCACTATGGGGCGCGTTTACCGACGCGTGGTGTGTGACCAATTGGTCGCTTACCCTATCCTACGCTTCGTGACATTGCTCACAGAAAAGCACTTCGAGGCTCGGGGCGACCCTGCACCGGAAACTCAAGGTCTTCAATGACTCTAAGAATCTCAAGCTCAGGAGATCGTTGCCTTGTCCAGAATCCCCCCCCATCTCGTCGAAACGGCATGCTTCATGCTGCCGGCAAAGCAACGCCTCTCCTTGTCTCACCGCTGCTAGTAACGGACTACCCATGAAGCTCATTCCCGTAATCATCTGTGGCGGCGCAGGCAGTCGTCTGTGGCCCATATCACGCACTTGCCATCCGAAGCCCTTCATGCCTTTGCCCGAGGGCGGGAATCTGATTCAGAAAACTTTTCAGCGCGCCGCCAAGCTGGAGGGCGTTGGCGAAATCCTGACGGTTACCAACCGTGAGCTGTTCTTCAAGACCGACGACGAGTACCGGCAGGCCGGATTTCCGCAATGCCGTTCCAATTTCGTTCTGGAACCTTTTGGTCGCAACACGGCAGCCGCCATCGCCGCTGCAGCGCTCGACCTGGCCAGCCGGGAAGAACCCGATACCATTCTTCTCGTCCTGCCTGCGGACCATCTCATCCGCCAGGAAGAACAGTTCGCGGCAGCCGTGGCAAACGCTGTCAAACTGGCCGCACACGGCTGGCTGGTGACCTTCGGCATCAAGCCGGAGTATCCCGAAACCGGATTCGGCTATATCGAACTCGATCCGTCTGCGAAGCTTGCCTCCGGGTTCAAGGTCAACCGTTTTGTGGAGAAGCCCGACCTTCCAACCGCGCAGGATTACCTGGAATCAGGCAATTACCTCTGGAACTCCGGCATGTTCTGCTTCCGATTGGGCACCTTGCTCGATGAGTTGCAGCAGCACGCTCCTGATGTACTGCAGAGCGTATCGGCCAGTCTGACCGGCAAGGTCATGTCCGATGAGAAGGGCCAACACTGCACCAATATCGACCCAGACCGATTCAATCTGGTGCCCGATATCTCCATCGACTACGCGTTGATGGAGCGCTCCAACAAGGTTGCCACGGTTCCCTGCGACATCGGCTGGAGCGACATCGGTTCCTGGAACGCATTCAGCGAACTTACCAAGGCGGATGAAAGCGGCAACCGCTGCAACGGCGAAGTACTTCACCATGGTTCGAAGAATAACTTCATCCATAGCCAGGATCGCCTCACTGCCCTAGTCGGCGTCGAAGACCTGATCGTCGTCAACACCCCTGACGCGTTACTTGTTGCCCACAAGGACAATGCCCAGGACGTAAAACATATCGTTGGCCAACTCAAGAGCCTGAACCACGATGCGCATGCGACCCATCGCACCGTCTCCAGACCCTGGGGCACGTATACAACTTTGGAAGAGGGGCATCGGTTCAAGATCAAACGCATCGTGGTCAAGCCTGGCGCATCCCTGTCACTACAGATGCACCACCACCGCAGCGAACACTGGGTAATCGTCACAGGCATGGCCAAGGTCATCAACGGCGACCAGGAATTGATGCTGAACAACAACGAGTCGACGTTCATTCCAGCAGGTAACAAGCACCGCCTGGAGAATCCCGGCGTCATTGATCTGGTGATTATCGAAGTCCAGTGCGGCGACTACCTGGGTGAAGACGACATTGTCAGATTCCAGGACATCTACGGCCGAGCGGGACAATAATCCGGCCAGCCTTCTCGTCCGCCATAACCAAGAGCCTTTCCTGACCCCTCAGGAAATACTGGAGTCTGAATGTTTGGCTTGCTTTCCAGCCTTTGGCGTTACCGGGGATTTGTCGCGTCGTCCATTCGCAATGAGTATATGACCCGCTTTGCACGCAGCAAGGCGGGCGGGCTCTGGATGATTATCCATCCGCTTACCCAGGTCGCGATCTACGCGCTCATCCTGTCAAACGTCCTGGCAGCCAAGCTGCCCGGCATCGAGCACACCTATGCATACGCCATCTACCTGATGGCTGGGTTCTTGGCCTGGAATCTCTTCCATGAAATTCTCAGCCGCTGCCTGAGCCTGTTCATCGACAATGGCAACCTCATGAAGAAGATGGTGTTCCCGCGCATCACGTTGCCCGCGATCGTGGTGGGAACCAGCCTGATAAACAATGCACTCCTGCTGCTGGCGGTCCTCGGCGTATTCCTCCTGCTGGGCACTCCGCTCCCCGGTCAAAGCGCACTCTGGCTGCTGCCACTGACTGGCCTGGTGGTGATGTTCGCGCTAGGAGCAGGATTGTTCCTTGGCGTGCTGAATGTATTCATCCGTGACGTTGGCCAAGTAGTGCCAATCGCCCTTCAGCTCCTGTTCTGGCTGACTCCTATCGTCTACCCAATGAGTATCGTCCCGGACTGGATCAAGGACAGCCTGACACTCAATCCTCTCTTCACCATCGTTACCGCCTACCACGATGTGCTGGTCTATGACCGCCAGCCCAACGTTCATGACCTGGCGATCATCCTGGCAAGCTCCGCCGGCCTGCTCCTGCTCAGCCTGATCGTGTTCCGCAGAGCCAGCCCCGAGATGGTGGACAATCTATGAGCCTGCTCAGCGTTCGCAACCTGGGCAAGGCCTATCGCTCGTATGGCTCAGAGTGGCACCGAGTAGCCCGCTGGCTTGGTATTCCGATTCGCCCCAAGACGGAGCACTGGACGCTGAAGGGCATCAGTTTCGACATTGGCCGGGGCGAGGCACTTGGCATTGTGGGGCAGAACGGAGCAGGCAAGAGCACTCTGCTCAAGCTGATTACGGGAACCCTGCAGGCCACCGAAGGACAAGTCCAGGCGCATGGCAGGATCGCCGCGATTCTAGAGCTGGGAATGGGCTTCAACCCGGAGCTGACTGGCCGCCAGAACGCCTTCCATGCAGCAGGCCTGATGGGGTATCCGACGGAACAGATCGAACGAGCGATGCCGGACATAGAGGCATTTGCGGAGATCGGCGAGTACTTCGATGAGCCGGTGCGAGCTTACTCCAGTGGCATGCAGATGAGAGTGGCTTTCGCCGTTGCCACGGCTTTCCGGCCTGATCTGCTGATCGTCGACGAGGCCCTCTCGGTCGGCGACGCGTACTTCCAGCACAAATGCATGGAGCGAATCCGCAGCTTCCAGGAGCAGGGCACCTCCCTGCTTCTCGTGTCCCACGCACCGGACACCGTGCGCCAGTTCTGCCAGAAGGCGATTCTTCTCAAGAATGGCCATCTTGTAATGGAAGGCGATGCCGCGAGCGTCATGGATTTCTATCGAGCCGACCAGGTCTGGAGCACATGCGGTGACAAGGACGAAAGCCAAATCACTCATGCCTCTGCCCTTCACGAGGAGCGTGACACCAAATTCGTGCTCGCGAACCGTACCGCTGGGCCTGTGCAAGTCAGCATTGTCAGCGACAAGAACGCGATTCACAGTGGCGATGACGTGACCCTGAATATCAGCGCCAATTTCAACGAAGGAAAGTCGGACCCACACATTGGCTTCGGCATCCGGAACAAGCTTGGCATCGTGATCTACGAAGCCAACACGTACACCCTTGGCTACAGGTCCGAGCCGGTGCAAGCCGGCGGCGCTGTGACCGCCAGTTTCAACATGAAGTGCGACCTGGCCCCAGGAACTTACGAACTGATGATTGGCGTGGCTGCGGGAGGGTACGACAAAGGATCGTTCCAGGAGTCGATCTTCTTCGACCAGTCCTTCGTCATCTTCGAGGTGGCTCTGGGCGCACATACGGGCTGGGCCGGCCTGTACAACATCCAACCTGAAGTGAAGTACCCGGCATGATCGACGAGATTATCGACAACTTCAATTCCAGTAGCTACGACTTCCGGGAGCATGCCAACCCGAACGACCCACTGGCTCATCTGTTCGACGAATGGGTCGACTACTACCGGATGAAGTGGTCGATCGCCAAGGTCATACAGCCCAGGCGCATCCTGGAAGTCGGCGTGCGGTTCGGGTACTCGGCACGCGCCTTCCTGGCCGCCAGCCCCAAGGCGGCCCTTCTGGGGATCGACATCGATAGCGCGGACTTTGGGGGCCAGCCGGGGGCCGTGGACTGGGCACAGGAGTCGATCCGCAAGGATGGCTTCGACTTCAGTGTTCTCAAGACAGACACCGCCAAGCTCACGCGCCTTCCTGGCGAGACCTACGATCTGATCCATGTCGACGGGCAACAGGACGGTGATGGCACCTTCCATGACCTGGATCTGGCACTACCGCAAAGCCGCTTTATTCTCGTGGACGGTTACCACTGGACCCGCTCCAATTTCCTTGCAGTCAACGAGTGGATCTGGCTGAACAAAGCCGCCATCCACTCGGCGTGCATGATCCCTGGCTATGCCGGGGAAATGCTGATTCGCACCCGTCTCGATAGCAGCATCGGCTCCCGCATGAATAGCGGGAGTAGCGGACCGCTGGCCGACACGTACACCAAGGACTACTACCTGAACGACTGCGGTGGCTTCAGCGAGTGGAAACGCAGCCAGGGGCGCGAGGTAGACCCGCGCCTGCAGGCGGTCGCGGACGCCGCCTACGCCGTCACCAATCCGACCTCGGTAGTCGACCTGGGCGCTGGCCGCGGCGAGTTGACTCGCCTCTTCGCACTCAAGGGGGCGACCGTCACCTCGATCGATTACTCGAAAGATGCCTGCGAACTGACCCGGCGTACTCTTGCCGACGAAGAGGGTATCGCCAACCGGGTCGAAGTCATCTGCGACAGTGTGCTCAACGAGTCCGCCTACGCTGAAAGCTACGATCTTGCCGTGGCCTCGGACATCATCGAACACCTGAGCCCCGAGGAGAACGATCAGCTTTATGGGCTTGTCAGCCAAAAACTGAAGCAGACTCGCGGCGCGTTGGTCATCCATACGGCGCCAAACCTCTGGTGCTACCAGTATGAGCACCCACGCCAGCAGCGACATGCGATAGCGGCCGGTTTCTGGCTGCCACGCACTCGCCGCACCTGGTATGAACGGCTGATGCATATCAACGAGCAGAACCCGCGGGTGCTTAAGGAGCAACTCCAGAGGCACTTTCCTCACGTACTGCTCTGGTTCACCGACCACACCATGGGTGGGAGCCTCATACGGCGATTCGGAATTCGCGACCTGCGTACCGCATCCAGCATTTTTGCAATTGCGTCACACCAACCCATTGACAAGGAAGCGGTCGCGGATGCCTTCCGGATGCTGGCGCTCCCCGAACCCGACGCGCGCAATATCACCCTTGAAGCAGCCGACGCCCCACCACTGGTCACTTCAGGCCAACTGTTCTCCATCAACGTCACGATCACCAACAACACAGGGGCCAGACTCGCCAGCTTGCCTCCCTGCCCGCTGAATCTGAGCTATCACTGGCTGGACGAGCTTGGCAATGTTGAGCATTTCGAGGGCTTGCGCACCCCCCTCGATCAGCATCTGGATGCGGGCTCCTCCGGAAACTATCAGCTCAGCGTCAGGGCCCCATCGGCACCGGGGAAGTACGTGTTGCAAATCACTACCGTCCAGGAACAGGTGCGCTGGCACGAGAGCGACGGGGAGGGACTGTCGCAACGAATTAATGTCATCCCCACTCACAGCTAGTTGTGGAGTCTGAGGCTTGCCAACCACATTCTATAGGGCATTTGAAGAGCGCCTGCGGGGCTCCCGGGAACTGATCAAGGAACGGCAAAAGGTCTATCTGCCTTTTCTTGAGCCCTTGAAACAAATCTACTCTGAGAACCAGGCCCTCGACCTGGGTTGTGGCCGTGGCGAATGGCTGGAAGTGCTCCAGGAAGAGGGCTTCCAGCCCCATGGCGTGGACTTGGACGAGGGAATGCTGGAAGCCTGCCAGGTACGGAACCTTCCGGCCGAGCAGGCGGATGCTATCGCAGTGTTGGAGCGCACGCCGGATGCAAGTCTGTCCGTCGTTTCAGGATTCCACATCGCTGAACACATACCCTTCTCCAGCCTTCAGCAGTTGGTGGCCCAGGCACTCCGTGTACTGAAACCGGCCGGTCTGTTGATCCTGGAAACCCCGAATCCGGAGAACCTGGTAGTCGGTACCAACAACTTCTACCTTGACCCCACCCATGAGCGACCCATTCCGCACCTGGCGCTCAACTTCCTCGCGGAATACTCGGGGTTCCAGCGCACCAAGACCCTCCGTCTCCAGGAAGCACCGCAGCTGGCCACTGAAACCAACCTGGAGTTGATGCACGTGCTGGGCGGATCGAGCCCCGATTACGCGATCATTGCCCAGAAGACTGCGGACAATGAACAACTGGCGCTGTTCGATGAGATGTTCACCAAAGAGTACGGGCTGGCACTGGATATGCTGGCATGGCGCTATGATAGCGGGCTGAAATCAAGCATCAGGGAAATTGCCGAGAAAGTGGACAGCAACACTCAAAAGGAAGTGGCTCTCAGCGGCCAACTGGACCAGCTCCAGAGTCGGGCAGAACTGCTTGAACAGAAAGCCCAGAACTCCGACGCAAGCATCGACTTGGTACGTAACCAGGCCCAGCATGCCGCTGAACTAGCGGCGCGAGCACAGGCAGGTGCGGCCAGCCTCGAGCTGCGAGCCGTGCAACTGGAAGCCGTTGTCGATCAGCTTCGCCTTCAGCTACAGGAAGCTGGGTTGCGCCATCAGCAGGCGGAGACGCGGAGCCAGCAAGCAGAACTCGCCTTGCGTGAATGGCTGTCCCGAGCCTCGCAGGCCGAGGCTCGGCAAGCTGCATCCGAAGCGATCAATGAGTCGCTTCGGCAGCAAGTGAACAGTGCCACATCCGAGCTTCTGGCAGCCTTCAAGTCCCAGCAGAAGCTTGAGCTCATTCTGGAACATACCCAGCAGGAGCTGGCAACAATCCGCAGTCAAGCGGACAGCCTTCGCCAGGAGCGTGACGCGGCGGCCACGGAAGCAGCTCGTGGCAAAGAGCAGATCCGCCAACTCGAGTACCACTATGAGTTGTTGAGCGTACAGGCTCGGAATCTGGCAGAACAGGTTTCCGCCGAGGACATGCATGCCCGTCAGTTGCTTGAACAGGCCTTTGTGCAAGCAGACGAACAGAAAACGCTGCTCGAACTGGAACTCGGAGAGCTGAAGCGCCACACCGAAATGCTGGAAGGCGAGTGCGAAGAGGCCAAGCGCGAGTATGCAGGGGCCAGCGAACAGGTCGATCACCTCGAGACACAACTAAATGCGCTGAACCTCCAGCTCAACAAGCTGACCGCCGAACTCTCGGCAGTAAACGACCATAAACACCAGATCCACTCGGACCTGCTCAGCACCGAAGCCTACAAGCACAGCCTGCATGCCTCGCTGGTAGGCCTGGAAGATCGGATGCACACCATCCAACACCAGTTGAACGAATCGCTGGGCAATGCCCATCACTGGTGGCAACAGGCCGTGGCGCAGGAGCAGCGGGTCAAGTCACTGCTCAGCAGTACGTCATGGCGCATAACCTGGCCGCTGCGAGCGCTCTCTCGCACGGTCAGTTGGATCGCCAGCCTTCCGATCAGGCTGGTCAAGGCAATAGCGCGTCCACTCCTGCATATGGCAATGCGCACGGTCTTGGGCCGTCCCACCCTTCGAGCCCGCCTGGCACGCATGATCCAACGCCACCCCAAACTGCATCAGCATCTGCGCCTCTTCGCAAAGCGCCGCAACCTGATAAGCGATTTCCCGCCGGTGGATACCACCCTGACCGTCCACGAAGGTTTTTCTACCCCGCAACAGGGAGGTCTCGACCAGTCAGGCGAAGCTCCAGGGGGCCCCGACCTGTCGGCCCTTTCCGCAGAGGCTCGGCGCTATTTCCATGAACTCAACAACGCGATCGAGCAGCAAAGACCAGGAAGCCTGTAATGCGAATTGTGATTGACCTGCAAGGCCTCCAGGCCGAGTTCCCGGCTGCCCAGAACGAACTGCTCACCCTCGTAAAATCACTCGCGCGTCACGCTTGCGCCAGTGCACATGAGCTGCTGATTGTCCTAAACGGCCAGTACGAAGAAAGCATCCTTCCCATCAGGCGCTCCCTTGCAGATGACCTGCGCCCGGAGGACATCCGCGTTTGGTTCGCGCCACGGAGCCAGGCTGCGAATGGGCCATTCAGCGAACTCATCCATCAGGCGTTCCTGACCAATCTGCAGCCGGACCTCCTGCTGCTGAGCGACCTGTCTATCGATGTAAAAACGTTTGGCATGCTTGCGGACAACCCCAGGGCATTCAAACTCGGACTGATCCTTGCCCAAGGCGCCAAATCTCAGTTGCCTGGCAAGGCCGCCGAGCAGTTCGACATGATCCTGGCTTCTGATGACAGGAAGGTGAGGCACACACGGGACGACGCCAAGCCTGGAAACCGCCTTGTCCGCCTCGAGCCGATGCAGGACCTACTCGATCGTCTGATCGCGGCCATGGGGAGTCAACCACAGGCTCCCGCCGACCTGAGTCTTCTAAGCGCGCGCAAACCGAGGCTGGCCTATGTCTCCCCCCTGCCCCCTGAACGCTCGGGGATCGCTGACTACAGCGCGGAACTCATCCCGTTCCTGGCTCGCTACTACGACATAGACGTCGTCGTGGACCAGGCTGAAATCGCGGATGAGTGGATCCGTGCGCATTGCCATGTCCTGTCGATGGCCGACTTCGAAAGATCCGGACAGCAGTACCAGAGGATTCTGTATCACTTCGGCAACAACCCGATGCACGTGAAGATGTTCGAGCTGCTCGAGCGCTTCCCAGGCATCGTGGTTCTGCACGACTTCTTTCTCAGCGGCGTGCAGTGGTACCGGGAAGCGCATGGTTTCGTCAGGAACTCGCTGTGGAACGAACTCTACCTGGCCCATGGCTACAAAGCGGTCCAGGAGCGCTCTCACGAACACGACGAGCCCGTCGTATTCCGCTACCCCTGCAACTTCAGCGTCTTGCAGAAAGCACTCGGCGTCATCGTTCACTCGGAAAACTCGCTACGCCTCGCCAAGCAGTGGTATGGGCTGGAAAGCGGCCTGAGCGTCATTCCGCTGCTGCGACACCCGGCCGAGCAAATCGACCGCCAGCAGGCACGCAAGGAGCTGGGTATCTCAGAAGACGATTTCCTCGTTTGCAGTTTCGGCTTTGTCGGCAAGACCAAGCAGAACCACAGGCTACTCGATGCCTGGGAAGCTTCATCGGTGCTCAGCGGCGACAAACGCTGCAAACTGGTGTACGTCGGCGACATGGACGACTCCCCCTATGCGCGCGAACTGGCCGAACGCGTGCGCAAGCACGGCAAGTCCGGAACGGTCCGCATCAGCGGCTGGACCGACGCGCATACCTACCGCCTCTATCTGGCCGCCGCGGATGCTGCGGTCCAGTTGCGAACCCTCTCGCGCGGAGAAACATCCGCAGCGGTTCTCGACTGCATGAACTATGCGATCGCCACGGTGATCAACGCCAATGGTTCCATGGCTGACATTCCGAACGAAGTCGTCCGTAAGATCCCGGATGAATTCTTCGACTCCGAACTGACGGCTGAACTGGAGTTCCTGCGAACCAAGCCCAAAGAGCGCCAGGCACTCGCCCGCCGCGCCCAGGAATTCCTCCACACCGAGCACGCACCTGATCATTGCGCCGAGGAATATGCGCAGAGCATCGAGGCGTTCTACCGAAAGAACGCCTTCGGCCCCAGAAATCTGGTGACCTCACTGGCCAGACTGCTGCCCTCCAGCCCGAGTGAAGAACAACTGAAGGAGCTCAGCCAGATTCTGGCGCTGGATTTCCCCCGCCGACGCCCTTCCCACACCCTCTTCGTCGACGTGTCCGTGGTTGCCCGCGACGATTTCAAGACCGGCATCCAACGTGTTGTCCGCGCGCTGACCCTGGCGTTGATCGAGGCACCGCCGGAGGGTTTCCGCATCGAGCCGGTTTACCTGAGCGAGGACCACGGCGCCTGGCATTACCGTTATGCCCGTGACTACACGCTTGGGTTGCTCAACTCAGCGCGGGGCTGGATCGGCAGTGATCGAATCGAAGCACAGCCGGGCGATATCCTGCTTGGCCTCGATCTCGCCGGCGGATACGTGATCCAGGCGGATCGAGAGGGTGTCTATCGCGACCTACAGAATCGAGGGGTGCAGGTGTCGTTCGTGGTCTACGACCTGATTCCCGTGCAGTTCGACAACATCTACCCGCCGGGCTTCAAGGAGGGGCATGCCGACTGGCTGAAAGTCGTCGCCAAGGCCGATTCAGCCATCTGCATCTCCCAATCAGTGGCGAACGATCTTGCCGAGTGGGTGGCCGAGAACGTACCCGAACGCACATCCGAACTGGATATCCGCTGGTTCCACCTGGGGGCTGACCTGGATACCACGTCCCCCTCTACCGGCATGCCCGAGAACGCCACCGATTTGTTGGCAAGGCTCTCCAGCACGCCTAGCTTCCTCATGGTGGGAACTGTCGAGCCGCGCAAGGGCCACAGCCAGGCGCTGGACGCCTTCGACAAGCTCTGGTCCGAAGGTTGCAACTTCAATCTGGTGGTGGTCGGCAAGGAAGGTTGGATGGTCGATGCCCTGGCAGCCCGTTTCCGCAATCACCCCGAACTGGGCAAGCGCTTGCACTGGCTGGAAGGGATCAGCGATGAGTACCTGCTGAAGGTCTACGCCAACACGTCCTGCCTGCTGGCTCCGTCCCTGGGCGAAGGGTTCGGCCTTCCACTGATCGAGGCGGCGCAGCACAGGCTTCCGATCCTGGCGCGCGATCTACCGGTATTCCGTGAAGTGGCGGGAGAGCATGCGTTCTATTTCAGTGGCACGACTGCAGATAGCCTGGCGACTCCGATCAAGGAGTGGGTGAAGTTGTATCAGAACGACAAGCAACCGACTTCCGATCAGATACCGTGGATGACGTGGAAGGAAAGCACGGAGCAAATAAAAAGCTCCTTACTTTCCAGCAGGACAAACTCTACAGAGCATTTCAGCATCCATTGAAATTAATGAACCAAGGACTGAATCCAAAGCCTACCTACAAATGATAGAACAGATAAGAGCAAAAATGAACAGAAGAAAAAGCACCTACCTATATACAGCCATTAATGTTGCCGTATTGGGAGTACTGCTGTACTTCTTCAAGTTTAATCTGCCTAGCCTATTAGGGGCACCGTTTGAGTATCACGGTGACTCACTGGACATGTTGCGTAGGTTCAAGATGCTCCTAACGGGTGAGTGGTCAGCTCTTTCCGTCCCTGTATCCAAGGACCTTGGAGCACCTTTTGGCTTCAATGGTGGAGACTTTCCGCAACCAATCGCAGCACAACTTCTTCTTCAAAAAATAATTACCACCATCTCTGGCGACATTTTTCTTGGCTTCAACCTGTATGTCACCATTTCTTTCTTTTTGTCAGCATGCGGAATGTGTTTTGCGCTCAGAAAACTAGGAGTTATACCTTCTGTATGCCTGGCAATTTCAGTCCTCTACACTTTCATACCATTTCATTATTTACGCATTAGCCATACCAACTACATCCAATACTTTTACCTGCCAATAGTAATCTACATAATAACAAGAATCTGGGATGAAGCACCGCCATTTATAAAGAAAAGAGGCAATTCCCTTACCTTGGACTTAAGCTCAAAAAGCATGCTCATGCTTTTCTTTGTCCTAGTGTTTTCTTCATGGAATTTCTACTATTCATTCTTTATTGCAGCCCTGATTATTGCCGCAACACTATCGGCCTGGTGGAACTCAAAAAATAAATTCCACATAATCTCAGGAAGCATCTTGCTTCTGGCCTCCATACTTCCGACCGCAGTAGGACTAGTTCCGTATATTAAATACAAACACGACTTCGGACAGAACAATGTTGTTGCCAACAGGGCCCCACAGGAATCTGAAATATACGGACTAAAAATTGCAGAAATGGTCCTTCCTGTACCCGGCCACAGAATCGAATCACTATCGAAATTGAGAAATAGCTATGACAGTACTTCCCCCCTTTCGAACGAGGGAGTCACTGCGTCGATTGGCATAGTAGGAACAGCAGGATTCTTACTGCTTATCCTCCTACTTGCAACTTCAAAAGATTTCTCCGGAAACCTCAAAAGACTGTCCGTACTCAACATCACTTGCATCCTACTTGCCACTATTGGAGGAGCCGGCTCAATTCTAGCGTACGTCTTCTCAACCCAGCTCCGCGGCTATAATCGAATCAGCATCTTCATAGCAACAGTATCCCTCATGGCAATTGCGATAGCCCTATCTCATGCTGCGAGACACTTCAACCTACATCGTTACGCAGTGCACTGCATTGCCGCCACAATACTGTTTGTTGGCCTTTTTGACCAGATCCCCGCCCACTACGCACTAACACCAAACACCGACGACAAGGCACGATTTGACTCGGACGTCATCTTTTTTAGCTCCATATCCAAAGCACTCAACAAAAACAGTAACGCACAAATCTTCCAACTCCCATACATGCACTACCCAGAAAGCCAAACGGTAGTAAACATGCCTGACTACATGCACCTAACGGGCTACCTACACAGCGAACGTATTTCTTGGTCATATGGGGCAGTCCGGGGCCGCGAGGGCGACGCTTGGTACAAGCGGGTTTCCAGCCTTCCCGCCCGCAACTTGCTGATCGCCTTAGAAAACTCAGGATTCAGCGGAATCTACATAGATAGAAGAGGCTACGAAGACCGAGCGATTTCCTTACAGGCGGCAATATCGACACAACTTAACCAACCCCCAATCGAAAGCCCCGATGGAACCAAGATTTTTTATAAACTATCGCCTGTGTCGAACAACCCTGAACAATACAAAGAAGTTCTAGATACTGGATTTTACAATTGGGAAGGAAATCCTGGCAGCTTTGCATGGTCAAAAGGCACTTCAAGACTCTCCTTCCAAGGTGAAGAAAAGCGCCCAACTAAGTATAAAGTTGAGTTCAAGCTAAACACCTTAACCCCCCGCAGCGTCACGATTCTTTTTGATAATCAAGAGCGAATACTTAATATCCGACCAGGCTCGCCAACCACAGTAGAACTACAAATAGAGACTGAGCAGGGAAAAATAGAAATAAACTTCAAAACCGATGAGCCACCAACGCAACCTGGGGTCGACGACAAGAGGTTTCTAGCCTTCGGCATTCGTGACTTAAGGATTTCCGAAGAGGGCTCGTCAGAGAATTTGATTGATAAACAAAACAAGTTTTTCGAAGAAAACTAACGGAAAACGCCAAAAAAGCCTCGAGACAGGAGCTTAGGTGAAGTACTCAATTGTTGTCCCCGTCTACAGAAGCGAGAGTTTCGTAGAGAAGACCGTGGCGGAAATAATGCGCGCAATCGCACACTTCCGTATTGATGCTGAGATCATTCTTGTGAACGATGGCAGTCCGGACAACAGCTGGGGGGTCATCAAGCGTCTCGCGGCCGAAAACCGGAATATCAAGTCCATCAATTTCGTGAAGAACTATGGGCAACACAACGCCGTGCTCTGCGGTTTCGCGCACTCCACCGGGGATTACGTCATCACGCTGGATGACGACCTGCAGAATCCGCCCATGGAAATCGGTCACTTGATCGAGAAGGCTAACAGTGGCGATTTCGACCTGGTGTTCGGCCGCTTTCGCGAGAAGAAGCATTCGCTGTTCAGAAGGTTCGGTAGCAAGCTCATCGGTTTTCTCAATCAGAAAGTCTTCAACAAGCCCTCTGATATCGTACTGACCAATTTCCGAATCATTCGGCGCGACCTCATTGAGCGGGTGCTCTCGCACAAGACACCTTACCCCTATGTACCGGGACTGTTGCTGATGTACTCAACCCGCATGGCCAACGTGCTTGTAGATCACCAGGAGCGCGCGGACGGGGTGTCGAACTACACACTGAAGAAAATCATCTCGTTGATGAGCCGCCTGCTCATCAATTACTCGTCCTATCCGCTGCGCCTACTCAGCACCATAGGACTGTTCGTTTCCCTGGTCAGCTTCGTAGTAGGGCTCTTCTATCTGGCGCACGGCCTTTTCCTGGGCGTTTCGGTCCCCGGGTGGACGACCTTGGTAGTCCTGGTTTCATTCCTGGGCGGATTTATCATTGCGCTGCTGGGGTTGGTTGGGGAGTACCTATCCAGGATCCTTGACCAGCTTTCCACTCCTCAGAGCTATTTCATCAAGGAAATCCATGAAAAGCGTGAGTAACTTCATCGTCGTCGGTGCGCAACGCAGTGGATCGACCTATCTCTATAACTTGCTGGCCCAGCACCCGGAAATCGCCATGGCCCAGCCGGTGCGCCCCGAACCCAAGTACTTCCTGAACCGGGCTGTCAATGAGGTTGATCTGGACGGCTACTTCGGAACTTACTTTTCCGCTGCAAACGAAAGCCAGCATGTCCTGGGGGAAAAGAGCACCAGCTACTACGAGGTTCCGGCAGCTGCAGATTGCATTCGTGCCGCGCTGCCAGGCACGAAGATCATTTTTATTCTCCGCGACCCGGTCCATCGAGCGATCTCGAACTATTACTTCAGCCTGAACCACGGCCTGGAAACCCGCACGCTGGAGGAAGTGTTCATCGACGATGCTCCCGCACCATCGCTAGAAGGGCGCACGCTGTCAGTGAACCCCTTCGACTACCTCGGCCGGGGCGAATACCACAGATTTGTCACCATTTACCAGGATCGCTTCCCCGCCGATCAGATATTCATCTGTACCTTGGAACAATTGCGCGTCGATGACGCAGAGTTGACCCGCCTGTACGGATTCCTTGGGATTGATACCACTTTCCGCCCGGAGAACCGACAGAAGGTAGTCAACGACTCCAAGAAGATTGCACCGGTGCCTGCGCAGGTCATTGAGAAGCTGACAGGCTACTACCGCGACCACAATGAGAAGCTGGCCGAGCTTACGGGCCTCGATCTGAGTGCGTGGGTGAAATGAAGTACTTCCTGGTGTCGCTGACGGTCGCCTGCACGCTGTTCTCCGCCTACCTGCTCAACCTCGGGGCAAAGAGCTCTGCAAGCCTCGGGCTGGCCAGCGCGCTGGTGGTGTTGTGCGTTATCGCAGTGAACTTCTCCAAGTTCTACATCTGGGGGTTGATCTACCGCCGCTACGAAATCAGCGAGAGCTACCCGATCGTCGCCGTTTTCTTCCCCGCGATCTACTTGCTGGCCTTGCTCAATGGCGAGGCGGAGCTCGAAATGCAGAAACTCTTCGCCATCGTATTGATAATCTTCGGTGTGCTGCTGTTGGGTCGCGCGAAGAGGGCCACGGAATGATACTGTCCGGCGCATGCCTCTTCATGGCAATCATGTCCACCGCATTTGGCCAGGTGTTCTACAAGAAGTACTCGCTCGACAAACGACAGGCATACCTGGCCTTGACGCTGGGATTCTTCCTCATTAACCCAGTATTCAGTTTCCTGGCCTTGAAGAACATTTCCGTCGATATCGTCTACGTCTCGACGTCGCTCACCATTTTGACTGTGGCCGTACTGTCTCGCATTTTCCTCGGCGAGATCATTCCTACCCGCACCTGGGCTGCAATAGCTATTATCGTCGCCGGAGTCGTTATCTATGCGTTTTAGCAAGGATTTCATGAGGTTTCTTTACCTCAACTACTCCTATGTCTCAAACCTCGGATTCAAGCTGGCGGATTTGCTCCCGCCGTTCCTGCGCACGCCATTGTTCAGATTGATGCTCAAGAAGCTAGGTCGCCGCGTCGTGATCGATTACGGCGTCTACATCCGCTTTCCGCGTAAGGTGTCGATCGGCAGCGATGTGACCGTTGGTCGAGGTGTAGCCATCTATCCGTCGTTTCACGAGAAGACCGCGACGATTTCCATTGGCAACAATGTGAGAATGGGGCCGGGAGTGACGATGCTCGGGGCAGGTCACGACCATACCTATATCGACCTTCCTGATAATGGGGCGAGTATTACCATTGGCAACAACGTCTGGCTCGGCGCCAAATGCCTAATAATGCAGGGGGTCACTATCGGTGACGGCGTAGTTGTGGCCGCCGGTAGCGTAGTAACGAAATCCGTTCCGGCTTACACCATAGTTGCAGGAACCCCCGCCAAGCATATTAAGGAGCGAGTTCTGCATGAATCTGATTCGATTTAATTTGCCGCCGGTCGTCGGCCGCGAAATGGAGTACATCGCCGAAGCTATAAAAAGCGGAAAGCTCTCTGGTGACAACACATTCACCAAGCGCTGCCATGACTGGTTCATGCAACAACTCGAGTGCAAGAAGACACTGCTGACTCCCTCCTGCACTCACGCGCTGGAGATGGCTGCGATCCTGATCGATATCCAGCCGGGCGACGAAGTGATAATGCCCAGTTATACCTTTGTAAGCACAGCGAATGCCTTCGTCATGCGAGGTGCGAAGATCGTATTTGTCGATATCCGGCCGGATACGATGAACATTGACGAGACGCTTATCGAAGCGGCTATCACCGAAAAGACCAAGGCGATCGTTCCCGTCCACTACGCTGGTGTCGCTTGCGAAATGGACACCATCCTGGAGATCGCGAATCGCCACGGTCTGGTGGTCGTCGAAGATGCCGCGCAAGCCATGATGAGCCGATACAAAGGGCGCCATCTGGGCACCGTCGGTCACATTGGCGCGTTCAGCTTCCATGAAACCAAGAATTACACCAGTGGTGGAGAAGGTGGACTGCTCATCATCAACGACGAGCGCTTCGTGGAACGCGCGGAGATCATTCGTGAGAAAGGCACCAACCGCAGCCTTTTCTTCCGAGGCATGGTGGACAAGTACTCTTGGGTTGACATTGGCAGCAGCTACCTGCCCTGCGAACTCCAGGCGGCCTACCTGCTAGCTCAACTGGAACAGGTGGAACAAATCAACCAGAACCGACTGGATATTTGGCACCGCTATCAGGACGCCCTGCTCCAGTTGCAACAGACCGGAGAGCTTAAGCTTCCCAGTATTCCAGAAAGCTGCCAGCACAATGCGCATATGTTCTACCTGAAGACACGCGATCTTGCGTGTCGTACAGCACTTATCGACCACCTCAAATCCAGAGAGATCATCGCACCGTTCCACTATATTCCGCTGCACACGTCAACAGCAGGAGTTTTCCACTCGAGATTCCATGGCGAAGACAACTTCACGACCCGCGAGAGTGATAAGCTCTTGCGGTTACCGGTCTACTACAACATGACCGATGATGATATCAGCCGAGTAATAACCAGTGTCAGAGACTTCTACGCAAACACCTGAAATGGTTATCGAAAAACAACAGCAACACTTGAGCAAAAATGCTTGACTCCGCCGTAGCTCGCTGGAGCTCCTCATTCCATGAGAGAGCCACCTGAACAAGTAACACTATTGCCAGGGGACACCAGGCATGTCAGAGAATCTCGTATTCAACCAGACAACTGTAACTGCGAAGTCTCGTGCCAAGATAAAGAATCAGAAGCCCGCAGTACTCTGGTTCACCGGATATAGCGGAGCAGGAAAGTCAACCATCGCGAATGCCCTAGAGGCTGCCTTGGTCGAAATGGGTCACCACACCTACCTGCTCGACGGCGACAATGTCAGAATGGGACTTTGCCGAGACCTAGGCTTCGACGACTCTGCTCGTGAGGAAAATATACGACGGGTCGCAGAAGTTTCTCGCCTCTTCGTCGACGCAGGACTATTAGTGGTCACTGCATTTATCTCTCCCTTTCAGCGTGATCGCGAAATGGCGAAATCTGTCATTGGAGAAGATGCTTTTATCGAAGTATTCATCGACACCCCCTTTGATGAGTGCGAACGCCGAGACCCAAAAGGTTTGTATGGCAAGGCGCGAGCGGGCCTGATCAAGAACTTCACTGGCATCGACTCCACTTACGAACCACCAGTAAGTCCGCAGATCAGGATAAACACCTTGAAGGATGACCTTCCTACCTCAATAGGCCTGATCATAAAATACCTGGAAGAGCGTCAACTCACTCTTCCATGAGCCAATAGTAGAAGACCAACCCTAACACTTATTCATGAGCCACTCGGTCAATGCTCACAGCTTGCTTGACATGTTGGAACTGACCGGAAGAACAAAGGAGATCACCCAAATCATGTCTAACAAAGCGATCATTACAGGGATTACCGGTCAAGATGGCGCCTACCTTGCGCAACTGCTGCTTGAAAAGGGTTACACCGTCTTTGGCACCTACCGCCGTACCAGCTCGGTCAACTTCTGGCGTATCGAAGAGCTCGGAATCGACAAGCACCCGAACCTGCATCTGGTCGAGTACGACCTGACCGACCTTTCCGCCAGCATTCGCCTACTGCAGCAGACCGAAGCCACCGAGGTCTACAACCTCGCTGCGCAGAGCTTCGTGGGTGTTTCTTTCGAGCAGCCCATCACCACCGCAGAAATCACCGGTCTGGGTACCGTGAACCTGCTGGAAGCCATTCGTATCGTCAATCCGAAGGTCCGCTTCTACCAGGCATCCACCTCCGAAATGTTTGGCAAAGTCCAGGCCATTCCGCAAATCGAAAGCACTCCTTTCTATCCGCGTAGTCCCTATGGCGTGGCTAAGCTGTATGCCCACTGGATGACCATCAACTACCGCGAGTCCTACGGGATCTTCGGTACCAGTGGCATTCTGTTCAACCATGAATCGCCGCTGCGTGGTCGCGAGTTCGTTACCCGCAAGATCACCGACAGCGTTGCCAAGATCAGACTTGGCAAGCTGGACACCCTGGAGCTTGGCAACATGGATGCTAAGCGTGACTGGGGCTTCGCCAAAGAGTACGTGGAAGGCATGTGGCGCATGCTGCAGGTCGACACGCCTGATACCTATGTTCTGGCGACCAACCGTACCGAAACCGTTCGCGACTTCGTCACCTTGGCCTGCAAGGCCGCAGACATCCAGCTGGAATGGCGCGGCGAAGCTGAAGCCGAACAGGGCATCGACACTGCGACTGGCAAGGTGATCGTTGCGGTCAATCCGAAGTTCTACCGCCCGGCAGAAGTCGACCTGCTTATCGGCAACCCGGCCAAGGCGAAAGCGGAACTGGGCTGGGAACCCAAAACTTCCCTGGAAGACCTCTGTCGGATGATGGTCGAAGCCGACCTTCGCCGTAACGAGCAAGGATTCTCCTTCTAAGGGAACCTGATCCGTCGTGCCGGGGTACCCATACCCCTGGCCCCTCGAGCCTCCATGGGCTCGAGGGAGGTCGCGCCGACCGGACACTATCGAATCAGCGGAACACCTCAGGAACGGGATAGATGAAACGCATACTACTGACCGGCGCAAACGGGTTCGTGGGCAAGGTGCTGCGGGCTCAGCTCGAAGCAGATGGCCAAGAGGTGATTGCGGCATGCACATCAGCGCCAGTTGGCGCCGGAACCACCGACAGGACTGTTCGCCTGGACGTGCGCGATCCTGAATCCATCGCTAATGCACTGCAGATCAGCCGCCCGACTCATGTCGTTCACCTTGCGGCCGTTTCCCATGTCCCCACTAGTTTTCGTGATCCACTGCTGACCTGGCAGACCAATGTCATGGGTAGCCTGAACCTTCTGGATGCGATCAAGCAGCACTGCCCAGAAGCCTTCGTCCTCTTCGCCAGCTCATCAGAGGTCTACGGCGAAAGCTTCAAGGCAGGCACTCCTCTAGATGAAGGTGCACCCTGCAGCCCTCTGAACCCCTACGCGGCGAGCAAGGTCGCAGCAGAAACGGCCTTCAACGAGTATTTCCGCCAAGGCGTCCGGGGTGTAATCGCGCGGCCCTTCAACCACATCGGTCCGGGACAATCGCCGGATTTCGTCACAGCTTCGTTCGCCAGGCAGATCGCCCAGATTGAGTTGGGCAAGCAGGCCCCGGTACTGCAAGTAGGTAATTTGGAGGCCTACCGGGATTTCCTCGACGTTAGGGACGTTTGCAGCGCCTATCTGCGGTTGCTGGAGCTCCAGCCTGGGACGAATCATCCTCGACTATTCAATATTGCGTCCGGGCAAGCTCGAAAAATTCAGGAAATTCTCGATGTACTGCTGGCCCAGAGCCAGACCATCATCAGCGTCGAACAGGATCCCGATCGCCTGCGCCCATCGGATATTCCGTTCGCAGTCGGCAGCATCGGTCGGCTCCACGCGACCACTGGCTGGACGCCATCGCACTCGATCAGCGAGACCTTGGGAGACCTGCTGAATTACTGGCGCAAGCAGGTCGCAGCCGAGGCATGAACATCCTGCTCAACGCCGAGTCGCTGAAACCTCCGCTGACGGGTATCGGCAACTACACGTTGAACCTGCTCCGCGCATTCAATCGCTCGGAGCGGATCGAAAAATTCGACTGCTTCGATGGCCGAGCTTTCCGCAAAGCCACTGAAATGCTCCATGACTTTGAGCAACTACCGCCAAGTTCTGCCGCCCCACAGGCTGCCAGCAGAATACGCACTACCCTGCGCAGCCTCCCCCTTGCGTACAAGGCTCGTTCGGTACTGGTGAACGCCAGGTTCGGGAAGGGCGCCAAGACGCGGAAGGACTTCATTTACCATGAGCCCAACTTCATCCTGAAGCCGCATTCCGGCCCGTCCGTGGCGACCATCCACGATCTTTCATTCCTGCGGCATCCCGAGTTCCACCCCAGGGAACGCGTGGAGTGGTTGTCGAGGGAGCTGCCTCGCACATTGCAACGTGCGGATCTGGTTATTACCGACTCCGAAGTCGTTCGCGAGGAATTGCTGTCCGGCTTCCCCATTGCCCCGGAGCGCGTCCGCGCGATCTACCTCGGTGCGAGCGAGGACTTCCATCCTCGAAGTGAGCACGCAACCGGCTCCTGGCTGGAGCGCCACGGCCTGCGTCATGGGCAATATGTCGCCTTTGTGGCGACACTGGAACCTCGCAAGGGCATCGGATTGTTGCTGGACGCCTGGGAACGATTGCCACAGTCGTTGCGCTCACGCTACCCGCTGGTGATAGCCGGAGCGCCGGGCTGGAAGAATCAGGAGATTCTTGACCGCATAATGCGCCTGGAAACCTCCGGAAACCTCAAGTATCTCCGCTACGTGCCTGCCAAAGATCTACCGCTTCTCTACGCAGGGGCTATTGCCTTTGTTTATCCCTCGGTCTATGAAGGCTTCGGCTTGCCGGTACTGGAGGCTATGAAAAGCGGGGTTCCAGTGGTTTGCACGCGCGCCACCGCAATGGCCGAATTCTCGGCAGGTAACTGCCTGCTATTCGACGCCGGAGACAAAGAGGGCCTGGCAGGGCAATTGCAGCATTTGCTCGAAGACGAAAGTGTGAGGCTAGACACGATAATCCGTGGTCTTGAGCACGCCAGGAACTTTTCTTGGGAACGCTGCGCCACGGAAACTCTCAACGCGTACGCAATGATTGCGTAGTTCCAATAATTCAATGGAGTCTTTGATGGACAAGAAACAACTGGCCCTGGCCATAGGACTGCTGGCTGCCGTTGCGGGCTGCGACAATAGCTCTACCTCGCCGTCTCCCCAAAGCCCCCAGACGGGCGCAGCAGCTTCTCAGCAAGCCGATATCTATGCGGCTGAGTACAAGGCGGACAGTCTGGCCTGGAAGATTGATGCAAACTCCAAGTTCACGATCCCGGTCTCCCTCAAGAACACCAGCCAGGCGCCTTGGGATTCTGCTGCAGCGAAACCCGTTTTCCTGTCCTATCACTGGCTGGATGCCAAATCCAAGAAAGTGCTTGTCAACGACGGTCTTCGTACTCGCTTTGGTAAACCAGTATCTCCGGGGGAAGAAGTTGCAGTGCAATTGACTGCGCAAGCGCCGAAGGAAGCAGGTTCCTACATCTTGCAAGTCAGTCTCGTCCACGAAGGTGTTGTCTGGTTCGAAAGCAAGAAGGTCAAGCCGCTGGAGCTGAATATTCAGGTTGAGTAAATTGTTCGCCATGGCCGGACGTCTAGAGTCCGGCCATGGCCCATACTGCATGCGAGACATTCTACGCAGCACGTTCAGGTCTTCCAGGAGTATTGGGACCTATCTTGAAAGTACTTCACTTCTTCAAAACCTTTGCTCCCGACCAGCACGGCGGAGTGGAGAACTTCATACGCCACCTTTGCCACGGCACTGCCAAGCAAGGCTGCGAGAACACCGTCCTCTCGCTGTCCAGGCATCCCATAGCGGAGCTGCAGACCAGTAGCTATCGACTTGTGCAGGTAAAGGAAGACTTCAATCTAGCCTCCACAAGTTTCTCCCTGAAAGCGATCTCGACCTTTTCCCATCTGGCGAAGCAGGCCGACATTGTGCATTACCATTTCCCTTGGCCTTTCATGGATGTCGTGCACTTCCTGGCCAGGACTGGAAAGCCCAGCGTAGTCACCTACCACTCGGACATCGTTCGACAGCAGGTGCTTCTTCAGTTCTACAGACCGCTGATGAATGCGTTCCTTGGTAGCGTGGACGCTATTGCCGCCACGAGCCCCAACTATCTGGAGAGCTCACCGACTCTATTGCGCTTCGCCAAGAAATCCTGCGCCATCCCGATCGGCCTCGACGAGAGCCTGTATCCCAAGCCTGATCCCGTCGCGGTAGCAAATCTAAAGCTCCGCTTCGGCCCTCGCTTCTTCCTCTTCGTGGGCGTGCTTCGCTACTACAAGGGCCTGCACATCCTGCTCGAAGCCCTTCGCGGTACTGATATCCCAATGGTGATCGTGGGTGCCGGCCCCATCGAGCAGAGCTTGAGAGTGCATGCGGCCCGTCGGGGATTGAACAACGTTCATTTCCTCGGTCCGGTTGCCGAACAGCAGAAGATCGACCTCATCGAGGCCTCCACCGCCGTCGTATTCCCGTCGCATCTTCGCTCCGAGGCCTTCGGTATCAGCCTTCTGGAAGCCGCCATGATGGGCAAACCGATGATCTGCACGGAAATCGGAACTGGGACCAGTTTTGTAAATAAGTCTGGGAGTACTGGTTTAGTAGTGCAGCCCGGCAACCCGGATGCGCTGAAGGGAGCACTAATCACACTCTGGGATGATGACGCGCTGTGCCAGGCCTTCGGAATCGCCGCCCGGTCACGGTTTGAGTCAGTATTCACCAGCGACCTTATGGCGCAGGCTTACAAACGTTTCTACACCGACGTGATAGTCAAAACGTCCTGACGGGGACGCCAAGCAGAATCCTTTTATCCCGGGACCGCACTAGGGCTTGATCGCGGCAGACTCCGTCGCCAGACTTCCCGGGTTAACCTATTTATTGTCAGGACTTAGAAACGATGCGAATCCTGGTCACCGGCGGAGCCGGTTTCATTGGCTCAGCTCTCATTCGCCACTTGCTGACCGACACCCAGCATGAGGTGCTCAACCTCGACAAGCTGACCTATGCCGGCAACCTCGAGTCGCTGGCTTCGGTCTCGGATTGCCCTCGCTACGAGTTCGTCCAGGCCGACATTGCCGACAGCCAGGCTGTCAGCGCTGCATTGGCCCGTTTTCAGCCTGAAGCGGTGATGCACTTGGCCGCCGAATCCCATGTCGATCGATCCATCGACGGTCCGGCTGCATTCATCCAGACCAACATCGTCGGCACCTATAGTCTGCTGGAAAGTATCCGGGCCTATTGGCTTGGCCTGGATTCGGAGCGCAAGGCTGCTTTCCGCTTCCATCACATTTCCACCGACGAGGTGTATGGCGACCTGCATGGCGTCGATGACCTCTTTACCGAAACGACGCCCTATGCGCCGAGCTCGCCCTATTCGGCCAGCAAGGCGGCATCGGACCATCTGGTGCGAGCCTGGCAACGCACCTACGGCCTGCCGGTGCTGCTGACCAACTGCTCGAACAACTACGGTCCCTATCACTTCCCCGAGAAGCTGATTCCGCTGATGATCCTCAATGCGCTGGAAGGCAAGCCGCTGCCGGTCTATGGCAATGGTCAGCAGATCCGCGACTGGCTGTTCGTCGAGGACCATGCACGCGCCCTGGTCGAAGTGGTTACTCGCGGCGAAGTGGGCGAGACCTACAACATCGGTGGGCACAACGAGCAGAAGAACCTCGATGTGGTCCGCTCTATCTGCGCCCTGCTGGAAGAGCTGGCACCGCAAAAGCCGGCTGGGGTCGCTCGCTTCGACGAACTGATCACCTTCGTCAAGGATCGTCCAGGCCACGACCTGCGTTATGCCATCGATGCCGGCAAGATCGAGCGTGAGCTCGGCTGGACGCCTCGGGAAACCTTCGAGACGGGCTTGCGCAAGACCGTGGAGTGGTACCTGAACAACCTGGAGTGGTGCCGTCGCGTGCAAGACGGCAGCTATCAACGAGAAAGACTGGGAGCAACAGAATGAAAGGGATAATCCTCGCCGGCGGCTCCGGCACTCGACTGCACCCTATTACCCTGGGTGTGTCCAAGCAGCTCCTGCCGATCTACGACAAGCCGATGATCTATTACCCGATCTCGGTCCTCATGCTTGCCGGTATCCGCGAAATTCTGGTGATCTCCACCCCCCAGGACCTTCCGCAGTATCGCAATCTGCTGGGGGATGGCAGCGCCTTCGGGGTAACTTTCTCTTACGCCATCCAACCCTCGCCCGACGGGCTCGCCCAGGCATTCCTAATTGGCGAGGACTTTGTAGGAAACGACTCCGTATGCCTGATCCTTGGCGATAACATCTTCCACGGCACCTACTTCAGGGACATGCTAAAGCGCGCCGCCAGCCACCAGAGCGGCGCGACTGTATTTGGCTACTGGGTGAAGGATCCGGAGCGCTTCGGTGTCGTTGAGTTCGATGGTGAGGGCAAGGCGACTTCCATTGAAGAAAAGCCCAAGCAGCCTAAGTCGAGCTACGCGGTCACAGGCCTCTACTTCTACGACAATGACGTGATCAGGCTAGCCAAAGCGGTGAAGCCTTCCGCGCGTGGCGAGTTAGAGATCACCGATATCAACAACGCCTATCTCCAGCGGGGAGATCTTCGCGTTGAACGTTTCGGCCGTGGATTCGCCTGGCTGGATACTGGTACACACGACAGCCTGCTCGAGGCGTCGCAATATGTTCAGACCATCGAGCATCGCCAGGGCCTGAAAGTAGCCTGCCTGGAGGAAATCGCCTTCCAGAACGGCTGGATTACCAAGGACAAGCTTCTTGAGCAAGCCAAGGCATTCGGCAAGACTGGCTATGGTCAGTACTTACACAAACTAGCCGGGGAGCATGAGTGAAAGTCGCGAAAACTCAACTGACCGACGTTCTGATGCTGGAGCCCAAAGTCTTCGGCGACGAGCGCGGTTTTTTCTATGAAAGCTTTAACGCGCGCACCTTTGCCGACGTGAGCGGGATCAAGCGCGACTTCGTGCAGGACAACCATTCGCGCTCCCAGCGCGGTGTCCTGCGCGGGCTCCATTATCAGTTGCAACAGCCCCAGGGAAAACTGGTGCGGGTAACCCAGGGTGAAGTCTTCGATGTAGTGGTAGATCTGCGCCGCAGCTCACCGAGCTTCGGCAAATGGGCCGGCATCATGCTTTCCGCCGAAAACAAGCGCCAACTCTGGGTTCCGGAAGGCTTCGCCCACGGTTTCGTGGTCCTTAGCGAATACGCCGAATTCCTCTACAAGACTACCGACTACTACGCCCCCGAGCATGAGCGCTGCATTCGCTGGGACGATCCTGATCTCGCCATCGATTGGCCGCTTGCTGAAGCACCGCAGCTGTCCGCCAAGGACAAGGCCGGTGTCAACTTCAAGGACGCGGACCTGTTCGAATGAAGATTCTTGTAACCGGCAATAGTGGTCAGGTGGCAAGGGAATTACAGCTCGCCCTTGCCGGCAAGGCAGAGATCGTCTCCCTGGGGCGTGACCGGCTCGACCTGGCCAATCCCGAACGAATTCGCCAGCACGTGCGTGCCCAGACTCCCGACCTGCTGATCAATGCTGCGGCCTATACCGCGGTCGACCAGGCCGAGAACGATTCGGAGGCGGCCTTTGCCATCAACGCCACGGCACCCGGCGTGCTTGCTGAAGAGGCAGCCGCTTTAGGCATTCCGCTGATTCACTATTCCACCGACTACGTATACGACGGTGACAAGAGCGGTCTGTACGTCGAGGAGGATCCGACCAATCCACTGGGCGCTTACGGCAACAGCAAACTGGCCGGCGAGCAGGCGATCCAGGCTGTCGGCGGGCAATACCTGATCCTCCGTACCAGCTGGGTGTATTCACTGCATGGGCGCAACTTCCTGCTCACCATGCAGCGCCTGCTGCAGGAGCGCGAAGAGCTGCGAGTCGTGGATGATCAGGTGGGGGCGCCGACCTGGGCTGGCAGCATTGCGCAAGCCACTAGCCAGTTGATTGACAAGTGGCAGGCGGGCAACCGCAATTGGGGCATCTACCACCTGACCAATCAGGGCGAGACATCCTGGTTCGGCTTCGCCAGCGCGATTGCTGACCAGTTGAAAGCTGCCGGCAAACCCTGCGCGCGCCTGGTGCCCATTCCTTCCAGCGAGTACCCGACGCCCGCCAAGCGCCCCCTGAACTCGCGTCTGGACGGCCGCAAGCTGGCGCAGGACTGGCAGGTCAGCCTGCCGGACTGGCGCACTGCCTTGGCAGAGTGCCTGCGCCAGCCACGCTGACTCCTTGGGGAGGACTGAGCCTGGAGTTCGCTCCTCCCCTCGCTTTACCACCTCTCGTATCTGCCACATCACCGGCACCGGGCGTCGATGCCATAATGCGCCTCATCGACCGGCGCACAGTGACCGCATGACTGCCACCCCAATCCCCCACCGCCCACGCTGGCGCAGCCTGGTGCTGTTGGCGCTGCTGCTGACGCCACTGTTCTGGCCGCTGCAGCATTTCAGCGAGCGCTACTACAGTGATTCTCTGGCTGAGCAGAATCGCCAGACCCTCGATTTGTACGTCGCCAACCTGTTGGGCACCCTGCACCGATACGAGGTGCTGCCGCCCATCCTGGCCGACCTGCCGCCGCTGCGTGACCTTCTGGCCGCTCCGGACAGCGCAACCCTGCAGGCCGAAGCCAACCGAGTGCTGGCGGAGGTCCGTAAGGACACAGGGGCCGATGTGATCTACCTGATGAGCCCCGCCGGCCTCACACTGAGCTCCTCAAACTGGGATCAGTCAGACAGTTTCGTCGGCCGCAGCTTCACCTTCCGCCCCTATTTCCGCGAAGCACTCGCAGGCAAGCAGGGGCGCTTCTTCGGCCTCGGTACCACCTCGCGTAAGCGCGGTTACTTCTTCGCCAGCCCGGTGCGCAATGGCTCGCGGATCATCGGCATTCTCGTGGTGAAGGTGGATCTGGACGACGCCGAAACCCTCTGGGGCAAGACCCCGGAGCAGCTCATGGTGACTGATGCCAACGGCGTGGTGATCATCTCCTCGCGCAGCGACTGGCGCTTCCATGCCACCCGCCCGCTGGATAACGCCGAACGTGCAGCCATAGTCGCCAACCAGCCCTACCCGACCCAGGCGCCGCCACCACTGAAGCTGGACGACAACGCCTGGCTCACCCAGAGCCGCGAGCTCCGCGAAACCGGGCTGACCGCCAGCATCCTGGCCCCACGCCAGCTCGTCGACCGCCAGGTGACCACCACGGTCGCCATCGGTGGCGCCTCCCTGCTGACCCTGCTGCTGCTGCTCGGCCTGATGATGCAACGCCGCCGCCACTACCTCGATCGAATAGCCCTCGACGCCAGTGCCCGCCGCGAGCTGGAAATGCGCGTGCTGGAACGCACCCAGGACCTCGAGGCGCTGAACAGCCGCCTGAAGGACGAGGTACTGGAGCGCGAGCAGGCCCAGCAGGAGCTGGTCAGCGCCCAGGACGAGCTGGTGCAGGCGAGCAAGCTGTCCGCCCTGGGCACCATGTCGGCGAGCATCAGTCACGAGCTGAACCAGCCCCTGGCGGCGATCCGTAGCTACGCCGACAACGCTGGGGTGCTACTGGACCACCAACGCATCGATGATGCTCGCGGCAACCTGCGCCAGATCAGCGAGCTGACCGGCCGCATGGCCTCGATTATCGCGCACCTGCGCGCCTTCGCCCGCCGCGATCGCCACGCCCCGGAAAGCGTCGCTCTGCAGCCCGCCCTGGACGATGCCCTGGCCCTAGTCGCTCAGCGCCGCCGAGCCATGGATGTGGAATTGATCCGCGATCTGCCAGACGCACCGCTGTGGGTCCAGGCCGGTGAAACCCGTCTGCGCCAGGTGCTCGGCAATTTGCTCGCCAATGCCCTCGATGCGCTCAAGGAAAAGCCCCAGCCTCGCCGCATCTGGCTGAGCGCCGAAACCACCGCCGACGGCGTGGAGCTGCACCTGCGCGACAACGGCCCCGGCTTTTCCGAAGAGGCCCTGCGCCATGCCCGCGAGCCCTTCTTCACCACCAAGACCAGCGCTCAGGGCCTTGGCCTGGGGCTGGCCATCTGCGATAGCCTGATGCGCGCCCTCGGTGGCGAGTTGCTGTTCGCCAACCACCCGGACGGTGGCGCCCTGCTCACACTGCGCATGCGCAACGCCGCCCCCGGCGTCATCCCACAGCCTCCTGAGGACCTCTCTGCATGACCACCGCCCTTGATGCCCGAACCCAGGTGCTGCTGATCGACGACGACCCGCACCTGCGCCAGGCCCTCAGCCAGACCCTCGACCTGGCCGGTCTCAAGGTGCAAACCCTCGGCGACGCCCAGGGCGTGGCAGAGAAGATCGACAAGGATTGGCCGGGCGTGGTGGTCACCGATATCCGCATGCCCGGCATCGACGGCCTCGAGCTGCTGAAGCAACTGCGTGAGCGAGATCCTGACCTGCCGGTACTGCTGATCACTGGCCATGGCGATGTTCCGCTCGCCGTCCAGGCCATGCGAGCAGGTGCCTATGACTTCCTGGAAAAGCCTTTCCCCAGCGACCAGTTGCTGGACAGCGTGCACCGCGCCCTGGACCTGCGCCGCCTGGTGCTGGAAAACCGCAGCCTGCGCATGGCCCTGTCCGATCGCCAGCAACTGAGCGGCCGACTGGTGGGGCAATCACCCGCCATGCAGCGTTTGCGCGAGCAGATCGGCGCCCTCGCCGCCACCAATGCCGACGTGCTCATCCTGGGTGAGACCGGAGCCGGCAAGGAAGTGGTGGCGCGTGCCCTGCACGATTTGTCGGCGCGCCGCGACGGCCCCTTCGTCGCCATCAATGCCGGAGCCTTGGCCGAATCGGTGGTGGAGAGCGAGCTGTTCGGCCACGAGCAAGGCGCATTCACCGGTGCGCAAAAGCGCCGCATCGGCAAGTTCGAATTCGCCAACGGCGGCACGGTGTTCCTCGATGAGATCGAAAGCATGAGCCTGGACGTCCAGGTCAAGCTTCTGCGCCTGCTGCAGGAGCGCGTGGTGGAGCGCCTTGGCGCCAACCAGTTGATCCCTCTGGATATCCGCGTGATCGCTGCCACCAAGGAAGACCTGCGCCACGCCGCCGACCAGGGTCGCTTCCGCGCAGACCTCTACTACCGCCTCAACGTTGCCAGCTTGCGTATTCCGCCCCTGCGCGAGCGCGGTGAGGACGCCCTGACACTGTTCCAGCATTTCGCCGACGCTGCCCGCAACCGCCACGGCATGGCCCAGCGCAGCCTCGACAGCAGCCAGCGCGCCCTGCTGCTGACCCACGGCTGGCCGGGCAACGTGCGTGAGCTGCAGAACGCCGCGGAGCGCTTCGCACTGGGTCTGGACCTGAATCTGGACAACACGCCCGCCGACCTGCCGAAAGTGGAAGGTGGCCTCAGTGAACAGGTCGAGGCCTTCGAGCGCGCCTTGATCGCTGCGGAACTGACCCGCCCCCATGGCTCGCTGCGCAGCGTGGCCGAAGCACTCGGCCTGCCACGCAAGACGCTCTCGGACAAACTGCGCAAGCACAGCCTCAGCTTCAGTGGCGGGAATCCCGCAGAGGAGCAGGATTGATCGGCAAGATTCCGCTCACAAATCGCTCGCCTTAGCCACGAAGGAACCCGGAATAGAGCGGCCGCCACACAGTGGCACAAGGCTTGCCGCAAGAATGGCAATCCCTGCGTTGCGCAGGGTCAGGAGGATGGGCCCGCCAGGGTCTGGCCTCTCCCCAAGCCGGCCACAAGCCAGCCAAGGGGTTCTCCTCTCGACGCCCACGGGCCAAGCCCAAGGGCACCACCCAGCTACCCGCAGGGTGATCGAAGCCCGGCCATGTGCCGGGCTTCTTCATTTCCGGGTGCCCATGGGCGCTCGAGCATGACGCGCTCCAGGTCCACCGACTGGCCGGGCACAACGCCCAGCCGCTCGCGCAGGTCGGCATAGGCCTTTTCGAAGTCGGCACGCAGTTCGGGCATCGCGGCAAGCCCTGGCCGGAGGCCGTATTTGCGCAGGCGCAGTCCAGCACTGTGAAGAAAGTTGTAGGCGACATCGCCGTGTAAGGAAAAGTGCTCCCGCACCGGCTTTCCGGCGATTTGCCCATGCAGTTCGAAGCTCACGAACTGGCCTTTTTCACGTTTTTCGAGTTGATAATCCAGCGCTAGTTCATAGGCCGGGATTCGTCCAACAGAGTCTTGCCTAATGGCAATAGGCCCTACTTTGAACGTGCTCCCTCCTGTCGAAATTTCAACCACTTCCTAATTAAAAAATCGCCCCTTATAGCGAAATAACCATGCACAAATATGTAATTTCCTACATGAAATATGGTGGTTAGCTGTAGGAATCCACTTCGTGCAAGTTGCAACTTGAAGGCCCGGCAAAACCGGCTAGTTTGTATTAGGCATCGCTCAGGATGGCATGCCAAACCCTCTAGATTGCTCGTTTCTGGGCAGCGATTCGCAGTACCTCCCTCCCATCTACGACAGTAAGGAAATTGTCCGCATGACTCATTAGCTAGCTATTGATCTGGATCAGAACGCAGTCAACAGACCACGCGCTCAATAGGCACAGTTCCTACTCCGGATGGAGGTGCAAAATGTCAGAATCGTCCGACAAACTTAAACTAGGTGCCTTAGTGGCCCTGGTTGTCGGTTCAATGGTGGGCGGGGGTATTTTCTCGTTACCGCAGAACATGGCAGCCAGTGCCGACGTCGGCGCCATTCTCATCGGCTGGGGCATCACCGCGGTGGGCATGCTCACCCTGGCATTCGTCTTCCAGACCCTGGCCAATCGCAAGCCGAACCTCGACGGCGGGGTTTATGCCTACGCCAAGGCGGGCTTCGGCGACTACATGGGCTTTTCTTCGGCCTGGGGTTACTGGATCAGCGCCTGGCTGGGCAACGTCGGCTACTTCGTGCTGCTGTTCAGCACCCTGGGCTACTTCTTCCCGATCTTCGGGGAAGGCAACACGCTCGCGGCCATCATCGGTGCCTCCATCGTCCTTTGGGCCGTGCACTTCCTGGTACTCCGCGGGATCAAGGAAGCAGCCTTCATCAACATGGTGACTACCGTCGCCAAAGTGGTGCCGCTGTTCCTGTTCATCCTCATCTGCCTGTTCGCCTTCAAGCTGGACATTTTCACCGCTGACATCTGGGGCTCGAAGAACATCGAGCTGGGCAGCGTGATGAATCAGGTTCGCAACATGATGCTGGTCACCGTCTGGGTGTTCATCGGCATTGAAGGCGCGAGCATTTTCTCCGCACGCGCCGAGAAGCGCAGCGACGTGGGCAAGGCCACCGTGCTGGGCTTCATCATCGTGCTGCTGCTCCTGGTACTGGTGAACGTACTGTCGCTCGGCATCATGACTCAGCCGGAACTGGCCAAGCTACAGAACCCGTCCATGGCGGCGGTGCTCGAGCACGTGGTCGGCCACTGGGGCGCTGTGCTGATCAGCGTCGGCCTCGTCATCTCCCTGGTCGGTGCCCTGCTTTCCTGGGTGCTGCTCTGCGCCGAGATCCTTTTCGCCGCGGCCAAGGACCACACCATGCCGGCCTTCATCCGCAAGGAGAACGCCAACCAGGTGCCGGCCAACGCGCTGTGGCTGACCAACGCCATGGTGCAGCTGTTCCTGATCATCACGCTGTTCAGCGCCAGCACCTACCTGTCGCTGATCTACCTGGCGACTTCCATGATCCTGGTGCCCTACCTCTGGTCCGCTGCCTATGCGGTGCTGTTGCCCCTGCGCGGCGAAACCTACGAGCAGGATGCCAAGGACCGGAGCAAGGACCTGATCATCGGCGCCATCGCCCTGGTCTACGCCGTCTGGTTGCTGTATGCCGGTGGCGTGAAGTACCTGCTGCTCTCCGCCCTGCTCTATGCACCGGGCGTGATCCTCTTTGCCAAGGCCAAACGGGAAGTTGGCCAACCGGTATTCACCAATGTCGAGAAGCTGATCTTCGCCGCCGTGGTAATCGGCGCGCTCGTAGCGGCCTACGGGCTCTACGACGGCTTCCTGACCCTGTAACTCGTAAGGAGACCTGCCATGTCCAAAGTCAAACTCGGCGTTCATTCGGAAGCCGGCAAATTGCATAAGGTAATGGTCTGCTCGCCGGGGCTCGCGCACATGCGTCTGACCCCCAACAACTGCGACGAGCTGCTGTTCGATGACGTGATCTGGGTAAACCAGGCCAAGCGCGACCACTTCGACTTCGTCACCAAGATGCGTGAGCGCGGCATCGATGTACTGGAAATGCACAACCTGCTCACCGACATCGTGCAGAACAAGGAAGCCCTGAAGTGGATTCTCGATCGCAAGCTCACCAACGATCAGGTCGGCGTCGGCCTGGTCAATGAAGTGCGCTCCTGGATCGAAGGCCTGGAGCCGCGCAAGATCGCCGAATTCCTCATCGGCGGCGTCGCCGGCTCTGACCTGCCGGAAAGCGAAGGCGTCAGCGCCATCAAGATGTATCGCGACTACCTGGGCCACTCGAGCTTCATCCTGCCACCGCTACCCAACACCCAGTTCACCCGTGACACCACCTGCTGGATCTACGGCGGTGTGACGCTCAACCCGATGTACTGGCCGGCCCGTCGCCAGGAAACCCTGCTGACCACCGCCATCTACAAGTTCCACCCGACCTTCACCGAGGCCGAGTTCGAGGTCTGGTACGGCGACCCCGACAAGGACCACGGGATGTCCACCCTCGAGGGCGGTGACGTGATGCCCATCGGTAACGGCGTTGTACTGATCGGCATGGGCGAGCGCACTTCCCGCCAAGCCATCGGCCAACTGGCCCAATCGCTGTTCAGCAAGGGCGCGGCGCAGAAAGTCGTCGTTGCCGGCCTGCCCAAATCCCGCGCCGCCATGCACCTGGACACCGTGTTCACCTTCTGCGACCGCGACCTGGTCACCGTCTTCCCCGAAGTGGTCAAGGAAATCGTGCCCTTCGTCCTGCGTCCGGATGAAAGCCGTCCGTACGGCATCGACATCCGACGCGAAGACAAAGACTTCATCTCCGTGGTGGCCGAGTCCCTCAACCTGAAGAAACTGCGTGTGGTGCAAACCGGCGGCGACGCCTTCGAAGCCGAGCGCGAGCAGTGGGACGACGGCAACAACGTTGTCTGTCTGGAGCCCGGCGTGGTGGTCGGCTACGACCGCAACACCTACACCAACACCCTGCTGCGCAAGGCCGGTGTCGAAGTGGTCACCATCAGTGCCAGTGAACTGGGCCGTGGCCGTGGCGGCGGCCACTGCATGACCTGCCCGATCCTGCGCGACCCGATCGACTACTGAGTTCCCGCCCCCCGGCGGCTCCCAATCCGGAGCCGCCCGCCCCGCCAGCCAAAAGCTGTTCTGACGGAGCCTGGTTTCAAGTTACCCACAAGGAGAAAGAATCATGGCTTTCAACATGCACAACCGTAACCTGCTCAGCCTCATGCACCACAGCACCCGCGAGCTGCGTTACCTGCTTGATCTGTCCCGCGACCTGAAACGCGCCAAGTACACCGGTACCGAGCAACAGCACCTCAAGGGCAACAACATCGCGCTGATCTTCGAGAAGACCTCGACCCGCACCCGTTGCGCCTTCGAAGTTGCCGCCTATGACCAGGGTGCCAATGTCACCTACATCGACCCGAATTCCTCGCAGATCGGCCACAAGGAAAGCATGAAGGACACCGCCCGCGTGCTTGGCCGCATGTACGACGCCATCGAGTACCGGGGCTTCAAGCAGGAAATCGTCGAAGAACTCGCCAAGTACGCCGGCGTGCCGGTGTTCAACGGCCTGACGGACGAATACCACCCGACCCAGATGCTCGCCGACGTACTGACCATGCGTGAGCACAGCGACAAGCCCCTGCACGAAATCAGCTACGCCTACCTGGGCGACGCCCGAAACAACATGGGCAACTCCCTGTTGCTGATCGGCGCCAAGCTCGGCATGGATGTGCGCATCGCCGCGCCGAAGGAACTGTGGCCGACCGACGAGCACGTCGCCGCCTGCAAGAAATTCGCGGAAGAAAGCGGCGCCCGCCTCACCATTACCGAAGACCCGAAAGCAGCGGTCAAGGGCGTGGACTTCATCCACACCGACGTGTGGGTTTCCATGGGCGAGCCGGTGGAAGCCTGGGGTGAACGCATCCAGGAACTGCTGCCCTACCAGGTCAACATGGACATGATGAAAGCGGCCGGTAATCCGCGCGTGAAGTTCATGCACTGTCTGCCGGCGTTCCACAACAGCGAAACCAAGGTCGGCAAGGAAATCGCTGCGAAGTACCCGAACCTGAAGAACGGCATTGAAGTCACCGAAGACGTCTTCGAGTCGCCGTACAACATCGCCTTCGAGCAAGCGGAAAACCGCATGCACACCATCAAGGCGATCCTCGTTTCGACCCTCGCCGACATGTAAGTCCCGATACGCCCCGGACCGCGACGCGTTCGCCGGTCCGGGACGCATTCCATCCCCAGGAGGAAATCAATATGCGTATCGTCGTCGCATTGGGCGGTAACGCCCTGCTGCGTCGTGGCGAGCCCATGACTGCCGACAACCAGCGCGCCAACGTGAATATCGCCGCCGAGCAGATCGCCAAGGTCGCGCCAGGCAATGAACTGGTGATCGCCCACGGCAACGGCCCGCAGGTAGGCCTGCTGGCACTGCAGGGCGCTTCTTACGACAAGGTCGCGCCCTACCCGCTGGATGTTCTCGGCGCAGAGACCGAGGGCATGATCGGCTACATGATCGAACAGGAAATGGGCAACCTGCTGCCGTTCGAAGTGCCGTTCGCCACCATCCTCACCCAGGTCGAAGTCGACGCCAAAGACCCGGCTTTCCAGAACCCGACCAAGCCGATCGGCCCGGTCTACTCCAAGGAAGAGGCGGAAGCCCTGGCCAAGGAGAAAGGCTGGAGCATCGCGCCCGACGGTGACAAGTTCCGCCGCGTAGTCGCCAGCCCGCGTCCGAAGCGCATCTTCGAGATTCGTCCGGTCAAATGGCTGCTGGAGAAAGGCACCATCGTCATCTGCGCAGGTGGTGGCGGCATTCCGACCATGTACGACGAGTCGGGCAAGAAGCTCTCCGGCGTCGAGGCGGTGATCGACAAGGACCTCTGCTCCGCACTGCTGGCCCAGGAATTGAGTGCCGACGTCCTGATCATCGCCACGGACGTGGACGCGGCCTACATCGACTGGGGCAAACCCACCCAGAAGGCCATCGCCCAGGCCCACCCGGATGAACTGGAACGCCTCGGCTTCGCCGCCGGGTCCATGGGTCCGAAGGTCCAGGCCGCCATGGAGTTCGCCCGCAACACCGGCAAGGACGCGGTGATCGGCTCCCTGGAAAACATTGTCGCGATCACCGAGGGCAAGTCCGGTACCCGTGTCAGCACCAGCAAGCCCGGCATCGAGTACCGCTGATCCGCAAGGGCGGGAGCGAATTCATTCGCGAATGAATTCGCTCCCGCAATCGATCTCCGCCCTTTCGTCCGCCACTCCGAATCTCCCGCCGAATGACCAAAGGAGTGACTTGATAGTCACACCCCGCGTCAGGTAGACATCCCGTTCATTCGAGCTGCCACCTGGCTCATGCCACCTGGCCCGTGACGCTTGACCCCGCAAATTGCCGCCACGACGCGCGGCGCCCCGCGGCCAAGCCCGCCCGCCGGCATGAGATGGTCTTTTTGAGGAGTTTCCGAGAGATGTCCCGACTTCCAGTGATTGTGGGTTTTGGCGGCTACAACGCAGCTGGGCGAAGCTCGTTCCACCACGGTTTCCGCCGCATCGTGATCGAAACCCTGGAGGCCAAGGCCCGCCAGGAAACCCTGGCCGGCCTTGCCGTGATGATGAAGCTGGTAGCGGTGACCGATGGCCAGTATCACGATGCCGACGGCAAGGTCCTGACCCTGGCCGAAATCGAGAGCCGTTACTCCGCCGAAATTCTCGATGCCACCCTGGTGCGCCGCATTGGCAAGCAGCATCTGGACGTGGACGCCGCCCATTGGCAGAAGAACCTCACCGCGTCGGCCTGCGATGGCCAGGCGATCAGCTTCATCACCTCGCGCAAGCAGCTGCCCGAGCCGTTGCCGGCCAACTGGGAAGTGGAAACCCTGGATGGCGGTGAAGTCCGCGTGACCCTCCAGGGCACCTGCGACTTCAAGGTGGACAGCTACCGTGAGCTGCCGGTGAAGTCCGCTGGCCAACTGCCCACTGGTTTCGAACCAGGTGAGCTGTACAACTCCCGCTTCCATCCGCGCGGCCTGCAGATGTCCGTGGTCGCCGCGACCGATGCCATCCGCTCCATCGGCCTTCCGTGGAAGAGCATCGTCGACCGCGTGCAACCCGACGAAATCGCGGTGTTCTCCGGCAGCATCATGAGCCAGCTGGACGAGAACGGCTTCGGCGGCCTGATGCAGTCTCGCCTCAAGGGCAGCCGCGTCAGTGCCAAGCAACTGCCGCTGGGCCTGAACACCATGCCCGCCGACTTCATCAACGCCTATGTACTGGGCAGCGTCGGCACCACCGGCAGCGTCACCGGTGCCTGCGCCACGTTCCTCTACAACCTGCAGAAGGGCATCGAGCTCATCACCAGCGGTCGTGCCCGTGTGGCGCTGGTAGGCAACGCCGAGGCCCCGATCAACCAGGAATGCATCGACGGCTACGGCGCCATGGGTGCCCTGGCGACCGAAGAGGGCCTGCGCCAGGTCGGCGGCCGCGAGGACGTGGATTTCCGCCGTGCCAGCCGCCCGTTCGGCGAGAACTGCGGCTTCACCCTGGCCGAATCCAGCCAGTACGTGGTGCTGATGGACGACGAATTGGCCCTGGAGCTGGGTGCCGATATCCATGGCGCGGTGACCGATGTGTTCATCAACGCCGATGGCTTCAAGAAATCCATTTCTGCCCCCGGCCCGGGCAACTACCTGACCCTGGCCAAGGCCGTTGCCGCCGCTACCCAGCTGATCGGCCCGGACGGCGTGCGCGAGCGCAGCTTCGTCCATGCCCACGGTTCCAGCACCCCGGCCAACCGCGTGACTGAGTCTGAATTGCTGGACCGCGTCGCCGGTGCCTTCGGCATCGAGCAATGGCCGGTCGCCGCGGTGAAGGCCTACGTCGGTCACTCCCTGGCCACCGCCAGCGGCGACCAGGTGATCGCCGCCCTGGGCACCTTCAAGTACGGCATCCTGCCGGGCATCAAGACCATCGACCGCGTGGCCGACGACGTGCACCGCCAACACCTGTCCATCGAGACCCGCGATCGGGTCCTGGGCGATCGCCAGCTGGACGTCTGCTTCATCAACTCCAAGGGCTTTGGCGGCAACAACGCCACCGGCGTGATCATCTCGCCGCGTCTGGCCGAGAAGATGCTGAAGAAGCGCCACGGCGAAGCCGCCTTCTCCGCCTACAGCGCCAAGCGCGAGCAGACCCGCGCCAACGCTGAGGAATACGATCGCCGCGCACGCCTGGGCGAGCTCGACATCATCTACAACTTCGGCAACGACCTGATCGACGAACAGCAGATCGAACTGAGCCCCGAAGGCATTCAGGTGCCCGGCTTCGCCCAGGCCCTGCGCTACAAGAAGGACGAGCGCTTCGCCGATATGCTCGACTGATCCAAAGGCAGGGCTCCGGCCTGCTTGGCGAGTTCATTCGCTATGTCTGCGTTAGCTGTTGCTAGAGATTGACCATCGGGCCAAGAGCCTTGTAGGAGCTGGCTTGCCAGCGAAACGGGGCCATTCGCTGACAAGCCAGCTCCTACGGGCGATGCAGGTGCTTGCAACGCGTCATGCAGACATAACCGCGCAGCGGTCCCCCCAAAAAAGCCGAGCATGAAAAAGGGCCCCTCGGGGCCCTTTGTCGTTCTCGGCGTTTTCAGTCCAGCGCGCGCGCCAGTTGAATCAGCTCCGCCCGCCATTCGGCGGCAACCGGCAGCGCCAGGAAGGATGGATTGAGGAAACCCTCGCGAGCCTCATAGGTAAGAGGCTCGCCAGCGAGATCCAGCACCTCACCGCCCGCGCCTTCGAGCACACCCTGCGCGGCTGCAGTGTCCCACTGGGAAGTGGGCGCCAGACGCGGATAGCAGTCCGCCGACCCTTCGGCCAGCAGGCAGAACTTCAGCGAACTGCCGATACTGGCCAATTGCAAATCACCGAAGCGCTCGCACAGCCAAGCCAGCAGACGCTCCTGCGCCGGGCTCGAATGACGCTTGCTGGCGACTACAGTGAAGGCTTCGTCCGGTGCGATGCGTACAGCGATTTCGTCGGCTTCGAACTCCTCATCCTGGCTCCAGGCACCGAGGCCGGCACCACCGTAATAGCAGCGTCCGGTGACCGGCATGCCGACCACACCGAATACCACCCGGCCGCCTTCAATCAGCGCCACGTTGACGGTGAACTCTTCGCTGCCGGCGATGAACTCCTTGGTGCCATCCAGCGGGTCCACCAGCCACCAGCGCTTCCAGCTGGCGCGCTCGGCCAGAGGGATGTTCGCCGCCTCTTCCGAGAGCACCGGAATACTCGCATCCAGTGCCGCGAGACCGGCATCCAGTACTTTGTGAGCGGCAAGATCGGCGGCGGTAACGGGAGAAGCGTCGTCCTTCTCGGTAACGGCCAGTTCGCCGCGCCAGAACGGCAGGATGGCGTCGCCAGCCTGGCGTACCAGTTCGATCACGGCGGGAAGCAAAGGATGGCTCAAGGTTGGTACTCCCCACGTTGGGTCAGGATGTCTCGGGTCAGGTAGAGCGCAGCCAGGGCGCGACCCTCGCTGAATTGCTGGTGCTGGGCGAGGCTGGAAAGCTCGCGCAGGCTGATGCGATCGACCCGCAGCGGTTCCGGCTCGTCGCCGGGCAGGCTTTCCTCATAGAGGTCGCGGGCCAGGACTACCTGGATCTTCTGGCTCATGTAGCCGGGTGACAGGGACAACTCGGTAAGGTGTTCCAGCTTGCGCGCGCCGAACCCGGCTTCTTCCTTGAGTTCACGGTTGGCCGCGGCGAGTACCTCCTCGCCCGGTTCGATCAATCCTTTGGGCAGGGACAACTGATAGTCGTCGGTGCCGGCGCAGTATTCCTCCACCAGCAGCACGTGCTCGGCATCAGCCATGGCCACCACCATCACGGCGCCATAACCGGAGCCCTTGCCCACCAGGCGTTCGTAGGTGCGCTCGACGCCATTGGCGAAGCGCAACTGCAGCTCCTCGACACGGAATAGGCGGCTGCTGGCGACAATCTCGCGAGCGAGCACCGTGGGCTTCTGACGCATAACGGACTCCTTGGCATGACCGGCGGGTTATCATACTCCGCCTTTGCCGATTGTCCCCGCCGGAGATTGCGTGCCCGCGACGGCCAGTGATGCACGGGCCACAGACATCCAACGACCGATACCGCCCATGCCGCAATTGCCCTGGAATGCGATCGACACCGTCCTGCTCGACATGGACGGCACCCTGCTCGACCTGCACTTCGACAACCACTTCTGGATGGAATACCTGCCGCAGCGCTATGCCGAGCACCACGGCATCAGCCGTGAGCTGGCCGACGCCGAGTTGCTGCCACTGTTCCGCGACAACGCCGGACAGCTGAATTGGTATTGCACGGACTTCTGGAGTCGCGAGCTGCGTCTGTCGATCCGCGACCTCAAACGAGAAGTCGCACACTTGATCGCCCTGCGCCCGGACGCCGACCTCTTCCTCGCCGCACTGCGCCGCGCCGGCAAGCGCGTAGCGTTGATCACCAACGCCCACCGCGATTCGCTGTCGCTGAAGCTGGAGCGAGTGGAGCTGGCGCCCTGGTTCGATCGCCTGATCAGCTCCCATGATTACGGCTACCCCAAGGAAGACCAGCAGTTCTGGCACGCCCTGCAGCACGACTTCGGCTTCGATGCAACGCGCAGCCTTTTCATCGACGACAGCCTGCCGATCCTGCGTAGCGCACGTCAGTACGGCATCGCCCAACTGCTGGCAGTGCGCGCTCCGGACAGTCGCAAGGGTCCGAAAGACACCGAGGAATTCGCTGCGGTGGAGAGCTATCGGACACTCGTGGAAGGTCTCTGACCATCGTCTATTCAAGTTCTTGTGAGCTAGCGAAGAACAAGGCGGGAATGGCTGAGGGAGCGGAGTCTACAAGTTGTAAATGAGCAGCCCGAAGCCATTCTCAACACAGTTATTCCGACGCGCAGCAGATCGTCATTCGGGAATGCGCAGCACCTGCCCCGGATAGATTTTGTCCGGGTGCGAGAGCATCGGCTTGTTAGCCTCGAAGATCTTCACGTAGGCATTGGCGTTGCCGTACTCGGCCTTGGCAATGGCGCTGAGGGTGTCGCCCTTCTTCACGGTGACGAAACGTGCCGGTGCCACAGGAGGTGCAGTGACGCTGATCTGGTCCTCGACCTGGGCTACGCCCTCGACATTGCCCAGGGCCAGGAGGATTTTCTCCTTCTCTTCCTGGGTCGCCACTTCACCACGGGCAATGACCTTGTCACCTTCTACCGTCAGCTCGATGGCGGGATTGCCCAAGCCCACCTTGGCCACATGCTCCTTCAGCGACTCGGCAGCCTGGGCCTCCTGGCCCACCAGGGTTTCCCACAGCTTCACACCCGCTTCTTTGACAAAGTCGAAGATGCCCATGACAGATCCTCTCGTTCCGCTAAGAAGGCGCCCGGCGCCTGGGAAGTGGAAGTCTAGACGCCCGTCCCAGCAACACCGCCGTGCGGCGACGACAGGCTAGAATCGCCAGACACCCCAAGGAGCCGGCATGGACATCAAGCAACTGAAGTTCCTCATCGCGCTGGAGGAAACCCGTCACTTCGGCCAGGCCGCCGCGCGCTGCCATGTCACCCAGCCGACGCTGTCCATGCGCCTGCGCAGCCTGGAAGAAGAGCTCGGCCTGGAGCTGGTGGTCCGGGGCCAGCGCTTCGAAGGGTTCACCGACGCGGGCCTGCGCGTACTGGCCTGGGCGCGCACCCTGCTCGCGGCCCATGACGGTCTCTACGCCGAAGCGGCGGCCTGTCGCGGCCAGCTCGTCGGCACCTTGCGTCTCGGTGTAGTGCCGCTGGCCGGCTTCGACCCCATGCGTCTGGTAGAAGCCTTCTCCGTGCCGCACCCGAGCCTGCGCTTCCAGCTGTTCTCCATGAGCTCCGAGCAGATTCTCGAAGGCCTGGCGCGCAACCAGCTGGACCTCGGTCTGTCCTACCTCGACCGCCTGGACCGCGAGCACTTCGAAAGCCTGGAGCTTGCGCAGGCCCGCATGGGCCTTTTGCATGACCGTCGCCACTTCAGCTTCGACACGCCGGCTCTGCCTTGGGAGAGCCTGGTGGACCTGCCACTGGGATTGCTATCAGGTGGTATGCACTTTCGCCAGTCCATTGACCATGGCTTCCGCAGTCGAGGCCTGTCGCCCCAGCCGAGACTGGAAACAGACGCCGTGCATCAGCTCCTACAGGCCGTCAGCGCCGGCCTGTGCTGCGCGATCATGCCGCTCGATAGCGGCCTCGACGACTTCACCGAGCACCTGACGCTGACCCCCATTGAGGATGCCCGCACCCTGGCGTCGCTGGGCCTCATCCTGCGGCGTGGCGCCCCGCGCTCGGCGCTGGCTGACGCCTGTTTCTCCGAAGCCAAGGCCCTATTGGCGCTGGATTCAACCGGCCGATAGACGCGCTCGATCAATGAATCGGGAATAGCGATTAGACGCTCGTGCCAGACGGGCCTAGGATGGCTGAGTCAATCCGTCGCAGGGGGCATTTCCATGCCAGACCCAGACGCCAAGCGCCATCTCACTGCTGTGGAAAACCCGCCCGAACCAGCCGGCTACCAATATGCCGAACTGGACGGTGATGCGCGCGTGGAAGATGCCGCCCTGGCCGAAGAGTGCGCCCTGGCGATTTCGTATAACGGCATCAGCTATGCCGTCATGATGGTTTCCCCCAGTGCCCTGGAAGACTTCGTCGCCGGTTTCAGCCTGAGCAGCGCGGTGGTGCAGTCAATCGACGATATCTATGACATCCAGCTCGAGGGCGAAGGCATTGCCTTGCACGCCGAGGTGGATATTGGCAATCGCGCCTTCTGGTCGCTCAAGGAACAGCGCCGCAACCTGGCCGGCACGACCGGCTGCGGACTCTGTGGTGTGGAAGCGCTGGAACAGGCTCTGCCGGAGCTCCGCTCCCTGACGCCGGCCCCATTGCCGCCGGCGGAACACTTCGTCGACCTTCGTCAACGCATCAACGACGCCCAGGAACTGGCCCGACGCAGTGGTGCACTGCACGCTGCGCTATTCGTCGATGCCGATGGCCAATTGCGCCTGTGCCGCGAAGACATTGGCCGCCACAACGCCCTCGACAAACTGATCGGCGCCCTGTTGCGCCAGGGGCTCGACCCTCGCAGCGGTTTCGCCGTGGTCACCAGCCGCTGCAGCCTGGAACTTATCCACAAGGCGGTGCGCGCGGGCCTGTCCACGCTGGTCAGCCTCTCCGCCCCCACAACCCTGACAGTGGAATGGGCACGTCGGCATCACCTCAACCTCATCCATCTGCCCCATCACAGCGCACCACGGGTCTACAGCCCGGCGCCAGACGCGAAAGCCCCGAAAGAATGAGCCTCCAACCCGTACAACCTCGCTACAAACCCTACAAAGGCGCCGCGGCTGGCTGGGGTGCGCTGAAAAGCGTCACTCGCTTCTGGCTGGACAGCAAACAGCCGTTCAAGAACCTTCGCGCACTGCTCAAGACCAACCAGAACGGCGGCTTCGATTGTCCCGGCTGCGCCTGGGGAGACTCCCCCGAAGACGGCCGCATCAAGTTCTGCGAGAACGGCGCCAAGGCGGTCAACTGGGAAGCCACCAAGCGTCGGGTCGATGCCGCCTTCTTCGCCCGCTATAGCGTCAGCCAGTTGCGCGAACAGAGCGATTACTGGCTCGAGTACCAGGGCCGCCTGACCCAGCCCATGCGCTACGACAGGCAGACCGACCACTACGTACCGGTCAGCTGGGAACACGCCTTCGCCCAGGTGGCACGCCACCTGCGCAACCTGGAAAGCCCCAACCAGGCGGAGTTCTACACCTCCGGCCGCGCCAGCAACGAGGCGGCCTACCTGTATCAGTTGTTCGTCCGCGCCTTCGGCACCAACAACTTCCCCGATTGCTCGAACATGTGCCACGAAGCCAGCGGTGTCGCGCTGAGCCAGAGCATCGGGGTCGGCAAGGGCAGCGTGACCTTCCACGACTTCGAACACGCCGACGCCATCTTCGTGTTCGGCCAGAACCCCGGCACCAATCACCCGCGCATGCTCGAGCCGCTACGCGAAGCCGTGCAAAGGGGCGCCCAGGTGGTCTGCTTCAATCCGCTCAAGGAACGCGGCCTTGAGCGCTTCCAGCATCCGCAACATGCACTGGAAATGCTCAGTAACGGGTCCCGGCCGCTGAACACCGCATTCTTCCGCCCGGCGCTGGGCGGCGACATGGCCGCCATTCGCGGCATCGCAAAGTTCCTGCTGCAATGGGAACGGGAAGCCCAGGCAAAGGGCGAGACACCGGTGTTCGACCATGCCTTCATCGCGGAGCACACCCTCGGCGTTGACGCCTACCTGGCCGAGGTGGATGCCACGCCCTGGGCGCACATCGAGGCGCAATCGGGCCTGACGCTGGAAGAAATCGAGATATCCGCGCGCATCTATCGTAATGCCCGCAACGTGATTGTCTGCTGGGCAATGGGCATCACCCAGCACCGCCATTCGGTGCCGACCATCCATGAAATCGTCAACCTGCAGCTATTGCGCGGCAACGTCGGCCGCCCCGGCGCCGGCCTTTGCCCGGTTCGTGGCCACAGCAACGTGCAGGGCGACCGCACCATGGGCATCAATGATCGGCCACCGGTGGCGCTGCTCGATGCCCTGGAAACGCGCTTCGGCTTTAAGGTTCCTCGGGAGAGCGGCCACAACACCGTGGAAGCGATCAACGCGATGCTCGATGGCGACGCCAGGGTCTTCATCGGCCTGGGCGGCAACTTCGCCCAGGCCACGCCGGACAGCCAACGCACCCATGCCGCCTTGCAGCGCTGCGATCTGACGGTACAGATCAGCACCAAGCTCAACCGCAGCCACCTGACCGTCGGCCAGGAAGCACTGATCCTGCCCTGCCTCGGCCGTACCGATATCGACCGCCAACTGGAAGGCCCGCAAGCCGTGACGGTGGAAGACTCCTTCAGCATGATTCACGCGTCCTACGGCCAATTGGAGCCGTCGTCCCGCGAGATGCGATCGGAGCCGGCCATCATCGCCGGCATCGCCAAGGCCACCCTGGGCAACCATCCGGTGGACTGGGACGCCCTGCTCGCCAACTACGACCGCATACGTGATCTCATCGCCGATACCATTCCCGGCTTCAAGGACTTCAACCAACGCGTGCAGCACCCGGGCGGGTTCTACCTGGGCAATACCGCAAACGACCGGCAGTGGAGCACTGCCAGCGGCCGCGCCAACTTCAAGTCGGACCCACTACCGGCCGACCTGCTCCACGAGAAAGTCCGCAGCACGGGCGAGACGCCGCATCTGATCCTCCAGACCCTGCGCTCCCACGACCAGTACAACACCACCATCTACGGCCTGGACGACCGCTATCGCGGCGTACGCGGCCAGCGCGAGGTGGTCTTCGCCAACGAGGCGGACATCCGCCGCCTAGGCTTCGAGCCCGGCCAGAAAGTCGACATGGTGACGCTGTGGGATGACGGCGTGGAACGTCGCGTTTCCGGTTTCAGCCTGCTGGCATTCGACATTCCCGCCGGCCAGGCCGCCGCCTATTACCCGGAAACCAACCCGCTGGTACCGTTGGAAAGCTACGGCGACGGCAGCTACACCCCCACCTCCAAGTTCGTGGCTATCCGCCTCGAAGCCTCCCGCGACAACAACCGCATCCTCTAGGGATGCGGCTTCGCCTACCGAATAGCGCCCCTGCGCGCATACGAATTCGCCGCAGTCCGAATGCCGGACTGCGGCGAATACCAATTTGAAACTTAAGTAGGGGAAGTTTGTTTCTCTAACTTAACTTTCAAGAAACAATTTGAAATACGGAATCAATGCCTATATAAAGGCTCGACGGAACTTTAAGTTCATGGGCACTTCGCCAGCATCTGAAAAGACCTGAAAGACGCGAAAAATGCGGGCGGGAATAGGTCTCAGACAGCCAGAATCAGAAAAAGTTCTGCTGCAAAATCAGACAATTAAAAAAATATGAAAAGTTGATACTTTTCGTCGTCTGGCACTTGCGTAAGTAATTTCCCACAGTAAATATCGCCTCACCAAAACCACTGAGGCGATCCTCACCATGAAGTACACCTCGATCCTTCTTCTGTCTCTTGGCCTCGCCAGCGGCAGCGTCTTCGCAGGCGGTAATACCGATGCCGGTATTGGCGGTGCGCTGGGCGGGGTCCTGGGGTCCGTTGTCGGCAACGCTGTTGGCGGCAGCACTGGCGCAGCCATTGGCGCCGGCGTAGGTGGTGCCGCGGGCGGTGCAGTAGCAGCCCCGAAACGTAACCGTACCGAAGCTGCCATCGGCGGCGGCTTGGGCGCAGCGGGTGGTCAGGTTGTCGGCCGGCAAATGGGCGGCACCACTGGCGGCCTGATCGGTGCAGCGCTCGGCGGTGGCGCCGGCGGCGCCCTCGGCAACGAGTTCGGTGACCGGAACCGCTACGACGATGACGACTACGATGATGACCATCGCCACTATCGTCGCGCCTACCGCGATCACCCTGGCAGAGGCCACGCCTGGGGTCATCGCAAGCACAAGCACCGTCACCACGGCGACTGGGATGATTGATCAACCCCGCTAACCGAAAAAGCCCGCTTGAAGCGGGCTTTTTCTAGACCTGCGGCCTGGTCGAGAGACAGCCGCCCCCCTCCCGAATTCATAATCTGACTTGTGTCATGGGCACTGCGGCAGGCCCGCGGAGCCATGGACCCTCTTTTTGAAATGGAGACTCTGCAACATGCGTAAAGCAGTAACCGCCCTCGCCCTCAGCCTGCTGGCAACCCAAGCCGTCGTGGCCGGCGAAACCACCAACAACGCCATCGGTGGCGGCCTCGGCGGCGTCCTGGGTAACGTCGTCGGCAATGCCGTGGGCGGCAGCACTGGCGCTGCCATCGGCGCCGGTCTGGGTGGCGCTGCGGGTGGCGCAATGACCGCCAGGAGCGGCAAGAAGACCGAAGCCGCAATCGGCGGCGGTCTGGGCGCTGCGGGTGGCTCGGTAGCCGGCCGCGCACTGGGCGGCTCCACCGGTTCTGCCATCGGCGCAGGCCTGGGCGGTGCAGCGGGCGGCGCAATCGCCACCGAGCTGACCAAGGACGATCACGACGGCCATCACAAGCACCGCAAGCATCGCCACTGATTGCTGCCCCCATGAAAAAGCCCGGCCTATGCCGGGCTTTTTCATTTCAGGCCGAAATCAGCCGAGCTGCTCGGCACGCACTTCGTCCACATCGCCGCTGGCCATGCAGGCAGCTGCGGTGAAGAGCACGTCGGTGGAGGAGTTCAGCGCGGTCTCGGCGGCATCCTGGAGGATGCCGATGATGAAGCCAACGGCCACGACTTGCATCGCCACTTCACTGGGGATGCCAAACAGGCTGCAGGCCAGCGGGATCAGCAGCAGCGAGCCCCCCGCCACACCGGAAGCGCCACAGGCGCAGATCGAGGCTACGACGCTGAGCAGGATCGCGGTGGGAATGTCGACGACGATCCCCAGCGTCTTCACTGCCGCCAGGGTCAGCACGGTGATGGTGATGGCTGCGCCGGCCATGTTGATGGTGGCGCCCAGCGGAATGGAGACCGAGTAGGTGTCCTCATGCAGGCCAAGCTTCTCCGCCAGCTGCAGGTTGACCGGAATGTTGGCTGCCGAACTGCGGGTGAAGAACGCGGTGATGCCGCTTTCACGCAGGCAGGTCAGCACCAGCGGATAGGGGTTGCGGCGAATCTTCGAGAATACGATCAGCGGGTTCACGACGAAGGCCACGAACAACATGCAGCCCAGCAGCACCGCCAGCAGGTGGGCGTAGTCGGCCAGCACGCCAATGCCGTTCTCGGCGAGGGTCGAGGCAACCAGGCCGAAGATGCCCAGCGGGGCGAAGCTGATCACCACGCGTACGATCAGCGACACACCATGGGACAGGTCACTGAACACGTTGCGGGTGGTTTCGCTGCCCTGGCGAATGGCAATACCCAGGCCCACGGCCCAGACCAGGATGCCGATGAAGTTGGCCTCCGTCAGGGCAGTCACCGGGTTGGCCACGGCACTGCCCAGCAGGCTCAGCAACACCTCGGAGATGTTGCTGGGCGGCGCCAGGTCGGCAGCGCCAGTGGCCAGGGTGAGGGTCGAGGGAAAGAGACTGGAAGCCATCACCGCCACCACGGCGGCGGAGAAGGTACCGATCAGGTAGAGCACGAGAATCGGGCGGATATGCGTACGCTCGCCCGGCTTGTGATTGGCGATGGCAGCGATCACCAGGACGAACACCAGCACGGGTGCCACGGCCTTCAGCGCCATGACGAAGAGGTTGCCGAGCAGGCCGACGGCGCTGGCGTACTGGGGAGTGATCAGGGCGAGGGCGATGCCGGCGATCAGGCCGACGATGATCCGAGTCACCAGGCTGGTGCGTTTCAAGCGTTGCAGGATGGAGCCGTTTGCATGAGTCATGGCAGGTACCGCTGAACATCGGGCCGCACTACGAGCCGGCCCCGGAATGGAGATTGGACCCCGATCGCGTCCCGCCCTCCATGCTGCAGATCAAGCGAAAAGAAAGAACCCTGCCGCGTGGTGTTTCACCTCGCAGCCGGTCAGGACGATTCGGGTTTGGCGCGCATTGTGCGGATTCACGCAAACGATGGGTAGAGCGGATGGACGGTCGGGCTGACAGATGTCGCTATTTCAGCCGTTTCGGGTCGACTGGGTGAAAGTTGTCTGTAGGGGCGAATTCATTTGCCATGCAGACCGCCGGTCTGCCCCTGACGCTATCAAGGGGACAGCTACGCTGCCCTTCGCGAATGAATTCGCCCCTACGAAAGAAATGCGTCAGCCCTCCACCACCAACTCCGCCAACGCTGCACGCAGCGTCTCGGGAATCGGCACCGGCCGGTTGTTCTCACGATCGACAAAGACATGGACGAAACGTCCGGCCGCGCAGGCGTCGATCTCGCCCTGCTTGAAGATCGCCAGCTCGTACTGCACCGAGCTGTTGCCCAGCTTGCCCACCCGCAGTCCGACCTCGATGCGGTCGGGGAAAGCGATGGAGGCGAAGTAGTCGCAGGAGGAGCTCACCACGAAACCCACCACGTTACCTTCGTGGATATCCAGCCCGCCTTGCTCGATCAGGTAGGTGTTCACGGCACTGTCGAAGAATCCGTAATAGACCACGTTGTTCACATGGCCGTAGATATCGTTGTCATGCCAGCGCGTGGTGATGGGCTGGAAGTGGCGGTAGTCAACGCGCATGTGTTGGGGTTGGCTCATGGGGTTCCCTGGGTTCGGTTGGATCGACTCATGCAGGAGCGAGCTTGCTCGCGAACAGCTGCATTCGCCATCAAGCTGGCTCCTACAGGAGGGTCAGAAGGCCGACTGGTAGATAGCCAGGGCCTGCTCTTCGCTGACCTCGCGCGGATTATTCACCAACAGCCGTTGTTGCAACATGGCATCGCTCGCCAGGCGCGGCAGCATCGCCTCGGGTACTCCGGCATCACGCAAGCGCGTGGGCAACCCGCTGCGTTCACTGAAGGCGGCGAGTTCGCGGATCAACTGCTCGGTGAGCTGCGCCTCGCTGCCCGGCCTGAGATTGCTGCCAAGCACCAGCGGCGCCAGCTCTGCGTAGAGCGGGGCAGCTGCCGAGGCGTTGAAACTCAGCACGTGGGGCAGCACCAGGGCGTTGGAGAGACCATGGGGAATATGGAAGTGCCCACCCAGCGGGTAGGCCAGTGCATGCACAGCTGCCACCGGCGCATTGGCGAATGCCTGGCCGGCGAGGCACGCACCCAGCAACATGGCCTGCCGTGCTTCGCGGTTGCGGCCGTCCTGGACTACCGCGTCGAGGTTGCCGGCCAGGAGGCGTAACGCTTCGCGGCCCAGCAGGTCGGACAGCGGGTTCTTCTTCAGCTTGCTGGTGTAAGACTCGATGGCGTGAACCATGGCGTCGATCCCGGTTGCCGCGGTGACCGCTGGCGGCAGGCCGAGGGTCAGGTCTGCATCCAGCAACGCGAGGTCCGGCAGCAGCAGCGGTGAGACAACACCCATCTTGGTGGTCTCGCCAGTAGTGACGATGGCGATCGGCGTCACCTCGGAGCCGGTGCCAGCGGTAGTTGGTACCTGCAGCAGCGGCAGGCGCCGACCGCGCGCGTTGCCCACTCCATAGATGTCCGCCAGGTCCTGGCGGCAGTCAGGGTGGGCCAGCAACGCCACCAGCTTGGCCACGTCCATCGAGCTACCACCGCCAAAGCCCACCACCAGCTCGGCGCCAAGGACCTTCGCCAGTTCCACGGCCTCCAGCACCACTGCCTCGGGCGGATCAGCCTGGACCTGGTCGTAGACCGCAACGCTGAGGCCCTCGAGAGCGAATCCGAGGAGGATATCGTCCAGCAGGCCGAGCCGGGTGATGCCGGGATCGGTCACCAGCACAACGCGCTGGGCACCGCGCTCGCGGCAGAGTTCGGCCAGGCGTGCGGCCGAGCCGGATTCGCAAAGAATCTGCGCGGTGGTGGCAAAGCTGAAGGGCTGCATCCGGGCGTCCTCCCTTGTTGTTGTCCAGGCGTACCGCGACGGTAAACGCCGTCAAAACGCGAAATGAGCCTCGGGCAATGCCATCAGGCAGTCTGCTCCGCCCAACAGGGCTTCACGATGACTGCTGGCGCGCGGCAGCACGCGACGCAGATAGAAACGCGCGCTGTGCAACTTGGCCTGGTAGAAATCCGCCTCCGACGTGCCGGAATCCAGGATGTCCTGGGCCCGCGCTGCGGCCTGCAACCAGAAGCCCGCCAATAGCACATAGGCCGAGTACTGCAGGAAGTCCACTGAGGCGGCTCCAATTTCTTCAGGGTTCTCCCGCACCCGATCCAGCAGGGTCGCGCTCAGCCCGCGCCACTCCTGCAGACGCGCCAGCACGGCGCCAGCCAGTTCGGCCAACTCGGCACGCTGCAACTGGGCATCGGCCAGCGCGGCGATTTCGTCCTGCAAGGCGGCCAGCTCGGCCCCGCCATCACCCATCAGCTTGCGACGGATCAGGTCGAGCGCCTGGATGCCGTTGGTGCCTTCGTAAAGTTGCGTGATGCGGCTGTCGCGCATCAGCTGTTCCATGCCCCACTCGCGGATGAAGCCGTGGCCACCGTAGACCTGTACCCCGAGGCTGGCCACTTCCTGGCCCATGTCGGTGAAGAAGGCCTTGACGATGGGAATCAGCAGCGCCGCACGCCGACCGGCGGCCTTGCGCTGGGTGGCATCCGGGTGGCCGTGCTCCAGGTCCAGCTGGCGAGCGCAGTAGACAGCCAGCATGCGACTACCTTCCACCAGGGTCTTCTGGGTCAGCAGCATGCGCCGGACATCGGGGTGGTGGATGATCGGGTCCGCCGGTTTGTCCGGCGCCGCCGGCCCGCTCAAGGCGCGCGACTGCAGCCGCTCGCGGGCATAGGCAAGGGCACCCTGGAAGGCCTGCTCACCGATGCCGAGCCCTTGCAGGCCGACCTGAAAGCGCGCGTCGTTCATCATGGTGAACATGCAGGCCAGGCCCTGGTTGGCTTCGCCGATCAGCCAGCCAGTGGCGCCGTCGAAGTTCATGACGCAGGTGGCAGCGCCCTTGATGCCCATCTTGTGTTCGATGGCGCCGCAGCCCAGGGCATTCTTCGCCCCCGGCGTACCATCCGGATTGGCGATGAACTTGGGAACCAGCAGCAGGCTGATGCCCTTCACTCCAACCGGGGCATCCGGCAGGCGCGCCAGCACCAGGTGGACGATGTTCTCGGAGAGATCCTGCTCGCCACCGCTGATGAAGATCTTGCTGCCACTGACCTTGTAGCTGCCATCGGCCTGGGGCTCGGCGCGGGTGCGCAGCAGAGCCAGATCGGTGCCGGCCTGGGGTTCGGTGAGGCACATGGTGCCGGCCCATTGACCGCTCACCAGCTTTTCCAGGTAAGCCTGCTTGAGCGTGTCGCTGCCGTGCTTGTACAGCGCCAGCACGGCACCTTCGGTGAGTCCGGAGTACACGCGGAACGACAGGCTGGCGCCCATCAGCATTTCGTGGAAACTGCAGGCGACCATCTGCGGGAAACCCTGGCCGCCGAACTCCTGCGGACCGGTCATGCTGGCCCAGCCATTGTCGCAGTACTGCCGATAGGCCTCGCGGAAGCCCTTGGGCGTAGTCACCGCGCCCTGTTCCAGGATCACGCCTTCTTCGTCGCTGTTGCGGTTCAGTGGCGAAACCACTTCGCTCGCGTAACGCGCACCTTCCTCCAGTACACCGTCGATCAGTTCACGGTCCAACCCGTTGGCCAGCAGCTCGCAGTGGCCGGCGACGTCGAAAAGTTCGTGGAGCACAAAGCGCATGTCGCGCAGGGGTGCCTTGTAAGCCATGGTCAGGCCTCCTGTTGGTAGTCGGCGAAGTGACGGTCAGATGCGGCCAGGCGACGGATCAGCGTGGTCGGCTGCCAATGGGGGCCAAAGCGTTCGGCCAGTGCCTGCAGGCGCTTGCGGATGGCCGGCAGGCCCTGGCTGTCGGCCCAGGCCATTGGCCCGCCCTTGTCCACCGGGAAGCCGTAGCCATTGAGATAAACGGTGTCGATATCGGCGCTGGAGTTAGCGATACCTTCTTCGAGGATCTTCGCCCCTTCGTTGACCAGGGCCAGCAGGCTGCGCTCGAGGATTTCCTCGGGGCCGATCTCCCGACGGTCGAAGCCAAGCTGCTCGGATACTTGCAGCACCAGTGCGTCCACTTCCGGGTCGGGTTCGGCCTGGCGGCTACCTTCGGCGTAGCGGTAGTAGCCCATGCGCGCCTTCTGGCCGAAACGGCCCATCGCGCAGAGGCGGTTATCCACCTGTACCGCGGGGTCGTCATTACCCTTTCCGGACAACTCGCGGGCGCGCCATTCCAGGTCGATGCCCACCACGTCGTACATGCGGAACGGTCCCATGGCGAAGCCGAAACCCTGTAGCGCACTGTCCACCTGATGCGGATAGGCGCCTTCCAGCAGCATCATCCGCGCCTCGCGCACATAGGTATGGAGCATGCGGTTACCAATGAAGCCCTTGCAGTTGCCTGCCACCACGCTGACCTTACCCATGCGTTGGCCCAACGCTAGTGCAGCGTCCAGTACAGCGGGCGCGGTGCGGGCGCCACGGACGATTTCCAGCAACTTCATGATGTGCGCCGGGCTGAAGAAGTGCAGACCCAAGACCTGCTCCGGGCGCCCGGTAACGGCGGCGATGGCATCGATATCCAGGGCCGAGGTGTTGCTGGCCAGGATCGCCGCCGGCTTCAGACGGGCGTCCAGCTCGCGGAAGATGGTTTGCTTGAGTTCGAGGTTCTCATATACCGCTTCGATCACCAGATCGACCTCGGCGAGATCGTCATAGCTGCCCACCGCCCGAATGTGCGCAATGCGCTCGGTGGCCTGGGCCTCACTGATGCGGCCCTGGCGCACGTTGTGGGCGTAAGTGTCCGCCACCACGCCAAGAGCCTGCTCCAGCATCTGCGGATTGTTGTCCAGCCACAGGACTTCGAGGCCGGCGCTGGCCAGGCTCATGACGATACCTCGGCCCATGGTGCCGGCACCGATCACGGCGGCCCGCTGGATGTTGAATGCGTTCTGGGTCATCGCTGGCCCTCTTGTTGTTCTGATGGGGAGACGAATTCGCCAATCACCTTAAGGAAGACGGTACTATTTTTGAAATTTAGTCTTGTGATAGATGGCATTTCCCTGGTGAATATTTCGAACTTCGACCTCAACCTACTACGGGTACTGGACGCCCTGCTGCGCGAACGCAACGTCTCGCGCGCAGCGGAACGCCTCTCCCTCAGCCAGCCGGCGGTGAGCAATGCGCTCAATCGGCTGCGCGAGCTGCTCGGCGACCCTTTGCTCGTGCGCGTGGGCCGGGCGATGCAGCCGACGCCACGAGCATTGGCCCTGGAATCCCCGATTCGTGCCGCGCTCAAGCAGATCGAACAAAGCCTGGTCATCGGCGAAGGTTTCGACCCGGCGCGTAGCCGCCAGCGCTTCACCATCGCAGTGACGGACTACGTGGAGCTGATCTGCATGCCGCGCCTGCTGCAGCAACTGGCGGAAGAAGCACCGGGAGTGAAGATCGCCATTCGCCATCTCTCGCCGAGCCTGCCCGCCGCCGCGTTGGACCAGGGCGAACTGGACCTGGTACTGGGCCGCTTCGAAAGCATTCCCTCGCGTTTCGCCAGCCGCCGATGGATGAGCGAATCCCTGCGTCTGGTGGCCCGCCGCGACCATCCGCAAATGCAGGAAGCGCCCGACCTATCCGGCTTTCTCAGGCTACGCCACCTCTGGGTACACGGTGGCCAGACCAAAGGCATGGTCGATCAATGGCTGGGGGAGCAAGGGCTGGCACGGGACATCGTCTACACGACACCCAACTACCTGCAGGCGGCGCATATCGTCGCCAGTACCGATCTCACCGTAGTGTTGCCAGCGCGCTTGGCCCAGCACTTCGCCAGTCTGCTCCCGCTGCAGGTACATCCCCTGCCCTTCGCCCTTGGCCCTTTCCACCTCGACCTGTTGAGCGTGGCCCAGCGCGAGGAGGATGAGGCCCTGCAATGGCTGATCGAGCGTTTGATGAGCATCGGCAGAATATGAGGGGCTTGAGCAGGGTGCGTTGCGCGCACCGAAAGACCGGCTCGGGAACCGCAGTGCGCACAACGCACCCTACGCATTGATCTCGAGGAAATGAAAACGCCGCCACTGCAAAGGCAGAGGCGGCGTTTCGTAGGTTGGTGCAGAGCGAAGCGAAGCCCAACGCTCCAAAGCAAGTCAGAACTGGTTGCGGATCACCGCTTCGTCGAAGGCCAGTTTGCCGATGCGCGGCCTGGCGGCGACCGCCTGCTTGCCGACGGCGACCATCAGGCCAATGGCATGGTTCTCCGGCAGGCGAATCAGATCGGCCACGGCGTCGAAGTCGAAGCCGTCCATGGGGCAGGTATCCAGGCCCTTGCCGCGGGCAGCGAGCATCAGGGTCTGGGCAACCAGGCCGCAGCTGCGCATCACTTCATCGCGTTGCACCCGGGGCTTGTCACGGTAGTAGTTGTCGATGGCGCCGGCCATGAACTCCTGCACCGGCTGCGGCGCTTCTGCCCAGACGCGGGCGGCGTCCTTCTCCCAGGCATCGAGGCGGGCGCAGACGATCACCAGCATCGAGGCTTCGGTGACCTGGGACTGATCCCAGGCCACATCGCGAATGCGCTGGCGCAGGGCTGGGTCACTGACTTCCACCAGCCGCACGTGCTGCAGGTTGAAGGCGGTGGGTGCGAGCAGGGCCAGTTGCAGCAACTCGTCCTTGTCTTCGCGGCTGATGCTGTGGTCTGTGTCGTAGGCCTTGATGGCGCGGCGGCTGCGGATGGCCTCATCGATATGCATGGTGTACTCCAGGGAGTGGGCTGATTAGAAAGTGGCGCTATCCTAAGCAGCCGCCTCACCCGCTTCCAACACTGATTAACGAAGCTATCGATCGAATAATCCGAATGCTTGCCAGATCTCACCCCGCGTGCCGGCCCACCCAATCGCGCACTTCGGCGTAGGGGTAGGCTTCCAACGCGGCAAAGCCTGGCAGGTTGCGAGCCTTGAGGCGGGTGAATAGCGGCGCGGTGATACCACAAAGCATGCGCGTGAGGCACTCGACACCCGGCCGCTCCCCCTTCAGCTCTTCGAAGCGCTGGATGAAGCCGCCACACAGGGCGCTGAAGTTGCGCTCCGCCAGTGGCGACAGTGCTGGCGGTGCCGGGAGGTATGCCACGCGTCCCTGGCAGACCGAGCAGTGGCCGCAGCGCTCCGGGACGTCATGGTCACCGAAATAGTTGGCCAGCCGCGCACTGAGGCAGGTCTCGCTGGCGAACAGCGCCAGCATCGACTGGATGCGGGTTATCTCGCTGCGTTCCTGCTGGTGGAAGTAATCGTGCAGCTCCACGGCCAACGCCTCAGGCTCGAAGTCGGGTGTGCTCAGTGCGTAGACCTCGGTCATCTGCTTGCTTTCCAGCTCGATCCAGCCGCGCTCCTGGAAGTAGTCCAGGGCCTTCACCACGCGGCTCCGTTCAGCACTGTGTTCGCGGTAGAGGCGATCGAAGTCCACGGTGCACCAGGTACGCGCGCGAGTAGAGGTGCGCAGCAAGGCGTCGACGAACTGGCGGCGCTCGCCCTCGAATTGCGCCAGCAGGGCCTCGGGTTCCAGAAGGTGCTTGAAACGGTACTCGGCGAAGTAGGCGTAGAGCGGCGCGATGATGCCGCGCAGCTCCAATTGCACCAGCAAGGTCTTGAGCGGCAACTGGCGAATGTTGCTCTGGTCGGAGAGCGCACCCAGCATCAGCTCCCAGCGATCGCCACCCTGCCCAGCCGCCTTGAGCTCAGCCAGTACCTGGCGGATGCCGGAAAGCTCCGGCGTGTCGCCATAGACGAAGTTCTCCAGCACGTTGAGGCTGTCGCGGTTGGCCAACACCAGGCAGTCCGATGGCTCGCCGTCGCGCCCGGCGCGGCCAATCTCCTGGCTGTAGTTTTCCACCGACTTGGGCAGGTCGTAGTGCACCACCTGGCGGATGTCGCTCTTGTCGATGCCCATGCCGAACGCGATGGTGGCCACCATCACATTGACCTGCCCGGCCATGAACCGGCGCTGCAGCGCCTCGCGCTCCTCATGGGGCATGCCCGCGTGATAGGCGCTGGCGGCGACGTCACGTTCGCTCAGGCGCGCGGCGACCTCTTCGGCGGTCTTCTGCAAGGTCACGTAGACGATCGCCGCCTGCCCTATGCGTTCTCCCAGCCACTCCACCAGCCGCTCCAGCTTGCGCTCGCGAGCCACCGGCTCGACCAGCAGGTTCAGGTTGGGGCGGTAAAAGCCGGTGGTGATGACATCGGCATCGGCGATGGCGAACTTGCGCTGCATATCGGCGATCACCGTCGGCGTCGCCGTGGCGGTGAGCAGTAGCACCTGGGGGATGCCGAACTGGCGCTGGTACTCGGGCAGCTTGAGGTAGTCGGGGCGGAAGTTGTGGCCCCACTCGGAAATGCAGTGGGCCTCGTCCACCACCAGCAGGGAAATCGGTACCTGCTGAATGAAGCCACGGAAGCGCTCGTTCTTCAGTCGCTCCACGGAAATCATCAGGATTTTCAGCTCACCGGAACGGGCCCGCGCCATGACCTCGGCAGCCTCCTCACGGCTCTGTGCCGAGTCGATGCTGGCAGCGGCGATACCGTGGCGGGCGAGGAACGCCAGTTGATCCTGCATCAGCGCCAGCAATGGCGATACCACAAGGGTCAGGTGCGGTAGATGCAACGCCGGCAACTGGTAGCACAGCGACTTGCCGGAACCGGTGGGGAAGATGGCAGCGGCCGATCGCCCCGCCAGCACGGCAGAGATAGCGGATTCCTGGCCAGGGCGGAAATGATCGTAGCCAAAGACACGGGCAAGGGTCGCGGCGGGCATGGCATCACTCCTTGAAGTGGAAGCCTGGTGGCCCCCGGGACTTTGCAGGCTGGGTCGGGCGGCGTTCCGCTCAACCCATCCTACGGGGCGGCACAAGGCCACAAATGAAAAAGCCGCCCGGAGGCGGCTTCTTCGACAAGGACGCGGTGCAGCTTAGAGCTGCGGGCCGGCGTTCTTGATGGCGTCGGAGACGTCGAACTTCTTGAAGTTCTCGACGAACTGCTTGGCCAGGGCCTTGGCAGCTTCGTCATAGGCAGCCTTGTCAGCCCAGGTGTTGCGCGGGTTGAGCAGGTTGGTCTCGACGCCCGGAACGGCCTTCGGCACGTCCAGGTTGATGGTGTCCAGGTGTTCGGTCTCGGCACCGATCAGAGCGCCGCTCTGGATGGCTGCGATCACGCCACGGGTGGTCGGGATGTTGAAGCGCTTGCCAACGCCGTAGCCACCACCGGTCCAGCCGGTGTTGACCAGATACACCTTGGAGCCGAAGCCCTGGATGCGCTTGATCAGCAGCTCAGCGTACTCGCCAGCCGGACGCGGGAAGAAAGGCGCGCCGAAGCAGGTGGAGAAGGTGGACTTGATGCCACCGCCGGAACCCATTTCGGTGGAACCGACCAGCGCGGTGTAGCCGGACAGGAAGTGGTAGGCAGCCTGCTCGTTGTTCAGGATCGAAACGGGCGGCAGCACGCCGGTCAGGTCGCAGGTCAGGAAGATCACTGCGTTCGGCTCGCCGGCACGATTGGCCTCGACGCGCTTCTCGACCAGGTGCAGCGGGTAGGCTGCGCGGGTGTTCTGGGTCAGGCTGTCATCGCTGTAGTCGGGCAGGCGGGTTTCCGGGTTCAGAACCACGTTTTCCAGCACCGCACCGAACTGGATGGCTTTCCAGATTACCGGCTCGTTCTTCTCGGAAAGGTCGATGCACTTGGCGTAGCAGCCGCCTTCGATGTTGAACACAGTGCCCACGCCCCAACCGTGCTCGTCGTCACCGATCAGGTAACGGCTTTCGTCGGCGGACAGGGTGGTCTTGCCGGTGCCGGACAGACCGAAGAACAGGGTGGTGTCGCCTTCTTCGCCAACGTTGGCGGCGCAGTGCATCGGCAGCACGTCTTTTTCCGGCAGCAGGAAGTTCTGCACGGAGAACATGGCCTTCTTCATTTCACCGGCGTAGCGCATGCCGGCGATCAGCACTTTCTTGGCGGCGAAGTTGAGGATCACGCAACCATCGGAGTTGGTGCCATCACGCTCAGGCTCGCAAACGAAGTTCGGCGCGTTGAGGATCTGCCACTCCTGGCGGGACTGCGGGTTGTACTGTTCCGGGTTGATGAACAGGCAACGGCCGAACAGGTTGTGCCAGGCGGTCTCGGTGGTCATCTTGACGGCCAGGTAGTGCTCAGGATCGGCCCCGACGTGCACGTGGGAGACGAAACGCTCACCTTCGGTCACATAAGCTTCAACACGGCTCCACAGCGCATCGAATTTGTCCGCCGGGAAGGGACGGTTAATGTTGCCCCAGGCGATTTTGGCGTCGGTGCTCGGCTCTTGAACGATGAAACGATCTGCCGGAGAACGACCGGTGCGGTGACCGGTTTTCACTACCAACGAACCGTTGGCGGCCAGTTCACCCTCACCACGGCGAATGGCCTCTTCGACCAGTTGCGCGGCGCTGATATCGGTGTACACGGCGTTATTGGCTTGCGTCATGTGGTTCCCCGTCGGCGAAAAGCCGAGTCCTCCAAACGTTTTGTAGTGGGTAATGCGACCCCCTACAGCGAAAAAAGTGCGCGCGATTATGCCAGAAAAGCCCGCTTTGGGTAGAAACCTCCTGTCAGACGGGCATATTCATGACCGATAATCGCACCCCGGTCACGCAGCGACCTTGCGGGCACGCTACATCTTTTCAGTGGCGCGTTTCCGACGGCGCGGCGCTGCCGCCACCGGCAAACAGCTGGGCGATATCCGCCGCGTCGAAGCTGTAGCGCTGATTGCAGAACTGGCAGTCGATCACCACGGTGCCACCGCTTTCCTGCAGCAGGGCTTCGGCGTCGTCCTTGCCCAGGCTCACCAGTGCATTGGCCGAACGCTGGCGCGAACAGCTGCAGCGGAAGTGAATGGCCTGGGGATCGAACAAGCGCACCGCTTCTTCATGATAGAGCCGATGCAGCACGGTTTCGTTGTCCAGACCGAGCAGTTCCTCGGCGGTCAGCGTGTCGGCCAGGGTGGTCAGGTGCTGCCAGTTGGCCTCACGAGCCTCGGGATCCTTCAGGCGATCGGCCGGCAGAGCCTGGAGCAGCATGCCCCGGGCATTGCGGCCGTCGGCGTAGAGCCAGAACCGGGTAGGCAACTGCTGCGAATTGTCGAAATAGCTGGAAAGACATTCGGCCAGGCTGGCGCCTTCGAGGGCGACGATGCCCTGGTAGCGCTGGCCCTGCTTCGGGTCGACGGTCAGGGTCAACGAACCTTCGGGCATCAGGTCTGACAGGCTGGCGGCCGGGTTTACCTGGCTGGCGTGATAACGGGCAATGCCACGCACTTCCCGGTCGCTGGAGCATTCGACCATCAGCAGCGGAACCGCGCCGGAGGAACGCGCCTGCAGCACCAGCAGACCATCGAACTTGAGGGTGCCGACCAGTAGGGAAGCGGCGGCGAGCATTTCACCGAGCAGTTGGGCAACCGGCTCCGGGTAGGGATGCTTGGCCAGGACGTGGGCGTAGCTCTCGCCGAGGGAAACCAGTTCGCCGCGCACATCGGTGTCGTCGAACAGAAAACGTTGGGTGAAATCGGACATGCCGGACTCGCTGCATTTGGGCCAATTTGGCCGAAAGGCTGGCGATTTTATGCGCAAATCCGTCGGCGGACCAAGGGCCGGTTGTCTATCGCCCGCGCGGGTGTTTTCTATCGATGATCAGCGGCCGCTCGGGAGCCCGGCGGCCAGGTCGATTTTCACCGCCCCTATTCGCTGCCGCCACGCAGGAAGTGGATTTGCCTACGCTGTTTCTTGGTCGGCCGGCCATCGGTCTGGATGCCAAGGGCACCCGCCTTGCGCATGGCGGCGGCCTCTTCCCGCTTGGCCAGGCTCTCGGCAGTTTCCTCGTAAAGGGCCTGGGCCTCTGGGGCGCCACGACGCACCGCGGATAGTGCGCGGACAACGACTGTGCGCTCATCGAAGCCGGCGCGGATCACATATTCGTCACCGATGCGGGGTTCCTTGGACGGCTTGCAGCGATCGCCATGATGGTGGACCTTGCCACCCTCGATAGCTTCCTTGGCCAGGGCGCGGGTCTTGAAGAAACGCGCGGCCCAGAGCCATTTGTCGAGGCGCACCTTGTCGTCTTTGTCGTCTTTTTCACGCATGACTCGATTCCATCCTGCCCGGGCTGACCCATTCGTCAGTCCGGTCTAAGCTCAGCCAGGGCCAGATGCAGTTGTCACATCGGCCCACTAGAATGCGCCAACTTTACCGGAAAGCCTGCATTGAAGACTTTCGACCATCTCTCCGTAATCGGACTCCGCGAATGGATCGCCCTGCCAGAACTCGGCATGGTTGGCCTTCGCGCGAAGATCGATACCGGGGCCAGCACCTCCACGCTGCATGCCAGCGACATCGTCCCCTTCGAGAAGAGCGGCGAGCGCTGGGTCAGGTTCACCGCGCACCTCGGCACCCTGGTGCAACGGCGTCACCGCTGCGAGGCGCAGGTCGTCACGGTAAAGACCATAAAAAGCTCCAACGGCCAGGCACAGACCCGCTACGTCATCCGCACCCTGCTCGCCCTGGGTGACCGGGTCTGGCCCATCGAGTTCACCCTGGCCTGCCGCAAGACCATGCGTTATCGCGTACTGCTGGGCTCCAAGGCCTTGGTGCAGGCGCAATTGGTGGTCAATCCGGCGCTCACCTACGTACAGGAAAAACCGACTCTTTCCCTTCCGGGTGCCCAATGAAAATCGCCGTGTTATCGCGCAATCCGCGCCTGTATTCGACTCGCCGCCTTGTTGAGGCCGGCCAGCAGCGCGGCCATGAAATGGTGGTGATAGACACCCTGCGCGCCTATATGAACATCGCCAGCCACAAGCCGCAGATCCACTATCGCGGCCAGCCGCTGGAAGGATTCGACGCGGTGATCCCGCGTATCGGCGCCTCGGTCACCTTCTATGGCTGCGCCGTATTGCGCCAGTTCGAAATGATGGGGGTATTCCCCCTCAATGAATCGGTCGCCATTACCCGCTCGCGGGACAAGCTGCGTTCGCTGCAACTGCTGTCACGCAAGGGTATCGGCTTGCCGGTGACCGGCTTTGCCCATTCCCCCGACGACATCCCCGACCTGATCCGCATGGTCAACGGCGCTCCGCTGGTGATCAAGGTACTGGAAGGCACCCAGGGCATAGGCGTCGTCCTGTGCGAAACGGAGAAGGCCGCCGAATCGGTGATCGAGGCGTTCATGGGCCTGAAGCAGAACATCATGGTGCAGGAGTACATCCGCGAAGCCGGTGGCGCAGACATCCGCTGCTTCGTGGTGGGCGACAAGGTGATCGCTTCGATGAAGCGCCAGGCCAAACCCGGCGAGTTCCGCTCCAACCTGCATCGCGGGGGCAGCGCCAGCCTGATCAAGATCACCCCGGAAGAGCGCATGACCGCGATCAGGGCCGCCAAGGTCATGGGACTATCGGTGGCGGGGGTGGATATCCTGCGTTCCAATCACGGACCACTGGTGATGGAGGTGAATTCCTCGCCCGGGCTGGAAGGAATCGAGACCACCACCGAACAGGACGTGGCCGGCATCATCATTCAGTACCTCGAGAAGAACGCCTGCCCCAACTCGACGAGAACAAAAGGCAAGGGGTAAGCCGGATAAAGCAACGCATGCGTTGCCCCGGCGAACGACCGGCCACGGATGGCCGGGCCGGGGTTGACCGTGGGCAGCGGAGTTGCGACAGGGATGCCTGCTACTAGATCGAACCTTGCCACGCCGGAGTATCTGTCCTGTCAGGGTGAGCGCGAATTCATTCGCGATTGAAATCGCCCCCACAGAGAATCCGCGACTCCTTACAAGCTGCTTTCCATCAGCTGTTGCCCTTCCCGATCACGCATCCAGCTGCGGAAACCTTCCTCGTCCAGCGGCCGGCTGAAGTGATAGCCCTGGCCGAGCTCGCAGCCACGCTGGCGCAGCATGGACAACTGCTCTTCCCCTTCGATGCCTTCGGCGATGCATTCCAGCCCGAGGTTGCGGCCAATGGCCAGGATGGTTTCCACCAGGGCCAGGTCGCTCGCGTCATTGGCCAGTCCATCGACAAAGCTGCGGTCGATCTTCAGCCGGTCGAGGGGCAGACGCTTGAGGTAGGCCAGGGATGAATAGCCCGTACCGAAATCGTCGATGGCGAAGCGCACGCCAAGGACCTTGAGTGCCTGCATGGCGGAAATGCACTGCTCCACTTCTTCCAGCAGGCTGCCTTCGGTGATTTCCAGCTCCAGCCGAGTGCCGGACACACCATGGCGCTTGAGCGCGCTATTGATGCGCTCGACGAAGCCCGGTTTGCGCAACTCGCGGGGACTGACGTTGATGGCCAGCACCAGCCACGGCATCTCTGCCTGCCAGTTGGCCAGGCATGAACAGGCTCGTTCGAGCATCCAGTCCGACAATTCGATGATCAGGCCGGTCTCTTCCGCCAGCGGGATGAACTGCGCCGGTGGCACCTCGCCACGCGTGGGATGGTGCCAGCGCATCAAGGCTTCGGCGCCCAGCACCCGGCCATCGGAGAGCGCCAGTTGCGGCTGGAACTCCAGGCTCAGCTGGCCCCGGTCGATGGCCTGGCGCAGCTCGCTTTGCAGTTGCAGGCGCTGGTCGATGGCGGCCTGCATTTCGGGGGCGAAGAAGTGCAGCGCGTTGCGCCCGGACTGTTTGGCCCGGTACATGGCGGTATCCGCCTGCTTGAGGACGTCTGCGGCGATCTGTTCAAGGAAGGGGTGCAGGGCGATACCAATACTGGCGCTGACCACCAGTTCGTGCTCACCGATCATGTAGCTGCCGTGCAGGCTTTGCAGCAGCTTGTCGCCCACTTCGGCGGCCAGCTTGCCGGCCTGCTCCGGGCTGTCGGCCAAGGCTTCCAGCAGCACCACGAACTCGTCACCGCCTAGGCGCGCCAGGGTGTCTTCATTGCGCAGGCAACCCGCAAGGCGTGAAGTGACTTCCCTCAGCAGGGCGTCGCCCACGGGGTGGCCGAGGCTGTCGTTGACCGTCTTGAAGTGGTCCAGGTCGATGAACAACAGCGCGCCGTAGCGGCCCTCGCGCTGCTCGCGGGCCATGGCGTGCTGCAGGCGATCAAGCAGCAGCCGCCGGTTGGGCAGACCGGTGAGTTCGTCGCTGTAGGCCAGGCGCTCGATCTCGCGTTGATAGCGCTGGCGTTCGGAGATATCGGTGATGCTCAGGCGAATCAGCGGCCGGCCTTCGCCGGGCAGACGCACCAGGCGGACCTCGCAGGGACGCACGCGACCGTTCACATCGCGCATCAGCCAGTCAAAGGTCGGTGTGTCACCCTTGAGCGCGGCACGGGTGTACGCATTGCCCAGTTCCCGCGACGAGCGTCCATCGGCCTGCAACTGCGGACTGAAACTGGTGGGCATCTGGCCGTTCAACTGCTCGCGGGACAGGCCGAACAGGCGCGCTGCGTTCTCGTTGGCTTCAACGATGCCCAGCTGTGGATCGAACACCAGGATGGCTTCCGGCGCGTGTTCCACCAAGGTCCGGTAGCGCGCCTCGGCCTCGTGGCGGGCACTGATGTCTTCCACCAGCGCCAGCAGGGCATAGAGCTGGCCGTCGAGATCGCGCACCCCACGCACATTGACCCGCGTGTGCACGGTACCGCCGGAGCCTCTCATGAAGCGCTTGTCCAACTCGTAGCCGTCGCGCTCACCTTTGCGCACGTCTTCCAGCAGTGCCTCTTCGGCGGCCCGATCCTCGGCCACCGTCATACTCATCCAGTCGACACCCCGCAATTGCTCACGGGAGCGGCCGAGAATGCTGCAGAGTTTGTAGTTGACTTCTTCCCAGCGCTGGTCCGGGGTACACAGTGCCATGCCGATCAGCGGCGCTTCGAAGAACAGGTGCAGGTGCTTGTCGCGCTCATGTTGCAGGCGCTCCGAGCGTTTCTGGGTGGTCAGGTCGAGCATGGCTCCGTAGATGCGGATCACCTGGTCGCCATCGTGTTCGGCCAGTCCCTTGATCCGCAGCCAGCGCGGTGTGCCACGGGCGCCCTGGATGCGCAACTCGACGTCGAAGGGTTCGGCACTGCGCAGGCACTGTTCCAGGGTGTCTTCCAACAGCGCCCGGCTGGCCGGGTCGAAGAAGCTGAGCATCTGACCGAGGCTGGGAGCGCCTGCAGCAGGGTCCAGTTCGTAGATCCGGAAACTGCCCTCGCTCCACGCCATTTTCAGGGTGGCGATTTCCAGCACCCAGCTGCCGATGTCGGCGATGGCTTCGGTCTGGTTCAGCAGGTGGGTCTGGCGCAGCAGTTCGTCGCGGCGGGTATCGAGCTCTTCGGAAATCATCTCGCGACTGCTGACGTCGTGCTGCAGGGCGACGAAATGACTGATGCCCAGGTCATCCCGCATGGGCGCGACGGTGATCTCGTTCCAGAACAGGCTGCCGTCCTTGCGGTAGTTGCGCAGCACCAGATGGCACTGCTCGCCACGTTGCAGCGCGTCCTGGAGACGTGGCAGCTCGGACTGGTTGCGGTCATGGTGGAGCAGGAAACGCCAATGGTTTCCCAGCGCCTCTTCCCGCGAATAGCCACTCATCTGTTCGAAGGCGGGGTTGCAGTAGATCAACGGCTGGTCAGGCTGGCGCGCGTCGACGATGGTCACTCCCAGGGGACTGGCCTGAAGCGCCAGGTTGGTCAGGGCCAGCTCCTTCTGCATCGCATCGCGCCGGCCGAGGGCCAGGCGCAGGTCGCTGAGGCTGCGTCCCACCAGCAGTGCCGACATCATCAGCAGCAGCACGCTGAAGTACAGCTCGACGCCCCACTGCGGATCGGCCAGGCCTGTCCCGCCATCCAGCTTCCGCAGCGCCGGCAGGGCAAGCACAGTCAGGGCGGTGAGTCCCGCTCCGCAGAGAGCACCGGGAAACCCCCAGACCAGCGCCAGGCCGAGCATCATCATGCCGATGGGCGGCAAGGTGAGGATCAGCGGCACCACCGTAATCAGCCACGGGATGAGCAACGCCAACGCCAACAACAGCGGCCATGGCGGCAGATGGTGCAGGGTTTCGGGCAGTGCTTCCACCGGCTCGGGCACCCAGCCGCGGCGGCTGAACAGCGGCGTCAGGTAAGTCAGCAGCGGCAGGCTCACGGCCAGGGTCGTCAGGCAGGCGCCAGGCCAGACCAACAGCGTGGCGTTGCCCCAGCTGTCGCGGGCAAGGTTGCCGCTCAGTATCAGGGCCAGTTGCTCGCCGTAGACCAGCAGGCTGACCGGCAGGAGCACGCCGTAGAGCATGAAGCGCAGCAGTTCAGGGAAGTCGCGCAGGTCCGCGTGGCATCCCGAGCGCCTGAGCGCCCACCAGCCGGCGGCCACGCTGAGGGTTTCCGGCAAGGCGTACAGCGGTGCCCAGTAGAAGTTCAGGTCCCACAACGGCACGCTGAGCAGTGCGTTGAGGTAAATGGCGGGCAGCACCCGCGCGCCCCACCAGAGGCAGAACACCAGGCCAAGCGCGAAGGGCAGATACCACACGGCGAGACCGCTGGACGCTTGAGTCAGCAGGGACACCCAGGTAGCCAGATGCAGCAGCGGCAGCGGCAACCACCAGGTCCATTGGGGAAGTCGGAACGGAGCAGCTTGCATACTGACCTCATGTCGGTGCGCAAGCTGAAGATAGCCCAGCGCCGGGCAAGCGTACGCCTAAAACATGGCCGCGTGGCATCACCGCCGATGGCAGGCAGGAATCCGGGGCCGAAGGGATTTCAGCGAGATAGTGGGCGCGGAACGCAGCGGAACGTCGCTCCGTACGAAAAGGAGCCGAGCGACGGTCAGACTAGGAAGGAATCGATGAGAAAGCGCAGTTGGTGCCTGCCAATGAGCATTTCTCATCGATTCCTGACAACGCATGACCGAAGCGCAGGCCGTTTTCGTAAGAACCTAGACAGCGTCGCGGGGGAGCATTAGTCCCAGGGGCAGGCAGACGCGTGCTTCCAGGCCACCACCAGAGCGGTTGCGCAGTTCGACGCTGCCGCCGTGCTGCGCGGCGATGCGCTTGACGATGGCCAGGCCCAGGCCGGTGCCCTTGCCGCCACGGGCTCGGTCACCCCGGATGAAGGGGTTGAAGATGTCCTGCAGCTCAGCGGGATCGATGCCCTGACCGCGATCCAGCACACTCAGCACGACGTAGGGCGCGGCATTGTCACCCGCCACAAAAGCTGCAACTTCGACACCGTTACCGCCGTATCGCAGCGCATTCTCGATCAGATTCACCAACAGCCGCTTGATCGAAACCCGCCGCAACGGGAACGGCGGCAGTGGTTCCAGGCACAGGCGTACCTGCTCCTCCTGCTGGTTGTAGGGCGCCACCACCTCACTCACCAGCTCGCCAAGGTCCAGCTCTTCCACGCGCTCATCACGGCCGTCGCGGATAAAGGCGAGGAACTGGTCGAGGATGGCGTCCATGTCCTCGATGTCGCGGACCATGTCGTCGGTCAGCTCGGAGTCGTTGCTCATCAGCTCCAGCGACAGGCGCAGGCGCGTGAGCGGCGTGCGCAGGTCGTGGGAGACGCCGGCGAGCATCAGCTCGCGCTCGCGGGCACCGCGCTCGACGTCTTCAGCCATCTGGTTGAAGGCGCGATACACCTCGGCCATTTCGCTCGGCGTGTCGCTTACCGGCAGGCGCACACTGCGACCCTGGCCAACCTGGCGGGCGGCGAAGACGAGGCGCTTTAGCGGCGCGTTGAGCTGGCGCACGAAAATCCACGCGGCAGCGGTGGACAGCAGGCCGATGCCGAGGAACCAGCCGAGCACACTCCAGATACGCTGGCCACGCAGGGGGTGTGGATAAAGCGGGATGCGCACCCAGTCCGGCCCCAGCTCCGGCGCGTGGACCCAGAGCGCTGGCGGGCTTTGCGCACGCAGGCGCACTTCGGTACCCGGACCGAGCTCGGACTGCATCTGGCGCTGGAAGATTTCGCTGTAGGGCCAGTGCTGCTCGCTGGCCGGCACGGCGTCGCGGGTGACCCGCTTGAGGCCAGCTGCCTTGGCCAGGTCGTGACGCTCTTCTTCACTCGCCGCCCAGTAGGCGCGCAGGGTCAGCGCCGCACCGTGGCTGTACTGACGATCCACCAGCACGTCCTCGTTCATCATCAGGTAAACCAGGGTCAGCGCCTTGGAGAACAGGACGACGATGAGCACCAGCCAGAGGGTGCGTGAGAAGAAGCTCTGCGGGAACCAATAGGGGGTGCGCATCACCCCCCTGGGTTGCCCGGCGGCGGGAACCCCCGCCGCGCGTTCACTTGTTGCCATCGGGCACGAACACGTAGCCGACGCCCCAGACGGTCTGGATATAGCGCGGCTTGGAAGGGTCTGGCTCGATCAGCCGGCGCAGGCGGGAAATCTGCACGTCGATGGAGCGCTCCAGGGCGTCCCACTCGCGACCACGGGCCAGATTCATCAGCTTGTCGCGGGTCAGTGGCTCGCGGGCATGCTGGACCAGCGCCTTGAGTACGGCGAACTCACCGGTGGTGAGCATCTGCACGTCGTCGCCCTTCTTCAACTCGCGGGTAGCCAGGGACAGCTCGTACTCGCCGAAGCTGACGCTTTCGTCCTCGCTGGCCGGGGCACCCGGCACCTGCGGTGCCTGGCGACGCAGCACGGCCTTGATCCGCGCCAGCAACTCGCGGGGGTTGAACGGCTTGGCCAGATAGTCGTCGGCGCCCAGTTCCAGGCCCTGGATACGGCTGGTCTCGTCGCCCTTGGCGGTGAGCATGATGATCGGCACCTGATTGTTCGATGCGCGCAGCCGGCGGCAGGCCGACAGGCCATCCTCGCCGGGCAGCATCAGGTCGAGCACCACCAGATTGAAGAGTTCGCGAGCCAGCAGGCGATCCATCTGCTCGACGTTCTCCACGGCGCGCACGCGAAAGCCCTGCTCGTCGAGGAAACGCTCGAGAAGGCGCCGCAGACGGGCGTCGTCATCGACAATAAGGATCTTTTCGCCTTCAGCGGTCGGGTTGCTGCTCATGTTTTCTCCTGTTCGGCAAGCCGCACATTATCGCTTGCCAGCGGCTCGCGGCGGCTTGCCCATTGTTAGCAGATTTTTCCCCGAACGGTTTCCTACCCTTTGAAACTCGGTGTTTATAATGCGGCGCCTTTCATCACCGGCGAGCCCCTGGTTCGCCGGTCTGTCATTCTGCGGCAGCCTCCGTGGCCCGGCCCGGGCTGCCGCCCATGCAGGTGTTTTCAATGGACAGCATCAACAACCGCATCGCCGAAGAACTGGGCGTGCGCCCGCAACAGGTCGCCGCCGCAGTGGAACTGCTGGACGAAGGCTCGACCGTGCCTTTCATCGCTCGTTACCGGAAAGAAGTCACCGGCAGCCTCGACGACACCCAGTTGCGTAACCTGGAAGAACGCCTGCGCTACCTGCGCGAAATGGAAGACCGCCGCACCGCGATCCTCGCCAGCATCACCGAACAGGGCAAGCTGACCCCCGAGCTGGAACGCGAGATCAAGCTCGCAGACACCAAGACCCGCCTGGAAGACCTGTACCTTCCGTATAAGCAGAAACGCCGCACCAAGGGCCAGATCGCCCTGGAAGCCGGCCTAGGCGATCTGGCCGATGCGCTGTTCAACGACCCGACCCTGGCCCCGGAAGTCGAAGCCGAACGCTTCATCGACGCGGAGAAGGGCTTCGCCGATATCAAGGCCGTGCTCGAGGGCGCCAAGTACATCCTCATGGAGCGCTTCGCCGAAGACGCCACGCTGCTGGCCAACCTGCGCGGCTTCCTGAAGGACGGCGCCACCCTCAGCGCCCGCCTTGTCGCCGGCAAGGAACAGGAAGGCGCCAAGTTCAGCGACTACTTCGAGCATGACGAGAACCTCAAGGGCGTTCCCTCGCACCGCGCCCTGGCGATCTTCCGTGGCCGCAACGAGGGAGTGCTGAGCATCGCCCTGAAGGTCGGCGAAGAACTGCCCGGCACCATGCACCCTTGCGAGGTGATGATCGGCGAGCGCTTCGGCATCGCCAACCAGGGCCGCGCCGCTGACAAATGGCTGTCCGAAGTGGTGCGCTGGACCTGGAAGGTCAAGCTCTACACCCACCTGGAAACCGACCTGCTGGGCGAGCTGCGTGAAGCCGCCGAAAGCGAAGCCATCAACGTCTTCGCCCGCAACCTGCACGACCTGCTGCTGGCCGCTCCGGCCGGCCCGCGCGCCACCCTGGGTCTCGACCCGGGCCTGCGCACCGGTTGCAAAGTGGCGGTGGTCGACGCCACCGGCAAACTGCTGGATACCGCCACCGTCTATCCGCACGTGCCGCACAACAAGTGGGACGAAACCCTGGCCGTCCTCGGCAAGCTCTGCGCCAAGCACAGCGTCGACCTGATCGCCATCGGCAACGGCACCGCCAGCCGCGAAACCGACAAGCTGGCCATCGAGCTGATCAAGAAGTACCCGGCCCTGAAGATGACCAAGATCATGGTCAGCGAGGCCGGTGCTTCGGTGTACTCCGCGTCCGAGCTGGCGGCGAAGGAATTCCCCGACCTGGACGTCTCCCTGCGCGGCGCCGTGTCCATTGCCCGCCGCCTGCAGGACCCGCTGGCCGAACTGGTGAAGATCGACCCGAAATCCATCGGCGTCGGCCAGTACCAGCACGACGTGTCCCAGCTGCAGCTGGCGCGCAGCCTGGACGCCGTGGTGGAAGACTGCGTGAACGCCGTGGGCGTGGATGTGAATACCGCCTCCGCTGCCCTGCTGGCGCGCATCTCCGGCCTCAACGCCACCCTGGCGCAGAACATCGTCAGCTACCGTGACGCCAACGGCGCGTTCAAGACCCGCGACGAACTGAAGAAGGTCAGCCGTCTTGGCGAGAAGACCTTCGAGCAGGCCGCCGGCTTCCTCCGCGTGATGAATGGCGACAACCCGCTGGACGCTTCCGCCGTGCACCCGGAAACCTACCCGCTGGTGCAACGCATCGCGGAAGGCACCGGCCGTGACATCCGCTCGCTGCTCGGCGACTCCGGCTTCCTCAAGCGCCTGGACCCGGCGAAGTTCACCGACGAGACCTTCGGCCTGCCCACCGTCACCGACATCATCAAGGAACTGGACAAGCCCGGTCGCGACCCGCGTCCCGAGTTCAAGACCGCCGAGTTCCAGGAAGGCGTGGAAAGCCTCAAGGACCTCAAGCCCGGCATGATGCTGGAGGGCGTGGTGACCAACGTCACCAACTTCGGCGCCTTCGTCGACATCGGTGTCCACCAGGACGGCCTGGTACACATTTCCGCCCTGTCGGAGAAGTTCGTCAAAGACCCGTACGAGGTGGTCAAGGCCGGTGACATCGTCCGTGTGAAGGTCATGGAAGTGGACATCCCGCGTAACCGCGTGGGCCTGTCCATGCGCATGGGCGACACCCCTGGCGAGAAAGTCGAAGGTCCGCGCGGTGGCGGGCGCCAAGGCGGCCAGCCGCGCCAGCAGCAGAGCGCGCCGCGTAACAGCGCTCCGCCGGCTAGCGGCGCCATGGCCTCGCTGTTCGCCAACGCCAAGCAGATCAAGAAGAAGTGACGATGGACTTCACCGACCAGCAAACCACCAGCGCCTACAGCAAGTTGCTGGGCATCGAGCCGCTGAGCCTCGGCGATGGTGTCGCCGAGGCGCGCCTGCCCATGGACGAGCACCTGCGAAATCGCGGGCAAGTGATGCACGGCGGGGCGATTTTCTCCCTGCTGGACATCACCATGGGGCTGGCCTGCACCAGCACCCACGGCTTCGACCGGCGCAGCGCCACGCTCGAATGCAAGATCAACTACCTGCGCCCGGTGGCGGAGGGTGAGGTGATTTGCAAGGCACGGGTACTGCACGCTGGCAAGCGCACCCTGGTGGTGGAGGCCGATGTGATGCAGGGCGACAAGCTGGTCGCCAAGGGACAAGGCACCTTCGCTCAGCTGTAACAGCGGGGCAGTGGCAAAGCTCTATTCTGGACGAAGCGACAACGCGATCCGCCGGCTGGAAAAGTATTTCGGCCGGCGGCGAAGTCCGACTCTTGTAGACAGCTTGGTCCACCCCCATATTGGGGCGACCGACGCGTGAAGGATTCCAAATTGAGCGATCTTCTTTCCCGCCGCCTGGCCTTGCTCGGCGAGCGCGCCAACCTGCCCCTGCTCACCCGCTGCCTGCATGGCATCGAGCGCGAGTGTCTGCGGGTCGATGGCAATGGCCAACTGGCGCTGACGCCGCACTCCCCCGCGCTGGGCTCGGCCCTGACCCATGCGCAGATCACCACGGACTATTCCGAATCCCTGCTGGAGTTCATCACTCCGGCCGAGGCCGATCCGGCGCAGACCCTGGCTGACCTGGAGAAGGTCCATCGATTCACCGCCGGCAAGCTCGGCGATGAACTGCTCTGGAGCCCGTCCATGCCTTGCCGGCTGCCGTCGGAAGAAGATATTCCGATCGCCCGCTACGGCACCTCGCCCATCGGCCGCCTGAAGTACGTCTACCGCAAAGGTCTGGCCGTGCGTTATGGCAAGACGATGCAGTGCATTGCCGGCATCCACTACAACTACTCACTGCCCGAGGCGCTCTGGCCGCTGCTCAAGCAGGCCGAAGGTGATCCGCAAAGCGACCGCGACTACCAGTCGGCGCGCTACATCGCGATGATCCGAAACTTCCGCCGCTACAGCTGGCTGCTGATGTATCTGTTCGGCGCCGCGCCGGCCCTGGACAAAAGCTTCCTGCGCGGCCGCCCGCACGATCTCGACAGCCTCGACGCGGATACGCTCTTCCTGCCGTACGCCACCAGCCTGCGTATGAGCGACCTGGGCTACCAGAACAATGCCCAGGCCGGCCTCACGCCTTGCTACAACAGCCTCGACAGCTACCTGTCGAGCCTGCGCCAGGCAGTCTCCACGCCCTACCCGCCCTATGCCGAAATCGGCACCAAGCAGGATGGCGAATGGGTACAGCTGAATACCAACGTGATCCAGATCGAGAACGAGTACTACTCGTCGATCCGCCCCAAGCGCGTCACCTACACCGGCGAGCGCCCGATCCAGGCGCTGATGGCCCGTGGTGTGCAATACGTGGAAGTGCGTTGCCTCGACATCAACCCGTTCCTGCCGCTGGGCATCGACCTCACCGAAGCCCGTTTCCTCGACGCCTTCCTGCTGTTCTGCGCCCTGCAGGACAGCCCGCCGATGGCCGGAGAGGAATGCCGCAGCGCCACCGACAACTTCCAGCGAGTGGTCAAGGAAGGGCGCCGTCCGGGTCTGACGCTGCAACGCCACGGCCATGCCGTCGGTCTCACGGAGTGGGCCGGGGATCTGCTCGACCGCATCGCTCATACCGCTGAACTGTTGGACCGCGCGCTGGACACCGAGGATCACTCCACAGCCCTGGCCACCCAGCGCGCCAAGGTCGCCGATCCCGAACTCACCCCTTCGGCCCGGGTACTGGCGGAACTTCGCAGCAACGGCGAAAGCTTCAGCCAGTTCGCCCTGCGTCATAGCCGCCAGCACGCCGACTACTTCCGCAGCCAGCCTCTGAGCGCCGAGGACCAGGCCCGATTCGAGGCCCTGGCCCGTGAATCGCTGGATGAACAGGCACGCCTGGAAGCCGAACCGGAAGTGGACTTCGACACCTTCGTCGCCGCCTACCAGGCGAGCATCCTGGGCTTGATCAGCAACTGATCAGCGTCTCCGGCATGGACCTTCGCGGTTCCATGCCGGAGCGTTCCGCCTCACTCCTCGAACGCAGCGTCCAGCGGCACCCGGTAGCCCACTGCCAGCCGGTTGGTCTCATTGGCCATGCCGATTACCGCCATCAGCTCGCCCAGCATCGCCTCTGTCATCCCGGCCTTGCGCGCCGCTGCCGTGTGCGAGCCTATGCAGTAGCCGCAATTGTTGGTCACGCTCACGGCGATATAGATCAGCTCCTTGGTCAGGGGATCGAGGGCACCGTCGGGTGCCATCACCTCCTTCAGACTCTCCCAGGTGCGGCGCAGGGTTTCCGGGTGCCGCGCCAATGCCTTCCAGAAGTTGTTCACCTGGTCCACCTTGCGGGTGGCCATGATGTCCTCGAACACGGCGCGGACTTCCGGACCGGCATTTTCATATTCGATCAAGTGCTTGGACGACACCGCTGGACTCCCCTCACGTTATGGGCCAGACCAGTATAGGCAGCCACCCATACCGGCTCGCCGCCACCAAGGAGAAGGTCAAATGTCGAAGCGCTTTCCGGGCCGCCTGGCCCTCGCCCTACCAGTGTTGCTGCCGCTGCTTGCCCAGGCTGCACAGCCGGGCCTCTGGGATACCTACGCCACGCTCAAATCCAGGACCTGGGTCGACCTGACCCACGCTTACGACGAGCAGGTGCCGCATTGGAAGGGCTTCGAGAATGCCCAGCGCAAGACGCTCTATACGGTCGACAAGGACGGTTTCCAGGTGGACCTCTACACGCATGTCGGCCAGTGGGGTACCCACGTCGACCCACCGGTGCATTTCCACAAGGGCTTGCGCAGCGTCGACCAGATCGATGTGAAAGAGCAACTGCTGCCCCTGGTCGTTCTGGATGTCCACGAGAAGGTGGCGAAGAATCCCGACTACGTGCTCACGCTGGCCGATGTGAAGGACTGGGAAGCCAGGCATGGCGCGGTACCGGAAGGATCGTTCGTGGCCATGCGCACCGACTGGTCCAGGCGCTGGCCGAGCCAGGAGAAGATCCAGAACGCCGATGCCCAAGGCGTGGCCCACTATCCGGGATGGAGCAAGGAGGCGCTGGTCTACCTGTACGAAACCCGCAAGATCACAGCGTCCGGCCATGAAACCACCGACACCGATCCGGGCCTGGCGACCAGCAAGGACGACTATTCACTGGAGTCCTACATCCTAGGAAGGGATCACTACCAGATCGAGCTGCTGGCCAACCTCGACCAGGTACCTGAGGCAGGCGCCCTGGTCGTGGTCAGCTTCCCTAAGATTGCCCGCGGCAGCGGATTCCCGGCACGGGTATTCGCCATCCTGCCCTGAGTCGGCTTGCCGCGCCCCGGCACAATCGCCGGGGCTCGGGTCAGAGCGTCTTCTCGAATATCTGGGAATTGCGCTGGTAGTTGTACAGCGAGGCACGCGCCGCCGGCAGATGTTCCACGCCACTGGGCTGGAAGCCACGCTCGCGGAACCAATGGGCGGTGCGTGTGGTGAGGACGAAGAGGGTCTTCAGGCCGAGGGCGCGAGCCCGTTCCTCGATGCGTTCCAACAACTCGTCACCACGGCCGCCATGGCGGTACTCCGGATTCACCGCCAGGCAAGCCAGCTCGCCGGTATCGGAATCGGCGATGGGGTAGAGCGCCGCGCAGGCGATGATCAGGCCATCGCGCTCGACGATGGTGAACTGCTCGATCTCCCGCTCCAGCACCTCGCGCGAACGGCGCACCAGGATGCCCTGATCCTCCAACGGGGTGATCAGGTCGATCAGGCCGCCGACATCGTCGATGGTGGCTTCACGGAGGGACTCGAACTGCTCCTGGTCCACCAGGGTGCCGCCGCCGTCACGGGTGAACAGCTCGGTCAGTAGCGAGCCGTCCTCGGCATAGCTGACCATGTGGCTCCGCTTGACCCCGGCACGGCAGGCCTGGGCGGCGGCGTCCAGTAGCTCGGCCTGGTAGTTGTTGCCCAGACGGGTCAGGTGCGGCGGTACCTGTTGCGGGCGCAATTCGCGCACCAGCTTTCCGGACTCGTCGATCAGGCCGCGCTCGGCGCCGAACAGGATCAGCTTGTCCGCACCCAGGTCGATCGCCACGCGGGTGGCCACGTCCTCGCAGGCGAGATTGAAGATTTCCCCGGTAGGCGAATAGCCAAGCGGCGACAGCAGCACGATCGTGCGCTCGTCCAGCAGGCGGCCGATGCCCTTGCGGTCGATCCGGCGCACTTCACCGGTGTGGTGATAGTCGATGCCGTCGACGACGCCGATGGGGCGCGCGGTGACGAAGTTGCCGGTGCTCACCCGCAACCGCGAGCCCTGCATGGGCGAGGCGGCAATATCCATGGACAGGCGCGCCTCGATGGCGATGCGCAACTGGCCCACGGCGTCGATTACGCACTCCAGCGTCGGGCCGTCCGTAATCCGCAGGTCGCGGTGGAAGTGCGGGGTCAGGCCACGAGTGGCCAGGCGCGCTTCGATCTGCGGCCGTGAACCGTGTACCAGCACCAGACGCACGCCCATGCTGTGCAGCAGCACCAGGTCATGGACGATATTGCCGAAATTCGGGTGGGCGACACCCTCGCCGGGCAGCATCACCACGAAGGTGCAGTCCCGGTGGGCGTTGATGTAGGGAGTAGCGTGGCGCAGCCAGTTGACGTAATCGGGCATGGTTCCGTGAGCCTGAACAGGTGGCGAATAGACGAAGGCGGTGCTCGGCCGGCGAGCAGTGAGTCGGCGCGTTATCGTCGTCGCATGAGCATCAACGGAAACCCTCCCGGTCAGGATGTGGTGGCGGATTGAAGGCAGTAATGCTGGATGAGCTGGCGCAATAGCGCAACGGTAGGCTCGATCCGTGACAGTTCGAGGTGCTCGTCCGGCTGGTGGGCACAGGCGATGTCGCCAGGGCCGAGCACCAGGGTCTCGCAACCGAGCTGCTGAAGATACGGCGCTTCGGTGCCGAAGGCCACCGCTTGCGCCGTATGGCCGGTAAGACGTTCGGCCAGGCGCACCAGATCACTTTCCGGAGACTGTTCGAACGGCGGTACCGCCGGGAACAGCGGCTTGAAGTCGATCTTCACCTGGTAATGCTCCGCCACCGGGCGCAGGCGCTGGCGGATGACCGCGCGCAGGGTTTCCGGGTTCATTCCCGGAAGCGGCCGTAGGTCGAACTCCAGGCTGCACTGGCCGCAGATGCGGTTGGGGTTGTCGCCACCATGGATGCAGCCGAGGTTGAGGGTCGGCTGGGGCACGGTGAATTGCGGATTGCGGAACTCCTGCTGCCATTCGCCACGCAGCTCGATCAGGTCGCTCATCACCGCATGCATGGCTTCCAGGGCGCTGTGACCGAGGCTGGGGTCAGAGGAATGGCCACTCTGCCCGAGGATATCGATGCGCTCCATCATTACCCCCTTGTGCAGGCGGATCGGCTTGAGGCCTGTCGGCTCGCCGATCACCGCCGCGCGGCCCAGCGGTTGCCCGGCCTGCGCCAGCGCACGGGCACCGGCCATGGAGCTCTCCTCGTCGCAGGTCGCGAGGATGATCAGCGGTTGGCGGAAGTGCTGGTCGAGCAGGCCACGAACGGCTTCGATGGCCAAGGGGAAGAAGCCCTTCATGTCACAGCTGCCCAGCCCGTACCAGCGATTGTTGACCTCACTAAGCTTCAGCGGGTCGGTTTTCCACAGGGCGGAATCGAACGGCACGGTGTCGCTATGGCCAGCCAGCACCAGACCGCCGGGACCCGTTCCGTAGGTCGCGAGCAAGTTGGCCTTGCCCGGCGCCACCTGCTGGATCTCGCAGCGGAAGCCAAGGTCACCGAGCCAGCTCGCAAGCAAGTCGATCACCGCCTGGTTCGACTGGTCCCAACTGGGCTGGGTGCAGCTCACCGAAGGTGTGGCGATCAGCGCAGCGAACTGCGATTTCAGGTCTGGAACGGACATCGGGGACCTCCTCGGACGAGGGATCATCATAGGCCCAGCCCGCGCGCGGTGAAACCGCTGCGGCAAGGTGCTGACCTGTCCTGTAAACTTCACCGCCTTGGTAGCCACCCCCTGGCTGCGTCTGAAAGACCCCGGCGATGAACAAAGAGACCGAAATCAAGCTTCGCGCCAGCCGCGAGACCCTGGAAGCCCTGCGCGACCACCCGCTGCTGAAGAAGCGCAACAAGTCCGGCTGGGAACGCCGCGAGCTTTTCAACCAGTACTTCGACACCCCGGAACGGGACCTGGCCCAGGCCCGCGTGGCCCTGCGCCTGCGCCGTGACGGCGAACAGTTCATCCAGACCCTCAAGACCCGCGGCCAGAGCGTGGCCGGGCTGTCCGAGCGCAACGAGTGGGACTGGTACCTGGACAAGGCCAAGCTGGACCCGAAGAAACTCACCGACGAGTGCTGGCCCGCCAGCCTGGCCGAACTGGACAAAAAGCAGCTCAAGCCGATCTTCACCACCGACTTCAATCGCGACCGGGCCGAAATTGCCTGGGGTCGCGGCAAGGCCAAGGTGGTGATCGAAGCTGCCCTGGACCTGGGCAAGGTCATCGCCGGCAAGCAGGAAGAAGAAATCTGCGAGCTGGAACTGGAGTTGCGCCAAGGCGAGCCCGAGGCGCTGCTGGAACTGGCCGCCGAACTGGCCGCCGACCTGCCACTGATGCCCTGCGATATCAGCAAGGCCGAGCGCGGCTACCGTCTGCACGATGCCAACAGCTACCACCTCAGCCTGCCGATTCCGGAACTTAGCGCCGAACTGTCGCTGGACGACGCCTTTGCCGCGCTGGCCTGGCACCTGCTGGGTAGCAGCCAGCGTCTGGCCGAGCAGTACCGTTTCAATGGCCACTGGAAGCTGCTGGTGGACTGGTTGCAGCAACTGGTCGACCTGCGCGCCCTGATCGGCAGCCTCGGCCAGGCCGCCCCACGCGCCAGCAGCCACGACCTGCGCGAAGCCCTGGACGCCCTGCTCAAGGACTGGCGCCCGCGCGTCCAGGCCGGTGAGCTGGATGAAGCCGTACGTCACGCTGCGCCGCAGCAGTTCGCCGAAGAACTCGCCGGCACCCGCTGGGGCCTGTTCTCCCTCAACGCATCGCGCTGGCTGCTGGCTCGCGCCTGGACCGTCGAGCGCAACGAGCGCGGCAACCGCCAGGGCAAGGCGTCGCTGGGCAACTGGCTGCCGCGCCTGCTCGCCGAAGAAGCCGAAGCCCTCAAGCTGGAGCGTTACAAGCGCCAGCCCGAGGACCTGTCCGAGCAGCTGCCGCGCATCGAGCGCCTGCTGGTCTGGCTGCGCCTGGCACGCCAGGTGTTGGAAGTGCCGGAAGCCGACCGCGCCTACGGTGAACTGTCCAAGTTCGCCGAACTGGCCGCCCTGCCCCTGGACGGCGAGGTATTGGCCGCCCGTAGCGAGCAGGCACAGACACTGATCAGCCTGCGCGGCTGGAAAGCGCTGACCAGGTAAGGCGAGCCCGGGAACCCGCCATGCTCAAGCAAAGCTTCCGCTCCGTGGTCACCACCTGGCTCACCGGCCTGCTGGCCCTGTTGCCGCTGGTGCTGACCCTGGCGTTGCTGGCCTGGCTGTTCAGCCTGCTGAATCGACTGGTTGGGCCATCCACTGTGATCGGCCAGCTCCTCGGCGCCCTTGGCCAACCGTTCGCCAGCAACCCGGTGCTGGCGTACTTGGTGGGCACACTGGTGCTACTGGGCAGTCTCTATCCGCTGGGCCTGGCGGTGCAGCTCGGCCTGCGCCGCCCGCTAGCCTGGCTGCTGGACATGACGCTGCGCCGCGCACCGCTGATCGGAAGCCTGTACGGCCTGGCGGACCGCTTCGTCGGCCTGCTCGATCGCAGCAAGAACGCCGACATCGCCGCCATGAGTCCGGTCTGGTGCATCTTCGGCGGTGAAGGCGCGGCCGTCCTGGCCCTTTGCCCCAACCCGGAAACCTTCGAACTGGATGGCCGTTCCTACTGCGCCATTCTGGTCCCGACCGCGCCCATTCCCGTGGGTGGCGGGCTGATCTACGTCCCGGTGGAATGGCTCCGCCCTGCGGAAATGGGCGTGGAAGGCCTGACCAGCATCTATCTGTCCATGGGACTCACCCCACCGCACCAAGCCGGGAAGCTGGCGAAGGAGCAGGCGGTGCCTACGGACGGCGACAAGGCCTCCTGAAAATGCCCTTGTAGGGGCGAATTCATTCGCCAAGCGGGCCGAAGGTCTGCCAATTGTCGTGAGCCTGATAGGCCGACTGCGCTGCCCCTGACGATTGAAATCGCCCCCACAGGCTTTCTTACCCCTGCCCCACCGGCAAGCTGGTGGTGGATTTGATCTCCGACAACGCGACGATCGAGTTCACCTCCTGTATTCCCGGCACCAGCGATAGCTTCTCGAAGAAGAAGCGCTCGTAGGCCTCGATGTCGCGGGTGACGATGCGCAGCATGAAGTCCACTGCGCCCATCAGCACATGGCATTCCAGCACCTCGGGAAACTGACGCATGGCCTCGGCGAACTCGGTGAGGTTGGAGCGACCGTGGGCGTTGAGTTTCACCTGGGCGAAGATCTGCGCGTTGAGACCGATCTTGCGCCGATCCAGCAGGGTGACCTGGCGGCGAATCACGCCTTCATCCTTCAGGCGCTGGATGCGTCTCCAGCAAGGTGATTGGGACAGCCCAACCCGTTCGGCAATCTCCGCGGTGGACAGGCTCGCATCTTCCTGCAGCAGGTCGAGAATGCGTTTGTCGTAGGCATCCAGGGTGATGGACATAAAATTTCCAGATTAAACTGATTACCCGGAAAGTTTATCCAAAGATGACGCCCGCCCGCACGATTCAGGCAGAAAAAACCCACTTCAGGCTGGAAAACTATCGGCGTCCCCACCGAGGAATCCAGCATGCTCAGCCTCCAGTCCGCCCCCGTCGCCCGTGAAGACCACTGGCACCCGCACACCGCCCAGCTCCAGGCCCGCGAAATGCAATTCGCCATCCTCGCCGAGGCGGAAGCGGACATCCTCGGCCGGCTGCTTGCCTTCTTCGCCCAGCTGCAACTGGTACCGCACTGGCTGGAGGTCAACCGACTCGGCGATAACCTGCTGGTCCAGCTGCGCCAGCCCGGACTGACCCCGCACCGGGCCGAGGTCATCGCGCAGAAAATGCGCTCGCTGGTCAGTGTCTTCTCGGTGGAGTTGGAACCGTTCGCCATTACTTGATGCGGCTCTTAGCCGAATGATGGCAATTCGGGCATGCTTGCCGTCCCGCGTGAAGAGCGTTTGACTACTCTTCCAGACTGAGCAGCGTGACCGAGGAGCTTGCATGTCCGCCTTTGCCTCACCCGCCCAGGACCGTTGGCTGGATCTCAACGACCTGATGCGCGAACTGGTATCCCAGGGCCGCCTGAGCCAGGACCAGGCAGAGCATTGCCTGGCCATTCGCCGAAGCGCGGTGAACAACCAGCAGCATCCGCTGGAGTTCCTGGCCAGCCAGCAGGTGGATGACCTCAAGCGCCCAGGCAAGAAACTCGACCTGGAAACCCTCAGCCACTGGCTGGCCGAGCATGCCGGCCAGCCCTACCTGCGTATCGACCCGCTGAAGATCGATGTCGCCGCCATCACCCCGTTGATGTCCTACGCCTTCGCCCAGCGCCACAAGATTCTCGCCGTGGCCGCCGACAGCGAAGCGGTGACAATCGCCAGCGCCCAGCCCTTCGTACAGAGCTGGGAAAGCAACCTGACCCACGTGCTCAAGCGCCCGATCAAACGGGTCGTGGCCAACCCGATCGACATCCAGAAGTTCACCCTGGAGTTTTATCGCCTGGCCAAGTCGGTCAGCGGCGCCAGCGCGCTGGACCAGAAGATCAGCGGTGTCGGCAACTTCGAGCAGTTGCTCAAGCTCGGCTCCAGCGAGCAGGAGCCGGACGCCAACGATGCACACATCGTCAACATCGTCGACTGGCTGTTCCAGTACGCCTATCAGCAACGCGCCAGCGATATCCACATCGAGCCACGACGCGAACAGGGCAGTGTGCGCTTCCGCATCGACGGCGTGCTGCACACCGTCTACCAGTTCCCGCCCCAGGTCACCATGGCGGTGGTCAGCCGCCTCAAGAGCCTCGGACGCATGAACGTGGCGGAAAAGCGCAAGCCCCAGGACGGCAGGGTCAAGACCAAGACCCCGGATGGTGGCGAAGTGGAGCTGCGCCTCTCCACGCTGCCAACGGCCTTCGGCGAGAAGATGGTGATGCGGATCTTCGACCCCGAGGTGCTGCTGAAGAGCTTCGACCAACTCGGCTTCTCCCAGGACGACCTGCGCCGCTGGCAGAGCATGACCAACCAGCCCAACGGCATCATCCTGGTCACCGGCCCCACCGGTTCGGGCAAGACCACCACGCTCTACACCACCCTCAAGCAGCTGGCCACCAGCGAGGTGAACGTCTGCACCATCGAAGACCCCATCGAGATGATCGAGGGCGCCTTCAACCAGATGCAGGTGCAGCACAACATCGACCTGACCTTCGCCAGTGGCGTGCGCGCGCTGATGCGGCAGGACCCCGACATCATCATGGTCGGCGAGATCCGCGATCTGGAGACCGCCGAAATGGCCATCCAGGCCGCATTGACCGGTCACCTCGTGCTCTCCACCCTGCACACCAACGACGCCCCCAGCGCCATTACCCGCCTGCTGGAACTGGGCGTGCCCTACTACCTGCTGCGTGCCACCCTGCTCGGGGTCATGGCCCAACGTCTGGTACGGACCCTCTGTCCGCACTGCAAGGCACCGATGGAGCTTCGCGAAGAAGACTGGAGCAGCCTGACCAAACCCTGGAGCGCGCCGTTGCCCACGGGAGCGCACCGTGCCGTCGGTTGCCTGGAATGCCGCGACACCGGCTACCGCGGTCGGGCCGGGGTCTACGAGATCATGCTGCTGTCCGATGCGGTCAAACCGTTGATCACCGCCGACACCGACTTGATCGCCCTACGTCGAGCCGCTTTCAAGGAAGGCATGCGCAGCCTGCGCCTGTCCGGGGCGCAGAAAGTCGCCTCGGGCCTGACGACCATCGAAGAAGTGCTGCGGGTCACGCCACAAAGCGAGCAGAAATGAAATGCTATCCGGCTGCTGAAATCCCTCCGGCGCAATCGCGCTAGCGGGGCCTCAGCCGCCAGGACATATAGCCAGCAAACGGAGCAATTCCCATGGAAATCGGCAGTGTCGTCATCCTCTTCGTTGCCCTTGCGATCGCAATCGTGTTCATGGGCTTCAAGGTCGTACCACAAGGCTTCGAGTGGACCGTGGAGCGCTTCGGCCGCTACACCAACACGCTCAAACCCGGCCTGAACATCATCGTGCCGGTGATGGACCGCATCGGTCGCAAGATCAACGTCATGGAAAGCGTGCTGGACATTCCCCCACAAGAAGCCATCAGCGCCGACAACGCCATCGTCACCATCGACGCCGTGTGCTTCTTCCAGGTGATCAACACCGCCCAGGCGGCCTACGAGGTCAACGACCTGGAACACGCCATACGCAACCTGGTGATGACCAACATCCGCACCGTGCTCGGTTCCATGGAACTTGACGCCATGCTCAGCCAGCGTGACGCGATCAACGAGCGCCTGCTGCGCACGGTCGATGAGGCCACGGCGCCCTGGGGCATCAAGGTCACCCGTATCGAGATCAAGGACATCAGCCCGCCGGCCGATCTGGTGGAAGCCATGGCCAGCCAGATGAAGGCCGAGCGCCTGAAACGCGCGCAGGTGCTGGAAGCCGAAGGCCGGCGCCAGGCGGAAATCCTCACGGCCGAGGGCGAGAAGCAAGCCCAGATCCTCAAGGCTGAAGGTGAGCGTACGGCCGCCTTCCTTGAAGCCGAGGCGCGCGAGCGCGCCGCCCAGGCCGAAGCGGAGGCGACCCGCGTGGTATCGGACGCAATCGCCCACGGCAACGTGCAGGCGGTGAACTACTTCGTCGCGCAGAAATACGTCGAGGCACTGGGCAAACTGGCCAGCGCCAACAACAGCAAGGTGGTACTGATGCCCCTGGAAGCTAGCCAGGTGATCGGCGCCGTGGGCGGCATCGGCGAAATCGTCCGCGCCACCTTCGACGGCAAGAAGGGCTGAACCGATGTGGAATTACCTCCAGCACCTGACCTACTGGGACTGGCTGGCCCTCGGCACCCTGCTGCTGATACTCGAAGTCTTCGGCGCCGGCGGCTACTTGCTGTGGATAGGCGTGGCCGCAGCCTGCGTCGGAGTGATCACCTTCATCGCCCCGGAACTGCACTGGGCCATCCAGTTCCTGCTGTTCGGCGTCCTCTCCATCCTCACTGCGGTGTTCTGGTGGCGTCGTCAGCGCAGCGCCGCCAAGGTCTCAGACCAGCCAGGTCTGAACCGTCGCGGCTACGAGTTCGTGGGCCGCGAATTTGCCTTGCATGAAGCCATCAGCGGCGGTCGCGGCAAGATTCGCGCCGGCGATTCCGTCTGGCTGGTGTCCGGCCCCGACCTGCCCGCCGGCAGCCAGGTCCGCGTCGTCGGCCAGGACGGCGTGCTGCTGAAGGTGGAGCCGGTCTGATGCTCCCGGCCTGCCCAGTGCGGGCAGGCCGCCTATCACCAGCTAGGCTTCCTGGCGATCGCGAAGGAAGTTCCATCATGTCATCTACCCAGCACCTGCGCCCGCTGCTCGCCGCGGGCTTCCTGCTGTTGCTTGCCGCCTGCGCCAACATCGGTGCGCAGACCACCGAATACGTCGGCACGCCCCATGCCGCACCTACCGACCCAGCCGGTGTGGAAGTACTGCGCCGTGAACCTGCCCGCCCCCATGACCGCCTCGGCGAAGTCGTGGTCGACGCCAGCACCGAGCCGCCGCCCCCGGTCACGGAGATCGAACAGAAACTACGCGAAGAGGCCGCGGAGATAGGCGGCGAGGCCGTGGTGGTGGTCTATGACCGCATCCAGCCGGTGGCGGCCTATGTCAGCGGACCGCTCTGGGCGCGGGATGTGGAGACCATCCAGGGTCGCAAGCTGAAGGGCATTGTCATTCGCTATCGCTGAGCCGGGAACGACATGTAGCCTTGACGGGCTCCGGGACATTCACGGAACCTGCACGCCACCGTGAAACACGCTCGCCAGCACAGCGGATGTCTGCATGACGAAGCACCAAAAGAAGGCGCCGCCCAAACCGGTACGGCGCCCTGTCTATCCCGTCCTGGCGGGTCTGCTGCTATTGATCAGCCTGGGAGCCTGGCTGTACATCGCGGGCGGCGCTGGCGGGCTGCCGGGCATGAAACCGCCTCCCACAGCCAGCACCCAGCCCGCCAGCCTGGTGGACGAGGGCCAGTGTGCCGGCTGCCACACCCAGCAGGCCAGAGACTGGCAAGGCAGCCATCACCAACTGGCGATGCAGGCCGCCACCGACAGCAGCGTGCTTGGCGATTTCAACGACGCCAGCTTCAAGGACGAAAAGGAAACCACCCGCTTCTTCCGCAAGGACGGCGGCTTCTGGATCAACGTTCCCGGAGCCGATGGCAAGCCAGCCGATTTCCGCGTCGCCTATGCCTTCGGCGTCGCGCCGCTACAGCAGTACCTGATCGAGGTTCCTGGTGGCCGCCTCCAGGCCCTGGGCGTGGCCTGGGATGTGGAAAAACGCGCCTGGTTCCACCTCTACCCGGGCCAGGGCGTGGACTTCAAGGACCCGCTGCACTGGAGCAATCCCCAGCAGAACGCCAACTTCATGTGCGTGGAGTGCCACACCACCGGTTTCAAGCGCGCATTCGACCCCGCCGCGGATCGCTTCACCAGCCACTGGAACAGCCTCGGAGTGGGCTGCCAGGCCTGCCATGGCCCTGCTTCGAAGCACATGGAGTGGGTCGCTAAGAAGAACCGTGCCGCCAATGCCGGCTTCGCCTACGACCTCGCCACGAGCGACAAGATCAGGGAAGTGGAGACCTGCGCCCGCTGCCATGCCCGCCGCGCGCCGCTGGACGATGGTTACCACAGCGAACGCAGGCTGATGGACGACTACCTGCCCAGCGCACTGACCCGCGAGCTCTACGAGATCGACGGCAAGATCAAGGAGGAGGTTTTCGAGTACGGTGCTTTCACCCAGAGCAAGATGTTCGCCAAGGGTGTGCGCTGCAGCAATTGCCACAACCCCCACAGCACCTCGCTCAAGGCCTCGGGCAATGGCGTCTGCCTGCAGTGCCACAACCCCTCCGGCAAGGCCGGCATCGAGGGCATCGACGGCCAGGGCCTGAAGGCGAAGAACTACGAGTCTCCCGAACACCACCATCACAACCCCGGCCAGACGGGCTCCCAGTGCGTGGATTGCCACATGCCGGGCAAGTTCTTCATGGTCAACGACTATCGTCATGACCACGGCTTCACCCTGCCCAACCCCGCCCGCGCCCTGCGCCTGGGCACCACGGATGCCTGCCTGGGCTGCCACCGCGAGCAACCGGGCGACCAGGTCGCCGAGCAGTTCCGCCTCTGGTATGGCGAGAGCAAGGTCGTCGCGCCGCGCTACGACGAGAGCCTGTGGCTGATCCGCAACGGTAGGCCAGGGGCTTCGCGAGCGCTGTTTCAGCAGTTGGAAACACAGGGGTTACCGGCCATTCGCCGCGCCACCCTGCTGGCCGAATTGCCCACCTATCCCGGCGAGCGCGCCCTCAAGGCCGCAGCCCGTGACCTGACCCACCCCGCACCGCAGGTGCGTGAGGCAGCAATCAAGGCCGTGGCGGCCCTTGTTCCGCCGGAGCAGCGCCGCAATGTGCTGGCGCCGCTGCTGAGCGACCCGGTGCGCGCCGTGCGCATCGCCGCCGCCTACGCCCTGCTGGGCATGCACAGCACGGGGCTGGGCAACTACGAGTCGAGCTGGAGCAAGGCCATTGAAGAGTACGAAGCCGTGCAGCTGCGCCTGCAGGAACGCGCCGAGGCGAATCTCAATCTGGCCATGCTGTACCAGGCCAATGGCCGCTCCGGCGCCGTGGAGCCGCATCTGCGCACCGCGCTGCAGCGCGACCCGAGCTTCCTGCCGGCGTTGGTCGCCCTGGTGCAGTGGCTGGATGGCAATTTCCGCTGGGAGGAAGGTCGCGCCCTGCTCGAACAAGGCCTGAAGGAACACCCCGAGTCGGCGCTGCTGCACTATGCCAATGGCCTGATGCTGGTGCGCAAGGGCGATCTTCAGGCGGCCCTGAAGGCCTTTGCCGAAGCGGTCCGGCTGGAGCCGAAGAACAGCCAGTACGACTACGTGTACGCCGTCGCACTGCACGACAGCGGCCAGCTCGAAGTGGCGTGTCATCGCCTGGAGGAACTGCTGGAGCGCGACCCGGCCAACCGCGAAGCGCGTCTGGCGCTGATCAACTACTGGCGCGAAGCCGGGCAAATCCAGAAGGTCCAGGCGTTGCTGGCGGAGCTGGAGCAGCAGAACCCTGACGACCCCGCGTTGCGGCGGGAGTGACGAGGCTAGCAAGGAGCCATGACCGACTGGCGAACAGTTTGAACTCCGGGGTGGACGGCCGAATCTGAATCTTCAGGTCCACCCCAGAACGGAGTAACACGCCATGCGCACTCGTCTGTATGCAGCCGCCTTCGCCCTGGTCGCCCTACCAGTTGGTTCGGCCATGGCCGACGGTGACTTCTGGCGCGATGTCATCTCGTCCGGAGCTACCACCGCTTCCACTTACCTGACCTTCAAGGACGACAAGCTGATAGTCGCAGCACGCGACGATGCCAGCAGCTTCGTCGCCAGTGGCGGCGAAATCCGCGGCCCGTACCTTGAAGCTGCGCTGCAGCGCATCCGCAGCGAACACCCGGATATCAAGGCCAGCGACAGCGAACTGGCCAACGCGATCCTCGCTACCGAGGAGTAATGTTTCGCGAATGAATTCGCTCCCACAAGGTTCAGTCCTGTGGGAGCGAATTCATTCGCGATCTGAAGCTTGCACCAAGCCTTTGGCGAGCAGAGCTCGCTCCTAAAAAACTCGATTCCCCGCTACTCCCGATAATCCCCGACCGGCACGCAAGCGCAGAACAGATTGCGGTCGCCAAAGACGTTGTCCACCCGGTTCACCGTTGGCCAGTACTTGTGGGCCCGCGTGTGAGCGGTTGGCGTGACGGCCTCTTCGATGCTGTAGGGCCGCTCCCAGTGGCCAGTCACGTCGGCGAGGGTGTGCGGCGCGCGCTTGAGCGGATTGTCCTCGGCCGGCCAGTCTCCCGCCTGCACCTTGGCGATCTCGGCACGAATGCTCAGCATCGCCTCGATGAAACGATCCAGTTCGTGCTTGTTCTCGCTCTCGGTGGGTTCAACCATCAGGGTGCCGGGCACCGGGAAGCTCATGGTCGGTGCGTGGAAGCCGTAGTCCATCAGGCGCTTGGCCACGTCTTCTTCGGTGATGCCGGTTTCCGCCTTGATCGGACGCAGGTCGAGAATGCACTCGTGGGCCACCCGGCCATTTCGGCCGCTGTAGAGCACCGGATAGGCATCGCCGAGCTGGCGCGCCAGGTAGTTGGCACTGAGAATGGCCACTTCGGTGGCATCGGCCAGCTCCGGGCCCATCATGGCGATGTACATCCAGCTGATCGGCAGGATGCTCGCGCTGCCCCAGGGCGCCGCGCTGACCGCACCATTCTCGGGATTCGGTCCTTTCAGCTCGATCACCGGGTGGTTGGCGACGAAGGGCGCCAGGTGTGCGCGGACGCCGATCGGCCCCATGCCCGGTCCACCGCCGCCGTGGGGAATGCAGAAAGTCTTGTGCAGATTCATGTGCGACACGTCGGCACCGATGTCCGCCGGCCGTGCCAGACCGACCTGGGCGTTGAGGTTGGCGCCGTCCATGTAGACCTGACCACCGTGGCTGTGGATAACCTCGCAGATCTCGCGAATGCCCTCCTCGTACACACCGTGAGTCGAGGGATAGGTGGCCATCAGGCAGGACAGTTGACCACCAGCCTCGCCAGCTTTGCGCTTGAGGTCTTCCAGATCGACGTTGCCCTCCGGATCGCACTCGACGATCACCACCCGCATGCTCGCCATCTGCGCCGACGCGGGGTTGGTGCCGTGGGCGGATGCCGGGATCAGGCAGATGTTGCGATGCCCCTCGCCACGGCTCTCGTGGTAACGGCGAATCGCGAGCAGCCCGGCGTACTCGCCCTGGGCGCCCGAGTTGGGCTGCATGCAGATGGCATCGAAACCGGTAATGGCGCAGAGCCAGGCCTCCAGCTCGTCGATCATCAGCTTGTAGCCAAGCGCCTGCTCGCGGGGTGCGAAGGGGTGCAGGTTGGCGAATTCCGGCCAGGTGATGGGGATCATCTCGCTGGTGGCGTTGAGCTTCATGGTGCAGGAGCCCAGCGGGATCATCGCCTGGTTCAGGGCCAGGTCCTTGTTCTCCAGCTGCTTCAGGTAACGCAGCATCTCGGTTTCGCTGTGATGTGCGTTGAACACCGGGTGGGCGAGGTAGTCGCTGCTGCGGGACAGCTCCGCCGGGATTCCAGGGACCAGCACAGCTTCGTCCAGCTCGGCGACGGACAGGCCGTGGTCGGCCCCGAGGAAGATGCAGAACAGCTGCTCCACGGTTTCCGCCGTGCAGGTTTCATCGAGGCTGACCCCCAGCTTGCCGCGGCCGAGGATGCGCAGGTTGATGCGCGCCGCCTTGGCGGATTCGATGACGGCGGTCTGGCTGCCGCCGACATCCAGGGTAAGGGTGTCGAAGTAGTACTGGTTGTCACGTTTGATACCCCGACGCGCCAGGCCTTCGGCGAGGATCGCGGTGAGCCGGTGGACACGCTGGGCGATGCGTTTCAGCCCTTCCGGACCGTGGTAGACGGCGTAGCAGCTGGCGATGTTGGCCAGCAGCACCTGGGCCGTGCAGATATTGGAATTGGCCTTCTCGCGGCGGATGTGCTGTTCGCGGGTCTGCAGGGCCATGCGCAGGGCGACGTTGCCCCGCGCATCCTTGGAGACGCCGATGATCCGGCCCGGCATAGCGCGCTTGAAGTCGTCGCGGGTAGCGAAGAACGCGGCATGCGGCCCGCCGTACCCCATGGGCACGCCGAAACGCTGGGCCGAACCGAACACCACGTCGGCGCCCAGTTCACCGGGTGGCGTGAGCAGCAGCAGGCTGAGCAGGTCGGTACCGACGCAGGCCAGCGCCTGCTGGCCATGCAAGTGCTCGATGAGCGGGCGCAGATCACGGATTTCGCCATGGGTGTCCGGGTATTGCAGCAGCGCGCCAAATACCTGGTGCCGAGCCAGGTTATCCACATGGTCCACCACCACCTCGAAGCCGAAGGCATCGGCGCGGGTCTGCACCACGGAGATGGTTTGCGGATGGCTGTCTTCGTCGACGAAGAACAGGTTGCTCTTCGACTTCGCCACCCGCTTGGCCAGGGCCATGGCTTCGGCGGCGGCAGTGGCCTCGTCCAGCAGGGAAGCGCTGGCGAGATCGAGCCCGGTGAGGTCGATCGTCAATTGCTGGAAGTTCAGCAACGCTTCCAGCCGGCCCTGGGCTATTTCCGGCTGATAAGGGGTGTAGGCCGTGTACCAGCCGGGGCTTTCCAGCACATTGCGCAGGATCACCGTGGGGGTGACAGTGCCGTAGTAGCCCATGCCGATGAGGTTGGTCCACAGCTGGTTCTGCTCGGCATAGCCGCGCAACCTGGCCAGTGCCTGCTGTTCGTCCAGCGCCGGCGGCAGCTCCAGGGGCCGATTGAGGCGGATCGCCGGCGGCACCGTCTGCACAATCAGCTCATCGCGGCTGGTGAGGCCGAGGGCCTCCAGCATCGCCTGCTGCTCCGCATCGTCCGGCCCCAGGTGGCGGCGAAGAAAAGCATCGGGCTGTTGGAGCTGCGACAGCGAGGGCATCTGGGACATGGGCAGAACCTCGTTTGGCCTCATCGAAAAAACAAAAAGCCTCGACTAGCGAGGCTTTTTGAAGGATAGCGGGTGAATCAGCTATCGGCGTCGGCAGCTGCCTTGTAGGCGGCTGCGTCGAGCAGCTTGTCCAGATCGGCCGCGTCGTTGGGCTTGAGCTTGAAGAACCAGGAACCATACGGATCGCTGTTGACGCTCTCGGGGGCGTCGCTCACGGCTTCGTTCACGGCGATCACTTCGCCGCTGATCGGCGCGTAGATATCGGAAGCGGCCTTCACCGACTCCACCACGCCCGCTTCCTGACCAGCGGCCAGGGTCTTGCCGACTTCCGGCAGTTCGACGAAGACCACGTCACCCAGGGCTTCCTGGGCATGGTCGCTGATGCCCACGGTAACGGTGCCATCGGCTTCCAGACGGGCCCACTCGTGGCTGGGGGCGTAACGCAGTTCAGCGGGGATGTTGCTCATATCGAATTCCTCAGAGTCTGTGGCGGATGGCCCGCCTGAAAATTTAGATCAAGGCTTTGCCATTGCGCACGAAGTTCGGTCGAACGACGCGAACAGGGAACCACTTGCCGCGGATTTCCACCTCGGCGCGGTCGCCGGTGGCCATCGGCACGCGCGCCATGGCGATGGACTTGTTCAGGGTCGGAGAGAAGCTGCCGCTGGTGATTTCACCCTCGCCGACACCTTCCACACGCACCACTTGATGGGCGCGCAGCACGCCGCGCTCTTCCAGCACCAGTCCGACCAGCTTGCTCGCCACGCCGGCGGCGCGTTCGGCCTCCAGGGCCTGACGGCCGATGAAGTTGCGGGACTCGGGTTCCCAGGCGATGGTCCAGGCCATATTGGAAACCAGCGGGGAGGTCTCCTCGGTCATGTCCTGGCCATAAAGGTTCATGCCAGCCTCCAAACGCAGGGTGTCACGGGCACCGAGACCAATGGGGGCGATGCCGGCACCCACCAGTTCATTGAAGAAGCCAGCGGCCTGGTCGGCGGGCAGGAGGATTTCCAGGCCGTCTTCGCCGGTGTAACCGGTACGGGCGATGAACCAGTCGCCATCGGGCAGGCCCTGGAAAGGTTTGAGTTCGTGGATCAGCGCAGCGCGTTCGGTGCTCAGCAGCTCTGCCACCTTGGCACGAGCACTGGGGCCCTGGATGGCGAGCACGGCCAGGTCGGCGCGCTCGGTCAGGTTGATGTCGAAGCCCTGGCTGCGGGCCTGCATCCAGGCCAGGTCCTTGTCACGGGTAGCGGCATTGACCACCAGGCGGTAGCCGAAGTCGGTTACGTAGACGATCAGGTCGTCGATCACCCCGCCCTGCTCGTCGAGCATGGCGCTGTAAAGTGCCTTGCCGTGGGCTTGCAGGCGCTCCACATCGTTGGCCAGCAGGTACTGGAGCCAGACCTTGGACTGGCTGCCGGCGACATCCACCACCGTCATGTGGGAGACGTCGAATACGCCGCAATCGCGGCGCACCTGATGGTGCTCCTCGACCTGGGAGCCGTAGTGCAGTGGCATGTCCCAGCCACCGAAATCGACCATCTTGGCTCCCAGCGCGACGTGCTGGTCGTGCAATGGAGTGCGCTGTCCCATGGGTTTCTCCTTCCGGGCTTGGCGAGGATGCGGCGGCCTTGGGAGCGGGTTCATCCGCTGCCGCGGCGGGGGTGGGCCGCAACGAATGGCGCGCATTGTAGCCGCAAGGTGGGGCAGTGGACACTCCAGCCGCCCGTCAGCAGATACCGGCCCCGCGAGCAGGCCAATTGGCATCGCGAGCTGTCTCGCCCGGGCCTCGGCGCGCCTTCGAATCCGGCGTCAGTGGCCGAAGCGTCGTGCCGAACGGCGTATCAGGCCGATCACCGGCATCAGGCCGACCAGCACCAGGGTCAAGGCCGGCAGCGCGGCGCGGGACCATTCGCCTTCGCTGGTCATTTCGAAAATGCGCACGGCCAGGGTGTCCCAGCCGAAGGGGCGCATCAGCAGGGTAGCGGGCATTTCCTTGAGCACGTCGACGAACACCAGCAGTGCGGCGCTCAGGGTGCCGGGCAGTAACAACGGCAGATAGACCCGGAAGAACAGGGCCGGACCGCCAACGCCGAGGCTGCGCGAGGCTTCCGGAAGCGACGGACGGATGCGCGCCAGGCCGTTTTCCAGCGGTCCATAGGCCACCGCCATGAAGCGCACCAGGTAGGCCAGCAACAAGGCGCCGAGGCTGCCCATCAGCAACGGCTTGCCGGCACCGCCAAGCCAGCCGGAGAGGGGAATCACCAGGTGGCTGTCGAGGTAACTGAAGGCCAGCATGATGGACACCGCCAGCACCGAGCCCGGCAGCGCGTAGCCGAGGTTGGCCAGGCCCACCGCGGCGCGCACCGGACGCGTCGGGGCCAGGCGTCGGGCAAAAGCCAGCAACAGCGCCACGCACACGGTCAGCAAGGCCGCCATGCCACCGAGATAGAGGGTGTGCAGGATCAGCCCGGCATAACGCTCGTCGAGATCGAAGCGGCCACGCTGCCAGAACCACACCAGGAGCTGCAGCATGGGAATGACGAAGGCGCAGGCGAACACCAGCGAGCACCAGAAGGTCGCCGCCAGGGCCTTTACCCCGTGCAGGTGATACAGCGCCTTGCCTCGCGGTCGCTCGCTGGCCGGGCGGCTGGCGCCACGGGCACGGCGCTCGCCGTAGAGCACCAGGCAGACCCCGAGTAGCAGCAGGCTGGCCAACTGGGCGGCACTGGAAAGGCTGAAGAAGCCGTACCAGGTCTTGTAGATAGCGGTGGTGAAAGTATCGAAATTGAAGACGGCCACGGCGCCGAAGTCCGCCAGGGTCTCCATGATGGCAAGGGCCAGGCCGGCACCGATGGCCGGTCGCGCCATGGGCAGTGCGACGCGCCAGAAGGCCTGCCAGGGTGATTGCCCGAGAACCCGGGCGGCTTCCATCAAACCCTTGCCCTGGGCCAGGAAAGCGGCGCGGGCCAGCAGGTAGACGTACGGATAGAAGACCAGCACCAGTACCAGGATCACACCGCCGGTGGAGCGCACCCGGGGTAGCCGCAGGCCAGTGCCGAACCACTCGCGGAGCAGGGTCTGTACCGGGCCGGAGAAGTCGAACAGGCCGATAAAGACGAAGGCCAGCACGTAGGCCGGAACGGCGAAGGGCAGCATCAGCGCCCAGTCCAGCCAGCGCCGGCCCGGGAATTCGCAAAGGCTGGTGAGCCAGGCCAGGCTGACGCCGATCACGGTCACGCCCACCGACACGCCGGTGACCAGCACCAAGGTATTACCCAGCAGACGTGGCATCTGGGTTTCCCACAGGTGGGACCAGATTTCCCCATCCACCTCTCCCCAGGACAGCAGCAGGACGCTCAGGGGCAATAGAACCAGGACGGCGACGGCAAAGCTGATGGGATACCAGCGACGCTGGGCGGGATGGGCCACGCAAACCTCTCGGGGATCGAAACAGGACGCCCCGGGCGGGCCGGGGCGTCGAGTATAGCGGTAGAGCGGTGGATCAGTTCCAGCCGACCCGGTCCATCATCTTGATGGCCTCGGCCTGCCGCTTGCCGGCGACTTCCACCGGGATGGTGTCAGCCTTGAAGCTGCCCCAGGCGGCGACTTCCTCGGACGGTTTGACCTTCGGATTGGCCGGGAACTCCTGATTGATGCCGGCGAACAAGGCTTGTGCCTCATCGGTGGTCATCCATTCCACCAGGGCCTTGGCGGCCTCCGGATGCGGCGCATGCCTGGTCACGCCGACGCCGGAAAGGTTGACGTGGACGCCACGGTCAGCCTGGTTCGGCCAGAAAATTTTCACGCGCAGTTCCGGGTTGGCCTTGTGCAGGCGGCCGTAGTAGTAGGTGTTGACGATGCCGACGTCGCACTGGCCGGCATCCACGGCCTGAATCACGGCGTTATCGTCGGCGAAGACGTCGGTGGCCAGGTTGTTCACCCAACCCTTGAGGATTTCCTCGGTCTTGGCCGCGCCATGGGTCTCGATCAGGGTGGCGGTCAGCGACTGGTTGTAGACCTTCTTCGCGGTACGCAGGCAGAGGCGGCCTTCCCAGTTCTTGTCGGCCAGCGCCTCGTAGGTGGATAGTTCTTCCGGCTTCACCCGCTCGGTGGAGTAGACGATGGTCCGCGCGCGCAGAGACAGGCCGGTCCAGGCATGGCTGCCGGATCGGTACTGGGGCGGAATGTTGGCATCTATGGTTGGCGAGGTGAATGGCTGGAGGATGCCCATCTGCTCGGCCTGCCAGAGGTTGCCGGCGTCCACGGTGAGCAGCAGGTCGGCTACGCCGTTGTCACCCTCGGCCTTGATCCGCTGCATCAGCGGAGCTTCCTTGTCGGTGATGAACTTGATCTGCACACCGGTCTTGGCGGTGTAGGCATCGAACACCGGCTTGATCAGCTCGTCGATTCGCGAGGAATAGACCACCACTTCATCGGCGGCCTGGGCCGAAGCAGCGGCGGCGAACAGCGCGAGAAGCGCGAGAAGGGACTTACTTACCCGCATTGCAGGAGCCTCTTGTGATGACGACAAAGGCTGAATGATAGTCAACCTCAGTTGTGAACTCTAAGGGTTTATATGTCGGCGTATGTATTCATGCGCTCCGAAAGACGAAGCCCCAGAACCTGCTCGACTCTGCGAGCTGGAAAAGAACAGGTTTCAGGCGCGCGCCAGGTCAGGCAGGTCACCGGACAGGCCAAGGGCCTGACGTACGAAGAGCGCCTTGGCCTCGGGCATGCCATCCACCCATTTCAGGCCGCTGTTGCGTAACCAGCGCAGGGGCAACGGATCGGCCTGGAATAGGCGCTCGAAGCCCTCCATCGCCGCCATCATGGCCAGGTTGTGGGGCATGCGCCGACGCTCGAAACGACCCAGCACGCGCTCGTCGGCCAGGCGCTCGCCCCGGCCGGCAGCATGCTGAAGGACTTCGGCCAGCACTGCCGCGTCGAGGAAGCCGAGATTGACCCCCTGCCCCGCCAGCGGGTGGATGGTGTGAGCGGCGTCGCCGATCAGGGCCAGACCTTCCTCCACATAGCGCTTGGCGTGGCGCTGGCGCAGCGGGATGCAAAGACGCGGATCGGCACCCAGTACCTCGCCCAGACGCCATTCGAATGCCCGGCCAAGTTCACTGCAGAAGCCGGCCTCGTCCAGAGCCATCAAGCGCTCGGCCTCGGCCGGGGTCGCCGACCAGACGATGGAGCACCAGTGCTCGCCGTCACGCTCGAGGGGAAGGAAGGCCAGCGGGCCGTCGTCGGTGAATCGCTGCCAGGCAGTGCGCTGGTGCGGTTCGGCGCAGCGCACGCTGGTGACGATCGCATGGTGCAGGTAATCCCATTCACGGGTCGCGCAGCCAGCGAGACGGCGCACTGCGGAATTGGCACCATCCGCAGCCACCACCAGAGGAGTGCGCAGTTCGCGGCCATCCACCAGCGTCAGCAACCAGTCGTCGCCGGAACGGCGCAGGCGTTCCAGGCGCGCGCCGGGCATCAGGCCAATGCCACTGTCGTGCAGGGGCTCCATCAGGGCGTCCTGAATCACACGGTTCTCGACGATGTGGCCCAGCACCTCGGCATGCACGCTAGAGGCGGAGAAGTGGACCTGCCCGGTACCGGAACCATCCCAGACATGCATCTCGGAATAGGGGCTGCTGCGCCGCGAGAGGACGCCGGGCCAGGCACCCAGGCGCAGGAGGATGCGCTGGCTGGCGGCGGACAGGGCGCTGACGCGCGGTTCGAAGGCGGCAGCCGGGTCGAAGGGTTTGACGCTGAGTGGGCTGCCATCGATCAGCAGGATGTCCAGGCCGCTGTCCTTCAGCGCCAGGGCCAGGGCACTGCCGACCATGCCGGCACCCACGATGATCAGATCCGCGCGCAATTCCATATCAGGCCTTGAGGCTCCCTGTGTATCCGAGTAAGGCACACCCGGTCAGTCCGGGCGAGTGCCCAGGCCCATGGCCTGGCGGGCAAACCAGCGTTTGGCCGGCGGCAGCAGGTCGAGGCCGAGCAGGCCCAGGTTGCGTCCGGCAGTCAGCAGCGGTTCGGCGTTGGAGAAGAGACGGGTCACCTGGTCGGAGAAACCCACCGTGAGGTTCTGATCCAGGCGCTGGCGCTGCAGGTAGTTCTGCAGAGTGACCAGATCGCCAAGGGGCTTGCCGCTGGCCAGCAATGCCTCGGCCAATGCCTGGGCGTCTCGCAGGGACAAGTTGTAACCCTGGCCGGCGATGGGGTGGAGGCTGTGGGCAGCGTTGCCCAGCACCACCAGGCTGGAGCGCACCTGCTCCTCGGCTTCGATCAGTTCCAGCGGATAGAGGTGACGCGCGCCGACTTGCTGGAAGGCCCCCAGGCGGTAGCCGAAGGCGTCCTGCAATTCGTCGAGGAAGCGCCGCTCATCCAGCCTGGCGAGGCGCTCGGCGTCATCGCCCGGGCGGCTCCAGATCAGCGCGCAGCGATTTTCCGGTAGCGGCAGCAGGGCCATGGGGCCCTCGTCGGTGAAACGCTCGAACGCCTGGCCACGATGGGCTTCCAGCGGGCTGACGTTGGCAATCAGAGCAGTCTGTCGATAGGGAGTGCGACGCACGCCGATGCCCAGTTGCTCACGCAGCCCGGAGCGACCGCCATCGGCCAGTACCGCGAGGTCGCAATCGATCTGGGTTTCGTCATTCAGGGTCAGGCGGTATCCACCTTCCAGCGCCTTCATGCCGGCCACTTCAGCCGGGCAATGCCAGGTCACCACATCCTCGTCCAGCGCCTGCCAGAGGCATTGGCCCAGCCAAGCGTTCTCCACGACGTAACCCAGGGCCGGTACGCCTTCTTCAAGGGCAGCCAGGCGCGCGGCACCAAAACGTCCGCGATCGGAAACGTGGATCTGCAGGATGGGCTCGGCGCGCTGCGCAATGGCCTGCCAGAGTCCGAGGCGCTCGTAGATCTGCCGGCTGCCGAAGGACAGCGCAGAGGAACGGGCGTCGTAGCTGGGCTGGAAGCTGTTGCCAGGGGCGAAGGGTTCGATCAGGAGGATCTTCCAACCCCGCGCCCGAGCACCATCCTGCAGCGCCAGGGCGAGGCTCGCGCCGACCAGGCCGCCGCCAATGATCGCAACTTGGCAGTGATGCATGTCAGGCGGCCTGGCTGCGTGCAGCGGCCATCAGCGCCTCGATTTCGTCCACGGTCTTGGGTACGCCGCCGGTGAGAATCTCGCAGCCGGTCTTCGTCACCACGACGTCGTCCTCGATGCGCACGCCGATGCCGCGCCACTTCTTCGGTACGTCCTGGTTGTCGGCGCCGATGTAGATGCCGGGCTCGACAGTCATCGCCATGCCGGGCTCCAGCACGCGCCACTCACCACCGACCTTGTATTCGCCGACGTCGTGCACGTCCATGCCCAGCCAGTGACCGGCACGGTGCATGTAAAAGGCCTTGTAGGCTTCGGAGGCGATGAGCTCGTCGACGTCGCCCTTGAGCAGGCCCAGCTCCACCAGACCGGAGGTTATGACCTGTACGGTGGCTTCATGGGCTTCGTTCCAATGCTTGCCGGGGGCGATTTCGAGGAAGGCGGCTTCCTGGGATTTCAGCACCAGCTCGTAGATGGCCTTCTGCTCAGGGCTGAAGCGGCCACTGACGGGGAAGGTGCGGGTGATGTCGCTGGCATAGCAATCGAGCTCGCAGGCGGCGTCGATCAGCACCAGGTCGCCGTCCTTCAGCAGGGCGTCGTTCTCCCGGTAGTGCAGGATGCAGGCGTTCTTGCCGGCGGCGACGATGGAGCCGTAGGCCGGCATCTTCGCGCCGCCCCTGCGGAATTCATATTCCAGCTCGGCTTCCAGGTGGTATTCGTACAGGCCGGCGCGGGAGGCCTGCATGGCGCGCACGTGGGCGCGGGCGGAAACCTCGGCGGCCTCGCGCATGACCTTCACTTCAGAGGCCGACTTGTACAGGCGCATGTCGTGCAGCAGATGATCCAGCGCGACGAATTCCTTCGGCGGCTGAGCGCCCTGACGGGCCTTGGAGCGGATGGTGTTGACCCACTCCATCAGGTGCTGGTCGAACTCGGTGTTGGTGCCGATGGAGTAGTAGACGCGACTGCGCCCTTCAATCAGACCGGGAAGGATGTCGTCGATGTCGCCGATGGGGAACGCGTCGTCGGCGCCGAAATCCCGGGTGGCACCGTCCTGACCGGCACGCAGGCCGTCCCAGAGTTCACGCTCCGGATCGCGCTCGCGGCAGAACAGCACGTACTCGCCGTGCTCGCGACCAGGGATCAACACCAGCACCGCTTCCGGCTCGGGAAAACCGCTGAGGTACTGGAAGTCGCTGTCCTGGCGATAGACGTGCTCGACGTCGCGGTTGCGGATATGCACGGGCGCGGCGGGCAGGATGGCGATGCTGTTGGCTTCCATCTGCGCCATCAGCGCCTTGCGGCGGCGGGCGTATTCGGCCTTGGGGATACGGGTCATGCGCGCTCCTTCAGGGCGGGCGAATGCCCGCCACTCGGGTCAATGCAACGAGGGTTTGGCAGCCGGCGCAGCGGGCCTGGCGCATTCGGCGAAGAGCAGCAGGGGCGCGACGCGCAGGTACTCCATCACCTCCATATAGTCGCTTTCGCCGTCGTCGGATTCTTCCAGGGCGCTCTGCACCTGAGCGATCGAGGCGAGGTCCTGAAGCACTTCGACGGCCTCGCCGGACAGTGCGCCTTCACGGGCGGTGAGGCCGAACCCACCCAGGAAGCCCTGGCACCACTGGCCGAGGGCAGCGGCCCGCTCGGCCAGCGGCGCATCGTCGCTGGGCAGCAGCAGGACCACGGCCATCTCCGTGCCGGTCAGTTCGCTCTTGACCATTTCCTGCAGGCCGATCAGGGCCTGGCGCAGATTATCCTGTGGGGCGCTACCGAGTAATTCGGCGGCATCCTCCAGCCAGGGTTCCGGCTCGAAACCGGCACCGGCGCAACTGCGCCCCAAGAGCATGCCGTGCAATTCGGCGGGGGAAACCGGCTGGCCAGCGGAGGCGAGGAGCGCGGCGAAAGCGTTGTAGGGAGAATTCGAACTGGACATAAGGGTGGCTAGGCGCCAGAGGGCGCAATCACTAGAATGACGGCCTCGTATCCTAGCAGCCTGGCGCGGCGAAGGCAGCATTGGCCGCCCGTCCACCGGGCCCTATCTACGGGCATGCGACAATTTGCACCGTCGCCTGCGGGTTTGACCCTTTCCCGTGTCAGTCCTATATAGTCCCGGTCACTCCTCACCAAGTAGACGCCCATGGAAGACGCCGAACTGCATGCACTGACAGCCAAGCTGGAACTGCTGATCCAGCGTGTAGAGCAGCTCAAGGCCCAGAACCGGCTCCTGCTTGCCAGCGAGAAGGCCTGGCGCGAAGAACGCGCTCATCTGATCGAAAAGAACGAAATGGCCCGGCTCAAGGTCGAAGCGATGATTTCGCGCCTGAAAGCCCTGGAGCAGGATTCATGACCCAGTCCAACACCGTCACCGTCCAAATCCTCGATAAGGAATACTGCATCGCTTGCCCTGCGGACGAGCGCGCCAACCTTGAAAGCGCTGCCCGCTATCTCGACGGCAAGATGCGCGAGATACGTTCAAGCGGGAAAGTCATCGGTGCCGACCGCATCGCCGTAATGGCCGCGCTGAACATCACCCATGATCTGCTGCACAAGCAGCAGCGTCTGGACCAGGAGGCCACGTCCACTCGTGAGCGGGTCCGCGACCTGCTTGAGCGCGTTGACCACGCCCTGGCCGCCGACCCCGACGCGCAGCAGGCCTGAGCATCGTCCGGCCGCGACAAACTGACGCTTTCTGGCGTTTTTTGACGCTGTCGGACCGACGCATAGCAGTTTCCTGAACGGTTCTTGGGGTATACTCGCCGCCAGCTCCCTGGTGTGTTGGCCAGTCGGTGATGTCCCTGAGCCGATAAATGCAACCACGGGGGTTGCAAGTTGAGGCCGGTGTGCATGTCCGCCTGACGGAAAGCCTTAACGCCTCCTGCAGCCTCCACCTTGAACTTTCGGGTTCAAGGGCTAACCCGACAGCGGCACGACCGGGGAGTCTATTTTCTTCATGATCTGCGCCGGTTCCCATTCCCGCCAGAGCTTGCGCCGCCTGCTCCGCCAGGCCCGCCGCGCACTTACCCCCCTCCAGCAGAAGCACGCCGCCAAGGCCCTGTACCGACAACTCGCACAGGCCCCCCTGTTCCGGCGCGCCCGGCACATTGCCCTCTATCTGCCAACCAATGGCGAGATCGATCCGCGTCCGCTACTGCGCGAAGTACAGCGCCGGGGCAAGCAAGCCTACCTGCCGGTACTCAATGCCTGGCCCAGGGAGAAAATGGTTTTCCAGCGTCTGCTGCCGGGGGAACGCCTGAAGAAGAACCGCTTCCGCATCCTCGAACCTCGCGCCAATCCGGCGCAGCAGCGCAAGGTCTGGGCACTGGATCTGGTCCTGATGCCGCTGGTGGGCTTCGATGAATCAGGTGGACGCCTGGGGATGGGCGGCGGCTTCTACGACCGTAGCCTGGCCTATCTGACGCGCCGTCACCAATGGCGCAAACCGACCCTGCTGGGCCTGGCGCACGAATGCCAGAAGGTGGACAGGCTGGAACTCGCCAGCTGGGACGTCGTCCTGCAGGCGACCGTAACGGACAAGGGCTGGTACTGAAGAGCACTGGCAGCGGCATCGCGATCCTTGCGATGCCGGCCGAGTAGAATCAGGGCTGTTGGGTCAGGTTGACGGGCGCGTTGCTCTGACGTTCCCACAGGCTTTGCGTGTAACCAGTGGTAACGACACCCAGACCAAAAATAATGACCAATACCCAGAGGATGTCTGGCTTGCGTTTCATCGATTGCCTCCCCCTTGCAGGCAAACTTCGCGCGATGACCGATGGCGAGTTGTTGTTTTGATTGGACCGAACGGTAGCAGCAGCTTAAAGCGCGGCATTCTCCGGCAACGTGAGCGAACACGCAATTTATGACGCCAACCGGCCGTCGGCCGGTCTTCAAGCTTGGATGCCCCAATTAAGGACGAACGTACAGGAGCAAAGTTCATGCCTTTCTGGCTGATGAAATCCGAACCGGACGAACTTTCCATCCATGACCTGCAGCGCCTGGGCAAGGCGCGCTGGGATGGCGTGCGCAACTACCAGGCGCGCAACTTCATGCGCGCGATGCGTCCGGGCGAACTGTTCTTCTTCTATCACTCCAGCTGCCCCGAACCGGGCGTCGCCGGCATCGCGCGAATCGCCGGGGAGACCTACCCGGACCCCACCGCCCTGGACCCACAAAGCCATTACCACGACCCCAAAGCGAACGCCGAGAAGAATCCTTGGAGCGCCCTGGACGTGGAGTTCGTCGAGGCCTTCACTCGAGTCATCCCCCTCGGCCTGTTGCGCGAGCAGGCGGTGCTGTCCGGCATGGCCCTGGTACAGAAGGGCAGTCGCCTGTCGGTGATGCCAGTGACAGAAGAAGAATGGGCTGGAGTACTCGCCCTTCGTTGAGTCGGGCATGGCCCTGTGCTATGACGGAGAGGAATCCACTGGGGCACCCCCATGCCGCATTCTCATCCCGCCTGGCTGGTCCGAACGACACTCGCCCTGCTCTTCCTGGCGCTGTGCGGTACCAGCCTGCTGCTCTGGAAGCAGCTGGAAGATGCCCATCAGGAGCGCATTCGTGAGCGCGTCGGTTATCAGGCGCGCGCCCTGGCCGCCGAACTGGAAAACAACCTGATTGACGAGGTCGAGGGTCTGCGGCGCATTGCCATCCTATGGAACCACCAGGGCCGGCTTCCGCGAGACGAATGGGAGTTGGAAGTCCGTTTTGCCCTGGAGCACTTTCCTGGCTACCAGTCGATCCAGTGGATGGGAGAAGACCTACGCATGCGCTGGGTCATGCCGGAAAAAGGCAACGAGGCGGCTATTGGTTTCCGCCTGACGCGCATTCATCCCAACTTCAATCTCGCCATGCAGGCCAAGGCCAGCGGTGAACCGCAGATGTCCAACAGCTTTGCCCTGGTTCAGGGCGGACGTGGCGTCATCCTCTACACCCCGCTGTTTATCAGCAACGAGCAGGGCAGCCGCACCTTCGATGGCTTCCTCCAGGGCGTATTCCGCGTCGAATCGCTGATGGATGCGCTGCTCGGCAGCCTCGACAATCGCGACTTCAGCGTCCAGTTGCTGGAGTCCGGTCAAGCCATCTACCTCCAGCAGCGACCGGAAACCCTGAACAGCCTCAGCCAGCGCGTTCCGCTGCACCTGCTCAACAACAGCAACTTCGCCCTGCAGCTCTCCCCGACCGCCAAACTGGTGGAACAGCTCAGCTCGCCGCTGCCCCAAGTCGTCCTCGGCGCCGGCCTGCTCACCAGCCTGTTACTGGTCGCCGCCCTCGCCCTGGCGCTGGAGAATGCCCGTCGCGCCAGCGCGCTACAGATCGGCTATCGGCGCCTGAACGAAGAAGTCAGCCAGCGCGAACACGCCGAGCAGGATCTGCGTGACAGCCGCGAACGCCTGCAACTGGTACTCGACCTGACCGATTCCAGCCATGACGGCCTGTTCATCTTCGATCTCGCCAATCGCGAGATCCTGCACATGAACCCCGCCACCTACGCAAGCCTCGGCTACAGCGCCGAAACCTTTCGCCGGCTACTCAAGGAAGATCCTGAGCAACTCATGCCCGGCTTCCACACCTGGCTGGAGCTGGTGCGCCAGGCTCGCCGGGATGGCAACTCGGGTATTTTCCAGCGCGAGATGCGCCGCGCCGATGACAGCCTCCAGGCAGCGGAAATCAGTGCGCAACTGGTGAGTCAGAATGGTCGCGACTACCTGATCGGCGTCTCTCGCGACAATCGCGAGCGACTGGAACTGGAGGCGCGCCTGCAGCGACTTTCTCAGCTGGATGGCCTGACCGGGCTATACAACCGGCGCTATTTCGACCGACAGTTGAACGGTGAGTGGCGCCGCCTGCGCCGCCTCGGTGCGCCGCTGGCATTGCTGATGCTGGATGTGGATCACTTCAAGGCGTTCAACGACCAACTTGGTCACCAGGCGGGCGATGATGCGCTGCGCCAGGTCGCCCAGGCGCTCCAGCAGAGCCTGCAACGTGAAGGTGACGTGGCCTGCCGTTACGGCGGGGAGGAGTTCGCCATCATCCTCGCCAACACCGCCGAAGACGGCGCACGACATGTTGCCGAACGGGTAATGGCGCACGTGGCGGAACTGCAGATCGAGCACCCCGGCAGTCCCGAGGGGCTGCTGACGTTGAGCATCGGCATCGCCGTCTCTGACCCGGCCCGCGAAGAGCAGCCCGACAGCCTGGTATCACGCAGCGACGCCGCGCTCTACCGGGCCAAGCACGAAGGGCGCAATCGCACCTGCCTGTGGGAGAAAGGTCAGGGTTGAATGATCAGATTGTTGAACAGCAGGTCGTCCACCAGTGGCTCGCCTTCTTCGCTGTGCAATACCTGCTGCACTTGCTTGAGGGCTTCCTGGCGAAGCTTTTCCTTCGAGTCGGAGGAGGCCAGGCTCTCGTCGGTCTGCTGGGAGAACAGCATCACCAACTGATTGCGGATCAGCGGCTCATGACGAGTCACCTTGTCCTGCGCCTCGGGGCCGGAGACGCGCAGGGAAACATCGGCCTTGTAGTACTTCAGGCGAGGGCCGGGGCCATAGTTGCCGACCAGGGAAGGCACCAGATCGATATAGGCGACCTTGGGTGCCTCACCTTCCTTGGGCTCTTCTTTCTCATTGGCCACTGCCAGCAGGGGAAGGGTCAGTGCCAGCAGCAATGCAGTCAGTCTTTTCACCAGGGTCATCCTCAGCACGAATGCCGCCTAGCATAGCCACAGCGGCGGCAAGCCCCAAGACCTCCGTTTATGCAGGCCTATCAGGCGCGGCCATGCTGATTGACCGCCCTGCCCCCCAACCTACACTGCAAGGCCACATGCCCGGGGCCAGAGCCCCAAGCCAAGGAGCTCCGCGATGAAAGCCGTCCTGTGCAAAGCCTTCGGTCCCGCCGATACTCTGGTGCTGGAGGAAGTCGCCAGCCCCGAGCCCAAAAAGAACGAGATCCTGATCGACGTCCATGCGGCGGCGGTCAACTTCCCCGACACGCTGATCATCGAAGGCAAGTACCAGTTCAAGCCGCCCTTCCCGTTCTCTCCGGGTGGTGAAGCGGCAGGCGTGGTCGCGGCGGTGGGTGAGAAGGTCAGCCACCTCAAGCCTGGTGATCGCGTGATGGCGCTGACCGGCTGGGGTAGCTTCGCCGAGCAAGTGGCCGTGCCGTCCTACAACGTAATGCCGATTCCGAAGGGTATCGACTTCAATTCCGCCGCGGCTTTTGGCATGACCTACGGCACGTCGATGCACGCGCTCAAGCAGCGCGCTAACCTGCAACCCGGCGAGACCCTGCTGGTGCTGGGTGCCTCCGGCGGTGTAGGCCTGGCGGCGGTGGAGATCGGCAAGGCGATGGGAGCACGAGTGATCGCTGCGGCCAGCAGTGCGGAAAAACTGGCAGTGGCCAAGGCCGCCGGGGCCGATGCGCTGATCAACTACAGCGAAGAAAGTCTCAAGGATCGCGTCAAGGAGCTGACAGGCGGCCAGGGCGCCGACGTGATCTACGATCCGGTCGGCGGCGACCTGTTCGATGCTGCCGTGCGCTCGATCAACTGGAACGGTCGCCTGCTGGTGGTGGGTTTTGCCAGCGGCCGCATCCCCGAGCTTCCAGTGAACCTGGCCCTGCTCAAGGGCGCCTCGGTGGTTGGCGTGTTCTGGGGCTCGTTCGCCCAGCGTCAGCCCCAGGACAACCTGGCCAACTTCCAGCAGTTGTTCGCCTGGTATGCCGAAGGCAAACTCAAGCCGCTGGTGTCCCAGACGTTCCCGCTGGAGCGCGCTAGCGACGCCATCAATGCCCTGGCCACGCGCCAGGCAGTGGGCAAGGTGGTGGTCGAGGTACGCTGACACTTCACCCTACAAGAATGAAAAAGACCGCCCGAGGGCGGTCTTTTTTGATGTCCGGGAATCAGGAACGCGGGGCGTAGGCGAACACGTCCGCGCGCATCTGATGGGCATCCATCCCTGCGGCAACCAGGGCGTCCAAGGTGGCGTAGACCATCGCTGGGGAACCGCTCGCGTAGACGTGCAGTTGCTTGAGGTCAGGGAAGTCCTCGCACACGACTTCGTGCAGCAGACCGCGACGTCCCTGCCAATCACAGGGGTCGCTGACCACCTTGTGCAGGATCAAGTTTTCCAGACCCTGCCAGTCGCTCCAATGGACCAACTCGTAGAAGTCCTCCGGCTGGCGCACGCCCCAGTAGAGGTGCACCGGGTGCTTGAAACCGGTGGCCCGGCAGTGTTCGATCAGACTGTGTATCTGCCCCATCCCCGTGCCTGCGGCAATCAGCACCAGCGGACCTTCCGGCAACTCCGCCAGGTGGGTATCGCCGAAGGGCATGCGGACCTTGGCCATACGAGTGCGCTGCAGTTGCGCGAGCAGCGCCTTGGCGCTGTTCTCACGACCGAGAATGTGCAGTTCGATATCCCGCCCGGCGCTGGGCGCCGAAGCCATGGAAAAGGCTGAGGACTCGCCGTCGTCCCGTTCGATCAACAGGTACTGGCCAGCGTGATAGCGCGGCGGCTTGCCTGCCGGGGCACGCAGGCGCACACGCCAGACATCGCCCCCCACGGACGAACACTCGGTGAGCTGGCAACTCAGGCTTCGCACCGGTAATTCACCCGGCGCCAGCACACCATCCCAGTGCAGGACGCAGTCTTCAAGGGGCTCGGCCAGGCAGGTGAACAGCTCGCCCTGCGTCAGTTCTGCGCCGTTCTGGAGTACTCGTCCTTCCACCAGCAGGGCCGCGCAAACATGACAGTTCCCGTTGCGGCAGCTTTGCGGGCACTCGTAGCCGAGCCGACGCGCCGCATCCAGGATGCGCTCGCTGGGAGCCGTCTGGATGATTGCGCCGGAGGGTTGCAGAGTGACACGCATCAGTCGATTCCCAGAGAGGACCACAGCTCGTCGACGCGGCGCTTGACCGCTTCGTCCTGGACGATTACCCGACCCCATTCGCGGTTGGTCTCGCCCGGCCACTTGTGAGTGGCGTCCAGGCCCATCTTCGAGCCGAGGCCTGAGATGGGCGAGGCGAAGTCCAGGTAGTCGATCGGCGTGTTGTCGATCATCACCGTGTCGCGCTTGGGGTCCATGCGCGTGGTGATGGCCCAGATCACGTCGTTCCAGTCCCGCGCATTGACGTCGTCATCGGTGACTATGACGAACTTGGTGTACATGAACTGTCGCAGGAACGACCAGACACCCAGCATTACGCGCTTGGCGTGGCCGGGATACTGCTTCTTCATGGTCACCACCGCCATGCGGTAGGAGCAACCTTCCGGCGGCAGGTAGAAATCGACGATCTCGGGGAACTGCTTCTGCAGGATCGGCACGAAGACTTCGTTCAGCGCCACGCCGAGGATGGCCGGCTCATCCGGCGGCCGGCCGGTGTAGGTGCTGTGGTAGATAGGTTTCTGCCGGCGAGTGATGCGTTCCACGGTGAACACCGGGAAGCGATCCACTTCGTTGTAGTAGCCGGTGTGGTCACCATAGGGACCTTCGTCAGCCATCTCTCCAGGGTGGATCACCCCCTCAAGAACAATCTCCGCGCTGGCCGGCACCTGCAGGTCACTGCCAAGGCATTTCACCAGTTCGGTACGGTTGTCCCGCAGCAGGCCGGCGAAGGCATATTCGGAAAGGGAGTCCGGCACGGGCGTCACGGCGCCGAGGATGGTCGCCGGATCCGCGCCGAGGGCTACCGCGACAGGGAACGGCTGGCCAGGGTGTTTGGCGCACCACTCGCGATAATCCAGCGCGCCGCCGCGGTGGCTTAGCCAGCGCATGATGACCTTGTTGCGGCCGATCACCTGCTGGCGATAGATGCCGAGGTTCTGGCGCTCCTTGTTCGGGCCGCGGGTGACGGTCAGGCCCCAGGTAATCAGCGGGGCGACGTCGCCCGGCCAGCAGGTTTGCACCGGCAGCCTGGTGAGGTCGACATCGTCGCCCTCCTCCACCACTTCCTGGCATGGGCCATCCTTCAGCACCTTGGGCGCCATGGCGATGACCTTCTTGAAGATCGGCAGCTTGGACCAGGCGTCCTTGAGACCCTTGGGCGGCTCGGGCTCCTTGAGGAAGGCCAGCAGCTTGCCGATCTCGCGCAGCTCGCCGACGTCCTCGGCGCCCATCCCCAAGGCCACTCGGCCGGGAGTGCCAAAGAGGTTGCCGAGCACCGGAATGTCGAAGCCGGTGGGCTTTTCGAACAACAGCGCCGGGCCCTGCTTGCGCAGGGTGCGGTCGCAGATTTCGGTCATTTCCAGCACCGGTGACACTGGAGTGGCGATGCGCTTGAGCTCGCCGCGCTGCTCCAGGCCGCTGATAAAGTCGCGCAGATCGCGATACTGCATGCTTGAGCCTCTTGGGGCGTGCAGGTCGGGGCGCAAAGTTTAGCGCCGAACTGGGTTATTCAGAAGAACAAAGGGCCAGTGCAGAAATGCAAAAGCCGGGTTTCCCCGGCTTTTGCGGCACATCCAAGACTTACTTGCGCTTCATCGAGAGGAAGAATTCGTCGTTGGTCTTGGTGTCTTTCAGCTTGTCGAGCAGGAACTCGATGGCGGCGATCTCATCCATCGGGTGCAGCAGCTTGCGCAGGATCCACATGCGCTGCAGCTCGTCTTCGGCAGTCAGCAGCTCTTCGCGGCGGGTACCGGACTTGTTGATGTTGATGGCCGGGAACACGCGCTTCTCGGCAATGCGACGGTCCAGCGGCAGTTCCATGTTGCCGGTGCCCTTGAACTCTTCGTAGATGACTTCATCCATCTTCGAACCGGTTTCTACCAGCGCGGTGGCGAGGATGGTCAGCGAGCCGCCTTCCTCGATGTTGCGCGCGGCACCGAAGAAGCGCTTGGGCTTCTCCAGGGCGTGGGCGTCGACACCACCGGTGAGCACCTTGCCGGAGCTCGGGATCACGGTGTTGTAGGCACGCGCCAGACGGGTAATGGAGTCCAGCAGGATGACCACGTCCTTCTTGTGCTCGACCAGGCGCTTGGCCTTCTCGATCACCATCTCGGCAACCTGCACGTGGCGGGTCGGCGGCTCGTCGAAGGTGGAGGCGACCACTTCACCGCGCACGGTGCGCTGCATCTCGGTCACTTCTTCCGGGCGCTCGTCGATCAGTAGGACGATCAGGTGGCACTCGGGGTTGTTGCGGGTGATGTTGGCCGCGATGTTCTGCAGCATGATCGTCTTGCCCGCTTTCGGCGGTGCCACGATCAGGCCGCGCTGGCCCTTGCCGATCGGTGCGCAGAGATCGATCACACGGCCGGTGAGGTCTTCGGTGGAGCCGTTGCCGGCCTCCATCTTCAGGCGCTCATTGGGGAACAGGGGCGTGAGGTTCTCGAACAGGATCTTGTTCTTGGCGTTCTCGGGGCGGTCGTAGTTGATGGAGTCGACCTTGAGCAACGCGAAGTAACGCTCGCCTTCCTTGGGCGGACGAATCTTGCCGACGATAGTGTCGCCCGTGCGCAGGTTGAAGCGACGGATCTGGCTGGGCGAGACGTAGATATCGTCAGGGCCGGCCAGGTAGGAAGAGTCGGCGGAGCGCAGGAAGCCGAAGCCGTCCTGGAGAATCTCCAGCACGCCATCACCGGAGATCTCCTCGCCGCTCTTCGCGTGCTTTTTCAGCAGGGCGAAGATGATGTCCTGCTTGCGCGAACGGGCCATGTTCTCCAGGCCCATTGCGTCGGACATTTCCAGAAGTTCGCCAATCGGCTTTTGCTTGAGTTCGGTCAGATTCATAGGAATGACGTAGATAGAATGGAGAAGGGAAAGCTTTGAGCTTTTTAGGCCGCGCCGCAGAGAAGGCGACAGGATCGCTGTGCTTATTCGAATAGGAGTGCGTCGGCGACGGCGTGGAGGGCTGCAAGAAAAAGCAGCGGTCCGAATGTAACACCGGCGCAACGGGGAGTCTAGTGCACTCCAATGAAAAAGCCCCGCATTTCGCGGGGCTTCTTCGGGACGCTTCTGAAGCTGTTCCGGCGGCGCTGAAGGCCGCGCAACATCAGATGTTGGCGTCGAGGAAGGCAGCCAGTTGGGACTTGGACAGGGCGCCAACCTTGGTCGCTTCGACGTTGCCGTTCTTGAACAGCATCAGGGTCGGGATGCCACGCACGCCGTACTTCGGCGGAGTGTCCTGGTTCTCGTCGATGTTCAGCTTGCAGACTTTCAGTTTGCCCTGGTAGTCCTTGGCGATTTCGTCGAGGACCGGAGCAATCATTTTGCACGGACCGCACCACTCGGCCCAGTAGTCGACCAGCACCGCGCCGTCGGCTTTGAGCACGTCCTGCTCGAAGCTGGCATCGGTGACGTTGGTGATGAATTCGCTCATGGAATGATCTCCGTGGTTCGGAAGCAAAAAAGTGGAGCCATCATATCCCGGCTTTCCCAGGACCGAAAGCCAAGGGCGATTGAGCTTTGCTATGGCGATGCTGGGCAAAACTGATGGATGGGGGCGCCAACGTCAATTCGGCATCCGACCCACGCGCCGCTCGGGCGGACCGTCGGCCGCGGTGACGCGCGACTGTCATATCCCACCTATAGTGTGCACAGCCAGCTATTCGCCAGAGAAAGCCGCATCCCAACCACTGTTCGCGGTCCGCGTAATACTGGCACGAACGTACCGCTATTCGCATTGGCGCGACCGGACAACCGTGGCAGGATTGCGCGGTTCAGCCTCGAGACCCGAAACCATGCCGCAGAAGCCCGCCGAAATCCCGTCCCTGATCGCCGCCATCGACCTCGGCTCGAACAGCTTCCACATGGTGGTGGCGAAGGTCGACCATGGCGAGATCCGAATCCTGGAACGGCTCGGCGACAAGGTGCAGTTGGCGGCAGGCCTGGACGAAGACCGCAACCTAAATGAAGAGTCCATGCAGCGCGGCATCGACTGCCTGCGCCGCTTCGCCCAGATGATCGCCGGGCTGCCGGAAGGCGCGGTTCGCATCGTCGGCACCAACGCCCTACGCGAAGCGCACAACCGTGCCGAGTTCATCCGCCGCGCCGAAGAAGTCCTCGGACACCCGGTGGAAGTCATCTCTGGCCGCGAGGAAGCGCGCCTCATCTACCTGGGCGTCTCCCACACCCTGCCGGACACCCCCGGTCGTCGACTGGTGGCTGACATCGGCGGCGGCAGCACCGAGTTCATCATCGGCCAGCGCTTCGAATCGCAACTGCGGGAAAGCCTTCAGATGGGTTGCGTGAGCTACACCCAGCGCTATTTCCGCGACGGCAAGATCACTCCGGCCCGCTATGCCCAGGCCTACACCGCCGCTCGCCTCGAGTTGATGGGCATCGAGTACAGTCTGCGCCGCCTCGGCTGGCAGGAAGCCGTGGGCGCCTCCGGCACCATCCGCGCAGTAGGCCTGGCGATCCAGGCCGCTGGGCTCGGTAATGGCGAGATCAACCCGGAAGGGTTGGCCTGGCTCAAGCGCAAGCTGTTCAAGCTGGGCGACGTGGAGAAGCTCGACATCGACGGCATCAAGCCGGACCGCAGACCGATCTTCCCTGCCGGCCTGGCGATCACCGAGGCCATCTTCGAGGCGCTCGAACTCAAGCACATGAACCACTCCGAAGGGGCACTGCGCGAAGGCGTGCTCTACGACCTGCTGGGCCGCCACCACCACGAGGACGTGCGCGAGCGCACCTTGAGCGCGCTGATGGAGCGCTGCCATGTGGACCTCGAGCAGGCCGCTCGGGTCGAAGCCAAGGCCCTTGCATCCCTGGAGCAGGTCGCCGACAGCTGGGGCCTTGACGATGACTGGCATCGTGACTTGCTGCTGTGGGGCGCGCGCGTTCATGAAATAGGCATGGACATCGCCCACTACCAGTACCACAAGCACGGCGCCTATCTGATCGAGCACTCGGACCTGCCCGGCTTTTCCCGTCAGGACCAGTTGATGCTCGCCCTGCTGGTGCGCGGCCACCGCCGCAATATCCCGAAGGACAGGTTCGCCGAATTCGGCGAGGAAGGTGTGAAGCTGCTGCGCCTTTGCGTGCTGCTGCGCTTTGCCATTCTCTTCCACCACATTCGTGGCACCTCGGCCATGCCCAGAGTCCAGCTCCGGGCCTCCGGCAACAACTTCGAAGTGCAGTTCCCGAAGGACTGGCTAGAGGCCAATCCATTGACCCAGGCGGACTTCGAGCAGGAAGCCGAGTGGCTGAAACGCATCGACTTCGTGCTCAAGGTGAGCTGAAGCCGAGAATCGCAGAAACGAGAACGGGGCCCGCGGGCCCCGTTTTCATTTGCGCGATCAGCGTGCGCTGATTGGCGGGTTGGTCAGCTTGTCCAGCAGGGTGGCCTGGGCGTTGCGCGAGTTCTGGTTGCCACTCGGGCTGTTGCGCAGGTAGCGGCCATCCGGCTGCAGCACCCAGCTCTGGGTGTTGTCGCTGATGTAGGCCTCGAGCTCTTTCTTCACGCGGGTGAGCAGCTTCTTGCCTTCCACGGGGAAGCAGGTCTCGACGCGCATGTCGAGGTTGCGCTCCATCCAGTCGGCGCTGGAGAGGTACATCTTCTCGTCGCCACCGTTGAGGAAGTAGTAGATCCGGCTGTGCTCAAGGAAGCGACCGATGATCGAACGAACCTGGATGTTGTGCGACACACCTGGGATTCCCGGGCGCAGGCAGCACATGCCGCGAACGACGAGGTCGATTCGCACACCGCTCTGGCTGGCCTTGTACAGCGCACGAATGACCTTGGGATCGGTCAGCGCGTTGACCTTGACCATGATGTGCGCCGGCTTGCCCTCGCTGGCGTGCAGCGCCTCGCGGGCGATCATGTCGAGCAAGGTCTTCTTCAAGGTGAAGGGCGCGTGCAGCAGCTTCTTCATGCGCAGCGTCTTGCCCATGCCGATCAATTGGTTGAACAGCTTGTGCAGGTCCTCGCAGAGCGCGTCATCGGCCGTCAGCATGCTGTAGTCGGTGTACAGGCGCGCGTTGCCGGCGTGGTAGTTACCGGTACCTAGGTGCGCGTAGCGGCGCAGCTCGCCGTTCTCGCGCCGCAGGATCAGCATCATCTTGGCGTGAGTCTTGAAACCCACCACGCCGTAGATCACCACGGCACCGGCCTGCTGCAGTCGGCTGGCCAGTTGCAGGTTGGACTCCTCATCGAAACGCGCCCGCAGTTCGATCACCACAGTGACCTCCTTGCCGTTGCGCGCCGCCTCCACCAGGGAGTCGACGATCTCGGAGTTGGCACCGGCGCGGTACAGGGTCTGCTTGATCGCCAGGACGTTGGGATCCTTGGCGGCCTGGCGCAGGAAGTCCACCACCGGGGTGAAGGACTCGAAGGGGTGCAACAGCAGGATGTCCTGTTTACCCACCACGCTGAACAGGTTCTCGGCCTTCTGCAGCAGCTTGGGGATGACCGGCGTGAAGGTCGGGTGCTGCAGCTCCGGGTGGCTTTCCAGACCGGTGATGCTGAACAGGCGGGTCAGGTTCACCGGGCCATTGACCTGGTACAGCTCGCTCTCGCCCAGGTTGAACTGCTTGAGCAGGTAGTCCGAGAGGTTTTTCGGGCAGGTGTCCGCCACTTCCAGGCGCACCGCGTCACCGTAGCGGCGCGAGAAGAGCTCGCCACGCAGCGCGCGGGCCAGGTCGTCGACGTCCTCGGTGTCCACCGAGAGGTCGGCGTTACGGGTCAGCCGGAACTGGTAGCAGCCTTTCACCTTCATGCCGGGGAAAAGGTCATCGGCATGGGCGTGGATCATCGAAGACAGGAATACGAAGTTGTCCCCCGGCCCACCGATGTCTTCCGGCACCCGGATGACCCGCGGCAGCAAGCGCGGAGCAGGGATAATGGCCAGGCCTGAGTCGCGGCCGAAGGCATCCACCCCCTCCAGCTCGACGATAAAGTTCAGGCTCTTGTTAACCAGCAACGGGAAGGGGTGCGTCGGGTCCAGGCCGATGGGGGTGATGATCGGCGCGATCTCGTCACGGAAGTAGCGACGCACCCAGGCCTTCAACTTGGCGGTCCAGTAACGGCGACGGATGAAGTTGACCTGGTGCTTGGCCAGCTCCGGCAACAAGATGTCGTTGAGGATGCTGTACTGGCGGGTCACCTGTTCGTGCACCAGCTCGCTGATACGCGCCATGGCCTGATGCGGCAGCAGTCCGTCGGCGCCAGCCTGCTCGCGGGCGAAGGTGATCTGCTTCTTCAGGCCGGCGACGCGAATCTCGAAGAACTCATCGAGGTTGCTGGAAAAAATCAGCAGGAACTTCAGACGTTCGAGCAACGGATAGGACTCATCCAGCGCCTGTTCCAGCACGCGGATGTTGAACTGCAACTGGGACAGCTCACGGTGGATGTACAGGCTGCTGTCATCCAGGCTCGGCACCACCAATGGCGCCGGCGCGGGGGCCGGGGCAGGCACCGCTTCTGCGACTGGCGCGGGGGCGGGGGCGGGGGCCTCGGGAGCCGGAGGGACCACCGGAACTTCGGTGGCTTCCTTCAGGGGTTCGAGCAATGCGCTGGGGTTGAGTCCTTCGGTGTTCATCTGCAGTTCCTGGGGGGAGATCAGGCTCCCGTCTTGAGCATTTCTGCGGCGCGTACGGCGAAATAGGTGAGGATGCCATCCGCGCCGGCGCGTTTGAAGGCGACCAGGGATTCGAGGATCACCGCCTCGCTCAGCCAGCCGTTCTGGATGGCTGCCATGTGCATGGCGTACTCGCCGCTGACCTGGTAGACAAAAGTCGGCACGCGGAATTCATCCTTCACCCGACGAACGATGTCGAGGTAAGGCATGCCCGGCTTGACCATCACCATGTCGGCGCCTTCGGCCAGGTCCGCGGCCACTTCATGCAGGGCCTCGTCGGTGTTGGCCGGGTCCATCTGGTAGCTGGCCTTGTTGCCCTTGCCAAGGTTGGCTGCAGAGCCGACCGCATCACGGAAGGGACCGTAGTAGGCGCTGGCGTACTTGGCCGAGTAGGCCATGATGCGCACGTTGGGGAAATCAGCCAGTTCCAGGGCTTCGCGAATTGCCTGGATACGGCCATCCATCATGTCCGAGGGTGCCACCACCTGGGCGCCGGCCTCGGCGTGGGACAGCGCCTGCTTGACCAGTGCGTCGACAGTGATGTCGTTCTGCACATAGCCATTCTCGTCGAGGATGCCGTCCTGGCCGTGGGTGGTGAAGGGGTCCAGGGCGACGTCGCTGATCACGCCCAATTCCGGGAAGCGGTCACGCAGGGCGCGGATGGCGCGCTGGGCAATGCCGCCCGGGTTCCACGCTTCGGCGCCATCGAGGGATTTCTTCTCCAGAGGAGTCACCGGGAAGAGCGCCAGCGCCGGAATCCCCAACTCGACCCAGGCCTCGGCTTCCTTGAGCAACAGGTCGATGGACAGGCGCTCGACGCCGGGCATCGACGGCACGGCTTCGCGGCGGTTCTCACCGTCCAGCACGAATACCGGCAGGATCAGGTCGTCGATAGTCAGGACGTTCTCGCGCACCAGGCGGCGGGAAAAATCATCACGACGGTTGCGGCGCAGGCGGGTTGCGGGAAACAGGCGGTTGGCGGGGGTAAAGCTCACAGCAGACTCCAGGGCCCGGAACGGACGCAGTGTGACAAATATAAGGGCCGATTATGACCGAATGGTAACAATGCGGCACAGTGACCCGTGGTCACGTCGACCGGCGTACGGGCCTTGTGGCGGCATTCGGGGATTGTCCGTGGTCAATCTGATGGCATTCACCGGAGGTCGGAGCTTTTCCCAGGGCGTCATCCCGGTTAGGCTGCGCGTTCATTTCGCTGCGCAACCCAACCATGCTGCAACAATTTCTCCAGGATTTCGGTTATTTCGCCCTCTTCCTCGGCACGTTCTTCGAGGGTGAGACGATCCTGGTCCTGGCCGGCTTCCTCGCCTTCCGGGGCTACATGGACATCAACGCCGTGGTTGCCACGGCGTTCTTCGGCAGCTATGCCGGCGACCAGCTCTGGTACTACCTGGGCCGCCACAAGGGTCGTCAGATCCTTGCCCGCAAGCCGCGTTGGCAAGCCATGGGCGACCGCGCTCTGGCGCACATCCGCCGTCACCCGGATATCTGGGTCCTGAGCTTCCGCTTCGTCTACGGGTTGCGCACCGTGATGCCGGTGGCCATCGGCCTGTCCGGCTATCCGCCACTGCGTTACCTGATCCTGAACGGCATCGGCGCCTTGATCTGGGCCCTGGCCCTGGGATTCGCCGCGTTCCACTTCGGCGCCGTGCTGGAAGGAATGCTCGGCAACCTCAAGCGCTACGAGCTGATGGTACTCGGCGCTCTGGTGGCCATCGGCGGCCTCCTCTGGCTGAGGCGTCGCCTGCGTAACAACGGCAAGAACAGCTGATCAGACCGCCAGTGCCGCCGCGCGGCGCTGCAGGCCGAACAGCGCGGCCAGACTGACCAGGCTGTAGAGCGCGAGCAGGCCCCACCCCGCCGCTCCCATCGGCAGCAATCCCAGCACCGTACAGGCCGAGAACACCGGCCAGTTCACTGCCAATCGCGTCACTTCCAGCCAACGCGCCCACGGGCGGTTCTCCAGCCAGCTACCGATGACGTAGAGACCGAAGGCCATCCAGGCCCAGGCCAGCAGCAGCCCGGCCACTGAAACCTCGCTGCCGGTCCCCAGCAGCCAGGTCCCGGCCACTACGTAGAGTGCGAACTGAAGGCCGGCGTACCACTTCTGAGGCAGCCCCAGCGGCACCTCGAATTTGACGAAGAGCGACAGGTCCGGCTTGGCCTGTGGATAACGCGCGGCGACATCCGCCGGGCGCCAGCCGGTACGCATGAACCAGATACGCAGCTTGTCCCACCGGGACTCAGCACGCGCGGCATCTCGCCAGAGCTGCACATAGAACTGCAGGTTGGCCCAGAGCGGGTTCCAGCTGGCCAGCGGCGTGGTCACGCCGAAGATTACCGGCTCCTCTTCCAGCTCTTCCTGGAAGGTACCGAACAGGCGATCCCAGAGGATGAACACGCCGCCGTAATTGCGATCCATGTACACCGGGTTCTGCGCGTGGTGGACCCGATGGTTGGACGGTGTGATGAAGAACCATTCGAACCAGCCCAGCTTGGGCACATGCCGGGTGTGCACCCAGAACTGGTAGAGCAGGTTCAGCGCACCGACGCTGAGGAACACCAGCGGAGGTACACCGGCAGCGGCCATCGGCAGGTAGAAAATCCAACCGAAAAGAAAGCCCGTGCTGGTCTGCCGCAGGGCGGTGGAGAGGTTGTACTCCTCACTCTGGTGGTGCACCGAGTGGGCGGCCCAGAGGACGTTGCGCTCATGGCCCAGTCGGTGGTTCCAGTAGTAACAGAAATCATAGAAAACGAAGGCCAGCAGCCACACCCAGAGGCTCGACGCCGACAGCTCGAACAGGGCCATGTGTTGCCAGGCGAAGGTGTAGGTCAGCAGCCCCACCACCTTGGTCAGCAGGCCGCTGGTGGTGGACAGCACGCCAGCGCTCAGGCTGTTCAGGGCATCGGCGGTACGGTAAGTGCGCATCCCACGCCAACGGTCGACCATCAGTTCGATGCCGATCAGCAGGAAGAAGAAAGGCACGGCATAAAGCACGTAATTCATGGGACAACCCTTATCGTAGTTCTTGTCCGGTGACCCACAGACGGTGAAGCGGGCGGCGCGGCGCTCGCGGCCCGATTCCCCAGCCTGCTAGGATTGCTCGTCAGGGCCTGTACGAAATGCCGCCACGAAATGACGACATTCATCCAGTACCCGGGATGCTACTCCCACAGCCCGTCCGGCTTCCCGGCATGGCGTGCCAACCCAAGCGGCATATGACGACAGCATGCGAAAACTTCTGAAACCCGCCCTGATCGCCCTGCTTCTCCTGGCCTGCGCCGCCCTGCTCGGACTCTATCCCTATCGTGATGCCCTGCTGCCGCAGACCGCCGACCTGTCGGCGGCGGAACAGCGCCTGGCACCGCACCTCAGCCTGTTCACTCCGCAAGGCAACGGCCCTTTCCCCACCGTAATGGTGTTTCACGGCTGCAGCGGCCAGAGCCCGCTGTTCATGCGCAACGTGAAAGCCTGGCTGCTCCCCGCCGGCTACGCCGTGATGTTCGTCGACAGCCATGCTGCCCGCGGCATCAAGGACTGGCGCCCGGTCTGCGACGGCAAGCGTCTGTGGGGCAACGAACGCGCCGTCGATGTCTACGCTGCGCTGGCGTTGGCGCGGCAGAACCCGGCGATCGACAGCAGCAAGCTGGCCCTGCTCGGATACTCACACGGAGGCTGGACCATCCTCGATGCGCTCTCCTACGACGGCAGCGCCGGCCACGGTTTCCCCGCCACCGGCAGAGGTGCACTGGCCGGTGTGCGCGGCGTGATCGCCTACTACCCCTACTGCGGATTCCCCGCCCACCTGCGCGACGGTCTCGGACATAGCGCCCCTGTGCTGATGTTCCTCGGCGCGAAGGACCACATCACCGACCACCAGCAATGCCTTTCGGCCCTCGATAGCCTCGATGGCGAGCGCCTGGAACTGGTGCAGTACGACAACGCCGACCATGTATTCGATCAGCGCAGCGACCTGAATACCTACCAACCCGGCCTGGCCCAGGATGCCCAGCGACGCGCACTGGCGTTCCTGCGCGAGAACCTGGGACCCCCCCCAATGACCTGGAGATGTCCATGACCAAGAAAGTTGCCGTGATCCTGTCCGGCTGTGGCGTTTACGATGGTGCGGAGATCCACGAGAGTGTGATCACCCTGCTGCGCCTGGACCAGCGCGGTGCCAAGGTCCAGTGCTTCGCGCCGAACATCGCCCAGCACCACGTGATCAACCACACCACCGGCGAAGAGATGCCGGAAAGCCGTAACGTGCTGGTGGAATCGGCGCGTATCGCCCGCGGCGAGATCAGCGACGTGCGCGAACTGAAAGCCGACGACTTCGACGCCCTGATCATTCCCGGCGGCTTCGGCGCGGCGAAGAACCTCTCCGACTTCGCCATCAGCGGCGCCAACTGCACCGTGCAGCCCGACGTACTGGCCGCCGCCCGCGGTTTCGCCGAAGCCGGCAAGCCAGTTGGCCTGATCTGCATCGCCCCAGCCCTGGCGGCGAAGATCTACGGCGAAGGCGTGAGCTGCACCATCGGCAATGACGCTGGCACCGCGGCAGCCCTGGCCGAGATGGGCGCGCAGCATGTGGAATGCGTGGTTGGTGAAATCGTCGAAGACCAGAAACGCAAGCTGGTGACCACCCCAGCCTACATGCTCGCCCAATCCATCAGCGAAGCCGCCGGCGGTATCTACAAGCTGGTGGACCGCGTACTGGAACTGGCCCACTGATACCTCGGGCGGGTGGCTTCGGCTACCCGCTCCGTGTCGATCCGGCCAATCCACCTGCCACTCCCGCCGCCCCCCTTGGCACCCCGACCACTCCTGAGGCAGCGTCGAGCCAATCGATGTTCCCAGGAGGCGTCATGAGCCAGACCGATTTCATCCTCACCCCCGAACTCCAGCAAGCCGTCGCCGGCTTCTTCGAACGCATTCCATTCAACCGCGTGCTCGGCATTCAGCTAGGAGAGATGAGCACCGAGAAGGTGGTGATGCACCTTCCGATGAAGGACGAGCTGATCGGCAATTTCGTCCACGGCATCCTGCACGGTGGAGTGATTTCCAGCCTGCTCGATGTAGTCGGCGGAGCCATGGCGCTGATCGGTGCCTTCGAACGGCACCAGCACTTATCCACAGCGGAGCGCATGGGGCGGCTATCCAAGCTCGGCACCATCGACCTGCGCATCGATTACCTGCGACCTGGTCGTGGCCAGCACTTCACCGCCACCGCCGTGCTACTCCGCTCGGGAAACAAGGTTGCCGTGGTGCGTTCGGAACTGCACGCCGACGACGGCACTTTGGTTGCGGTTGGCACTGGCACCTACCTCTGCGGCTGAGCCCTCGACCATCGCTCCAGGTCCGACGGCCGGCTGCATCGCCCATGGCCTTGGCTGCCGGAACTGCCTAGACTGCGGGCAAAATGCCAGTGTGCCACCCCATGGCGGGTCCGCACCCAAAGGACCCCGCCGCCGATGCTCTTCCTGACCCACGCCCGCGCCATCCCTGAAGACCAGATCGCCCTGCTGGACTGCAGCCACTCCACACCACTGGTACTGCTCTCCTATCTGGTGGCTTGCGCCGCCGCGTTCACCGCCCTGGCCATGGCGCGCCGAGTCAGCCACAGCAGTGCCCTGTTTGGACGCGAGCTCTGGCGCTGGGTGGGCGCCCTCTCCCTGGGCGGCGGCATATGGTCGATGCACTTCATTGCCATGCTTGCCTTCCGCGCGCCCCTCGTCATCTCCTATGCGCCGGGTGTCACGCTGCTTTCGCTGCTGATCGCAATCGCGGTGTCCTATGTGGTGATGCGAGTGATCGGACGCGAGCGCCTGAGACCCTGGCAGTACCTGCTGGCAGCGATCACAGCAGGCATCGGCATTGCCACCATGCACTACAGCGGCATGGCGGCGATCCGCTCCGCGGCATCGCTCTACTACGACCCGTTGCTCTTCTCCCTGTCGCTAGCCATAGCCATTGGTGCGGCGCTGGCCGCTCTGCTGCTTGCCTTCTACTTCCGCGAACGAAACGACAAAGGCCTTGGGCGCCTGCGCCTGGCTGCGAGCGCGATGATGGGGGCCGCCATCGTCTCCATGCACTTCACCGGCATGGCGGCGCTGACCCTGACAGTCCCGCGCGATATCCAACTGACCCTGGACTCCGCTGGCCATACCAACCAGACCCTGCTCGGCATCGCCATTGGCGTCATCGCGCTGCTGGTGATAGTCGCCGGCCTGGGCGCCGTCTGGGCCGAGCAGCGCCTTCGGGAGCAACGACGCCGTTTGCGCATGGCCGCCGATCAGCTCAATACCGCCACCCACCACGACCCACTAACCAACCTGTTCAACGGCCGCGCCTTCACCCGGATGACCAGCAGCTTGCTGGCGGAGCACGCAGGCCAGGGCACGCTCGCCGTCCTGTTCATTGGCCTGGATAGTTTCAAGCGTATCAATGACAGCCTGGGTCACGGCGCCGGGGACCAGGTGCTGCAACAGGTCGCCCAACGCCTGCGCACGGCCTTGCACGACCAGGATCTGCTGGCACGCTACTCCGGCGACGAGTTCTGCATTCTCAGCCCCCTGCAGGATGGCGCTCGCGCAGGTGAGCTGGCCGACCGCCTGCTGGGCCATATACGTGCACCCATCAGCCTGCCCAGCGGCCAGCTGCGCGTTACCGCCAGCCTGGGTATCAGCCTGTATCCACAGGACGGTGAAAACCACGAAGAGCTGCTGCGCAACGCCGGCCTCGCCCTGGGTCACTGCAAGGAGAATGGCCGCAATCGCTGGCAGCGCTTCAGTGCTGACCTCGAACTGCGTGCCCACGAGAACCTGACCCTGGAGCAGGACTTGCGCCGTGCCCTCAACGAGGACGCCCTGGAGGTTCACTACCAGCCCATCGTCGCCTGCGATGCCAGCCGCGTGGTCAGCCTGGAAGCCGTGGCGCGCTGGCGCCATCCGCTGCACGGCATGATCAGCCCTGAGCGCTTCGTAACCATCGCCGAGCAGCACGGTTTCATCGCCGAACTGGATACCTGGGTGACCCGCCGCGCCTGCCGCGATCTCAAGGAATTGCACGACGCCGGGCATAGGGACTTGCGCGTTGCGGTGAATTGCTCAGCGCTTAACCTCACCAACCTCAACCTGCCGCTGGTGCTCGGCATCGAGCTGCAACGCTCAGGGCTGAACCCGCGAGCGCTGGCTCTTGAGGTCACGGAGAATGCGCTGATGGGCAATCTCAACTCCGCGGTAGAAATCCTGGAAGCCATTCGCGCGCTGGGCGTGAGCATCTCCATCGATGACTTCGGCAGCGGTTACTCATCGCTGGCCTACTTGCGCCGCCTACCGGTGGACACCCTCAAGGTGGATCGCGCCTTCGTGCGCGACATACCCGCCGAGGAGAACGACATGGCGATCACCGCCGCGATCATCGCCATGGCCCACAAGCTGCAACTCAAGGTGGTCGCCGAAGGTGTGGAAACCGCCCAACAACTGGGTTTTCTGCGCGAGAACCATTGCGACCTGATCCAGGGCTACCTGTTCAGCCGCCCGCTGTCGCTGGACAACCTGAAGCTGTGGCTGGCCAATCCCAGGAACCTGGCGATGGCTACCCAACCTCAAGCAGTGAATTGAGTCCGACTCGCTTCAGCCCCGGCTGAGGCGGGTCAGCAGCCGGTCCAGGGAATTGGCGAAGGCCTGTCGCTCCTTCTCACCGTAGGCTGCCTGGCCCCCGCCCATCTGGCCCTGGTCACGCAGATCGGTGAACAGGTTGCGCACCGCGAGGCGCTCGCCCATGTTGCGTTCGTCGAACTCGCGACCGCGCGGGTCCAACGCCGCAACGCCCTTCTTCACCAGGCGATCGGCCAGTGGCACGTCGCTGCAGATCACCAGTTCACCGGGGGAGGCGTTGTCAACCAGGTAGTCGTCAGCTGCATCCGGGCCGCTGGGGACCACCACCAGTCGCACGCAGGCGAAGGCTGGTTTCACCTGGCTCTGCCCGGCCACCAGCACCACCTCGAACTTGCGCTTCAGGGCGAACTTGATTACCTGGTCCTTGGCTGCCTTGGGGCAGGCATCGGCATCGATCCAGACGCGCATGGGAAAAATTCCGCAGATAAGAAAAGGGCGAGAAGTTTACACCCCCCGCCCTCCAGTCAGGCCTGCGCCGCGCTGCGCTCGCGCAGCCAGCTGCGGCCGTAAAGCGCCGCGATGGCCAGCAATGCCAGCCCTTGGGCCGACAGCGTGTAGGCATCAGGATGAATGCCCAGCCAGTCGAATTCGAAGAAGGGCACCGGACGCGTACCCAGGACTCCGGCTTCCTGCAGGGCGGCCACGCCATGACCGGCGAACACCACCGATAGGGCGCAGAGCAGGATGGCGTTGGCCATGAAGAAGGTCCCCAGCGGCAGCTTCGCCGAGCCGCGCAGGATGACCCAGGCCAGACCCACCAGCAGTACCAGGGCAGTCGCCGCACCCGCGATGACCATGCCATGGCCGGCAGGTCCCGCCTGCAGCCAGAGGGTTTCGTAGAAGAGGATCACTTCGAACAGCTCGCGGTACACCGAGAAGAACGCCAGGGTCGCAAAACCGAAGCGGCCGCTGCTGCTCAACAGGTGTTCCTTGATGTAACTCTGCCACGCAGCGGCGTGGCGGCGGTCATGCATCCACACGCCGAGCCAGAGCACCATCACGCAGGCGAACAGCGCCGTGAAACCTTCCATCAATTCGCGCTGGGCGCCGCCGACATCGATCAGGAAAGCCGCTACTGCCCAGGTGGCGAAGCCGGCGACGATGGCCAGGCCCCAGCCCACATGAACGCTGCGAATCGCATGCTCCTGGTCGGTCTTGCGCAGGAACGCGAGGATCGCCGCCAGCACCAGGATCGCCTCGAGGCCTTCGCGCAGCAGGATCAGCAAGCTGGAAATGAAACTCAGCGAACCGCTCAGGCCATCGCTGCCCAGGAGGTCGGCGGACTTGTCCAGTTCGGCCGTGGCCTTTTCCAGCAGTTGCGCGGCCTGCCCAATGGACTGGCGGTCCTGCAGCGCCTGGCGGTAAGCCATCAGCGCGCGTTCGGTGGTCTTGCGCTGAACGGTGTCGAGGTTGTCGAGGGAGCTTTCCACCAGTTCGAAGCCTTCAAGGTAGGCGGCTACCGAGAGGTCGTAGGCCTGATCCGCATCACCATCACGGTAAGCCTTGAGGCTCTGCTCCAGAGTGGAACGGGTATGACCGATCAGCTCCTTTGGCCCGCGCTGTTGCACCGGCGGCTGGGCGCGCTGGGCTCGGAACAGCGCCTGGATGGCAGCACCCTGACTGGCGCCGACTTCTTCCGGCGTGCGGCCGGCCAGCTCGCCAAGGGAGATGGCCTCGCCCTTCACCGACGGGTCGGCGCTGAAGCTGGCGATGTAGCTCGCCAGATCCCAACGCTGACGGTCGTCCAGCTGGTCAGCGAAAGCCGGCATGTCGGTACCTTCAACCCCCAGACCGAGCGTGTTGAAGAGGTCATAGAGACTCAACCGGTCCATCCGCGCCTGATCGCGCAGGTTGGCCGGCGGCGGCTCCAGGCCCATGCCGGCCGGGCCATCGCCGGCACCGGTATCGCCGTGGCAGACGCTGCAGTGCTGCGCGTAGAGCGGCGCACCACGGGCGGGGTCAGGTGTGATGAGCGGGGCCTGGCTGACCTCATAAGTCGCCGCCAGCCGCGTGGCCAACTGGCGCGCCTGGCGGGCAACCGCGGCACCGCTCTGCCTGTCCTGTACGGCCTGGTACAGATTGGCAACGCCCTGCTCCAGTTCCTTCTGGCCATCACGGGCTGGCAGGGCAACGATCAGGCCCTGCAGTGCGCCGAGGAATTCAATCTGTTCGCGGTATTCGCCGGCGTCGATGACTTTGCCGTCGACTACGGTAGCGGGGTAGTCGGCCCCGATGTAACTGAGCAGGTGCAAGGCCTGCGCGGCGCCGTCGGCCTGGTCGGCCATCAGGCTGAAACTGCAGAGTGCCATCAGCGGCACGAGAAGCCACCTGAGCAATCTCGGAATGGGGAACATGAGTCAATCTCAAATGAGAATGGGGAAACGAATTGTTACCTTCCTAACAATTGATCTCAAGCCCAAATCGCTCATCCGATCACGTTCAGAGATTGCGAAAATTTGCTGAAGGCCCCGTCATTCCTGGCCTGCAATGCAATTGGAATTGCTCGGGGCAGTTCGATGAAAGGAAGGATTCCGACGGGAAGAATTCCGACAAGCACCCGCTCGCCGGAGTTCGCAACCTTCAGACCGGCGCGCGGCGCACGGTCGCCAGCAACGCTGCCGCGCCGACGAACAGGGCGGCGAAGCTGCGATTCATCAAGCGCTGCTGGCGCGGCGAGCGCAGCAGCCGGAGGACGCGGGCGGCAAGCCCCGTATAGCCGGCCATGACGATCAGGTCGACGGTGATCATGGTCACGCCCATCACCAAGTACTGCTCCACAAGCGGCGCATGCGGATCGATGAACTGCGGCAATACCGCGAGCATGAAGACGATCGCCTTGGGATTGCTGAAGTTCACCAGGAAGCCACGCAGCACCAGGGTGAGCGGACGGCCGATGGGGCGTTCCGCGGAATCGTTGGACATGTCGCTGGGCAGGGCCCGCCACTGCTTGACCGCGAGATAGACCAGGTAAACCACACCGAACCACTTGATCAGGCTGAAGGCCAAGGCGGAAGTGGCAAGGATCGCGCCGACGCCGGCAGCAACGATGGCGATCTGCAGCGCCAGGCCGATCTGCAGGCCAAGCGCGTTCCAGTAGCCCCGGAGGAAACCGTATTGCAGCCCGGAGGACATGGAAGCGATGGCACCGGCACCCGGTGAGAGGCTGATCACCCAGCAGGCAACCAGGAAAGCGAGCCAGGTCTGGAGCGCCATGGCAGATACCTCGGAAACGAAAAAGGGGCAGGCCGCAGAGCCTACCCCTTCATCCCACCGCTGCCCAGTGCCGTCAGCGCCAGCGGCGTACTGCCTTTTGGAAGAATAGGCTGTTGGGCACTTGTACCAGGGCGCCGTGGTTTTCTTCGCTGAGGTCTTCGAGGGTGGTGTAGAAGAGGTTGATAGCGATCACCCTACCCTTCACGCCGGGCTTGTCCGCGCTTTCCACCACCTCGACCTTGTCGCCCATGCGGAACGGCCCGAGGGAGAAGATCAACACCGCGCAGAACATGTTGGAGAGCACGCTCCAGATCGCGAAGAACGCGACCGCAGCTACAGCGGCAAAACCGGTCAGGGCAGTCCACAGCACCTCGGCCGAGACGCCGAAGCGCTCGAGCACCAACATGAAGGCGCTGCCGAGGATCATCCAGCGCAATAGCCCGCGCAGGGGCAGCATCAGCTCCGAAGGTAGCTGTGGATAACGTTGTCCGAGACGGGTGATGCCGCGGGTGACGATGCGTTGCACCAGCCAGGCCAGCAGTACGATCAGCAATACCTGAGCAGCGCGGATCAGTGGCTCGCTCCAAGCCGTCAGGAGTTGCAGGTCATCCATCAATCCGCTGCCTCCAGTTGCCGCTGCAGCTCCTCCAGGGTTTCCAGAGCCAGAAGCCAAGCCTCTTCAAGTTCAGCCTCACGGCCCTTCAGACGCGCCTGCTCGGCCAGCAGGTCGCGTAGTTCATCCTTTCGCGCCGCTTCGTAGAGGGCGGAATCGCCAAGACGCTCTTCGACGCGGGCCAATTGCTCGTGCACCTTGCCCAGGTCCTTCTCGAGCTTGTCGGCTTCCTTCTTGTGCGGAGCCAATTGCTGGCGCAAGGCGGCGGCGGCCTGGCGCTGGGCGCGCTTGTCAGTCTTGTCCGGGTTCACCGGCGCGCTGGTGGCGGGAGCCTGGCGCGCGCGGAAATCCACCAGCCAACGAGCGTAGTCGTCGAGGTCGCCATCGAAGCTCTGCACACGACCATCAGCCACCAGCAGAAACTCGTCGGTGGTGCTCTTGAGCAGGTGACGGTCGTGGGACACCACCAGCACGGCGCCAGCGAAATCCTGCAGGGCCATTGTCAGTGCCAGGCGCATTTCCAGGTCGAGGTGGTTGGTCGGTTCGTCCAGAAGCAACAGGTTGGGCTTCTGCCAAGCGATCAGCGCCAGAGCCAAGCGCGCCTTTTCGCCACCGGAGAAGTTGGTCACCGCCTCGTCGCAACGATCTCCACGGAAGTCGAAACCACCGAGGAAGTCGCGCAGGGTTTGCTCGCGTTCGCTCGGGGCAAGGCGCTGCAGATGCAGGAGCGGACTGGCCTTGGGGTCGAGTGCATCGAGTTGATGCTGGGCGAAATAGCCAATCGCGAGGTTTTCACCCCGGGCGAGGCGGCCACCAAGCGGCTCGATGTCGCCGGAAAGAGTCTTGATCAGGGTCGACTTGCCGGCGCCGTTGGGGCCCAGCAAGCCGATTCGTGCGCCCGGTGCCAACTGCAACTTCACCTGCTGCAGTACGGCCTTCTCGCCGTAGCCGAGACGACCTTCGGAAAGGTCCAGCAGCGGGCTGGAAATCTTGTCAGCCTCGCGGAAGCTGAAGTCGAACGGCGAATCCACGTGGGCCGGCGCCAGTTCCTCCAGGCGCTCCAGGGCCTTGATCCGGCTCTGGGCCTGGCGGGCCTTGGTCGCCTGCGCCTTGAAGCGGGCGATGTACTTCTCCATGTGCGCACGCTGGGCCTGCTGCTTCTCGTACGCCTGCTGCTGCTGCGCCAGGCGCTCGGCACGGGTGCGCTCGAAGGCGGAGTAACCACCACGATAGAGGGTCAGCTTTTGCTGCTCGAGGTGCGCAACGTTGTCCACGACCGCATCGAGGAAATCGCGGTCGTGGGAAATCAGCAGCAGCGTGCCCGGATAGCCCTTGAGCCACTCTTCGAGCCAGAGGATGGCATCGAGGTCGAGGTGGTTGGTGGGTTCGTCGAGCAGCAGCAATTCGGAGGGGCACATTAGCGCCTGAGCGAGGTTCAGGCGCATCCGCCAGCCGCCGGAAAAGTCGCCGACGCGACGGTCCATCTGCTCCGCGGTGAAGCCGAGTCCGGCCAGCAGCTTGCGTGCTCGGGCGTCGGCCGTATAACCATCGGCGCTGTCCAGCTCGATGTGCAGGCGAGCGATGGCGGTGCCGTCATGGCCAGCCTCAGCGGCCGCGAGTTCACGCTGAACCCGGCGCAGGTGCTGGTCGCCATCGAGGACGTAGTCCACGGCCAGGCGCTCGAGGTTGTCCACTTCCTGGCGCATATGGGCGATGCGCCAATCGGCGGGCAGCAGGCAATCGCCCGCATCCGGCCCCAGCTCGCCACGCAGCAGGGCGAACAAGCTGGATTTGCCGGCACCGTTGGCGCCGATGAGGCCGACCTTCTGGCCGGCGTGCAGGGTCAGTTCGGCGCCTTCTAGCAGGCGCTGAGGACCACGCTGTAGAGTGAGATTTTGCAGTCGGATCATGATGGCGGCGGAGTTTATCAGCTTCGCCGCCGTGCCGCCCGAGGAGCTCTATGCGTTCAGACCTGTGGACTTTCGCCCTGCGCCTCTACACCGAACCCGGTGTCGAGCAAGCCTGCTTGCGTCTTCAGGAAGACGGTGTGGATGTCTGCCTGCTGCTCACGGCCTGCTGGCTGGGACAACGCGGTACCACCTTCGACACCACTCGCCTGGATGCCCTGTGCGAGGTTTGCGATCCCTGGCAGGAACAGGTGATCAAGCCCCTGCGTTCGCTACGCCAGAACTGGCGTGCACAGGCACAGAACGATCAGGCGCTGACCGGGTTGCGCGAGCAGATCAAGTCGCTGGAACTGGAAGCCGAACGCGAGCTACTGGCGCGCCTGGAAAGCGCCACCGCTGGTTGGGCAGCCGGGGAGATGGAACAGATTGAAAACTGGCTCTCGGGCTGTTGCCCGAAGCGGAAGGGAGCGGACCGCGACGCACTGGAACAGCTGCGCGTCGCGGTCCTGGCGCTTTAGTTCGACGGCGAAGTCGGAGCGGCGCCGTTGCTGCTGGTCGGCGCCACGCTGGCAACCGGCGCGGCGGCCGGCACCGCCGGAGCGGTCGGGGCGGCCGGAGCAGCTGCAGGTTTGGCTGCGGCCGGAGCGGCGGGTTTCGCAGCTGGCTTGGCTGCCGCTGGCTTGGCCGGAGCGACTTTCTTCACGGCAGGCTTGGCAGCGGGTTTCGCAGCTGGCTTCGCAGCGGCAGCAGGCTTGGCAGCGGTCGCGGCGGGTTTCGCTGCGGACTTGGCTGCAGCGGGCTTGGCAGCTGGTTTGGCAGCGGGTTTAGCAGTCGGCTTGGCGGCAGGTTTCGCAGCAGCGACTTTAGCGACCGGCTTGGCGGCGGGCTTGGCTGCGGCGGCTTTCGCTGCAGGCTTGGCTGCGGGCTTGGCTGCCGGTTTAGCGGCGGCCTTCACTGCCGGCTTCGCGGCCGGTTTGGCAGCAGGCTTGGCAGCCGGTTTAGCAGCGGCAACCTTGGCGGCCGGCTTCGCGGCAGGCTTGGCTGCTGCGGACTTGGCAGCCGGTTTGGCAGCGGGTTTAGCAGCGGCAACCTTGGCGGCCGGCTTCGCGGCGGGCTTGGATGCTGCGGGCTTGGCAGCCGGTTTGGCGGCGGGCTTAGCAGCGGCAGCCTTGGCGGCCGGCTTCGCGGCGGGCTTGGCTGCTGCGGGCTTGGCAGCCGGTTTGGCGACAGGCTTGGCTGCTGCCTTGACAGCTGCGGGCTTGGCTTCGCGAGTAGCCAAGGCCTTGCCTGCAGCCTCGCGGACCTTGCCGACGCCCTGCGCGAGCTTCAGGCTTTCCTGAGAGTCACGCTTGAGCTGGGCGATGTAGGTGCGGGTTTCGGCCTGGCGATTCTTCAGCGTGTCCAGGAGAGCTTCGAGTTCGCCGATATTGGCTTTGGCCTTGGCTTGAGCCTTGGCTTTGCCAGCTTTGGCAGCATCCTGCAGCTTGGTGCGCGCGGTGTGCAGTTTCTCTTGAGCCTTGCCGCGTTGTTTCTCCAATTTGGTCAGGAGCTTCTCAGCATCGACCGAAGCTTGGGCGCAGGCTTTCTCAAGGTGTTCGAGCAGACTGAAGGACAGTTGGTGCAGCAAGTGCAGCGGGGTGCTTACAGGCTTCTTCTTGGCCGACATGGTATGCCTCCTGGCGGGCGTTATTTGGCCCATACTAGTCGCCTGTTTCGCGAGTCGCCAGAGGCCGCGCCATATCGCCCGCCTGGGCCTTGCGACGGATTGCCGGTGCAGGGTTTCGCAAGTACGGTCCGGACCTGGAACCACGAGGCCGGCGACCCCTGCCAACAGCAACAGCTAACCAACGCCAGGAAGGCTCTGGAATGGGGCATTCAGCGAAAATCCGCCACCCCGATTCCAGTGCCGGCAGGACAGCGATTAGGCCGGTTGCGAGGCCTCACCCTGATGGGCGTTGTGCAGCACTTCGATCAGGCAGTCTTCCAACTCGAAGCGTTCGTGAAGCAGTTGCCCGAGATTCTTCAGTTCGGAAGTCAGGCAGATGTCACGGCAGTCACCGTTGTCGCAGCGGTCGTTGAAGGCCAGTGCAACTTCGGTGATGGCTTCGATACGGGGATAGATTTGCTTGGCGAGGTCGAGGCCGCGTTGGTCACCAAACGCTTTCGCCTCATTGAGCAATTGCTCGTAGACCTCGAAGTGCCCTGCCGACACGTAGTCCAGCAGGACCTCACAAAACCTTTGCAGTGCTTCTGCATTGGCGCTGGGAGCCTGGGGTTTTTCGCTCAGCGAGCTATAGACACGGACTAGCTCATGGCGCTCCTGCAACCAGCGGTCGATCAGCTGGTGCACGCCACCCCAACGTTCCTGAGCGTTCTGGCAACTTTCGAGCATGGTGACGACCTCACTTCCCTAATTCGGTAATGCCGTTATACGTCCGCTCCGAGACGGTTTTTTGTCGACCGGTGCAAGATTCTGGGAAGACGCCGCTAAAACGGCAATATTCCGGCGGCGCGTGCGGGCCAGAGTATGCCCGCCGGGCAGTGCCATCAAGGCGCGCGCGGGAAAAAATTCATACGAGCGTTTAATCGACAGGCCGCGGCCTGTCTGGCCGGAGCTCTGGGGCTGGCGCGGCGGATTGGCGCAGCGCGAATTAGTGCGGAAAGGGACGGAAAAGCACGCCTGGAAGGCGCATGGCAAAGCCATGCGCCTAGAGCGATCACGCGCGACGCAGCAGTTGGTAAAGCGAGAACAGGATGCAGCCGACGAAGGCCAGCAGGCTCCATTCGGGAATGCTCATGCCGAACAGGGTCCAGGTCACCGCAGCACAATCCGCCGTACCATGGAGCATGGTCTTGATGATCTGCAGGAACGGCCAGGCTTCCATCATGTAGTCGAAGCTCGGCAGGCATGCGGGCAGTTGGTCTGCAGGCACGCTTTGCAACCAGATCTGGCGACCGGCGAAAGCCGCGCCACCAGCCGAGAACAGCAGAGCCAGCACGGCGTAGATACGCCGCCCGGTACGCTCTGGGCCATGCAGCGCGGCAATCAGGCAGACGATACCGAAGGCGATGATGAAGACACGCTGGACGATGCACAGCGGGCATGGTTCGAGGCCGAGGGCGTGCTCAAGATATAGCGCTCCCCCCATTACAGCGACGCAACCGAGGAAGGCGAGCAGGAAAAGCGAACGCGGGCTTGCCAGGGTCATGGCGGCTCCGTTGGGTTATCGGAAAGGGCGTTACGGTAGTGGAAAGCACCTTGGCCTTTCAAGGCGACCGACTAGGCTGGATGAGGTTGCCTATCCGGAGAAAACCGCCATGTGTCGGCTGCTCCTGCCATTCCTGCTGCTGTTGCCCGGGTTCGCCAATGCCGCACTGCCGCTGGAGCGCATTCGCCTGCCCGAGGGCTTTCGCATCACGCTGGTGAGCGACCAGGTGCCCAACGCCCGGGAGATGACCTGGGGTGAGCGCGGCACCCTGTTCGTCGGTAGCAATGCGGCCGGGAAGGTCTATGCACTGGAACCTGCCAGCGGAAAGGTCCGCATCATCGCCAGCGGCCTACAGCTACCCGTTGGGGTGGCCTACAAGGGAGGCGACCTATACGTCTCGGCAGTCAGCCGAATCCTGCGCCTGCGCGACATAGAGTCGCGCCTCGATTCGCCACCCGACGCCGAGGTGGTTAATTCGGACCTGCCCCGGGAAACCCACCACGGCTGGAAGTTCATCGCCTTTGGCCCTGACGGCAAGTTGTATGTGCCGGTGGGCGCACCGTGCAACGTGTGCGATGACGACCCCGATACCTATGCCGCCATTCACCGCATGAACGCCGATGGCAGCGACATGGAACTGGTGGCGCAAGGTGTGCGCAACACGGTGGGCTTCGACTGGCATCCGCAGACCGGCGAGCTCTGGTTCAGCGACAACGGTCGCGACCTGATGGGCGACGACGTGCCTGATTGCGAGCTGAATCGGCTGGAAAAACCCGGCCAGCATTTCGGTTTTCCTTATTGCCACGCAGGCAACGTGACTGACCCGAAGTTCTCCCAACGCCCTTGCAGCGAATTCGTCGCCCCTGTCGCCAGGCTGGGGCCGCATGTTGCGCCTCTTGGCCTGCGTTTCTACACCGGCAAGCAATTCCCCGCGGAATACCGCAACAACCTATTCATAGCCGAGCACGGTTCGTGGAACCGCAGTGAAAAAATCGGCTATCGGATCAAACGCGTCGAACTCCACCCCGATGGCAGTCTGAAGCGCCAAAGCGTGTTCGCCGATGGCTGGCTGGAGGATGGTGATGTCTGGGGTAGGCCGGCAGACGTGCTGGTAACGCAGGATGGCGCCCTGCTGGTAAGCGACGATCACGCGGGCGCCATCTATCGCATCGAATACGTTGGGCAATGAAGCGCCGCAGTGAAAAAGGCCCGGGATGTCCCGGGCCTTTTCGCTATCAGGCGATCCTTTCCGTTGGCAAGGGCAAGGCCGGCAGACGCTGATCGAGCAGGCCGAGACCCTCCTGGAACAGCTGGTTGCTGCGCTCCACTTCACCCAACTGGGCGAGCAGGCGAGCCAGCTCGGCACAGGTTTCGGGATCACGGCGGAAGGTCAGGCTGCTCTCGAAATACTCCCGAGCCTTGCCCCAGAGACGATTGCGCAGGGACAGGCGCCCCAAGGTGAGCAGCAAGGTGCCGTCACTGGGATGCTCTTTCAGCCAACCCTCGGCAGCCTGCAACTGACGGGCCGGATCACTGCCGCGCAACAGACCATAGAGGCGCACCAGGTTGTCGTCGTAGCCGCGCTTGATGGCGCCCCGCACCGCTTCCTCGGCTTCTTCCTCGGCCCCCAGACGGCGCAGCTGTTCGGCAAAGGCCAGTACCAGACGTGGCTCGTTGCGCTGGGCGGAGGACAGCTGCTGCCAGGCTCGGGTCAGCGGTTGGAGAGCGGTTTCGCCCTCGTTCAGCCCCTCTTCTCCGGCCTGGTGCAGGCGGGCGCTCCACACACGCAATTCGAGCTCGGCCAGCTGGCTTTCCGGCAATGCCTTCTCTTTGCGCAGCGTAGGCAGCAGGCCGACCAGGGCGGCCCAGTCCCCACGCACTTCGTGCAGATGCAGTAGCTGGCGCAATACCTGGTGATGGCGCGGATGGCGCTCTTGCACGGCCTTCAGGGTTTCCAGCGCCGCTGCGGAGTCGCCACGATCCAGTTGCAGCTCGGCATGGGCAAGGGCAATTGCCAGCTCGGCCTGGGGCTGACGCTCCAGGGCCCGCTCCAGCAGTTTCTCGGCTTCCTCGGTCTGGCCGATCTTCTGTGCTGCGCGGGCGGCACCCAAGTAGTAGATCAACGGCTGCGGATCGCCTTCAGCGGCACGCTTGAGATGGCGCAGCGCGCGCGCCCAACGACCTTCGGCAAGGTCCAGCAGGCCTTGTTCGGACGCCAGTCGCGCGCGGCGCCGGGCATTGCGCCGCGACCAGGGATTGACCACACCTCCGGACATCACCACCAGTCGCAGCAGGTAGCGCAGTCCGGCGAACAACAACCACAGCACCGCCAGCAACGCCAGGGTGGCCCAGAGGGTGGACTCGTAGCGGAAGCCCTTGTAGGCCACCAGCACATAGCCCTTGTGTTGGGCCACGGCCATGCCGATGAGGGTGGCGGCCGCGCCGATCACTGCGAGGATCAGCAGGACCTTGAGCAGACGCTTCATTGGCCGGCCTCCTTGGCCGGTTCGGCAGCAGCCGGCTTCTCGGATTCGCCAGCGGCCGCGCCCGGAGTGCGTTGCAGGTAGGCCTGAAGGGCGCCCAGCGCAGGGGCGAGATCAGGCGCCTTGACTTCCACCGGCTGGCCGGAGAGTTCATCGAGGCGCGCCAGCAGGGCGCGGCTGTCCGGGTTCTCTTCATTGAAGTGACCGCGAAGCACTTCACGCGCCTGGCCCAGCGACTGCTGGTAGACCTGAGTCTGACCATGCAGCGCGCCCCATTGCGCCTGCTCGAGGGCGAGCGAAAGGGCAAGACGGACCTGCGACAGGTTCTGTCCGGCGAGCAACGGTTTGATGTCCTGGCTCGCATCCAGCTGGATTCGGAAGTAGTGCGAGAGTTTCTCCAGCCACTCGGCCCAGGCGCTGCCACCATCGCCTTCGGCGGCGATATCCAGGAGTACGCCGCCCTTGTCTTCGAAGGCCGGCACCAGTGGGTTGAGCTGGACGGCCTGCTCACGCAGGGCGCCCAGCTGCAGGAACAGGCCGGTGCGGTCAGGCTGCTCGGTGCTGCGCAGAGCGACCAGGCTCTTCGCCAGCTCTTCGCGAGCGGCGTAGGCGCCGGGATCGTCCTGCTCACGGAGAATGTCGTCGGCGGCCTGAACCAGTGCGGTAGCGCTGTGGATATCCTGCAATGCCGAGAGACGCAGGCTGGCAAGGCGCAACAGATGCTCGGCCTCGGCCAGGCGCCAGTCCTTGCGGCTGGCGCCGAGGATTGTTTCCAGGCGCTGGCGTAGCTGCTGCTGGTCACCTTGCAGGTCCACCAGCAGACGACGGCGCTCGTCAAGTTCAGCGGCGCTAGGCAGTTCTTCCAGGCGCTGGGTCAGTTGCTGATCGCGCTGGGCCAAGGCGCGGGTCTGGCCACGTGCATCCTCGACCATGCTGAGTTGCTGCTGGTCGCGGGTTTCCAGGCCGCGTACCTGCCAGAGGCCCCAGGCGCCCACGGCGATGCCGGCGGCGCCCAGCAACAGGGCGAACAGGGCCAGACCATTGCCCCGAGAGGCAGGCGCGGCGCTGGCGGGAGTGACGGGGTCGGCGGCTGTAGTGTGCTGCTCTTGTTTCGGGGCTTCTGCTTCGCTCACGTATCCATCCTTCGCTTCAGTGGGCGGGCGCCGGATGCTGCCTGAGCGCCGCCAACAAGGCCGCGGCACTGGCACCACGGCAATCCACAACATTCTTCGCGCCCGCCTCGACTGCCTGCCCGGCCACTCGAGGGCTGGGTACGAACAGGGTAAGGCGTGACAGTTCGGGCCAGGCGGCACCAGCCAGGTGCTGAAGGTTTTCCAGCCCCTGACCACTGCTGACCACCAGGCCGTTCAGGCGTTCCGACTCGACGCGGTGCGCCAGGGTGCCCACCGGATAGACCGGCAGGCAGCGCCGATAGAGTTCCAGATAGTCGACCGCGACGCCTTGGCCGCGCAAGCGGTCGGCCAGGAATTCTCGGCCACCCTCCCCACGCATGATCAGCACCCTGGGATCGCGCACTGAAAGAGCATCAACCAGTTGCGGCAGTTCCAGCAGCGCCTCGCTGTCGTCACCTACCGCAGGCCAGCTCGCCGGTAAGCCACGGTCTTCGAGCAAGGCACCGGTGGCCGCGCCCACGCTGAACCAATGCTGGTCGGCGGGGAGGTGCGGCCAGTAACGGTCGATCAGATCGAGGCCAAGCCGGGCTGCAGGTTTACTGACCACCACCACGGCGCAATAACGGTCGAGCTCGAGGATGAGGCCACGCTGCTCGGGCGATTCCTCAAGGGGTTCAATGGCCAACAGCGGCAAGCTGCTGCTGAAGACCTGGTGCTCGGCCAAGGTCGCAGCCAGTGCTTCGCACTCCTCGACGGGGCGCGTCAGCAGCAACCGCCAGCCCTTCACGGGTGGCCGGCCTCGCCGTATACAGCCTTGAGGATGTCCCCGGCGCCCAGCTCCAGCAGTTCCTCGGCGACCTTGACGCCCAGGGCTTCGGCATCGGCGAACGCGGCGCGGCCTTCGGCACGAAGCAGTTGCCCGCCATCGGGCTGACCGACTAGTCCGCGGAGCCAAAGCTGGTCGCCTTCAAGCACCGCATAACAGGCAATGGGCACCTGGCAACCGCCGTTCAGGTGCTTGTTCAGGGCGCGCTCAGCGGTCACGCGCAGCGCCGTGTCCTGATGGTGCAGGGGAGCCAGCAAGGCGTGGATTTCGCTGTCGGCCGTGCGACATTCGATGCCCACGGCGCCCTGGCCACCGGCAGGCAAGCTGTCTTCGACGCTGATGGAAGAGCGGATGCGATCCTCGAAGCCAAGACGGATCAGGCCGGCGGCCGCGAGGATGATGGCGTCGTACTCGCCGGCATCGAGCTTGGCCAGGCGGGTGTTCACGTTGCCGCGCAGGAATTGGATCTTCAGGTCCGGCCGCCGTGCCAGCAGCTGGGCCTGGCGGCGCAGGCTGGAGGTACCGACCACGCTGCCGGCAGGCAAGGCATCGAGGCTGTCGAAACGATTGGAGACGAAGGCATCGCGCGGGTCCTCGCGCTCGCAGATGCAATACAGGCCCAGGCCTTCTGGGAAGTCCATCGGCACGTCCTTCATGGAGTGCACGGCGATGTCGGCCTCGTTCTCCAGCATGGCCGTTTCCAGCTCCTTCACGAACAGGCCCTTGCCACCGATCTTCGCCAATGGTGCGTCGAGCAGCTTGTCACCCTTGCTGACCATCGGCACCAGGCTGACCTTGAGGCCAGGGTGGGCCTCTTCGAGACGGGCTTTGACGAACTCGGCCTGCCACAGGGCCAGGGCACTCTTGCGGGTGGCAATACGGATCTCGCGGGACATGATCATTTCCGGAAACGGTAATGCCCGGAATCATAACAGGCCCGCGTGCGGCGAGGGCGCGGGCGGTTGTCGCGGAACGACACGGACTGTCGAACAAACGTAGCGAACGAGCGCTCGCGGGACGACCGGCCGTTAAAGATTGTTCATCAGCTTGCGCACGCCCGCGACGTGGCGACGGCTGACCGTCAGGGCCTCCCCGTTCATGCCTTTGAGGTAGAGCTGGAAGTGCCCCAGCGGCGTGCGTTGCAATCGCTCGATCCGTTCGCGCGCCACCAGGGCATTGCGGTGGATACGCACGAAACGATCACCGAACTCGTCTTCCAGTGCCTTCAACGGCTCGTCCAGCAGCACTTCGCCGTGCTCGTGGCGCAGCGTCACGTACTTGTGGTCGGCGATGAAGAAGATCACCTGGTCCAGGGGGATCAGCTCGATTCCTTTCCTGGTTCGCGCGCTGATGTGACTTCGGGGACCGCTCCCGCTGACCGCGGCAGGACGGGTCAGCGCAGCGAGTTGTACACGGTTCGGCCGTTCAGCCTTCTTCAGCGCCTCGGCCAGCGACTCCGAGCGCACGGGCTTGACCAGGTAGCCAACGGCACTGACCTGGAAGGCCTCGAGGGCGAATTCGTCGTGGGCCGTGCAGAAGATCACCGCCGGTGGCGCCTCGCGCTCGCAGAGCTTGGCGGCCACTTGCAGCCCATCCAGGCCAGGCATGCGAATGTCGAGCAGAACGACATCCGGCTTGAGGCTGTCGATCAGCGTGAGCGCCTCCTCGCCATTGCTGGCGGCAGGCTCTAGGACACGGTATCCCTCGAGGTCGCCTACCAGGCGGCTGAGGCGCTCGCGGGCAAGGGGTTCATCGTCGACGATCAGGACATTCATATCGCACGGGCTTCCTGCGTGAGTCTCGCACAAGGATAGCGTAGACAGGTGAAGTGGCGGCCGTCACGGCGCTCCACGCTGAGACTTGCCCGCGGCCCGAAAAGTGCCGTCAGGCGCGCGTCGATATTGCGTAGAGCCTGCTGGGTGCCACGTGATGGCGACTGCCCCTGTACCTCTTCGTAAGGGTTGCTCACGCAGAGGCGGAACATGCCGTCGCGATAATCCGCTTCGATTCGTACCACTCCCCCTTCGATGCGCGGCTGGATGCCATGGATCAGGGCGTTCTCCAGCAAAGGCTGCAGCGTCAACTGGGGGATGGGCAGATCGTCCGGTACTTCATCCACCTGCCAATCCAACTGTAGTCGTTCTCCGAGACGATATTGCTCGATCGATAGATATCGTTTCGCAAGCTCCAATTCCTCGCCCCAGTCGACCAGGGTCCCAGGCTTGGCCAGGCTGGCACGAAACAAGTCGGAAAGGTCGAGCACAGCCTGCTCGGCCTTGTCCGGATCGATCACCACGAGGCTGGCGATGCTGTTCAGGCTGTTGAACAGAAAGTGCGGGCGGATGCGTGCCTGCAGGGACTCGATGCGTGCCTTGAGCTCGGCCTGCTGCTGCTTGCGCCACTGGCTCTGCAGGTAGAAATAGCGCAGCAACAGCGCCGACATGATCAGGCTGATCAGCCCATGGCGCAGGTAAAGATTGACCTCACCACTGCGAGGCAGCGGCCCACCGAGGTCGAAGTAGTCAGCCACCGTCGTCCCGGCGAGCGTCAGCCCTACCACCAGGGCGCAGCATATGCCGCCGGCCAGCGCCGCCCGCAGACGCGCGAGCAGAGGCCGCAACTGACACAGCAGGGCCGCGGAAAGCAGGACGATCCATTGCACGAAGAGGGACGTCAGGGCGAGGCGCACCCAGTTGAAGCTGGGCAGCATGGGCTCGGCCAGCACCAACACCAGCACCAGCAGTTCGGCCAGCAGCACCAGGCCGAGTAAAGCCTCGGGCAGGCAGAGCTCCGGCAGGAAAAAGTCGTCGTTGGCAGTTTTGGAACGCGCTTTCTTTTTCAGGCGCTTCGGCATCCCGGACATATCCCCAATAGCCCGGCAGGCGACGGGGCTGAGTCGCCGGGCAAAAGCCTGTACTGAACCATCAAACCCACGGCACGTCCGTGAAGACCACAGCAAACTGCCCAGCCCCCGACCGGACAGGCCGCGCCGGTTTTTCCGGCAACACTGTTATTATCGACGGTATTTTCCGGCCCATCGGCTTTCTTTCACCTTCCTCACCGAGTGAACCCATGAGCACCGACAAGACCAACCAGTCCTGGGGTGGCCGCTTCAGCGAGCCCGTAGACGCCTTCGTCGCCCGATTCACCGCATCCGTAGACTTCGACAAGCGCCTGTATCGCCACGACATCATGGGCTCGATCGCCCATGCCACGATGCTGGCACAGGTCGGCGTGCTGAGCGAGGCGGAACGCGATGCCATCATCGACGGCCTGAAGCAGATCCAGGGCGAAATCGAAGCCGGCAGTTTCGACTGGCGCGTGGACCTGGAAGACGTGCACATGAACATCGAAGCGCGCCTGACCGATCGCATCGGTGTCACCGGCAAGAAACTGCACACCGGCCGCAGTCGCAACGACCAGGTCGCCACCGACATCCGCCTGTGGCTACGCGACGAGATCGACACCATCCTAGGCGAAGTCACCCGCCTGCAGCAGGGCCTGCTCGGTCTGGCCGAAGCCGAAGCCGGCACCATCATGCCCGGCTTCACCCACCTGCAAACCGCCCAGCCCGTGACATTCGGCCACCATCTGCTGGCCTGGTTCGAAATGCTCAGCCGCGACTACGAGCGCCTGGTGGACTGCCGCAAGCGGGTCAACCGCATGCCGCTGGGCTCGGCCGCCCTGGCCGGCACCACCTACCCGATCCAGCGCGAGATCACCTGCCAGCTGCTCGGCTTCGATGCCGTTGGCGGCAACTCCCTGGACGGCGTGTCCGACCGTGACTTCGCCATCGAATTCTGCGCCGCGGCCTCCCTGGCGATGATGCACCTGTCGCGCTTTTCCGAAGAACTGGTGCTCTGGACCAGCGCCCAGTTCCAGTTCATCGACCTGCCCGACCGCTTCTGCACCGGCTCCTCGATCATGCCGCAAAAGAAGAACCCCGACGTGCCCGAGCTTGTACGCGGCAAGTCCGGTCGAGTGTTCGGCGCCCTCACCGGCCTGCTGACCCTGATGAAAGGCCAACCGCTGGCCTACAACAAGGACAACCAGGAAGACAAGGAGCCGCTGTTCGACGCCGCCGACACCCTGCGCGACAGCCTGCGTGCCTTCGCCGACATGGTCCCGGCCATCAAGCCCAAGCGCGAGATCATGCGCGAAGCAGCCCGCCGCGGCTTCTCCACCGCCACCGACCTCGCCGACTACCTGGTACGCAAGGGGCTGCCATTCCGTGACTGCCACGAGATCGTCGGTCACGCCGTGAAGTACGGCGTGGACAGCGGCAAGGACCTGGCCGAGATGAGCCTCGACGAACTGCGCAAGTTCAGCGACCAGATCGGCGACGATGTCTTCGCCGTGCTGACCCTGGAAGGCTCGGTCAACGCCCGTGACCACATCGGTGGCACCGCGCCGAACCAGGTGCGTGCCGCCGTGCAGCGCGGCAAGGATCTGCTGGCCAGCCGCTGACCCACTCTGCCGGGCGGCACTTCCCGTTCCGCCCGGCTGTCGCTGACAGGACATCGCCATGACCGACGACATTGATGACGGTGAAGAGGCCTTCGCCGAGGCCACCCTGATCCAGGCCATCGAGAACCAGATCGAGGCCGGCGAACCGCCCGCCGCCCGCGCCACCCTCAACAAGCTGACCTTGGTGGGTTACGAGCGCGAGGAAATCCTCCAGCTGATGGCCCTGGTCCTGGCCTACGAGATCGACGCCATGCTCGCGGCCGACCGTCCTTTCGACACCGATTGGTACGAAAGGGCCTTGCGGGCACTGCCAGACCTGCCCGAAGATCAGGCCTGACCTCACCTACACTCCACAGACTCCAGATTCCGGCCGGACATCGCCGGCCTTTGCGGTACAACAAGAACAAGGAGCGACCATGGTCTTCACCCCCGAGCTCATCGCGGAATTCGAACTGCTGGCCCTGTTCAACCTGGACAACACCCAGGAAGGACTGAAAGTCCACAACAACGCCAACCCCAAAGCTCAGGCCGCAGTCATGCGACTTCACGAGAAAGGCCTGATCACCCAGCCCGACGGCGGCTATCTGACCAGCCTCGGCCTGGATGCCGCTGAACACGTCCAGGCACTGCGCACCATTCTCCTGCCTCAGCACGCCTGACGTCGTTGCCGCTCAAGTCGGCAACATTGCGGGCGATACAATGCGGACGCCTGCCGGCAGCGAAGGTTGCCGGCCAGGCCGCCAGCATCGGGACATGAGCAGAGCATGACGCGTACCCAGGAAATCCGCCCGGACATCGACGACGGCATCGACCGCAAGGTCCTCGCGCAACTGCGCGCCCGCTTCCTCAAGGTCAACGACGGCCGCCTTGCTCGAGCCATGCAGGCGTTGTCCACACGCCAGCAGCTGGTCTTGAAGCTCTTGCCGCTGCTGTTCCACGTGAACCACCCGCTTCTCCCCGGCTACGTGTCCGGCACCGCACCGGCGGGCGTCGCCGCCTATGAGCCCGATGACGACCTGCTGGCCGAAGCCCAGCGGCTGACGCGCTCCTTCGCCTACAAGGCGCGCCGAGGGCCGCAACCCACGCCCATCCACGGCCTGTTCCTGATGGGCAGCCTGGGCACCATCGCCCAGGCCGAGCAAAGCGACATGGACATCTGGGTCTGCCACACACCGGAGCTTGACGCCGGCGCCATCGCGGAACTGCAACGCAAGTGCAGCGCGCTGGAAGAGTGGGCGGCCAGCCAGGGCGCCGAAGCGCACTTCTTCCTGATCGACCCGGCACGCTTCACCCAGGGCGATCGCGAAGCCCGGTTGACCTCCGACGACTGTGGCACCACCCAGCACTACCTGCTGCTGGACGAGTTCTACCGTACCGCCATCTGGCTCGCCGGGCGCACCCCGCTCTGGTGGCTGGTACCGGTCTATGAGGAGGCGCGATACGCCGAGTACACCCGCACCCTGCTGTCCAAACGCTTCATCCGTGCAGAGGAAGTACTCGATCTCGGCCATCTGGCGCACATCCCGCCGGGCGAATTCATCGGCGCCAGCATGTGGCAACTGTTCAAGGGCATCGAATCACCCTACAAATCGGTACTCAAACTGCTGCTCACCGAGGTCTACGCCAGCGAACATCCGCAGGTGGCCTGCCTGTCCCTGCGATTCAAGGAGGCGGTCTATACCAACCGGCTGGACCTGGACGAACTCGACCCCTACATGGTGGTTTATCGCCGGCTCGAGGAATACCTGCGTGGGCGCAACGAAACCGAACGCCTGGAGCTGATTCGCCGCTGCCTCTACCTGAAGGTGAACAAGAAGCTCAGTCGGCCGCCACGCAACCGGAGCAAAAGCTGGCAACGCATGCTGCTGGAACGCCTGACCGCCGAATGGCACTGGCAGCATCGGCAATTGGCGATGCTGGACAGCCGCAGCCAATGGAAGGTCCGCCAGGTGCTGGCCGAGCGCCGCGCACTGGTCAACGAACTGACCTACAGCTACCGCTTCCTGTCCCAGTTCGCCCGTAGTGAACAGGCCATCGGCACCCTCAGCAGCCGCGACCTGGGCGTACTCGGCCGGCGTCTGTATGCCGCCTTCGAGCGCAAGGCCGGCAAGATCGAATTCATCAACCCTGGGATCGCCCCGGACATCGCCGAAGACACCCTGACCCTGGTCCAGGTGCCCAGCCCGGAAGCCGAGGGTGAAACCCAGTGGGCGCTCTACTCCGGCAGCCTGAACGCCCTTGAGTGGCAGGATTTTGCCCCACTGAAACGCAGCCGCGAGCTGATGCCCCTGCTTGCCTGGTGCCATCGTAACGGTGTGATCGACTCCGGCACGCGCCTGTCCCTGCACCCGGGCAGTAGCGACCTGACCGAGCACGAACTGTCGAATCTGCTGACCAGCTTGCAGCAGACGTTCCCCCAGCCTCAGGGACAGGTGGACGAAAGTGCATTGCTGCGCGCTGGTGTTCCCGCCGAGGTGATGCTGCTGGTGAACGTTGGGCTCGATCCGCTGAAACAGCACAGCCAGAAGAACCTCCACATGACCACCGAGCGCACCGACGCCCTGGGCTATTCAGGCGTGCGCGAGAACCTGGTGGTAACCATCGACCAAGTGACCCTGAACAGTTGGAACGAGATGCTGGTCAGCCGCTACGAGGGCCCCGACGCCCTGCTCGCCTGTTTGCGCGATTTCCTCAACAGCCTGCCGGCCAGTGGAACCCGCCCAGGTCTGAAGGTACGCAGCTTCTGCCGCAATCGCGCCCAGGCCATCAGCCAACGAGTACAGGAACTGTTCGACGACGCTCAGGAACTGCTCGGAACAGCCGGCGTGCCCCGATTCCTGCTGCAGGTTCAGCAGCGCTACCACGTATTGCAACTGGAGCCGGGACAAGTCAGCCACGCCAGCCTGGCCGATCTGCCAGCCCTGATCGATCACCTGGGCCGGGACCTGCCGCAATACAGCCCGCTACAACTCGACCGCCATGCCCTGGAGGAACAGGACCTGGCCGTCATCCTGCCCCTGGGCAGGCCGAACTGCATTCAGGTGTTCTATCGCCAGGATGGCGACAGTGCCGAGATCAGCCTGCTGGATGAACACAACGCGCTCTGGCGTCAGCGTCTGCCGTTCCGCGACGAGCAGAGCCTGCTGACACCGCTGCATCGTTTCCTGCAATCGCTGCTCTACCGGCGCAATGCCCTGCTGCCGCTGGATAGCCCGGTGCCAACACTGGCGCCGGAAATATTCTATTACGAAGTGGTGCGCCAGGGCCGGCACCTGGAGCGCCGCGCCGCGCCTTCAGCCGCGGTCAGCCACCCCTTCTATGACGTGCAAGCGATCGTTGAACCGGCCGAGCAGGGCCTGGTGCACGTGACGCTCTATTGCAACCACCGCGAATTCTCCGAGCTGGAGTACGGCTCAGGCCTGTTCGCAGCCGTGGCCCGGCACATCCTCGCCCAGCGCCGCGAGCCTGAGCGCTATCCCTGTTACATCACCGACCTTGACCTGTCGCGCATCCCCGGCAAGGGCCAGGCGCAAACGGTGCACTACCTGCGTTACAAGGTGGAGCTGGAAGAAAGGCTGAACCGGGCGCTGCGGGACGGTTGAGCCGGCACGCCGGCCGGCCCATCGCCCTGTAGAAGCGAGTTCTTTCGCGATGCGGGACGAAGTCCTGCCGTAGGTTGTGGCTGAGGCCACGAAGCCCAACGCGCAGACCCAGCTGGAGACTGGTCTTGTAGGGGCGAATTCATTCGCCCCTACAGCTACTCAATCCGACAGGACTGCGAAGAATGAATCAGCGAGCGTATTCGCCCGCTGCTTCCGGCTGGTACTCGACGTCCAGCAGAGTCAGCTTGAGGGTCTTGCCGCCGGGCACCGGCCAATCGATGTGTTGGCCAACCGACAGGCCGAGCAGCGCGCTGCCCACCGGAGCGAGGATGGATACCTTGCCTTCGCCACCCGCGTCTTCCGGGTAAACCAGGGTCAGGTGGTAGTCCTTGCCACTGCTTTCTTCGCGGCAATGCACGCGTGAGTTCATGGTGACGACGCCCGGCGGAACTTCCTCATGGCCAACCACCTGGGCGCGAGCCAGCTCGCTCTCCAGCGCCTCGGCGGCGGGGCCGAATTCCTCCAGGCTGTCGAGCAGGCGCTCCAGGCGTTGCAGGTCGAGACGGGTAATGGTGATGGGCGGGTGGGTGTTCATGGCGAACGCGCGACTCCTTATTCAGTGTGCAAGAAAAGCGAAACCCCGCCCGAAGGCGGGGTTTCAGATTCTGTCTTCCCGGACAAAATTGCCCGAAGCCCGACAGTACGTCAGCGCACCTGCGATTGGCAAGACCACCCGGTCACCCGGGCAGCGGCCGCTTTCGCTGCTGGGCGGCGCTGCAGATTTCGCGCCGGCGCTGATCATTCGCCGCGCCCCACTCGCAGATTTCCGCCAGGGTTCGGCCACAGCCTACGCACACGTCAGCATCGTCCAGGCAGCAATGCCGGATGCAGGGCGACGGGTAGCGTGCCGGGGGCGCGCTGTCAGAGTTCGTCGAACTCAAGGTCTTCGCCCGCCTGCTCGCGGGTCACACGGTTGAGCAGCTCGCCCAGCGGCTCGTCGCTGCTATCGCAGATCCAGCGTCCGCTGGCCTGGTCATAGTCGAAGTGGAAGCCCCCCGAACGCGCCGCCACCCAGAGCTGACGCAGCGGCTCCTGGCGGCTGAGGATCACCTGGCTGCCATTCTCGAAACGCACGGTGAGCACACCGGCGCTGTTTTCCAGATCCAGGTCCAGGTCGCTGTCATCGAACACGTCTTCCACGCGCTCCTGGGCTTCATCGACCAGGTCGTGGAATCGGGCTTCGCTCAAACTCATCAGGGTTTACCTCAGGGCATTGGGGGATGGGGGGCGACGGTACTCGCCAAGGCTCTGTCCGGTCCAGCGTCGGAAGGCGCGGCCGAGGGAGCCGGGTTCACTGAAGCCGACCAGGAAGGCGATATCGGCCAGCTCCAGGGTCGGATCACGCAGGTAGTGCAGCACCAGTTGCTGGCGTGTCTCATCCACCAACTGACTGAAGGATAACCCGGCCTCACGCAGTCGGCGCTGCAGCGTGCGGGGACTCAATGCCAGCTCGTCGGCCAGGCGCTCCAGGTCCGGCCCTTCGGCAGACAACTGCGCGGCCAGCAGCTCACGAGCCCGGTCCAGAACGCTGTGGCCCTGGCGCAGTTCATTCAGCAGGCGTTCGGCGTAACCGTCGAACAGCCGGCGCACCTCGGCATCGGCCTGGCCAAGTGGTGTAGCCAACAGTCGCTTGGGGAAGATCAAGGCATTGTCTGCCTGGCCGAACAGTACCGGACAGCGAAAGATCCTTTGGTGCTCGGTGGTTTCCGCTGGCGCAGGGTGCTGGAAGCGCACCTCGGTTGGTGGAATGTCCAGTCCGGTTATCCAGCGACCGAAGGTCACCCAACCGGACAGGGTTTCTTCAGCCAGCAGCGCGCGCTGCTGCGGCAGGATGGACTCCCAGCTATGCGCCACCAGGGGCTCCAGCCCCTCACGAGGCGGCTCGTCGGCCAGCTCGACGCGGCCCAGGTTGCCCACCAGAGCGGCGTAACGCGCCTGGCGATGCAGGGCATCGGCCAGGGTGGCGCAGCTCATCAGCAAAAAGCCGAGCACGCCGTAGTGGCCAGGGCGAACAGCCTCGCCCAGGTGCAAGCCAAGGTGCGGGTCGCCGGAAAGTCGCGCCGCATGCCCGAGCAACTCCAGGTAGGCGCTGGCCGCGATGCGCTGATCACGCTGGGAAAGTATCGCGGGTGTCAGTTGGACGTGGCCAAGCAACTCGGCAGGGGTCACGCCGAACTGTTCGATACGCTCCACCAGTCCCTGCAGATAGGCGACCGAGACCGAGCCGGCCAGGGATGCGGCGTTGTCCATGAGAGCTCCTTTTTCAGTCGCCAATGCTAACGCCGCATAGGCCCGCAGGCCACGCCAGACGGGAATTTCACCGAATAGGCAAGGCGGCGGGGGGTCGGTATACTCCGGAACAATTCACGTTTTCTGCAAGGACTCCGTCATGAAGCGACTCCACGCCCCCTTCGTCGCCCTGCTCGCCGTTGCCTGTCTGCTGGCCGGCTGTGGCCAGAAAGGCCCGCTTTACATGCCTGACGACGAGAAAGCAGCGAAGGAACACCAGAAAGACGTGTACATCCGCTGATCGGGGGAGCTGTCATGGACGCTTTCACGTACCGCGACGGGGAGCTGTTCGCGGAAGGCGTAGCGCTGTCCGATATCGCCGCTCGCTTCGGCACGCCCACCTATGTCTATTCCCGCGCTGCGATCGAGGCCGGCTACAAGGCTTATGCCGACGCCCTGTCCGGCTCGTCCGGCATGGTCTGCTACGCGGTCAAGGCCAACTCCAATCTCGGTGTACTGAACCTGCTGGCGCGTCTCGGCGCGGGCTTCGACATCGTTTCCAGCGGTGAACTGGAGCGCGTGCTGGCTGCCGGCGGCGCTCCCGAGCGCATCGTCTTTTCCGGCGTCGGCAAGAGCCGCGACGACATGCGCCGCGCCCTGGAAGTGGGCGTGCACTGTTTCAACGTCGAATCGCGCAACGAACTGGAACGCCTGCAGCACGTGGCCGCAGCCATGGAAATGAAGGCGCCGGTATCGCTGCGGGTCAATCCCGATGTGGATGCGGGTACTCACCCGTACATCGCCACGGGCCTGAAGGAAAACAAGTTCGGCATCTCCATAGATGAAGCCGAGGCTGTCTATGTACAGGCCGCCAGCCTCTCCAACATCGCTGTGATCGGCGTCGACTGCCATATCGGTTCCCAGCTCACCAGCCTGGAACCCTTCCTCGACGCCCTCGACCGCCTCCTGGACCTGATCGACCGTCTGAACGAACGCGGCATCGCCATTCGCCACCTGGACCTCGGTGGCGGCCTCGGCGTGCGCTACCGCGATGAGCAGCCACCGCTGCCCGGCGAATACATTCAGGCCGTGCGCCAGCGCCTCAAGGGGCGCAACCTGGAGCTGCTGTTCGAGCCCGGACGCTCCATTGTCGCCAATGCAGGCGTGCTGCTGACCCAGGTGGAATACCTCAAGCTCACAGAACACAAGGATTTCGCGGTGATCGACGCGGCCATGAACGACCTGATCCGCCCGGCCCTCTACGAGGCCTGGATGGATGTGGTGCCGGTGCAACCCCATGCCGGTACCGAGCGCACATACGACCTGGTCGGCCCGATCTGCGAAACCGGCGATTTCCTCGCCCGCGAGCGCAGCCTGGTGCTGGCCGAAGGTGACCTGCTGGCGATTCGCTCCGCTGGCGCCTACGGTTTCGTGATGAGCTCCAACTACAACACCCGCGGCCGCGCCGCCGAGGTGTTGGTGGATGGCGAGCAAGCCTTCGAGGTGCGTCGCCGCGAGACTATTGAAGACCTTTATGCCGGCGAAAGCCTGCTGCCGCAGTGAGGGCGCATCCATGTTATTGCGCTTCACCAAGATGCACGGCCTCGGCAACGACTTCATGGTCCTCGACCTGGTCAGCCAGCACGCCCACATCCAGCCCAAGCACGCCAAGCAGTGGGGCGACCGCAACACTGGAGTCGGTTTCGACCAACTGCTGATCGTCGAGGCTCCGACCAATCCGGACGTCGATTTCCGCTACCGCATCTTCAACTCCGACGGATCGGAGGTGGAACAGTGCGGTAACGGTGCGCGCTGCTTTGCCCGCTTCGTCATCGACAAGCGCCTGACAGTCAAGAAGCGCATTCGCGTGGAAACCAAGGGCGGCATCATCGAGCTCGATGTACGTCCAGACGGCCAGGTCACCGTGGACATGGGGCCGCCGCGCCTGGTCCCGCAGCAGATTCCTTTCGTCGCCGATAGCGAAGCGCTGACCTACCCGGTTGACGTGGACGGCCAGACCGTCGAGCTGGCAGCCATCTCCATGGGCAACCCCCATGCAGTGCTGCGCGTCGACGACGTCGCCACTGCCCCGGTGCACAGCCTCGGGCCGAAGCTGGAGCACCATCCACGCTTCCCGCAGCGGGTGAATGTAGGCTTCCTGCAGATCGTCGACCGCAAGCAGGCGAAGCTGCGCGTCTGGGAGCGCGGTGCCGGGGAAACCCAGGCCTGTGGCACCGGCGCCTGCGCCGCCGCAGTGGCCGCGATCCGTCAGGGCTGGATGGACTCCCCGGTACAACTCGAATTGCCGGGGGGCAGGCTCTTGATCGAGTGGGCCGGTCCGGGGCACCCCGTTATGATGACCGGACCCGCCGTCCGAGTATTCGAAGGACAGGTTCGCCTATGACCGACCAGCACCAGGACCAGCCGCAGCACCTCGATTCCGAAACGGTGGCAGCTTACCTGCGCCTCCATCCGGAGTTCTTCGTCCAGCACGAGGAACTGATTCCCGAGATGCGCATCCCCCACCAGCCAGGCGACGCCGTATCCCTGGTGGAGCGCCAGGTGAAACTGCTGCGTGAGCGCAACATCGAGATGCGCCATCGCCTGTCGCAGCTGATGGATGTGGCCCGGGAGAACGACCGCCTGTTCGACAAGACCCGTCGACTGGTGCTCGACCTGCTCGACGCCTCCAGCCTCGAGGAAGTGGTCGGCGCTGTGGAAGACAGCTTGCGCCACGAGTTCCAGGTGCCCTTCGTCAGCCTCATCCTGTTCAGCGAGATCACCTTGCCGGTGGGCCGCAGTGTCACCACTGCCGAAGCCCACCAGAGCATCGGCGGCCTGCTGGCCGGCGGCAAGACCATCTGCGGCGTGCTGCGCAGCCATGAACTGGAGTTCCTGTTCGGCACCGAAGAACGTGACCAGGTGGGCTCCGCCGCCGTGGTCAGCCTGACCCACCAGGGCCTGCACGGCGTGCTTGCCATCGGCAGTCCCGATCCGCAGCACTACAAGAGCTCCCTCGGCACCCTGTTTCTCGGTTATGTCGCCGAAGTGCTGGCCCGGGTACTACCGCGCTTCGCATCCCCCCTGCGCTCGGTGAGATAGACCACCGCCGCGCATCCCAAGGAAGCCCCATGAATGCCGACCTGGACGCCTACCTGAACCACCTGCGCAGCGAGCGTCAGGTGTCGGCCCACACACTGGACGGCTACCACCGCGACCTGCTCAAGGTCCGTGCGCTCTGCGAAAAGTACGGCATTGCCAACTGGAATGACCTGGATGTCCGCAGCCTGCGCAGCTTCGTCGCCCGACTGCATCAGGATGGACTGTCCAGCCGTAGCCTGGCGCGCCTGCTCTCGGCCGTGCGTGGCCTCTATCAGTACCTGATCCGCGAAGGCCGCTGCCGTCACGATCCGGCCAACGGCCTCGCCGCGCCCAAGGGCGCTCGTCGTCTTCCCCGCGCACTGGACGCCGACCGTGCCCAGCAGCTGCTGGACGGCGGCGCGGAAGACGATTTCATCGCCCGCCGCGACCAGGCCATGCTGGAGCTCTTCTACTCCTCGGGCTTGCGCCTGTCCGAACTGGTAGGCCTTGACCTCGAAGGGCTCGATCTCTCTGCGGGCCTCGTTCGGGTACGCGGCAAGGGCAACAAGACCCGTGAACTGCCCGTGGGTAGCAAGGCGCGAGAGGCGCTGGAGGAATGGCTACCCCTGCGCGCTGCGGCCAATCCCGGTGACGGCGCAGTGTTCATCAGCCAACAGGGGCGGCGCCTGACACCGCGCGCCATCCAGCTGAGGGTGCGCCAGGCAGGGGTTCGTGAACTGGGCCAGCATTTGCATCCGCACATGCTGCGCCATTCCTTCGCCAGCCATATGCTGGAGTCATCCCAAGACTTGCGGGCAGTACAGGAGTTGCTCGGCCACGCCGACATCTCCACCACCCAGATCTATACCCACCTGGACTTCCAGCACCTGGCCTCGGTCTACGACCAGGCCCATCCGAGGGCGAAGCGACGGGGAGCCGACGAATGAGTATCCAGTTGATCACCTTCGACCTGGACGACACCCTCTGGGATAACCGCCCGGTGATCGAGGGCGCCGAGACCGCCATGCGCGACTGGTTGATGGAACACACCCCGGCCCTGGGCACCCTGCCGGTAGAACACCTGTGGGCCATTCGTGGCGAGGTCCTGGCCGCAGAGCCCAGTCTGAAGTACCGCCTTAGCGAATTGCGCCGCCGTACCCTGCGCCGCGCACTGGAAGGTGTCGGTTATTCCGCCGACGATGCCGTCGACCTGGCCGAAGGCGCTTTCCAGGCCATGCTCCACGCCCGTCACCGCATCACCTTCTTCCCGGACACCGTGCCCACCTTGGAACGCCTGGCCATTCGCTACAGCCTGGGCGTCATCACCAACGGCAATGCCGACGTCCGCCGCCTGGGTCTGGCCGACTATTTCAAGTTCGCCCTTTGCGCCGAAGAGCTGGGCATCGGCAAACCCGACCCGATGCCCTTCCTCGAAGCGCTCAAGCGCGGCGGTGTCAGCGCTGGGGAAGCCGTGCACATCGGCGACCATCCGGCCGACGATATCGAAGGCGCCCGCCGCGCCGGCCTGCGTGCCATCTGGTTCAACCCGCAGGGCAAGGACTGGACGGGCGAAAGGCTGCCGGATGCCGAGATTTCCAGCCTGGGAGAATTGCCTGGCGTGCTGGCGCGCTGGGCGAAGTGGCACTAAGCGACTCATAGGGTGCGCCATGCGCGCAGCCCGACCCGGAATCGTTGGGCTTCGCTCCGCTCTATACCAACCTACGGCATCGGCAGCCCCGAACGATGGGCAGAGCCTGAGTTCGCACAGACTTTCCCGCCTCCATGAAAAAGCCCGCCAATAGCGGGCTCTTTCGACGGGTGCCAGCCTCAAATGGGGCGGCTGCCGTACTTGCTGTCCGGCTTCTTCGGCGGGTCGGCAACCACATTGGGTTCGACCTCCTGCACCTTGCCACCACGGGCCAGGAATTCTTCCATAGCCCTGGCCAGGGCATCGCGCTCTTTCTGCTTGGCTTCGATGCTGGGCAACTCTTCGACTTCGACCGCAGCCTTCGCCTTCTTCCCGGAGGGGGCAGGGGCCTCGCCATCGTCGTCGCTTTCACCATCATCGGCTGCAGCCAGCTCTTCGCCGTCGTCCTCGTCGGCCGCTTCCAGCTCGTCTTGTTCCAGTTCTTCGTCGCTCATGTTCTACCTCATGCCTTGCCAAAGCAGGTTAGTTATAGCCCAGCTGCGCCAGCTTTCTAACGCTGCCGGAAAAAATTCAGGACGCCTCGCCATGCAAGGTCGCCAACACCCGGCGCACGCCGCCCTGGTCGCGGTGCTCACCCAGGTAGACACCTTGCCAGGTGCCCATCGCCAGTTGCCCGTCTCGGACCGGCAAACTCAGCTGACAACCGAGGAGACTGCCCTTGAAATGCGCGGGCAAGTCGTCCGGCCCTTCATAGTCATGTTCATAGCCGCTTTCGCCCTGCGGCACCAGGCGATTGAAGAATCGCTCGAAATCCCGCCTTACCGCGGGGTCGGCATTCTCGTTCACCGTCAGGGAAGCCGAAGTATGTTGCAGCCAGAGGTGCAACAGACCCAATCGGTAGCGCCTCAGTTCCGGCAACGCCGCCAGGATTTCCTCGGTAATCAGATGGAAACCACGCGGCCTCGGATGCAAGGTGATCAGGGTCTGCTGCCACATGCGCAAATACCTGTTGCGGCTCGTACGGCGGGCATTCTAGCGCGGCCGAAAAAAAAACAAAGGGCGCCTTGCGGCGCCCTTTTTGGCTTTCCTGTCGACGACCCCGCCGGCAACCGCCGAACGGGGAAATCGATCGGATCAGAGGTTGTAGCCGCGCTCGTTGTGCTGAGCCAGGTCGAGGCCGACGGTCTCTTCCTCTTCGTTGACACGCAGGCCCATGACCACGTCCAGCACTTTCAGGATCACGAAGGTCACGATACCGGTGTAGACGACGGTGAAGGCCACACCCTCGAACTGGATGAGCAGCTGGGCGCCGATGTTTTCCACGGTGCCGAAACCACCCAGGGCCGGTGCCGCGAACACGCCAGTCAGCAGTGCGCCAACGATACCGCCGATGCCGTGCACACCGAAAGCGTCCAGGGAGTCGTCGTAGCCCAGCTTGCGCTTCAGGCTGGTAGCGCAGAAGTAGCAGACCACGCCGGCAACCAGACCGATGATCAAGGCGCCCATTGGGCCGACGGTGCCAGCGGCCGGAGTAATGGCAACCAGACCGGCGACCACACCGGAAGCGATACCCAGTGCGCTCGGCTTACCGTGGGTCAGCCACTCGGCGAACATCCAGCCCAGGGCGGCGGCGGCAGTGGCGATCTGGGTAACCAGCATGGCCATGCCAGCCGTGCCATTGGCCGCAACCGCGGAACCAGCGTTGAAACCGAACCAGCCCACCCAGAGCATGGCGGCGCCGAGCAGGGTATAGCCCAGGTTGTGCGGAGCCATCGGAGTAGTCGGGTAGCCTTTGCGCTTGCCCAGTACCAGGCAGGCTACAAGACCTGCGACACCGGCGTTGATGTGCACCACGGTGCCACCGGCGAAGTCCAGCACGCCCCAGTCCCACATCAGGCCGCCGTTGCCGCTCCACACCATGTGGGCGATCGGGGCATAGACCAGGGTGAACCAGACAGCCATGAAGATCAGCATGGCGGAGAACTTCATGCGCTCGGCAAAGGCACCCACGATCAGGGCCGGGGTGATGATGGCAAAGGTCATCTGGAAGGTGATGAACACGCTCTCAGGAATCGCGTACACCAGGCTGCTGGTGTTCAGGCCGCTGAGGAACGCCTTGGACAGGCCGCCCACGAAGGAGTTGAAGTTGATCACCCCCTGTTCCATGCCGGTAGTGTCGAAGGCCAGGCTGTAGCCGTAGACCACCCAAAGGATGCTGATCAGGCCGGTGATGGCGAAGCACTGCATCATCACCGACAGAACGTTCTTGGAGCGAACCATGCCGCCATAGAACAGCGCCAGGCCGGGGATGGTCATGAAAAGCACCAGCGCAGTTGCGACGATCATCCACGCCGTGTCACCACTGTTCAGCACGACCTCGTCGGCGGCCATGGCCAGGCCGGGGGTAACGAGGGACAAAAGGGCTCCTAGCCCTGCGGCTTTACGCAGAGTCATGTTGTTTTCTCCTGGGGCGTTGGGGTTCGGCGGCTTAGATCGCGTCTGTGCCGGTTTCGCCGGTACGGATACGGATGGCCTGTTCCAGATTGACGACGAAGATCTTGCCGTCACCGATCTTGCCGGTGTTGGCTGCCTTGGTAATGGCCTCGATCACACGATCGAGCTGATCGTCGGCGATGGCCACATCGATCTTCACCTTCGGCAGGAAATCGACAACGTACTCGGCGCCACGATAAAGCTCGGTGTGGCCCTTTTGCCGCCCGAAGCCCTTGACCTCGGTGACAGTGATGCCCTGCACGCCGATCTCGGACAACGACTCACGCACGTCGTCGAGCTTGAAAGGCTTGATGATGGCGGTGACTAGCTTCATGAAACTCTCTCCCGTGTTTTGGTTGACTTGCCCCAGGAAAAACGCGAACCCGGCTCAAGTCTAAGCGCAGTGTCTGGCTTTTGTAACGCGTCGGCCCGCCCTGGCTCGGCACTCCGACACAAACCAACCGCTTCTGGCGAAACACTCCCCCGCCTCGCCCGGTGCACCGGAACTGCATCGGTGCATGCGTCGTTCAGCTCCAAGCAGAATTCTTGCCAGCTCCAGACAAAGTGCCTGTTTTCAATCAGATACTGGCCGGATGCCGCATTTCAGAAGGCCCGATCGTGCGCGCATCGCACCAAAGCAGTGCGCAGCGCTCCAGCCCATTGCTCAATAATTGGGCACCGGGCACTGCCGGCACGGCCCCAGAGAGCACCGTGATAGACTCCCGCTCATTCACTTACGGATACCGCCATGCTGCCGCCCAAAGCCCTGCTCGATACCCTCGCCGCCACTGCCTCGCGCCTGTTCAGCAGCGACAGCCCGTTGCCCCGTGCCGAAATCGAGGCCCAGTTCAAGGTCCTGCTCCAGAGCGCCTTCGGCAAACTCGACCTGGTCACCCGCGACGAATTCGACAGCCAGATGGTGGTACTCGCCCGCACCCGCGCGCGCCTGGAGGCCCTGGAAGCCAAGGTCGCGGAACTGGATGCCAAGCTGAACCCGCCGTCGGCGGAGTGATCCCACTCCGGCCCGGCGGACCGATCAAGGAGTGATCAATGTCCCTGGCCATCGTCCACAGTCGCGCGCAGGTTGGCGTCGAAGCCCCTGCCGTGACCGTCGAAGCGCACCTCGCCAACGGCCTGCCGTCCCTGGCCCTGGTTGGCCTTCCGGAAACCGCCGTGAAGGAAAGCAAGGACCGCGTCCGCAGCGCGATCCAGAACAGCGGGTTCGATTTCCCTCCCCGACGCATCACCCTCAACCTCGCTCCGGCAGATCTGCCGAAAGATGGCGGCCGCTTCGACCTCGCCATTGCCCTTGGCGTGCTCGCGGCCAGCGGCCAATTGCCGGCCGGTGCCCTGGATGAGGTGGAATGCCTGGGTGAACTGGCGCTTTCCGGCTCGCTGCGATCTGTGCAGGGTGTACTCCCCGCCGCGCTCGCCGCTCGCGCCGCCGGGCGGACCCTGGTGGTGCCACGGGATAATGCCGAAGAAGCCAGCCTGGCCGGCGGTCTCAAGGTGCTGGCCGCCTCGCACTTGCTGGAGCTGACCGCGCACTTTGCCGGCCATACCCCACTGCCCTTCTACCAGGCCCAGGGCCTGATGGACGAGCGCCCGCCCTACCCCGACCTCGCCGAAGTCCAGGGCCAGGTCGCAGCAAAGCGCGCCCTCCTGGTCGCTGCGGCTGGGTCGCACAACCTGTTGCTTTGCGGGCCGCCCGGCACCGGCAAGACCTTGCTGGCCAGTCGCCTGCCTGGTCTGCTGCCACCGCTGGAAGAGCATGAGGCCCTGGAAGTGGCGGCCATCCACTCGGTTGCCAGCCATGCACCGCTGACGAGCTGGCCGCAACGCCCCTTCCGCCAGCCCCATCACAGCGCCTCCGGTGCCGCGCTGGTAGGTGGTGGTAGTCGGCCGAAGCCGGGCGAAATCACCCTGGCGCATCAGGGCGTGCTGTTCCTCGATGAACTGCCGGAGTTCGAGCGCAAGGTGCTGGAGGTCCTGCGAGAGCCCATGGAAAGCGGTGAGATCGTCATCGCCCGCGCCCATGACAAGCTGCGTTTTCCAGCGCGCTTCCAACTGGTCGCGGCAATGAACCCCTGCCCCTGTGGATATCTCGGCGACCCGGCCGGGCGATGCCGCTGTACCCCGGAGCAGATCCAGCGCTACCGCGCCAAGTTGTCCGGCCCGCTACTTGACCGGATCGACCTGCACCTGACAGTTGCCCGCGAAGCAACCGCCCTGGAGCCACCGACAAGCACGGGGCCCGGCAGCGCGGAAGTTGCCGCGACGGTGGCGCAATCACGCCGCGTGCAACTCCGACGCCAGGGGTGCGCCAACGCCTTCCTCGACCTCAAGGGCCTGCGCCAGCATTGCGCCCTGGAAAGCGAAGACCGCGCCTGGCTGGAAGCAGCCTGCGAACGCCTCAATCTCTCCCTGCGTGCAGCCCATCGCATCCTCAAGGTGGCTCGCACCCTAGCCGATCTGGAGCAGGCCGAAACCATAGCCCGCCATCACCTCGGCGAAGCCCTGCAGTACCGCCCGGAAACCATGACATGAAGCAATAGAAACTATTGCAACTTAGCCAGCGAAAGACTTTTTCTATCGAAATTGCTAGAATTGCGCGCCTTCCGCCCTTGGCGGCCATCCGATTAAAAGGAGAGCTAGCTCAATGGAGGCACGTTCGTCTTCGCAATCCACCCTCAATCCGCCGGTCTTTTTCGGTTCGGCCATCCTCATCATCGCCCTGGTGCTATACAGCACCCTCGCCCGCGATCAGGCGCAAGCGCTGTTCATCCACATCCAGGACTGGATCATCGTCAACGCCAGCTGGTTCTATGTCCTGACGGTCGCCCTGATCCTCATTACCGTCGTCTTCCTGGCCGTCAGCCGCTTGGGGGACATCAAGCTCGGGCCCGACCATAGCCAGCCCGAATACCGCAACGGCACCTGGTTCGCCATGCTGTTCTCCGCCGGCATGGGCATCGGCCTGATGTTCTTCGGCGTCGCCGAACCGCTGATGCACTACGCCAACCCGCCGGTAGGCGACCCCAACACCGTGGCCGCCGCCAGGGAGGCCATGAAGCTGACCTTCTTCCACTGGGGCCTGCATGCCTGGGCGATCTACGCGATCGTCGCGCTGATCCTGGCGTTCTTCTGCTTCCGCCATGACCTGCCCCTGACGCTGCGCTCGGCGCTCTACCCGCTGATTGGCGAGCGCATCTACGGGCCTATCGGCCACGCTGTGGATATCTTCGCCATCATCGGCACCGTATTCGGCGTGGCCACGTCGCTCGGCTATGGCGTGCTGCAGATCAACAGCGGCCTGAACCAGCTGTTCGGCCTGCCCGTGAGCGTGCCAGTGCAGTTGGGGCTGATCGCCGGCACCTGTGCCCTGGCGACGCTGTCAGTGGCCAGCGGCCTGAACAGAGGCATCAAGATCCTCTCCGAGCTCAACCTGGTACTCGCGGTCATCCTGCTGGTCGTGGTGCTGTTGCTGGGCCCCACCGTGTTCCTGTTCAAGACGTTCATCCAGAACACCGGCGGCTACCTGTCCGAGATCGTCAGCAAGACCTTCAATCTCTACGCCTATGAATCCAGCGACTGGATCGGCGGCTGGACCCTGCTCTACTGGGGCTGGTGGCTGTCCTGGTCGCCCTTCGTCGGCCTGTTCATTGCCCGCATTTCCCGCGGGCGCACCATCCGCCAGTTCGTCTGCGGCGTATTGTTCGTGCCGGCCGGCTTCACCCTGCTATGGATGACCGTGTTCGGCGACTCGGCAATCCACATGGTGCTGCACGAGGGTGTTGGCAGCCTCGCGGACACCGTGGCCCAGGACAGTTCGCTGGCGCTCTTCGCCTTCCTCCAGCAGTTCCCGTTCTCCAGCCTGCTCTCCGTGGTGGCGGTGTTGATGGTGGTGGTGTTCTTCGTCACCTCCGCCGACTCTGGCGCCCTGGTGGTCGACATGCTGGCTTCGGGCGGCCGGGAGGTAACGCCGCTCTGGCAGCGCCTGTTCTGGTCGATCCTGATGGGTGTCGTGGCCATGGCATTGCTGGTTGCCGATGGCCTGAAGGCCCTGCAGACCGCGACCATCGCCAGCGCCCTGCCCTTCGCCGTGGTGCTGCTGGCGGCGACCTGGGGCCTGCTCAAGGCGCTGCGCCTGGATGCCACCAAGCGTGGCATTCGCTACCAGGCCCTCAACCTCTCGCGCCCACCCCATCGCCAACAAGGCGGCTGGCAACGGCGCCTGCGCAACATCCTGATGTTCCCGCGCCGCACCCATGTCACCCGCTTCATCGAGGAAGTCGTACGACCCGCCTGCCAGGATGTGTCCGAGGAGCTGCGCAAGCAGGGCTACGACGTGGACATACAGAACGGTCATGACGGGCGCTGCAAGTTGAATGTCGGTCACGGCAGCGAAGTCGATTTCAGCTACGAGGTCCGCCCTCGCGCCCTGCCGCTACCGCGCTTCGCGGGCCGTGATGGCAACGACGAAGGCACTGACGCACGCAAGTACTTCCGCGCCGAGGTGTACCTGCGTGAGGGCGGGCAGGACTACGACGTAATGGGCTGGAGCCGAGAGGAAGTGATCGGCGACTTGCTCGACCAGTACGAGAAGCACCTGCACTTCCTGCACGTCGTGCGCTGAGGGGTGCTCGGCTCATGCCGCTTCCTCTGCCAGCGGGAGGGGAAGCGGGCCCCGCCGTTGGTGGACCTTGGCCCCCTCTCCCATCAGGAGAAGGGCTGCCGGGGAGCCAGCCTGGCCAAGCATCTGGGTTTGGCTTCGCTCTCACCGGCGTGGCCCGCACTAGAGATGGCCGACTAATGACGTGGCTTCCCAAGTCCAGATGAAATACCACTTGTGCGACTGGCCACCTCTATTGAAACAAACAACCCGAAACACTTATTAACATTAATCAGAAAAAACTGTCAGAATCCACATACAAGCATTAGTAATTAACCCCTTCCACTGAACACCAATAGCAATCAACCAATACACAAGCTCCCTGAGACCCCTTCAAGAAAAAACCTACAAGTACAAAAGGTCAATTCGCCAAGACGGCCGGAATTGAGCTTATTGATGCATCTTTTTACTTCCTTAAACTTTGCGAGGCTCTTAAAGAGCACGATCACGAGTCGCCTCAACCAGAATTAAGGAAGCGCTATTTTGTCTATTCCAATTAAAGGCATGCTTGCCACGGCCGTAACCGGCCTCCTGCTCAACTCCGCAGTCGCTGCGGACGGAACCATCAACTTCACCGGCCAACTCACCTCCGCTTCCTGCGCTATCACCGGCGGCCCCGGCACCAGCGTCGGCGGTGGCGGCAAGGGTAACCAGCTCGTCAACGTCGACCTCGGCAAGGTGCCTATCGATTCCCTGGGCGGCAGTGCCGGCGGCGGCGTCACTGCCGGTACCGATATCAACCTGGAGCTGGATTGCGGCAGCACCGGCAGCGGCCTGACCACCGTCATGCTGCGTCTCGACGCGAAATCCGGCTCTGGCATCGACGCCAAGAATCTCAACCTGCTGAAAACCACCGGTAGCGCCACTGGCGTCGGCATCGGTCTCTATAACGACGACGGCAAACTGCTGAACCTTTCCGCCAACGACACCATCGATGCCCCCCTGGTCGCGAGCGGCAGCGCTCCGGTCAAGTACAAAGCCTCACTGTCCATGCGCGCGGCCTACGTGAAATCCAGCGCCGCCGCACCCACACCCGGTAGCGCCAACGGCACCCTGCCGTTCACCCTGACTTACAAGTAAGTCCAGCCATAAGCGGTGGGGTGCTTCCACACCCCTCGCTTCCAGATGCGAGATCAACGTGAAACGACTGACTTCCAGAACCCTCTGGGCCGGCCTGCTGTTGCTGTCTTCCGGCCTGGCCAACGCAGGCATCACATTGAGCGGCACCCGGGTCGTGCTGCAGGCGCCCGCAAAGGAGACTTCGATACTGGTGAGAAACCAGGCACCGGAAGACGTCATGATCCAGTCCTGGATGGAAATTGAAGGCCCCGATGACTCCCAGGACTTGCCGTTCGCCATTACACCCAACCTCAGCCGACTGGGTGCCAACAGGCAACAGAGCTTGCGCATCCTTTTCCAGGGTCAGGGCCTGCCAACGGACCGAGAGTCTGTGTTCCGACTAAGCGTCCAGGAAATCCCGCAGAAATCGGCGAACGACAACACCCTGCAAATTGCCCTGCGCCAGCGCATCAAGGTTTTCTACCGGCCGGCCGGCCTGCCGGGAGCCGCCGCGGATGCCCCTATGGAGCTGAAATGGCGCCTTATCCAGCAAGGCGGAAAACCCAGGATGGAAGTGATCAATAACTCGGCATTCCATGTATCCCTCGCTGATGCGAAGTTAAAGAACGGCAGCAAGTCCTATGACATATCAGTGGACATGGTCAGACCAAGATCGAGTAGCCAGTTCGATATCAAGGAATTGACCGGAGTCACTTCAATCAACGACATGAACATAGAATTCCAGATCGTGAACGACTTCGGCGGCCTCGATAAATACTCCAGCGCCATGAGCAATTGATCGCCCCCCCTGAATCGAGATCAATCAGCCTCGCCTAAAACACTGAAAGCTTATCTCCAGTCGACGCATGGAAGTTATCCAGAGGAACAAACTCGTGTCCATTTCCCGGAAAAGGCCCAACTTGAAGATTTCACCTTATTCCGGGGCGCCCTGTTTCATGGCCCTGAGCTTGGCGCTGCCCAGCACTTCCCCGGCGGTAGAATTCAACCCCGACTTTCTCCAGGGCCGTGACGCCCCTGTCGAACTCAAGTACTTCGAACAGGGCAGCACGGTACGCCCGGGCTCGTACGACGTCGACGTCTACCTGAATCAGTCGATATTCCGCCGTCAGAGCATCAACTTCAGCGCCAACCCCGGGAACGCCGACGTTCGCCCGGTGATTCGGGCCGGCCTGCTCAAAGAGTTGGGCGTGGACGTGGCACGGCTGATGCGGGAGAACCTAATTCCGGCCGATACAGACGACAGCACGCCACTGGATATCGCAGCGCTCGTTCCGGGCGCATCGGTGGAGTTCGAGGTCAACGAACTGGCCCTGCTGATTAGCATGCCGCACGCCTACGTACAGCGGCATTCGCGGGGTTATGTCGATCCGTCCCTCTGGGACGACGGCATCACCGCGCTCTTCACCAACTACCAGGCCAACTTCAGCCGCAACAGCAACCCGGGCCAGACCAGCGACTACCGCTACGTCGGCCTGCGCAACGGTCTGAACCTGCTCGGCTGGCGCTTGCGCAACGAGGCGTCCCTGCGCGGCGGCACCGGCATGCGCAACAAGCTCAGGAGCGACCGCAACTTCCTCGAACGCGATATCCGCCAGTTGAAAGGCACCCTGTCGCTCGGCGAGCTGTACACCCATGGCGACATCTTCGACAGCGTGCGCATGCGCGGCATCCAGCTCAAATCCGACATCGGCATGCTGCCCGACAACGAGATCGGCTACGCGCCGGTGGTGCATGGCATCGCCGAGACCAATGCCACGGTCGAAGTGAGCCAGAACGGCTATGTGGTGTACTCCACCAGCGTTTCGCCGGGCGCCTTCGAGATCACCGACATCTACCCCAACGGCTCCAACGGCGATCTCCAGATCAAGATCATCGAGGCCGACGGGCGGGAAAGAACCTATAGCCAGTCCTACTCCTACCTGCCGGTGATGACCCGCAAGGGCAGCCTGCGCTACAGCGTGGCGGCGGGTGAGTACCATACCGAAGGGCAGTCCTCACCCAGCTTCACCCAGGGCACGGCGGTCTATGGCGCCACCGATAACCTCACCGGTTACGGCGGCCTGCTCGCGACGCAGAAGTACAACGCGGTGAACCTGGGCATAGGCATCAACTCGGGCTACGGCGGGCTGTCATTCGACGTCACCAACAGCCAGTCGAAACCCCAGCGCGGCGGGCGAAAACAGGGTCAGAGCGCGCGTTTCCTCTATTCGAAGACAGTCAGCGCCACCGACACCACCTTCACCATGGTCGGCTACCGCTACTCCACCGATGGCTACCGCACCCTCAGCCAGCACGTGGAGGACATGGACTACGTCAGCGGCGAGCGCGTCGGCCGGCAGAAGAGCCGCTTCGACCTGACCATCAACCAGTCGCTCCAGGCGCGCGGCTCGCTATTCGTCAGCGCGGGCGAAACCAACTATTGGAACCGCCAAGGCAATACCCGCCGCTGGCAGCTCGGCTACAGCGACAGCGTCCGCACCGCCAGCTACAGCCTGGCCGTCTCGCGCACCCAGGAGGCAGGCTCCATGGGGCAGTCCGATACCCAGTTCACCGCATCCGTGAGCTTCCCCCTGGGCCAGGGTAACTCGCATCGTGCCTCTAGCAACGCCGTCTCTTCGCGCCATGGCGACTCCAGCCTGCAGAGCGGCGTATCCGGCTTCCTGGACGACAAGAACACGGTCAACTATTCCGCCCAGGCCGGCTACAGCAAGGACAATAAAGGTTCAGGCAGCTTCGGCCTGGGCTGGGACACGGCCAGGGCCTCGCTCAGCGCCAACTACAGCCTCACGCGGGACAGCAAGCACACGGACCTGGGCGCAAGCGGCTCGGTAGTGCTGCACAGCGGCGGCGTCACCTTCGGCCAGTCGGTAGGCGAAACCTTCGCCCTGGTGGAGGTACCAGACACCAGCGGCATCGGCCTCGACAGCCATGGCGCCATCCGCACCGACAGCCGGGGCTACGCCGTGGTGCCCTATGTCCAACCCTACCGCTACAACTGGCTGAACCTGGACACCACCACCCTGGATACCAGCACCGATATCACCGAAAACGCCCAGAGGGTCGTGCCCACCCGTGGCGCCGTGGTCAAAGGCCGCTTTGCCGCGGTAACCGGCCGCCGCCTGCAGTTCGAGCTGAGCCTGGACACCGGCAAGAAGGTGCCCTTCGGCGCCCAGGCTTTTGACGAAGAAGGCAAGAGTCTGGGCATCGTCGACCACCGCTCGCGCCTGCTGGTGTTCGGCAGCCAGGACAAGGGGCGGCTGGACGTGCGCTGGGAAGGCAATAGCTGTTCGGTCAACTACGATCTGCCCCCCGTGAACAAGGCACTCACCTACGAACGCTTCGCCACGCTGTGCCAGAGCCGTTGAGCCCCCCGCACGGCAAGCGCCATATGCGCCCCCACTCAGCTATCCGGAGTCAATGATGAGTAGATGTACTGACACGCTGTTCTGGGCCAGCATCGCCTTGTCCCTGGGCACCCTACCCTCGACGGCCATGGCAGCTAGATGTCCCGATGGCCCCTACAGGTTCTACATGGCAGGACCGCCGGAAATCACTGTCGACCCGAGCGTCCCCAACAACACTACTTTCTGGACCGGCGATGTTTCTCCGCAACGCGTAGAGCCCCAAAAATGCTTTGTCGCCATCACTAGCATCTATATGGAGGGCACGACCCCATCGACAGGTCATCAGCTCTACGCTTCCGGCATCCCAGGTATCAGCTTCCGCTTGAAGTCCCCATTTGTTTGCTATACCGGCTATTGGCCGGGGCAGTGCAAATCACAGATCTGGAGCGAGAGCGTATACCCTCATCCAATCACACTCGAACTGGTCAAAACAGGCCCGATTACCGGTGGCGGAAAACTCTCCGGGGAGTTTGCCCGTCGGTTCACTGATTATGAGGACGAGGTGATTTACTCATGGTCGGGCAACAGCCTTGAAATCAAGCCCACGACACCCACCTGCAACGCCACGCAAAAGACGCTCGACGTCCCACTTGAGAAGGTCAGCACCTCAATCTTCACAGGAGTCGGTTCAACATCGCCCGAAAAAACGTTTGCCATCACGCTGGAATGCTCCGGTGGTGTGGAAGGCGTGACAACCAACCTGTACATGACGATGACCGACCAGACCGCCCCCGCCAATCGAACGGACCAGTTGAGCCTTGCCCCCAGCTCCACCGCTTCTGGCGTCGCCATCCAAGTGCTCAACGGCACCCAGCCGGTCAGGTACGGCCCGGACTCGAGCGAATCGGGCAACGAGAACCAGTGGCCGGTCCCCAATGGCCAGGGGATCGGCAATCAGAGACTCACCATTCCCCTCTCCGCACGCTTCATCCAGACGCAACCCACCATCGTGCCGGGATTTGCCAACGGCCACGCGACGTTCACCCTGAGTTATCGGTGAGCTTGATGAAGTCGGCGCGCCCCCGGCAGTTGGTTTCGGCCTCGGCAACAAAGGTCGCTTTTCAACAGCCAGCTAGCCCAGCAGCTCCACCTTCGGAAGCTGCATAGCCGCCACCTCCGCCTGCAGAAAATCACGCAAGCGCCGCAGGCGGTCCTGGCCGCTGCGGGCGCGGGGCCAGACCAGGTAGTAGCTATCGCCACTGGCCACCGCCGTGGGCCAGGGCAGGCCGATGCGCCCCCCGGCAACGTCTTCCGCCACCATCACCAGGTCACCGATGGATACGCCATAGCCGCGCGCGGCGGCGACGATGCCCAGCTCCAGTGTGTCGAACACCTGCCCTCCCTTGAGGGAGACCTCCTCCCCCAGCCCCATGCGCTGCAACCAACGACGCCAGTCGCGGCGGTCCGGCGTCGGGTGCAGTAGTTCGGTTCCTTTCAGCCGCGCCAGGTCCCAGGGTTCAGCGACCAGCGATGGCTCGCACACTGGTATCAGCCATTCGCTGAAGAGCAGGGTCACTTCCCAGTCCTGGCTGAAGTGACCGTCGCTGAGCAGCACCGCGCAATCGAACGGCTCATGTTGAAAATCCACCTTGTCCACATCCATCCAGGCACTGGTCAGTTGCACCTCGATGTCGTCATTGAGGTGCCGGAAGCGGCTGATGCGCGACAGCAACCAGCGCATGGTGAGCGTCGAAGGCGCCTTCAGGCGCAGGGTGGCGTCGTCGATCCGCAGCGTGATGCAGGCGCGCTCCAGGGCATCGAAACCATCCCGCAGGCCGGGCAGCAGCATGCGCGCCGGCTCGGTGAGCTGCAGATTGCGCCCCTGGCGCTCGAACAATCGGCAGGCGAAGTGATCTTCCAGCGTGCGGATGTGCCGGCTGACCGCGCTCTGGGTGATGGCCAGCTCCTCGGCAGCGCGGGTAAAGGAAGCGTGACGGGCGGCAGCCTCGAAGGCGCGCAGGGCGTAGAGCGGGGGCAGGCGGCGCGACATATGCCTTTACCTATGAGTCAAAGTCATGGATGGCATCATTTTTTTCCTTTTGTGCTGCAGGTTCAAGGCTCGGAGAATTGCTGAATCCAAAGCTGGCCAAGGGAATTGGCCGGCCCTCCGAGACAGTGAGCCTTACTCATGCCGCAGAGCATACGCAATGAACTGGTCGCCATACTGCGCCTGGCCGGACCGCTGATCGCGGCCCAACTGGCCCATGTGGTGATGGTGTTCACCGACACCGTGATGATGGGCCTGATCGGCCCCGAAGCCCTGGCCGGTGGTGGCCTGGGTGCTGCCAGCTACTCCTTCGTGTCGATTTTTTGTGTCGGCGTGATTGCCGCCGTGGGTAATCTGGTCGCCATCCGCCACGGCGCCGACGACAAAGTCGGCGCTACCCGCTTGACCCAGAGCGGCCTCTGGCTGGCCTTCGCCATGGCCCTGGGCGCGGGCCTGCTGCTGTGGAATCTCAAGCCTATCCTGCTCGCCTTCGGCCAGGCGCCAGAAAGCGTGGAAGGCGCCATGCAGTTCCTTTCCACGCTGGTCTTCGCCCTGCCCGGCTATCTCGGCTTCATGGCCCTGCGCGGTTTCACCAGCGCCATCGGCCGACCCGGACCGGTCATGGCCATCAGCATTGGTGGGGCGCTGACCAACTTCCTCCTCAACTACGCGCTGATCCACGGTATGTTCGGCCTGCCGCAAATGGGCCTCGCGGGCATTGGCCTGGTGACTGCCGTGGTGATGAATGCGATGGCGTTGTTGCTCGCCTGGCATATCGTGCGCAACCCGGCCTATTCGGCCTATCCGCTGCTCAAGGGTCTGCAACGGCCATCCCGCGAGGCGCTGGCCGAACTGGTGCGCCTGGGCCTGCCCATCGGCGGCACCTATGCGGTGGAGTCCGGCCTGTTCGCCTTCGCCGCCCTGTGCATGGGCGCCCTGGGCAGCACTCAGTTGGCGGCGCACCAAATCGCCATCCAGTCGGTGTACGTGGCCTTCATGGTTCCGGTGGGGATTTCCTACGCGGTGACCTTCCGCATCGGCCAGCATTTTGGTGCTGGTCGGCTTGAGGAAGCGCGCCGCGCCGGGCGCCTGGGTATCGGTTTCGGCGCCGGCTGCATGCTCGCCTTCGCGGTGCTGTTCTGGGTCGCGCCGGAGCTGGTAGTGGGCCTGTTCCTCGACCGCCATGCCCCGGAGTTCCACGGCATCGTGCAACTGGCGGTGAGCCTGCTGGCGGTGGCGGCCTGGTTCGAGCTGTTCGACGGCATCCAGACCATCGCCATGGGCGCCATTCGTGGCCTCAAGGACGCCAAGACCACTTTCCTGGTCGGCCTTGGCTGCTACTGGCTGGTGGGCGCTCCGACAGCCTGGCTGCTGGCCTTCCCCCTGGGCTGGGGCGCGACCGGAGTCTGGTGGGGTCTCGCGCTGGGGCTGGCGTGCGCAGCGCTGGGGCTGACGCTGGGTTTCGAATGGAAAACTGCGCGGCTGTTGCAGCCAGAGCCTGTGGGGGCGAATTCATTCGCCAGGGGCGGCGAAGCTGCCCTCGTGCAAACCTGCGACCCGCTTGGCGATTGATATCGCCCCTGCAAGGTCGGCGCGCAGCTGGCTCAGGGTTCCTGGCGGGCAATCAGCGCCTGGCGCGCGCCGAACACCAGGAATCGCGCCAGCTCGGCCAGTGGCAGTGGTCGACTGATCCAGTAGCCCTGGACCTGATTGCAGCCGAACTGGCGCAACAGCGATAGCTGCTCGGCGTTTTCCACACCCTCGGCCACCACTTCCAACTTGAGGTTCTGCGCCAGGTTGATCATGGCTTTCACCAATTGGCGGTTCTCGGGGCGGTCATGCATGCCGCCAACGAAGCTTTTGTCGATCTTCAGCAGCGCAATGGGCAGGCTATTGAGGTGAACGAAGGACGAGAAGCCGGTACCGAAGTCGTCGAGGGAGAAACGCACACCCAGATGCCCCAATGCATCCATGGTCTGACGCACCTGCTCGCTGCGGCGCATCACCGCCGTTTCGGTCAGTTCGAACTCCAGCCAGCGCGCATCGACCCCGCGTTCGCGGATCAGCCGGCTTAGCGTGGATAGCAATTGGCTGTCCTGGAACTGGCGGAACGACAGGTTCACCGCCATGTGCAACGGCGGCAGCCCTCGCCCCCGCAGCCACTGCATGTCGCGCAGGGCGCGGGAGATCACCCAGTAGCCCAATGGCACGATCAGGCCACTTTCCTCAGCCAACGGTACGAATTCGTTGGGCGTAAGCAGGCCGCGCTCGTTGTGGCGCCAGCGCACGAGAGCCTCCAGCCCAAGGATGTTGCCGGTCTCCAGGCACAGTCGCGGCTGGTAGTGCAGTTCCAGTTCGTCCCGGCGTAACGCACGGCGCAGTTCGCTCTCCAGATCGGCGCGACTGCGGGCACTGCGATTGATGCGCTCATCGAAGACATGGAAGGTGCAACCCTGGCTGGCCTTGGCCTGTTGCATGGCGATGTGGGCATGCCACATCAACGGATCGGCACCCTCGCTGGTACTGGCGTAGGCCAGCCCCAGGCTGCAGCCCAGCAGCAGGCTCTCGCCGTCTACTTGGTAGGGCTCGGCCAGAGCCTCGGCGATACGTTCAGCGACCCGCACCGCACGCGCTGGATCGCGTCGGGTATCCAGCAGCAGACCGAACTCGTCACTGCCCAGGCGCGCCAGCTGGTCACCGGCGCGCAATTGCGCCCTGAGCCGCGCCACCACCTGGAGGATCAGGCGATCACCGGCCTGGTAGCCGAGGGCGTCGTTGGCATGGCGGAAGTTGTCCAGGTCCAGGTGGCCGAGGGCCAGGCCACGCCCTTCGTATTCCACCAGGCGCGCGGCCAGTAGGGTCTGGAAGCCCTGGCGGTTGGCGATTCCGGTGAGCGGGTCCTGCTCGGCCAGACGTTCCAGGGCGTGCTGCAGGTTCCGCCGCTCACGGATGTGCCGCAGCGTGCGGCGCAACGTGTCTGGGCCCAGGTGCTCGCGAACCAGCCAGTCGCTGACTCCCTGGGGGGCTTCGGCGGGCTCTTCTTCCAGCAGCAGGATGATCGGCAGTGAGCAGCGCCCGGCCGAAGGCAGCAGGCGCGGGGTACAGAGCACCAGGGCGCAATCGAGTTCGTCGGCCAGGCTGCTTGCCACGTCCCAGGAGGTGGCGGTGATCAGGGAGGATGCGCTGCCCATCGCGGCCATGAGTTCGCGAAGCAATTCAGCCCAGGCCGGCGATTCCGCCAGCAGGAGCATGCGCAGGGGCTCGACGAGCGCGGACAAATGACCTCCCCGGGGTCACAGATTCTTCGGCGCTTTCGCGCCAGGCTGCGCCATTTCGGCGTCGCTCTTACCACGCATCCCTGCGCGGACTTCACCAATTCGCCGATGAAGACAGCAACATCGTACTGGCTGCGTGGAAATTTCCAAGGGCAACTCACCAGCAATCGAGGTTGCATCACAGTTGCCCAGAGGTACTTCGGTACAACCCGGCCGGCCTGATAGAATGCGCGGCCATTCGCCTTGATCCAGCCCCAGCATGTCCCGACTCAACCCTCGGCAACAGGAAGCCGTGAACTACGTCGGTGGTCCGCTTTTGGTGCTCGCCGGCGCCGGCTCCGGCAAGACCAGCGTGATCACCCGCAAGATCGCCTACCTGGTGCAGCAGTGCGGAATCCGCGCGCAATACATCGTCGCGGTGACCTTCACCAACAAGGCGGCGCGCGAAATGAAAGAGCGCGTCAGCACACTACTGCGCGGCGGCGAAGGCAAGGGCCTGACGGTCTCCACCTTCCACAACCTCGGCCTGAACATCATCCGCAAGGAGCACGCGCGCCTGGGCTTCAAGCCCGGGTTCTCGATCTTCGACGAGTCGGACATCAAGGCGCTGCTGACTGACATCATGCAGAAGGAATATGCCGGGGATGATGGCGTCGACGAGATCAAGGGCTACATCGGCAACTGGAAGAACGACCTGATCCTGCCGGAGGAGGCGCTGGCCAAGGCGCGCAACCCGAAGGAGCAGACCGCTGCCGTCGTCTACCTGCACTACCAGCGCACGCTCAAGGCGTACAACGCGGTGGACTTCGACGACCTGATCCTGATGCCGGTGAAGCTGTTCCAGGACAATCCCGACATCCTGGAAAAGTGGCAGAACCGTGTGCGCTACATGCTGGTGGACGAGTACCAGGACACCAACGCCAGCCAGTACCTGCTGGTGAAACTGCTGGTGCAGCATCGCGCCCAGTTCACCGTGGTCGGCGACGATGACCAGTCGATCTACGCCTGGCGTGGTGCGCGGCCGGAAAACCTGATGCAGCTGAAGGAAGACTTCCCGTCGCTGAAGGTGGTGATGCTGGAGCAGAACTATCGCTCCACCAGCCGCATCCTCAAATGCGCGAACATCCTCATCGCCAACAACCCCCACGTGTTCGAGAAGCAGCTGTGGAGCGAAATGGGCGTGGGCGATCCGATCCGGGTGATCCGCTGCCGCAACGAGGATGCCGAGGCCGAGCGCATCGCCATGGAAATCCTCACCCTGCACCTGCGCACCCAGCGGCCCTACAGCGAGTTCGCCATCCTCTACCGGGGCAACCACCAGGCCAAGCTGATGGAGCTCAAGCTCCAGCACCACCAGATTCCCTACCGGCTGTCCGGTGGCACCAGCTTCTTCGGTCGCCAGGAAGTGAAGGATCTGATGTCCTACTTCCGCCTGTTGGTGAACCCGGACGACGACAACGCCTTCCTCCGGGTGATCAACGTACCGCGCCGGGAAATTGGCTCCACGACCCTGGAGAAGCTCGGCAACTACGCCACCGAGCGCGGCGTGTCGATGTTCGCCGCGTGCGACGAGATGGGCCTGTCCGAGCACCTCGACAGCCGCTTCACCGAGCGCCTGCAGCGCTTCAAGCGTTTCATCGACGGCGTGCGCCAGCAATGCGCGCAGAACGATCCCATCGCCGCCTTGCGCAGCATGGTGATGGACATCGACTACGAAAACTGGATCCGCCAGAACGCCTCCAGCGACAAGATCGCCGACTTCCGCATGGGCAACGTCTGGTTCCTCGTCGATGCCCTGAAGAACACTCTGGAGCGCGATGAAGAAGGCGGCATGACCATCGAGGAAGCCATCGCCAAACTGGTGCTGCGCGACATGCTCGAGCGTCAGCAGGAGGAAGAAGAAGGTGCCGACGGTGTGCAGATGATGACCCTGCATGCCTCCAAGGGCCTGGAGTTCCCCTACGTTTTCATCATGGGCGTGGAAGAGGACATCCTCCCCCACCGCTCCAGCATCGAAGCGGACACCATCGAAGAAGAACGCCGCCTGGCCTACGTGGGCATCACCCGCGCGCGGCAGAACCTGGCCATGACCTTCGCCGCCAAGCGCAAGCAGTACGGCGAGATCATCGATTGCTCCCCCAGCCGCTTCCTGGAAGAACTGCCCCAGGAAGACCTGGAATGGGAAGGCATGGACGACGCACCAGTGGAGGTGAAGGCCGCGCGCGGCAACACAGCCCTGTCCGACATCCGTGCCATGCTGAAGAAGTCGTAATCAATATCCCGGCGCAGACCGGGCCATACATGAGGGTACTGGCGTGGAAGCGCTGAAACAGAAGATTCGTGAAGAAGGCATTGTCCTGTCCGACCAGGTACTGAAGGTCGACGCCTTCCTCAACCACCAGATTGATCCGCGCCTGATGCAGCAGGTCGGCCATGAGTTCGCCGAGCGGTTCCGCGGCCAGGGCGTCACCAAGATCGTCACCATCGAGGCCTCCGGCATCGCGCCAGCGGTGATGGCTGGCCTGGAACTGGGCGTGCCGGTGATCTTTGCCCGCAAGTTCCAGTCGCTGACCCTGAAGAACGATCTGCTGATCTCCAAGGTGTTCTCTTTCACCAAGCAGACCGAGAGCACCATCGCCATCTCGGCCAAGCACCTGACCTCCGCAGACAACGTGCTGGTGATCGACGACTTCCTCGCCAACGGCCACGCCGCCAAGGCTCTGATCGACCTGATCCAGCAGGCCGGCGCCAACGTCGCCGGGCTCGGCATCGTGATCGAGAAGTCCTTCCAGGAAGGCCGCGCACTGCTGGAAAGCGAAGGCTATCGGATCGAGTCCCTCGCACGCGTCGCATCGCTTGCCGACGGCCAGGTCGCCTTCCTCGACTGACCCGCGATCGGCTCGCCATGTTGTGGGGCGAATTCATTCGCCAAGCAGGACTACGTGCTGCCGAAGGCTGGGTTCCGCCTTGCTCTACCCAACCGACGGGACTGAGTTCGGCCGGCCCCGCGGAATGAATCCGCCACCCACAGCGGGAAGACCAGTAGCTGCGACAACAGGTCGCAGCGAGCAGACATGAAAAAGCCGCCCTTGGGCGGCTTTTTCATTGATGTCGGCGCTGTTACAGGCCGGACATCTTCTTGATGGCGCCTTTCAGCTCATCATCGGTGCAGTCAGCGCAGGTGCCTTTCGGCGGCATGCTGTTGATGCCGGTGATGGCCTTGGCCAGGATGCCGTCGAGACCGCCCTGGTGGTCAGCACGCTCTTTCCAGGCAGCGGTATCACCGATCTTCGGTGCGCCTAGCACGCCAGCGGTGTGGCAAGCGCCACAGTGCTTGGCAATGATGTCGTCCGGCGTACGCGCACCGCCGCCAGCAGCGGCTGCTACGGCGCCAACGCCCTTGCATTCCTGACCCTGTACGCAGACCTCGCCTACCGGCTTGATTCGCTCGGCAATGGCGTCGTCGGTCGCGGCCTGGGCGCTAACAGCCCACAGGGCCAATACGGCAGCATGGGCCGCCAGCATCTTCTTGATTAGGTTCACCCTTACACCCTCATCGTGGCTAGTATCGCCCGCGGCCACGGTTTCGCGAGCGGGCGGAAGTATATACGGTTAGTCCGCCGCGCTGAAACAACCCAACTTGTCGCAGGGAAATGTGCGTGGCGGTAATCGAATTCAGAAGTTCGCCGGGGTGGTCGCGCTGATCAGGCGTGCCGGGGCATCGAACGGGTTGCGGAAGCGGTGCGGTTTGCTGCTTTCGAAGTAATAGCTGTCGCCAGGCTCGAGAACGTACACCTCACTGCCGATGGTCAGTTCCAAGCGGCCTTCCACGAGCATGCCGGCCTCTTCTCCTTCATGGGCGTACATCTCATCGCCCGTGTCGGAACCTGGCGGATAGGTCTCGTCGAGGAACGCCAGGGCGCGGCTTGGGTGGGCCTTGCCCACCAGCTTCATGGTGATGGCACCGCTGCAGATATCGGTGAGTTCGGATGCCCGATAAACCACCTGGACCTGGTTTTCCTGCTCAAGATCGAGGGAGAAGAACTCCACCAGCGACATGGGAATACCCCCCAGCACCTTCTTCAGCGAACTGATGGAAGGGCTGACACTGTTCTTCTCGATCATGGAAATCGTGCTGTTGGTGACACCCGCGCGCTTGGCGAGCTCACGCTGGGACAGGCCTTTCAGCTTACGGATGGCTTGCAGTCGAACGCCGACGTCCAATGGCGGGATCCTCCTTGGGGATCAGGGGTAGTCACGGTCGCCGTATCATGGCAACAGCGTTCAGTATTTACAACACTTCGGCTGTTGATCCGGGACGAACTTTACCCTCCCCAGGTGAGCACTGGAGAACGTCGGGAAAATAACAGGTAATGTCGGCGAAATGATCAATATACCGATCAGTTCGCCGTGAAATTGAAATCAGCTGTAGACGAGCGGCACCCGGCGCAGGTTGCAGAATATCTGGTAGGGAATGGTGCCGGCGTGCGCGGCCACTTCACTGGCCAGAACCTCATTGCCCCAGAGTTCGACGCGGCTGCCCAGGCCTGCATCGGGCAGATCGGTGAGGTCAACCGTGAGCATGTCCATAGAGACCCGGCCAATCAGACGGCTCGGCCGTCCATCGATGCTCACCGGGGTGCCGGTGGGCGCATGGCGCGGATAGCCATCGGCGTATCCCATAGCGACCACACCGACACGAGTCGGGCGCTCGGTGACGAACTTGGCGCCGTAGCCAACCGGCTGGCCCGCAGGCAGCTCGCGCACACTGATGATCTTCGACTCAAGGGTCATCACCGGCTTCAGGCGCTCCGCCAGTGAATTGGGCTGCTCAAAGGGCGTCGCACCGTAGAGCATGATCCCAGGTCGCACCCAATCACTTGGGACTTGCGGCCAGCCCAGCACAGCCGGGGAGTTTCGGAGGCTGACTTCGGCCTCGAGCCCGGCGCGGGCCTGCTCGAAAACGGCCACCTGCTTAACGCTGCTGGTGCAATCCAGTTCATCGGCGCGGGCGAAGTGACTCATCAATACGATCTTCTCGACCTTCCCACTCGCCTGCAGGCGCTGCCAGGCATCACGGTACTCGGCCGGGTGCAGGCCAACGCGGTGCATGCCCGAATCCAGCTTGAGCCAAACGGTCAGCGACTTGTGCAGGTTGGTGCGTTCGATCGCCTCCAACTGCCAGCTGGAGTGCACCACGGTCCAGAAGTCGTGCTCCTGGATCAGCTCCAGTTCATCAGCTTCGAAGAAACCTTCCAGCAGCAGGATCGGCTTGCGGATGCCGGCCGCGCGCAGTTGCAGCGCCTCCTCGATACAGGCCACCGCGAAACCGTTGGCCTCGGATTCCAGCGCCTGGGCGCAGCGCACCGCGCCATGACCATAAGCATCAGCCTTGACCACGGCGAGCGCCTTGGCGCCGCTGACTTCGCGGGCCAGGCGGTAGTTATGACGCAGGGCTTCAAGATCGATCAGGGCACGGGCGGGACGCATGGCGAGGGCTTCTTCTATTTGATCGGGTGGAAAAAACCCGGCGCGAACGCCGGGCTGAGCAAGAAACTTAAGGAAGAGCGGCGACGACTGTCATTTCTACCAGTACATCGGGCGAGTACATCTTCGCCTCGACGCAGGCACGGGCCGGAGCGGCGCCTTTAGGCACCCACGCATCCCACACCGCGTTCATCGCGGCATAGTCCGCCGCCATGTCCCTCAGGTAGATGGTCACCGACAGGATGCGGCTCTTGTCGGTACCGGCTTCGTCCAGCATCGCGTCGATCGCGGCCAGGGTTTCGCGAGTCTGCTGGCCGACGCCCGCGCTGTGCTTCTCATCCAATTGGCCAGCCAGGTAGACCGTGCCGTTGTGGATGACGATTTCGCTGTAACGGGTTTCAGTGCGCAGGCGCTGGATTGGCATTGCTCGGGGTCTCTTTGGAATTGCCGTAGCGGAAGATATCCAGGCCTTCTGCGCTGATCTCCGGACGCTTGCGCGCCATCAGGTCAGCCAGCAGGCGGCCGGAACCGCAGGCCATGGTCCAACCCAGGGTGCCGTGCCCGGTGTTGAGGAACAGGTTGCGGAACGGAGTGGCACCCACGATCGGCGTGCCGTCCGGGGTCGCCGGGCGCAGGCCGGTCCAGAAAACTGCCTGGGACAGATCGCCGCCTTCCGGGTAGAGGTCGGCAGTAATCATCTCCAGGGTGTCGCGGCGAGCCGGATTCAGGTCCAGGTTGAAGCCGGTGATCTCGGCCATGCCGCCCACGCGGATGCGGTTGTCGAAGCGAGTGATGGCGACCTTGTAGGTCTCGTCGAGAATCGTCGAGGTCGGAGCCATGGCCGGATTGGTGATCGGCACGGTCAGCGAATACCCCTTGAGCGGATAGACCGGCGCCTTGATGCCCAGCGGCTTGAGCATTTGCGGGGTATAGCTGCCCAGCGCCAACACGTAGCGGTCTGCGGTTTCCAGCTTGCCATCGATCCACACGCCGTTGATGCGGTCACCAGCGAAGTCCAGGCGCTCGATGTTCTGACCGAAGCGGAATTCCACGCCCAGCTTCTCCGCCATCTCGGCGAGGCGGGTGGTGAACATCTGGCAGTCGCCGGTCTGGTCGTTGGGCAGGCGCAGGGCGCCGGCCAGCTTGTGCTTGACGTTGGCCAGGGCCGGTTCGACGCGGGCGATGGCATCACGATCCAACAGTTCGTAGGGCACACCGGACGCTTCGAGTACGGCGATGTCCTTGGCGGCAGCATCGACCTGAGCCTGGGTGCGGAACAGTTGGGTGGTACCGAGCGCACGGCCTTCATAGCTGATGCCGGTTTCAGCGCGGAGTTCGTCGAGGCAATCGCGGCTGTACTCGGACAGACGCACCATGCGCTCCTTGTTCACCGCATAGCGGGCGGCGGTGCAGTTGCGCAGCATCTGCGTCATCCACAGGTACTGATCGATGTCGCTGGTGGTACGGATGGCCAGCGGCGCGTGCTGCTGCAGCATCCATTTGACGGCCTTCAGCGGCACGCCGGGCGCCGCCCAAGGCGATGCATAACCGGGGGAAACCTGGCCAGCGTTGGCGAAGCTGGTTTCCATGGCCACGGCGTTCTGGCGGTCGACCACGACCACCTCGAACCCTGCTTGGGCCAGGTAATAGGCGCTTGTCGTACCGATCACGCCACTGCCAAGGACCATTACTCGCATGTCTGTCTCCATTCGCAACGGGGATTCCGCTGCGTTTGTTATTTTGAGCGTCGTTGGCGCGAAGTATATGGAGACAAACCCAGTGATATTCACTATATAGATAGGGATATTTGGCGATAATTCTCGGCAGAATACGCTTCAACAGAGGGGCATCCACCATGCGCACCCAGCACCAATCCCGTCGTGAACTGGACAAGATAGACCGGAATATTTTACGAATCCTGCAGGAAGACGGCCGGATCTCCTTCACCGAGCTGGGCGAGCGCGTGGGGCTGTCTACTACGCCCTGCACCGAGCGTGTGCGCCGCCTGGAGCGCGAGGGCATCATCCTCGGCTACAACGCCCGCCTGAACCCGCAGCACCTCAAGGCAAGCCTGTTGGTATTCGTCGAGATCAGCCTGGACTACAAGTCCGGCGACACCTTCGAAGACTTTCGCCGCGCCGTCCTCAAGCTTCCCCATGTGCTGGAATGCCACCTGGTCTCGGGTGACTTCGACTATCTGGTGAAAGCGCGGATCAACGAGATGGCCTCCTACCGCAAGCTGCTCGGAGACATCCTGCTGAAACTGCCCCACGTGCGCGAATCCAAGTCCTACATCGTCATGGAAGAAGTGAAAGAGTCACTGAACCTGCCGATTCCCGACTGATTTGTTACGAGCGTTCCGAACCCCTTGGCATAGCTCGGGGGTTCGCCTTATCCTGCCCGGGCGTCAAATTTTCCAAACAATAAAATCAGGATTTCGCACATGAACGCCCGCGTTCGCATCCCGGTGCACACCGAACAGCACGCCCCTTCCTATTACGCAGCGACCGCCAACCGGCGCATCGAGCACCCGCCCCTGGTGGGAGAGGAGGTGGCCGATGTGTGCATTGTCGGTGGCGGTTTCTCCGGGCTGAACACGGCGATCGAACTGGCCAAGCGCGGTCGTTCCGTGGTGCTGCTGGAAGCCAGGCAGATCGGCTGGGGCGCCAGCGGACGCAATGGCGGGCAATTGATCCGCGGCGTTGGCCATGGTGTCGAGCAGTTCGAGTCGGTGATCGGCGCCGAGGGCGTGCGTTCGCTCAAGCTGATGGGCCTGGAAGCGGTGGAGATCGTTCGCCGCCGTGTCGCGGAGTTCTCCATCGATTGCGACCTGACCTGGGGTTACTGCGATCTGGCCAACAAGCCACGCGACCTCGCGGGTTTCGCCGAAGACATGGAAGAGCTGAAAGGCCTCGGCTATCGCCACGAAATGCGCCTGCTGCAAGCCCATGAGATGCGCAGCGTGGTCGGCTCGGACCGCTACGTTGGCGGCCTTGTCGACATGGGTTCCGGCCACCTGCATCCGCTGAACCTCGCCCTGGGCGAGGCCGCTGCCGCACATTCCCTTGGCGTGCGCCTGTTTGAGCATTCCGCCGTCACCCGGATCGACTACGGCCCCGAGGTGAAGGTGCATACCGCCCGGGGACACGTCCGCGCCAAGACCCTGGTACTGGGCTGCAACGCGTACATGAATGACCTCAACTCCACCCTCGGTGGCAAGGTGCTCCCCGCCGGCAGCTACGTGATCGCCACCGAGCCGCTGTCCGCCGATCTTGCCCATCAACTGTTGCCGCAGAACATGGCGGTCTGCGACCAACGCGTGGCACTGGATTACTACCGCCTTTCCGCTGACAACCGCCTGCTGTTCGGCGGTGCTTGCCACTATTCGGGGCGCGACCCGGCGGACATCGCCGCTTACATGCGACCGAAGATGCTCAAGGTATTCCCGCAACTGGAGAACCTGCGTATCGACTACCACTGGGGCGGCATGATCGGCATCGGCGCCAACCGTCTACCGCAGATCGGCAAGCTGCCCGACCAGCCCAATGTCTACTTCGCCCAGGCCTATTCCGGTCACGGCGTGAACGCCACTCACCTGGCCGGACAGTTGCTGGCAGAGGCCATCTGCGGCGAACAGAGCAACGGTTTCGACATCTTCTCCAGAGTGCCGCACATCACTTTCCCGGGTGGTCGCCATCTGCGTTCACCGCTGCTGGCCCTCGGCATGCTCTGGTACCGGATGAAGGAAGCCGTGGGGATCGCCTGATCCCACTGCATCAATCAGGCTTGGCCCGAACTGCGAACCCCATCAATTGGCCGTTCCGCCGCGATGGGTTTCGCTTTGCTCTGCCTCATCCGGATTTCAGTCGGGAACAGCCTCGGCGCCGTCCTCGAACAATTCGCGGGTCCAGGCCAACCAGACGAAACCCGCTGCGCCCAAGGCCATCATCAGCGGCAGTGCGTGGCCACTTATCCACTGGCTTGCCGCACCGGTTACCAGTGGCCCGATCAGGCAGCCGATCCCCCAGAGCTGCGCGATATGGGCGTTGGCTCGCACCAGCTCGTCATCCCGATAGCGTTCGCCGATCAGGATCAGCGCCAGGGTAAAGAGCCCACCCGCGCTGGCCCCGAACAGCACCCAGATCGGCCAGATCAGCGGCGTATGCAGCAGAATCGGAATGGCCAGGCTGCTCGCCAGCAGCGTGACGCCGCAGGCACGAAACAGACTGAGGCGGGACATGCGGTCTGCCAGCCAGCCGATGGGGAGCTGCAGGGCGGCATCACCCACGACCACCACACTGGCCATCAACAAGGCCACTTCCTGGGTGAACCCCTGGCGCAGGCCATAGATCGGCAACAAGGTCAGCATCATCGCTTCGAAGGCGGCGAACAGCACGACCGCCCAGGCGATGGTCGGCAAGCGTGCACAGAAGGACCAGAGACCGCGCCCCGAAGCGCTATGGGCGTCGACACTGGGCGCGCCAGTACGGCCGAGCAGCAGCAGGGAACCACCGACCAGCAGACCGGTGCCGGTCCAGAAGCCGAGGTCATTGCCAGTACCGAGTGCCGTGAGCAGCAGCGGGCCAGACAATTGGCTCAGGGCGTAGCCGGTGCCATAAAGGGCAACCAGGCGGCCGCGCCACTCTTCCACTGCCAGTTGGTTGATCCAGCTTTCACCGAGGATGAACACCACGGTCAGGGCAACACCGATCAACAACCGTAGCAACAGCCAGACCGGATAAACCTGAACCAGCGCCAGTAAGCCCACGGACAATGCGCCCACCAGCAGGCAGAGCTGCATCAGGGTCGTAGTGCCGAAGCGGGCGGCCAAGCGTCCAGCGATCACCGCTCCAAGTAGAACACCTACCGCCGGGGTCGCCGCCATGACACCAATGGCAAAGCTGCCGTAGCCCCAGCTCTCCAGCCGCAAAGAGACAAGCGGCATGGTCACACCCAAGGCGAGGCCGATGCTGATGACCGCACCGCAAACGGCGAAATAGGTTCCCCAACGCATTGCCAATGTCCTCCCTTTCCGTGTGGGGCAAAGCAAAAACGGCCGGGTTCCATCGCTGGAAACCCGGCCGCAGGCGTGGCTCGAAGAGCCGGCCCCCGAATGATGGGGGCGGACCTCAGTTGGAACTTAGAGCTTGATCCAGGTGGATTTCAGCTCGGTGTACTTGTCGAAGGCGTGTAGCGACTTGTCGCGACCGTTGCCGGACTGCTTGAAGCCGCCGAAGGGCGCGGTCATGTCGCCGCCGTCGTACTGGTTGATCCAGACGCTGCCGGCGCGCAGGGCCTTGCCGACAAGGTGGGCGCGGGACAGGTTGTTGGTCCACACCGCCGCGGCCAGGCCGTAGATGGTGTCGTTGGCGATGGCGACCGCTTCTTCTTCGCTGTCGAAGGCGATGACCGAGAGCACCGGGCCAAAGATTTCTTCCTTGGCGATGCGCATAGCGTTGTCCACGCCGTCGAAGATGGTCGGCTCGACGTAGGTGCCGCCGGTTTCTTCCAGCACACGCTTGCCGCCAGCAACCAGCTTGGCGCCGTCATCATGGCCAGCCTGAATGTAGGACAAGACGTTGTTCATCTGGGTGGTGTCCACCAGGGCGCCGACGTTGGTCGCCGGGTCCAGCGGGTTGCCTGGCTTCCAGGCCTTGATCGCCTCGACCACCATCGGCACGAACTTGTCCTTGATGGAGCGCTCTACCAGCAGGCGCGAACCCGCGGTGCAGACTTCGCCCTGGTTAAAGGCGATGGCGCCGGCAGCGGCTTCGGCGGCGGCCTGCAGGTCAGGGGCGTCGGCGAAGACGATGTTCGGGCTCTTGCCGCCGGCTTCCAGCCAGACGCGTTTCATGTTGGATTCGCCAGCGTAGATCATCAGTTGCTTGGCGATCTTGGTGGAGCCAGTGAACACCAGGGTGTCGACATCCATGTGCAGGGCCAAGGCCTTGCCCACGGTGTGGCCGAAGCCCGGCAGCACGTTCAGCACGCCAGCCGGGATACCGGCCTCGATGGCCAGCTGGGCCAGGCGAATGGCGGTCAACGGCGACTTTTCAGACGGCTTGAGCACCAGCGAGTTGCCGGTGGACAGGGCCGGGCCGAGCTTCCAGCAGGTCATCAGCAGGGGGAAGTTCCACGGCACGATCGCAGCGACCACGCCCACCGGCTCGCGGGTTACCAGACCCAGCTCGTTGTGCGGGGTGGCAGCGACTTCGTCGTAGATCTTGTCGATGGCCTCACCGCTCCAGCGGATGGCGCGGGATGCGGACGGGACGTCAACGCTCAGGGAGTCGCTGATCGGCTTACCCATGTCCAGGGTTTCCAGCAGGGCCAGCTCTTCGGCGTGGGCATCGATCAGGTCGGCGAAGCGAATCATCACTTCCTTGCGCTTGACCGGCGCCAGACGCGACCACACACCGGACTCGAACACGGCGCGGGCATCTTTCACGGCCAGCTCGGCATCAGCCAGATCACAGCTGGCTACTTTGCCCAACAGACGACCATCGACCGGGCTGATGCAATCGAAGGTCTCGCCGGAAACGGCGGTGGTGTATTCGCCATGGATGAAGGCGCGGGTCTCGATCTGCACGGACTTGGCGCGTTGTTCCCAGTCTGCACGGGTCAGGGTGGTCATCGGAGCTTTCCTCTTATTAGAAGAGTGCCGCCAGCTCAGGCATGCACTGTCAAAAATTCTGCAAGGCCGACCTATATCTGGCCATCTTCGCAACCCTAAACCAGAGAGCCCAGCCTTTTCAATATATTTTACAGTTGCCGGCCAAACAGCCTTGTCATGTTCGTTATATTAAACATAGACTCCGGCAAAATCACTACAACACCACACCTTGCCTTCTCTGGTGGTCACAATGACAAACGCCTACGCGCCTCAACCGGACAGAATATCCAACAGTCTTGATGATTTCTGGATGCCCTTCACCGCCAACCGTCAGTTCAAGGCCAAGCCGCGCCTGCTGGAAAGCGCCGAAGGGATGTACTTCACCAGCACCAATGGCCGCCAGGTCCTCGACGGTACTGCCGGGCTCTGGTGTTGCAACGCCGGCCACGGACGCCGCGAAATCACCGAGGCGGTGAGCAAACAGATTGCCAAGCTGGATTTCGCACCGACTTTCCAGATGGGACACCCCCTGCCCTTCGAACTGGCTGAACGCCTGGCCGATATCGCCCCCAAAGGTCTCAACAAGGTGTTCTTCACCAACTCCGGCTCGGAGTCGGCGGATACCGCACTGAAGATCGCCCTGGCCTACCAGCGCGCCATCGGCCAGGGTACCCGCACCCGCTTGATCGGCCGCGAGCTGGGCTACCACGGCGTCGGATTCGGCGGCATTTCTGTCGGTGGCATGGTCAACAACCGCAAGGCCTTCCCTGCCCTGCTGCCGAACGTCGATCACCTGCCGCACACCCTGGACATCCAGCGCAATGCCTTCAGCCGGGGCCTGCCGGAATTCGGTATCGAGAAGGCCGACGAACTGGAGCGCCTGGTGACCCTGCATGGCGCCGAGAACATCGCCGCGGTGATCGTCGAACCCATGTCCGGTTCGGCCGGCGTGATCCTGCCGCCGGTGGGCTACCTGCAACGCCTGCGCGAGATCACTCGTAAGCACGGCATCCTGCTGATCTTCGACGAAGTCATCACAGGCTTCGGTCGTGTCGGGCAAGCCTTCGCCGCCCAGCGCTGGGGCGTTACCCCGGACATCATCACCTGCGCCAAGGGCCTGACCAATGGCGCCATTCCCATGGGCGCGGTGTTCGTCGCCGAGACTATTTACCAAGCCTTCATGCAAGGTCCGGAAAGTGCCATCGAGTTCTTCCACGGCTATACCTATTCCGGCCATCCGGTGGCCTGCGCCGCCGCCCTGGCAACCCTGGATATCTACCAGGGCGAGGGCCTGTTCGAGCGCGCTGTCGCGCTGGAAGGCTACTGGCAGGATGCACTGCTCAGCCTGCGAGACCTGCCAAACGTAATCGACATCCGAGCCGTCGGCCTGGTCGGAAGCGTACAGCTCGCTCCAGGCGCCGAAGGCGTCGGCAAGCGAGGCTTCCAGGTATTCGAACAGTGCTTCCACGATGACCTGATGGTGCGCGTCACTGGCGACACCATCGCCATGTCGCCGCCGCTGATCGTGGAGAAGGAACAGATCGACATTCTCGTCGGCAAGCTCGCCGACTCCATCCGCAAGGCCGTCTGAACAAGGACCGCAAAATGAACATCCAGCAGATTGTCGACTTCGCCCAGGCCACCACCGCACCGGAGCATTACCGCCCGGCCCCCGAGAAGATCCTCAAGGGAGACCCGGAGCAGAGCGTGCGCAACCACTACGGCAGCCCATGCGGCCAGTTCAACGTGGGGATCTGGGAAGGCGCCGCGGGTCACTGGACGGTGAGCTACAGCGAGCACGAATACTGCGAGATTCTCCAGGGCGTGTCGGTGATCCGCGATGCGGACGGCAACGCCAAGACCGTTCGGGCTGGCGACCGCTTCGTCATCCCGGCCGGCTTTTCCGGTACCTGGGAAGTCCTTGAGCCCTGCCGCAAGGTCTACGTGATCTTCGAGCAGGCCGCCCGCTAAACCTGCCTTATCCGATGTCACCCTTCAGCCCGCCTAGTGCGGGCTTTTTTATGGCCGCGGTAGAAGCTCCCCGCTGGGCGGCTTGAGTGGAGCGCCACCGGGCCCGTCCTGTGGTTCTTGCCTGGCAGCTAAATTCCGGGCATGAAAAAGCCCGCACAAGGCGGGCTTTCTCGACAAGGGCCGGATCAATTACTTGATCTTGGCTTCCTTGTACATCACATGCTTACGCACGACCGGATCGAATTTCTTGATTTCGATCTTGTCGGGAGTAGTGCGCTTGTTCTTGTCGGTGGTGTAGAAGTGGCCGGTACCGGCGCTGGACACCAAACGGATCAGTTCACGCATGATTAGCTCCTTAAACCTTTTCGCCGCGGGCGCGCAGTTCAGACAGAACTACGTCGATGCCGCGCTTGTCGATTACACGCATGCCCTTGGCGGAAACGCGCAGACGTACAAAGCGCTTCTCGGACTCGACCCAGAAGCGATGGTGCTGCAGGTTCGGCAGGAAACGACGACGGGTTTTGTTGTTTGCGTGGGAAATGTTGTTCCCAGTAGCCGGACCCTTACCGGTTACTTGACAGACTCTCGACATGACTCAGCCCTCTAAACCACATGCCCAACCCGGCATGGGTTGGCCGCTTGAACTCTCACATTTTGGGCGCTTGAACGCCCGTCTCGTCGGGGTCTTACCGGCCGCATATTGACTGCGAAAGACCGGGCCCCCAGAAAAGAGCGCTGCTTTATATCAGAAAGACCCTAGTGCAGCAAGGGACGTAGCGATTTACCCACAGGCTCGGGAATGCCGCAATCATACCCGTGCCGCCGCACCAAGGGGGCTCCGACGAGGCGACCGCTCGTCGCCACCACCAATTGTTAGCTGACCTGGCTTGGTCTAGGGTAAGGCCTTTGGCCCTTCGCGGGCCCACCCGCCCATGCAAAGGAGCTTGCCATGCGTTTCGCCGCCCTCCCGCTGCTTTTCGTCCCGCTGTTCGCCCAGGCCGCCACGTTGAGCGTCTGCACCGAGGCCAGTCCCGAGGGGTTCGACGTGGTGCAGTACAACTCCCTGACCACCACCAACGCGTCGGCCGACGTGCTGATGAACCGCCTGGTGGAGTTCGACGCGCAGGACAGCAAGCTGGTGCCAGGCCTGGCCGAACGCTGGGACGTCTCCGCCGACGGATTGACTTACACCTTCCAGCTACGCAGGAACGTGGCCTTCCACTCGACCGACTACTTCAAGCCGAGCCGCCCGCTGGCAGCCGATGACGTGGTGTTCAGCTTCCAGCGCATGCTCGACCCGAGCAATCCCTGGCACAAGGTCGCCCAGAGCGGCTTCCCCCATGCCCAGTCCATGCAGCTGCCTGGCCTGATCAAGAGCATCGACAAGCTGGGCGACCAGCAGGTCCGATTCACCCTCAACAAGCCGGACGCCACCTTCCTGGCCACCCTGAGCATGGGCTTCGCCTCCATCTATTCGGCCGAGTATGCCGACCAGTTGATGAACGCGGGGACGCCCGAGAAGCTCAACGCCCAACCTATTGGCACCGGCCCGTTCGTCTTCCGCCGGTTCCAGAAGGACGCCGCCGTGCGCTACGCAGCCAACCCTGATTACTTCGGTGGCAAGCCGGGTATCGACGGACTGGTCTTCGCCATCACCCCGGACGCCAACGTACGCCTGCAGAAGCTGCGTCGCGGCGAATGTCAGGTCGCCCTTTCACCCAAGCCCCTGGATGTGAATTCAGCAGCCAGCGACAAGAACATCAAGGTGATCCAGACCCCCGCATTCATGACCGCCTTCGTCGGCATCAACAGCCAGCATCCGCCGCTGGACAAGGCCGAAGTCCGCCAGGCGATCAACCTCGCCTTCGACAAGCCGAGCTATATCAAGGCCGTATTCGAAGGCAGCGCCACCGCAGCCGATGGTCCGTACCCGCCGAACACCTGGAGCTACGCCAAGGACCTGCCGGCCTACCCTAACGACCTGCAGAAAGCGAAGGCGCTGCTTGCCGAGGCGGGTCTGAAGGATGGATTCAAGACCACCATCTGGACCCGTCCCTCCGGCAGCCTGCTCAACCCAAACCCCAGCCTGGGCGCCCAACTCCTGCAGGCCGACCTGGCCAAGGTGGGCATTCAGGCCGAGATCCGCGTGATCGAATGGGGCGAGTTGATCCGCCGCGCCAAGGCGGGCGAACACGATCTGCTGTTCATGGGCTGGGCTGGCGACAACGGTGACCCGGACAATTTCCTCACCCCACAGTTTTCCTGCGCCTCGGTTCAATCCGGGCTCAACTTCGCGCGTTACTGCAATGCCGAGCTCGACAAGCTGATCGCCGACGGCAAGAGCCATACCGACCTGACTGAGCGCACCAGCCTCTATACAAAGGCACAGCAGATCATCCGCGAGCAGGCACTCTGGCTGCCCCTCGCCCACCCCACGGCCTTCGCCCTGACCCGCGCAAACGTCGATGGCTATCAGGTCAGTCCCTTTGGCCGACAGGACTTCTCAAAGGTGAAGCTGGACTAGATCCAGCCCCACTCCGCCATCGACAGTGGCTCGCCATCGCCAACGATGAAGTGGTCGAGCACTCGCACATCGATCAGCGCCAGCGCTTCCTTGAGGCGCCGAGTCAGTTGACGATCCGCTTCGCTGGGCTCGGCGACACCTGAAGGATGGTTGTGGCTGAGGATCAAGGCCGCCGCGTTGTGCGCCAGGGCCCGCTTGACCACCTGGCGGGGGTAGACACTGGCGCCATCGATGGTGCCGTGGAACAACACTTCGAAAGCCAGCACCCGGTGCCTGGCATCGAGGAACAGGCACGCGAACTGCTCGTGATGCGAATGGCGCAGCTGCGCCTTGAGGAAATCGCGCACCGCCTGGGGACTTTCCAATACAGAGTCGCGGCGCAGCCCCTCGGCCAAGTGGCGGCGGGCCATTTCCAGGACGGCCTGCAACTGGGCGAACTTGGCCGGCCCCAGACCAAGGTGCTGACTGAACTCCTGCAGCTCGGACTCCAGTAACGCGCGCAGGCTGCCAAAGTCGTTCAACAGATGGCGCGCCAGGTCGACGGCACTGCGGCCAGCCACCCCGGTACGCAGGAAAATGGCAAGGAGCTCGGCGTCGCTCAGGGCCGCCGCGCCCAGTTCAAGAAGTTTCTCCCGCGGACGTTCCGCCGCGGGCCAATTGCGGATGCTCATGACACCTCCATGGTTGAGCCGCGCCGCTGTTCCAGTGCGGTCGCTGTGCTATCTTAACCCACCTTTTTTGCGCGGCGATCGGCCTGGGGAGGCGCCTTCGCCGCTGCACATCTTCAACCTCATAAAGGCAGGCCTATGCAGCGGCTCTATCGGAAACGCATCCTTCTGGGCGTGGGCGGCGGTATTGCCGCCTACAAGAGCGCTGAACTGGTTCGCCGACTGCGCGACCAGGGCGCCGAGGTCCGCGTGGTAATGACCCAGGGCGGCCGCGAGTTCATCACCCCGCTGACCCTCCAGGCCCTCTCCGGGCATCCCGTCCACCTCGAGCTGCTCGACTCCGCTGCCGAAGCGGCCATGGGGCACATCGAGCTCGCTCGCTGGGCCGACCTGGTGCTGATCGCACCGGCCACTGCCGATCTGATGGCACGCCTGGCACAGGGTGTCGCGGACGACCTGTTGACCACCCTGGTGCTCGCCACCGATGCGCCCGTTGCCCTGGCTCCCGCGATGAACCAGGCCATGTGGCGCGACCCGGCCACCCAAGCCAATCTGGAACTCCTCGCCAAGCGCGGGCTACGACTGTTCGGCCCTGCTGCCGGCAGCCAGGCCTGTGGCGATATTGGCCTGGGCCGCATGCTCGAAGCCGAGGAACTGGCCCAGCGCGCCGCCGATTGCTTCGAACATCGGGCACTTACCGGGCGCCATGTGCTGATTACAGCCGGTCCGACCCAGGAGAACATCGACCCGGTGCGCTATATCACCAACCACAGCTCCGGCAAGATGGGCTTCGCCCTCGCCGAGGCCGCTGTGGAAGCCGGCGCCAAGGTGACCCTGATCACAGGTCCGGTGCACCTGCCCACGCCGGACCGGGTCAACCGCATCGACGTCGTCAGCGCCCGCGACATGCTCGCTGCCTGCGAAGCGGCCATGCCCTGCGACCTGCTGATCGCCGCCGCCGCCGTGGCTGATTACCGCCCGGAAGTGGTTGCACAGCACAAAATGAAAAAAGACCCGACCAGTGGCGAAGGCCTGCTGCTGCAGCTGGTGCGCAACCCCGATATCCTCGCGACGCTCGCCGGCCGCACCGACCGCCCATTCAGCGTGGGCTTCGCCGCCGAGACCGAGAACCTGCTCGAGTACGCTTCGCGAAAACTCAAGGACAAGAACCTCGACCTGATCGTCGCCAATGACGTGGCCAACCCAAGCATTGGCTTCAACAGTGAGGAAAACGCCATCACGGTCATCGACCGCGACCTGGCCCAATCCAGCTTCGCCCAGACCAGCAAGGGCAAGATCGCCCGCCAGCTGATCGCCTTCATCGCCGACCGCCTCAACCAGGCCTGAGACTCCATGCACTCACTGCAAGCCAAGATCCTCGATTCCCGTCTCGGCAGCGAATTCCCGCTGCCGCAATATGCCACCCCAGGCTCCGCCGGCCTCGACCTGCGCGCCATGCTCAAGGAAGAAGTGATCCTAGAGCCGGGCCAGACAATCCTCATTCCCACCGGCCTGTCGATTCACATCGCCGACCCAGGCCTGGCCGCGCTGGTCCTGCCGCGCTCCGGCCTTGGCCACAAGCATGGCGTGGTCCTCGGGAACCTGGTAGGCCTGATCGACTCCGACTACCAGGGCGAGCTGATGGTGTCCTGCTGGAACCGCGGCCAGACTGCCTTCCACATCGCCATTGGTGAACGCATCGCCCAGCTGGTACTGGTGCCCGTGGTCCAGGCGCACTTCGAACTTGTCGACGAGTTCCACGAAAGCGAACGTGGCGCCGGCGGCTTCGGTCACACCGGCAGCCACTGATAGAACCACACCAGGACGAACCGCCCAGGAGACGTTCAGTGAAACTCTTCAAGCGCAGTAGCAAGGACGCCACCACTCACGGAGTGGCCAGCCGGCCGACCGACTCCAGGCACCCCCGCAAAGGCTCTGGCAACCTGCTCCCCGGCGCGCTCGCCGCACTGACAGGCGTCGCCGCCGCTGGCGCCCTGCTCTGGCTCGGAGTCCTCGGTCCTGCCGAGCAGAGCCGAGTCGACCAGCTCGGCCAGGCCTGGGGCAGCAGCCAGGCAGCCACCCTGCGCCAGGCGATCGTCCAGTTGCAGGCGGATACTAATGCCGCCGCCCAAGACCCCGGCCTGATCGACGCCCTCAACAGTGGCGACGCCGGACAGTGGCTCGCTGCCGAACGCAGGCTGGGTTATCGCGACGGGGTGATCGATGCCCACCTCAACCTGCCCGGGCAGGCCCAACAGAACAGTCAACGTGCCGCGCCAATGAACTTTGCCGCACTCGACATGCTGCGGCGCCTGGAAAGCGGCCAGCAACCCAGCCCGGAAGCCTACAAGGTGGGTGATCGCTGGCTCGTCTACAGCGCCGCACCGCTGCGCCTGAATGAACAGAGCGTGTCCCAGGGCACACTGCTGCTGGTGTTCGACCTGGACCGACTGCTGCGCAGCCTGCCGTCGATATCGTCGGATATCGGTCAGCTGCAACTGATCCAGCAGTTCAGCAACGCTCCGGCCCAGGTCCTCGCACAGCGCGGCCAGGCCGACGGTGCCACTCCCATCGCCCTGGACAGCGGCAACCCTAACTGGAAGCTCAGTTTCACACCTGGACAGGCCCTGACTCAGACCAACCTTTCTCCCTTGCTACTGGCGCTGGCCGCCCTGCTCGCCCTCGGCGGTGCAGTCCTCGGACTGAAGCTCAGCCAGGGCGCCCTGCAACGCAAGCTGCGCGACGACGCCGAGCAGCTCAATCAGCTGCTGCAAGAACTCTCGAACGGCAAGAGCGTCAAACCCTTAAGTCTGCGCCTGCCAGCGCTGGACAGCCTGGCCCAGGCGCTCGCGCGCCAACCCAGGCGCAAACCCGAGCCGGCGCCGGAGAATGGCCTGGTCCAGGCGCCCGCCGGCGACCACGTTGCGACGGCATCCGCCCGGCCGGCCGAATCGGCCGACCCACGTTTCCAAGATACCGACATTCTCGATATCGACATCCTCGACGAAGACCAGGACCTCCTGGGATTGGAGCAAGCCCCCGCCATGACCAGCATCGAACAGATCGCTCCCCCTCTGCCCGCCAGCATTTTCCGCGCCTATGACATCCGCGGCGTGGTCGGCGACACCCTCACCACAGAGACCGCCTACTGGGTAGGTCGCGCCATCGGGTCCGAGAGCCTGGCCCGTGGCGAACCCAACGTTTCCGTAGGCCGCGACGGTCGCCTGTCCGGCCCCGAACTGGTCCAGGCGCTGATCCAGGGCCTGATGGACTGCGGCTGCCAGGTCACCGACGTCGGCATGGTGCCGACTCCGGCGCTCTACTATGCCGCCAACGTACTGGCCGGCAAATCCGGCGTGATGCTCACCGGCAGCCACAACCCGCCGGACTACAACGGCTTCAAGATCATGGTGGCCGGCGAAACCCTGGCCAACGAGCAGATCACCGCCCTGCATACCCGCATCCAGAACAACGATCTGGCCAGTGGCGTCGGCAGCATTGAAGCGATCGACGTGCTGGACCGTTACTTCCGTGAAATCCGTGACGACATCGCCCTGGCCAAGCCCATGCGCGTCGTCGTCGACTGCGGCAACGGCGTAGCCGGCGTGATCGCCCCGCAACTGATCGAGGCCCTGGGCTGCACCGTGATCCCGCTGTTCTGCGACGTCGACGGCACCTTCCCGAACCACCACCCGGACCCGGGCAAGCCCGAGAACCTGGAAGACCTGATCGCCAAGGTGAAGGAAGAGAAAGCCGACCTGGGCCTGGCCTTCGACGGCGACGGCGACCGCGTTGGCGTGGTGACAAACGAAGGCACCATCATCTACCCGGACCGCCTGCTGATGCTGTTCGCCAAGGACGTGGTATCGCGCAATCCGGGCGCCGACATCATTTTCGACGTCAAGTGCACCCGCCGCCTGACCTCTCTCATCAGCGGTTATGGCGGCCGTCCGGTGATGTGGAAAACCGGCCACTCGCTGATCAAGAAGAAGATGAAGGAAACCGGCGCCCTGCTGGCCGGCGAAATGAGCGGCCACATCTTCTTCAAGGAGCGCTGGTACGGCTTCGACGACGGCATCTACAGCGCCGCCCGTCTGCTGGAAATCCTCAGTCAGGACAAGCGTGATGCGGAACATGTGTTCTCGGCCTTCCCGAAAGACGTCTCCACTCCGGAAATCAACATCACCGTCACCGATGAGACCAAGTTCCTCCTGATCGAGCGCCTGCAACGCGAGGCCAATTGGGGCGAAGCCAACCTCACCACCCTCGATGGCGTGCGTGTCGATTATCCGAAGGGCTGGGGCCTGTGCCGCGCCTCCAACACGACTCCCGTGCTGGTGCTGCGCTTCGAGGCCGACACCGAGGAAGAGCTGGAACGCATCAAGCAGGTGTTCCGCAGCCAGCTCACCCTCATCGCCCCTGAACTCAACCTGCCGTTCTGATCTGTTTCACTGGAGCCCAGCATGACCCTCAGCCTTGACGCTGCTTCCCACGTCGCCCAGGTCCTGTCCGAAGCGCTGCCTTATATCCGCCGCTTCGTCGGCAAGACCCTGGTGGTCAAGTACGGCGGCAACGCCATGGAGAGCGACGAGCTGAAGGCCAGCTTCGCCCGCGACGTGGTGCTGATGAAGGCTGTCGGCATCAACCCCGTGGTAGTGCACGGCGGTGGCCCGCAGATCGGTGACCTGCTCAAGCGCCTGTCCATCGAAAGCCACTTCGTCGACGGCATGCGCGTGACCGACGCCCAGACCATGGATGTAGTGGAGATGGTTCTCGGCGGCCAGGTGAACAAGGACATCGTCAACCTGATCAACCGCCACGGCGGCAGTGCCATCGGCCTGACCGGCAAGGACGCCGAGCTGATCCGCGCGAAGAAGCTCACCGTCACCCGCCAGACCCCGGAGATGACCCAGCCAGAGATCATCGACATCGGCCACGTGGGTGAGGTTGCCAGCGTCAATACCGACCTGCTGAACATGCTGGTACAAGGTGACTTCATCCCGGTGATCGCACCGATCGGTGTCGGCGCCAACGGCGAGTCGTACAACATCAACGCCGACCTGGTAGCCGGCAAGGTGGCCGAGGCGCTGAAGGCCGAGAAGCTGATGCTTCTGACCAACATCGCCGGCCTGATGGACAAGCAGGGCCAGGTGCTCACTGGCCTTTCCACCGAGCAGGTCAACGACCTGATCGCCGATGGCACCATCTACGGCGGCATGCTGCCGAAGATCCGCTGCGCCCTGGACGCGGTGCAGGGCGGCGTGAATGCCGCGCACATCATCGACGGTCGTGTGCCCCACGCGGTGCTGCTGGAGATCTTCACCGACAGCGGCGTCGGCACCCTGATCACCAACCGCAAGCGTCACTGAGCGGAGCGAAACCCAGGCAGGCCGGAGTGATCCGGCCTGTTTTATTCAAGGAGCCGGAAATGGCCAGACTGTCCCGCGACGACTTCAGCTACTTCCACGCCTTGCGCGTGCGCTGGGCCGAAGTCGACCCGCAAGGCATCGTCTTCAATGGCAACTACCTGACCTACGCCGATGTCGCCATCACCGAGTATTTCCGAAGCTTGGAAGTGGCCTACCCAGCCGACCTGCTGAAGGACGGCGGCGACTTCTTCGCAGTGAAGACATTGCTCGAGTACCTGGCGCCAGCGCGCTTCGACGACCTGCTGGATATCGGTGTGCGGGTTAGTCGTCTGGGCGGCGCGAGCATGGCCTTCGAGCTGGGCATCTGGCGTGGAAACGATCAACTCACCTCGGGCGAGGTGGTCTACGTGCATGCCGACGCCGACAATCGCAGAAGTCTGCGGCTGCCGGACTGGCTGAGGGAACGGGTGCGGGGTTTCGAGCGGATCGCACCGACCGATTGAGGCAGGTCAGCGAACTCCGCCGAGTAGCTCGGCCAGGCGCGCACGATCAGCTGCGAAAGCAGCCTTGGCGGCTTCGCGGCTTTTCTCGTATCGAGCGATATCCTTGTCTAGCCCTTTCTGCTGGTCGCGCAGGTTGTTGATCTGCTCCACGAGGTGCGCCGGCACTTCACGTCCAGCCCGCTCGCTTTCCGCCGCCTGGCTCTGAAGGTTGGCCTGCTGGGTGCGCAACGACTGCTGGTTGCCTCGGGCGACGCCGATCAGCCCGTCCAGCTCAGCCAACTTGCGAACCAGAGCGCGGTCAACATCCTCAACGCTGGTATACAGACGCAGCAACTGGGCATCGGAGCTGGCCCGGGCCTTGGCGTCCAGCTGACGCTGCATTTCCTCACGGCTGGGCGCAGGCGGAATCACGCGAATGACCCTGCCCTGCTCGTTGAGCACCTCGTAACCCTTGCCGATGTATTCCGGTGGTACGCCCTGGCGATCAAGAACGGTCACGCCCTTGTCGTCGACATAGCGATACAGCTCCGCCGCGCCGGCCAGAGCCGGCAGCAGCAGAAACAGCACCACGCTGTAGCGGAATGCAGGCGACGTCAGCATGAGGACTCCCAGCCCCGAATGGTCAGATTCCGAAGTTGGCGCGATAGGTTTCCACGGCTGGCAGGTGCTTCTTCAGTTCCGCGTCACCAGTCAGGTACTCCAGTACCTGCTCCAGGGACACGATGCTGACAACCGGCATGCCGAAGTCGCGCTCTACTTCCTGTATAGCCGAGAGTTCGCCCTGACCGCGCTCCTGGCGATTCAATGCGATCAACACACCGGCTGCCTGGGCGCCCTGGGCCTGGATGATCTGCATCACTTCACGGATCGCAGTGCCGGCGGTGATCACGTCATCGATGATCAGCACGCGACCGGCAAGCTGTGCACCGACCAGGCTGCCGCCTTCGCCATGATCCTTGGCTTCCTTGCGATTGAAGCACCACGGGATGTCGATCTGGTGATGTTCAGCCAGCGCCACCGCAGTGGCAGCTGCCAACGGAATGCCCTTGTAGGCCGGGCCGAACAGCACATCGAAAGGAATGCCGCTGTCGACCACCGCAGCCGCATAGAATCGACCGAGCTGGGCGAGGGCCAGGCCGCTGTTGAACAGACCAGCATTGAAGAAGTAGGGACTGGTACGACCAGACTTGAGAGTGAACTCACCGAAACGCAGAACTCCGCGCTCGATGGCAAAGCGAATGAAATCGCGCTGATACGCCTGCATGAAAAGCCTCGGACGGCACGGATTTAGCTAAAAAGAAAGAGCTCGGGTATCATACACGCACGTGTTTTTGGGGGCCATTTATGCGGATCATCAGTGTGAACGTGAATGGTATTCAAGCGGCAGCCGAGCGAGGTCTCCTCAGCTGGCTGCAAGCTCAGAATGCCGACGTGATCTGCCTGCAAGACACACGTGCCTCCGCCTTCGACCTGGACGACCCTGCCTTCCAACTGGATGGTTATTTCCTCTATGCCGGCGATGCCGAAGTGCCTGCCCAAGGTGGCGTGGCGCTCTATTCGCGGTTGCAACCCAAGGCGGTTATCTGGGGACTCGGCTTCGAGTCCTGCGATCGGTACGGACGCTATCTGCAGGCTGATTTCGACAAAGTGAGCATCGCCACCCTGTTGCTGCCATCCGGGCAAGGCGGGGACGAGAACCTGAACCACAAGTTCAAGTTCATGGACGACCTCACCCATTACCTGAACAAGCAGCGCCGCAAGCGCCGCGAGTACATCTACTGCGGCTCGCTGTACGTAGCCCACCAGAAGCTGGACGTGAAGAACTGGCGAGATTGCCAGCAGATTCCCGGCTTCCTTGCGCCTGAGCGCGCATGGATGGACGAAGTGTTCGGCAACATGGGTTATGTCGATGCCCTGCGCGAAGTCAGCCGCGAAGGTGACCAGTTCAGTTGGTGGCCGGACAGCGAGCAGGCCGAGATGCTCAACCTCGGCTGGCGATTCGACTATCAGGTGCTGACCCCCGGTCTGCGCCGCTTTGTGCGCAGCGCCAAGCTGCCGCGCCAACCGCGCTTCTCGCAGCACGCGCCGCTGATTGTCGACTACGACTGGTTGCTGAGCGTGTGATCCAGGCAGAAAAAAGCCGGCTTTCGAGCCGGCTTTTTCTTGTCCGCAATTCGGCCTATTTCACCAGTCGCCAGCAGAAGGGGTAGCGGTATGCCTGACCTTCGTTGGCCTTGATCCCGGCGATGATCGTGAGCACCAGCGCACCGATACTCACCAGCCCGAGCAGCGGGAAGCCGATCACCACCAGCATCAGCAGGAAACACAGTACGACAGCCAGCGCCACGGTGATCTGGAAATTCAGCGCTTCCTTGCCCTGGGCGTCGACGAAGGGATCGAGGTCCTTCTTGATCTGCCAGACGATCAGTGGCCCCAGCAGATTGCCAAAGGGAAACACCAGGCCGAGGAATGCGGAGAAATGGCAGAACATCGCCCATTGCCGCACTTCCCTGTTCGGCTCCTGATATTGAGTAGGTTCGTCCATTCCCACGTCTCCTCGTGCGGATGTGCCGTCAGTCGGCCAGCGCGGCGCGCTGCAGCTCGAACAGCTCGTTCAGACCCTGGCGCGCCAGGTCGAGCATGGCCGTCAGCTCTTCCGGCTGGAAGGGCGCACCTTCGGCGGTGCCCTGGACTTCGATGAAGCCACCGGCATCGGTCATGACTACGTTCAGGTCAGTTTCGGCAGCTGCGTCTTCCAGGTAGTCCAGGTCCAGAACCGGCTCACCTTGGTAGATGCCCACGGAAACGGCGGCAACCATCTGCTTCAGCGGCTCGCCTTTCAGGGCGCCACGCTTCTTCAGCACCTTCAGCGCATCAACCAGGGCCACCATGGCACCGGTGATGGAAGCGGTGCGGGTGCCACCGTCGGCCTGAATCACATCGCAATCCAGGTAGATGGTGTTCTCGCCCAGCTTGGTCATGTCCAGCGCCGCGCGCAGCGAGCGGCCGATGAGCCGTTGGATCTCCAGGGTACGGCCACCCTGCTTGCCACGACTGGCCTCGCGCTGGTTACGCTCGCCAGTGGCGCGCGGCAACATGCCGTATTCGGCAGTCAGCCAGCCCTGACCCTGCCCCTTGAGGAAGCGCGGCACGCCGGACTCGACGCTGGCCGTGCAGATCACCTTGGTATCCCCGAACTCCACCAGTACAGAGCCTTCGGCGTGCTTGGTGTAGTTGCGGGTGATGCGGATCGGACGCAGCTGTTCGGCCGCGCGGCCACTGGGACGTTTCATTCGGGCTTACCTGTTCGGGAGAAATCTGCCCGCCATTATAGAGGCCCCGGGGCATGGGGGACATCGCCACGTTGGGAGGCGCAAGCCGCCTGGGCTACAATCGCCTCCTTTGATCGTCGAAACCGAGAGGAAACCCCATGGTGCACAGCATGACCGCCTTCGCACGCGTTGAACGGGCCGGCTCCCACGGCACCCTGAGCTGGGAACTGCGCTCGGTCAACCACCGTTATCTCGAACCCCACCTGCGTCTGCCGGAATCCTTCCGTGACCTCGAAGGCCCCGTGCGCGACGCCCTGCGCCAGGGCCTATCGCGCGGCAAGGTTGAATGCACTCTGCGCCTGGCAGAAGAAAGCACTGGCAAGCCGCTGCAGGTGGATCGCGAGCGCGCCGGCCAGCTGATCAAGGCCGCCGAAAGCGTTGCCGCGCTGATCCAGCAACCCGCACCGCTCAACCCCCTGGAAGTCCTCGCCTGGCCGGGCGTACTGGTGGCCGATGCTGAGGACCCGCAGGCGCTCAATGCAGCCGCCATGGAAGCCTTCTCCCAGGCGCTCGACGAGCTGAAGAAAGGCCGTGCCCGCGAAGGTGCCGAGTTGGCTCGCCTGCTCAATGACCGCCTGGATGCCATGCAGGAAGACGTCACAGCCCTACGCGCCCTGGTCCCGCAGATGCTCGCAGCACAGAGACAGAAGATCCTCGATCGCTTCTCCGAAATGAAGGCAGAGCTCGATCCGCAACGATTGGAGCAGGAGATGGTCCTACTGGCGCAGAAGAGTGACGTCGCCGAAGAACTGGACCGCCTCGGCACCCACATCAGCGAAGTCCGCCGCGTGCTCAAGGCTGGCGGCGCCGCCGGCCGCCGCCTGGACTTCCTGATGCAGGAACTCAACCGTGAAGCCAATACCCTGGGCTCCAAGGCCTTCGACCCGCGCAGTACTCAGGCTGCGGTCAACCTCAAGGTGTTGATCGAGCAGATGCGCGAACAAGTCCAGAATATCGAGTAAGAGACCGCCCCCATGACTGCCACTCCCGGCACCCTGTACATCGTTTCCGCCCCCTCCGGCGCCGGCAAGACCAGCCTGGTCAAGGCGTTGATCGACGCCGAACCCAATATCCGCGTTTCGGTTTCCCACACCACCCGCGGCATGCGCCCGGGCGAGGTGGACAGCGTCAACTACAACTTCGTGAGCCGCGAAGAGTTCGTGCAGATGCTCGAGCACGGCGACTTCCTGGAACACGCTGAAGTCTTCGGCAATCTCTACGGTACCTCCCAGCGCTGGGTCCAGCAGACCCTGGCCGAAGGCCATGACCTGATTCTCGAGATCGACTGGCAAGGCGCCCAGCAGGTCCGTCGCCTGATGCCCCTGGCCAAGTCCATATTCATCCTGCCGCCAAGCCAGGAAGCCCTGCGCCAGCGCCTCGACAACCGCGGCCAGGACAGCGAAGAGATCATCGAGCGCCGCATGCGCGAGGCCGTCAGCGAGATGAGCCACTACGTCGAGTACGACTACCTGGTGATCAACGACGATTTCGCCATAGCCCTGGAAGACCTCAAGGCCATCTTCCGTGCGAACCAGCTGCGCCACGACTCGCAACAAGTCCGCCACGGCGCCCTGCTGGCCCGCCTGCTCGACTAGCTGCACGACTCTCTATCGCTTTCATAGCTAGCCCCCGCGTCGGTCCTGAGCCACACTCCACCCGCAAAGCGCCGAAAATCGGCGCTTCCCTAATTGCTGGCGATTTTTTAGACTATTCAGTCCGCTCGCCCAATTGGGCACAGCATCAGCCATTCATTTCGTGCTACGAGGAACACCATGGCCCGCGTTACCGTTGAAGATTGCCTGGACAATGTCGACAACCGCTTCGAGCTGGTCATGCTCGCTACCAAGCGTTCCCGTCAGCTGGCCACCGGCGGCAAAGAGCCGAAGGTAGCCTGGGAAAATGACAAGCCGACCGTAGTCGCCCTGCGCGAAATCGCTGCCGGCCTGGTCGACTATGAAGTCGTCGCCCAGGAAGACATCGTTGAAGAAGAGCCGCTGTTCGCCGCATTCGAGGACGAGGCCAACGAGGCCCTCTGAATCCATGCCTGGTCGACGTCGCACGGCGCAGGGTCATGAAGGTCGGCAAGGAGAGACATCTTGCCGAGCATAGACGCCCTCGCCGATCGACTTTCGACCTATCTCGGCGCCGACCAGGTCAACCTGGTGCGCCGAGCCTACTTTTACGCAGAGCAAGCCCACGACGGCCAGCGCCGCCGCAGCGGTGAAGCCTACGTCACTCATCCGCTTGCCGTAGCAAGCATCCTCGCCGACATGCACATGGATCATCAAAGCCTGATGGCCGCGATGCTGCATGACGTGATCGAGGACACCGGCATCGCCAAGGAAGCCCTTTGCGCGCAATTCGGCGAGACCGTCGCCGAGCTGGTGGATGGGGTCAGCAAGCTGACCCAGATGAATTTCGAGTCCAAGGCCGAAGCCCAGGCCGAAAACTTCCAGAAGATGGCCATGGCCATGGCGCGCGATATCCGCGTGATCCTGGTCAAGCTGGCCGACCGCCTGCACAACATGCGCACGCTGGAAGTGCTATCCGGCGAGAAGCGCCGGCGCATTGCCAAGGAAACCCTGGAAATCTACGCCCCCATCGCCAACCGGCTGGGTATGCACAGCATGCGCGTGGAGTTCGAGGACCTCGGTTTCAAGGCCATGCACCCGATGCGCTCGGAGCGCATTCGCGCGGCGGTGCGGCGCGCCCGCGGCAACCGCAAGGAAATCGTCAACAAGATCGAGGAGTCGCTGACCAACTGCCTGCGCCGCGAAGGCATGGAAGGCGAGGTCATCGGCCGCGAGAAACATCTCTACAGCATCTACAAGAAGATGCGCGGCAAGCGCCGGGCGTTCAACGAGATCATGGACGTCTACGCCTTCCGCATCATCGTCGACAAGGTCGACACCTGCTATCGCGTGCTCGGCGCCGTGCACAACCTGTACAAGCCGCTGCCGGGGCGCTTCAAGGACTACATTGCGATTCCCAAGGCCAACGGCTACCAGTCGCTGCATACCACCCTGTTCGGCATGCACGGCGTGCCCATCGAAATCCAGATCCGCACCCGTGAAATGGAAGAGATGGCCAACAACGGCATCGCCGCCCACTGGCTGTACAAGTCCACCGAGGACGACCAGCCCAAGGGCACGCATGCCAGGGCACGCCAGTGGGTCAAGGGCATCCTGGAACTGCAGCAACGCGCCGGTAACTCGCTCGAATTCATCGAGAGCGTGAAGATCGACCTCTTCCCCGACGAGGTCTACGTGTTCACGCCCAAGGGCCGCATCATGGAGTTGCCGAAAGGCTCCACCGCGGTCGACTTCGCCTACGCGGTGCATACCGACGTCGGCAACACCTGCATCGCCTGTCGCATCAACCGCCGCCTGGCGCCGCTGTCTGAGCCGCTGCAGAGCGGCGAGACGGTGGAAATCGTCACGGCGCCCGGCGCGCGACCGAATCCGGCCTGGCTCAACTTCGTCGTGACCGGCAAGGCACGCACCCACATCCGCCACGCCCTCAAGCAGCAGCGTCGCTCCGAATCCATCAGCCTCGGCGAACGCCTGTTGAACAAGGCTCTGGCCGGTTTCGAGAGCCATCTGGACAAGATCAGCCCCGAACGCGTCCAGGCTGTCCTCGGCGAGTACCGCCTGGACGTGATCGAAGACCTGCTGGAAGACGTCGGCCTCGGCAACCGCATGGCCTACGTAGTCGCCCGCCGCCTGCTGGCCAGCGACGGCGAACAGCTGCCGAACCCCGAGGGGCCGCTGGCAATCCGCGGCACCGAGGGCCTGGTGCTGAGCTATGCCAAGTGCTGCACGCCGATTCCGGGCGACCCCATCGTCGGCCACCTTTCCGCCGGCAAGGGCATGGTGGTGCACCTTGAGAACTGCAAGAACATCAGCGAAATCCGACACAACCCGGAGAAATGCATCCAGCTGTCGTGGGCCAAGGACGTTGCCGGCGAATTCAACGTCGAGCTGCGCGTCGAGCTGGAGCACCAGCGCGGCCTGATCGCCCTGCTGGCCAGCAGTGTCAATGCCGCCGACGGCAATATCGAGAAGATCAGCATGGACGAGCGCGATGGCCGCATCAGCGTGGTCCAGCTGGTGGTCAGCGTGCACGACCGCGTGCACCTGGCCCGAGTGATCAAGAAGCTGCGCGCGCTCAAGGGGGTGATCCGCATCACCCGCGTGCGGGCGTAGCTGATCCCAAGAGCCCAAAGGAGTTCTCATGAGCAAGACCGTCATCAGCAGCGACAAGGCCCCTGCCGCCATCGGCACTTACTCTCAGGCCATCAAGGCCGGCAACACCGTCTACATGTCCGGCCAGATCCCGCTGGACCCGAAAACCATGGAGCTGGTCGAAGGCTTCGAAGCCCAGACCGTGCAGGTCTTCGAGAACCTGAAAGCCGTGGCCGAAGCCGCGGGCGGTTCCTTCAAGGACATCGTCAAACTGAACATCTTCCTGACCGACCTGTCCCACTTCGCCAAGGTCAATGAAGTCATGGGTCGTTACTTCGAGCAGCCCTACCCGGCTCGCGCCGCCATTGGCGTAGCTGCGCTGCCGCGCGGCTCCCAGGTGGAAATGGACGCCATCCTGGTCCTCGAATAAGTTACCTCTGCCACGGGCCGCTCGGTCCGTGGCATCGTTCCGGAAGGAATCCGTCATGCGTCACACCCTCCCCCTGCTGCTCTGTGCGGCCATTCTTGGCGGCTGCTCCAGCACGTCATCAGACCCGAGCGGCATCTGGATCAACCAGGCGGCCATCAATGCCGCAGCCAAAGAGGGCAAGTTACGCGAGTCCCTGCTCGCCTATGGCCCGAACCTGGAGTGGCAGATCGACCAGAAATCCGGCGAGGCCCACTACAGCAATGGCTTCGAACTGGGTGAAGGGCGCCTCGCGGCCCAGGAAGATGACGGCTGGCGAGTGGACTTCTACGGCGACTACCACGAAGAACTTGAAGTGGACGGCAAGGAACTGGTGCAGAAAGCCAGCGATAACCTCCCCGAACAACGCTTCGTCCATCCGGACCAGAATCCTGCCGAAGGGGCACCGCTTGGCAGCGCATTCGAGCACGCGCTCTACTCCGCCTATCTCGGCGGAACCTGGAAAATCGTCGAAGGGCAAGGCCAGGGCGGCCTGGTCAAGTTCAATCCTGATGGCAGCCTGGAAGGCCTCCCGGGCGCTGATCGCTATGCCCTCTGCCTCGCTGGCGACTGCGCCGCGATGAGCGGCGAGAACGACAGCATCTGGCTACAGAACGGCAAACAGGGTGCGGCCTGGATCTTCGTCCACGATGGTGATGAGCTGGAAATCCTCGAAGCGCGTAACCGTGCGCATATCGACGAGATGCCAGAGTACGCCCCCGGCAAGCGTGCCTGGCTGCTGGAGCGCGACTGAACCGTAGCGAAGCCCAACGAACACATATTGGGCTTCGCTCCACTTAGCGCCAACCTATACGCCACCCATCACCCCGATCGCCAGCCATCCCCCCAGCGCCAGCAACAACGCGCCGCAAAACCTATCCAGCGCCCGGACCCGGAGTTGCAGCCAACTGCGCCAGCGCGGGTGGTCCAGCAATCGCACCAGCGCCATATCCCAGAACAGCACCACCACTGTCATCCAGCCCATGCTCATGACCAGCCCCCAGCCGGGCATAGCCGCATTGCGCAGCACACCGAACAGTCCGGCATAGAAGAGCGGCAGCTTGGGATTGAGACTGCTGGCCAGCAGCCCCTCGAAAAATCCGAGCAGCCACGATCCATGCCCACCCGCCTTGGCCTGCGGCAGTTCCAGCTCACGGGTCGCCAGCAGCGCCTGGGTGCCGATCCAGATGAAATAGCCACCGCCAACCAGTTGCAGCACCTGCCAGAACGTCCCGTTCGAAGCGGGCAACAGGCTGAGGGCCAGCAAGACCAGCAGCATGCTCAGCAAATTGGCCAGCGCGATGCCCGCCGCAGCACCATCCGCGTGGCGCAGGCCATTGACCAGTCCGGCCCGCAGCAACAGGAAGAAATCGGGCCCTGGCGACAGCAGTGCAGCGAAGTGGGTACTGGCGACCAGCAGGAACAACGCGAGCATGGCTTCGAGCCTCCGTGAAGTGCGGCGGACAGTGTCGAAGTCCGTGGCTCAAGCGGTCTTGGAGAAAACTCAGAGTCTGATCACGGTTTCGCGAGCTAGAGCCATGCAAGGCGAAAGCAGGCGAGGAAGCGGGCCGGGCTCGCACGCTAGTTTACGAGTTGTAAATGAACACTCCGGGCCTGCTTTTAACGCGGCATGGTCGACGCGCAGCAGATCGTGAACAGGCTCTCAGGTACGCGCGGCTCGGCGGAACTGCCCCGGCGTCACGCCGGTGAAGCGCTTGAAGGTACCGGAGAAGTGGGCCTGATCGTAAAAACCCAGGGACAGCGCCACCTCCAGTGGCGGCTGATTGCTCAAAAGCAGGCGCTTGGCCTCGCGCACCCGGCGTTGCAGCAGGTAGGTGTGCGGCGGTACACCGTAGGCACGACGAAATGCGTCGATCAGATGACGCGGATGTCGCTGCACCAGCCCGGCCAGTTGCTCGAGGCTCACGGCCTCAGCGTAGTGAGCCTCCAGGTAGTCGCGCAGGAAATTCGTCACACCGCCATCCCGGGATGCGGGTGCCGCCGCACGCAGGCCGCCGTGGCGGACGAACACCAGTTCAAGCACATCCAGCAATTCGCTCTCCAGCGCCAGCGCATCGCCACGCTCGAACTCCGCCGCCAAGCGCGCCAGTCCGGCCGCCACCTGCCCGTCATCGGCCGGATTCAACTCGCGAAACCCATCGGGCAAGCGCTTGCGCCCGAGCAGGGTCGGCAGGCGCGACTCTTCGACGTAGAGCATGCGATAGATCAGCCGCTCGGATTCTGCATGCCCGGTGTGGGGCTCTTCGGGGTTCATCAGCGACAGAGTGCCCGCCGGCAGCGCATGGCGTTCACCCCGGCACTGATAGCCGCCTACGCCATGCAGGATGGCGCCAATGGCGAAGGCGTCGTGGCTGTGACGGCCAAAGGGCTGCCCGGAGAAATCCGCATGAAACAACTCCACCCCCGGTAACCAGGGGCGAGCCAGCATGCGGTTGGCATCCATGTTCAGGCTCCGCTGAGGATCGCCCCGTAGCCTTCGCGGTAGCTCGGGTAACGCGGCGTCCAGCCCAGGGCTCGGGCGCGGGCGTTGCTGCAGCGCTTGCTGCCGGAGCGGCGTACTGTCGACTCGTCGGCCCACTCCGTCACGCCCATCCGCTCGCGCAACCAACCCACAACCTCGTGCAACGGAGCCGGCGTATCGTCGACACCGATATAAAAATCGTCCAGCGCCACACCGTCGGCATCAGCCTTGAGCAGATGAGCCAGCAAGCCGGCGCAATCGTCAGCGTGGATACGGTTTGCATAGAGCGGCGGCTCGCTGACCACGCGATAGCCCATGCGCACTTGCTTGAGCAGCCACTCGCGTCCAGGACCGTAGATACCCGTCAGGCGCACACAGGTAGCGGGAATGCCGCTGCCCAGGACGAGGCGCTCGGCCTCCAGCATGACCTGGCCGGAATAACCCTCGGCCTCGGCCGGGGAAGTCTCGTCGATCCACTCGCCGTCTCGCTGACCATAAACCCCGCTGCTGGAGACAAACAGAACGCGCCGCGGCACCTGGCCGTGCTGAGCCAACCACGCGAGCACGTGGCGAAGGCCTTCGACGTAGGCCAAGCGGTAGCCGGCCTCATCGTGCTGGTTGGCCGCCGCGCTGTAGACCAGATAGTCCAGGGTCCCCTGGGGCCAGCCCGTCGGACAGTCGGCCCGCTCGAGGTCGCCAGCTACCGGCAACACACCCGCTGGCAACGCCGAAACCTGGCGGCGAAGGCCATGGATAGTCCAGCCGGCCTGCAACATCTCGGTAGCCAGGCGGCTGCCAATATCGCCGCAGCCGGCGATCAGGAGGGAAGCGGACATCGGGAAAACTCCGAAAAAGTCCTCAGGATAGGGCCATGGCAGGCAATCGCCAATCACTCACGGCACGCCTTCGAATCGCCAAACGGCAATGTGATCGATAAATAGTCACTTCTACAAACAAGAATTACTTGCAATAATGCGAACCCTTCGGTCCAGGCTGCTACCTCAATGCCGTTGGACGAAATCGCTTCCTTTCCTTCAGGTCCGGCCAGCATGAAATCCAACGCTCGCAACGTACAGCCCAACATTGCCTCCCGCCCACCTCGCCTGCTGGCAGCCCTGCTGATCAGCATGATGCTGGTACCCAGCGCCTCCTTTGCCGAGGAGCCGGCCGCCGCGAGCCAGCCCGCCGCTGCCCAGGCCAATGCTACCAACACCGCCGCCACCCCGGCCGCCGGCGGCACCGCAGTGCAGGCCGACGCTGCCGCCCTGGACCCGAACGCCATTCCGACCGACCCGCTGGCAGCCGGGGCGGAAGGCGAGCTGACGCTAGCCCACGACCTGTCCCCCTGGGGCATGTACCAGAACGCCGATATCGTGGTGAAGGCCGTGATGATTGGACTGGCTCTGGCCTCCGTCCTGACCTGGACCGTGTGGATCGCCAAGGGCTTCGAGCTGCTCGCCGCCAAGCGCCGCCTGCGCCGTGAACTGGGCACCCTGAAATCCGCCCGCACCCTGAACGAAGCCGGACAGAAGGTCAGCAACGGCACCTGCATCTCCCACCAGCTGGTGCAGGACGCCCAGGAAGAGGTGAAGCTCTCCAGCAACACCCGCGAGAAAGAAGGCATCAAGGAACGCGTCAGCTTCCGCCTCGAGCGCCTGGTCGCCGCCAGCGGTCGTCAGATGAGCCAGGGTACCGGCGTGCTCGCTACCATCGGCTCCACCGCACCCTTCGTCGGCCTGTTCGGCACCGTCTGGGGCATCATGAACAGCTTCATCGGCATCGCCAAATCCCAGACCACCAACCTCGCCGTGGTCGCCCCCGGTATCGCCGAAGCGCTGTTGGCCACGGCCCTTGGTCTCGTCGCGGCGATCCCGGCGGTAGTCATCTACAACGTCTTCGCTCGCTCCATCGCCGGTTACAAGGCGCAGGTGTCCGACGCGTCGGCCCAGGTCCTGCTGCTGGTCAGCCGCGACCTCGACCATCACACGGCCGAGCGTGGCCAGTCTCCGCAAATGGTGAAAGTAGGCTGAGTCATGGGAATCCATCTGAACGATGGGGGCGATGATCTCCAGGAAACCCGCGAGATCAACGTCACCCCCTTCATCGACGTAATGCTGGTGCTGCTCATCATCTTCATGGTGGCGGCCCCCCTGGCGACGGTCGACATCAAGGTCGACCTGCCCGCCTCCACCGCCAAGCCCGCGCCCAGGCCGGACAAGCCGATCTACCTCAGCATCAAGGAAGACAAGAGCCTATACCTGGACAACGAGCAGGTCACCGAAGAGCAACTGGCCAGCGTGCTGGACAAGCTGACCAAGGCTGACAAGGAGAAGACCATCTTCGTGCGCGGCGACAAGGTCGTCGAATACGGTCGCCTGATGGAAGTCATGGATGCCCTGCGCAACGCCGGCTACCTGAAGATCGGCCTGGTCGGACTCGAGACGGTCGGGACTAAATGAGCCAAGGCAAACGCAAGCTGTCGCAATGGGGCGTCAGCCTGGTCGTCGTGCTCGGCCTGCACATCGGCCTCGGCCTCTGGGCGCTCTACTGGCGCCCTCACGCCGAGCCGATCGAGCTGCCGCCGGCGGCCATGATGGTGGAGCTGGAGCCGCTGCCGGCTCCAGCTCCGTTGCCGGCGCCACCGCCCCAGGTCGAGCCCGAACCCGAACCGCTGCCCAAACTGGTGGAAGTGCCTAAGCCGAAGATCGCCATCGCGCCCAAGCCGAAACCCAAGCCCAAGCCGCCGAGGCCGAAACCGCCGGAGCCCAAGCCTGAGAAGCCGCAGGAAACCGAGAGCGTGAAGGAAAGCGTCGCCGCGCCGACCACGACCCCGAGCGACACCAAGCCCGCTGCACAGCAGCAGGCCGCTTCCAGCGCACCTTCGGACGCCAAGCCGACCTGGCAAAGCAAGCTGCTGGCGCACCTGGCTCGCTATAAGCGTTACCCGGACGATGCCCGCCGCCGCGGCTTCGAAGGGGTCAACCGCCTGCGCTTCGTGGTCGATAGTGAAGGCAAAGTGACCTCCTACACCCTGGTCGGCAAGTCCGGTAGCGCTTCGCTGGACCGTGCCACCCTGGAGATGATCCGTCGCGCCCAGCCGCTGCCCCCGCCCCCGCCGGAGCTGCTCAACAACGGCTCCCTCGAAGTGGTCGCGCCCTTCGTCTACTCGCTGGACCGCCGCTGACTCCCAAGCGCCTGCGCACCTCGCGCAGGCGCTTGGTTCCATTGACTCCAGCCGCTATGCTTGCCGGACCTCAATGGATAAATGCTATGACCCTCACCGAACTGCGCTACATCGTCACCCTCGCCCAGGAACAGCACTTCGGCCGTGCCGCCGAGCGCTGCCATGTGAGCCAGCCGACCCTGTCGGTCGGGGTGAAGAAACTGGAGGACGAGCTCGGCGTGCTCATCTTCGAGCGCAGCAAGAGCGCAGTGCGCCTGACCCCGGTCGGCGAGGGCATCGTTACCCAGGCACAGAAGGTGCTGGAGCAGGCGCAGGGCATCCGCGAGATGGCCCAGGCCGGCAAGAACCAGCTCGCCGCGCCGCTCAAGGTTGGCGCCATCTACACCGTTGGCCCCTACCTCTTTCCGCATCTGATTCCGCAGCTGCACCGGGTCGCCCCGCAGATGCCGCTGTACATCGAAGAGAACTTCACCCACATCCTGCGTGACAAGCTGCGCACTGGTGAGCTCGACGCGATCATCATCGCCCTGCCGTTCGCCGAAGCCGATGTGCTGACCAAGCCGCTCTACGATGAACCCTTCTACGTGCTACTGCCGTTCGGGCACCCCTGGACCGAGCGCGAATCCATCGACAGCGAGATGCTCAACGACAAGAGCCTGTTGCTGCTGGGCGAAGGCCATTGCTTCCGCGACCAGGTGCTGGAAGCCTGCCCGAGCCTGCGCAAGGGTGGTGAAGACAGCGCCAAGCACACCACGGTGGAATCCAGCTCCCTGGAGACCATCCGTCACATGGTTGCTTCCGGCCTCGGCGTATCGATCCTGCCGTTCTCGGCGGTGGACAGCCATCACTATGCCCCCGGCGTCATCGAGATCCGCCCGCTGACACCGCCCGTGCCCTTCCGCACGGTGGCCATCGCCTGGCGTGCCAGCTTCCCGCGCCCGCGCGCCATCGAAGTGCTGGCGGACTCGATCCGCCTTTGCTCCGTGGCTCACCCGAAAACCCAGGGCGAACCGCAGCCGGCATGACCGAGCTGGCGCAAGTCCCGGTCACCGCGCTCAAGGGCGTAGGTGCCGCCCTGGCGGAAAAACTCGCCAAGGTCGGCCTGGAAAACCTGCAGGACATCCTTTTCCACCTGCCCACCCGCTACCAGGACCGAACCCGCATCACCCCGATTGGCGAGCTGCGCCCGGGCCAGGATGCGGTAGTGGAAGGCATTGTCGGCGGTGCGGACGTCGTCATGGGCCGCCGCCGCAGCCTGCTGGTACGCCTGCAAGATGGCAGCGGCACCCTCTCCTTGCGCTTCTTCCACTTCAGCCAGGCGCAGAAGGAAGGTCTCAAGCGCGGCACCCAGTTGCGCTGCTATGGCGAAGTCCGCCCCGGCGCCACAGGACTGGAGATCTACCACCCGGAGTACCGCGCCCTTAGCGGCGACGAGGCGCCGCCGGTGGAGCAGACCCTGACTCCGATCTACCCGACTACCGAAGGCCTGACCCAACAGCGCCTGCGCAGCCTCAGCCAGCTCGCCCTGGCCCGCCTCGGCCCACACAGCCTGCCGGACTGGCTGCCCAAGGAACTGGCGCGCGATTACCACCTGGGCTCGCTGGACGAGGCCATCCGTTACCTGCACCGCCCGCCGCCGGACGCCGACCTGGAAGAACTCGCCGAGGGCCAGCACTGGGCGCAGCAACGCCTGGCCTTCGAGGAACTGCTGACCCATCAGCTGTCCCTGCAACGCCTTCGCGAGAGCCTGCGTGCCCAGCACGCGCCGCCATTGCCGCCGGCGCGCAAACTGCCCGCGCAATACCTTTCCAACCTCGGCTTCCAGCCCACCGGCGCCCAGCAGCGCGTTGGCGCCGAGATCGCCTACGACCTGGCCCAGCAAGAACCCATGCTGCGCCTCGTGCAGGGCGACGTCGGCGCCGGCAAGACGGTGGTCGCCGCCCTGGCCGCATTGCAGGCCCTGGAGGCCGGCTATCAGGTGGCACTGATGGCGCCCACGGAAATCCTCGCCGAACAGCACTACGTCAACTTCACCAAGTGGCTGCAACCGCTCGGCATCGAAGTCGCCTGGCTGGCCGGCAAGCTCAAGGGCAAGGCCCGCGCCGCCGCGCTCGAGCAAATCGCTGGCGGTACACCGATGGTGGTCGGCACCCACGCACTGTTCCAGGATGAGGTGAAGTTCAAGCGCCTGGCCCTGGTGATCATCGACGAGCAGCACCGCTTCGGCGTCCAGCAGCGCCTGGCCCTGCGCCAGAAAGGCGTGGACGGGCGCCTCTGCCCGCACCAGCTGATCATGACCGCCACGCCGATCCCGCGAACGCTGGCGATGAGCGCCTACGCCGACCTGGACACCTCCATCCTCGACGAACTGCCTCCCGGCCGTACCCCGGTGAACACCGTGCTGGTGGCCGATAGTCGCCGTATCGAAGTGATCGAGCGGGTCCGTGCGGCGTGCCACGAAGGGCGCCAGGCCTATTGGGTCTGCACCCTGATCGAAGAATCCGAAGAGCTGACCTGCCAGGCAGCGGAGACGACTTTCGAAGAGCTTTCCTCGGCCCTTGGCGAACTTCGCGTAGGCCTGATCCACGGACGCATGAAGCCCGCTGAGAAGGCCGCGGTGATGGCCGAATTCAAGGCCGGCGCCCTGCAACTGCTGGTGGCCACCACCGTGATCGAGGTGGGCGTGGATGTGCCCAACGCCAGCCTGATGATCATCGAGAACCCCGAGCGGCTTGGCCTTGCCCAATTGCACCAGCTGCGCGGCCGCGTTGGTCGGGGCAGTGCCGCCAGCCACTGCGTGCTGCTCTATCACGCGCCACTGTCACAGCTCGGCCGTGAACGCCTGGCGATCATGCGTGAGACCTGCGACGGCTTCGTCATTGCAGAGAAGGACCTGGAGTTGCGCGGCCCCGGCGAAATGCTCGGCACCCGCCAGACCGGCCTGCTGCAGTTCAAGGTGGCCGACCTCATGCGTGATGCCGATCTGTTGCCCGCCGTACGCGACGCGGCCCAGGCCCTGCTGGCCCATTGGCCTCAGCATGTCAGTCCACTATTGGAGCGCTGGTTGCGTCACGGCCAACAGTACGGCCAAGTGTGATGCAGTTCACAGCTCAATCGTCGCCTCGCCCCGACCTCTTCTAACCTGCTCGTTATACTCCGGGGCAGAAAAATCAAAGCTGGATGCTGCCATGACTGAAGTCGCCCTCGCCCCGGATTCCTCGCCACAACCGCCCGAAGTGATAGTGCAGCTGCTCGAGAAACTCGGGCTTGCGTTCCAGGTTCGACTGGAGCATCCGGGTCTGCCCGCTGCGCAGCGGGTCCAGTCGGTGTTGCTGGAAGACGCCGTAGGCGCTCTCCTGGTGCTGTTCCCGCGCAGCCAGCTGCTCGACCTCAATCGTCTCGCCGAACTCACCGGCCGCAAGCTGGTGGCAGTCAAGCCCGAGCGCCTCGAGCGCATGCTCGGCAAGCACCAGTTGGGCGCACTGCCCGGGCTGCCGCCACTGACCAGCTCGCCCTGCCTGTACGACGAGCGCCTGTTGCAGGAACCGCGCCTGCTGGTGGAATCCGGGCAGCCCGGGGTACTGCTTGAGCTGGCCAGCGAGGACTATCGTGGCCTGCTGAGCAAAGCCAGCGCCGCGCGCTTCGGCGAGCCCCTGGCGAGCATCCGCCCGAACCTTGATCGTCCGGCCGACGACCGCGCCGAGATCACCCAGGCCGTGCAGGCCTTCACTGCACGCCGTATCCAGCAGCGCCTGGAAGAAACCATCGAGATCCCGCCGCTGGCGGAATCCGCGCAGAAGATCATCAAGCTGCGAGTCGATCCCAATGCCACGGTGGAAGACATCACCGGCGTGGTGGAAACCGACCCGGCCCTGGCCGCGCAGGTGGTGAGCTGGGCCGCCTCGCCCTACTACGCTGCCCCTGGCAAGATCCGCTCGGTGGAAGACGCCATCGTGCGCGTGCTGGGCTTCGACCTGGTGATCAACCTGGCCCTCGGCCTCGCCCTCGGCAAGTCCCTGAGCCTGCCCAAGGACCAGCCGCAGCACGCGACCCCGTACTGGCAACAGGCGATCTATACCGCCGCGGTGATCGAGGGCCTGACCCGCGCCATGCCTCGCGCGCAGCGCCCCGAGACCGGCCTGACCTACCTTGCCGGGCTGCTGCACAACTTCGGCTACCTGGTACTGGCCCACGTCTTCCCGCCGCACTTCTCGCTGATCTGCCGTCACCTTGAAGTCAACCCGCACCTCTCCCACAGCTACATCGAGCAGCACCTGCTGGGTATCACCCGCGAGCAGATCGGCAGCTGGCTGATGCGTTTCTGGGACATGCCGGAAGAGCTCTACACCGCCCTGCGCTTCCAGCACGACCCTGACTATCAGAACGACAATGCCGCCTACCCCAACCTGGTGTGCCTGGCGGTCAGCCTGCTGCGCAACCGCGGCATCGGCTCCGGCCCGGAAGTAGAGATCCCGAACGACCTGTTCGAAGCGCTGGGTATCACCCGCGAGAAGGCGGATGACGCAGTCAACAAGGTGCTGCAGGCGGAAGCCGCTCTACGCGAACTGGCTTCCCAGTTCAACGCGCCGCACTGATCCTGCGGACATGAAAAAAGGGGCGCCAATGGCGCCCCTTTTTTCATGTCCTTTCCGCACGCTGTGGGAGTGATTTCAATCGCGAATGAATTCGCTACAGGGAAAACAATGTCAGGCGGCTTTTTTCTCGACGGCCTTCTTCTTCGGCACCAGGTGCTTGGTCAACCCCTGGAACCAGATCACCAATGCTGGATTGCCCTGGATCTGGATGTCCTTGTTCTGGATGCCCTGCATGAAAGCCAACTGCTTGTTCTTCGCACTCATCGTGGCAAAGCCGTAGGCACCGTCCTTGAAGCCAATGGCGAACGCGGGTGCGCTGGCGACGCCGCGCTTGCTGATTACGCGCTGCTCGCGAACGATGAAATGACGGGCGATCTTGCCGTCCAGAGTATGCAGTTGGAACACCAGGTCCTTGCCCGCCAGCTGCTGCTGGAACTCGGCGTTATCACGGCTGGCCTTGGCCATCAAACGGCCCAGCATCCAGAGAAGAAAGCGGAATTTCATGCGCGCACGGCCTCGAAGGATTGAGAAAGCGGCGCATTGTAGCGGTTTGCCGGCAGGACTACAGCCAGCCAAAGGAGGGTATTGCGAGGGGCTTGAGTGAACTGCCCGGAACCTCCCCGGTTCCGGGCAGAAGAAGCTTAGTTCACCGCTTCTTTCAGCGATTTGCCCGGTTTGAAGGCGACAGTATTGCTGGCCTTGATCTTGACCGGCTGACCCGTCTGCGGGTTCTTGCCGGTGCGGGCACCACGATGACGTTGCAGGAAGGTGCCGAAGCCCACCAGCGTTACGCTGTCCTTGCGGTTCAGCGCGTTGGTGATTTCTTCGAGCACCGCATTGAGTACGCGATTGGCCTGATCCTTGGTGAGATCGGCCTTTTCGGCGATGGCGGCGGCGAGTTCCGGTTTACGCATAGATGCCTCATTGACGGTTTGTTGTTTTTGTGTCCGTGCTGTTCGTCCAGAACAGCGCCCAAGGCGCCGCAACGGCTCTGCGCTGCGGCAGACCACGGGGAGGATGGCACGCCGATTGGCACTCCGCCAGTGTCCTCCGCGGGAATTCCGAAAGAACAGAACGATTAATCCGACAGAAGGGCTGACATTTATGCCAGAAGCGGCGGCAGCTCCCGGTTCAGGGCCAGTTTCTCCTGCACCGCAGCCCCCGTGAGGGCATATCCGAGCAGGCTACCAGCAGCATCACGGCAAAGCGCCTTGATGTCCGCCCCGGAGCCTTCGACCGTCCAGCTGCCATCCGTGCCACGGGGCGGCGGCGACACCACCAGCGGGCACACCGGGGTCTTCACCGTCACCGGCATTGCGCCGTACGCAACCGCGGTGGCATTGCCCGCCAGGGTCTGCGCCAGCGCACGGGCACAGGCCATCAGCGGCATCACATAGAGCAGGTTGAGGCCATCGACTTCGGCGCAATCACCCAAGGCGTAGATATTCGCGTGGGACGTACGCAACTGACGATCAACCGCGACACCGCGGTTCACCGCAAGACCAGCTGCCGCGGCCAACTCGGTGCGCGGACGCAAGCCTACGGCAGATACCACCAGGTCACAGGCAATGCGGGTGCCATCGGAGAGCAAGGCATCCAGGCCGTTCTCGCCACGGTCCAGGCGAGCCAGCACCGGGCCCAGGTGGAAACGCGCCCCGAGACCTTCCAGCCCGGCCTGGACCGCAGCCGCGGCGGCCGGATGCAGAAGGCCCGGCATCACCTGTTCACAAGGCGCGACCAGCGCGACTTCCAGGCCACCCAGGCTGAGATCGTTGGCGAACTCACAACCGATCAGGCCGGCACCGAGGATCAGCACCCGGCGCTTGCCAGCCGCAGCGGTGCGGAAGCGCGCGTAATCTTCCAGGTCGTTGATCGGGAAGATCGCATCCTGGGCATCGCCTTCCACCGGCACGCGGATAGTGTCCGCGCCCCAAGCGAGCACGAGGTCGCGATAGGGCACCGCTTCCTCGCCTATCCACAGGCGCTGGTGACCAGGGTCGATTCCGGTGATACGTGTGTGCGTGCGAATTTCCGCCTTGAGCTGCTCAGCCATGGCGCCGGCCTCGGCCATGGCCAGGCCATCGGCATCCTTGTTCTTGCCGAAGCCGGTGGAAAGCATGGGCTTGGAATAGGAGCGGCCATCGTCAGCGCTGATCAGGAGCAACGGGGTTTCGCTGTCCAGCTTGCGAAACTCCTTGGCCAGGTTGTAACCGGCCAGGCCGGTGCCGACTATCACCACGGGTGCACTCATTGCTCACTCCTGCTCGCGAAACGACACGACGGCCCACGGGCCGTCGCTTGAATGGGGGTTGGATGGCGGACGGATCAGGCGATTTCGATCATCTCGAAATCGATCTTGCCGACGCCGCAATCGGGGCAGACCCAGTCCGGCGGAATATCTTCCCAGCGCGTGCCGGGTGCGATGCCTTCTTCGGGCAGCCCCTCGGCTTCGTCGTAAATGAAACCGCAGACAACGCATTGCCACTTGCGCATGACCACCTCCGCCGGCGCGGAAAGCCTTACTGAACCTACTCCAATCGACCGGCGACCGCCAAGCGCCACCGGACCAGTCCAGACAGAGGATAGGCTGATCCTGTGGACACGAAAAAGCCGGCATGGGCCGGCTTGGTCGAGGCGGGAACGGGATCAGTTGATTTCGATCATCTCGAAATCCAGCTTGCCCACGCCGCAATCGGGGCAGATCCAGTCTTGCGGCACATCTTCCCAACGGGTGCCAGCGGCGATGCCGTCATCCGGCCAGCCCTGGGACTCGTCGTAGACCAGGCCACACACCACGCATTGCCACTTCTTCATCACTTTGCTCTCCACAATCATGCGTTCTCGAACCGTAGCCTCTGGCGGGCGTTTCCGGTCACGTCAGGGGCGCTTTTTACTGGTTTATCCCACCCTCGGGCAAGAGGCAGCCGACGGGCACTGGCCGTGCTAATCTGCGCCGTCTTCCATCGCCCAAGCCCCGCCCGTGCCCCACGCAGCCCTCGTCCATCCGCCTCGCTGGCTCACCGCCACCCAGCTCCATCCCGCTCCGGCAGCCGGCGTCCGTGACTGGCTGTTCGACCAGGGCTCGCTGACCCGGCGGCTGACCGTCCTTTCGGATAACGCCTTCAGCGTCACACCGCTGGAAGAAGGCTGGCAGACCCTGCGGGTCGACGAGTGCGCGGCCCTTGGAATTCCCGCCGGCAGCCAGGGCTGGGTACGCGAGGTGTACCTGCGCGGTCACGGCGAGATCTGGGTGTTCGCCCGCAGCGTCGCCGCCCGCGCCGCCCTGGAAGGTTCCGGGCTGGATCTGCACCAGCTCGGCAGCCGCTCCCTTGGCGAGCTGTTGTTCAGCGACCGCGCCTTTGACCGGGGCGCCATTGAAGTCACCCGCTATCCGGCCGCCCTGCTGCCGACTGACGTGCGCGCCGAACGCCTGTGGGGCCGTCGCTCGTGTTTCTCGCGGGGTGAGTTGGGGGTACTGGTAGCGGAGATCTTCCTCCCCGCACTGTGGCGCCAGGCTGACATCGAGGCCGTATAATCCGGCGCTTCGAAGGGAGAGCGCTGATGTACCTGACCCTGCTGCAATCGCTGAACCGCCTGCACCCGCGCGCCATAGATTTCATCCAGCTGACCCGGCTGGACAAGCCCATTGGCATTTACCTGCTGCTCTGGCCCACCCTCTGGGCCCTGTGGATTGCAGGTGAAGGCAGCCCCAGCCTGGCCAATCTGCTGATCTTCGTCCTCGGCGTGAACCTGATGCGCGCCGCTGGCTGCGTGATCAACGACTACGCCGACCGCAATTTCGACGGTCACGTCACCCGCACCCGGGCGCGCCCCCTGGCCAGTGGCCGGGTCAGCCCGCGCGAGGCGCTGGTGTTCTTCTTTATCCTGGTGGCCATCAGCTTCGTACTGGTGCTGTTCACCAACGCCGCCACCATCTGGCTGTCCTTTGGCGGCCTTGCATTGGCCGCCTGCTACCCCTTCATGAAGCGCTACACCTACTACCCGCAGGTAGTGCTGGGCGCGGCCTTCTCCTGGGGCATGCCCATGGCGTTCACGGCAGAAACCGGTGAGCTGCCGGCGGCGGCCTGGCTGCTGTACATCGCCAACCTGCTGTGGACCGTGGCCTACGACACCTACTACGCGATGACCGACCGCGAGGACGACCTGAAAATCGGGGTCAAATCCACCGCGATCCTCTTCGGCGACGCCGATCGCCTGATCATCGCCACACTGCAGGGCCTGGCGTTGTTCTGCCTGGTGCTGGCGGGGAATCGCTTCGAGCTGGGGGTTTGCTTCTACCTGGGCCTGGCGGCTGCGGCCGCGTGCTTCGCCTGGGAGTTCTACAGCACCCGCACCAAGGACCCGCAGGCCTGCTTCAAGGCCTTCCTGCACAACCACTGGGCAGGCCTGGCCATCTTTGCCGGCATCGTCGCCGACTACGCGCTGCGCTGAGGCGTCATCGCGCGAGCCAGACGACAAGTGCGGGCGAGGCAGCCCAAACACAAAAAGGCCGAGGACGCGATCCTCGGCCTTTTTCTACGCAGTATCGACAGCGCAGGTAGCTTTCCAGCCGGCTAGTAGGCTTCGGGCTTGGCGACGTGCCAAACCCCCATCTTGCCGTCGCCTGTGACATCACCGGCCTTCTTGTCCATGACGAAGGTGTACAACGGCTTTCCGTCATACGCCCACTGCATGGAGCCATCGTCGCGCTTGACGACGCTCCACTCACCCTCTGCCTTGGCGCTGGCATCGGCCATCAGTGGCGGCCAGTTCTGCGCGCATTGACCGTTGCAGGCGGACTTGCCGTCGGAGTCCTTGTCGTAGGTGTAAAGCGTCATACCCTTGGCATCCACCAGCATGCCGTCCTTCTCCATCGCCGGCTCGGCCGCCAGGCCCAACAAGGGCCAGCTCAGCAATACGCCGGCAAACAGCGGGACGAATCGGGGGGAAATTCTTCTCATTTTCTAGCCTCTCCTCGGAATGAACAGCGACAGCCTGGCGGCAGCTGGATCACGGCTTGAGGTCACAGCAGCACAGGACAGAAGGAGCCACGAACCCCCATCAGGGCGATGGGGTCCTGTGCCAGGCTCCAGGCCGCCCCAGGTTCGCGGCGGCCTCATTGAGAATAGACGAGGCCCGTTCGGCCGAGTTCCATGTCAAATGGAGGAGCTGCCGGGTTCGCGCCACTCGTTCAAGGACCTAACATTCACGTGTCACATCCCTGCAATAATTCCGTTATCTAATGCGGCGCAATCAGTCAAACACGCGACCTTTCTTGAGGCTTGAACATGGTTGGCAAGAACATCCTGATAGTCGACGACGAAGCGCCGATCCGCGAGATGATCGCCGTCGCCCTGGAGATGGCCGGCTACGACTGCCTGGAAGCCGAAAACACCCAGCAGGCGCACGCCGTCATCGTCGACCGCAAACCCGATCTGATCCTCCTCGACTGGATGCTTCCCGGCACTTCCGGCATCGAGCTGGCCCGCCGCCTGAAGCGCGATGACCTCACCTGCGACATCCCGATCATCATGCTCACGGCCAAGGGTGAAGAGGACAACAAGATCCAGGGTCTGGAAGTAGGCGCTGACGACTACATCACCAAGCCCTTCTCCCCGCGTGAGCTGGTGGCGCGCCTCAAGGCCGTGCTGCGCCGCGCAGGCCCCAGCGACAGCGAGGCACCGATCGCCATCGGCGGCCTTCTGCTGGACCCGATCAGCCACCGTGTGACCATCGACGGCAAGCCTGCCGAGATGGGCCCCACCGAATACCGACTGCTGCAGTTCTTCATGACCCACCAGGAGCGCGCCTACACTCGTGGCCAGCTGCTGGATCAGGTATGGGGCGGTAACGTCTACGTCGAGGAGCGCACTGTCGACGTGCACATCCGGCGCCTGCGCAAGGCCCTCGGCGAGGTATACGAAAATCTGGTTCAGACCGTTCGCGGCACCGGCTATCGTTTCTCCACGAAAAGCTGACCCCGCCCCCTCCACAAGGACGCGATAGGTGAATCAAGACTGGCGCGGCGTAGTCATCCGCCGCCTGCTCCTGCTGATCGGTGCCTGCCTGCTGGTGGGCCTGGTCACCGGCCACTATGCCTGGGCACTGGTGGTTGGCCTCGGCGCCTACCTCGGCTGGACCCTGGCGCAACTCCTGCGCCTGTACAAGTGGCTCAAGGAGCATCGGCCCGATGAGCCGCCGCCGGACGGCTACGGTCTCTGGGGCGAGGTGTTCGACAGCATCTACCACCTCCAGCGCCGCGACCAGCGCGTCCGGGGTCGGCTGCAAGCGGTGATCGACCGCGTGCAGGAGTCCACCGCCGCACTGAAAGACGCGGTGGTGATGCTCGACAGCGATGGCAACCTCGACTGGTGGAACCGCGCCGCGGAGACCCTGCTGGGCCTGAAGACGCCCCAGGACAGCGGCCAGCCGGCGACCAACCTGATCCGCCACCCGCGCTTCAAGGAATACTTCGAACAGGGCAAGTACAACGAACCCCTGGACCTGCCCTCGCCGGTCAACGACCGTCTGCGCCTGCAATTCCACATCACCAAGTACGGCAACAGCGAGCACCTGATGCTGGTGCGCGACGTCACCCGCCTCTACCAGCTCGAACAGATGCGCAAGGACTTCGTTGCCAACGTCTCCCACGAGCTGCGCACACCGCTGACGGTGATCGCCGGCTACCTGGAAACCCTGCTGGACAACGTCGAAGACGTGAATCCACGCTGGACCCGCGCGCTGCAGCAGATGAGCCAGCAGGGCCAACGCATGCAGAACCTGCTCAACGACCTGCTGCTGCTGGCCAAGCTGGAAGCCACCGACTACCCATCGGACAACCAGCCGGTGGCGGTGGACCTGATGCTGCTGCAGATCAAGGCCGACGCCGTCGCCCTGTCCGGCAACCGCCACCACCGCATCAGCCTGGAAGCCGACCACAACTACAAGCTCCGCGGCAGCGAGGCGGAACTGCGCAGCGCCTTCTCCAACCTGGTGTTCAACGCGGTGAAGTACACACCTGACGAAGGCGAGATCCGTGTCCGCTGGTGGGGCGACGAATCCGGTGCGCACCTTTCCGTGCAGGACAGCGGCATCGGCATCGAAACCAAGCACCTGCCACGCCTGACCGAGCGTTTCTACCGCGTCGACTCCAGCCGCAACAGCAGCACCGGGGGCACCGGCCTGGGGCTGGCCATCGTCAAGCACGTGCTGATTCGCCATCGTGGTCGCCTCGACATCAGTTCGGTACTCAATCACGGCAGTACCTTCACCTGCCATTTCCCCAGCGCCCAGGTGGTCCGGCGGAACTGAATGCCCCGGCTCCCCGACTTGCAAACTCGGGGTCCAGCATTCACCCTTAGCCGGTCATTCGTCAGCAAAAGCCCTCCATGGACCCTTCCCCTAGTACCAGCTTTCTCAGTTATTTCGCCGATTTCGGCCTGATTCTCTTCGCCCTCTTCCTCGTGCTGCTCAACGGCTTCTTCGTTGCCGCCGAGTTCGCCATGGTCAAGCTGCGCTCCACCCGCGTCGAAGCCATCGCCGACAAGCACGGCTGGCGTGGCCGCATCCTGCGCACCGTACACAACCAGTTGGACGCCTACCTGTCGGCCTGCCAGCTGGGCATCACCCTGGCCTCGCTGGGCCTTGGCTGGGTCGGTGAGCCGGCCTTCGCCCACCTGCTGCAACCGGTGCTGGAGTACGTCGGCATCGATTCGCCGAAACTGATCCATGGCATCGCCTTCTTCACCGCCTTCTTCATCATTTCCTACCTGCACATCGTAGTCGGCGAGCTCGCGCCCAAGTCCTGGGCCATCCGCAAGCCGGAGCTGCTGTCGCTGTGGACCGCCGTTCCGCTGTACGTCTTCTACTGGCTGATGTACCCGGCCATCTGGCTGCTCAATGCCAGCGCCAACGCCATCCTGCGCATCGCCGGCCAGGGCGAGCCCGGCCCGCACCACGAACACCACTACAGCCGCGACGAACTGAAACTGATCCTTCACTCCAGTCGCGCCCGCGACCCCAGCGACCAGGACATGCGCGTGCTGGCATCAGCCGTGGAGCTGGGTGAACTGGAAGTGGTGGATTGGGCGAACTCCCGCGAAGACCTGATTTTCCTGGAGCACGACGCTCCCCTGGCGGACATTCTCAGCGTGATCCGCCGCCACAAGTACAGCCGCTATCCGGTGCACGACGATCAGAAAGGCGAGTTCGTCGGCGTCCTGCACATCAAGGACCTGCTGCTGGCGCTGTCCGCGCTGGACAGCCTGCCGGAAAGCTTCGACCTCGCCGAACTCACCCACCCGCTGGAGCGCGTCACCAAGCACATGCCGCTGTCGCGCCTGCTGGAACAGTTCCGCCAGGGCGGTGCGCACTTCGCCCTGGTCGAGGAGGCCGACGGCAAGGTGGTGGGCTTCCTGACCATGGAAGACGTGCTGGAAGTGCTGGTGGGCGATATCCAGGACGAACACCGCAAGACCGAACGCGGCGTGCTGGCCTACCAGCCGGGCAAGCTGCTGGTGCGCGGTGACACCCCGCTGTTCAAGGTGGAACGACTGCTCGGCATTGACCTCGACCACGTGGAAGCCGACACCCTGGCCGGCCTGATCTACGAGAGCCTGAACCGCGTGCCGGAAGAGGAAGAAGTGCTGGAAACGGACGGCCTGCGCATCATCGTGAAGAAGATGAAGGGCCCGAAGATCGTCCTCGCCAAGGTGCTCAAGCTCGACTGAGCACCGCATGCGTAGGTTGGGCAGAGCGGTAGGCGCGAGCTTGCTCGCGAAAAGATCCCGCCCGGGCTGTTCGCGAGCAAGCTTGCTCCTACACCCTCTCCCGGAGGGAGAGGGGAGTAAAGACGCTACTCCCCGCCCACCGCGAAGTTCGGCAGCGTATCCACCGGCTGGGCGAAATCGAACGGAATGGATTCCAGCGCCAGGCCCAGGTTGCGCTGGATGACGAAGTGCAGGTGCGGACCGGTGCTGTTGCCGGTGTTGCCGGAGCGGGCAATGCGCTCGCCGATGGACACCTGCTGGCCCTCGCGCACCTGCACCGAGCCACGCATCAGGTGCAGGTAGACGCCCATGGTGCCGTCGTCATGCAGGATGCGCACGAAGTTGCCGGACGGGTTGTTGCCCCGACCGCTCTGGTCGTTCTCGATCTTTACCACCACACCCGGCCGCGCCGCGACGATGGGCGTGCCTTCGGGCATGGCGATATCCAGGGCATAGCGCCCCTTGGGCGTGAAGTGGCTGTAGCGGCCGTTGGCGCCTTGGGTCAAGCGGAAGGGGCCGCCCTGCCAGGGCAGCGGATAGCGATACACCACCGGCTGCAGGCGCGGGTCGCCCATGGCGTAGCGCAGCTTGGGTTTGTAGCGCATGGGCCGGCTCGGGTCGGCCGGGGCCAGGGTGGCCATGGGCATGCTGCTGCGCGGCGCCAGCACCCAGCGGATCGGCTGGTCCGGGGCACCGGAGACGTTGTGCGCCTGGTCGATGCGCAGCTCCACTTCCACCGGTGCGAACAGCTCGTTGCGCAGCACCAGGGTTTCGCCTGCGTCGTGCTTCTTGGTTTCCAGCTTCACCGACAGGTCCAGGCGCTCCACCATGCGGTCGCGGAAGACGAACACCTGGGCACCGGACACGGCCTTGTCGGTGTAGGTCACCACACCGTTGGCGTCGGTGTACTTGTATATGGTCACTGCCGCCGCCGGCAGGCTCGCGCCAAGCAGCAGCACTAGAGATAGGAATCGCCCCAGCATGTCGGCCCGTTGTTCTTCTGTGCTCCGTGTTGCCGAAGACTAGCAGCGCGAATCTCGCCGGGCGAGACGTTGCCCGTCGGGCTGTGACGGGGTTGGCTGGACGGTCAGGCGCCGGGGACGAAATGCTTCTGGGCAGTGCCGCGAGCGATCAGTCGGGACAGGTAATCGAGCTTCTGCGGATCACGATCGACGAAGCGGAAGGTCAGCAGCAGCCATTCGCTGTCGGGCTTGGGTTCCAGCGCCGCGACCGAATGCAGGTAGCCGTTGAGCCGCGCCACTTCGCCACCTTCACCCTGCTCCAGGTCGAGCACAGCGCTCTCCAGCACCTGCGGCAGCGGGTCGCCGGCACGAACGACGAGCTGCGCGTCCTTCAGGCTCAAGGCCTTGATCACACATGCCTGCATGCCACCTGGCAGGCGCAGCTGGGCCTGTCCGCGTCCGCCAGGCGCCTGGGCCGCGGTCTTGGCCGATGGAGCCGGTGCGGCAGGCTTGGCCACGGGTGCTGCCGCTGTCGGCGCAGCAGCCGGGCGGACCACCTCGGCCTTGCCACCGGTGAGGGCGGCCAGGGAGTCGTTGGCGAATCCACCTGCATTGGGCAGCTTGACCGGCGCGCTGGACATCAGCGCCTCGAGCTTGCCGCTGCGGCTCAGGGCCTTCTTCACCTTGGTGACCAACTGATCGTTGGAGAAAGGTTTGCCGATGTAATCGGTAACGCCGGCCTGGATGGCCTGGATGACGTTTTCCTTGTCGCCACGGCTGGTAACCATGATGAAGGGCGTGGTCTTCATATGGTCCTGCTCACGGCACCAGGTAAGCAACTCAAGGCCCGACATCTCGGGCATTTCCCAGTCGCAGAGGATCAGGTCGATCGTGGTGCGGGCGAGCATCTGCTGGGCCTTGCGCCCATTGATCGCTTCCTCGATCTGGATGCCAGGAAAGTTGTCGCGCAGTCCCTTCTTCACCAGATCGCGAATAAAGGAAGCATCGTCCACCACCAGCACATTGACCTTGCCCATCGACTACTCCTTGGAAAACGGAGCTAAGAATAGCCTTGGCTGATAGCCAATTGCCAAGCCTGTTTTTGCAGCACGACCAACTGGTCACATCCACCCTGGTGCGGGCGGGCCGCGGCTCTGAGTAGGGTGCGCTATGCGCAGCGGAAACTTTGGTGCGCACAGCGCACCCTACACCCCAGAAGCAGAACGCCCGGCACGAAGCCGGGCGTTCCTGGTACAGGCGGCAGGATCAGCTCTTGGGAGAACCCTCGCCAACACCAGCGCCATTGCCCTTCACTTCCTCGGCCATGCGCGCCAGGCCCAGGTGACGAACGTCGGTGCCGCGCACCAGGTAGATCACCAATTCGGAAATGTTGCGTGCGTGGTCGCCGATACGCTCCAGGGAACGCAGGACCCAGATGACGTTGAGCACGCGGCTGATGGCGCGCGGGTCTTCCATCATGTAGGTGACCAGCTCACGCAGGGCGGTCTTGTATTCGCGGTCGATGTTCTTGTCGTACTGGGCCACCGACAGGGCCAGGTCGGCGTCGAAGCGAGCAAAGGCGTCCAGGGCTTCCTGGACCATCTTGCGCACCTGGTCGCCGATGTGGCGCACCTCGACGTAACCGCGCGGAGCCACACCTTCTTCACAGAGCTGAATAGCGCGACGGGCGATCTTCGAGGCTTCGTCGCCGATACGCTCGAGGTCGATCACCGACTTGGAGATGCTGATGATCAGGCGCAGGTCGGAGGCCGCCGGCTGGCGACGGGCGAGGATGCGCACGCACTCTTCGTCGATGTTGCGTTCCATCTGGTTGATCTGGTCATCGATCTCGCGGACTTGCTGGGCAAGGCCGGAATCGGCGTCGATCAGTGCGGTAACCGCGTCGTTGACTTGCTTCTCGACCAGGCCGCCCATCGCCAGGAGGTGGCTGCGCACTTCCTCCAGTTCGGCGTTGAACTGCTGGGAGATGTGATGGGTAAGGCTGTCTTTGTCGATCATTTTGATGTCCTAGGGAAGGCGTCTGTCCCCCCTCTCCCCTGGGAGAGGGGCCGGGGGTGAGGGAAGTCCGACATGGCTCGAGGCCGCCCTCACCCTAACCCTCTCCCAGCGGGAGAGGGGACGATCCGGGGTTAACCGTAACGGCCGGTGATGTAGTCTTCGGTCTGCTTCTTGTCCGGGTTGGTGAACAGGGTGTCGGTATCGCCGAACTCGATCAGCTTGCCCATGTACATGAACGCGGTGTAGTCGGAAACCCGCGCCGCCTGCTGCATGTTGTGGGTCACGATGACAATGGTGTACTTGTTCTTGAGCTCGTAGATCAGCTCTTCCACCTTCAGGGTGGAGATCGGGTCCAGCGCCGAGCAGGGTTCGTCGAGCAACAGTACCTCGGGCTCCACGGCGATGGTGCGGGCGATCACCAGACGCTGCTGCTGGCCACCGGACAGACCGAGCGCGGATTCGTGCAGGCGGTCCTTCACCTCGTCCCACAGGGCCGCGCCCTTCAGCGCCCACTCCACGGCTTCGTCCAGCACGCGCTTCTTGTTGATGCCCTGGATGCGCAGGCCGTAAACCACGTTCTCGTAGATGCTCTTGGGGAAGGGGTTCGGCTTCTGGAACACCATGCCCACGCGGCGGCGCAGTTCGGCAACATCCTCGCCCTTGCGGTAGATGTTGGTGCCGTCGAGACGGATCTCACCCTCGACGCGGCAGCCATCCACCAGGTCGTTCATGCGGTTGAAGCAACGCAGCAGGGTCGACTTGCCGCAGCCGCTTGGTCCGATGAAGGCGGTCACGCGCTGTTTCGGGATATTCATGCTGACGTCGTGCAGCGCCTGCTTCTCGCCATAGAACAGGGAGAGGCCGGGCACTTCGAGGGCAACGGTTTCCTTGTCCAGGCGCAGGTTCTGCTTGTCGCGGCCAAGGGCGGAAATGTTGACGCCGTGGCTGTGGGTTTCGTGTTGCATGTGTTCACTCCGTTCGTAGCTTCGAGCTACAAGCTGTAAGCCTCAGGCAATGCGGTTCGCGGCGGACGATCAGCTGTCCAGCGCCTTGTATTTCTCGCGCAGGTGGTTACGGATGGCGACGGCCGAGAAGTTCAGCAGGGCGATCACCAGCACCAGCAGCAGCGCGGTGGCATACACCAGCGGCCGCGCGGCCTCGACGTTCGGGCTCTGGAAGCCGACGTCATAGATGTGGAAGCCCAGGTGCATGATCTTCTGGTCCAGGTGCAGGTACGGGTAGTTACCGTCCACCGGCAGGCTGGGCGCCAGTTTCACCACGCCCACCAGCATCAGCGGCGCCACTTCACCCGCGGCACGGGCCACGGCGAGGATCAGGCCGGTCATCATGGCCGGGCTGGCCATGGGCAGGACCACCTTCCACAGGGTTTCGGCCTTGGTCGCTCCAAGGGCCAGGGACCCCTCACGCACGGCACGCGGGATACGCGCCAGGCCTTCTTCGGTGGCGACGATCACCACCGGCACGGCAAGGATCGCCAGCGTCAGGGACGCCCAGAGCAGCCCCGGCGTACCGAAGGTCGGCGCCGGAGCGGATTCAGGGAAGAACAGGCGGTCGAGGGAGCCACCCAGCACATAGACGAAGAAGCCCAGGCCGAACACGCCGTAGACGATGGCCGGAACGCCCGCCAGGTTGTTCACCGCAATGCGGATCACGCGGGTCAGCGGGCCCTGCTTGGCGTACTCGCGCAGGTAGATGGCGGCGATCACACCAAAGGGCGTAACGATCACGGCCATGATCAGGGTCATCATCACGGTGCCGAAGATGGCCGGGAAGATACCGCCTTCGGTGTTGGCTTCACGCGGGTCGTCGGCAAGGAATTCCCACAGCTTGGCGAAGTAGAAGCCGAGCTTGGCACCCACGCCCATGGCGTTGGGCTGGTAGGCGTGAACCACCTTGCCGAGGCTGATTTCCTGTTCCTGGCCGCCGGACTCACGGACCACGACGCTGTCGCGGTTGAATTCCTGGTGCAGGCCCATCAGCTGCTCTTCCAGGCCCTTGTAACGCGTCTCCAGCTCGGCGCGCTCGCTGGCGATGTCGGCCTGGGCCTCAGGGGTCAGGGCGTCATTCAGTTCCAGCTTGCGGGTCTGCAGGCGCAGGCGCTCCAGGCCATGGTTGATGGCGCCGATGTCCTTCTTCTCCAGCTGGTAGAGCTTGTCGTAGAGGGCATTCACGCGCTCCAGGCGCTTCAACAGCTCGGCCATGGCGGCCTCGCCTTCGGCCACTACCTGGCCGTTTTCCTTCACCGATACGAGGCGGCCGTAGAAATTGCCCCACTCGCGGCGCTCCAGCGCCACCAGCTCGGCCGGATACTTCTGGTCCAGCAGCCAGTCACCTACGACCCAGGTGAAGTCGCTGCCATAGACGTCACGGTTGCCCACCTTGAGCAGCTCGCGGGTCATGAACTCCGGGCCGGTTTCCGGCACGGGCAGGCCGGCGCCTTGCAGGCGCACACGGGATACTTCCTCGATCTGTACCGCTTCGCCGATCACCGGCTTGGCTGCCTGGCCGGGCACGGAGTACTGCGCCTCCACCAGATCGGCCGGCCAGAAGTGGGCGAGGCCACGCACGGCGATCACCGAAAGCAGGCCGATGGTCATGATGACCGCGATGGAAACCGCGCCACCACTTATCCAGACGCCCGGTGCGCCACTTTTGAACCAGTCTTTCAGGGAAACCTTTTTCACGGATTTCTCCACCGCGTGAGTCTTTCAGTTCCTCCCGCCAGGGGCCGGAGGCTTCGTGTCATTTACCCCCTCTCCCTGAAGGGAGAGGGTCAGCAGATGCGCCTCTACGAGGCGCGCTTTTAAAGAGACGCGTACTTCTTGCGCAGTCGCTGGCGGATCAGCTCAGCCAGGGTGTTCATGACGAAGGTGAACGTCAGCAGCACCAGCGCCGAGAGGAACAGCACCCGGTAGTGGCTGCCGCCCACTTCCGACTCCGGCATTTCCACAGCCACGTTGGCGGCCAGGGTGCGCATGCCTTCGAAGATGTTCACTTCCATTACCGGGGTATTACCGGTGGCCATCAGCACGATCATGGTCTCGCCCACGGCGCGGCCGAGGCCGATCATCAGGGCGGAGAAGATGCCGGGGCTGGCGGTCAGCAGTACAACGCGGGTCATGGTCTGCCACGGCGTAGCGCCCAGGGCCAGGGAGCCGTAGGTCAGGCTCCTGGGTACGCTGAACACGGCGTCTTCGGCGATGGAGAAGATGTTCGGGATCACCGCGAAGCCCATGGCCAGGCCGACGATCAGGGCGTTGCGCTGGTCGTAGGTAATGCCCAGGTCATTGCTGATCCACAGGCGCATGTCGCCACCGAAGAACCAGTTTTCCAGCAGCGGGCTCATGCCCAGGGCAAACCAGGCGGTGAGGCCGACCACCGGGATCAGGATGGCCGCTTCCCAGCCGTCCGGCACTCGCAGGCGGATGGACTCCGGCAGGCGGCTCCAGATGAAGCCGGCCAGCAGGATGCCAAAGGGTGTCAGCAGCAGCAGGCTGAAGATGCCGGGCAGGTGGCCTTCCACGTAGGGTGCCAGGAACAGGCCGGCGAAGAAGCCCAGGATCACGGTGGGCAGCGCTTCCATCAGCTCGATCACCGGCTTGACCTTGCGGCGCATTGCCGGGGCCATGAAGTAGGCGGTGTAGATCGCAGCGGCGATGGCCAGCGGAGCGGCCAGCAGCATGGCGTAGAAGGCCGCCTTGAGGGTGCCCCAGGTCAGCGGTGCGAGGCTCAGCTTGGGTTCGAAATCGGTGTTGGCCGCGGTCGACTGCCAGACGTACTTCGGCTCGTCATAGCTCTCGTACCAGACCTTGCCCCACAGCGCGCTCCAGGAGACTTCCGGGTGCGGGTTGCTGAGGCGGAACGGCAGCAGCTTGCCACCTTCTTCAACCACGATGCGGTTGGCGCGTGGCGACAGGGCCAGCATGCCGGTGCTATCGGCAACCGGTTCCACCAGCAGGGTGCGGTGGGCGGTGCTGTGGAACACACCGAGGTGGCCGGTGGCATCCAGCGCGACGAAGCCCTTGCGGCGCTCTTCAGCGGTGATCTGCACCACCGGGCTGGTCCCCAGCTGGAAGTCACGGATGTGCTTCAGGCGCGAGGAACCGTCCGGATCGCGGGCCATGAACCACTGGGCGATGCCGCCCTTGGAATCACCCACCATCAAAGAGATGCCGCCCAACAGCATGTTGCTGGCGGTGACCTCGCGCTCGCCGTCTTCCAGCAGCTTGTAGCGGCCGTTCAGGGCATGCTCGCGCAGGCTGAAGACGTCGGCCTGGGCACGCCCGTTGAGCACATAGAGCCACTGGTGGCGCGGATCGATGTAGATCGCCTTGATCGGTTCGACCATCTGCGGCAGCTCGACACTGCTCTGCTCCTGGGTGGTCTCACCGGTCAGCATGTTCTCTTCGCTGACTACCTGCTGCACGTGCAACTGGTTGCCGGTGGAGCCGGCCAGGATCAGCGTCTCGTCATTGATGCTGAGGGCGACGTGTTCGATCGCGCGGCCCTGGGCATCCAGCACCATGGGTGCTTCGCCGTAGGGGAAGCTGACAAGGGGCTCGATGGTCTTCTGGTTGTCCGGGTAGGTGATCTTGTAGCTGTGCTTGAAGATCAGCGCCTGGCCGTTGGACAGGCCCAGCACCACCAGCGGGCTACCGGGCTGGTCCTGGCCGATGGATACCACGCTGGCTCCCGTCGGCAGCGGCAATTGCTGGCGCTTGAGCGCGCTGCCGTCCTTGACCGAGAAGAACTGCACCTCGCCCTTGTCGGCAACGCGCATGCCGACCATGTTCTGCTCTTCCAGGGCCAGCAACAGGGGCTTGCCAGCATCCTGCTGCAACCAGGCGGGGCTCTGTTCCTTGCGCGCGGTCAGTTCCGCGCCCTTGAACAGCGGCAGCACCACATAGGCCAGGTAGAAGAAGATCAGGGTAATGGCGCCCAGTACGGCAAGGCCACCGACCAGCACGTACCAGTGGGTCAGGCGATCCTTCAGCGCACGCATCTTGCGCTTGCGCACCAGCGCAGGCGTATTGAAGTCGATGCGGGCGGGCGGGTTCTTCGGAGTATTCAGGGAGTTGGCCAGGTCAGTCATGGATTCGGGCTCTTGCCACAGTCAGCGCGCGCAGGCTTTTACGATGGGGGCACAGACTACGGGCTTCGTGTGACAGAAAGATTACAGCGAGTTGACGTGGCGAAGCCCACCCGGAGGAATCCTCGGGCGGGCTTCTGCGACGGGGGTCTCCCGTCGCCCTTGCGTCCTTGCGGAGCGGCACGCATGAGGCGGCCGCTCCCTTATCCGGTCTGGATTACAGACCCAGATCTTTCAGTGCTTTCTCGGCAACCTTGGCCGGGACAGGGATGTAACCGTCCTTGACCACGACTTCCTGACCTTGCTTGGACAGAACCATCTTCACGAACTCGGCTTCCAGCGGAGCCAGCGGCTTGTTCGGCGCCTTGTTCACGTAGACGTACAGGAAGCGGGACAGCGGGTAGCTGCCGTTCAGGGCGTTCTGCTCGTTGTCTTCAACGAACTCGCCACCTTCTTTCTTGGCCAGGGCAACAGTCTTCACGCTGGAAGTCTTGTAGCCGATACCCGAGTAACCGATGCCGTTGACGGATTGGCTGATGGACTGAACCACCGAAGCGGAACCCGGTTGTTCGTTCACGTTCGGTTTGAAGTCGCCTTTGCACAGGGCTTCTTCCTTGAAGTAGCCGTAGGTGCCGGATACCGAGTTACGGCCGAACAGCTGGATCGGCTTGGAAGCCAGGTCGCCGGTCACGCCCAGGTCACCCCAGGTCTTGATGTTGGTGGTGCCACCGCACAGGCGGTTGGCGGAGAAGATCGCATCGACCTGCTGCATGGTCAGGCCTTTGATCGGGTTGTCCTTGTGCACGAAGATCGCCAGGGCGTCGACGGCAACCGGAACAGCCGTCGGCTTGTAGCCGTACTTCTGCTCGAAAGCCTGCAGCTCGACGTCTTTCATCTTGCGGCTCATCGGGCCCAGGTTGGCGGTGCCTTCGGTCAGAGCCGGCGGCGCGGTGGAGGAACCGGCGGCCTGGATCTGGATGTTCACGTTCGGGTACTCGCGCTTGTACGCCTCGGCCCACAGGGTCATCAGGTTGGCCAGGGTGTCGGAACCAACGCTGGAGAGGTTGCCGGAGACACCAGTGGTTTTCTGGTAGGCCGGGATAGCCGGATCGACAGCGGCGACCGCGCTGGCGGTAGCGACGCCGGCGGCGACGAAGGTCAGGGCCGCCATCAAACGCTTCAGTTTCATGCCTTGCTCCTAAGCAGGACGAGGGGGTGAATGCAACGGGGGCCAGTATCGAGAGGCCGTATGACCACTCTATGAATTGATTGTGACAATTGGATGAAAGGCCACCATCCGCTGTCCAACGGAAAATCACGCCCCGTGAATCGTCCGGAGACCCCCACATGAAGCCCCATCCCCTGCTGCCTATCGCCGTTCTGGCCCTCTGCACCGCCTGCAGTGAAATGGCCGCATTGACGGTCGAGGACGGCACCGGTCCCAACCCGCAGCTGCCTGCGCCGAACAGGACGTTCATCCCCACCGTCAATGTTGCGACCGCCGTGGGCTGGCCCGCCGGGACCCTGCCCGTGGCCACCAAGGGCACCCAGGTCAATGCCTTCGCTGAAGGCTTGCAGCATCCGCGCTGGCTCTACGTATTGCCCAATGGTGACGTACTGGTGGCCGAGAGCGCGGCACCCGGCACGGACAAGGCGCCAAGCCTCAAGAGCCGGGCAGCAAGCTGGTTCATGAAGAAAGCGGGCTCCCAGGTACCCAGCGCCAACCGCATATCCCTGCTGCGCGACATCAACGGCGACGGTGTGGCCGACCTGCGCAGCACCTTCCTCAGCGGCCTCAACTCGCCCTTCGGCATGGTGCTGGTGGGCAAGGACCTCTATGTCGCCAACGCCGATTCCCTGATGCGCTTCCCCTATGAAAAGGGCGCCACCGAGATCAGCGAGACGGGTACCAAGGTCACTGACCTTCCCGCCGGCCTGAACCACCACTGGACCAAGAACGTCATCGCCAGCCGTGACGGCCGCAAGCTCTACATAACGGTGGGCTCCAACAGCAACGTTGGCGAGAACGGCATGGAGGCCGAAGAAGGCCGCGCCGCCATCTGGGAACTGGACCGTGCCAGCGGCAACAAACGCCTCTTCGCCACTGGCCTGCGCAACCCCAACGGCATGGCCTGGGAACCACAAACCGGCAAGTTGTGGACGGCCGTGAACGAGCGCGATGAGCTGGGCAGCGACCTGGTGCCGGACTACATCACCTCGGTCAAGGACGGCGGCTTCTACGGCTGGCCCTACAGCTACTATGGCCAGCATGTGGACGAGCGCATCCAGCCGCAACGCCCGGATCTGGTGGCCAAGGCCCTGGTTCCCGACTACGCCCTGGGCCCGCACACCGCCTCACTCGGCATCACCTTCGCCAAGGGCAGCAAGCTGCCGGGCTTCCAGAACGGCCTGTTCGTCGGCCAGCACGGCTCCTGGAACCGCAAGCCCCACAGTGGCTACAAGGTGATCTTCGTGCCGTTCAAGGGTGGCAAGCCCAATGGCCTGCCAGTGGACGTACTGACCGGCTTCCTCGACGACAAAGGCAATGCCCAGGGTCGCCCGGTGGACGTCAAGCTCGACAGCAAGGGCGCCCTGCTGGTGACAGACGACGTGGGCAACAAGGTCTGGCGGGTGAGTGCGACGAAGAAGAAATGAGCCACTCCCGGCATTGTATTTCGATGGGGTTCGCGGGCTCTACCCACTCCATGGAGCTGATCTGGCACTCAGAGCCTTTTCACGAGCTTGCGAGCTAGCGCCATGCAAGGCAAAAGCAGTCAAGGACGCGCAGTTTACAGCTGTAAATGAGCAGTCCGAGCCTGCTTTTAACGCAACAGGACCGACGCGCCGCTAATCGTGAACAGGCTCTCAGCGCTTCTTCGCGATCAGGAACACCCCGATCAGCATCGCCACGCCACACAGGGCTCCCACGTAATAGGCCGGGCCGAGCTTGTCCCACTTCAGCAGCAGCGACACCACCATGGGCGTCAGGCCGCCAAAGATGGCGTAGGCCAGGTTGTAGGAGAACGACAGCCCGGAGAAGCGCACCACCGCCGGGAAAGCCTTGACCATTACGTAGGGCACGACGCCGATGGTGCCTACGAACAGCCCGGTAATGGCGTAGAGCGGGAACAGCCAGTCCGGATGAGCCGTGAGGCTGGTGTAGAAGGTCCAGGAGCTGATGGCCAGCATCAGGCCACCCACCAGGAAAGTACGCCCGGCGCCGATGCGGTCGGCGATCGCACCCGACAGCACACAGCCGATGGACAGCAACACGATGGCCAGGCTGTTGGCCTTCAACGCAGTGGCTGCCTCGAAGCCGTAAACGGTCTGCAGCAGGGTCGGAGTCATCAGGATCACGACCACGATGGCAGCGGACAGCACCCAGGTCAGCAGCATGGACAGCACCACGGCCCCACGGTGCTCGCGCAGCACGGTCTTCAGCGGTACTTCCGCCGCCAGCGCCTTGCGTTGCTGCATCTCTGCGAAGACCGGGGTTTCATGCAGCCAGCGGCGCAGGTACATGGCGAACAGGCCGAATACCCCACCCACCAGGAAAGGCAGGCGCCACGCCCAGTCCAGTACCTCGGCCGGGGTGTAGATGCTGTTGATCAGGGTAGCCATCAGCGAACCCAGCAGGATGCCAGCGGTTAGGCCCGAAGTCAGGGTGCCGCAGGCGTAACCCACATGGCGCACGGGCACGTGCTCAGCGACGAACACCCAGGCGCCCGGCACCTCGCCACCGATGGCCGCCCCCTGCACCACGCGCATCAGCAGCAGCGCCAGGGGCGCCCAGATGCCGATCTGCTCATAGGTGGGCAACAGACCCATCACCAGGGTCGGGATCGCCATCAGGAAGATGCTCAGGGTGAACATGCGCTTGCGGCCCAGAAGGTCGCCGAAGTGCGCCATGACGATGCCGCCCAGTGGGCGCGCCAGGTAGCCGGCGGCGAAAATGCCGAAAGTCTGCATCTGGCGCAGCCATTCCGGCATTTCAGCGGGGAAGAACAGCTTGCCCACCACCGCAGCGAAGAACACGAAAATGATGAAATCGTAGAACTCGAGGGCGCCGCCGAGGGCGGAGAGCGACAGGGTCTTGTAATCGCTGCGGGTCAGCGGGCGCGAGGCGGGCGCCTCGGGGGCAAGCACGGAAGACATGGGGTGGAATTCTCGTCTGGGGGTGCGGGCGCTCTCCGCTACTTGGGCGGAAAATCGCCTGGCAACATATCAAAAAGCGTCAAATGTACACAGTCTCAGCCACAAAACCGCCTCTAACCCGCGACAGCGGTCGTCTGGCGCCATTCCGTGGCTATATACTGCGCGCAGTTCAGCGCAGGTCGGCATGCAGTGGGTCGGCGGCGCACAGGGAAGGTAGGGGGTAACGTCCCTTCCAGGCATTGGCGCCACACACACGAAACAGGCTATTCCGGCATGATCGATATCGAAGAAGAAGAGAACCTTACCCCGCAAGGCGACCTCGCCCTGCAGATCACCGCGCTCCCGCGTGAAACCAACGGTTTCGGCGACATCTACGGCGGCTGGCTGGTTTCCCAGATGGACCTGGCGGGTACTGCCATGGCCAGCAAGGTGGCCGCAGGCCGCGTGGCCACCGTGGCCATCGACCGCATGGCCTTCCTGGTCCCGGTAGCCGTGGGCGCCCAGCTCTCCTTCTATACCCAGACGCTGGAGATCGGCCGCAGCTCGATCCAGATGCTGGTGGAAGTCTGGAGCGACGACCCGCTTTCCAGCGAATGGCGCAAGGTCACCGAAGCGGTGTTCGTCTTCGTCGCCATCGATGGTAGCGGCCGCACCCGTCCAGTCCCGCCGCGCCGGGGCTGACTGCAAACACAGGAAGGGCCGCAACAGCGGCCCTTTTTCATGGGCGGCCCCATGGTTTGCTCATGACGACCCTGTGGGAGCGAATTCATTCGCGATTGAAATCGCCCCCAAAGCAAGCCAGCGGAGTCGACCCGACACCAATGGTGGACCGATGATGCGTGGCCCACCCTGCAAACCAGCCTTCATTCCAGCCGCAAGGCATCCACCGGATGCAGCCGCGCCGCGCGTCGGGCCGGCGCGATTCCAGCACCAATGCCGACGAGCGCCGACAACAACAGCGCCAGCAGCACCAGCGACAGGTCCAGACTCAGCGGCAGACCCGGCACCGTCCAGTGCAGCATGCCCACCAGCAGGAAGACCATCACCAGCCCCAACAGTCCACCCAGCAGCGAAAGCAGCGTCGCCTCGGTGAGGAACAGCGCCAGCACCTGGCGCGGCGCCGCGCCAATGGCCCGCAGCAGGCCGATTTCAGCCGTTCGTTCCTCGACCGTGGTGGTCATGATGGTGAGGATGCCCACCGCACCCACCAGAAGGGATACGCCGCCAAGGGCCGCGATGCCCAGGGTCAGGGTGGCGAGGATGCGATTCAGGCTACCCAGCAGATCGCCCTGTGAAGTCATGCGGAAATCCTCGCGGCCGTGTCGCTCCACCAGCAATCGGCGCACATCCTCGGCAAAGGCTTCAGCGGGAGCGCTGTCCTCGAACAACACGTGAACCTTCACCAGCCCCTCGCGATTGAACAGGAACTCCGCCCAGTCCACCGGGATGTAGGCGATGTCATCGAGATCGAAGCCCAGCAGGTTGCCCTTGCTCGCCATGACACCGATGACCCGGAAACTCATACCGCCCACCCGCACCCGCTGGCCCACCGGGCTGGCGCTCCCGAACAACTCCGTCGACAACTTCGCCCCCAGCACGAGATACGGCGGCGTACGGCCATCCCGCGAGGGTGGCAGGAAACTCCCTGCGGCCATCTGTACCCGCCAGGCGTCCGCCAACTGCGAACCCGTACCGAGGATATCCACACGTCGCTGCCGGCCGCCCGCCTGGATGTCGCCGTTACCCTGGATGATCGGCACCACGGCTTCGGCATGGGGCAGCCGTCCCAGGGCATCCGCATCGGCGATGGTCAGGGGACGGGCGCTGGCGAGAATCCCGCCGATACCGCCAGTGGGCAATGTGCCGGGGCGGACCGTGACAACCCGCGTGCCGAACTGCGCGAAACTGTCCAGCACGCGATTGCGCAAACCCTCTCCCATGGCCGTGAGCAGCGCCACGGCGGCGATGCCGATGGCCACGCCGAGCAGGGTCAGCAGGCTGCGCAGCGGTTGGCTGAACAGGGACGAGCTGCACAGGTCGAGGCTGTCGCGCCAGCGCATCAGTGGCTGCCTTGCGGGCGCAAGGCCTGCACCGGCACCTGCGCAGCGGCGTGGCTGGCCGGCAGCCAGGCGAACAGCACGGCAGCCGCCAGCGCCAGCGACGGCGCGCCCAGCCGCGCCCACCAGGGCGCATACAGTGGCAAGCCACTAGCCAGGCGTCCGATCCAGAGCAATAGCTCGCCAAGTGCCAGACCCATCGTGGCGCCCAGCAGCGCCAGCAGGGCAGCTTCGCCGAGGAACAACAGACGCACCTGATCGGAGCTGGCGCCCACAGCCTTGAGCAGGCCAATCTCGGCGGTTCGTTGCAGGACGGCGATCCAGGTGACGTTCATGATCAGGATGCCGGCGACGAGCAAGCTGATGGCGGCGATGCCGGCCAGCGCCAATGTCAGGCCGCCGAGGATGCTATCGAAGGCGGCAAGCATGGAGTCCTGGCTGAGCAGGGTGACGTCTTCCTCACCCTGGTGACGTTCCTTCAGGGTCGCCAGCACCTGGCGCCTGGCGCTGTCGAGGTAGCTGGGGCCACGAGCCTCGACGAAGACACGGAACAACCCTTCACGGTCGAACAGCGCCTCTGCGCTGGTCACAGGCACGATCAGCGCTTCGGAAAAGTCCATCCCAAGGGATTCGCCGCGCTCGTCCAGCACGCCGATCACCCGGAAACGCCGGTCGCCCGCCCGCAGCCACTGCCCCAGTGCCGGGGCAGTGCCGAACAGCTCGGTGCGCAGGCGACTGCCAATCACACAGACTTCATCAGCCTGCCCCGGCTCCAGGTCCGGCAGTGCCACGCCCTGGGCAAGGCGCAATTGGCGAATGGCGAAGAATGCGCGGGTAGTTCCAAGGGTGAGCGCCTCGCGATTGCGGTTGTCGCGGCTGACTTCCACTTGCCCGGCATGCAGCGGCGCCACCTGGCGCACCGACGGAAGCCGCTGGAGGGAAACCGCGTCCGCCTGGGTCAGCGGCCGAGGTGCCATGCCGGTGATGGGCGGCATGCCGCCCGTGGTTTCATTGCGCCCCGGAAGAACGATGAGGATGTCCCGCCCGAGCAGCGAGAATTCACCCAGCACGTAGGTCCGCGCGCCCTCCCCCAACCCACCCAGCAGGGTCACGAAGAAAACGCCCACGGCCATCGCCAGCAGCAACATGACACTGCGCGAGCCGTGCCCGCGCATGGCGCCCAGCCAGAATCGGCAGGCGTCCAGCGGCTCCATCAGGCAAACGCTCCCTGGTGCCGGTCACTGAGGATGCAGCCGTCACGCATCTGGATCTGGCGATGGGCGCGTGCAGCGTGCTGCGCGTCGTGGGTCACCAGGATCAGCGTCAGGCCGTCGGCATTCAGCTCTTCAAGCAGGGCCACCACCTCGGCGCCGGATTGGCTGTCGAGATTCCCGGTGGGTTCGTCCGCCAACAACAGGCGCGGCCGCATCACCATGGCGCGAGCGATGGCCACCCGCTGGCGCTGGCCGCCGGACAATTCGGCGGGATGATGGCGCAAGCGTTCGGCGAGCCCCAGACGCTCGGCCAATTGCAGGCTGCGGCGACGACGCTCGCAAGGCTCGATACCGGCCAGCAGCATGGGCAACTCGATGTTCTCCAGCGCGGTCAGGCGCGGGATGAGGTGGAAAGACTGGAAGACGAAGCCAATCAGCCGGCTGCGCAACGCCGCGCGGCGATCCTCACGCAGGCAGGCGGTGGCCTCTTCATCCAGCCAGAACTCACCGCTGTCGGGGGCATCCAGCAAGCCGAGGATATTCAACAGGGTCGATTTGCCCGAGCCGGAGGCACCGGTGATCGCCAGGTACTCGCCGTCGGCCACTTCCAGGCTCAGTTGATCAAGGCCGCGTACGCGCTGCTCGCCGAGCTGGAAGCAGCGACTGACCTGGTGCATGAGGATCATCGCGCCGCCCCCCCGACTTCGCCGCTTGGGCTGACCACGCTACCGTCGGCAAGACCCTCCTGCTGCAGGCTGGGCAGGATGCGGTCACCCGGAGCCAGGCCGCCCTTCACTTCGCTCCAGCGCCAGTTGGCCAGGCCAATTTCCACCTTCTGCTCGCGCAGGTGCCCATTGTTCGGGTCGTAACGCAGCACCTTGCCGCCCTCCAGCAGGCTTTCCGTTGGCACTCGCAGGGTTTGCTCGCGCTGTGCCAGGAGGATTTCCACATCGGCGCTGTAGCCGCTGAGCAGAAGCAGGTCTGCCGGCACTCGCTCGAATGTGACTTCCACATCCACCGTTCGCGCCTGCTTTTCCAGCTCACGAACGAAGGGCGCGATTCGGCTCACACGTCCTTCGAAGCTCTGCCCGCGGAAGGCATCGAGGGTGATGCGCACTGGCATGCCTGGGCGCACCAGCGCTGCGTCCACTTCGTCTATGGGCGCTTCGACGTAAAGGCACTGGTCATCTATCAGGTCAACCGCCGGCGGTGTCGGGATACCCGGCGGCGAGGGCGTCACCACCTCACCCAGTTCGCCGTTGATCTCCGCCACGATGCCGGAGAAGGGCGCGCGCAGGGTGGCCTGGTCGAGCTGCGCCATTTGCAGGTCGAGGCTGGCGGCGGCTTCGCGGATTTTCGCCTCGCCACCACTGCACAGGAGCTGGGACAGCCGGGCGCGGGTGACGCTCTGGTCCAGCAGGTCTTCAGAGGCCAGCTTGCGCTCGGCCAGACGTTCGAGCCGGTTCTGGTCGCGCTGGTCCTGGCTGGCCTGTCGGCAGCTCTGCTCGCGCAGGTTGCGCTGGGCATCGAGCCGCGCACGGGCCTCTTCCACCCTTGCCAAAAGGTCATCCTGGCGCAGCCGCATCAGCACATCGCCGGCCTGCACACGTTGCCCGGCGTGGATCAGCAATTCGCTGACCTGGCCGCCGGTCTTGAATGACAGGTGCGCACGCCGACACGCCTTCACTGTCCCCGCCCGGGTATTGGCCACCAGGGTTTCCACGTCTCCCTTGGCCACCTCCACCAGCTGCACCGGCACAGGTTCGGGCCGCGCCCAAAACCCCAGCAGCATCGCCAGAGAGGCAAAAATGGGAATAATTATCAGTAGCTTGCGCATGGTATCGGCTCCACTTGCGAGCGGGTAAGCAGAGTCTAGGTGCGCCGCCGACAGCCCTTTTCAGCACCAGCGTGCCGACATTCCCCGGCCCTGGGGACAGGACCGCTCATAAATGAAGGCCTTAGCAGCAGAATGCCCAAGCCCTTGCAGTCCGGGGCCTCTGACCATCAATGTCAAAATGCCGACAAATGGATAGACACTTGCAGATAGAGAATGAGAACGCGTCAAAATAAGGTCATTCTCAACCTGGACGCGCTGCTTCTGGTCGAATCCCGAGAAAGCCCTTGCCGCCTCTGCCAAGCTGATTGGAAATAGCAAATGGCGCCTCGGCGGCCCGACAGCACAGCAAGTGGAGATTGCGATGTACGACGAAACCCTGCCCACCGTGGAACAGCTGGAGGTGGATGAACTGGTCTGCTGGCGAGTACATACCCGTCACGCGGAAATGCTTATGACCCAGCAAGGCGCACAGATCCTCAGCTACCAGCCACATGGCGAGGAACCGGTGATCTGGCTGAGCGGCCAGGCGGGCTATCAGAAGGGCAAGGCGGTGCGCGGCGGCGTACCGGTGTGCTGGCCCTGGTTCGGCGACCTGCGACGCAACCCGGCCGACATCCAGCGCATGCACGAGGGTGGCCCCATCAGCCCGGCCCACGGCCTGGTGCGCGAGCGCGACTGGACGTTGCTCGGCATCGACAGCGAAGGCCCGGCAGTGCGCCTGGAATTCACCGTGGATACCGCTGGCGAACCCCTGCCCAGTTGGCCCCACCCCGCCGAGTTGAAGCTGTCGATCCTGCTGGACCAAGGCCTGCAGATGACGCTCTCCACCCGTAACAGCGGCGACACCCCACTGGCCATCAGCCAGGCGCTGCACAGCTACTTTGCCGTCAGCGACATCCGCGAGGTGCAAGTGGAAGGCCTGGATCGCTGCCCCTACATCGAGACCCTGGAAGAATGGCAGCGCCGCAAGCAGCAGGGAAATATCGCCTTCTCCGGCGAAACCGACCGCATCTACCTGGATACGCCCAGTAGCATGAGCATCATCGACCGTGCCTGGAATCGTCGTATCCAGCTCGACGTGGAAGGCTCCACCTCGGCAGTGGTGTGGAACCCATGGATCGACAAGTCCAAGCGCCTGTCGCAGTTCGCCGAAGACGCCTGGCAAGGAATGCTCTGCATCGAGACCGCGCGGGTGATGGATGATCTACTGGTCATCAGGCCCGGCGAAACACACCAGATGGTGCTCAACGTCAGCAGCAAGCCGCTCTGATCCGCCACCTTGGCGAATTTGCAGGATGGGTGGAGCCCGCGAAACCCATCCTGCGAACATACCCTCGCCGAACTACAAGTCCCCCTCTTCCACCAATCGCACCTGCCCGGCGTCCAAGGCATAGGCGGCATCGGCCAGGTCATTGCTGACGTTCTCGACCTTCAACGTGCCGTCGACCCAGATGGGCGCGTAGATGTCGTCCAGCTGGATGCCCTTGGGGTAACGCACCAGCACGATCTGGTTCGGCGGTGGCGGCGGGACATGAATACAGGCGCCGGGGTAAGGCACCAGGAAGAATAGGGTGCTGCGGCCCTTGGCATCGCTTTCCAGGGGCACCGGATAACCGCCGATATGGATTGTCTTGCCATTCAGCGCGGCAACCGTCTTGGCGGAATACATCACCGCTGGCAGGTTCTTGTCCTGCTGCTTGAGGCCGCCCCTCTGCCCAAAAGTCCCATCGGCCTCGGGGCTGTCGTGGCTGATGTCAGGCATTTCCTCCAGTGCCTTGCGGTCCTCCGGCGGCATCAGTTCCAGCCAGTCGGTTTCGGGAAGCTCGGCACGGGCAAAGGTGCAGCAGAACAGCAGCAGGAGGCAGGCAAGACGGCGCATGAGAGGACTCTTTAACGCATGGGGCGGGAACAATCAGGCGCTAAGACTAACTGCGCGGGAAGGCGGTTCCCAGCCCCACCGAATGCAGCACTAGCTCTTTCGCACCAGGCCATAGATCACCAGCAGCACCACAGCGCCAACCACCGCGCCGATGAAGCCCGCGACCTGTCCGGCCTGGTAAATGCCCGCGGCCTGACCGCCATAGGTGGCGAGCAGCGAACCGCCAACACCGATCAGGATCGTCATGATCCAGCCCATGCTGTCGTCGCCGGGTTTGATGAAGCGTGCGATCAGGCCAACGATCAGCCCGATGAAGATGGTGCCAATGATCCCCATAACATGCCCTCCGAAGGTAGTTGAGGCATGCCTGAGCCTAGATGGGCGGCGGCTATCACGCCATCGACCGCCCCATTGCGGGGCGGCCGTGGGTGCATCAGGCCGGGTCGATCAGCGCTTCGACCGCCGCGATCTGGCGGTCGAGCGTGGCGCGATCAGCGCAGCGCAGGGTGGCATGACCCACTTTGCGGCCAGCCTTGAAGGCCTTGCCGTAGTGGTGCAGGTGGCAGTCAGCGATGGAAATCACCTTATCCACAGCCGGCACTTCACCGATGAAGTTGAGCATTGCGCTCTCGCCCAGCTTGGCAGTCGAACCCAGCGGCAGGCCGGCGACGGCACGCAGGTGGTTCTCGAACTGGCTGCACTCGGCGCCTTCGATGGTCCAGTGGCCGGAGTTGTGAACGCGCGGGGCGATCTCGTTGGCCTTCAGGCCGCCATCCACCTCGAAGAACTCGAAGGCCAGCACGCCGACGTAGTCCAGCTTGGTCAGCACGCGGCCGACATAATCCTCGGCCAGGGCTTGCAGCGGGTGGTCGGTGCTGGCGATTGAGAGGCGCAGGATGCCGTTCTCATGGGTGTTGTGCACCAGCGGGTAGAAGCGGGTTTCGCCATCGCGAGCACGCACTGCCACCAGGGACACTTCGCCGGTGAAGGGCACGAAGCCTTCCAGGATGCAGGGCACGCTACCCAGTTCAGCGAACGCACCAACCACGTCTTCCGGCTTGCGCAGGACCTTCTGGCCCTTGCCGTCGTAACCCAGGGTGCGGGTCTTGAGCACCGCCGGCAGGCCGATGCTGGCAGCTGCGGAGTCGAGGTCGGCCTGGGACTGGATATCGGCGAATTCCGGGGTGGGGATGCCGAGGTCCTTGAACATCGACTTCTCGAACCAGCGGTCGCGGGCGATACGCAGGGCATCCGCGCTTGGGTAGACCGGCACGAACTGCGAGAGGAAAGCCACGGTCTCGGCCGGTACGCTCTCGAACTCGAAGGTCACCAGATCCACTTCATCGGCCAGTTGGCGCAGGTGGTCCTGGTCGCCGTAGTCGGCGCGGATGTGCTCGCCAAGCGCCTGGGCGCAGGCATCCGGGGCCGGGTCGAGGAAGGCGAAGTTCATGCCCAGCGGAGTGCCCGCCAGGGCCATCATGCGACCCAACTGGCCGCCACCGATTACGCCGATCTTCATGGGTCAGGCCTCGCGCGGGTCTGGATTGTCCAGGACCATGTCGGTCTGCTCGCGGCGGAAGTCCTTCAGCGCAACGTGGTACTTCGGATACTTGCCGCCAAGGATGCTTGCTGCCAGCAGCGCCGCGTTGATCGCACCGGCCTTGCCGATGGCCAGGGTGGCGACCGGAATGCCGGCGGGCATCTGCACGATGGACAGCAGGGAATCGACGCCCGAGAGCATGGACGACTGCACCGGTACGCCCAGCACCGGCAGGTGGGTCTTGGCGGCACACATGCCCGGCAGGTGGGCAGCACCGCCGGCACCGGCGATGATCACCTCGATGCCACGGCCTTCGGCTTCCTCGGCGTACTGGAACAGCAGGTCCGGGGTGCGGTGGGCGGACACCACCTTCACCTCATAGGGAATGCCCAGCTTTTCCAGCATGTCGGTGGTGTGGCTGAGGGTGCTCCAATCGGACTTGGAGCCCATGATCACGCCTACCAGTGCGCTCATCGTCGTGCCTCATCAAAGTGCGCCGGTTGGCGCGACCAAAAACAACAAGCCACGCAATGGCGTGGCTTGTCTGCAATGTGGGCCGTGCTGCGGGGTGCGCTGCCGGCCGAAGGCCGCGCAGTATAACGCAAAGCCACGCCTGGCGTGCACTTGCCCTTACCGCTCGTCCAGAGCCGTCGCCAGGCGGCGTGGGCGCAGCTAAACCTTGCTCCAGCGCAATGCTCGCGAGAGATGGCGGCGCAGAATCGCAACTCTTTTCCAAGGAGGTGCATGCCATGAACCAGACCATGAAAGCTGCGGTTGTCCATGCCTTTGGCGAGCCGCTACGGATCGAGCAAGTAAAGGTTCCCCTGCCCGGCCCCGGGCAGATTCTGGTGAAGATCGAAGCCTCGGGCGTCTGCCACACCGACCTGCATGCCGCCGAGGGCGACTGGCCCGTGAAACCCAGCCTGCCGTTCATCCCTGGCCACGAAGGCGTCGGTTTTGTTGCGGCGGTGGGGGCCGGAGTCACCCGCATCAAAGAAGGTGACCGCGTTGGCGTGCCCTGGCTCTATACCGCCTGCGGCTGCTGCGAGCACTGCCTGACCGGTTGGGAAACCCTCTGCGAGAGCCAGCAGAACACCGGCTATTCGGTAAATGGCGGCTACGCCGAATATGTGCTGGCTGACCCAAACTTCGTCGGAATACTGCCGAAAAACGTCGAATTCGCGGAGATAGCGCCGATTCTTTGCGCCGGCGTCACCGTCTACAAGGGGCTTAAGGTGACTGGTGCGCGGCCCGGCCAGTGGGTAGCGATTTCCGGCATCGGCGGCCTTGGCCATGTCGCCGTGCAGTACGCCCGCGCCATGGGGCTGCACGTCGCCGCCGTGGATGTGGATGACACCAAGCTGGAACTCGCGCGCAAGCTCGGCGCCAGCCTGACCATCAACGCACGCGACGAGAATCCTGCCGAGGTGATCCAGCGGGATATTGGTGGCGCCCACGGCGTTCTGGTCACCGCCGTCTCCAATAGCGCCTTCGGCCAGGCCATCGGCATGGCGCGACGCCACGGTACCGTGGCCCTGGTGGGCCTGCCGCCGGGTGACTTCCCCACTCCAATCTTCGATGTAGTGCTGAAGGCCATCAGCATCACCGGCTCCATCGTCGGCACCCGCGCCGACCTGCAGGAAGCCCTGGACTTCGCTGGCGAAGGCCTGGTCAAAGCCACCATCCACAAGGACAAGCTGGACAACATCAACGGCATCTTCGAGCAGATGCGCGCTGGCAAGATCGAAGGGCGGATCGTCGTCGAGGTCTAGGCGATCGAGACTGAAGGAGCCAGCTTGCTGGCGAATGCGCCGGCAGGGCTCGCGAGCAAGCTCGCTCCTACCCCTCGCCCCCAACGCCGCCTTCCAGCTTGCGCCAGAGCAAGCGGATCGCTGCCTTGCGCACCAGGGCGCAGCGGTACAAGCGGATTTCCAGCGGCACATGCCACTGGCTGCCACCACAGATCACCAGGTCACCACGGGCCAGCTCGGCCTGGGCGCTGAAGCGAGGCACCCAGGCCACGCCCAACCCCTGTAGCGCCATGCTCTTCAAGCTGTCGGCCATGGCCGTTTCGTACACCGTGGTCGCGCGCAAGGCGCGTTGACGCAGGAGAATGTTCACGGAGCGTCCGAGGAAGGCGCCGGCGCTATAGGCCAGCAGCGGCACACTCTGGCCGCTGTCCAGCTCGAAGAGCGGCTTGCCATCGGGCCCTGCCGCACACACCGGGAGCATCTCGGTACGCCCCAGATTCATGGACGGGAAGATTTCCGGGTCCATCTGCAGGGCGGCATCCGGATCGTAGAAAGCCAGGATCAAGTCGCAGCCCCCCTCGCGCAGCGAATGCACAGCTTCACCGACGTTGGTGGCGATCAGCCGGCTGGCGATGTTCAGTCCGTCGGCCCGCAACCGCGCGATCCACTGCGGGAAGAAGCCCAGCGCCAGCGAGTGCGCGGCGGCGAACTGCAGCACCTCGCCCTGCTGGCCTTCCAGGTGGTGCAGATGGCGGACCACGTCACCCAGCTGCTCCACCATGCTGCGCGCGGTGACCAGGAACAGCTGGCCCGACTCGGTCAGCTCGATGGGCGTGCGTGAGCGGTTGACCAGCGTCAGCCCCAGCGCCGCCTCCAGGCTACGGATGCGTCGGCTGAAGGCCGGCTGGGTGACGAAACGCCGCTCCGCGGCCTGGGAAAAGCTGCGGGTGTTGGCCAGGGCAACGAAGTCTTCCAGCCATTTGGTTTCCAGGTTCATCGTCAGATTCCGAGATGCTCGATTTTGGTGCACACGCTCGCGGCCGAACCCGCGTCACTCGTACATTATGCCGATTGTGCATGACCCAGCGAATAACAGCATTGGCCGACAAACGGCCAGAGGCCTAGATTATTGGGCATCGCGGCGCTAGCCGTGTTCCCCCAGAGATGAATGACATCATGTCCTCCGCTGCATCCTTCCGCATCGAAAAAGACCTGCTCGGCACCCTCGAAGTTTCCTCCGAGGCCTATTACGGCATCCAGACCCTGCGCGCGGTTCACAACTTCCGGCTGTCCGGCGTACCGCTGTCGCACTACCCGAAGCTGGTCGTAGCCCTGGCAATGGTCAAGCAGGCCGCCGCCGATGCGAACAAGCAGCTCGGTCACCTCAGCGCCGACAAGCACGCTGCGATCAGCGAAGCCTGCGCTCGCCTGATCCGCGGTGACTTCCACGACCAGTTCGTGGTGGACATGATCCAGGGTGGCGCCGGTACCTCCACCAACATGAACGCCAACGAAGTGATCGCCAACATCGCCCTCGAGGCCATGGGCAAGCAGAAGGGTGAGTACAAGTACCTGCACCCGAACAACGACGTGAACATGGCGCAGTCGACCAACGACGCCTACCCGACCGCCATCCGTCTCGGCCTGCTGCTGGGCCACGATGCCCTGCTGGCCAGCCTCGACAGCCTGATCCAGGCATTCGCCGCCAAAGGCGTGGAGTTCGCCGACGTACTGAAAATGGGCCGGACCCAGCTGCAGGACGCCGTACCCATGACCCTCGGCCAAGAGTTCAAGGCCTTCGCCACCACCCTGGGCGAAGACCTCGACCGCCTGCGCCGCCTGGCGCCGGAATTGCTGACCGAAGTGAACCTGGGCGGTACTGCAATCGGCACCGGCATCAACGCTGACCCCGGCTACCAACACCTGGCCGTTGAGCGCCTCGCCGCCATCAGCGGCCAGCCGCTGAAACCGGCCGCCGACCTGATCGAAGCGACCTCCGACATGGGCGCCTTCGTGCTGTTCTCCGGCATGCTCAAGCGCACCGCGGTCAAGCTGTCGAAGATCTGCAACGACCTGCGCCTGCTCTCCAGTGGCCCGCGTACCGGCATCAACGAGATCAACCTGCCGCCGCGCCAGCCGGGCAGCTCGATCATGCCGGGCAAGGTCAACCCGGTTATCCCGGAAGCCGTCAACCAGGTGGCCTTCGAAGTCATCGGCAACGACCTGGCCCTGACCCTGGCAGCCGAAGGCGGCCAGCTGCAGCTGAACGTCATGGAGCCGCTGATCGCCTACAAGATCTTCGACTCGATCCGCCTGCTGCAACGTGCCATGGACATGCTGCGCGAGCACTGCATCGTCGGCATCACCGCCAACGTCGAGCACTGCCGCCGCCTGATGGAAAACTCCATCGGCCTGATCACCGCACTGAACCCGTACATCGGTTACGAGAACGCCACCCGCATCGCCAAGGAAGCCCTGGAAAGTGGCCGCGGCGTGCTGGAACTGGTGCGTGAGGAGAAGCTGCTGGACGAGTCCATGCTGGCCGACATCCTCCGCCCGGAAAACATGATCGCCCCGCGCCTCGTGCCGCTGAAGGCCTGATCAGGCAAACGAACTCACCAGGAGGGGCCCTGCCCCTTCATCCTTCGAGGATGGCGCCAGCCATCCTTTTTTTTGCCTGTGGAAAAGTGCCGCCGCGCCCCTATCCCGAACCAGCTTGTAGGGTGGATATCGCTTTTCAAGTCCACCAGCGGCGTCGAGTCGGGCCACGATGGTGAACCGGCGTGCATCCGGGCTACAGACCGTAGGAGCGAGCTCTGCTCGCGAATGGGCCTGGTGGAACGCTTCGCGAGCAAGCTCGCTCCTACAGTCGCCAGGCCTTGCGCAGCATGCGTATCGCTTCGGCGATCTGCGCCTCCGGCACGGCGGCGAAGCCCAGCACCAGCCCGGCGCGGTTATCCACAGGCTCGGTACTGTTCTCCAGCCAGTATTCGCTGAGCCCATTCAGCTCCACACCGGCGGCACGGGCACGGTCCACCAGCTCTCGTTCCCGAGCCAGGCTGTCCGCCCGCACGCACAGGTGCAAGCCAGCATCCACCGGCGGCATCGGCGAGCACCCCGGAATGGTTTCCGGCCAATCCCGCAACAGGGCATCGCGACGGGCACGGGCGGCCAATCTCATGCGCCGTACATGGCGCTGGAAATGGCCCGCAGCGATGAACTCCGCCATCACCGCCTGGGTGCCGATTTCCGAGTGGCGCATGTCCAGCGCGCGACGCCGGGCGAAGGATTCGGCCAGGGCCGGCGGTAACAGCAGGTATCCCAGGCGCAGCGCGGGGAAGGTGATCTTGCAGAAGGTACCGACGTAGATCACCCGCCCCTGCCGGTCCAGTGCTGCCAGGGGCGCCAGTGGCGTTCCGCTGTAGCGGTATTCGCCGTCGTAGTCGTCCTCGACTATCCAGCCATCACGGCGTTCGGCCCATTCCAGCAGTTCCAGGCGCCGCGCCAGCGACAGCGTCACGCCCGTGGGGTACTGGTGCGAGGGCGTGACATAGACCAGCCGGCAGTTATCCACCGCTGCCAGTGCGGCACTGTCCAGACCGTCTTTATCCACAGGCACACCGCACAGCTCGGCGCCCGCCACGGCGAAGGCATGGCCAGCGGCGCGATAGCCAGGGTTCTCGATAGCCACGCGATCACCCGGCTGCACCAGCAACTGGGCGCAGAGGCTGATGGCCTGCTGGGCGCCACAGGTGATCACCACCTGCGCCGGGTCGCAGGACAGCCCGCGACTGCTGCGCAGGTAGGCGGCAATCAGCTCGCGCAGGTTCCAGTCTCCCGCCGGGTCGCCGTATCCCAGGCGTGCCGGCGAAGGCTTGCGCCAGAAGCGCGCCTGCAAGCGCGCCCAGGTCTCGAAGGGAAACAGGTCGAAGGCCGGCACGCCGATGCGGAAGGCCCGGGGCGCACCCGTTACCGGCGGCGGCAGATGGTGGTTGTGCAGAAGCTCCAGAGCCGGACCAGGTGCCGGCCCCTTGGGAACTGGCGGCAGTTCCGGCCGCGCTGTGGATAAGTCCGCTACGTAGGTTCCATCGCCCACGCGCCCTTCCACATAGCCCTCCGCGTAGAGCTGGTCGAAGGCACGGGTCACGGTGTTACGCGAAATGCCCAGCAGCGCGGCAAGATCGCGCGTCGCCGGCAGACGCGTGCGGCTGCCCAGACGGCCATCGAGAATCCGCTCGCGCAGGGCCTGGTAGAGCTGGCGCGACAACCCCTGGGCCGGGTCCAGGCGGATGCCGGAGAGGTCGACGGGCAACGGTGGTGTGGCAGGCATATCCGGCCTCGATTGGCTCTATCGAACTGGCAGTAAATGGCTCTTACAACAGACCAATATCCTGCCTAGCATGAAGACATTCCGCCAGGAGAAGCCTTCATGTACGTCCCCTCTTCCTTTCGCCAGGATGACCTCGCCCAGCTTCACGCACAGATGCAAGCCACTGGCCTCGCCGTGCTCACCAGCTCGGGCAGCAAAGGCCTGATGGCCAGCCACCTGCCGCTGCTATTGGAACCGGATGAAGGCGAGTTCGGCACCCTCTACGGCCACTTCGCCCGCGCCAACCCGCACTGGCGCGACCTCGCCGAAGGCGCCGAGACACTGGTGGTATTTTCCGGCCCGGACGCCTACGTCACCCCCAACTGGTACCCGGCCAAGGCCGAGCACGGCAAGGTCGTGCCCACCTGGAACTACATCGCCGTGCATGCCTGGGGCCAGGCGGAAGTCTTCGACGACTCCGAGCGCCTGCTGCAACTGGTCAGCCGCCTCAGCGACCGCCATGAATCCGGCCGTCCGCAACCCTGGGCGGTGAACGATGCACCGCGCGAGTACCTCGACAGCATGCTCCGCGCCATTGTCGGCTTCGCTCTGCCAATCCGCCGCCTGGAAGGCAAATGGAAGCTCGGCCAGAACCGCTCGACCGCCGACCAGGCCGGTGTTCGCGAGGGACTGACTGTCTCGTCCAACCCGCGCGACCACGAACTGGCAGCGCGCATGACCCTTGTCGACTGACCCCACAGGAAGGAATCCAATGTCCCCCGCACCGCTTGATATCCGTCCGCTCAGCGCCGCCGACCATGCCGCCTGGCTGCCGCTCTGGCAGGGCTACCAGCGTTTCTACAAGACCGAAATCCCCGCCGAGACCACCGCCGTCACCTGGCAGCGCTTCCTCGACCCGGCCGAACCCATGCACGCCGCCTTGGCCTGGCAGGACGGCAAAGCCGTGGGCCTGGTGCATTTCATCTACCACCGCAGCTGCTGGACCGTCGGTGACTATTGCTACCTGCAGGACCTGTACGTAGCCGAAGGCCTGCGTGGCGGCGGCATCGGCCGCCAGTTGATCGAACACGTCTATGCACAGGCACGCACCACTGGCGTTTCGCGAGTGCACTGGCTGACCCACGAGACCAACACCGACGCCATGCAGCTCTACGACCGCATCGCCGACCGTTCCGGCTTCGTCCAGTACCGCAAGATCCTCTGACCGGAGAGCACCATGAGCACCCAGGACCTGAGCCACTGGCAACCCCGTCCCGTTCCCGCCCAAACGCCGCTGCCCGGCCGTTTCGTCCGCCTGGAGGCGCTGGACGTCTCGCGCCACGGCGATGATCTCTGGCAGGCCCTGCAAGGCCCCGATCCGGCGCTCTGGGATTACCTGCCCTACGGCCCCTTCGCCAGCCGCGAGCCCTTCGATGCCTGGCTGGCGGGCAATGCCGAGAGCCGCGACCCGCTCTTCTACACGGTGATAGACCTCGCCAGCGGCCGCGCGCTCGGCATCTTCAGCTACCTGCGCATCGCCCCGAAGGACGGGGCCATCGAGATTGGCCACATCGCCTTCGGCAAGGCCATGCAACGCACGCCGGGCTCCACCGAAGCGGTCTGGCTGCTGGCCCGGCATGCCTTCGACGACCTTGGCTACCGTCGCCTGGAATGGAAGTGCAACGCCAGCAACGCCCGCTCCATGCGTGCCGCAGAGCGCCTGGGCTTCAGCTACGAAGGGCTGTTCCGTCAGCACATGATCGTCAAGGGCCAGAACCGCGACACCGCCTGGTTCTCCATCATCGACGGCGAATGGCCGACGTGCCGCGAGGCCTTCGAGCGCTGGCTGTCTGTGGATAACTTCGACGGAGAGGGACGGCAGCGCCAATCCCTGGAAGGGCTCAGGAGTTGAACCGTTCCAAGGGTGGATGGCGCTCTACCATCTACCCGCGCAGTCCAGCCGAACCCCGCTGGTGGACCGGTGGAGCGGGGTCCACCCTACAAACGCGGCTCCAATGTGCAGGGCGCACCCTACCTCTATCTCACTCGATCTCGAATAACCCGTTCTTCAACGGCGCCACGTCCAGGCGCTGTCGTACGTCGTCGTCGATGCGCGGGTCGTCGGGGCGGTAGAGCTTCACCTGGCGGTAGGCGGCGACGCGATTGATCTCCTGGCCCAGGTATTCCCATACCACGCGGGTGCAGGCGGGATTGCGCCGGTCACCGCTGGAGACGCCGGTTTTAAGTCCGTTGAGGCGAGTGATTCGGCTCTTGTAGCTGGGGATGAGGATGGTCTGGCTCATCTCGTTCAAGGTGAGCGACTCGTAATCCATCAGGAACAGCCGGTCCTGCAACTGGAAAGCCGCTCCCCGGTAGCAGCATCGCACCCAGTCTTCCGCCTGGACTTCGGTGCTGCTGGAACGCTCCTGGCGTTCCTGGCGCTCGAAGAGGAAGTTGCCGTCGTCTTCCCACAGGCGCACCAGAGAAAGCAGGACAGTGCCAGGCACCGACATGCAGTTGGAGTACTCGAAGTAGAAGCCGCAATAACGCGACAGGTTGCCCGACTGCTCGCGTAACGGGGCGAACAGTTCCATCAACGGATCGGAGCGCCCTGCCCCCTCCTGGCCAACCGGGCGAGTACCCAGCAAACGGGAGAACTGCTCCGGCGGCAGCCCTAGTTCGTAATCCTCGACACCGAAGAAATCGCAGATGCGCTTGAGGTTGTAGGCGGTCGGCCGGCTCTGGCCACTCAGGTACTTGTTGAACTGGGCGCGATTGATACCCAGCTTGCGGCAAACCTCCGCGATAGAGCGGTAGTGGCTGCACAGAAGTTTCAAATTGTTGCCGAGATACTCTGCCATGCTACCGCCCGAGTGGATGCGAGTGGCGCGATTATAGCGTCAACTCGCGCCAATTAGGTGCAACCTGCGAAATTGCCCCGTGCCTTTCCTTGCACAAACATGCGCAACCCTCCCAGCAAAGCGGCTCTCCCGTCCCGGCCGCTGCGCTGATTGCCAACAACAACAACTGGATCAGGTGAATCGCCATGCTCGATTTCCTCAATGACCTCCTCTGGAGCAAATTGCTGATCGTAGTCCTTGTCGGACTCGGTCTTTTCTTCTCCATCAGCTCCCGTTTTGTCCAGTTCCGTTACTTCAGCGACATGTTCCGCATCTTCGGCCAGGCGCTGCAGCGCAAGGAAGGCCAACTGAGCGGCTTCCAGGCCCTGATGCTGTCAGTTGCAGGCCGCGTGGGCGCAGGCAACATCGCCGGTGTCGCGGTCGCCATCATGCTCGGCGGTCCAGGCGCGGTGTTCTGGATGTGGGTCGTGGCGCTGCTCGGCATGGCGACCAGCTACTTCGAGTGCTCCCTGGCCCAGCTCTACAAGCGTCGCGAAGCCGATGGCACCTACCGTGGCGGCCCGGCCTTCTACATCCTGCATGGCCTCGGCCAGCGCTGGCTGGCGGTGATCTTCTCGATCCTGCTGCTGGTGACCTTCGGCTTCGGTTTCAACGCCGTGCAATCCTTCACCGTGGCCACCTCGCTGCATGACACCTTCGGTCTGCCGACCTGGATCAGCGGAGTCGCCCTGGTGGGTGTTATCGGCCTGATCGTGTTCGGTGGCATCAAGCGCATCGCCGCGATGGCTGACGTCCTCGTGCCGATCATGGCGGGTACCTACATCCTGATGGCGTTGGTGGTAATCGGCATGAACTTCACCGAAGTGCCGGCGACCCTGGCCCTGATCGTCAAGAGTGCCTTTGGCCTGGAGCCTGCCTTTGCCGGCGGCGTGGGCGCAGCCATCCTGATGGGTGTGAAGCGCGGCCTGTTCTCCAACGAAGCGGGCCTGGGCAGCGCGCCCAACGTAGCCGCCGTAGCCGAGGTCAAACACCCGGCTGCCCAGGGCATCGTGCAGTCCCTCAGCGTATTCATCGACACCCTGCTGGTGTGCACCAGCACCGCACTGATCATCCTGCTCTCCGGCGTGTACCAGCCGGGCAGCGAGATGGCTGGCGTCGTGCTGACGCAGACCGCCCTGGCGGCGGAAGTCGGCGAATGGGGCCGCATCTTCGTGAGCGTGGCGCTGCTGCTCTTCGTGTTCACCACCCTGGTGTACAACTACTACCTGGGTGAGAACGCGCTGAGCTTCTTCAGCACCAAGCGCATCCTGCTCCAGGCCTACCGCGTGCTGGTTATGGCCCTGGTGCTGTGGGGTTCCATGCAGGACCTGTCCACCGTGTTCGGCTTCGCCGACGTGACCATGGGTCTGCTGGCCCTGGTGAACCTGGTGGCCATCGCGCTTCTGTTCAAGATCGGCATGCGCCTGATGCACGACTACGACGCCCAGATTAAGGCCGGCGTGGAAGAGCCAGTGTTCGACGCCAGCAAGTTCACCGACCTGGACATCGACCACGACGCCTGGAACAAAAAGGCGGAAACCTCCATTGCCGAAGCGGCAGGCAAACTGGCTCAGAGCCATCGCTGATTCGCTGTACCAGCAAGACCTGGTGCCGCTCCTCCGCTGACGCGGGGAGCGGCACTGTCGTATCTGCACCTTTGCTTTTCCGAGTTATCCACACCCATGAATGCTGTGAAGAACCTCTTCGTGCTCTACACCGGCGGCACCATCGGCATGCTGCAGACTCCCGAAGGCCTCGCTCCGGCCAGTGGATTCGAGGCACGCATGCGCGAGCAGCTGGACGGCCAGGGATTGGCACTGGACTGGAGCTTCCAGGAACTGCTGCCGCTGATCGACAGCGCCAACATGCGCCAGGCCAACTGGCTGGCCATGCGTGAGGCCATCGTCGACGCGGTGGAGCGCGGCCACGACGGCGTGCTCCTTCTGCACGGCACCGACACCCTGGCCTACAGCGCGGCGGCCCTCGGCTTCCTGCTTCTTGGCTTGCCCGTCCCCGTGGTGCTGACCGGCGCCATGTTGCCGGCTGGCAGCGAGGGCAGCGATGCCTGGCCCAACCTGCTGGGGGCCATCCACGCACTCCAGGCCGGAGTCGCGCCTGGTGTGCAACTCTTTTTCAATGGCGAGCTGCTGCATGGCGCCCGCGCCAGCAAGCTGCGCTCGGAAGCTTTCGACGCGTTCACCGTGTTTCCGCGAACCCGCATGGGTGAACGTGCCGACGTCATTCCCGCCGGCCTCGACTTCCGCGTCTCGCGCCAGCCGGTGAACCTCGCGGTACTCCCGCTGTTCCCCGGTCTTGCGGCCAGTCACGTGGAAGCGCTGCTTTCCAGTGGTGTGCAGGGATTGGTGCTGGAGTGCTATGGCAGTGGCACCGGCCCGGCAGACGACAAGGCGCTGCTCGATACGTTGCACGCCGCCCACCAGCGCGGCGTGGTGCTCGTCGCCTCCAGCCAGTGCCCGGCTGGGCACGTGCAAGCGGGTGTATATGCTGCCGGCAGCCAACTGCTGGCCACCGGCCTGGTACCCGCAGGCGGTATGACCCGCGAGGCGGCCCTGGGCAAATTGTTCGCCCTGCTCGGTGCCGGCTTGCACCAGGCCGAGGTGGAGCAGTGGTTCGCGGTGGACCTCTGTGGGGAAATGGTGGACTGAACACTCACCATAAGCATCGTTGGGGGCAGCGGAGCTGCCCTTGACGAATGAATTCGCCCCTTGGCAGGACGACAGTCGAGATACAAGGGTGGATGGCGCTTGTCCGGCGCTCGCAGTGGCGCCGCAATCAGGCCGATGTCGAGCAGCAGCGAAGCAACGGCACCGCGCTGGCCACCCGGTCCGGATCGGGCATGCATGAGAGGGCTGCCGCGACGGCTTACATCCGCACCGGATGGCCGAGGCGATAGCCCTGGAACAGCTTGAACGGGAGCCCCTTGGCGACCTCGTGCTGCCAGCCGGTCTCGATCTTTTCCGCCACCAGGTCCACCTGATAGCGATGAATGAAGTCGTACAGCCTTTCGCCCAGCACGGCGTAGCGGCTGGACAGAAAATCCCCATCCTCATGCTGCGGAACACCCAGTTCCGCAAGGTCGAGCTTCACGACATCGCACAGGCCCAGGTCGAGTTCCCAGTGGGCCGGGCGGCCGAGGTCGTAGTCGTCTAGCGCCACCAGCACGCCTTCCTCCTTCAGGCGCATCAGGCCCTTCATGTAGGACCTGAAGCTGTCGAAGCAAACCGTTGGGCGCTCCGTGACTTCGACCACCAGCAGGGCACCGGAGCAGCGCAAGTCGGCAGCGCTTTCGATGAGATCTTCGACCAGTTCCGATTCCGCCAGACTTCGCTTCTCGACATTGACGAAGTGCCGAACCGGTAGGCTGCCGGCCTGGGTGTCGTGCAGATAGCGGGTATAGCTGCGATTGAGCATGCAGCGGATGCGTACCCCCTGGAGCAGCTCGCGCGTGAGCCGCTGCAGGTCGTCCTGCGGCAGCCTGGCGATGGCATCTTCGGTGCTTTTGATGAAGGAGTCGAAGGCAAAACGGGCGAGGCTTTCAAAACCGACGACCCGGTCTTGTCGGTCCTTGATCGGTTGCAGCCTGACTTCGCCCATGCGGGCTGCGGTCAAGGGTCGGGCGGGGAACGTGGTGCCGCCCTGGCGATTGGAAGGAAGGGACATGGGGCGGGTACCCGCAGCTCGAAAAGAGCCGGCAGGCTAGGCGCCCGGTTCCCGTTGATGGAAATCAGAAATCTTCATTTCGGGCCAGCGCCCTGGACGGATAAGGGCTACCGGCCCCGAGGGGCCGGGCTTCCTGCGGACTCAGGCCACTTCACCGCGGATGTACTGCTCCAGATGCAGGATCAGGTCGTCCTGCTCGGCCATGGCTTCTTTCACCAGGTCGCCGATGGACAGCAGGCCGACCAACTCACCGTCTTCCACTACCGGGAGGTGGCGCATGTGCTGCTCGGTCATCAGCGACATGCATTCACGAATGCTCTGCTTCGAAGTCACCGTCAGCACCGGCTCGGTCATGAACTCACGCACCACGGTCGCCACGGACGAGCGCCCCTGCAGCACGCCTTTGCGCGCGTAGTCGCGCTCGCTGACGATACCGACCAGGTGTCCGCCCTCGGTCACCGGCAAAGCGCCGATGTTCAGTTCGGCCATCATTCGCAACGCCTCGAGCATCGGCGCTGCGACATCAATGGTGTGGACGTTCTGCCGCGGCTTGGCGCGGAGCATCTGTGCGACGGTCTTCATCTGTATTCCCTCCGGTAGCGTTGGCTGGAAGGCCAGAATGCGCGCGGTCGTGACCGCGGCGCCAAGAAGAGATTTGCATGGTAGCTATTGAAAATTTCATTGATGGGCAGAAGCGGGTTGCCAGGTGCCGATGGGAGCGAGTTCAGTCGCCCTGCAGGCTCAGCAAGGCAGTCCCTCGGAGCGCCATGGAGATTGAAATCGCTCTACGGAACGATCGTCTGCCCGTTTCCCAGGCACAAAAAAAGGGAGCCTTGCGGCTCCCTACGGGGACTATCGCCGGAGCAATCAGGCGATTTCGATCAGGACTTCGCCCGGGTTCACGCGGTCGCCCTTGGCCACATGGACTGCCTTGACGGCACCGTCGATGGGCGACTGGACTTCGGTTTCCATCTTCATGGCCTCGGTGATCAGCACGGCCTGACCGGCTTTCACCTGGTCGCCTTCCTTCACCAGCACATCGACGATGTTGCCCGGCATGGTGGTGCTGACATCGCCCGGTGCGCTGGCGCTCTTGCGCTTGCTGCCGGAGCCTGCGACGAACTCGTTGAGCGGCTCGAATACCACTTCTTCCGGCATGCCGTCGATGGACAGGTAGAAGTGGCGCTTGCCGTCGCTCTTCACGCCGACACCGGTGATGTCGATGCGGTAGCTCTCGCCATGCACGTCCACCACGAACTCGGTCGGAGTGCCTTCGCCGCCGACCGGGGCCGCACCCTTGCCGTTGGGCATGGGCAGCAGTTCTTCCGGCTTCAGGGTGCCGGCGGCACGCTCTTCGAGGAACTTGCGGCCGATGTCCGGGAACATGGCGAAGGTCAGCACGTCCTCTTCGCACTTGGCGAGGCTGCCGATGTCTTCGCGCAGCTTGTTCAGCTCCGGCTTGAGCAGGTCCGCCGGACGCACGTCGATGACTTCTTCGTTGCCGATGGCCTGGCGACGCAGTTGCTCGTTGATCTGGCCAGGCGCCTTGCCGTAGCGGCCTTGCAGGTAGAGCTTCACCTCGTTGGTGATGGTCTTGTAGCGCTCACCGGCCAGCACGTTGAAGAACGCCTGGGTACCGACGATCTGCGAGGTCGGGGTGACCAGGGGCGGGAAGCCGAGGTCTTCGCGAACACGCGGGATTTCCGCCAGCACTTCCGGCATGCGGTTCAGGGCGCCCTGTTCCTTCAACTGGTTGGCCAGGTTGGAGATCATGCCGCCCGGAACCTGGTTGACCTGCACGCGGGTATCCACGCCGGTGAATTCGCTTTCGAACTGGTGGTACTTCTTGCGCACGGCGTGGAAGTACATGCCGATTTCCTGGATCAGTTCCAGGTCCAGGCCGGTGTCGAAAGGCGTGTCGCGCAGAGCGGCGACCATCGACTCGGTACCCGGGTGGCTGGTGCCCCAGGCCATGCTGGAGATCGCGGTGTCGATGCGGTCAGCACCGTTTTCCACGGCCTTGAGCTGGCACATGCTGGCCACGCCGGCGGTGTCGTGGGAGTGCACGACCACATCCAGCGGTAGCGCCTCTTTCAGCGCCTTCACCAACTCGCCGGTGGCGTACGGGGTCAGCAGGCCCGCCATGTCCTTGATGGCGATGGAGTCCACGCCCATGTCGGCCATGGCTTTGCCTTGGGCAACGAAGGCGTCGATGGTGTGTACCGGACTGGTGGTGTAGGCGATGGTGCCCTGGGCGTGCTTGCCGGCAGCCTTCACGGCTTCGATGGAGACGCGCAGGTTACGCACATCGTTCATCGCGTCGAAGATGCGGAACACATCGATGCCATTGACCGCGGCCTTGGCGACGAAGGCGCGTACCACGTCGTCGCTGTAGTGGCGGTAGCCCAGCAGGTTCTGGCCGCGCAGGAGCATTTGCAGTCGGGTGTTGGGCAGGGCGGCCTTGAGCTTGCGCAGACGCTCCCATGGGTCTTCCTTGAGGAAGCGCACGCAGGCGTCGAAGGTGGCGCCGCCCCAGACTTCCAGCGACCAGTAGCCGACCTTGTCGAGCTTGTCGCAGATCGGAAGCATGTCTTCGGTGCGCATGCGGGTGGCCAGCAGGGACTGGTGCGCATCGCGCAGGATGGTATCGGTGATCGAAATCTTCTTGCTCATGTTCTGAATCCTTCCCCTACAGGCCGGCGTGGGCGGCGATGGCGGTGGCGATGGCGATGGCCAGGTGCGACGGGTTGCGCTTGATCGAGTACTGGGTCAGCTCCGGATGGCTCTCGACGAAACTGGTGTTGAACTCGGCGCTGCGGAACTCGGGATTGCGCAGGATTTCCTGGTAGTACGGCGCGGTGGTCCGCACACCCTGCACGCGCATGTCATCGAGGGCGCGCAGGCCGCGGTCCAGGGCTTCTTCCCAGGTCAGTGCCCAGACGATCAGCTTCAGGCACATGGAGTCGTAGTACGGCGGAATGGTGTAGCCGGTGTAGATCGCGGTGTCGGTACGCACACCGGGACCGCCGGGAGCGTAGTAACGGGTGATCTTGCCGAAGGACGGCAGGAAGTTGTTCTTCGGGTCCTCGGCGTTGATACGGAACTGCAGGGCGAAGCCACGATGGATGATGTCGTCCTGCTTGACCGACAGTTCCAGCCCGGAGGCGACGCGGATCTGCTCGCGGACGATGTCGATACCGGTGATTTCCTCGGTGATGGTGTGTTCCACCTGCACGCGGGTGTTCATCTCCATGAAGTACACCTCGCCCTCGGCGAGCAGGAACTCCACGGTACCGGCGTTCTCGTAGCCCACGGCCTTGGCCGCACGCACTGCGAGGTCGCCGATGTAGGCACGCTGCTCGGGAGTGAGCTGCGGGCTCGGGGCGATTTCGATGAGCTTCTGGTTGCGACGCTGGATCGAGCAGTCGCGCTCGAACAGGTGCACGGTGTTGCCGAAGGAGTCGGCGAGGATCTGCGCTTCGATGTGCTTGGGATTGACGATGCACTTCTCGAGGAAGACTTCCGCCGAACCGAAGGCCTTGGTGGCTTCGGAAATCACCCGCGGGTAGGCCTGTTCCAGTTCCTCGCGGCTGTTGCAGCGACGAATGCCGCGACCGCCACCACCGGAGGTGGCCTTCAGCATCACCGGGTAGCCAATGCGCTCGGCTTCACGCAGCGCTTCGGCGAGGTCGGCGACGTTGCCTTCGGTGCCGGGGGTGACCGGCACGCCAGCCTTGATCATGCTGCGGCGGGCTTCGGTCTTGTCACCCATGCGACGGATCACTTCGGCGCTCGGGCCGATGAACTTGATCCCGCGCTCGGCGCAGATGTCCGCCAGCTCGGCGTTTTCAGAGAGGAAACCGTAGCCCGGGTGCAGGGCGTCGCAGCCGGTCTCGACCGCCAGGTTCACCAGTTTGCGCGGGTTCAGGTACCCGGCCAGCGGGTCGTCACCAATGCTGTGGGCTTCGTCGGCACGCTTCACGTGCAGGGCGTGCCGGTCGGCATCAGAGTAGATGGCCACCGAGCGGATGCCCATCTCGGCGCAAGCGCGCACGATGCGGACGGCAATCTCACCGCGGTTGGCGATCAGGATTTTCTTGATCACGAGTTGTCCCTCGACCAAGTGAACAGGCGAACGGCTGGGCCGGTCGTTGGATGACCGCAGGTCGTGTAGCGGTCGCGTCATTACCCTACGCCGCAGATGGGAATAACCCCAATCAATAATTATTGGGGTATCCATTAGGTTGAGCTTATAGTCAGCAACCCTGCCCACCCCTCGAGGCCAAAATCGATGCGCAAGACCCTGCTGCGTATGACGCTGCGCCAGCTCCAGGTATTCCGTGCGGTGTTCGAAAGCCGCTCCTACAGCCGGGCGGCCGAGGAGATGGCGCTGACCCAGCCGGCCGTCAGCCTGCAGATCCGCCAGCTCGAGGAGTTGGTGGGCCAGCCGCTGTTCGAGTACGTCGGCAAGAAGCTCTACGTGACCGATGCTGCAGAGGCGTTGATGCGCGCCAGCAGCGATATCTTCCAGCGCCTGGCCAGTCTCGACATGCAGCTGTCGGACCTGCAGGGCTCACTGCAGGGCCAGCTCAACCTGGCAGTGGAATCGAGCGCCAAGTACTTCGCGCCGCACCTGTTCGCGGCCTTCCGCGAGCAGCATCCGGACGTCAGCCTGCACCTGGTGGTGACCAATCGCGCGCAGGTGATCAAACGTCTCTCGGACAACCGTGACGACCTGGTGATCATGTCCCTGGTGCCCCAGGACATGGCCCTGGAGTTCCTCCCCTTCCTGAACAACCCGATAGTCGCGGTGGCGCCGCCCAGCCACCCGCTGTCCAACGTCGCGAAACTGACCCTGAAGGACCTGGAGCCCTACACGCTGCTGGTCCGCGAGGCCGGCTCGGGCACCCGCAAGGCCTGCGAGGAGTACTTCCAGCAGAAGCGCGCGCACTTCGCGCAGACCATGGAAGTGGCCTCGCTGGATGCGCAGAAGGAATGCGTGGTGGCCGATCTTGGCATCGCCCTGATCCCGCGCCATGCGGTGAGCCTGGAGCTGGCGACCGGGTTGCTGCGGGAGCTGCCAGTGGAGGAACTGCCACTGTATCGCAGCTGGTGCGCAGTGCATGCCAAGGGCAAGCGGCTATCGCCGGTCGCCCAGGCGTTTCTGGCCTTTATCCGCGAAGAACGCGCACAGATCAGCGCACTTTCGCACCGCTTTTCCGGCGCACTGCCTTTGACGACAACAGGTAATTAGCGGCGATCAGTTCGGGGTAGGGGTAGTCCGAACACTCCATCTGCAGGCGACGCTGTTCGGCGCGGTCTTCAATCGCGCGGCGATACTGCATACGCCGCTGGTCCTCCAGTTTGCGCCGGGTCTTGCTGTCCAGATGGGCTGAATCATCGTGAAAGCGTTGCATGGCATCTCTCCCTGGGTGGGTTAGGAAGCAGGCTGACAGGCGCAGGATCGTCCGCGCCTGTGACGCTTTCACGAAGGCTCGGTGAATCTGTGGTGAAACGAAGGTTTCAGGCTATCGGCGCGATAGCTGGACAGACCGTCACCGCGCGACTTTGCTCAGCAATTACGGGGCGACGCCGCTGGAGGACGCCATGAGCAATGCCGTCGAATTCTTCCAACGCTTTCCGATCCAACGGGTGCGCGCCAGCATTCTCGATGACGTACTGGCCAGCGAACGCCAACGACTGGTGCTGCTCTACCTGTGGCAGGACGACTGCCCTCTCTGCGACGTGGCCAAGCACGACTTGCTGCGCATCCAGGAGCGCTGCCAGTGGCCCCAGGTGCGCTGGTTGCATGACGAAGTGGACGAAGACCCGGCGCTGGCACTGCGCTTCGGGTTGCACGGGGTGCCCACGTTCATAGCCCTCTACCACGGTCGACCGTTGGGGCGGATTACCAGTTGGCCAGGCAGTGGGCCATTCATCGAGGCGATAGAGCGGTTGCTGGTGAGGCAGGGGCTGGCCTGATCGTCTGCGCGCCGGAAGCCGACGTCTCGCTCGATCAGGCGCCGACTCAGTCCTCGGCGCTCTTCACCGACTTGGGTGAGAGGCGCAGGCTGCGCAGACTGCGCTTCACGCTCTTGAGGTGGTTGACCAGGGTCGGACCACGGGCCATGGCGACGCCCATGGCCAACACGTCGATCACCACCAGGTGGGCGATGCGCGAGGTCAGCGGGGTGTAGATCTCGGTGTCTTCCTGCACGTCGATGGCGAGGTTTACCGTGGCCAGGTCGGCCAGCGGGGTCTGGCTCGGGCACAGGGTGATGAGGGTGGCGCCGGCTTCACGCACCAGGTTGGCGGTGATCAGCAGGTCCTTGGAACGGCCCGACTGGGAAATGCAGATGGCCACATCCGAAGGCTTCAGGGTGACCGCCGACATCGCCTGCATGTGCGGGTCGGAATAGGCCGCCGCGGTCAGCAGCAGGCGGAAGAACTTGTGTTGGGCGTCGGCCGCCACCGCGCCGGATGCGCCGAAACCGTAGAACTCCACGCGCTGGGCCTGGGCACAGGCGCCAATGGCACGCTGCAGCGCTTCCGGGTCGAGCTTCTCACGGACTTCTATCAGGGTGTGCAGGGTGGTGTCGAAGATCTTCAGGCTGAAGTCCGCGACCGAGTCGTCCTCGTGGATCGCGAACTGGCCGAAGCTGGCACCGGCGGCCAGGCTCTGCGCCAGTTTCAGCTTGAGGTCCTGGAAGCCACCGCAACCGATGGCGCGGCAGAAGCGCACGATGGTTGGCTCACTGACCCCGACGCCCTGGGCCAGGTCGGCCATGGAGCTGTGCATGACCGCAGCGGGATCGAGCAGGACGTGGTCGGCGACTTTCAGTTCCGACTTGCGTAGCAGATGACGCGACTGGGCGATATGTTGCAGCAGGTTCACAGGGCAGGCTCTGTCTGGAATGGGGGTTTCGCCGCTTTCTTCAGTCATGCAACGACGCGCGACTCGGTTATGATCGGCGGAATCAGGCTGTAGTGGCCTTGTAGTTATACTACATGAACCGCTTTTCCGCCCAGTTGAACCACTATTTCTCCGCGTGCAAGGAAGGGAGAGCGCATCCTTGACCAGCTCCTGCGACATGCTCGTCTTCGGCGGCACCGGCGATCTCGCCCTACACAAGCTGCTTCCGGCCCTCTATCACCTGCATCGCGAAGGGCGCCTGCATCCGCAGATGCGGATCCTCGCCCTGGCCCGCAACACCCTCGATCGTGACGGCTACCGCGCCCTCGCCGAGCGCCGCTGCCGGGCCCAGGTGGCTCGCGCGGACTTTACCGCCGAGGGCTGGAGCAGCTTTGCCGAGCGCTTGGACTACTTCGCCATGGACGTTTCCCAGAGCGCCGATTTCGGTCGCCTGGCCCGCTACCTCGGGCCCGACCCCGGCTGTGGGCGGGTCTACTACCTGGCCACCGCGCCCGACCTGTTCGAAGATATCGCCGCGCACCTGTCGATTGCCCGGCTGGCCACCCCGAAGTCACGCATCGTGCTGGAAAAGCCGATCGGCCATTCGCTGGAGTCGGCCCAGGCGATCAATGCCGCCATCGGCAAGGTGTTCGATGAATCCCAGGTGTTCCGCATCGACCACTACCTGGGCAAGGAAACCGTGCAGAACCTCATGGCGCTGCGCTTCGCCAACGGCCTGTTCGAGCCGATCTGGCGTGCCGGGCACGTCGACCATGTACAGATCAGCGTCTGCGAGACGCTCGGCGTGGAGAACCGCGGTGCCTACTACGACCGCTCCGGGGCCATGCGCGACATGGTGCAGAACCACCTGCTGCAGCTGCTCTGCCTGGTGGCCATGGAAGCTCCAGTACGCTTCGACGCCGAGGCTGTGCGCAACGAGAAGGTGAAAATCCTCGAAGCACTGAAACCCATCTCTGGGCAGGACGTACGCGACAAGACCGTGCGCGGCCAGTACAGCGCCGGGAAGATCGGTGGCCAGGAAGTGCCGGCCTACTACTTCGAGAAGAACGTCGACAACGACAGTGACACCGAGACCTTCGTCGCCGTGCAGGTGGAGATCGACAACTGGCGATGGGCCGGCGTGCCCTTCTACCTGCGCACCGGCAAGCGCCTGGCGCGCAAATACTCGGAAATCGTCATCCAGTTCAAGCCGGTGCCTCACCGCCTGTTCGCCGATGGCGAGGCCAATCGCCTGCTGATCCGCCTGCAGCCGGAGGAACGCATCAGTCTGCAACTGATGGCCAAGACGCCGGGCAAAGGCATGAACCTGGAACCGGTGGAGCTGGACCTGAACCTGGCCAAGGCCTTCAGCCACCAGCGCCGCTGGGACGCCTACGAGCGCCTGCTGCTGGACGTGATCGAAGGTGATTCGACGCTGTTCATGCGCCGCGACGAAGTCGAAGCCGCCTGGCGCTGGATCAACCCGATCCTCGAAGGCTGGCACGAGTACTACCAGAGCCCGCGCCCCTACCCTGCAGGTTCCACCGGACCGGAACAGGCCCACAGCCTGCTGGAGTTGCACCAGCGCGCCTGGCACGACTGAACGCGACCTTCCATAAGGTGCGTGCGCTGTGCGCACCGGAGATTCCCGTGCAAGCTCTCCGGTGCGCACAGCGCACCCTACCGAAAACGACCTCCGCCCTCGCAAGCGCGACACCTGGCGTTACCCATTGCTCCAGAGCAATAAAGCCCTCTCGCCCTATCCCTAGAATCGCGCGTCTTTTGCCCTCCTCCGCGAGCCGCGCCATGCACCGTCCCGAACTGCTTTCCCCCGCCGGTACCCTCAAGGCCATGCGCTTCGCCTTCGCCTACGGCGCCGACGCCGTCTACGCCGGCCAGCCGCGCTATAGCCTGCGGGTACGCAACAACGAGTTCGACCACGCCAACCTGGCTCTTGGCATCACCGAAGCACATGCCGCCGGCAAGCGTTTCTACGTGGTGGTGAACATCGCCCCGCACAACGCCAAGCTGCGCACTTTCCTCAAGGACCTGGAGCCGGTCATCGCCATGGGGCCGGATGCGCTGATCATGTCCGATCCCGGCCTGATCATGCTGGTGCGCGAGCACTTCCCGCAGATGCCCATCCACCTCTCGGTGCAGGCTAACGCGGTGAACTGGGCCAGTGTGAAATTCTGGCAGCAGCAGGGGCTCAGCCGGGTGATCCTGTCGCGGGAGCTGTCCCTGGAGGAAATCGGCGAAATCCGCCAGCAGGTGCCAGGCATGGAGCTGGAAGTCTTTGTCCACGGCGCCTTGTGCATGGCTTATTCCGGCCGCTGCCTGCTGTCGGGCTACCTCAATCACCGCGATCCCAACCAGGGCACCTGCACTAACGCCTGCCGATGGCAGTACGGCGCCAAGCCCGCGCAGGAGGATGAGCTGGGCCAACTGGTGCCAACGCTTGGTTGCGGCGCGCCGAGCGAGCAGTTGGTCCTGCTGGAAGAGGCCAACCGTCCAGGCGAGCTGATGTCCGCCTGGGAAGACGAGCACGGCACCTACATCATGAACTCCAAGGATCTGCGCGCCGTGCACCACGTGGAGCGGTTGCTGCAGCTGGGCGTGCATTCGCTGAAAATCGAGGGCCGCACCAAATCGCACTTCTATGTGGCGCGCACCGCCCAGGCCTACCGCAAGGCCATCGACGACGCCTGTGCCGGGCGCCCCTTCGACCTCACCCTGATGGACGACCTCGAATCACTGGCCAACCGCGGCTACACCGAAGGCTTCCTGCGCCGCCACGTGCATGACGAGTACCAGAACTATGAGCACGGCTACTCCCTTGCCGAGCGCCAGCAGTTCGTCGGGGAGCTGACCGGGGTGGTGCGTCACGGGCTCGCGGAAGTGCGCGTGAAGAACCATTTCGCAGTAGGCGACCGCCTGCAACTCATGACGCCGCGAGGCAATGTGGATTTCAAGCTGGAAGCCCTGGAAAACCGCTTCGGCGAGCGCAAGACAGTGGCCCCAGGCGACGGCCACACCCTTTACCTGCCGCTGCCGGAAGACCTGCCACTGGAAAATGCGCTGCTGATGCGCTGGTTCAGCACCGGCAACAGCCGCACCGCTGCAAGCGCCTGAGGCCGGATGGGGGACGCCGCGCGCACCGCTACGGACCGCGTCAGTGCCAGAGCGCCGTTGCCTGCTCCCTGAGCAGCCGCACGAACTGAGGCACTTCCACCGGCGGGCTGATCAGGTAGCCCTGGATCTCGTCGCAACGCTGGCTGCGCAGGAAGTTCAGCTGTTCCTGGGTTTCCACGCCCTCGGCCACCACCTTCAGCTCCAGGCTGTGGGCCATGGCGATGATTGCGCGGGTGATGGCCGCGTCCTCGCTGCCGGCGGAGAGGTCGCGAATGAAGGTCTGGTCGATCTTCACGTAGTCCACCGGGAAGCGCTTGAGATAACTCAGGGATGAATAGCCGGTGCCGAAATCGTCGATGGCCAGTTTTACGCCGAGCTGCCGTAGCTGGTGGAAGGTGGCGATGACGTTCTCGACGTTTTCCAGCAGGTGGCTCTCGGTCAGCTCCAACTCCAGCAGGCGGGCCTGCAGGCCAGTTTCCTCCAGCACCTGGCGCACCAGGCTGACGAGGTTGCCCTGGCGCAGCTGGTGCATCGACAGGTTTACCGAAACGCGGATGTCGGCCAGCCCCTGTCGCTGCCACTCACGGGCCTGCTGGCAGGCCTGGCGCAATACGAACTCTCCGATGGGCGCGATCAGCCCGGTCTCCTCGGCCAGGCCGATGAAGTCCCCCGGTGGGATCAGCCCCTGCTGCGGATGACGCCAGCGCACCAGCGCCTCGGCGGCATTCAGACTGTTGTCGGCCAGGCCCAGCTTGGGCTGGTAGAAGACTTCCAGCTGGCCTTCCTCGATGGCCTTGCGCAGCTGGTTCTCCAGTTGCAGGCGCTCCAGGGTGCAGGCCTGGAGGTTGTCGGTGAAGAACTGGAAGGTGTTGCCGCCCAGGTGTTTGGCATGTTGCATGGCCATGTTGGCCTGGCTGATCAGGGCGGAAATGTCGCGGGCGTTGTCCGGTAGCAGGCTGATGCCCAGCGAACCGCTGATGACCAGCTCGTGGCCCCCCACGGTAATCGGCATGCGCAGCTTGCCGAGTAGGCGACTGGCCTGGCGCGCCAGGCTGGAAAGGCTGCCATAGGCGTCGAGGATCACCGCGAATTCGTCACCAGACAGGCGCGCGATGGTGTCGGCTTCCGGCACCGCCTGGGTCAGCCGACGGCTGACCTGACGCAGCAGCTGGTCGGCCACTTCATGGCCGAGGCTGTCGTTGAGCACCTTGAAGCGATCCAGGTCGATGTGCAACAAGGCCAGGCTGCGACCACTCTGCCGCGCGCGCTGGCTGGCCTCGTGCAGGCGGTCCTTGAACAGGGTGCGGTTGGCCAACCCGGTGAGTTCGTCGTAGTTGGACAGGTAGCGCAGGCGCTCCTCGGCCTCCCGCCGGGAGGTGAGATCGGCGAAGAAGCCGACGATGTGGCTGACGTTGCCCCGCGAGTCGCGCACCACGTTGAGCTGCAGCCATTGCGGATAGAGTTCACCGCTCTTGCGCGTGTCCATCAGCTCGCCCTGCCAGCTGCCGCTTTGCTCCAGCTCTTCGCGGATCAGGTAGTAGCGGCGGCGGGCTTCGCGGTTGCCTATGAGGGTTGCGACGCTGCGCCCGATCACTTCGTCCTGGCGATAGCCGGTGACCTGGCTGAAAGCTTCATTGGTCTGGATCACCCGATAGTCGGGATCAAGGATGACGATGCCCTCGCTGGCAGCCTCGAACACCGTGGCCGCCAGGCGCTGTTCCTCGTCCTGGTGCTTGCGCGCGGTGATGTCGCGGCGGGTGCCCAGCATGCGCAGCACCTTGCCGGTTCCATCGCGCTCCACCACGCGGCCGCGGTCTTCCACCCAGACCCAGTGGCCATCGTTGTGGCGCACCCGGTAGTCGATGGCGTAACCATCCGTTCGGCCCTTCATATGCTCCACCAGGGTCCGGCGTAGCAGCGGCAGGTCGTCCGGGTGCAGGCGCGGCTTCAGGTCGCTCAGCACGCGGGTCACGTCCTCCGCGTCGATGCCGAAGATGGCCTTTAGCTGCGTGTGATGAACTTCGTCGGTCTCCAGGTTCCAGTCCCACAGGCCGAGTTCGCTGGCTTCCAGGGCCAGGGCCAGGCGTGCCTCGCTCTTGACCAGAGCATGGCTGGCATCGGCCAGTTCCAGCGTACGCTGGGCCACGCGCATCTCCAGCTCACCGTGGGCACGGCGCAGTTCGCGCTCGGCACGGCGGCGCTGCTCCACTTCACGAGCCAACTCGCCGTTGAGGCCCTCGGCGCGGGCCTTGGCTTCTTCGAGATGGCAGATCAATGCCTGGTTCTGGAACCGCTGCAGGAGGCTGCGCTGCACCAGCCGGTTGATCTGCCAGGCCACCACCATGAGCGACGCGGCAAGTATCACGCCCAGCACGCCCCAGCCGCGCAGCAGGGGGGTATCCCCCAGCAGCAGCCAGGCAATGGAAGGCAGCAGACAAGGCAGGGCGAAGGTAAGGAAAGCCGAGAGACTCACCGCATAGGCGACGCTGGCGGAGAGTATCGCGGCGGCGATCAGCCCGTAGACCAGCGCCTGGGTCAGGAATGCATCCGGCGGCACCAGCGCCACGGCGGCGAAAGCCAGGGTCAGCCCGGAAGCGCCGGCCCCCAGCAGAAAGGCGTGGCGCCAGCGCGGGCAGGCCTGTTTCGACGGCAGTGTCTTGTTGAAGGCGGCCACCTGGGTCAGGCGCAGGACGGCCAGCAGGACGAGCCAGACCAGCCAGCCGCCAAGCAGCAGGCCGTTGCCGGTCCCCCAGAGCAGGTAGGCGCAGGCGAGGCCGTTGAGCAGCATGAACAGGGTCGGGACCTGTGAGCCCTGATAAAGGAGGCGCGTTCGCTCGGCCGCAATGTCGGTCGCGAACTGCTGGCGGATCTCACGGCTGTCGACCAGGAAAGACGCCTGGTCGGCGGGCATTGAATTGGCGGTCATAGGCGCTTTTTTTGTAGTGGTCTGCCTAAGCGAGCCCGGAGCTTACCCGAGCGGTGAGTCGCTGCAATAGCTTTATGTGCGAGGTTCCGGATGAGCGTCCCCCAACTTTCGGAGGGTCTCGGCCGCACGGATCGGCGACCATCCGGCTGACCATCCGGTCATCGGTTTGCCCTCCCCCAGCCGCGCCAATAGAATGCCGCGATGCATGATGATCTCTCCGTCCTCCTGAACTCCCTCAACGACGCTCAACGCCAGGCCGTAGCGGCCTCGCTGGGGCGTCAACTGGTGCTTGCCGGCGCCGGTTCCGGCAAGACTCGCGTGCTGGTGCACCGCATCGCCTGGCTGATCCAGGTGGAGCAGGCCTCGCCGCACTCGATCCTGTCGGTGACCTTCACCAACAAGGCCGCGGCCGAAATGCGCCAGCGCATCGAGCAACTGCTGGGGATCAACCCGGCAGGCATGTGGGTCGGCACCTTCCACGGTCTGGCGCACCGCCTGTTGCGCGCCCACTGGCAGGAAGCGGGCCTGACCGAGAACTTCCAGATCCTCGATAGCGACGACCAGCAGCGGTTGGTCAAGCGGGTGATTCGCGACCTCGGCCTCGACGAGCAGCGCTGGCCGGCACGTCAGGCACAGTGGTTCATCAACGGACAGAAGGACGAGGGCATCCGTCCGCAGCACATCCAGGCCGGCGGCGACCTGTTCCTCGGCACCATGCTGAAGATCTACGAAGCCTACGAAGCCGCCTGTGCGCGCACCGGGGTAATCGACTTCTCCGAACTACTGCTGCGCGCCCTTGACCTCTGGCGCGACCGTCCGAGCCTGCTGGAGCACTACCAGCGACGCTTCCGCCATGTGCTGGTGGACGAATTCCAGGACACCAACGCCGTGCAGTACGCCTGGCTTCGCCTGCTTGCCAAGGGTGGCCAGAGCCTGATGGTGGTGGGCGACGACGACCAGTCGATCTATGGCTGGCGCGGTGCGCGGATCGAGAACATCCAGCAGTTCTCCAGCGACTTCCCGGATACCGAGGTGATTCGCCTGGAGCAGAATTACCGCTCCACCGCAGGCATCCTCAAGGCCGCCAACGCCCTCATCGCCAACAATCAAGGGCGCCTGGGCAAGGAGCTCTGGACCGAGGGCGAAGACGGCGAACCCATTGGCCTGTATGCCGCGTTCAACGAGCACGACGAAGCCCGCTACGTGGTGGAGAGCATCGAGAGCGCCTTGAAAGACGGCATGGCCCGCAGCGAAATCGCCATCCTCTATCGCTCCAACGCCCAGTCGCGGGTGCTGGAAGAGGCCCTCCTGCGGGAGAAGATTCCCTACCGCATCTATGGCGGCCAGCGCTTCTTCGAGCGCGCCGAGATCAAGAACGCCATGGCTTACCTGCGCCTGCTCGACGGTCGTGGCAATGATGCGGCGCTGGAGCGGGTAATCAACGTGCCGCCACGCGGTATCGGTGAGAAAACCGTGGAGAGCATCCGCGAGTTCTCCCGCGTCAACGAAGTCTCGATGTGGGAAGCGATGCGCCTGATGATCGCCAACAAGGCCCTGGCCGGTCGCGCCTCCAGCGCCCTGGCGGCCTTCATGGAGCTGATCGAGAACCTGACCGCGAAGTGCCTGGAGATGCCCCTGCACCTGATGACCCAGACGGTCATCGAGCAGAGTGGCCTGGTGGCGTACCACAAGGACGAGAAGGGCGAGAAGGGCCAGGCCCGGGTGGAAAACCTGGAAGAGCTGGTCAGCGCCGCCCGCGCCTTCGAGAACGAAGAGCCCGAGGACGACCTCACGCCGCTGCAGGCCTTCCTCAGCCACGCCTCGCTGGAGGCCGGGGAAACCCAGGCCGACGCTTTCGAGGACAGCGTACAGCTGATGACCCTGCACAGCGCCAAGGGTCTGGAGTTCCCCCTGGTATTCCTGGTGGGCATGGAAGAAGGCCTGTTCCCGCACAAGATGAGCATGGAAGACCCGACCCGCCTGGAAGAAGAGCGCCGTCTGGCCTATGTCGGCGTCACCCGTGCCATGCAGCGCCTGGTCCTGACCTACGCCGAAACCCGCAGGCTCTACGGCAGCGAGACCTACAACAAGGTCTCGCGCTTCGTCCGCGAAGTGCCGCCGCAGCTGATTCGTGAAGTGCGCCTGAACAACAGCATCAGCCGTCCCATGGGGAGCGGTAGCCGCCACGGCTCCATCTTCGACGGTGCCGCCGTGCCGGAAACGCCCTTCTCCCTGGGCCAGCGAGTGCAGCATGCGCTGTTCGGCGAGGGCACCATCCTCAACTTCGAAGGCGCCGGCGCCCAGGCCCGGGTGCAGGTGAAGTTCGAGAGCGAAGGCAGCAAGTGGCTGATGCTGGCGTACGCCAAGCTGCAGCCGCTCTGACCGGGACGCTCTTCCGCCGCCTGTTCTGTTGGAGCGAATTCATTCGCGAATGAATTCGCTCCAACCGGTTTTGAAGCTCCACGGACTCTCCGCCCGTCCGATGCCTCTGCCGCCGCCGCGCGCTTGGCCATACTGAGTGGCGGAGGAACGTCCATGCCCCGCTCACCCAGCGCCCAGCAGATTCTCGATTGCGCCCTGAACCTGGCCGATACCAGTGGTTGGGAACGGTTGCACCTGTTCGAGGTAGCCAATGAACTCGGCGTCAGCCTCGACGCCATCGCCAAGCATTATCGACAGAAGGATGACCTGGTAGAGGCCTGGTTCGACCGCGCCGACCTGGCTCTGCTGGAGCGCAGCAAAGGCGGCGACCTGGCGGCCCTGGGCGCGGAGAGGCGCCTGGAGGAACTGCTGATGGCCTGGCTTGGCGCGCTGGCGCCGCACCGCGCGGTGACCGCGCAGATGCTGCTCTACAAGCTCGAGCCCGGGCATATCCACCTGCAAGTGCTGGGACTGTTACGCGTCAGCCGTACCGTGCAGTGGTGGCGCGAGGCGGCGCAGCGGGAAACCCTGCACCTGTGCCGCATCGCCGAGGAAAGCCTGCTCACCGGAGCCTACCTGCGCACCTTCGTCCACTGGCTGCGCCATCCGCTGGAAGACGAAGCAGATTTGCGCGCCCTGCTACGCCGTCAGTTGCGCTGCGGCCCACTGGTGTTCCTACTGCGCAGATGAACGGCATGCCCGGAAAAGGCCGACAGAGCTGTACGACAAAATCCCGAAACACTCTGCCCCTAGCTATCGCGCGACTGACTGTGCAGCATGGCGCGCGTAGATTCATAACCAAGAGAAGCCTCTGATGCGCCGATTTCTCAGTATTGCCCTGGCCCTTTGCGTCGGCCTGACGCTCAGCCTGGATGTCAACGCCGCCAAGCGTATGGGTGGCGGCAAGTCCTTCGGCTCCGCGCCGACCCACCAGACCCGCCAGGCGGCTCCCGCCCAGCAAGCCCCGAACGCCACCGCCCCTGCCGCAGCTGGCAAGCCCGCCGCAGCCGCGAGCGGTGCATCCCGCTGGCTTGGCCCGCTGGCCGGCATCGCCGCCGGTGGCCTGCTCGCCTCGATGTTCATGGGTGACGGCTTCGACGGCATGCAAATCTTCGACTTCCTGATCATCGGCCTGATCGCCTTCCTGATCTTCCGCTTCCTGGCCGCCCGCAAGCGCGCCCAGCAGCAGGGCCGCCCCGCCATGGCCGGCCATGCGCCGTTCCAGCGTGAAATGCCGCAGATGCCGCAACAGCAGCCGTCGATCTTCGGCAGCTCCGCCCCGGTGGCTCAGCCTGCCTTCAACGCGCCGAGCTGGTTCAACGAGCAGCGCTTCATCGAAGCCGGCCGCGAGCACTTCGTGGCCCTGCAACAGCACTGGGACGCGGCCGAGATGGACAAGATCGCCGAGTTCGTCACCCCGCAGATGCTGAGCTTCCTGAAGGAAGAGCGCGCCAGCCTGGGCGATGCCTACCAGTCCACCTATATCGACAACCTCCAGGTGCAACTGGACGGCATCGATGAGCTGAGCGACAAGACCGTCGCCACCCTGACCTTCAACGGTGTCTCCAAGTCCTCGCGTTTCGACCAGGGCGAAGTGTTCAGCGAAAGCTGGCGCATGGAGCGCGTAAATGGCGAAAACCAGCCCTGGTTGGTGGCGGGCATCCGTCAGAACTGATTGCTTCTGCAATGAAAAAACCCGGGCTTGTCCCGGGTTTTTCGTTTCACTGATGGCGACCGCCACCTCTGCGCCAACGCCGCCGCGCGAGGGAGCGGCGGAACCAGAAGGGCGGCGGAATGGGCGGTCTGACGCCCCGGACCTTCTTCATGATTTCGCGAGCAAATCACGGGCCCTAGTGGCAGAGCTCGCAGACTTCCGCATGTGGCACCAGTTTCAGGTAATCATCCATGCGCATATGCACCAGGTTTTCGTGGTCGCCGGCCTCCAGGTAGATGTCCTTCTGCCGCGTCAACTGCGGGTCCACCAGCATGTTCATGCCATAGGGTTCACCGAGTGCCGGCACGGCACCGAGTTCGCAGTCCTTGAACAGGCGGGCCAGGTCGGCTTCGTGGGTGAGTTGCCAGATCCTCGAGTCCTTGCGCACCTTGCCCATGTCCAGGTGGCGGCTGGAGGGAACGACCGCCATGAGGAAATTGCCTTGGCGATCGTCCAGGATCACCGGCTTGGCCAGACGCTCGGCGGGAATATTGGCGACGCGCGCCGACTCCAGGCTGGTGGCCGAGTGAGGGTGCGGCACCAGATCGAACTGGGTATGGGTACGTTCCAGGCTGCGCTGCAGGGTTGCGGCCATTCGCATGATGCACCTCCTGTGGAAAGCCAGGGTGTTGGCGGCTGCCCGGGGCAGCCGGATGGTGCACAAAGTTTAGCCAGCACATTCCGGCCGGGATAAAGCGGTTGGTGCTGAGCCCGGCCCTGCAAAGCAGTGTTGGGCCTATGCGCGGCGCATTCCAACGTGAGGAATGCCGTCATCCAGGTAAACCTCGGTCACCGCAGAGAAACCGTAGCGGCCGTAGTAACCCTGCAGGTGCGCCTGGGCCGAGAGATACACCGGCATGCCCGGCCAGCGCTTGCCGGCCTCGATCAGGGCACGCTCCATCAGTCCGTGCCCGAGGCCGCGACCACGTGCTTCGGCGGCGCTCACCACGCGTCCGATCACCACGTCGCCGCCCTGGGTCGATGGGTCCAGCAGGCGCAGGTACGCCAGCAGTTTGTCGTCTTCCCAGGCCATCACATGGCAGGTATCGGCTTCCAGGTCCTGGCCATCGACATCCAGGTAGGGGCATTTCTGCTCCACCACGAACACCTGGCAGCGCAGCGCCAGGAACGCGTAGACCTCGTGGGAATCGAGCTCGCTGTGATGTTTGCAGGTCCAGGTGATCGCCATGACAGGCTCCTTGGCAAAAAATTCGAGGATAAGGTGGGCTGGCCGTGCTGTCTGGTGAAAACCTTCGTCCATTGAACCCGCGATTTTCCCGTCCATCCGGCTACTGTATAAAGCGCATCCCAATGCATGAGGGCCTTTTGCCATGGAAGAAGTCATCGAACAGCTGCGTGAACTCAACGAGCCGGTGCCGGTTCCCCTGGAGCTTCCTGACGAGGAGTTGCTGGTGGAGATCGAGGAGCAGCTGCTGATCAACCTGCCCTTCGAATTGCGCGAGTTCCTGCTCAAGGTCAGCGATGTGGTCTATGGCCGCCTGGAACCGGTGACCGCCACCGACCCGCAATCCCACACCTACCTGCCGGAAGTCGCCGCCGTCGCCTGGGACCTGGGCGTACCGCGCGATCTGGTGCCCCTCTGCCAGGATGGCCGCAACTACTACCTGGTCGACGGCGAAGGCGAAGTCGTCCTGTGGGACGGCGACGAGGGCGAACTCACCGACGAGAGCTGGGACTCCGTCTGGCACTGGGCACGGGACGTCTGGCTGGCCAGCTGATTCCCGCGTCGGAACAGCGGCGTTGAAGATGGGCTCAGTCTGTAGGGTGCGCCATGCGCACCAGCCACCTACTCCGCACGCGGCGCCTGCAGCGCACGCTACGATCGGCGTCGAATGCGCGGGCTGATGCCGCCCGTCAGCGGTGGTTCTGGTTCTGTTCCAGCGTCTCCATCAAGGCAATCTGCATCCGTGAGTGCACACGGATCAACCAGCGCCAGAGCAGCGCGCTGACACCTGCCGCCAGCAGGCCGATAAGCACCAGCAACTCCAGCGTCGGCAGAATGCTCGCCGACAGCGCCATCAGCAGCAGCATGATGACCAGCAGCGAGAGCAGCGGGATCACTTCGGCGATAACCTTGCGCACCCGCTCGGTGTGGCGCCCGGCCTTGTCCGGGCTCACCCCCATTTCCGCCAGCAGCATGGAAAGCGCCTTGAGCTTGCGGTAGGCGGCGATCAGGAAGGGCAGCGAGAGCAGCAGCGCGCCACCCCAGATCAGCGCCTTCTGCTGATTGGGCGAGGTCACCCAGTCGCTCAGGTATTCGGCGAGCGCTCCGGCGAAGTAGGCGCTGCCAAGGAAGATGGCCACCACCAGGGCCAGGTTGACCATTACCTGCAGCAGGATCTTGCGGATCATCCCCGCCAGCACCGCACTCTGACCTTGAGGCTGAATGCTGCGCAGCCACTCGCCGTACAGGCCGAAGACACGCACCAGGGGCTGCGGCATCACCTTGGCCAGCTTGATCGAGAGCGGGTCGGCGGCGCGGATGAGGTAAGGCGTCAGCAGGGTGGTGATGGCCGACACGGCCACCGCTACCGGATAGAGGAAGTCGCTGGTGACCTGCAAGGTGATGCCAAGCGCGGCGATGATGAAAGAGAACTCACCGATCTGCGACAGGCCCATGCCGACCCGTAGCGAGGTGCGGCCGTCATTGCCGGCGATGAAAGCGCCGAGGCCGCAGGAGATCATCTTGCCCAGCACCACCGCCAGGGTGATGACGACGATGGGCCAGGCGTACTCGACCAGCACCTTGGGATCGATCAGCAGGCCGATAGCGACAAAGAAGATCGCGCTGAACATGTCGCGAACCGGCTCGATCAGCCGCTCGATCTGCACCAGCTGGCGCGACTCGGCCATGATCGCGCCGATCAGGAAGGCGCCCAGCACCATGCTGTATTCGAGCTTCACCACCAGCAGGCAGAAGCCGAAGCACAGGCCGAGCACGGTCACCAGCAGCATCTCGTTGCTCTCGAACTTCGCCACGTAGGCGAGCAGACGCGGCACCAGCAGGATGCCGATGACCAGCGCGACGATCATGAACAGGCTGAGCTTGCCGACGGTGGCGAACACGTCGCCGGTTTCCACCGAGCCGCTCACCGCGATACCTGAAAGCAGCGCGATGATGCCGATACCCAGGATGTCTTCGACGATCAGCACCCCGAAGATGAGCTGGGCGAAGCGCTCGTTCTTCAACTTCAGGTCGCTGAGCGCCTTGACGATGATGGTGGTAGACGAGATGGCCAGGATCGCGCCGAGGAACAGCGAGTCCATGGTGCTCCAGCCGAAATAGCTGCCGATCTCGTAGCCGATCCAGATCATCAGCACGATTTCCAGGAAGGCGGCGATGAAGGCCGTGGCACCGACCTTGAACAACTTGGCGAGGCTGAATTCGAGCCCCAGGCAGAACATCAGGAAGATCACCCCGAGCTCGGCGAGGGTCTTGATGGTTTCCTCGTCATGGATCAGCTCGAAGGGCGGCGTGTGCGGCCCGATGATGAAGCCAGCGACGATGTAGCCCAGCACCACTGGCTGTTTGAAGCGGTGGAAAAGGATGGTCACCATGCCCGCGACCAGCATGATCACGGCAAGATCCTGGATGAAAGCAATGGCATGCATGGCGGCCGACTCCTTTTCTGCAATGCGCGGCACAGCGATCCCGCGCGCGGGCAACTCGCTCGGCTCCAGCGGAGCCATGTAGGAATTAGGGAAGTTGATGCAAGGAACGCACGCAGACTATCACTGCGACATGTCTCGCCAGGTCAGAGCAATATGCCGTAACACTTGCCTGAAGCATCCTACGGGAGCAGGGCTGACCCGCTCCCGCAGAACACCGGATCAGCCGCTGCGGGCCTGTGCGAAGTCCAGTTCCAGCAGGTTAAGAAGGAATTGGCCGAAGTAGGAAAGGTCCTGCTCGATGGCAAAACGCGCGGCCTTGCCGTCGCCTTCCAGCAGCGCCTTGAAGGCGTCCTCGTGGAAGTCGTTCAGACGTAATGACAGGTCCGCCTCGGTGAACAGTCGGTTGAAGAAAGGTCCGACCTGCAGCCAGAGGGTTTCGATGGTACGTAGCAGGACCGGATTGCCACAGGCACCGTAAAGAACCCGATGGAATTGGCTGTTATCGGTCAGGTAGCCCTGCACATCTCGCTGCTCGATGGCGATATCCATGCGCTCCATGCAGGCCCGCAGGATTTCCAGCTCCTCGGCGGTCAATCGCGCGGCGGCCGTTTCCACGGCCATGCCTTCCAGTGCCATACGCACCTGGAAGATCTGCTTGAAGCGTTCCCGGGTCATGGGCGGCACGCGCACCGAGCGCTGTGGCTCGCCCTCGAGGGCGCCTTCAGCCACCAGGCGCTGCAAGGCGGCGCGTACGGGCATCGGGCTGGTGCCCCAGGCAGCGGCGAGATCGCGGATCTTCAGGCGCTCGCCGGGTTTGAACTGGCCTGCCAGCAGGCCCTCGCGTAGTCGTTGGTAAAGCAGTTCCTGCAGGTTCTCGGCCATGGGCTTGTCACCACGCAATGGCCGGCGGCGCCGGCAGTTGGTTCAGGGTCAGGCTGCAGTTACGCATCGTTTTGGTCGCCTTCTGTTTGGAGGGATTGGTGGGGCTGATCAAGGTTCGTCGCCAGACCAGTGGACGCTTTCCATCTAGTCTTTCGCTCGGTCCTGTGATCACAAATATGGTTGAACGTTAAATTTCAGGGCTTCTTATAGCAAGTCTTGACAGAATTGTGATCACAAAACACGATGTGCAGAAATTCGAACGAGGTGTTCAACATGACTGCTAGTGGAATCAGCCAAGCCGCTGTGGAAACCTTCGCCGCCCGCGAGCGCGCCCGTTTCCTCGAGCGCAACCCGAAATCCGTCGCCCTCGCCGAACGCGCGCACAAGTCACTGTATGCCGGCGTGCCGATGCACTGGATGGCCGACTGGTCCACGCCTTGCCCGTTGTTCGTCGAACGCGCGAAGGGCGCCCGCTTCTATGACGTCGACGGCCACGAATACATCGACTTCTGCCTGGGCGACACCGGCACCATGTTCGGTCACTCGCCGGACCCGATCGCCAAGGCCATCGCCGAGCAGGCCAACAACGGACTGACCACCATGCTGCCGGGCGAGGACGCCGTGGTCTGCGGCGAACTGCTGGCCCAGCGCTTTGGCCTGCCCTATTGGCAGGTGACCGCCACCGCCACCGACTCCAACCGCTACGTGCTGCGCTGGGCCCGGGCGATTACCGAGCGCAAGACCCTGCTGGTGTTCGACGGCTGCTATCACGGCACCGTGGATGATGTGATGGTGCGCTACCGCGATGGCGAAACCGTGCCCCGCTCCGGCCTGGTCGGCCAGGCCTACGACCTGACCCAGTACAGCCGCTCCATTCCCTTCAACGATGTCGAGGCACTGGAAGCCGCGCTGGCGAAGGGCGACGTTTGCGCCCTGCTCTGCGAGCCGGCCATGACCAACATCGGCATGGTCCTGCCCGACCCGGGCTTCATGCAGAAGTGCCGGGAACTGACACGCAAGTACGGCAGCCTGCTGATCATCGACGAAACCCACACCATCTCCACCAACATCGGCGGCTGCACCCAGCTGTGGAACCTCGATCCGGACTTCTTCGTGGTCGGCAAGCCGATCGCCGGCGGTGTGCCTTGCGGCATCTTCGGCTGCAGCGCGGACATGGCAGAGCGGATGCTCGCCTCGCGCAAGAAAGCCCAGGAAGACAGCCATGGCCACGGCCATAGCGGCATGGGCACTACCCTCTCGGCCAACGCCCTGGCCATGCACTGCATGCGCGCCAACCTCGAACAGGTAATGACCCAGGCCGCCTATGACCACATGTTGCCGCTGGCCAAGCGGCTGGCCGATGGCTTCCGCAGCCTGATCGCCAAGCACGAGCTGAAGTGGTCGGTGACCGAGCTGGGCGCGCGCAGCGAGTTCCAGTTCTGCTCGGTATCCCCGCGCACCGGCGCCGAAGCCGAAGCCGCGTTCCACGATGAGCTGCAGATGGCGCTGCACCTCTACCTGATCAACCGCGGCATCCTGATCACGCCTTTCCACAACATGACGCTGTGCTGCCCGTCCACCACCGCCGCCGACGTGGACCAGCTCATCGCGACCCTGGACGAAGCCATAGGCGAACTGCTGGCCATCCCCGGCGCCCGCGAATGATCCGCAGGGTGCGCCCCGCGCACCGATAACCCGAATGAAAGGTGCGCACGGCGCACCCTACCCAAGAGAACGATCATGAAATTCGCCGATCCCCAGGAAGCCCGCGACTTCCTTGAACAACATCCGGAAGTACGCAGCATCGAACTGATGCTGTTCGACGCCAACGGCATCCCGCGCGGCAAGCTGCTGCACCGTGAAGAACTGCTGGCGATCTTCGAGAACGGCCGCCCGTTGCCCAGCTCCATTCTCTCGCTGACCATCCAGGGCGAGGATGTCGAGGCCAGCGGCCTGGTCTGGGAAGTCGCCGACGCCGACTGCTGGACCTACCCGATACCCGGTTCGCTGGCAATGCAGCCCTGGCGCGCCACACCCACTGCCCAGGTGCAGGTAAGCATGCACCCGACCCAGGGCCTGCCGGCCAGCCCCGGCGACCCGCGCCATGTGCTGGCACGCACCATCGAACGCCTCAAGGCCGACGGCTATCACCCGGTGATGGCAGTCGAGCTGGAGTTCTACTTGCTGGACAAGCAGCGCGATGCCAACGGTCGTCCACAGCCAGCCCTGCAGGGGAACGGCGTGCGCCCGCAGGCGCCGCAGGTCTACGGCGTTTATGAGCTGGAACAACTGCAGCCTTTCCTCGACGACCTCTACGCGGCCTGCGAGGCCCAGGGCCTGCCGGTTCGCACCGCCATCTCAGAGTACGCCCCTGGCCAACTGGAGCTGACCCTCGAGCACCGTTTCGACGCCCTGCGCGCGGTCGATGAAGGCGTTCGCTACAAGCGCCTGGTAAAAGGCGTGGCCAACAAGCACGGGCTGGTCGCCTGCTTCATGGCCAAGCCGTTCGGCGACCTTGCCGGTAGCGGTCTGCACATGCACGTGAGCCTCGCCGATGAGCAGGGCAACAACCTGATGGCCAGCGAGGACCCGCACGGTACGCCGCTGCTGCGCCACGCCATCGGCGGGATGATGGCCACGCTTAACGACGCGCTGGCGATCTTCTGTCCCAACGCCAACTCGTACCGCCGCTTCCAGGCCAACAGCTACGCGCCTCTGGCGAAAAGCTGGGGCGTGAACAACCGTACCGTGTCTTTCCGCGTACCTGGCGGCCCCGCCAAGAGCCGTCACGTCGAGCACCGCATCTGTGGCGCCGACTCCAACCCGTACCTGGCGGCCGCGGCAATCCTCGCCGGCATCCACAAGGGCATTCGCGAACAGATCGACCCGGGCGAGCCCATCCTTGGCAACGGCTATGAGCAGGCACGCGAAACCCTGCCGACGGACTGGCTCACCGCCCTGCGCAACCTGGAACAATCGGCCTGGGCCAAGGACGCACTGGGCGAGGACTTCCTGAAGATCTTCCTCGCCATCAAGTGGGAAGAGTTCCGCCAGTTCGTCAGCGAAGTCGGCGAACAGGACTGGCGCTGGTACCTGACCCACGCCTGATTGTGACCGGACTGCGCGCAGCGCCCGGCAATCTCGCCGGGCGCTGACGTTCTCCCCGTACGGCTGCTAGGCTCACAACATCTCCACCTTTTCTGGCCCGCTCGATGAAGGCTGCGATCCTCACGCTGCTGTTCCTGGCTATCGGCGTCTGCCAGGCAGAGCCGTTGCGCATCGGCCTGGAAAGCCAGGACTACCTTCCCTATTACCGTGCAATACCAGGCCAGCCCGCCGAGGGCTACGCCATCGCCCTTCTCCAACGCTTCGCCATAAGCCAGGGCCTTGCCCTCGAACTGGAACCCCTGCCGATCAATCGCCTGCACCGCAACCTGCAGACCACAGACCGGCTGATGCTGGTGTTCCCCGACAACCCCAAGTGGTCGCGCCAACTCAAGGGCGATGCACGCCTGCACTACAGCCGCCCGGTGATTCGGATAATCGATGGCACCCTGGTGCTGCGCGAGCACCTCGGGCGGGGCGTCGATTCGGTACGCCGTCTCGGCACCGTGCGCGGCTTTACCCCAGAGGCCTGGCAGGAGCGCTTGGGCAATGGTCAGGTTCAACTGGTGGAGGCCGGCGACATCGGCGGCCTTGTGCGCATGCTGCTGCGCTTGCGCATCGACGCCATCTACGCCAATCCGGAAGTGCTGCACCACTACCTGGAAACCAGTACCAACCTTGGCAGTGACCGTTTGCTGCTGGACCCGCAGTTGCCGCTGGAGCGGACGGCCTTCCACGCCAGCAGCCTGAAGCACCCGGAGATCCTCGAAGCCTTCGACCGGTTCCTGATGGAGCAAAGCGAGGAACTGGCGCAGCTACGCCGTCAGCACGGCCTGGCCTGCGGCCCCAGCGACCTGGTGGAGGAACGCCCAGCCTGCCATCAGACGAGCGAAGCCCCCTGAGTCGAGGGTTATCCACAAGCGTCCATGGAAATGCGTGACGCCGACTGTGGCGCCCCGGCGCCAGCCCGCGTCTATCCCTGACAGCCCCCAAACTGACGAGGCCAGCATGGAACCCGGAACCGCACAACTGTCGATGACCGTCCTCATGACCCCGGATATGGCCAACTTCTCCGGTAACGTCCACGGCGGCACCCTGCTCAAGTACCTCGATGAAGTCGCCTACGCCTGCGCCAGCCGTTATGCCGGTCGTTACGTGGTGACCCTCTCGGTGGACCAGGTGATCTTCCGCGAACCTATCCACGTGGGCGAACTGGTCACGTTCCTCGCCTCGGTGAACTTCACCGGCAACACCTCGATGGAAGTAGGCATCAAGGTGGTCACCGAGAACATCCGCGAGCGCTCGGTACGCCACACAAACAGCTGCTTCTTCACCATGGTGGCCCTGGACGACGAACGACGTCCCGCGCAGGTACCCCCCCTGCAACCGGAAACCACCGATGAGAAGCGCCGCTTCGCCCAGGCCAGGCAGCGCCGCCAGATTCGCCAGGAACTCGAAGCGCGCTACCGGGAAATGCGCGAAGGCATCTGAAGCCGCGCCTTTCCTTCTGTTCCCCAAAATCAGTGGAAGGGCCTGTGGATAAGGTGTAGACCAACCTCCAGGCCCCACACCACGCGCGCCTCACCGCGATCAGGCTATTTTCTGAGCATTTTCAATCGCTTGCTCTGTGCATTGCACACAGATACTGTGCAACAGACTGTGGATAAGCTGTTCGGACACTTTGCTACCCCACGCCAACCGGGCACTTCCGGGGATTGATCAGTTTCCGACCAGGTTCAGCGCCCCGCGGAAAAACACCCTGCGTATGCCTTCTCCCTTTTGCGGAGATGCCCATTGCAGAGCCTTTTTCCCCCAAATCCGGTGGACGCTTCTGTGGATAAGATGTCAATGGATGCACGAAGCCCAAGACTGACGCAGCTTCCCACTTCCTGGGCATTTTTCGAGCAAATTCATAGGGATAACTCGACCATTGCGCACAATATCTGTGTAACCATCTGTGGATAGCTTGTGCGGACAATGCTGCAGGGCACGGCCAACGCGGCCTCCATCAACATGATCACTTTATGTTCAACCTGCAGCCGGAAAGACTCCTCTGTGCATAAAGCATTGCATCACCTCTCCTGCAGGAGCCAATTCATTCGCGAAACCACGCCAAGAGACCTTGGCTGACGGGCAAACCTTCATGAAAGTGGCGAGGGCCGGAGATCTGTTCACAGGGAGCCAGCGCTTTTACCCAAAACCCGTGGACTCATCTGTGGATAAACTGTAGTTCGACTTCCAGGAAGCCGGTGCACCGCGGCTTTCCCATCTCTGTACATTTTTCGTTCTATTTCAATTACTTGTGCTTGGCATTGCGCACAATATCTGTGCAGGCATCTGTGTATAAGCTGTACAGGCATCGCTGCAGGCCAGTAGTGGTGTGCGCTCCAGCCATCTGATCATTCCATGACCACCTGTGCCTTCATGGCAGCGCCAATGCTGGACAGCGCCATGGCGCCACCAAGTAACCCACAACCCCGTGAGAGGTTTTCCACGCTTGTACCCAATTCACGTGGATGGTCCTGTGCATAAGGTGTCCATGGATGGCCGTAACCCAGGCGCAGAGCGGCTTGCCGTCGATTGAGTTTTTTTCGCGCAATTTCAATAACTTACACAGACGACTACACACAATATCTGTGCAGCCGTCTGTGGATAAGCTGTGCGGGCACCGCTGTATCCCACGATTGACGCGGTTCGCACGAAACTGATCAGTAAATGATCACGCGCCCCGGTGCGGACTTATCCCCCGCAGCAGCCGCAGACCGACATGTTGCCGGGTTCGGTTGTCTTCCAATTGCCGTTCCAGCCACCCTTGCTGTTGCACACCTTGGGGCAAGTCTGTGCGGCCTGGCTGTTGTTCCAGATGGGCCCGGCTTGAACGTCCTGCGGGGTGGCACATTGGCCCTGCATCACGTCGTCGAAAATGTGGCTCAAGCTGGCCCAGGGAATGGTGTTGCTGTTTCCGCTGCCATTGAAGTTGTGGCAACCGAAGCAGTTGGAAATGAAGGGCTGCGTCGGGTCGACGTTCTGGAAGGTTGTTTCCATCACAGAATTGGCCAGGCGCATGGACCCGCGCTGGTTGGAGAACGTGGAGGATGGCTGGGTAACGTCGTTTTCCCAGAGGGCACCAACATTCATGTAGTTCTGCCAGACGCTCATGGGATTGTCGCTGCCCAATGCCGAGAGGAAGCCCTGGATCTGCGTGTTCAGGCTGTCGATATCGGCGATGTTGGTGTCTGCTTCATGGTCGGCGGTGTTGGTCCCGTCATGGTAGACCCGGCAGATTTCCGAGGGCGTCCCGGTAAGGCTGGTGCTGGGCGCGGCCAGGTTCATGTTGCAGGTAGACGGAGGGTTATCCACAGCGCAGGTCGGGCTGGTGAAAGACCATCCTCCCGCTGGAGCGGTCCCCGGATTGCTGCATTCGGGCACGTTGCTGCGGTGCTCGAAAGTGGCCCAGATGAATTCCGGGTGCAGCGCGGTGGCGATCGCCATGTGGAACCCCACCAGCCCCAGCAACTCGTTGCCGGGCACCCCATCCACGTTTGCCTCTATCCAGAAGTAATTCGGTTTGTCGGCATCGGTGATGATCCGCCAGGCACTTTTCATCTCGGTGGTACCGGCTGGGTAGTTCGGCGCGCTCTGAATCTGCGCCACGTTGCAGAGGCTCTGGCTGAAGCGGATCTCGTAGAAGACCACATTGCCGTTCTGGTCGAAGATGGTGTCGCCGCCACCCGCCTGGCCGGTGCGCTCCGGAATCTGGAAGGGTGTGCCGGCAGCGATGGGCTTGTCGCGGCGCACGAACATCACTTCGGACTGATTGGCCGGATCACAGGAATTGGTGCCGGTCGCCTGGAGGATCGGGTAATTGGCGTTTATCTGGAAGTTGCGCAGGCTCGGATCGCTCTGTGACGGGCTCACCAGTTGGAAGAACCATTGCCAGGCGAACTGATAGAAGTCGCAGAAATCTGCGTTGCTGCCTTCAGGTATCTCGCTGGGTGGGGCAGGGTTGGTGATCCAGTCCTGGCTGGCGCTGCAGGCGGGACTCGCCGCCTGCGCCGAACCGGCGACCAGCAACGGGCCTGCGCAGAGCAACGCCAGCGAAAGCAACCAGGCAACACGGAATGTCCTTGCTGTGTTCATCATCCATCTCCTTTTGTTCAGCTCATCAGGGCACGGGCCAGCCAGGCGCGGCGAAATGCGCGGCGCCTCAGGCCCGATGCAGTGCATCGCCAAGAAACAGCGGAGGGCAGATGATTGATGCGAGGCCGCGCTTTGCGCGGGGGCTGGCGTCCTGCCGGCGGGTGCTCCTTGCGATGGAATCAGGCTAGAAGAGTGACCGCAGCCCGGCAAACCACGGTGCCGAACGGCATCTGTGGATAACCCGGCAGGAAAGGTTGCGGGGCCGAACGGCCCCGCGGGCAGGCATCAGTGCTGGTGCTCGGCGTTACCGGCCGGTGCTTCCTTCTGTACGTGGATTTCCACTTCCAGGTCGCCCGCCTTCTGGAAGTGCAGGGTCATGGGGAACTTGTCGCCATCATTCAGCGGTTGCTTCAGGCCAAACATCATCAAGTGGTAGCCGCCCTGTTCGAGACGCGCTTCGCCACCGCCAGGGATATCGAGACCGTCCGGCACCTGCTGCATCTTCATCAGGCCGTCCTTGTGCAGGTGCTCGTGAATCTCTGTCTTGCCGGCACGGGCGGTATCGGCGCCGAGCAGCTTGTCGGCCTCCGAGCCCTTGTTGTGGATAACCAGGTAGGCGGCGCCATTGGGTGATACCGCGGGCACGGCCAGAGCCCATGGATGTTCGATATGCAGCGAGCCAAGGTTGTACTCATGGGCGGCCAGGGAGCCAGAGAAACTCAGCAGGGCCCCCAGGGCCAGCAAGGTCTTGCGCATGTTGAAACTCCGTTCATTCGATTGACTGGCGCCCACCTCCGGCGGGCGCCGATTGCTCTCCATTGCGGACGCGGCAACAACACCGCGCCTGCTGGCCGGACTAACCGGCCACCACCTTGCTGCCGCCGATGCGCGACAGCACCAGCCAGTCCAGCCCCCAGATCGCCAGGAGGGACAGGCCCACAAGCGGGAACGCGATGCCGAGGCCGATCATGATCACCACCGCGGTTTTCCACAATGGCAGGTCATGGCGCAGCGGCGGTACGCCAAGCGAACCTTGCGGGCGGCGCTTCCACCACATCACCAGACCACTCACGGCGCTCAGCAGGATCAACAAGCAGACGCCGAACATCAGCAGTTGGTTGGCGAGACCGAAGAACTTGCCTTCATGCAGCACCACGCCCATCTCGACACTCTTGGCGACAACGCCGTAGTCCTGCCAGCGGATATCGGCGAGCACCTTGCCGCTGTACTGATCCAGGTGCAGGGTGGCGTCGTTGCGCGGGTCATCGGCGAACACGGCGATGCTGAAAACGCCAGTGGCGTCAGCCGGCAGGGTGATGCTGTAGCCCGGTACCACGCCACGGTCGCTAGCGGTGTCGACCACCTGCTGCAAGCTCACCTGGCCGCCACCAATGGTCATCGCCGCCATGTCATGCCCCTTGTGCGCGGCGTGCGGATCGGAGGCCGGCAGCGGCGTGTTCTCCAGCGCCCAGGCCACGGTCTGGTCTTCGGCGGTGTTCAGGCTACGAGCCTGCTGGTCGGATTTGGGCACCTCGTTCCACATGGCCGCCGGGAAGGTGTTCCAGACGTCGGCGAACTTCTCACCCCAGAAGCCCGTCCAGGTCATTCCGGTGAGCAGCATGAACAGCAGCAACAGCGATCCCCAGAAACCGGTCACCGCATGCAGGTCACGCCAGAAAAGTCGCCCGCGAATGGCCAGCCTTGGCCAGAACACGCCGCGCATGCCTTGCCCTCGCGGCCACCAGAGGTAGAGGCCGGAAACCACCAGTACGATCGCCCATCCAGCGGCCAGCTCGATCAACCGATCACCGACTGTGCCGACCAGCAGGGTGCCGTGTAGTGAGCGGGCAATGGCCTGGAGGTTGTTCTGCGCGTCCTGGGTGCCCAGCACCTGGCCGCTGTAGGGGTCGAGGAAGAGGTTGGTCTTGCGCCCGTCGAGGCTGACCACGAACTGCGCACTGTGCTCGGCATCCAGCGGCGGCAGGTACTGGCTGACGGCGGCTTGTGGATAAGCCTGCCGCACCTTGTCCAGCTGCTGGTCGGCGGTCAACGCCGGGCCGGCGGGACGAACCTGCATCAGGTCGCTGTAGAGCAGGTTGTCCAGCTGCGGTTTGAACAGGTAGATGCTGCCGGTGACCGCCAGCATGATCATGAAGGGGATGACGAACAGCCCGGCATAGAAATGCCAGCGCCACGCCAGGTTGTAAAAGGAGACAGCGTTTTTCGACATTGTCGTGCTTCCCTGATGAACCAGTAGCCTGCGCGCACAGGTGCCGGTATGGGCCGGGCCATGCACTGCAGAAGGTAAGGTTTGCGTGGGTCAGGAAAGCGCGACGGGGGGAGCGCGAGTCAGTGCGCCAGGGAAGATCGCCCTGCCGCCGTGGCCGCTCAAGGTGGCCAGCGCCGGCTGCGGGTTGGCGAGCCCGGCAAGGTCCAGGCCGTGCAGGCCGGCCTGCGTCAGGGCGGGAGAATTTAACAGCAGGGTGCAATAACCGCACTTGGCCCAGGACATCTCGTGGCTGGGCATGGACGGTTCATGACCGGGAGCGCCGTGGTCGGTGGCACAAGCCAACTCATCCATCCACGCCGGTACCCCACCCTGCCCCATGTCCCGCGCCTGGGACACCAGCGGACCGACGAGCACCAGCAGCATGGCCAGAAGGCCAAGCCAGGCGCCGCGATGTCGTGCTCTGCCGTAGGTCACAGGTAGGTTCCATGCCGGTCGAACGGGGGGCGCATATGCTAGCCAAGCGCCTGCTCGGGATGAAGCCTAGTCGCTGGGACAGATGGCCGCAGGCCGGATGTTCCGGAATTCACACCGTTCGGCAGCAGTAGAGCTGACTCTGGCGGCACCGATGCGACGCTCTCCCGCGGCAAGCAACAGGGAAGAATCCGTATCGAGGTGGCCCTCTGAAACCACCGAGGATGGTTTAAGCTTGGGTCTATGTTTCTGGAGCCAACATGCTGAGCCTGGCTGACGTATTCCTGCTGATGTTGTTCGCCGCCGGCGCGGCCTGGCTGTGGCGCGGTCATGGTGTGCGCGAACGTGCGCTGGCGCTCGCCAAGCAGCATTGCGCGCGCCTCGATCTGGAGCTGCTGGATGGCAACGTTGCCTTCCGCCGCCTGGCAATGGTGCGCGATGGCAAGGGCAACCGCCGTCTGGCCCGCATCTACGACTTCGAATTCACCGTCACCGGCGAACAACGTCTGACCGGCAGCATCCAGATGTTCGGCAATCACCTGGGCCGTATCGATGTCGAGGCCCATCCTTTCCGCTCAGACCTCGAGATCGAGCGGGACGACAAGGTTATCCACATGAACGAATGGCGACGCAATCATCCCAAGCCGGATGAAAAACGCCGGGTGGACTGACCGCCAGTGATTAATCTGAAAACGGGCCCTCGGGCCCGTTTTTCATGGGCGGCCCGAAATCAGACGGTGCATTCTGTGGATAAGCTCCTGCCAGTGGTGTTCGCAGGCGTGCGTCATGGGCCGTCGCAGAAGGCGGCAGCGCCACCGATGTCGGCGCGACGTCCTCAATCTCTGGTTGCGCCGACAACCTTCGAACAGCCATGCGGGATCAAAGCCATCCCAGACACCCGCAGTGGTCCAGGTATTCAGCCAGACCACAGGAGCCACTTCCAGGCGGTAGATGGCCTCCAGCTCGTCCTGTGGATAACCGCTGCCGCGCAATACCTGCGCCAGGTTTTCGAGGCTGGCGGCGTCCAGTTCGATATCGCGCCAGAGCTCGGAGAGCGCCAGCCACACCGCTTCCCGGCGCGGGTCACTCATGACATGCGAAACAGAAACTCGGCCGTGCGCTCGGCGCTGGCCTGGGGAAATTCCTGCATGAAGCAGTGGCCACCCTCCACCACCTGTGCACTAACGTGGCCATTGAGGGCGGTCAGGCGCGCCACCGACTTGGCCACGAAGGGGTAACTGTGCTGGCCGTGGAGAATCAGGGTCGGCGTGACGATACGTCCCAGCGACGGCCACAGGCGCTTGGGGAAGGAGCTGAAGATTTCCGCCTCGCGACTCGGGCGGCACTTCAACTCGACGCCGTTATCCACAACCTTGATAGCGTGATCCACATAGCCGTTCAGTGCCTCTTCGGTCCAGCCCTTGAAGATCCCCCGCCCATGCAGGCCGTTCCACGCGGCCTGGCGATCGGCCCAGTGATTGCGCCGCGCCCGCGCACGGCTGGCCATGGTGGTGCGGCGGTGCAGGCCGAGCACTTCGGAGAACGCCATCACCCCGATCATCGCCGGCGTGAAGATCACCGGATCGAGCAGGACTGCGCGGCTGAACAGTTCCGGGTGACGAGCCAGGATCAGGCTGCTCAGCACTCCGCCGAAGCTGTGCCCGACCGCCACCCGCGTCACATCGCCGTACTCCCGGCGTCCAGCCTCGAAAGCCTCCACCGCCAGCTCGGCGTTGCGGTTCCAGCCCACGAATCGGCCGCCATGGTCGCTGTCACCGTGACCCTGGATATCACAGAGCCAGAGGTCGAAATCTTCCGCCAACGCTTGCAGCAGGGGCGTGTAGGTGCGGCCACAGAAACCGTTGCCGTGGAGGAAGTGCAGGAGCGGTTTGCCGGAAGCCGGAGTGTGCCAGCCGCGCAGGGTGAATCCGGCGGAAGTGGAGTGGGACCAGGGGAGCAATTGCATCGAACGTGCCTTGAAGTTGTCTGCGCGAAGTGTATCCGCAGACTCCCGCCAGGAGCAGTAGTCAGGGCCTGCCGTGCTATCGTCGCCGCCTCTGCCCTGGGGACACCACACCTTGATCTCCCGCCAACTGCGCATCGCCCTGCTGATCCTGCTGCTACTCGCCGGTCTGTTCCTGGCGATGCATCTGGCCGGCCGCCAGGCCGAACGCCAGGCCTTGCGCGATGAAGGCGAGCAGGCCCGCGAGCAGTTGACGCTCTACGCCGGCAGCCTGCGTACGCTGATCGACCGCTTCCGCGCCCTGCCTGCCGTGCTGGCGCTGGACCCGGAGCTACGCGCGACACTGGCCGGACCTGTGGATAAAGATGCCCAGCACAGCCTCAACCTCAAGCTGGAACAGATGAACCGCGCCGCCGGTTCCACGACCCTTGAACTGCTGGATCGCAACGGCCTGGCCGTGGCCGCCAGCAACTGGCGTCTGCCCACCAGCTTTGTCGGCCACAACTACGGCTTCCGCCCCTACTTCGCCGAAGCCCGGCGTCTTGGCAGCGGCCGCTTCTACGCAGTAGGGGTGACCAGCGGGATTCCCGGCTACTTCCTGGCCAGCGCCGTGCGCGGTATCGAGGAGGCCTTCATCGGCGCCATCGTGGTGAAGCTGGAGTTTCCCGAACTGGAGCAGGAATGGGGCCAACGCTCGGACATCATCCTGGTCAGCGACGCCCGTGGCGTGGTGTTCATCGCCAACCAGGCAGGATGGCGCTACCGCGAGCTGCAGCCCATCTCCGCCGAGGGCCGCGCTGAAATGACCGCCACCCGCCAGTACGACAAGCAGCCCCTTGCGCCACTTATCCACAACACTCGGGTCGATTTCGGCGAAGGTAGCCGGCTGGCCCGGGTCGAGGGGCCTAACGGCCCCGCTGACTACCTCTGGGAAAGCCTGCCGCTGGCCAGCGAAGGCTGGACCCTGCATTTGCTGCGCATTCCGCAGGAAGCCGCCAGCAGTGCGCGCGCCGCCAGCCTTGCTGCCGGTGGAGCCTGGCTGGCGGTATTCTTCCTGGCCCTGTTCCTGCACCAGCGCTGGCGCCTGGCTCGTATCCGCCAGCGCAGCCGCGAGGAGCTGGAGCAGTTGGTGGAACAACGCACCGCGGCCCTGCGCACGGCCCAGGACGGGCTGATCCAGGCGGCCAAGCTCGCCGCCCTGGGACAGATGTCCACAGCCCTTGCCCACGAGATCAACCAGCCGCTCACCGCCCTGCAAATGCACCTGGCGAGCCTGCGTCTCATGCTCGATAACGGCCAACTGGAGCAAGCGCGCAAGGCCTTGGGGCGTCATGACGAACTGCTACAGCGAATGGCCGCCCTGACCGGGCACCTCAAGACCTATGCACGCAAGACGCCCGGAGGCCTGCGCGAATGCCTCGAGCTGGGTAGCGTTGTGGATAAGTCCCTGCAATTGCTGACCCCCAACCTGCGCGATGCCCGCGTTCAGATCAGCCAGGAGCTGAACGTGCCGGCCTGGGTTTCGGGTGATGCCATCCGCCTCGAACAGGTGCTGGTCAACCTGTTGCGCAACGCCCTCGACGCCGTGGCCGGAAAGCCCGAGCCAAAACTGTGGATAACCCTTCGGCGGGACGACGGTCACTGGCTGCTCGAAGTGGCCGACAACGGTGGAGGTATTCGCGAGGAAGACCTGCCAAGGGTGTTCGACCCCTTCTTCACCACCAAGCCGGCCGGTGCCGGATTGGGCATCGGACTGGCGGTTTCCTACGCCATCGTCCACGAACTGGGCGGCACGCTGACCGCCGCCAACCAGGCCGAGGGCGCGCTATTCAGCCTGCGCCTGCCTGTGGATAAAGCCAGAGAGGAAGTGCCATGACAGCCCAGGTGATCTTCGTCGACGACGAATCGGCCATCCGTGACGCCGTGCGCGAGTGGCTGGAGCTCTCCGGATTCGAAGTGCAGGTGGAGTCCAGCGCCGAGGACTGCCTCAAACACCTCGACGGGGATTTCCCCGGCGTGGTCATCAGCGACCTGCGCATGCCCGGCATGGATGGCATGGCCTTGCTCCAGGCCGTGCAGGCGCTGGACCGCGAGTTGCCCTTCCTGATGGTCACCGGCCATGGCGACGTACCGCAGGCCGTGGAGGCAATGCGCCTGGGTGCCTATGACTTCATCGAGAAGCCCTTCACCGCCGAGCGCCTGCTGGACAGCCTGCGCCGTGCCCTGGAAAAACGCCGGCTGGTGCAGGAGAACCGTCGCCTGCGGGTCCAGGCGGAGCTCAAGGACGAACTCGACGGGCGCCTGCTCGGCGTCTCCCGCGCCATGGCGCAGTTGCGCCGCCAGGTGCTGGATCTGGCCTCAACCCCGGTGAATATCCTGCTGCGGGGCGATACCGGTGCCGGCAAGGAAATGGTCGCACGCTGCCTGCATGACTTCGGCCCACGCGCCGGGAAGCCTTTCGTGGCGCTGAACTGCGCTGCCATCCCGGAGAACCTGTTCGAGAGCGAGCTGTTCGGCCACGAGAGCGGCGCGTTCACCGGCGCCCAGGGCAAGCGCGTCGGCAAGATCGAACACGCCCATGGCGGCACCCTGTTTCTCGACGAGATCGAGAGCATGCCCCTGGCGCAGCAGGTGAAACTATTGCGGGTGCTGCAGGAGCAACGCCTGGAGCGTCTGGGTTCGAACCAGAGCATCGCTGTGGATATCCGCGTGGTTGCCGCCACCAAGCCAGACCTTCGCGATGAAGTTCGCGCCGGGCGTTTCCGCGAGGACCTGTTGTACCGCCTCAACGTGGCTGAGTTGCAGCTGCCGGCCCTACGCGAGCGGCGCGAGGACATTCCCCTGCTCTTTGAACATTTCGCCCGTCAGGCCAGCGAGCGCCTGGGACGGCCGCAACCCATCCTGACCCCGGCGGAGCTCGCGCAGCTGCTGGCCCACGACTGGCCGGGCAACGTACGCGAGCTGTCCAACGCCGCCGAACGCCATGTCCTGGGGTTATCCACAGGGCAGGCTGAGCGCAAGGACGGCGAGCCTTCCCTTGCCGAGCTGATGGAAGCCTACGAAGCACAATGCCTGCGCCAGGCCCTGGCGCGTAGCCAGGGTGACATCAAGGCCGTGATGACCCTGCTGCAGCTGCCACGCCGCACCCTCAACGAAAAGATGGCCCGCCACGGCCTGGCGCGCAGTGAATTCCTCCGCGGTGAGGATCTGTAGGGGCGCACTCATTCGCCAAGGGCAGCACCGCGGCCGTCTGACAGATCGAAGGGCGAACCTGCGGCCCGCTTGGCGATTGAAATCGCCCCCACAAACAGTGGCCTGCCTGAGCTTCGAGATAGGCGGAATCTTGCTCATCGCCATTCAGGCATCGGCAGGATTCCGCGCATGAGCGCCGCAGTATCACGTTGAAACCCCTCTATTCCGGGCATTTCCTCCCCTGGCACAGCTCCTGCTAAGTGCCCAGTGCCCAAGCGCGCCGCCACAGAGCAGCACCTCCACAACAACAACTACGCGTCGAGGAAAGATGATGGATAACTCCAGCACCCTGGCTGCCTCTGCAGAACCCCGCACGACATCGCAACGCATCAAATCGATTTTCAGTGGCTCGGTCGGCAACCTGGTCGAGTGGTACGACTGGTACGTGTACGCCGCGTTCTCGCTGTACTTCGCCAAAGCCTTCTTCCCCCAGGGCGACATGACCGCCCAATTGCTCAACACCGCAGCGATCTTCGCCGTGGGCTTCCTGATGCGCCCCATCGGGGGCTGGCTGATGGGTATCTACGCCGACCGCAAGGGCCGCAAGGCTGCCCTGCTGGCTTCGGTGCTGCTGATGTGTTTCGGTTCGCTGATCATCGCCCTGACCCCGAGCTACGAAACCATCGGCGTCGCCGCCCCGATCCTGCTGGTGGTCGCGCGCCTGCTGCAGGGCCTCTCGGTGGGCGGTGAATACGGCACCTCGGCCACCTACCTGTCGGAAATGGCAACCAAGGAGCAACGCGGCTTCTTCTCCAGCTTCCAGTACGTGACCCTGATTTCCGGCCAGCTCATCGCCCTGGCGGTGCTGATCATCCTCCAGCAGACCCTGACCACCGAACAGCTGGAAAGCTGGGGCTGGCGCGTACCCTTCTTCATCGGCGCCCTGTGCGCGGTGGTGGCCATGTTCCTGCGTCGCGGCATGGAAGAGACCGAGTCCTTCACCAAGAAGAAGGACAAGCCGAAGGAAAGCCTGCTGCGCACCCTGTTGCGCCACCCGAAGGAAGTGCTGACCGTGGTGGGCCTGACCATGGGCGGCACCCTGGCCTTCTACACCTACACCACCTACATGCAGAAGTACCTGGTGAACACCGTGGGCATGAGCAAGGACGACTCGACCATGATCTCGGCCGCCACTCTGTTCCTGTTCATGCTGCTGCAGCCAATTGTCGGCGGGCTTTCCGACAAGATCGGCCGTCGCCCGATCCTGATCGCCTTCGGCGTGATGGGCACCCTGTTCACCTACCCGATCCTCAGCACCCTGCACACCATCGAGACCTGGTGGGGCGCGTTCTTCCTGATCATGGCGGCGCTGATCATCGTAAGCGGCTACACCTCGATCAACGCCGTGGTGAAGGCCGAGCTCTTCCCCACCGAAATCCGCGCCTTGGGCGTGGGACTCCCGTATGCGCTGACCGTGTCCATCTTCGGCGGAACCGCCGAGTACATCGCCCTGTGGTTCAAGAGCATCGGCATGGAGAGCGGCTTCTACTGGTACGTCACCGCCTGCATCGCCTGCTCGCTGCTGGTGTACGTTTTCATGAAGGACACCCGCACCCACTCGCGTATGGACTGATCCCGGAAAGGATCGACAGCATCAGACGGGCCCTGCGGGGCCCGTTTTCGTTTCTGGGGGAATGCATCCGGGTGCGTTCCTTGTAGGGGCGATTTCAATCGCCAAGGGAACCGCAGGTTCGCGCTTTTGCTTTGAACGGGGCAGCTAAGTTCGTTTGGCCTGGACCGGCACCTGTCACCTATATCCCCCGGCTGAACACACAGCGCACCCTACCCAAGCGGTTTCATCCTGCGAGCCCGGGCAGGCGAATCGACACCGGCGATACACAGACCATCTCTCAGCCCAACCGGCAAGCCGCCATTCCAGCCTTCAACGCCGCCTCGTCCTGGGGACCGGCGAATATCAGTTCCAATCGCGAATCCTTGCGCCATTCGCTGGCCTGCCAATGGATCGGTGCGCCTCCCAGGGCGTTGCCGGACAGCCAGCCAGCGCTGGTCTGCACCACCAGCTTGGCGCGGCGCCAGGGCAGGCTGGCCAGCCAAGTCTGCAGGCGGATCGGATCGAATCGCTGGCTCGGATGCCAACGCCAACCGATGCTCCAACCGTCATCACCGGCCTGTATCTGGCAGACCGGTTCGGCAGAATTTCTCCACAGAATCGGTTGTTTATCCACACCTGTTGGTAAGTCGTTGATACCAACAGCTTTTCCAGATTGTGCATGGATTCCTGGAAGCTTCTGGATATCTAGCATGCCGTGCGTCGTCCACAGCCGGGGAACACTTGGCAATGTTGCGGCAAGTTGTTCACAGATAGCCGAATCCAGGTCTTCGGCCTTGTTTAGTAGCACTAAGCCAGCATCCAGAAGCGCCTCCCGCTGGCTGTCTGGCAGTAGCTGGCCCGTAGCCAGCGCCGCCGCGTCCAGCACCATGACGCTCGGCTGTAGCGCCAAAACGCCCTCCCACGGCGGTTCGCGTAGCTGTCGCAGTAGCTCGACAGGGTGTCCGAGTCCGGAGGGTTCGATCAGCAGCCGGTCCGGCCGCGCCTTGCGCAGTAGCCGGCCCAGCCCAACCTGGAAGGGCGCGCCGTTGACACAGCAGACACAGCCGCCTGCTACTTCGGCCATGGCGATGCCGTCGTCGCTGCTGGCCAGCAGTGCCGCGTCCAGGCCGATCTGGCCGAATTCGTTGATCAAGACCGCCCAGCGTTCGTGGACAGGCCGTTGTGCCAGCAACTGACGGATCAGGCTGGTCTTGCCGGCGCCCAAGGGCCCGGCGATGAGATGGGTAGGGATGTGAGTAAGCATTGGGATATGGTGCTTGCTCACAACCCGCTTAGAAAGCGCCGTGCTAGAGTCGCTGCCTTCATGTTCTGGAAGACCTCCGATGCGCGCCTGTTTGCTGCCTTTGCTGCTGTTGCTCTCAGTCGAAGCCCATGCCGAAGCCTGTGTTGTCCACAGCCAGGGCGATGGACTGGACGTGAAGCTCTGTCAGGAGAACCGTAGCATCCCGCCGCAACTCTTTCGTGACGGCTTCTGCAAGCCGGAAATGAAAGGGCAGAAAGTGGAGGTGAGCTTTGTGGATAACTGCCCCAGCGGCGCTTTTGGCGTCTGTCGCAATGCCAAGGTCAGCAACCAGCTGTACCGCCAGGACATCCACTACTACGGCGTCGCCAGCGATGCGCGCTACCTGAAGCCTTTCTGCGAAACCCAGAGCCAGGGAAAGTGGGAATAGGGCTTCGCACCTACCCCAGCCAATCCAGCGTGAGCAGCAAGCGGCTTTCTCCGGGCGTAAGCTGGGGCGACCTGTGGATAATTCCACGGCCTTCATTGCCCAGCCACTTCTCGCCCTTGAACAGCGCCACGTGACCCGCAGCCAACTGCTGGTTATCCACATCCCCAGCCGGTTCAGCGGACGGATCGCTCAGAGCTGAACGGGACATTGCACCGTCCCGCAACCATTGGCTACCAGCCCCCACGTAGGTGGTAATCAACCGTAGCGGCACATGATCGACGTGAAAGCGCGGGCACATGGCCCTGTCCAGGCGGCGCAGGCGCAGCCCAATGCGTCGCGCGTCCACCAGGCAGGCGAAGGCCCGCACCAGCCAGCCAACGTCGGCGACGAAGCCCTGATAGCCCTCCAGATCGGCGAATCCGGCAGCCAGGGTGGGGAGTTCAGGGCTGTCGTAACCCTCCTGCAGCTCAATGCACAGGGACTCGGCCAGCGGTTCGCCCAAGCCCAGCAGGCTATTGGCGAAGCCCTGGACATGCGGTGGAAGCTGGCGTTGCCAGATGGCGAGGTTGACCTCGTCCCGCAGCACCTCCGCCAGAACATCCGGGCTGTCGCCTTGTAGCTGCCGGGGCGGGCAGCTCGACAGGTTCACCAACATCAGGCGAGCTCCCCGACATGCCAGGGGTCGAAAGGGTCAGGCAACAACGACCAGCCTTGCGGTCCTTGCGCCATTTCCTCGTCATCCAGCAAGCAGGCGTCCAGCTCGGCGCGCATACGTTCGAAGTCGATGCCCTGCCCGATGAATACCAGTTCCTGGCGACAGTCACCCACATCCGGAGTCCAGTGCTGCATGACGCTGTGCAGTTCTTCCTGGTCCTGGGGCCAGCGTTCGCGGGGGACGAAGCGCCACCAGGAACCCGCCAGCTCGTAGCGCATCAATCCACCTGCCTGGGACCAGCTGCCCGCCTCGCGGTAACGGCTGGCCAGCCAGAAGTAGCCCTTCGATCGCAGCAGACGGCCATTGCTCCACTGGCGGTCGAGAAAGCGGAAGAAGCGCTGGGGATGGAAGGGGCGTCGCGCGCGGTAGGCCGTGGACGCGATGCCGTACTCCTCGGTTTCAGGCTTGTGCTCTCCTCGCAGCTCCTTCAGCCAGCCCGGCGCTTGGGCGGCGCGATCGAAGTCGAAGCGGCCGGTATCGATCAAGCGCCTGAGGTCCACCTGCCCCATCACCATTGGCAAGACTTCGGCACCCGGGTTGAGGTGGCGCAGGATCGCGGTCAGCTCGTCACGCTCGGCGCTGGAGATCAGGTCGGCCTTGCTGATCAGCAGCACGTCAGCGAATTCCACCTGTTCGATCAGCAGGTCGCTGATCGCTCGTTCATCATCCGGCCCAAGAGATTCACCACGGCTGGCGATGTCTTCAGCAGCCTGATAGTCGCGCATGAAGTTCACCCCATCCACGACCGTTACCAAGGTGTCGAGGCGCGCCAGGTCGGAGAGGCTGCGACCCTGCTCGTCGCGGAAGGTGAAGGTTTCAGCCACGGGCAACGGTTCGGAGATGCCAGTGGATTCGATCAGCAGGTAATCGAAGCGACCTTTGCGGGCCAGCCGGCTGACTTCTTCCAGCAAGTCTTCGCGCAGGGTGCAGCAGATGCAGCCATTGCTCATCTCCACCAGGCGCTCCTCCGCACGGTTCAGGCTGACATCGCGCTGAACCTCGCTGGCGTCGATGTTTATCTCGCTCATGTCGTTGACGATCACGGCCACGCGCAATCGCTCTCGATTACGCAGCACGTGGTTGAGCAATGTGCTCTTGCCGGCGCCGAGGAAGCCGGAAAGCAGGGTGACGGGGAGGCGTGTGTCCATGGTGGTGTCCTTCAGGCGGGGCGCTGGTGGCGTTCTTTGAGTTCCTGGCGTTGTTTGGCTTCGAGGCAGAGGGTTGCGGTTGGCCTCAACAGCAGCCGGCGCAAGCCGATGGGCTCGCCGCTCTCCTCGCACCAGCCGTAATCGCCCCTGGCCAGACGTTCCAGGGCGTCGTCGATCTTGTCCAGCAGCCGCTTGTCCCGCTCCAGTAGCCGCAGTTGCCAGAGGCGCTGTTCCTCCCGGCTGGCGAGGTCGAGGGCGTCGCTGACGGGCTCGACTTCTCGCAGGGCGCCAAATTCACTGTCGATGTGCTGACGCAGTTCTTCGCGCTGGCGTTCCAGCAAGTTGCGGAAGAACGTCCGCTGTGCCCGGTTCATATAGGCCTCGGCAGGCTGGGCCAGGAGTTCTTCGCGGCTGAGGGAAATGTCTGGCATGGTGGCGATCTTCAATGCTTAATTTGTTATAACATAACATTGTTCATTCTTTTCAAGAGCCTCCCGATGAATGCCATCGTCTTGCCGGATGTAGCCTCCGAAAGTGCCTCCCTCTCCCTCCCCCTGAACTGGGTCGGCATGTGCGGTATCGCCCAACCAATTTTGCTGGAAGGGCAGCGTATTACCGCCCGCGTCGATGCCGGGGTCAGCCTGGATGACGGCAGCGCCCGTGGCATCCATATGTCGCGTCTCTATCTGGCACTGGAGGAACTGGAGCAGGAGGAGGTCTCCGCTGAGCAGCTGCACCGGGTCCTGGATCGCTTCCTCGACAGCCACCGGGGCTTGTCCTCCAGTGCCAGCTTGCGGCTGCATGGGGAGGTTCTGTTGCAGCGTCCGGCCCTGGTGAGCCAACTAGCTGGCTGGAAGAGCTATCCCTTCGAAGTCTGTGCACGCCAGGATCCATGGGGGTTTCACGTGGAACTTCAATTGCAGTTGGCCTATTCCTCCACTTGCCCGTGCTCAGCAGCCCTGGCCCGACAATTGATCCAGCAGCGCTTCGCCGAAGATTTTTCCGGCCACGAACTGGACCCGGAACAGGTTCTTGCCTGGCTGGGGAGTAGTGAAGGAATCGTCGCAACGCCCCATAGCCAGCGCAGCAATGCCACGATCTGGCTGCGCCTGGGCGCTGAGGGAACCATGCCGCTTCGGCGCCTGGCCGACCTGGCGGAAGCCGCACTCGGCACAGCTGTACAGACCGCAGTCAGGCGCGCAGACGAACAGGCCTTCGCCCTGGCCAACGGCCAAAATCTGATGTTCTGCGAGGATGCCGCCAGGCGCCTGGGCAGCGCATTGCAACAGCAGGATTGGCAGGAGGGGTTCCGACTACGGGTCGTGCACGCAGAGAGCCTCCACGCGCACGACGCCGTCGCCGAATATGCCTGGCGCTATCCGGGGTAGAGGTCGGCGCGGCTCCAGGGCAACTCATGGGAGCCATTTGCATGGGGCTTGGTCACGAGGATCTGGTGCAGATTGATCCAACCTTTCTGGAAGGCATGGGAGCAACCCGCCAGATACAGCCGCCAGATACGCAGCGCCTGTTCGGGCACCAGCCTGGAGGCCTTGGCAAGATTGGCTTCCAGATTGGCGCTCCAGAGTTCGAGGGTCCGCGCGTAGTGCAGCCGCAGGCTTTCCACATCCACCACTTCCATTCCAGCCAGACTCAGCTCGGTCACCATGGTGGCCAGATGCGGCAGCTCACCATGGGGGAATACGTAGCGGTCGATGAATTCCCCGGCGCCGCGGCCGACTGGGCGACCGTCGGGATGCCGGGCGGTGATGCCATGGTTCATCACCAACCCGCCGTCGCGTACTGCGCCGAACAGGCGCTGGCAGTACACCGGCAGATTCGCATGACCTACGTGCTCGAACATACCGACGCTGACCACTTTGTCGAAGCGGCCATCCTGCGGCAGGTCGCGATAGTCCAGCAGTTCCAGCTCGACCTGGCCCTCAAGCCCCTCGGCCTTCACCCGCTCACGCGCCAGGGCCAGCTGTTCACGGCTCAGCGTGATGCCGAATACACGAACGCCATACTCGCGTGCGGCGAAGCGCGCCAGCCCACCCCAGCCACAGCCGACATCGAGCAGGTACTCGCCAGCCTTGAGGCGAAGCTTGCGGCAGAGGTGGTGTAGCTTGGCCAGCTGTGCAGTCCCGAGGTCCTCGGTGCCGGTGGGGAAATAGGCGCAGGAGTAAACCATCTCCCGATCGAGCCATAGAGCGTAAAAATCGTTGGACAGGTCGTAGTGGTAGGAAATGGCAGCGGCATCGGTGGCCTTGTCGTGGGACTGGCGCGCCGGCACCGACTCATCCTCCTTGCCGATCATCGCCTCGCTCAGTGCATCGCCGACGCGAATCACCTCCAGGATCGGCCCATCCAGCTCCAGACGTCCTTCCACATAGGCGGCTCCCAGAGTGTCGAGGCTGGGTCGCGCCAGCAAGGAGACCACGCTGGGATCCTTCACCCTCATGGTCACGGTGGGGTTGGGGCCAAGTTCGATCTCCTTGCCGTCCCAGAGCAGCACCCGCAGGGGTAATTTCAGATCGCGGATGACCGGCGGAAGTTGCGCAAGCATAGGAACTCCTCCTTCACCAAGAACACTGGAAAGGTAGACCAACCTATAAAGTTGTCAGGCTATCGAGTTGATAGTTTCTCTCGATAGCGCCGGCCGCAAGCACCTTCAATCCGGCATTCCGGCCCGCTCAGCAGGTTTGACCTCCTGAACACGGCAACGATTCAAGCGGCTTTGCATTGCATTCGTGATACCGCTTGGACATATGTTCCCACCCCCAAGCGGGAGGCTGAATCCTTCACCTATTGCCCAAAATAGAAACGGCGCCCAAGGGGCGCCGTCATTCAACCAGAAACCGCGTTACTCCACGGTTACCGATTTCGCCAGGTTGCGCGGCTGGTCAACGTCGGTGCCCTTGAGCACGGCGACATAGTAGGACAGCAGCTGCAGCGGGATGGTATAGAGGATCGGCGTCAGTACATCGTCGATGTGCGGCATGGCCACCACGTGAGTCCCCTCTCCATTGTCGATGCCGGCTTCGCCGTCGGCGAAGACGATCAGCTGGCCGCCCCGGGCTCGAACTTCCTGCAGGTTGGACTTGAGTTTCTCCACCAGCTCGTTGTTTGGGGCAACGGTGACCACCGGCATATCGCTGTCCACCAGCGCCAGCGGGCCATGCTTGAGCTCGCCGGCCGGATAGGCTTCAGCGTGGATGTAGGAGATTTCCTTGAGCTTCAGCGATCCCTCCATCGCCACCGGATACTGCGCGCCACGGCCAAGGAACAGCGTGTGGTGCTTCTCGGCGAACAGTTCGGCCACTTTCTCGATGGTCTTGTCCATTGCCAGGGCTTCGCCCAGGCGAGTCGGCAGGCGACGGAGTTCGTCCACCAGATGGGCTTCGACGCCAGTTTCCAGGGTACCGCGCACCTGGCCGAGCGACAGCGTCAGCAGCAACAGGCCAACCAGCTGGGTAGTGAAGGCCTTGGTAGAAGCGACACCGATTTCCGGACCTGCCTGGGTCAGCAGGGTCAGGTCGGATTCGCGCACCAGGGAACTGGTACCAACGTTACAGATGGCCAGGCTGGTCAGGTAACCCAGTTCCTTGGCATTGCGCAGGGCGGCCAAGGTATCGGCGGTTTCGCCGGACTGGGAAATGGTGACGAACAGGGTGTCCGGCTGGACCACTACCTTGCGGTAACGGAACTCGCTGGCCACTTCGATCTGGCAGGGGATACCGGCCAGGTCTTCTAGCCAGTAACGCGCGACCATGCCGGCGTGGTAGCTGGTGCCGCAGGCGACGATCTGCACATTGCGCACTTTGGCAAAGAGCTCAGCCGCACGCGGCCCGAATGCGTTCACCAGCACATGGTCAGCGCCGAGACGGCCTTCCATGGTGCGCTGGACGACCTTGGGCTGCTCATGGATTTCCTTGAGCATGAAGTGGCGGTACTCGCCCTTATCGGCAGCTTCGGCACCTTCGTGATACTGCACCTGCTCACGCTGCACGGCACGACCCTGCTCGTCCCAGATCTGCACGCTGTCACGGCGGATCTCGGCGATGTCGCCCTCTTCCAGGTAAATGAAACGGTCGGTGACCTGGCGCAGGGCCAATTGGTCGGAAGCTAGAAAGTTCTCGCCCAGACCCAGGCCGATCACCAACGGGCTGCCGCTGCGGGCGGCGAGCAGGCGGTCCGGCTGACTGGCGCTGATAACCGCCAGGCCATAGGCGCCATGCAGCTCCGGCACGGCGGCCTTGAGCGCATCGGCGAGGTCAGGGATGGTTTTCAGCTTGTGATTCAGCAGATGCACGATGACTTCGGTGTCGGTATCCGAGGTGAACACGTAGTCCAGCGCCTTGAGCTGCTCACGCAAGGCTTCGTAGTTCTCGATGATGCCGTTGTGGACAACCGCCAGCTGGTTGCCGGAGAAGTGCGGGTGAGCATTACGCTCGCTGGGGGCACCGTGAGTGGCCCAGCGGGTGTGGGCGATGCCCAGACGGCCAAGCAGGGGTTGTTCAGCGAGGGCTTGCTCCAGTTCAGACACCTTGCCTACTCGGCGGCGGCGATCCAGCGCACCGTCGTTGGTGTAGACCGCGACACCGGCGCTGTCATAGCCACGGTACTCAAGGCGCTTCAGGCCCTCGACCAGGATTGGGGTGATATTACGCTCGGCGATGGCGCCAACGATGCCACACATGACTGTTCTCCTATCTCAATCTAAGCGCGCGCAGATCAGCTTGACCCCACGCGCGGCTATCTGTTCGCGCGCTTCGGTAGAAAGGCGCTCATCGGTAATCAGGGTATGAATGCTGCTCCAGGGCAGCTCCAGGTTGGGTATGCGTCGGCCGACCTTGTCGGACTCGGCCATGACGATCACCTCGCGCGCCACCTCGGCCATGACCCGCGAGAGGCCTAGCAGTTCGTTGAAGGTGGAGGTACCGCGCTGCAGGTCTATACCGTCGGCGCCAATGAACAACTGATCGAAATCGTAGGAGCGCAAGACCTGCTCGGCTACCTGGCCCTGGAACGATTCGGAATGCGGGTCCCACGTGCCACCCGTCATCAGCAACACAGGTTCATGCTCCAGTTCGCGCAGGGCGTTGGCGACGTTGAGCGAGTTGGTCATCACGACCAGACCCGGCTTGTGCCCAAGCTCCGGGATCATGGCGGCAGTGGTGCTGCCGCTGTCGATGATGATGCGCGCGTGCTCGCGTATGCAGCCGACGGCCGCTCGGGCGATGGCTAGCTTGTAGGACGACACCGGCTGGTTGTTTTCGCCGATCAGTTCCTGCGGCATCGGCACGGCACCACCATAGCGACGCAGCAGCAAACCGTTCTTTTCGAGGGCGGTGAGGTCCTTGCGGATAGTCACTTCGGAAGTGGCGAAAGCCTTGGCCAACTCGTCGACACTCACCTCGCCCTGCTCGTCGAGCATTGCAAGGATCGCGTGGCGGCGCTGAGGCGTGTTGCGTTTCGTCATCTAAGAAGTTTCGTTTCGAAAGATAATGGCGCGAATCAGAACCTAACGAAGCTTTCGCGTCAACCCCGAAAACGACAAAAGGCGGCCTGGGCCGCCTTTTTGTTCGGGTCGTGAGCTATCCACAACCCTGGTTTTCCACAGACTACTTCTTGATCTTCACCGGACGCTTCCAGCCTTCGATATTGCGCTGTTTGGCGCGACCTACAGCCAGGGTGTTAGCCGGTACGTCCTGAGTGATGGTAGAGCCTGCACCGGTGGTGACGCCATCGCCCAAAGTGACCGGTGCAACCAGCGAGCTGTTGGAGCCGATGAACACATCCTCCCCCATGACAGTGCGGAACTTGTTGGCACCGTCGTAGTTACAGGTGATGGTGCCGGCACCGATGTTGGTGCGCGCGCCTATCTCGGCGTCGCCCAGGTAGGCCAGGTGACCGGCCTTGGCGCCCTCGCCCATCACGGCGTTTTTCAGCTCGACGAAGTTACCCACATGGGCCTTCGCGCCCAGCACCGCCCCCGGACGCAGACGCGCGAAGGGACCGCAATCGGCGCCCTCACCCAGTTCGGCGCCTTCCAGGTGGCTGTTGGCCTTGACCACTGCCCCACGACGCAGGGTGCTGTCCTTGATGACGCAGTTAGGGCCGATCTGCACACCGTCTTCGATCACCACACGGCCTTCGAGGATGACGTTCACGTCGATGAGCACATCGCGGCCTACTTTCACTTCGCCACGCACGTCGAAGCGGGCGGGGTCCAGTAGGGTCACGCCCTGCGCCATCAGGCGGCGGGCAGCGCGCTTCTGGAAATGGCGCTCGAGTTCAGACAGCTGGATGCGGTCATTGGCGCCCTGCACTTCCATTGCGTCATGGGGCTGCTCCGTGGCCACTACCAGGCCGTCCGCCACTGCCATTGCAATGACGTCAGTGAGGTAGTACTCGCCCTGGGCATTGTTGTTGGAGAGCCGTCCAAGCCAATCGGCCAGGCGCTTGCCAGGCACGGCGAGGATGCCTGTGTTGCCTTCGCAGATGGCGCGCTGCTCGGGGGTTGCATCCTTGTGCTCGACGATGGCCTTCACCACGCCCGCAGCATCACGGACGATGCGGCCGTAGCCGGTGGGATCGAGCAGGTCCACTGTGAGCAGGGCAAGCTGATCGTCCTTCACCTTCTCCAGCAGGCGCTGCAGCGTCTCCACCTCGATCAGCGGTACGTCGCCGTAAAGGATCAGCACTCGCTCGGCAGAAAGCTCCGGCAGGGCCTGGGCGACGGCATGGCCAGTGCCCAGTTGTTCGGCCTGCAAGACGAAATTCAGGTCGTCCGCGGCCAGTCGCTCGCGTACCGTTTCAGCACCGTGGCCAATCACCACATGGACGCCCTTGGGCTCGAGCTCGCGCGCGGTATCGATGACGTGACCGAGCATGGCCTTGCCGGCCACGGGATGCAGGACCTTGGGCAGGGTCGAACGCATGCGCGTGCCCTGGCCAGCGGCGAGGATGACTATATCGAGGGACATGGAGAGGATCACCGAATCAGGCTGGTAAGCGAAAACCGGAAAACCGGAAAAGAAAAAGGGTAGCCAAGGCTACCCTTTTACTTATCCACAATGAAGCCTTGGGCCTTAGCCGCCGAACTTCTTGCGGATCTGCTGGACGGTACGCAGTTGCGCTGCGGCCTCGGCCAGACGAGCGGAGGCGGCGGAGTAATCGAACTCCGCGCCCTTCTCGTGGAGGGCCTTCTCAGCAGCCTTGAGGGACTCCTGAGCAGCAGCTTCGTCCAGGTCGCCGGCGCGTAGCACGGTGTCGGCCAGGACCTTCACCATGTTGGGCTGGACCTCGAGGAAACCACCGGAGATGTAGTACACCTCCTCCTCACCACCCTGCTTGACCAGGCGGATCGGACCCGGCTTGAGGTCGGTGATCAGCGGGGCGTGACCCGGAGCGATACCCAGATCGCCCAGGTGGCCGTGCGCAATCACCATCTCCACCAGACCGGAGAAGATCTCCGCTTCGGCGCTGACGATATCGCAATGGACAGTAATAGCCATACGCTTGCCTCACGTAAGCGCCCGTTGCCGGGCGCTCAGGGGGTTACAGTTTCTTCGCTTTCTCGATGGCTTCTTCGATGCCGCCGACCATGTAGAACGCCTGCTCGGGCAGGTGGTCGTAGTCACCGTTGAGGATGCCTTTGAAGCCAGCGATGGTGTCTTTCAGCGACACGTACTTACCCGGGGAACCGGTGAAGACTTCGGCAACGAAGAACGGCTGGGACAGGAAGCGCTGGATCTTACGAGCACGGTTAACGAGCTGCTTGTCCGCTTCGGACAGTTCGTCCATACCCAGGATCGCGATGATGTCCTTCAGTTCCTTGTAACGCTGCAGAACGTACTGGACGCCACGAGCGGTCTCGTAGTGGTCCTGACCGATCACCAGCGGGTCCAGCTGGCGGGAGGTCGAGTCCAGCGGATCAACTGCCGGGTAAATACCCAGCGAGGCGATGTCACGGGACAGTACGACGGTGGCGTCCAGGTGGGCGAAGGTGGTCGCCGGGGACGGGTCGGTCAGGTCGTCCGCAGGAACGTATACGGCCTGAATGGAGGTGATCGAACCGGTCTTGGTGGAGGTGATGCGCTCTTGCAGAACGCCCATTTCCTCGGCCAGGGTCGGCTGGTAACCCACAGCGGACGGCATACGACCCAGCAGCGCGGATACTTCGGTACCGGCCAGGGTGTAACGGTAGATGTTGTCGACGAACAGCAGAACGTCGCGACCTTCGTCACGGAACTTCTCGGCCATGGTCAGACCGGTCAGTGCAACGCGCAGACGGTTGCCCGGCGGCTCGTTCATCTGGCCGTATACCAGGGCCACTTTGTCCAGAACGTTGGAATCCTTCATCTCGTGGTAGAAGTCGTTACCCTCACGAGTACGCTCACCCACGCCAGCGAACACGGAATAACCGCTGTGCTCGATCGCGATGTTACGGATCAGTTCCATCATGTTTACGGTCTTGCCTACACCGGCGCCACCGAACAGGCCGACCTTACCGCCTTTGGCGAAGGGGCAGACCAGGTCGATTACCTTGATGCCGGTTTCCAGCAGCTCGTTGCCACCCGCCTGCTCAGCGTAGGACGGAGCGTCGCGGTGGATAACCCAGCGCTCTTCTTCGCCGATGGGGCCGGCTTCGTCGATGGGGTTGCCCAGCACGTCCATGATGCGGCCCAGAGTTGCTTTACCAACCGGGACGGAGATGGCCTTGCCAGTGTTGGAAACGTCCAGGCCACGCTTGAGGCCTTCGGTCGAACCCATTGCGATGGAACGAACCACGCCGTCGCCCAGCTGCTGCTGAACTTCCAGGGTGGTTTCGACGCCGCTGACTTTCAGCGCGTCGTATACGTTCGGCACCTGATCACGCGGGAATTCCACGTCGATAACGGCGCCGATGATTTGAACGATACGTCCGCTACTCATATCTGGTTCCTCTAAATATATGAACCGGTCTTAAACCGCGGCAGCGCCGCCGACGATTTCCGAAATCTCTTGAGTGATCGCTGCCTGACGCGCCTTGTTGTAGATCAGCTGGAGGTTGCTGATCAGGTCACCGGCGTTGTCGGTGGCGTTCTTCATCGCGATCATCCGTGCCGCCTGCTCGCAGGCGTTGTTCTCTACCACGGCCTGATACACCTGGGATTCCACGTAGCGCACCAGAAGACCTTCGAGGATCTCCTTGGCATCGGGTTCGTAGAGGTAGTCCCAGTGATGCTTCAACTCTTGATCCGGGTCGGCCACCAGCGGAACCAGTTGGTCCACGGTCGGCTTCTGCGTCATGGTGTTGACGAACTTGTTGGAGACCACGAACAGGCGATCGATACGGCCATCCAGGTATGCATCGAGCATGACCTTGACGCTGCCGATCAGGTCGTTGATCGAGGGTTCCTCGCCGAGGTGGCTGATGGCTGCAACGACGTTGCCGCCGTAGTTGCGGAAGAAGGCCGCACCCTTGCCACCAATCACGCAGAGGTCGATCTCCACGCCGTCCTGACGGTAACCCGCCATGTCTTTGACCAGAGTCTTGAACAGGTTGATGTTCAAGCCGCCGCACAGACCACGGTCGCTGCTCACCACGACATAACCGACGCGCTTGACTTCACGCTCGATCATGAAGGGATGACGGTATTCCGGGTTCGCGTTGGCCAAATGACCGATCACCTGGCGGATGCGCTCCGCGTAGGGGCGGCTGGCAGCCATACGCAGTTGAGCCCTGCGCATCTTGCTGACCGCCACCTTTTCCATGGCGCTGGTGATCTTCTGCGTGCTTTTGATGCTCGCAATCTTGCTGCGAATCTCTTTTGCGCCTGCCATGTAACACCTATCGGGTTAGCAGGCGGGGGGCCTTTCGACCCCCCGCTGCGGCTTACCAGGTTTGGGTGGCCTTGAACTTCTCGATACCAGCCTTGATGCCGGCGTCGATTTCGTCGTTGAAGTCACCCTTCTCGTTGATCTTCGCCATCAGGGCGGCGTGATCACGGTTGAAGTAGGCGATCAAGGCTTGTTCGAAGGCGCCGATCTTGGCGAGCTCGATGTCCTGCAGGAAGCCACGCTCGGCGGCGTACAGGCTCAGCGACATGTCGGCGATGGACATGGGCGCGTACTGCTTCTGCTTCATCAGCTCGGTAACGCGCTGACCGTGCTCAAGTTGCTTGCGGGTAGCCTCGTCCAGGTCGGAAGCGAACTGCGCGAACGCAGCCAGTTCACGGTACTGGGCCAGGGCGGTACGGATACCACCGGAGAGCTTCTTGATGATCTTGGTCTGGGCCGCGCCACCAACACGGGATACCGAGATACCGGCGTTGACGGCCGGACGGATACCCGAGTTGAACAGTGCGGATTCCAGGAAGATCTGACCGTCGGTGATGGAGATCACGTTGGTCGGAACGAACGCGGAAACGTCACCAGCCTGGGTTTCGATGATCGGCAGGGCGGTCAGGGAACCAGTCTTGCCTTTCACAGCGCCGTTGGTGAACTTCTCGACGTACTCTTCGGAAACGCGGGAAGCACGCTCCAGCAGACGGCTGTGGAGATAGAACACGTCGCCCGGGTAAGCTTCGCGGCCCGGCGGACGGCGCAGCAGCAGGGAGATCTGGCGGTACGCTACGGCTTGCTTGGACAGGTCATCATAGATGATCAGTGCGTCTTCGCCGCGGTCGCGGAAGTACTCACCCATGGTGCAGCCGGAGTACGGAGCGATGTACTGCAGAGCAGGGGATTCGGAAGCACTGGCGGCCACGATGATGGTGTTGGCCAGGGCGCCGTTTTCTTCCAGCTTGCGAACTACGTTGGCGATGGTCGATTGCTTCTGACCGATAGCTACGTAGACGCAGCGGATGCCGCTGTCTTTCTGGTTGATGATGGCGTCGACGGCCAGGGCAGTCTTACCAATCTGACGGTCACCGATGATCAGCTCACGCTGGCCACGGCCGATCGGGATCATGGCGTCAACGGCCTTGTAACCGGTCTGTACCGGCTGGTCTACCGACTTACGCCAGATCACGCCCGGCGCTACTTTTTCCACCGCATCGGTGGCAGCAGCGTTGATCGGACCTTTGCCGTCGATCGGGTTGCCCAGGGCGTCAACGACGCGACCCAGCAGTTCCGGACCAACCGGGACTTCCAGGATGCGGCCGGTGCACTTGGCGCTCATACCTTCGGCCAGACCGAGGTATTTGCCCAGGATTACGGCACCAACGGAGTCTTGCTCCAGGTTCAGCGCCATACCGTAGATGCCGCCCGGGAACTCGATCATTTCACCGTACATCACATCGGCCAGGCCGTAGATGCGCACGATGCCGTCGGAAACGGAGACGATGGTGCCTTCGTTGCGGGCTTGGGAAGAGACGTCGAGTTTCTCGATACGTCCCTTGATGATTTCACTAATTTCGGAAGGATTGAGTTGCTGCATTGCTCTGCTGCCCCTTCAAACTCAAGATTTCAACGCTTCGGCCAGTTTCGCGATTTTGCCGCGAACCGAGCCATCGATAACCAGGTCGCCGGCGCGGATGACTACACCACCAATGAGGCTGGAGTCTTCCACGGCGTGCAGACGCACTTCCCGGCTGAGCCGTGCGCTGAGAACCTTGGCGAGTTTGTCTTGCTGTTCATCGCTCAATGCGAAGGCACTGGTTACTTCCACATCTACCGACTTTTCCTGCTCGGCCTTGTACAGCTCGAACTGTTCGGCGATTTCCGACAGCAGCACGAGGCGGCCATTCTCGGAAACGACATGGATGAAGTTCTGTGCCTGGGCATCGAACTTGTCGCCAACTACCTCAATGAAGGCATTGGCTTTCTCTGCGCTCGTCAGACGCGGGGCTTTGAGCACGCGCTGCATGGTGTCGTCCTGCGACACCGCAGCGGCCAGGCCTAGCATGGCCGACCAGGCGGCCAGCTGCTGATGGGCCTGGGCGTACTCGAAAGCAGCCTTGGCGTAAGGTCGGGCCAGCGTGGTCAGTTCTGCCATGATCGCCCTCGCTTAGATTTCGGCTGCTAGTTTGTTAACCAGCTCCGCGTGCGCGTTTTGATCGATAGTGGCACCCAGGATCTTCTCGGCACCATTGACGGCCAGGCTGCCCAGTTGGGCACGCAGGGCGTCTTTGACGCTGTTCAGTTCCTGTTCGATCTCAGCCTGAGCTTGCGCCTTCAGGCGCTCGCCTTCAGCACGTGCCTGATCGCGAGATTCGTCGACGATCTGGGTAGCGCGCTTTTTGGCTTGCTCGATGATTTCAGCTGCCTGAGCCTTGGCTTCGCGCAGTTGCTGACCCACTTTTTCATGGGCCAGCTCCAGGTCACGAGCCGCACGGTTGGCAGCGTCCAGACCATCAGCGATCTTCTTCTGACGTTCACGCAGAGCAGTGATGACCGGGGGCCACACGAACTTCATGCAGAACAGTACGAAGATGAAGAACGCAACGGACTGGCCGATCAGGGTTGCATTAATGTTCACGCCAACACCTCGCTCGTTCGTTGTCAGTCGAATCCTCGAAAATCGAGGATTACTGGGCTACCTGAGCAATGAACGGGTTAGCGAAGGTGAAGAACAGGGCGATACCAACGCCGATCATGGTTACGGCGTCGAGCAGACCGGCCACGATGAACATCTTAACTTGCAGCATCGGAACCATTTCCGGCTGGCGAGCAGCGCCTTCCAGGAACTTGCCACCCAGCAGACCGAAGCCAATGGCGGTACCCAGGGCACCCAGACCAATCAGCAGAGCTACGGCGATCGCGGTCAGACCTACTACAGTTTCCATTTTTCCTCCCGACTTTATGTCGTGTTGGTTAAGGTTTAAGTGAAGCGGTAAAGCGAAATCGTTTTGTTCCCACTGCCCTTGCGGGCTTTCCGGCCCGAAGCCGGAACCATCTCAAACAAACAGCGCATCCTCTCGCCTTTCGGGCACCTTCTTCCTTTTCGGAAGAAGGTCAGTTGATGCGCTGCGCGTTATTAATGGTTGTCCTCATGCGCCATCGACAGATAGACGATGGTCAGCATCATGAAGATGAAGGCCTGCAGGGTGATGATCAGGATGTGGAACACAGCCCACGCCCACTGCAGTGCGACACCCAGACCGCTCAGCAGCAGGATGCCTGCGCCGAACATCACGGCAATAAGGATGAACACCAACTCGCCGGCGTACATGTTGCCGAACAGACGCAGAGCCAGAGAGATGGGCTTGGCGATCAGGGTGACGAACTCGAGCAGGAAGTTGACCGGAATCAGCAGGATCTGAACGAAGATGTTCTTGCTGCTGAAGGGGTGCAGGGTCAGTTCGCCGAGGAAGCCGCCGATGCCTTTAACCTTGATGCTGTAGAAGATGATCAAGCCGAACACCGAGAAGGCCATGCCCAGCGTGGCATTCGGGTCGGTGGTCGGAACGGCACGGAACGGAATGTGCGAATCACCGGAGATGAGTACGGCCAGCATCGGGATCCAGTCCACCGGGATCAGGTCGATGGCGTTCATCAGGAAGATCCAGACGAAGATGGTCAGCGCCAGCGGGGCGATCAGTGGGTTGCGACCGTGGAAGGTGTCTTTGACGTTGGTGTCGACGAAGTCGACCATCACTTCGACGAGGTTCTGCAGGCCGCCGGGAATGCCGGAAGTGGCTTTCTTAGCCGCCATGCGGAAGAGGATTACGAACAGCAGGCCGAGGCCGATGGACCAGCCCAGGGTGTCCACGTGGAAAGCCCAGAAGCCCATTTCCTTGGCTTGCTCGGCGGTGTGGGCAAAGCCCCAATCGCCATTGGGCAGACGACCGAAGGTCAGGTTCTGCAGGTGGTGCTGGATATAGCCCGAAGCGGTTTGCTCTGCCATGTTTGCCTCAAACGCCCTAAGGTTTCGAAAGTCTTGTTCTCATCAGCAGGGGCGCGAACCAGCTGACCGACTGGGTCAGCAGGAAGACGCCGAAAACTGCCGGCGCATCCAGAGGTTTCACACCTGCAAACGTCAGTGCAAACAGCACTGCCGTCAGAATCAGCTTGCCCATTTCGCCCGCATAGAAAGAGCGGACTATCGCCTGGGCAGCACGGGCTCCGCTGTAACGGAACGCCTTGCGGGCGAAATACAGGTTCGGCACCCAGGCGACCAAGCCGCCGCACAAGCCAGAGTATCCAGCTACCGTGCCGCGCCACTGCCAGAGAACGACAGCAGCGAGCAGCAGGACGACCAGTTGCACCAGCAGCACCGGAAAGACCGGTACACGATGGAAAGGCAGGCGGTTTGGCGTGCGGATATCCATCGCAGCAGGTCCTCTGGAGTCGGCCGCTGGAATCAACGACTTGGCATACTTTGTGCCGACAAAATTGCGCGCAGAGTATAGGGGGGGAACCCCCCCCGTTCAACTGGCGGGTAGTGAAATCCGACCGCCGCTACAGCGCCAAATGTTTCAGCGGATGTGGGCCAGAACACCCTGTAGTTCATCGAGGGAGTTGTAGCGAATGACGAGTTGTCCTTTGCCTTTCTGACCGTGCTTGATCTGCACCGGAGCGCCCAACCGCTCAGCCAGGCGCTGTTCGAGCCTGCTGATATCGGGGTCGGCCTTGACCACTTCGACAGCTTTTTCCTTGCTGTTCATCCACTGCCGTACCAGTGCCTCGGTTTGGCGCACGGTGAGCCCGCGTGCGACAACATGTCGCGCCCCTTCCACCTGACGTTCCAGGGGAAGACCGAGCAGTGCACGGGCATGCCCCATTTCCAGATCGCCATGGGAAAGCAGGGTTTTGATCTCTTCCGGCAGGCCAATCAGGCGCAGCAGGTTGGTGATGGTCACGCGGGATTTGCCGACGGCTTCAGCGACCTGCTGCTGGGTAAGCTGGAACTCCTGCTGCAGGCGCTGTAAGGCGATGGCTTCCTCGATGGGATTGAGGTCCTCGCGCTGGATGTTCTCGATCAGTGCCATGGCGATGGCCGCTTCGTCCGGAACTTCGCGGACCATGGCCGGAATCTTGTCCAGACCAGCCTGCTGGCTAGCGCGCCAGCGACGTTCGCCGGCGATGATCTCGTAACGACCGGAACCGATCGGGCGCACCACGATAGGTTGCATGACGCCCTGGGCCCTGATCGATTGGGCCAGTTCTTCCAGGGCCGTAGGGTCCATGTCGCGGCGGGGCTGGTACTTGCCGCGCTGGATCAGGTCCAGAGGCAGGTGTTGCAGCTCGCGGGTATCGACCTGGACAGCTTCTTCTTCGAGTTTGGTGACGGTACTGCCGCCTAGCAGGGCGTCCAAGCCACGGCCCAGACCTCGTTTTTTCGCGGCCATGCGGATTCCTTATGCGGTAGCGGTTTTAGCATTGGCGCGCTGGCGGCGGACCAGTTCACCAGCCAGTGCGAGATAGGCGATGGCGCCACGGGATTGCTTGTCGTAGACCAAGGCCGGCATGCCGAAACTGGGAGCCTCAGCCAGGCGGACGTTACGTGGGATGACGGCATCGTAGAGCTTGTCGCCGAAATGCGCCTTGAGTTGCGCCGATACGTCGTTGGTCAGGCTGATGCGCGGGTCGTACATGGTACGCAACAGACCCTCGATCTTCAGATTCGGATTCAGCAAGTGGGCGATGCGCTGGATGCTGTTCACCAGGTCCGACAAGCCTTCGAGTGCGTAGTACTCGCACTGCATGGGAATGATCACGCCGTCGGAGGCAACCAAAGCGTTGATCGTCAGCATCGACAGCGAAGGCGGGCAGTCGATGAGGATGTAGTCGTAGTTCTCGCGAATCGGAGCCAATGCTTCGCGCAGCCGATGCTCCTTGCTCGGCATGTCCAGCAGGGCCACTTCTGCCGCGGTTAGGTCGCGGTTAGCCGGCAGCAGCTGATAGCCGCCGTGCTCGGAGTACTGCATGGCGGTAGCCAGGTCGCACTCCCCGGTCAGCACGTCGTAGACGGAATGCTCCAGGGCGAGCTTGTCGATGCCGCTGCCCATGGTCGCATTACCCTGGGGGTCGAGGTCGATCAGCAGCACGCGCCGCTTCGTGGCAACCAGCGAGGCGGCGAGGTTGACACAGGTGGTGGTCTTGCCGACCCCGCCTTTCTGATTGGCGATTGCGAATACCTTGGCCATGGCCACCTTCCCCCTCATAGCGTGCGGCGCAGTATCAGCAGATGGCGCTGACCTTGGCAACCGGGAACGTCCAGCTGATGCGCGGTCTCGACGTGGAAGTCGGACGGCAGTGCCTGGAGCTCGTCATCCGGGTGCAGTCCCTTCATGGCCAGCCAGCGTGTTTCGCCGTCGCCCAGATGCCGAGTCCAGTTGCTGAAATCCTCCAGCGAGCTGAATGCACGCGAAACGATCCCATCGAATGGCTGCTCCGGTGTGAAGGCCTCGACCCGGCTGTGGACAACTTCGAGATTGGTGAGTTTCAGCTCCAGCTTCACCTGGGTGAGGAAGCGTGTCTTCTTTCCGTTGGAATCGAGCAGAGTGAATTGCCGCTCAGGGAACAGGATGGCCAGCGGGATGCCGGGCATGCCTCCGCCGCTACCGACATCCAGCCAGTTATCCCCAAGCGTTGCCACATGTGGCACCACGCTGAGGCTATCGAGCAGATGACGCGAGACCATTTCATCGGGATCACGCACGGCAGTCAGGTTGTAGGCCTTGTTCCACTTGATCAGCAAGGCCAGATAGGCAAGGAGCCCTTTCTGTTTCTCCGGGGACAGCTCGACAGCAAGCTGCTTTGCGCCATGGGACAGCTCGTCAGCATGGCGTTGGGTAACCAGGGACATCAGGCGCTCTGCTCCAGCTGACGGCCAGCGCCGCGTTTCTTCAAGTGAATCAGCAACAGGGAAATTGCCGCCGGGGTGACACCGGGAATACGGCCTGCCTGGCCCAGGGTTTCCGGACGGGAGTTGCCAAGCTTGTGCTGGATCTCCTTGGACAGGCCAGAAATGCTCGCGTAGTCCAGGTCCTCGGGCAGGCGAATGTCTTCGCTTGCACGCAAGCGGGCGATCTCATCCTGCTGGCGGTCGATGTAGCCGGCGTACTTGGTCTTGATCTCGACCTGCTCGGCGACTTGCGGGTCTTCGGCACCACCGCCTGTGACTTCCACCAGGCCGGCGTAATCGATTTCCGGGCGACTCAGCAGGTTGAGCAGGTTGTACTCATGGGCCAGCGGCGTGCCGAAGCGCTGGGAAATCGCTTCGCCTTCCGGCGTTCCAGGGCGAACCCAGGTGCTCTTCAGGCGCTGTTCCTCGACGGCAATGCCCTCGCGCTTGGCTTCGAAGGCCGCCCAGCGCTTGTCATCGACCAATCCGAGTTCCCGCCCTTTCTCAGTCAGGCGCAGGTCCGCGTTGTCTTCCCGCAGGATCAGCCGGTACTCGGCGCGCGAAGTGAACATGCGGTAGGGCTCCTGGGTGCCCAGGGTAATCAGGTCGTCAACAAGCACGCCGATATACGCCTCGTCACGACGAGGGCACCAGGCTTCTTTGCCCTGGGCGCGCAGGGCAGCGTTGGCGCCAGCGAGCAAGCCCTGGGCGCCGGCTTCTTCGTAGCCGGTGGTGCCGTTGATCTGGCCCGCGAAGAACAGGCCGGAGATGACCTTGGTTTCCAGGCTGTACTTCAGGTCGCGCGGGTCGAAGTAGTCGTACTCGATGGCATAGCCGGGACGGACGATGTGGGCGTTCTCCATGCCACGGATGGAGCGCACGATCTCCAGCTGCACGTCGAACGGCAGTGAAGTGGATATGCCATTGGGATACAGCTCATGGGTCGTCAGGCCTTCCGGCTCGAGGAATACCTGGTGGCTGTCCTTGTCGGCGAAGCGATGGATCTTGTCTTCGATGGACGGGCAGTAGCGCGGACCGATGCCTTCGATCACGCCGGAGTACATCGGCGAGCGGTCGAGGTTGTTGGCGATGATCTCGTGGGTACGCGCGTTGGTGTGGGTGATCCAGCAACTTACCTGGCGTGGATGCTGTTCCTTCGAGCCAACGAAAGACATCACAGGAATGGGCGTATCGCCGGGCTGCTCGGTCATTACCGAGAAATCCACAGAGCGTCCGTCGATCCGCGGCGGGGTGCCGGTCTTCAGACGACCGACGCGCAGCGGCAGCTCACGAAGGCGCTGCGCCAGCGCTATGGACGGCGGATCGCCGGCACGGCCACCGGAATAGTTTTGCAGGCCGATGTGAATAAGTCCGCCGAGGAAGGTTCCGGTGGTCAGGACGACGGACTCTGCCAGGAAGCGCAGCCCCATTTGCGTCACTACGCCCTTCACCTGGTCGTTCTCGACGATCAGGTCATCGCAAGCCTGCTGGAATATCCACAGGTTCGACTGGTTCTCGAGTATCTCGCGAATGGCGGCCTTGTAGAGCACGCGGTCTGCCTGGGCACGGGTAGCACGTACGGCCGGCCCTTTGCGGCTGTTCAGGACTCGAAACTGGATTCCGCCCAGATCGGTGGCGGTCGCCATGGCGCCGCCAAGGGCGTCAATTTCCTTGACCAGGTGGCTCTTGCCGATACCGCCGATGGCCGGGTTGCAGCTCATCTGGCCGAGGGTTTCGACATTGTGGGTAAGCAGAAGGGTCTTCACGCCCATGCGTGCGGCTGCCAGGGCGGCCTCAGTGCCGGCATGGCCGCCACCGATCACGATCACGTCAAAACGGGAAGGGAAATCCACCGCGCACCTCGTGCCTGTTCAAGGCTGGGAAATAGAGAAAGCCGCACAGTATAGGGGAATTTGCCCATTCGCTTGAAGCCTTCTGGCCAAAAAATAGCCAGTCTGCCCTCGTGACGCTTTTTCAGGAAAGTTATCCATCTGTGGAAATGTCCTTGTGGGTAAAAGAAAACAAAAGAGGAGAATTTTTTAAAAAGCTTGTTCTTATGTTTATACCTTAGGGAAGCACATTTCTGTGGATAAGTATCTCTAGGCCATCAAGGTCGGGTATTCCAGGGAATGATAATCCTGTTACATTCCTGCCAGTAGCCGTTGTGTATGCCGTCAGAAAGCTGTGCACCTAATGCATGGTTATGCACAGGGGATTTATCCCTCTGGTTTTCACCAGGGTTATGGACTGGGTTATCGGTAACTTATCAACAGGGTTCAGGACCGCTATTTTTCAGCAGACAGGCAGCGACGGACCGCCCAAAAAGCGGGCAGTCGCGTCGTCTGTGGATAAAAAGGAAGGTGTTCGGCTTACTTGCCGATGCAGAAGCTGGAGAAGATACGGCCGAGGAGGTCGTCTGAGCTGAAGGCGCCAGTGATTTCGCCCAGGGCTTGCTGAGCCTGGCGCAGGTCTTCTGCCAGCAGTTCCCCGGCGCCTGCCAGGGTGAGCTGAGAGCGACCGTGTTCTAGGAAGGAGCCTGCAAGGCGGAGGGCTTCCAGATGACGACGGCGCGCGCTGAAGCTGCTCTCTGCGGTTTGTTGATAACCCATGCAGGCCTTCAGGTGTTCGCGCAGTAGTTCCAGGCCATCGCCGGATCGCGCGGAAAGGCTGATGGTGACATGACGATCCTCGCTGATTTCCAGGCCGATGGATTCGCCGCTAATGTCGGCCTTGTTGCGAATCAAGGTGACCCTGGCCGGGTCAGGCTTCTGATCCAGGAATTCAGGCCACAGGGCAAAGGGATCAGCAGCCTCGGGGGCTGTGGCGTCGACCACCAATAGCACGCGATCCGCTTCTCCAATGGCCTTGAGCGCGCGCTCTACGCCGATCTTTTCCACATGGTCGTCCGTGTCCCGCAGGCCGGCGGTATCCACCACGTGCAGCGGCATTCCATCGATGTGGATATGTTCGCGCAACACGTCGCGAGTAGTACCGGCGATGTCAGTGACAATGGCCGCTTCACGTCCCGCGAGGGCATTCAGCAGGCTCGATTTTCCGGCGTTGGGGCGCCCTGCGATCACCACGTTCATGCCGTCGCGCAGCAACGCCCCCTGTCCAGCTTCGCGAATGACTGTGGATAAGTTATCCCGCACGCCATCCAGTAGCCCAAGCACATGGCCATCGGCGAGGAAGTCGATCTCTTCCTCGGGGAAGTCGATCGCAGCCTCTACGTAGATACGCAGTTCGATCAGTTTCTCGGTGAGCGTATGCACGCGCCTGGAAAATTCGCCTTGCAGCGAGCGCAGCGCATTGCGCGCGGCTTGTTCTGAACTGGCTTCGATCAGATCAGCTATCGCTTCAGCCTGGGCCAGGTCTAGCTTGTCATTCAGGAAGGCGCGCTCGCTGAACTCGCCAGGGCGAGCCTGACGCGCACCGAGCTCCATGCAGCGGCGCAGCAACAGGTCCATCACAACTGGACCACCGTGGCCTTGCAGCTCGAAGACGTCTTCACCGGTAAAGGAGTTGGGACCCGGGAAGTAGAGAGCAATTCCCTGGTCGAGTGTTTGACCAGAGGCGTCGAGGAATGGGCCGTAATGGGCGAAGCGGGGCTTGGGTGCGCGGCCGCTGATAGCCTCGGCTATACGTGCGGCGTGTGGCCCGGAAACGCGGACGATACCTACGCCGCCCCGCCCCTGGGCGGTTGCGACGGCAGCAATGGTGTCACGGACAGGATTCATCTGTGGATACCCGAGGGTCTGCGGATTGCGGATAGCAAGACGCCCCCAGAGGGGGCGTCTTGTTCAAGCTGACTGGCGTCGCTGTCAGGCTGCTGCCTTCTTGCTGGCCGCCTCGATCTGCCGGGTAATGTACCACTGCTGTGCGATCGACAGGATGTTGTTGACCACCCAGTAAACCACCAGGCCTGCCGGGAAACACAGGAAGAAGAAGGTGAAGATGATCGGCATCAGCTTCAGTACCTTGGCCTGCATGGGATCCGGCGGAGTCGGGTTCAGCTGCTGCTGGATGAACATGGTCGCGCCCATGATTATCGGCAGGATGAAGAACGGGTCCTTGATCGACAGGTCGGTGATCCAGAACATCCACGGGGCTTGGCGCATTTCCACGCTTTCCAGCAGTACCCAGTAGAGGGCCAGGAAAACCGGCATCTGTACCAGGATTGGCAGGCAGCCGCCCAGCGGGTTGATCTTCTCCTTCTTGTACAGCTCCATCATCGCCTGGGACATCTTCTGGCGATCGTCACCGTGCTGCTCTTTCAGTGCCTGCAGCTTCGGCGATACAGCACGCATACGCGCCATGGATCTGTAGCTCGCGGCCGAGAGCGGGAAGAACGCGCCCTTGATCATGATGGTCAGGACGATGATCGACCAGCCCCAGTTGCCGAGCAGGCTGTGGATATGTTGCAGCAGCCAGAAGATCGGCTGGGCGATGAACCACAGGAAGCCGTAGTCGACGGTTAGTTCCAGGCCCGGGGAAAGTTGTTTCAGGTGGCTCTGGGTCTTAGGACCGGCGTACAGGGTTGCGGAAGTTTCGGCGGAAGCACCGGCCGGCACGTTCAACGCGGAGCCTACGAAGCCAACGATGTAGTTGCCCTTTGAATCCTTGCGGGTCTGGACGGTGCTGTTCTGGTCCTTGTCGGCGACCCAGGCGGTCACGAAGTAGTGCTGCAGCCAGGCTACCCAACCACCTTGGACACTTTCCTTGAAGGCCTGCTTGTCCATGTCCTTCATGGAGATCTTCTTGTACGGCTCGTCCGGGGTCCAGACGGCGGCGCCCAGGTAGGTGGACACGCCGGTTGCGGTGGTGGACGACGGATCAGCGCTGGCGTCACGTTTCAGCTGGGCGTACATGCTGCCGGTCCAGGGCTGGGCGCTCTGGTTGTCGATCTTGTACGACACCTGTAGCTCGTACTTGCCGCGGGTGAGGGTGAAGCGCTTGGTGTAGTTGACGCCGGCTTCGCTGAAGGTGAGGTCGACTACCAGTTGCTCCTGGCCTTCGGCCAGCGTGTAGCTGCGTTGAGTCGCGCTGTACAGCGGACGACCGTTGGCACGCGCGTCCGGGCCGTTGGCGCCGACGAGGCCGCTCTGTGCCTGGTACAGGCGTTCGCCACCGTTGTCGAACAACTGGAAGGGAACGTCCGGACGATCCTGGCGGCGTGGGTACTTAGGCAGGGTCAGCTGGACGATGTCACCGCCGTTCGGATCGATGGCTAGGTTGAGGACATCGGTTTCAACGCGGATCAGGTCGCTGCTGGGGGCAACCTGGGCGACTGCCGGCTCATTGCGTTCCGCGGTAGTGGCGGTCGGCACATCGTCGCTGGTCTTGGCGCTTGCGGTGTCGTCCGGGAGGGTCGCTTGCGCGGTGATCGCGCTGGTGCCTGTGGTCGGTAGGGCAGCTTGGCCGTAGTCCTGGTTCCACTGCAGAACCATCAAGTAGGACACGATTGCCAGGGCGACGATCAGGATCGAGCGTTGAATATCCATGATTACTCGGCCATCGAAGAGGATTGGGATGTGTTGGCGGGTGGCACCGGGTCATAGCCGCCCGGATTCCACGGATGACAGCGGCCCAGCCGACGCAGGGTCAGCCAGCCGCCACGCAGGACGCCATGCTGTTCGATGGCCTCCTGCGCGTAGCAGGAACAACTGGGATAGAAACGACAGTGATTGGCCATCAGCGGGCTGATGGCGTAGCGGTAGAACTGGATCGGAGCGAGGGCCAGTTTACGCATGGGGACTGTCGGACACCCCTGATCCGGTCGATGGTTCAGGGCGAGTCCGGCTGCGCGCCAGGCGCTTCCAGAGTTTGCCGAACTGATGTCTCAGCTCAGGATTCTCCAGTTCGCCAATGCCTTTACGCGCCACGATCACGATGTCCCAGCCGACCAACAACTCGAGGTTGTGACGGAAGGATTCGCGTATCTGGCGTTTCAGGCGATTGCGCTCAACGGAGAGCTTTACGCTCTTCTTACCGATCACCAGACCCAAACGGGGATGATCAAGACCGTTATCACGCGCGAGGAGCAGGACGTGCTTGCCGGGAACCTTCCCGGTGGGTGAGTCGAAGACTGCCTTGAATTGTCGGGGAACCAGCAGACGCTTTTCCCGACCGAAGCCCTGACTCACCACCCGTTCCGGATAATCAGACGGTCAGGCGCTTGCGGCCCTTGGCGCGACGACGCGACAGGACTTGGCGGCCGTTCTTGGTGGCCATGCGGGCACGGAAACCGTGGGTGCGAGCGCGCTTGATGGTGCTGGGTTGGAAAGTGCGTTTCATGATGCTTTACCTGGTGGTCACTACGGGCCGGAAGTGGCCCCCGTTTAAAGAGACCGGCAATTCTAGTGAAACGCTGCGTGCAGGTCAATTTCCAACCAGTACCGTCGAGCAAAAGAATATAGAAGGAAGGAAGAATTAAGAAAGCTTGGTTGTGTTTTTAGAAACTGTAGAGCGGCTTTCCTGTGGAAAACCTTGCGGACGGCCCATTCTGCCTGTTGATGAGCAGGCTAACAACCTTGTCGAAAAGACGTGTCCTGGCTGTGTGGTTGTCGTGTAGAAGCTGGGGATCGAATGACCTTTTACCCACAGGGTGGTTGTGCAACGAGTTTTCCCCAGACTCAGAAGCCGGGTTAAACCATGGTTATCCACAAGATTCATGCCAAGCGGATGGCAATTTCGGCTGGTGAATAACATCTTGATTTTATTCAACCATTCGCCCTCTTTCATGTGGATAACTCCTCGGGCGGTCGCTACAATGACGGCTGTTTTTTGCGTCCGGCACTTTTCCGACTTGGGGGATATCCGTGTCAGTGGAACTTTGGCAGCAGTGCGTGGAACTCCTGCGCGATGAGCTGCCTGCCCAGCAATTCAACACCTGGATCCGCCCGTTACAGGTTGAAGCCGATGGAGACGAACTGCGCGTCTACGCGCCGAACCGGTTCGTGCTCGATTGGGTCAATGAAAAGTACATGGGCCGGCTTCTCGAGTTGCTCGGCGAACGAGGCAACGGTCTGGCGCCTGCCCTTTCCTTATTAATAGGCAGCAAACGCAGCCCGGCTCCCCGGAAGGCCCCTCCGCCTCCGCCGCCGGTCATGGCTCCGCCGCCCCCCGCTCCTGTGGCGCCACCGCAGATGCGTATCGAGACTGTGGAAGAATCCCGCGACAATTTCGATCCGTTGGCTTCGGTTGTGCCCGCGCCAGCGATTCGCACCGAACGTTCCGTACAGGTTGAAGGTGCGCTTAAGCACACCAGCTACCTGAACCGTACCTTCACCTTCGAAAACTTCGTCGAGGGTAAGTCGAACCAGTTGGCTCGTGCCGCTGCCTGGCAGGTCGCGGACAACCCGAAGCACGGCTACAACCCCCTGTTCCTCTATGGCGGTGTCGGCCTCGGTAAGACGCACTTGATGCACGCTGTGGGTAACCACCTGCTGAAGAAGAATCCGAATGCCAAGGTGGTTTACCTGCATTCCGAGCGCTTCGTGGCGGATATGGTGAAGGCGCTGCAGCTGAATGCGATCAACGAATTCAAACGCTTCTACCGTTCGGTGGACGCGCTACTGATCGACGACATCCAGTTCTTTGCCCGCAAAGAGCGTTCGCAGGAGGAGTTTTTCCACACCTTCAACGCATTGCTGGAGGGCGGACAACAGGTGATTCTCACCAGCGATCGATATCCCAAGGAAATCGAGGGGCTGGAAGAGCGTCTCAAGTCGCGCTTTGGTTGGGGATTGACTGTCGCCGTCGAGCCGCCAGAGCTGGAAACGCGGGTGGCGATCCTGATGAAGAAGGCCGAGCAGGCCAAGGTCGATCTGCCGCATGACGCCGCATTCTTCATCGCGCAGCGCATCCGTTCCAATGTGCGTGAGCTGGAGGGGGCGTTGAAGCGTGTGATCGCGCATGCCCACTTCATGGGACGTGACATCACCATCGAACTGATCCGCGAGTCGCTCAAGGACCTGCTGGCCCTTCAGGACAAGCTGGTCAGCATCGACAACATCCAGCGCACCGTAGTCGAGTACTACAAGATCAAGATGTCCGACATGCTCTCCAAGCGCCGTTCGCGCTCGGTGGCTCGGCCGCGTCAGGTTGCCATGGCACTCTCCAAGGAATTGACTAATCACAGCCTGCCGGAAATCGGCGACGCATTCGGCGGAAGAGACCACACCACGGTGCTTCATGCCTGTCGTAAGATTGCGCAATTAAGGGAATCCGACGCGGATATCCGCGAGGATTACAAGAATCTGCTGCGTACATTGACCACCTGACCGCAGCCCAAGAGGCAAGGGACTAGACCATGCATTTCACAATTCAACGCGAAGCCCTGTTGAAACCCCTGCAACTGGTCGCCGGCGTCGTCGAGCGCCGCCAGACCTTGCCGGTCCTCTCCAACGTACTGCTGGTAGTCGAAGGCCAGCAGCTGTCGTTGACCGGCACAGACCTCGAGGTCGAGCTGGTTGGGCGCGTTGCCCTGGAGGAACCGGCTGAGCCAGGTGAAATCACCGTACCGGCACGCAAGCTGATGGATATCTGCAAAAGCCTGCCGAGCGATGCGCTGATCGATATTCGCGTCGATGAGCAGAAACTGTTGATCAAGGCGGGTCGCAGTCGCTTCACGCTGTCCACACTGCCGGCGAACGATTTCCCTACCGTGGAAGAAGGTCCTGGCTCGCTGAACTTCAGCCTTGTGCAGGGCAAGCTGCGTCGTCTGATCGAGCGCACCAGCTTTGCCATGGCGCAGCAGGATGTACGCTACTACCTGAACGGCATGTTGTTGGAAGTGAATGCCGGTGTTCTGCGTGCTGTCGCTACCGACGGTCACCGTCTGGCCATGTGCGCGATGAACGCGGGGATCGAGGGTGTCGAACGCCATCAGGTGATTGTGCCGCGCAAGGGCATCCTGGAGCTGGCGCGTCTGCTAACCGAACAGGATGGCGAGGTTCGCATCGTCCTTGGTCAGCATCATATTCGCGCCACTACCGGTGAGTTCACCTTCACCTCCAAGTTGGTCGACGGCAAGTTCCCGGATTACGAACGCGTACTGCCGCGCGGTGGTGACAAGCTGGTCGTTGGCGATCGCCAGGCGCTGCGCGAAGCCTTCAGTCGTACTGCGATCCTTTCCAACGAGAAGTATCGTGGTATTCGTCTGACCCTGGCTGCTGGGCTGCTGAAGATTCAGGCCAACAACCCGGAGCAGGAAGAAGCCGAGGAAGAGGTTGCCGTGGAGTACGGCGGCAGCAATCTGGAAATTGGTTTCAACGTCAGTTACCTCCTGGATGTTCTGGGTGTCATGTCTACCGAGCAGGTTCGCCTGATTCTCTCGGATGCCAATAGTAGCGCCCTGGTACAGGAAGCCGACAACGATGAATCCTCCTACGTCGTAATGCCGATGCGTCTGTAACGACTCAATGTCCCTTAGCCGTATCTCGGTCACCGGTGTGCGTAATCTGCACCCGGTGACCCTCTCCCCCTCCCCCCGCATCAATATTCTTTACGGCGCCAACGGCAGCGGAAAAACCAGTCTGCTGGAAGCCATCCACCTCCTTGGGCTCGCGCGCTCGTTTCGTAGTACTCGGCTGCAGCCCGTCATCCAGTATGAGCAGCCAGCATGCACCGTGTTCGGTCAGGTCAGTCTTGGCGAGGGTGGGCTGGCCAGTCTTGGCATTTCGCGTGATCGGCAGGGTGAGTTTCAGATTCGTATCGATGGGCAGAACGCCAGGAGCGCCGCCCAGCTTGCTGAAGCACTACCGTTGCAGCTGATCAATCCAGATAGTTTTCGGCTGTTGGAGGGCGCTCCCAAGATCCGTCGACAGTTCCTCGACTGGGGAGTGTTCCACGTGGAACCTCGATTCATGTCTGCGTGGCAACGACTTCAGAAGGCCCTGCGGCAGCGGAACTCGTGGCTCCGGCATGGTACACTGGACGCCGCTTCGCAAGCGGCTTGGGACCGTGAATTGTGCCTGGCCAGTGATGAAATCGACCAGTATCGAAGGGCCTACATCCAGGCATTGAAGCCCGTTTTTGAACGGATTCTTGCTGAGCTTGTGGAACTCGACAGTCTGACGCTCAGTTACTACCGCGGCTGGGACAAAGATCGGGAACTGTCCGAAGTGCTGAGCACTTCCCTCTTTCGCGATCAGCAGATGGGGCATACCCAGGCAGGACCGCAACGCGCCGACTTGCGATTGCGTTCAGGTGCACACAGCGCGTCAGACATTCTGTCGCGCGGTCAGCAGAAGCTGGTTGTTTGCGCACTGCGAATAGCGCAGGGCCATCTGGTCAATCAGGCAAAGCGCGGACAGTGCATCTACCTAGTTGACGACTTACCGTCAGAGTTGGACGAGCAGCATCGGCAATCACTTTGCCGATTGTTGGAAGATTTGGATTGCCAGGTGTTCATCACCTGCGTTGACCATGAATTTCTGAGGGACGGCTGGCGCACGGATACGCCGGTCGCCATGTTCCACGTGGAACATGGCTGTATCAGCCCTACGATCATCGGGAGTGAAGCATGAGCGAGAACAACACGTACGACTCTTCCAGCATCAAAGTGCTGAAGGGGCTGGATGCCGTACGCAAACGCCCCGGTATGTACATCGGCGACACCGATGATGGGACAGGTCTGCACCACATGGTGTTCGAAGTCGTCGACAACTCGATCGATGAAGCCCTTGCCGGCTTCTGCTCGGAAATCAGCATTACCATCCACACCGATGAGTCCATTACCGTTCGCGACAACGGGCGTGGTATCCCTGTGGATATCCATAAGGAAGAAGGGGTTTCTGCTGCAGAGGTCATCATGACCGTGCTGCACGCCGGCGGTAAGTTCGACGACAACACCTACAAGGTTTCCGGCGGTCTGCACGGCGTGGGTGTATCTGTTGTGAACGCCCTCTCCGAAGAGCTGCGCTTGACCATTCGCCGCGCTGGCCAGGTTTGGGAACAGATCTACCATCACGGTGTACCGCAGTTCCCGCTGCGCCCCGTCGGTGAAACCGAGGGCACGGGTACCGAGGTGCACTTCAAGGCCTCTGCCGAGACTTTCACCAACATTCACTTCAGCTGGGACATCCTGGCCAAGCGTATCCGCGAACTGTCCTTCCTGAACTCCGGCGTTGGCATCGTGCTGCGTGACGAGCGCAGCGGCAAAGAAGAAATGTTCAAATATGAAGGCGGTCTGAAGGCCTTCGTCGAGTACCTGAACACCAACAAGACCATTGTCAATGAAGTATTCCACTTCAATATCCAGCGCGAGGAAGACGGCGTCGGCGTCGAAGTCGCCCTGCAGTGGAACGACAGCTTCAACGAGAACATCCTCTGCTTCACCAACAACATTCCCCAGCGTGACGGCGGTACTCACCTGGCAGGCTTCCGCTCTGCCCTCACCCGTCACCTGAACAACTACATCGAGCAGGAAGGACTGGCGAAGAAGTTCAAGATCGCCACCACCGGCGACGACGCTCGTGAGGGCCTGACCGCCATCATCTCGGTGAAAGTGCCGGATCCCAAGTTCAGCTCCCAGACCAAGGACAAACTGGTCTCCTCCGAGGTGAAGACTGCGGTGGAACAGGAAATGGGCAAGCACTTTGCTGACTTCCTGCTGGAGAACCCGAACGAAGCCAAGGCCGTGGTCGGAAAGATGATCGACGCCGCGCGTGCCCGTGAAGCCGCACGCAAGGCTCGTGAGATGACCCGCCGCAAAGGTGCTCTGGACATCGCGGGTCTGCCAGGAAAACTGGCCGACTGTCAGGAAAAGGACCCTGCCCTTTCCGAACTCTACATCGTGGAGGGTGACTCCGCGGGTGGCTCGGCCAAGCAGGGCCGTAACCGCAAGACCCAGGCGATCCTGCCGCTCAAGGGCAAGATCCTCAACGTGGAAAAGGCACGTTTCGACAAGATGCTGTCCTCGCAGGAAGTCGGCACCCTGATCACCGCATTGGGGTGCGGGATCGGCCGCGAGGAATACAACATCGACAAGCTGCGCTACCACAACATCATCATCATGACCGACGCCGACGTCGACGGTTCGCACATCCGTACTCTGCTGCTGACATTCTTCTTCCGGCAAATGCCGGAGCTGGTCGAGCGTGGCTACATCTACATTGCGCAGCCGCCGCTCTACAAGGTCAAGAAGGGCAAGCAGGAGCAGTACATCAAGGACGACGAGGCCATGGACGAATACATGACCCAATCCGCCCTGGAAGACGCCAGCCTGCACGTCAATGAGAATGCACCGGGACTTTCCGGTGAAGCACTCGAACGTCTGGTGAACGAGTACCGCAATATAATGCGCACCCTGAAGCGTCTGTCGCGCCTGTACCCGCAGGAGCTGACCGAGCACATGATCTATCTGCCACGCGTCAGCGTTGAGCAGCTCTCTGATCAAGCGGCGATGCAGTCGTGGTTGGATGCATTCCAGGCGCGCCTGAAGGTCGCTGAAAAGTCCGGTCTGACCTACACCGCTAGCCTGCGCGAAGATCGTGAACGTCATCTGTGGCTGCCGGAAGTGGAACAGACCGCCCATGGCCTCTCCCACTACATCACCTTCAACCGTGATTTCTTTGCGAGCAACGACTATCGCCAGGTGACCGATCTGGGCAACCAGCTCAACAACTTGCTGGAAGAAGGTGCATTCGTCCAGCGCGGCGAGCGCAAGAAACCAGTTTCTACCTTCAAGGACGCCCTTGCCTGGCTGATGACCGAAAGCACAAAGCGTCACACCATCCAGCGCTATAAGGGACTGGGTGAGATGAACCCGGAGCAACTGTGGGAAACCACTATGGACCCGAACGTCCGTCGTATGCTCAAGGTCACCATCGAAGACGCGATTGCCGCGGATCAGATCTTCAATACCCTGATGGGCGATGCAGTGGAACCGCGTCGTGACTTCATCGAGAGCAACGCCCTGGCGGTGTCCAACCTCGACGTCTGACGAGCGGAACGAAGCCCACCTCAAAAGCCCCGGCCTGATGCCGGGGCTTTTGTTTTGGAGCCTCGATCCGGTCATCGCAGCCGTTGAAATCCTCTATTTGCACGCGATACTTCCAGGCACCCGTTTGGGGAATGAGACGATGCGCATCATCTTGAGTCGAAAGGGCTTCGACTCTTCCGCGGGCGGCTTTCCAAGCCCGATCCTGCCGGATGGGAGGCTCTGTTCGCTTCCCATCCCGGATGAACTTTCGCCTGTTCGATATGGCGATATTGCTTACGAAGGTATCAACCTCGGAGACCTGATCGGCCAACTGGGAGTCGGGCATTCCTGGGACCACAAGGGTGCCCACCTCGATCCTGACCTACGCTTGGACGCCTTGCCGCGTGTGGATGGCTGGAAGCCCATGCTGGGCCAAAGCGGTAGTGCACAGGGGCATTTGCGAAACGAAGGAGTGGCAGCTGGTGACCTTTTCCTTTTCTTCGGTTCCTTTCGTGCCGTCTACAAGGTGAAAGGTGTGTGGCGCTTCGATCCTGGTCAGACACCACGCCAGATAATCTGGGGATGGTTGCGGGTCGGCGAGATCCTCAAGGTCGATGAGTTGCCGCGAGAAGCATTGCCCTGGGCACGTTATCACCCGCACTTTGCTTATGGGCGCGACCCAGGAAACACGCTCTATCTGGCAGCCGATCTTCTTAGTCTGGATGGTGCGACAGTTTCGGGAGCAGGAACATTTCCTGTCCTGGATGACCGCCTGGTTCTGACCGCTCCAGGTTCGAGGATGCAGACCCAATGGCAACTGCCGGCTTTCTTCGCGCCGAGCGAGGAAAGTCCTGGGCTCAGTTATCACCGGAGACCGGATCGATGGGAAAGTGCTGGCGACATCTACCGACTAAGCAGTGCGTACAGGGGCCAGGAATTTGTAGTCGACGTGAGGGATAAAGAGGCACCGATGAAGTGGCTCCGTACCTTGCTGGCGGCAGCTTCGCATTGACCATCGCAGAGCTTTTTTCTTTTCCCAGCAATGGGTTACGGTGCAGAAACAGCGGGTAACACTATGCGCTGGAACTTGCGCCAGGAGTGTTACCTATGTCCCGTCTACCGAGTACCCGGACGGGTCGTATGGGAACAGTTTTGCGCAAAGAATGGCTGATAAACAATGACTATTTTCTATAAAGCATTGATTTATATGGTGTTTTAAAAAGTTGGCACGAGGCATGCTTTCTATATGAGACAACAACAATAAAAAGCTTCAAAAAGAAAGTTTTCGACTCTGACAGAACAAAAACAACAGCACAGAGAAGAAGCAAACCGATTTTTTTGGACAGGGTGTGTCGTTCCATACCCGGTGACTAGAGCAAAAGAACAATAAAACTACCTTGAGGTAGCGGCGCTCTGGTTGGTTCAGCAATGACGATGACATGATCAGCGTCCAAAAAAATCCGTTTGCCCTCGGTCCATGTTGGGACCAGCCATTTCTGGCTGCGTTAGTAGCCAGGAGCGAAGAACAACAACGAATATCTGATAAGAACAACAACAATAATGAAATAAACATTTGAGGGGAGCTTCGGCTCCCCTCAGTGCTTTCCGGCTTCCGCAATTTCTCTTCCTCTCCGTAGCTCGTCCTCCGCCTGTATCAAGCGTTCTCGCTCGTTCTCCCTTGTAGGAAGGTGTTCGCACATGTGAAGGGAGGGCGTAGTCTGGAAGCGCTTGCAGAGGCCCCTGGAGGCCACATACAGGAGCGGTAGGATGGATGAGGGTAAAGGCGAAGCACCGAGCATCACCGATGAAGAGATCAGCGCCTACATGATGCGACAGCTGCGCTCAGGCAGGGTGAAGCCAGGGGTTCTGGTGGTCCTGACCGAAAAGAACTTCCCGTGTGTTGCGCGCGAACGGATCATCCAGTGCTTCAATGCCCTGGATTCCCGGTACCTGAAGGGATGATGTGGGAGAGTAACGAAAAAGCGTTATGCACTTTCTCGCTAAGCTTAATTGTAAAACGCAAGGCCTTGTAAATCAGGGCCTTGCGCTATGAAATCGGGAATTCGCCAAATTTTTGTTCACAGCTTATCCACAGATCAGGCCGATTACTCGACCGTCGCTATAGTCTGCGGACCTTCGATCTCGCGCTGAGCAGCTTCCACCCAGGCAAATGCTCGCTCGTTCAGTTCGGCGATGGCCCTGGGTCCCTCACCTTCTGCATACATGACCGGACCCATGACGACCTGGATGGTCCCCGGATGCTTGGCCCATCCTGCCTTAGGCCAGTAGTGCCCGGCGTTGTGCGCCACAGGAAGAACCGGCAGGCCGGCGTTGACCGCTAATGCCGTACCACCTCGGGAAAACTTGCCCATTTGCCCGACCGGAACGCGAGTACCCTCCGGGAAAATCAGTACCCAGGCACCCTGCTTGAGACGCTCGTCGCCTTGCGCAGCGAGCTGCTTGAGCGCTGCCTTGGGGTTGCTGCGGTCGATGGCGATAGGTTTCATCAGCGCCATGGCCCAGCCAAAGAAGGGCACTCGCAGGAGCTCACGTTTGACGACCTGGCTGAGGGGCTCGAAAGCGCCAGAAAGGAAGAAGGTCTCCCAGGTGCTCTGGTGCTTGGCGAGGATCACGCAGGGCTGCGCCGGCACGTTTTCCTGGCCCTTCACTTCATAGCGGATGCCTACCATCACCTTCGCCAGCCAGACGGCGAATCGGCACCAACGCCAGACAATGAAGCGGTAGCGTGCCCGAAACGGCATGAAGGGCGCGAAAAAGAGGCTCAACGTGCCCCAGATGAAGGCGCTCAGCGACAGCAGCAGGTAGAAGAAGAAAGTTCTGATGGCCTGCACTGTCGTCATGGGAGCTGTTGACCTTACTGAAGTAGATGTGTGGCGACTGCCGCCAGATCGTCGAATACCAGGGTTCCCGCTGGCAGTTGCTTGGCCAGGGTCCGTTCGCCTTTTCCGGTCTTTACCAGAACGGGCTGACAATCGACGGCCAGCGCGGCTTCCAGGTCACCACTGCTGTCGCCGACGAACCAGGTGCCAGCAAGGTCCACGCCATAGTGCTCGGCGATGCGCTTGAGCATACCGGGCTGCGGTTTGCGGCAATTGCAGCCTTCGTCAGGACCGTGCGGGCAATACTGGATCACACCGAGCTCGCCGCCCTGCTCCGCTACCAGCTCGCGCAGACGGGCATGCATGGAGTCCAGCGTGGCGAGGTCGTAGTAGCCCCGGGCGATGCCGGATTGGTTGGTGGCCACGGCAACCGTCCAGCCGGCCTTGCTGAGTCGAGCGATGGCGGTTATCGCGCTTGGAATGGGGATCCATTCCTCGAGCGATTTGATGTACTCGTCGGAGTCTTGGTTGATGACTCCGTCGCGGTCGAGAATCAGTAGTTTCATGAACAACGCCTGAAACGCTGAGCCTGACGGGAAGCGCACCGCTTCGGGTCAGGCTCGCGTTATCGCTTAGCCCAGTACCGAAATGTCAGCCACGCCCAGGAACAGGCCGCGCAGCTTGGCCAGCAGTGCGTAGCGGTTGCTGCGCACGGCGGCGTCTTCGGCGTTGACCAGTACCGCTTCGAAGAAGCTGTCCACCGGCTCGCGCAGGCTAGCCAGGCGCTCCAGGGTCTCGCGATAGCTACCGGCGTTCGCCAGCGCCTGTTCGGCGTCGGCCACGGCCTTGGCCAGGGCCTGCTCGGCAGCTTCCTGAAGCAGGGCGCTGTCGACGCTGCCCGGAACGCTACCTTCAGCCTTGCTCAGCAGGTTGGACACGCGTTTGTTGGCAGCGGCAAGGGCAGCAGCTTCCGGCAGCTTGCGGAAGGCCTGTACGGCCTGCACGCGCTGGTCGAAGTCCAGCGCCGAGGACGGCTGCAGGGCGCGCACCGACAGGTAGACGGCGACGTCCACACCCTCGTCCTCGTAGCGGGCACGCAGACGGTCGAAGATGAACTCCAGCACTTGCTCGGCAAGGCCTTCGGCCTTCACCTTCGAGCCGTAAAGCTCGACGGCGAAGGCAACGGCTGCAGCGAGATCGAGGTTCAGTTGCTTCTCGATCAGGATGCGCAGCACCCCCAGGGCCTGACGACGCAGGGCGAAGGGATCCTTGCTGCCGGTGGGGAGCATGCCGATGCCGAAGATGCCCACAAGGGTATCCAGCTTGTCGGCCACGGCCACGGCCGCGCCGGTGAGGGTCTGCGGCAGTTCGGCGCCAGCGCCACGCGGCATGTACTGCTCGTTCAGCGCCTGGGCAACGTCTTCCGGCTCACCATCGTTGATCGCGTAGTAGTAGCCGGCGATACCCTGCATTTCCGGGAACTCACCGACCATTTCAGTGGCAAGGTCGCACTTGGAGAGGATACCGGCGCGCGCCGCGCGGATCGGATCGGCGTCGATCTGCTCGGCCACGAAACCAGCCAGGCGGGATACGCGCTCGGCCTTCTCGAATACGGTACCGAGCTGGGCCTGGAACACCACGTTCTTCAGGCGCTCGTTGAAGCCTTCCAGCTTCTGCTTCTTGTCCTGCTTGAAGAAGAACTCGGCGTCGGTGAGGCGCGGACGAACGACCTTCTCGTTACCGGAGATGATCTGGGCCGGGTCCTTGCTGACTACGTTGGCCACGGTGATGAAGCGCGGCAGCAGCTTGCCGTTGGAATCCAGCAGGCAGAAGTACTTCTGGTTGTCCTGCATGGTGGAGATCAGGGCCTCTTGGGGCACGGCGAGGAAGCGTTCTTCGAAGGAACACACCAGCGGCACCGGCCACTCGACCAGCGCGGTCACTTCATCCAGCAGATCGGCGGGAACCACGGCAGTGCCCTTCTGCTCGGCCGCCAGCTCGGCCACGCGGCTGGCAATGATCTCACGACGTTCGGCGAAGTCGGCCAGCACGTGGGCACTGCGCAGGTCTTCCAGGTAGGTGGAAGGCTTGCTGATACGGATGTTGTCCGGATTGTGGAAACGATGGCCGCGGGACTCACGTCCGGCTTTCTGGGTGAGGATCACGCAGTCCACCACTTCTTCGCCGAACAGCATGACCAGCCACTGGGTCGGGCGGACGAACTCTTCGCGGCGAGCGGCCCAGCGCATGCGTTTCGGAATCGGCAGGGCGGCGAGGGAGGTTTCGACGATGCCGGGCAGCAAGCCCGCTGCAGGCTGACCGGGAATGGATTGGCTGAACTTCAGCTTCGGCCCGCTCTTGTCGATCTGCTCCAGGTCGACACCGCATTTGCGGGCAAAGCCCAGCGCGGCCTGGGTCGGTTTGCCTTCGGCGTCGAAGGCAGCCTGGATCGGCGGGCCGTCGAGATTGACGCTGCGATCAGGTTGCTGGGTGGCCAGTTGTTCCACCAGCACGGCCAGGCGACGCGGGGCTGCAAATACCTGAGCCTTGGCATAGCCCAGGCCAGCGGTCTTCAGGCCTTGCTCGATGCCGGCGAGGAAGGCGTCACCCAGGGATTTCAGGGCCTTGGGAGGCAGCTCTTCGGTGCCCAGTTCTACCAGGAAATCTTGTGCACTCATTCTTGAGCCTCCAGCTTGGCCAGTACTTCGTCACGCAGTTCGGGAGTGGCCATGGGGAAGCCGAGACGCGCGCGCGCTTGCAGGTAGCTTTGCGCCACGGCGCGGGCCAGGGTGCGCACGCGCAGAATGTAGCGCTGGCGCTCGGTCACCGAGATGGCGCGGCGGGCGTCCAGCAGGTTGAAGGTGTGGGAAGCCTTGAGGACCATCTCGTAGGTCGGCAGCGGCAGCTGCAGCTCGATCAGGCGGTTGGCCTCGCTCTCATAGAAGTCGAAGAGTTCGAACAGCTTCTCGACGTTGGCGTGCTCGAAGTTGTAGGTCGATTGCTCCACCTCGTTCTGGTGGAACACATCGCCGTAGGTGACCCTGCCGAACGGGCCGTCGGCCCAGACCAGGTCGTACACCGAATCGACGCCCTGGATGTACATCGCCAGGCGCTCCAGGCCGTAGGTGATCTCACCGGTGACCGGGTAGCACTCGATGCCACCGACTTGCTGGAAGTAAGTGAACTGGGTGACTTCCATGCCGTTCAGCCAGATTTCCCAGCCCAGGCCCCAGGCGCCGAGCGTCGGCGATTCCCAGTTGTCTTCGACGAAGCGGATGTCATGCACGAGCGGGTCGATGCCGATGGCCTTCAGCGAGCCGAGGTACAGCTCCTGGAAGTTCTCAGGATTGGGCTTGAGGACCACCTGGAATTGGTAGTAGTGCTGCAGGCGGTTCGGGTTCTCGCCGTAGCGGCCGTCGGTCGGACGGCGGGACGGCTGCACATAGGCGGCGTTCCAGGTCTCCGGACCAATGGCGCGGAGGAAGGTGGCGGTGTGGAAAGTACCGGCGCCCACTTCCATGTCGTAGGGCTGGAGCACCACGCAGCCCTGCTCGGCCCAGTACTGCTGCAGGGCGAGGATCAGGTCTTGGAAGGTGCGCACGGCGGGCGTAGTCTGGCTCACGAATTTCACCTGTGCTGGGTCTTCGACGGAAAATGCCGGAGTATACCCGATCCGACCCCGCCGCAACCGCATGGAAAGCCTTATGCCACGCTGCTTCTGGTGCAATGACGACCCCCTCTACATCGCCTACCACGACACCGAATGGGGCGTTCCGCTCAAGGACCCCGCGGCGCTCTTCGAACTGCTCTTGCTGGAAGGCTTCCAGGCCGGTCTGTCCTGGATCACCGTGCTGAAGAAACGCGAGCGCTATCGCGAGGTCCTGTTCGGTTTCGACCCCAAGCGCCTGGCGGTGATGAGTGACGAGGAGATCGAGAAGCTGATGCAGGACCCGGGCATCATCCGCAACCTCCTAAAGCTCAAGGCCGCGCGGCAAAACGCCCAGGCCTGGCTGCGCCAGGAAGACCCGGTGAAGCTGCTCTGGTCGTTCGTCGCCGGCAAACCGAAGGTCAACCACTTCAGCGGACGCGGCCAGGTTCCAGCCGTCACCCCCGAGGCCGAGGCCATGAGCAAGGCACTGAAGAAAGCCGGCTTCACCTTCGTTGGCCCGACCATCTGCTACGCCTTCATGCAGGCCGCCGGCATGGTCATGGATCACACCACCGACTGCGACCGTTATCGCGAGCTGACCCTGTGATCCGGTGCGAGGGTAGAATGCGCGCTTTCGAACGTCCTGGAGTTGCCTGTGGATAAGTTGAAAGGTGCGCTGATTGTCGGCTTCCTGCGCCTCTTTGCGATGTTGCCCTGGCGCGCCGTGCAAGCGGTTGGCGCGACCATTGGCTGGCTGATGTGGAAGCTGCCGAACCGTTCCCGCGACGTGGTGCGGATCAACCTGTCCAAGTGTTTCCCCGAGTGGTCGCCGACGGAGCTGGATCAGCGCGTTGGCCAGAGCCTGATGGACATCGGCAGGACTTTCACCGAAAGCGCCTGCGCCTGGATCTGGCCGGCGGAGAAATCCATCGGACTGATCCGCGAAGTGGAAGGCCTGGACGTGCTGCACGAGGCCCTGGCCAGTGGCAAGGGCGTGGTAGGCATCACCAGCCACCTGGGCAATTGGGAAGTGCTGAACCACTTCTACTGCGCCCAGTGCAAACCGATCATCTTCTACCGCCCGCCGAAGCTGAAAGCGGTGGACGAGCTGCTGCAGAAGCAGCGTGTGCAGTTGGGTAACCGCGTGGCGCCTTCCACCAAGGAAGGCATCCTCAGCGTCATCAAGGAGGTGCGCAAGGGCGGCTCCGTGGGCATTCCCGCCGACCCGGAGCCGAGCCTCTCGGCCGGGGTCTTCGTGCCCTTCCTTGGCACCCAGGCACTGACCAGCAAATTCGTCCCCGGCATGCTGGCCGGTGGCAAGGCACGCGGCGTGTTCCTGCATGCCCTGCGCCTGCCGGATGGTTCGGGTTTCAAGGTGATCCTCGAAGCCGCACCCGAAGGCATGTACAGCGAGAACGTCGAAGAAGGCGTTGCCGCCATGAGCCAGGTGGTCGAGAAGTATGTGCGGGCCTACCCGACCCAGTACATGTGGAGCATGAAGCGCTTCAAGAAACGCCCCGAGGGCGAGAAGAAGTGGTACTGACGAAAAAGGCGCCGAGAGGCGCCTTTTTCATGGGCAGGTATTTCTCTGAGGCGAGAGGGTTGTATCGAGTCGCGATAAGCCGTATTAACGAGCGCTGCAAATAGCTCAGGATGATGCGATCCCATGGCGAACCAGCGGCAATTTCCCCGAACTCCGATGAAGTGCAGGATCAAGATCAGTCACCCCAGCTTCGGCGACCTGATCGCCCAGACCCGCGACCTGTCCGATGGCGGCGTCTATGTTCGTCATCCCGATCTGGCAGTCCTGCCGGTCGGCAGCATCGTCCGCGGCCAGGTCCAGGATCTACCGATCGAGGCGCCCATCCTGGAAATGGAAGTGATGCGGATAGACGCCGAAGGCGCCGGCCTGCGTTTCGTAGAGTCTTGATCAGGATTCGGGCGGGGCGGTAGGGCAGACCAGTGCGGTCACTTCCACTTCGCCTCTCGCAGCCTTCCTGATCCACTCCGCTGGAGGGCAGCCCACCAGGTTCGCAAAGGTACGCGAAAACGACGCCTGCGAGCTGTAGCCCACCGAGGCGGCCACCACCTTGATCTGAACCCCTTCGCGAAGCAGGTCCTGTGCGGTCTTCATGCGCCAGGCGGTGAGATAGGCCATGGGTGGTGTCCCCATGATCCGATTGAAGCAGGCGGAGAATTTCGAACGGGACATCAGCGCCAGGCTCGCCATGCGCTCCACGCTCCAGTCCGTTTCCGGTTCGCGGTGGATCTGGCTGAGTACGGTCCCAAGACGACCATCCTGCAGTGCGTAGAGCAGACCACCGGAAATCCGGCCGTCCTCTACCGCCCGACGTACCAGCAGCACGAACAGGTACTCGAACAGCAGGTTGAGCGCCTTGGCCCTGCCGGGTTCCTCGCCCTCAAACTCGCCGACCAGGGAGTGGATCACCGGCAATGCATGGCCGAGCGCATCCAGCGGAAACACCAGGGTTTCGTCCAATCCGAGTGGAAACGGCTGGGCCAGGCCACGGTTGAACTGGAAGGATGCACAGATCAGCTTTGCGCCCTCGATAGAGCTGGAGCGCAACTGATAACGGCAGCTGCTGGGACAGAACAGCACGCTGGGTTCGCGGATCGATACCTTCGGCAGACCCGGCTGAACCATGTCGATGCCGCCGTGCTCCACCAGGTGGATGAATGCCATCCCCGGGGGCTTGTCGAGGACCAGCGCACCGTCCACGCGACCGGCGAAAAACAGCCGCCCCTGGAGACTGGTGCGCTCGAAGAATTCTGAAAGGACATCCATTGGGGACAACCTGGCAAAGATCCTGTACGGCCTGGCAAAAGCCGCGGAAGGCGCGGCCATAGGATGCAATCACGCCGATGGTAGACAGCCCCGGGCGCGGCTGCCACGGCATTCAGTGATTTCATCCCGTCTCGCAGGAGTCCATCGACATGAGCCATGAACCATCCCGCCTCACGACCTACCGCGATCCAGCTGAACCGGCGCTGCCCGATCCCGGTATGCGCCTGGACCTGACGCGCGCCGCGCTTGTGGTAATCGACCCGCAGATCGACTTCCTCAGCCCCGAGGGGGTGAGCTGGAGCGTATTCGGCAAGAGCATCACCGAGCACGATACGGTCAGGCATATCGGTCAATTGTTTGCCGCTGCCAAGGAGGCCGGTATCACCGTTGCCGTGTCGCCGCACTATTACTACCCCTGCGATCACCACTGGCACTTCGGTGGGCCGCTGGAGAAGGTCATGCACAGCATCGGCATGTTCGACCGCAAAGGGCCATTGAGTCTGGAAGGCTTCGAGAACTCGGGCGCGGACTTCCTGCCCGAGTACAAGCCCTACATCCTCGATGGCAAAACCATCATTGCTTCGCCCCACAAGGTCTACGGCCCGGAGACCAATGACCTGGCCTTGCAGCTGCGCAAGCACGGCGTGTCGCAGATCATCCTCGCCGGCATGGCTGCCAACCTCTGTGTTGAGTCCCATTTGCGCGAGTTGCTGGAGCTGGGCTTCGAGGTGGCGGTGGTGCGAGATGCCACCGCGGGCCCGACGACACCGGAAGGCGATGGCTACCTCGCCGCACTGATCAATTACCGCTACATCGCCAATGCGCTGTGGAGCACCGAGCAGACCCTGGACTACTTGCGTGGGGAATGAATCGTTGGCCCCGTCGACTCCGCGGACGGGGCCATCTGCATTCAGCGCAAGGTATAGCCGCTATCCACTACCAGGTCCTGGCCATGAAGACCGCGCGCGGCCTGCGAGAGGAGGAAGAGAATGGTGTCGGCCACGGTGCCCGGTTCGAGGAAGCGACCTCCGAGCAAGCGTTGGCTGACGCTTTCGGCCACTGCCGCGAGCTCGTCGTTTCCCAGGCCCAGGCTGGACCAGATGGGCGTGGCGGTCGGGCCGGGGGAAACCATGTTCAGGCGCACGCCACGGGGTGCGAGTTCCACTGCAAGGGTACGCACATGTGCTTTCAGTGCGGCTTTCGAGGCGATGTAGGCAGCGAGGCCGGGAAAGCTCACCCGCGAAAGAAAGGTGCCGATGAATACTACCGAGGAAGGCGTCGCTAACTCATCGTTCAGCGCTGCCAGAGTTTCGATCGCGCCGGCGCCGTTGATTGCCCATTGCTGGTCGAATGCGGAGGCATCCAGGCCGTCGGCGAGGCGGGCGATCCCGGCATTGGGTACCAGGTAGTGGACGGGACCCAGGTCCCGTGCCGTCTGCGCCAGCGCGGTCAGGTCACCGGCCTGGGTAACATCACCGGCTTGCCAGTACAGCCGCTCGCCGAAGCGCGCTTGCAGCGCCTGGAGCTCACCCGGCCGACGGCTCATCGCCAGGACCCGCGCGTCTCGCTCCAGCAGGCGCTCTACAACGGCAAGGCCGATACCGGAGCTGGCACCGGTGACGACGGCAAGGCGATTCTCGAATTCGTGTTGTGACATGGCTCGTTCCTGTTCCTGTAAGAGGTCGACGTGGCAGGGCCACGACGCAAGCCAGGAAAACAAAAAGCGGGCCAGATATTCAGGCTTTATTAATCAATAGCTTAGGATGTTTTGTTGTCATAATGACTTCATCTGCTGGAGTCACTTTGACATACATTCGAGTCATTTTGACTCTGTGCAAGCGATCAGGCTGGCGAGCCGCCGCGCTTGTCCAGGCGTTTGATGAACACGGTCATTTCCTTCTCTGCCTGTTTGTCGCCATGGGCGTTGGCGGCCTCAAGACCCTGGGTCCAGGCCTCGCGAGCGGCGCTGAAGTCGCCCTGGGCCTCCAGCGCCTTGCCCAACAGCTTCCAGGCAGCCGAGTACTTCGGGTCCTGCTCCACGCACCGACGCAGGTGCAGGGCGGCCTTGGCCGCGTCGCCCTGGTCGAGGTAACCCTTGCCCAGGCCGAAGCGCAGCAGGGCGTTGTCCACGCCCTTGGCCAGCATCTTTTCCAGTCCTTCGAGCATGGTGCGTTCCCCTTGAGGCTGTTTACGATCCTGCGAGCTAGGGCCATGCAAGGCAGAAGCAGGCGAGGACGCGGAGTTTAGAGGCTGTAACTGAGCAATCCGAACCTGCTTCCAATGCTGCAGGGCGCGACGCGCAGCTGATCGTAGACGGGCTATTAGAAGAAGGTCAGGCCCACCTGGAACAGACGCTCGGCGTCGCGGATGTATTTCTTGTCCACGAGGAACAGGATCACATGGTCGCCGGACTCGATAATCGTGTCGTCGTGGGCGATCAGCACTTCCTCGTCACGGATGATGGCGCCGATGGTGGTACCGGGCGGCAGGGCGATGTCCTCGATCATCTTGCCGACCACCTTGCTCGACTTGGCGTCGCCGTGGGCGATGGCCTCGATGGCCTCCGCCGCGCCGCGGCGCAGGGAGTGCACGCTGACGATGTCGCCACGGCGCACGTGGGTCAGCAGCGTACCGATGGTGGCCAGCTGCGGGCTGATGGCGATGTCGATGTCGCCGCCTTGCACCAGGTCCACATACGCCGGATTGTTGATGATGGTCATTACCTTGCGTGCACCCAGGCGCTTGGCCAGCAGCGAGGACATGATGTTGGCCTCGTCGTCGTTGGTCAGGGCGAGGAAGATGTCGGCGTCGTTGATGTTTTCTTCTACCAGCAGGTCGCGGTCGGAGGCACTGCCCTGGAGCACGATTGTGCTGTCGAGGACCTCGGACAGATGGCGGCAGCGCGTCGGGTTCATCTCGATGATTTTCACCTGGTACCGGCTTTCGATGGCCTCGGCAAGGCGTTCACCGATGTGGCCGCCGCCGGCGATGACCACGCGCTTGTAGCTGTCTTCAAGGCGGCGCAGCTCACTCATCACGGCGCGGATGTGGGCCTTGGCGGCGATGAAGAAGACTTCGTCGTCGGCCTCGATCACGGTATCGCCCTTGGGCAGGATCGGCCGGTTGCGGCGGAAGATGGCGGCAACGCGAGTATCCACGTTGGGCATGTGCTCGCGGATCTGGCGCAGCTCCTGGCCCACCAGCGGGCCGCCGTAGTAGGCCTTGACGCCTACCAACTGGGCCTTGCCCTCGGCGAAGTCGATCACCTGCAGCGCGCCGGGATACTCGATCAGTCGCTTGATGTAGTTGGTCACCACCTGTTCCGGGCTGATCAGAACGTCCACCGGGATGGCTTCGTTATCGAACAGGCCAGCCCGAGTGAGGTAGGCCGCTTCGCGCACCCGGGCGATCTTGGTAGGTGTGTGGAACAGCGTGTAGGCGACCTGGCAGGCGACCATGTTCACTTCGTCGCTGTTGGTCACCGCTACCAGCATGTCGGCGTCATCGGCGCCGGCCTGGCGGAGCACGGTTGGGAATGAGCCGCGGCCCTGGACGGTGCGGATGTCGAGACGGTCGCCGAGGTCGCGCAGGCGGTCGCCGTCGGTGTCCACCACCGTGATGTCATTGGCCTCGCCCGACAAGTGTTCTGCCAAGGTGCCACCGACCTGCCCCGCGCCGAGAATGATGATCTTCACTGCTAGTTCCCTTATCGCGCTGAAGCGGCGATTTTGATCAGCTTGGCATAGTAGAAACCGTCGTGGCCGTCTTCCTGCGCCAGCAATTGGCGGCCATGGGGTTGTTTCAATCCGAACGGTCCGGGGATGTCCAGCTCGCGGGCGCCAGGAGTGCGGGCGAGGAAGGCGGCGATGTTGTCGCTGTTTTCCCGTGGGAGCGTAGAGCAGGTCGCATACAGCAGCACGCCGCCGACTTCCAGGGTCGGCCAGAGGGCGTCCAGCAGCTCGCCTTGAAGCTGGGCCAGCGCCGCGATGTCTTCTTCCTTGCGGGTCAGCTTGATGTCCGGGTGACGACGGATCACGCCGGTAGCCGAGCAGGGTGCATCCAGCAGGATGCGCTGGAACGGCTTGCCGTCCCACCAGTCGGCGGTATTGCGGCCGTCGGCGGCGATCAGTCTGGCAGCCAGGCCGAGTCGTGCGAGGTTCTCGCGCACGCGCACCAGGCGACTCTCTTCCAGGTCGACTGCCACCACTTCGGAGAGGCCGGGTTCGGCCTCGAGGACGTGGCAAGTCTTGCCGCCGGGCGCGCAGCAGGCGTCGAGCACGCGCTGCCCGGGCGCCAGTTCCAGCAGATCGGCGGCCAGTTGTGCGGCTTCGTCCTGCACGCTGACGCGACCTTCGACGAAGCCCGGCAAGGTCTTCACGTCGCAGGCTTCGACAAGGCGGATGCCGTCACGGCTGAAGGTGCAGGGCTCGGCGGCGATGCCGGCTTGCTGCAACTCGGTCAGATAGTCGTCGCGACTGCCATGCCGGCGATTGACCCGCAGGATCAACGGCGGATGGGCATTGTTCGCCGCGCAGACGGCTTCCCAGTGCTCCGGCCAAGCCGCCTTGAGCGCCTTCTGCAGCCAGCGTGGGTGGGCAGTACGTGCCGCCGGGTCGCGCTCCAGTTCGGCGAGGATCGTCTCGCCCTGGCGTTGGGCGTTACGCAGTACGGCATTGAGCAGGCCCTTGGCCCAAGGCTTCTTCAGCTTGTCCGAGCAGCCGACGGTTTCGCCGATGGCGGCATGGGCGGGGATGCGGGTGTAGAAGAGCTGGTAGAGGCCGACCAGAAGCAGGGCTTCCACATCCTTGTCGGCGGACTTGAAAGGCTTCTGCAGCAGGCGTTCGGCCAGGGCGGCGAGGCGCGGTTGCCAGCGGGCAGCACCGAAGGCCAGGTCCTGGGCCAGGGCGCGATCGCGAGGGTCGACCTTGTCCAGCTGCGGCGGCAGGCTGCCGCCCAGGGAAGCCTTGCCGGAAAGTACCGCGGCCAGTGCGCGGGCGGCGGCGAGACGCGGATTCATGCGCCGAGCACCTTGCCCACGGCGAACTGCTCGCGGCGGCTATTGAAGAGGTCGGTGAAGTTCAGCGGCTTGCCGCCAGGTAGTTGCAGACGCGTCAGGCGCAGGGCGCCGTCGCCACAGGCTACGGTGAGGCCGTCCCTGGAGGCGGCGAGGATCTGCCCGGGCTGCTGGCTATTGCCTTCGCCCGGCTCGGCAGCCAGCACCTTCAGCGGTTCGCCATCGAGGGTTGTGTGGCAGATGGGCCAGGGATTGAAGGCACGCACCAGACGCTCCAGTTCGACAGCCGGGCGGCTCCAGTCGAGGCGCGCCTCGTCCTTGTTCAGTTTGTGCGCGTAATTGGCCAGCGCATCGTCCTGGACTTCACCTTTCAGGGTTCCGGCAGCCAGGCCTTCGATGGCTTCGACGACTGCGTTCGGGCCGAGCTGAGCGAGGCGATCGTGCAGGCTGCCGCCGGTGTCGGAGGCCGAGATCGGCGTGGTGACCTTGAGCAGCATCGGGCCGGTGTCGAGGCCGGCTTCCATCTGCATCACGGTAACGCCACTTTCTGCGTCACCCGCCTGCACCGCACGCTGGATCGGCGCGGCGCCGCGCCAGCGCGGCAGCAGCGAGGCGTGGCTATTGATACAACCCAGTCGCGGCGTATCGAGCACCACCTGCGGCAGGATCAGACCGTAGGCCACCACCACCATCAGGTCAGCGCCGAGGGCCTTGAGTTCATCCTGGGCAGCGGGGTCGCGCAGGGTCGGCGGCTGTAGCACCGGGATGCCGTGCTGGACAGCCAGTTGCTTGACCGGACTGGGCATCAGCTTCTGGCCGCGTCCGGCCGGACGGTCCGGTTGGGTGTAGACGGCGATGACCTGGTGGCGGGAGCCCAGCAGGGCTTTGAGGTGCTCGGCGGCGAACTCGGGGGTGCCGGCGAAGACGAGGCGCAGTGACTCGGTCATGGGTACTCGCTAACGAAAAAGGCTTGCCGGAGCAAGCCTTTGGAATCGAGGGAATCAAGCCTGCTGGCGATGTTGCTTTTCCAGCTTCTTCTTGATGCGATCACGCTTGAGCGACGACAGATAGTCGACGAAGAGCTTGCCGTTGAGGTGGTCGCATTCGTGCTGGATGCACACGGCGAGCAGGCCTTCGGCGATCAGCTCATAAGGCTGGCCATCGCGGTCCAGCGCCTTGATCTTGACCTTCTGCGGGCGATCGACGTTCTCGTAGAAGCCAGGCACCGAGAGGCAGCCTTCCTGATACTGGTCCATCTGGTCGGTCAGGGACTCGAACTCGGGGTTGATGAAGACCCGAGGCTCGGACTGGTCTTCCGACAGGTCCATCACCACCACGCGCTTGTGGACGTTCACCTGGGTCGCGGCCAGGCCGATACCGGGGGCGGCATACATGGTTTCGAACATGTTGTCGATCAACTGGCGGATGGAGTCGTCGACCACATCCACCGGTTTGGCGATGGTGCGCAACCGCGGATCGGGGAATTCGAGAATGTTCAGAATCGCCATATGCGTTTGTGATGCACTTGTGGAATATGTTGAAAATCCGCTGCTAAGATGGTGAGCAGCATCGAAAAACGGCTGAAGAGCCCGGTTGGGGCGGCTCTCAGGGCGTTTCATGTGAACGGACATAATAAAGGGATTCACCGCATGAGGAAATCACTACTCGCCCTGCTGCTCCTGGCCGCCAGTGGCCTGACCCAGGCTGCGGTGGAACTCAAGGACGGGCATCCGGAGCGCTATACCGTCGTCGAGGGCGACACGCTCTGGGATATCTCCGGCAAGTTCCTGCGCCAGCCGTGGAAGTGGCCGGAGATCTGGCATGCCAACCCGCAGATCGAGAATCCGCACCTGATCTATCCCGGCGACGTGCTCAGCCTTGTCTACGTCGATGGTCAGCCGCGCCTCATGCTGAATCGTGGCGCGTCCCGCGGCACCATCAAGCTGTCGCCGCAGGTGCGCAGCACGCCGATGGCCGAAGCCATTCCGGCGATTCCGCTGGAAGCGATCAACGCCTTCCTGCTGACCAACCGCATCGTCGACGATCCCGAGCAGTTCCAGGCCGCACCCTACATCGTCGCCGGCAATGCCGAGCGCGTGGTGAGTGGCGCCGGTGACCGCGTCTATGCCCGTGGCAACTTCTCCCACGAGCAACCGGTCTACGGCATCTTCCGCCAGGGCAAGACCTATGTGGACCCGGAAACCAAGGAGTTCCTCGGTATCAATGCCGACGACATCGGCGGCGGCGAGATGGTGGCGGACGAAGGCGACATCGGCACTCTGGAGCTGACCCGCTCCACCCAGGAAGTCCGTCTGGGCGATCGTCTGTTCCCCACCGAGGAACGCGCTATCAACTCCACTTTCATGCCCAGCGCACCAGAGCGCGACATCAGCGGCGTGATCCTCGATGTACCGCGCGGCGTGACCCAGATCGGCCAGTTCGATGTGGTGACCATCAACAAGGGCAAGCGTGACGGCCTGGTGGAAGGCAACGTGCTGGCTGTCTACAAGACCGGCGAGACGGTGCGCGACCGCGTCACCGACGAGTTCATCAAGATCCCTGACGAGCGTGCAGGACTGCTGATGGTGTTCCGCACATACGACAAGCTCAGCTACGGCCTGGTACTGGCCGCCACCCGCCAGCTGGCGGTGCTGGACAAGGTACACAACCCGTAACACCTCCAAGCCCCCGCCCTGCGGGGGCTTGTTGTATTGATGGCCGTTCTGCCGCATCAGCGGCGCGATCAAGGACCGATCGACGTGTCATCAATCTCCCCCGCCGAGCTGGAAGCTCGCCTGCGCCTGCACCACCTTCCCGAACTGGGCCCTTCCCGTTTCCGTCGTCTGCTCGAAGCCTTCGGCTCCGCCTCGGCGGCACTCAGTGCCCCGGCCTCTGCCTGGCGATCCCTGCGCCTGCCGGAGGCTAGCGCGGAGTGTCGGCGCAGTCCGGAAATCCGTGATGCAGCGGCCCGTGCCCTGGCCTGGCAGGAACACCCCGGCCGACAACTGCTTTGTTGGGACGACCCTGGCTACCCTGCTCTGCTCGCCGAAATCGGCAACGCTCCACCACTGCTGTATGTCGCCGGTGACGCATCGCTTCTGGAGCGCCCGCAACTGGCTATGGTCGGCAGTCGTCGTGCCTCTGCGGCGGGCCTGGATACTGCCCGGGCATTCGCCCGCAGCCTGGCGGGAGGAGGCTTCGTCATCACCAGCGGGCTGGCCCTTGGCATCGACGGCGCCGCCCACCAGGGCGCGCTGGATGTCGCCGGCAAGACTGTCGCGGTGCTTGGCACCGGGCTGGAGCGCATCTATCCCAATCGCCATCGTGGCCTGGCAACGCGCATCGTCGAAGAAGGCGGCGCGCTGGTATCCGAGCTGCCGCTGGACTGCCCACCCCAGCCATCCAACTTTCCCCGGCGCAATCGCATCATCAGCGGCTTGTCACTTGGTGTCCTGGTGGTGGAAGCCAGCCCCTCCAGTGGATCGCTGATCACTGCGCGGCTGGCCGCCGAGCAGGGGCGCGAGGTCTACGCCATCCCCGGCTCCATCCACCACCCCGGCGCGCGCGGCTGTCACCAGTTGATCCGCGAAGGCGCGGCACTGGTGGAGAAGGTGGAAGACATTCTCGAAGCGCTACGTGGCTGGCAGGCCGTGGCTTCCGCTGCCGGGACCGAAGTCCTGGCGACAGAGGCCCATCCATTGCTCGACCTGCTGCGCGCAGCGCCTTACAGCAGCGAAGGGCTTGCCGCGATCAGCGGCTGGGAGCTGCCTCGCCTGCTCGCCGAACTCACCGACCTGGAGCTGCAGGGGCACGTAGCCCGTGAGGCCGGTTGCTGGGTGCATCGCCAAGGTTGAGCCCTGTACACTTTGCCGATCCAGTTTTGTGGGGTACGGGGAATGGTCAGTAGTTGGCGAGTGCAGCAAGTGGCGCGGGTCGTGCGTGAAGGTGGAGTGATCGCCTATCCCACCGAGGCGGTCTGGGGTCTGGGCTGCGATCCCTGGAACGAGGATGCGGTCTATCGCCTGCTGGCGCTCAAGGAACGTCCTGTGGAAAAGGGGCTGATCCTGGTGGCAGACAACATTCGCCAATTCGATTTCCTCCTCGAAGGTCTGCCGGACGCCTGGATCGACAAGCTCGCCAGCACCTGGCCAGGCCCTAACACCTGGCTGGTGCCGCACCAGAACCTGCTCCCCGAGTGGATCACCGGGCAGCACGACAGCGTAGCCCTGCGTGTCAGCGACCATCCGCTGGTGCGTGACCTTTGCGCCCTCACCGGGCCGCTGGTATCCACTTCCGCCAATCCCACCGGCCGTCCTTCCGCCTACTCGCGTCTGCGGGTCCAGCAGTACTTCGGCGACACCCTGGACGCAGTGCTGGGAGGCGCCCTCGGGGGACGCCGTAACCCCAGTGTGATCCGCGACCTGGCCAGCGGACGCGTGCTCAGGGGATAAGCACGGTCGAGCCGGTAGTCTGGCGGCTGGCCAGGGCGGTGTGCGCCTTGGCTGCGTCAGCCAGGGCGAAACGCTGGCTCACCTCCACCTTGATGCGGCCATCGGCGATCAGCGCGAACAGCTCATCCGCCATGGCCTGCAGGCGTTCAGGTGTGCTGGCGTATCCGAACAGTGTTGGCCGGGTGACGTAGAGCGACCCCTTCTGCGCCAGGATGCCCAGGTTCACCCCGGTCACCGGTCCCGAGGCGTTGCCGAAACTCACCATCAGGCCGCGCGGTGCCACGCAGTCCAGCGAGATTTCCCAGGTGTCCTTGCCCACCGAGTCGTAGACCACCGGGCACTTGGCGCCGTCCGTGAGTTCCAGCACCTTTTGCACCACGTTCTCGTGGCTATAGTCGATGGTCGCCCAGGCTCCGTTGGCCTTGGCCAGTGCGGCTTTCTCGGCCGAACTGACCGTGCCGATCAGCTTTACGCCGAGAGCGCGGGCCCATTGGCAGGCGATCAGCCCGACGCCGCCGGCTGCCGCGTGGAAGAGGATAGTCTCGCCACCCTTCAGCTCGTAGGTCTGACGCAGCAGGTATTGCACGGTCAGCCCCTTGAGCATCACCGCTGCCGCCTGCTCGAAGCTGATGCCATTGGGCAGGCGTACCAGTTTGTCTGCAGGCAGTACGTGCAACTCGCTGTAGGCGCCCAGCGGGCCGGTAGCGTAGGCGACCCGGTCCCCCACCTTGAACTGGGTGACCGCACTGCCCACGGCGTCTACCTCGCCGGCGCCTTCGGTGCCCAGGCTGGTGGGAAAGTTCGGCGCCGGGTAGAGGCCGCTGCGATAGTAGGTGTCGATAAAGTTCAAACCGATGGCGCGGTTGCGCACGCGCACTTCTTGCGGTCCCGGCTCCCCGGGCTGGTAGTCCGCGTATTCGAGGACCTCCGGGCCGCCGTAGGCGGAGAACTGGATGCGTTTGGCCATGCTTGCAACCTCCTGGTCGGAAAAGCTCCCATCCAACGCCTCGCCTTGATTCCCGTCAAGCCACGACAGCCCTTGCGCGGTGGTATGCTTGCCTGCTCATTTTTCCGCCACCTAACCGCTGCCAGGGTTGACCACGTGACTGACCGTATCGAGGCCGTGAAGGCCTATCTGCTCGATTTGCAAGACCGCATCTGCGCCGCGCTGGCGGCCGAGGACGGCAAGGCTGAATTCATCGAGGACGCCTGGACCCGTCCCGCTGGCGGCGGCGGCCGTACCCGGGTAATCGAGAACGGCGGACTCATCGAAAAGGGCGGTGTGAACTTCTCCCATGTGTTCGGAGCCAGCCTGCCGCCATCGGCCAGTGCTCATCGTCCGGAACTGGCCGGCCGTGGCTTCCAGGCCCTCGGCGTGTCCCTGGTGATCCACCCGGAAAACCCCCACATCCCCACCTCCCACGCCAACGTGCGCTTCTTCTGCGCCGAGAAGGAAGGTGAAGAGCCGGTATGGTGGTTTGGCGGTGGCTTCGACCTGACCCCCTACTACGCCGTCGAGGAAGACTGCGTGCTCTGGCACCAGATTGCCCGCGACGCCTGCGCGCCCTTCGGTGCCGATGTGTACCCGCGCTACAAGGAATGGTGCGATCGCTACTTCCACCTCAAGCATCGCAATGAGCCGCGCGGTATCGGTGGTCTGTTCTTCGACGATCTGAACCAGTGGGACTTCGATACCAGTTTCGCCTTCATGCGCGCCATCGGCGATGCCTACCTGGAGGCCTACCTGCCAATTCTGAAGAAGCGCAAGGACACCCCCTTCACCGAACAGCAGCGTGAGTTCCAGGCCTTCCGTCGTGGCCGCTACGTAGAGTTCAACCTGGTGTTCGACCGTGGCACCCTGTTTGGCCTGCAGTCGGGCGGTCGTACCGAGTCCATCCTCATGTCGCTGCCGCCGCATGTGCGCTGGGGCTACGACTGGAAGCCGGAGCCGGGCACTGAAGAAGCGCGCCTGACCGAGTATTTCCTCAAGGATCGCGACTGGCTCGGGGAGGCAGGGCTGTGACTGATCGCTACTGCGTCTTTGGCAACCCCATCGGCCACAGCAAGTCGCCGCTGATCCACCGCCTGTTCGCCGAGCAGACCGGCCAGCCGCTCACCTACGAGGCCGTGCTGGCGCCGCTGGACGACTTCACCGGTTGCGCACGGCGGTTCTTCGAAACCGGCAAGGGCGGCAACGTCACCGTGCCCTTCAAGGAGCAGGCCTACCAGTTGGCCGGCAGCCTCAGCGCCCGTGCCCAGCGCGCCGGCGCGGTGAACACCCTGAAGCGGCTGGATGACGGCAGCCTCCTCGGCGACAACACCGACGGCGCAGGCCTGGTGCGCGACCTCACCCGCAACGCCGGGCTCGATCTGGCCGGTATGCGCATCCTCCTGCTTGGCGCTGGCGGCGCCGCGCGCGGCGTGATCGAACCGTTGCTGGCCGAGAAACCAGCTGCCTTGGTAGTTGCCAACCGCACCGTGGAGAAGGCCGAGGCGTTGGCTCAACTGTTCGCCGAGCTCGGGCCGGTATCCGCCAGCGGCTTCGACTGGCTGGAAGAGCCTGTGGACCTGATCATCAACGGCACCTCGGCCAGCCTCGCCGGCGACCTGCCGCCAATTTCACCGAGCCTGATCAAGCCTGGCCACACCGTCTGTTACGACATGATGTACGGGAAGGAAATGACTGCCTTCAACCGCTGGGCCGCCGAGCATGGCGCCGCGCGTACGCTCGACGGCCTGGGCATGCTGGTGGAACAGGCTGCCGAAGCCTTCCTGCTGTGGCGTGGCGTGCTGCCCGACAGCACTCCGGTACTCGCCGAACTGCGTCGCCAACTGGCGCAGGCTTGAGCCTTTCCCTCCCTTTGTGGGAGCGAATTTTTTCGCGAATGAATTCGCTCCCACAGTAAAAGCCGCGGCCCTGCTACCCCTCGATCAGCAGGCCGCTGCCCTCGCCTTCCAGCTTGCGTAGCTCCCGTTCCACTTGCGGCCGGGCACGGCGCAACACCAGGCTTCGCCCTTCCCCGCCCAGTCGCCGTGCTTCGTCGTGAAGCATGCTCACCCCGGCGAAGTCGATGAAATTCACATGGTGCGCATCCAGCACCAGACGCCCGGCGCGGCTGCGCTGGATCAGCTTCTGCAGATAGGGGCAGGCGCCAAAGAAGATCGATCCCTCGATGCGCAAAATCTCAGCATCCCCCTCCTGCGCTTGCAGCACCCGTGGCTGCGACGTGCGCTTGAGGTAGAAGAAGAGTGACGCCAGCACACCGGCGTAGATGGCGGTTTGCAGTTCCAGCAGCAGCGTGGCCGCGCAGGTCAGTGCCATCACCGCGAACTCCGCCCGGCTGACGCGCCACAGCTGGCGGACACCGCGCCCATCCAGCAGACCCCAGCAGATCAGCAGGATGCTCGCCGCCATGGCGGGCAGCGGGATATGGGCGATCAGCCGTGCACCCAGCAATGCAAACAGCGCCACCCAGAGGGCGGAGAACACCCCGGCGAGCGGCGACTGTGCACCGGCCTGGAGATTCAGCGCCGAGCGTGTGAAGGAGCCCGCCGAGAGATAGCCGGAAAACCAGGCACCGATCAGGTTGGACAGACCTTGGCCGCGGGTTTCCTGGTTGGCATCCAGCACTTGCCGCGACTGGCTGGCCAGTGCGCGGGAGATGGACAGGCTGGTGACCAGGCCGAGCAGACCGCAGGCCACGGCAGACGGCAGCAGGCGCAGCACGTCCTCGGCATCGAAGCGGATCGAGGCCAGCGGCGGCAGGCTGCCACTGAAGGGATGCACCAGCTCGACGCTGGCGAAGGTGACCGGCATGGCCAGCACCAGCAGACTTCCGCCGCTGATGCCGATCAGCAGCGCCGGCAGGCGAGGCCACAGCTTGCGCACGAGGATCGAGAGCCCGAGGGTAAAAACGGCCACCCAAAGCGATGGCCAGTGCGCCTCGCGTACATGCCCGGCCAGGTCCAGCGCGCTCTGCCAGGCGGTGGCGCGCCCCTCCAGGTTGGCCAGGCCGAGCAGGTTGGGCACCTGGCCAAGGGCGATCACCAGAGCTGCGCCCAGGGTGAAGCCGAGCACCACCGACTGGGAGACGAAGTTGGCCAGGGAACCGAAGCGCAGGAACCCAACCAGCCACTGGAACGCACCGGCGAGAAAGGTCAGCAGCAGGACCAGGCTGATGTATTGCTGGCTTCCCGGCAGGGCCAGCGGGCTGACGCTGGCGAAGAGCACCACCGAGATCGCCGCCGTCGGTCCGCAGATCAGGTGCCGGGAAGAACCCCAGAGACAGGCGACGATTACCGGGACCACCGCGGCATAAAGTCCGTACTCCGCGGGTAGTCCGGCGATGAGTGCGTAGGCGATGGACTGCGGCAGAGCGAGGATGGCGCCGGTCAGGCCGACCAGCGCATCGCGACCCAGGCCGCGTGGACGGATTGCGGGCAGCCAGGTGAGGAAGGGGAGGAGGTGGGTGAGTTTCACGTCCGGCCAGGCTCTTGTAGGGGCGAATTCATTCGCCAAGCAGACCGGAGGTCTGCCAGAGGATGTCGAGGGACCGCTTCGCGATCCTTGGCGAATGAATTCGCCCCTACAGGGAGGCAGTTGCCCCTGTGGGGCGATCCGTCAAAGCTTCGCCTTCACCGCCGACAGCCCATTGCCGCCTTCGCGGGTGGTCACGCCCTGCAGCCAGCCATCGATCACCTGCGGGTTGGACTTGAGCCAGGCCTTGATCGCCGCATCGTTGTTGCTGCTGCCGTTGAGCACCTGATCCATGATGGCGTTCTCCATTTCCTGGGTGAACTGCAGGTTGGTCAGCAGCTTGCCCACGTTCGGGCACTGCTCGGCGTAGCCCTTGCGCGCCAGGGTGTTCACGCTGCCACTCTCGCCGAAGTACTTCTCGCCGCCCTTGAGATAGACCATGTCGTACTGCACGTTCATCGGGTGCGGAGTCCAGCCGAGGAAGACCACGAACTGCTGGCGCTTCACCGCGCGCCCCACCTGCACCAGCATCGCCTGCTCGCTGGATTCCACCAACTTCCAGTCACCCAGGCCGAACTCGTCGGATTTGATCATCTGCTGGATCGAGACGTTGGCCGGTGAGCCGGAAGCGATGCCATAGAGCTTGTGGTCGAACTTGTCGGCGAACTTGTCCAGGTCGGCGAACGTTTTCACGCCGGCGTCATAGACATAGCGCGGCACCGCCAGGGTGTATTCGGTGCCTGAGAGGTTCTGCGCCACCTTGTCGACGCTGCCGGCGGCGACGAACTTGTCGTAGTTGCTCTGCTGCGCCGGCATCCAGTTGCCAAGGAAGGCATCGATCTGGCCCTTGTGCAGGCCAGCGAAGATGATCGGCACGGCGAGGGTCGGGGTTTCCGTGCGGTAGCCCAGTCCATCGAGAAGAAAACGCGCCACCCCGTTGGTCACGGCGATATCGCTCCAGCCCGGATCGCCCAGCTTCACCGTCGCGCAGCTGGCGTCCTCAGCCTGGACGTTGAACGCCAAACCGGTCAGCAGCGCGCTGCCGGCAAGTACCGCATTGATCGTCTTCATGCCTTGGTTCCTCGCAAGAGTGAGTCAGGGTTGGGGAAAGCGCGCGCGGCGCTCCAGGTTGTCCAGGTCGATGTGATTGCGCATGTACTGCTGGCTGGCGTCGACGAAAGGCTGGTGGTCCCAGCTAGCGAGCTTGCCGTGGGTCAGCGCGTCGGCCACGAAGCGGCGGCGGCGCTGGCTGGCCAGGGTGGCTTCGGCGATGGCCGGGATGTCCCAGCGAGTCTTCGCCTCGTCGAGGAACGCCGCAAGCAGGGTCTGGTGGTCCGTCGAAGTCGCCAGGTTTTCCAGCTCCTGCGGATCGTTCGCCAGATCGAAGAGCAGGATTGGGTCCTTGTCGGAGTAGATGAATTTGTAAGGGCCGCGACGGATCATCATCAGCGGGCTGGTGGTGCCTTCGGCCATGTACTCGCCCAGTACCTCGTCGTGGCCACCCAGGCCTTGCAGGTGTGGTAGCAGCGAGCGGCCGTCGAGCGGCAGGTCGCGCTCCAACGCACCTCCGGCCAACTCGACCAGAGTGGGCAGCAGGTCGACCGTGGACACTGACTGGCTGACCCTGTGCGCCTGGAAGCGGCCGGGGGCGTGGACCAGCAGCGGCACACGGGCGGCCATTTCGAACCAGTGCATCTTGTACCAGAGGCCACGCTCGCCAAGCATGTCGCCGTGGTCGCCGGAGAACACGACGATGGTGTCTTCCTCCAGTCGGCAGTCGGCCAGGGTCTTCAGCAGGGCGCCGATCTGGTCGTCGACGTAGCTGCAGGCACCGAAGTAGGCACGCCGCGCATCGCGAATCTTCTGCTCAGGCAGCGGTTTGTCCCAGAGGTCGATGACCTTGAGCAGGCGCTGGCTATGCGGGTCCTGCTCGGCGTCGGTGAAGTGCACGCGGGGCTGCGGGATGTCCGCCTCCTCGTAGCGTTCCCAATACTCCACCGGGATGGTGTAGGGATCGTGGGGGTGGGTCAGGGACACGGTCAGGCAGAAGGGCTGTCCGGTGTCTTCGCGCGCATGGTCGTACAGATATTGGCGCGCCTTGAACACCACTTCCTCGTCGAAATCCAGCTGGTTGGTGCGCACGCAGGGCCCGGCCTGCAGCACGGAGGACATGTTGTGGTACCAGCTCGGGCGAACGTCGGGCTCGTCCCAGTTCACTGCCCAACCGTAATCCGCCGGGTAGATGTCGCTGGTCAGGCGTTCCTCATAGCCGTGCAACTGGTCCGGGCCGCAGAAGTGCATCTTGCCGGAGAGCGCCGTGCGGTAACCCAGGCGGCGCAGGTAATGGGCGTAGGTCGGTACATCCGCTGGGAAGTCGGCGGCGTTGTCGTAGGCGCCGATCTTCGACGGCAGCTGACCGCTTACCAGGGTGAAGCGCGAGGGCGCGCAGAGCGGGCTGTTGCAGTAGGCCGAATCGAACACCACACCCTCGGCAGCGAGCCGCGACAAGTGCGGCACCTTGATGGGGGAGGCAGCGTAGAAAGGCAGCATCGGCGCAGCCATCTGGTCGGCCATGATGAAGAGGATGTTGGGACGTTTCATCGTTCGCTTATCCATACCGTCGAATTATGCGAAAGTGCGTGGAACGATGATTGCGTCAGCAGTCATCCCGGTAAAGCGCACAGCGAAGCATGACTCGGATAAGCAAACGTTATGGCAGAACTACAGGCTGAGCTGTCCCTGGACCTGTTGCGGGTGTTCGAATCCGCCGCTCGCCACCTCAGCTTCACCGCGGCTGCGGTCGAGCTGGGTACCACCCAGCCGGCGGTGAGCCAGCAGATCCAGCGCCTGGAAAAACAATTGGCAACGCGCCTGTTCGACCGCGTTTACCGCGGCATCGAACTCACCGACGCCGGTCGGCTGCTGTTCCTCCATGTGCAGGAGGGTTTGCAGGCCATCAGCGCCGGGTTGGAAGCCATCGGCTCCCGGCCGCAGCATGAAGTGCTGCAGGTGGCCACTGACTTTGCCTTCGCCGCCTATTGGCTGATGCCGCGCTTGCACCGTTTCCACGAGGCCAACCCGGAGATCGATGTCAGCATCGTCACCAGCGACCGCACCATGAACATGCTGCGCTCGGAAGTGGACATTGCCATTGCCTTTGGTGACGGTCGCTTCAAGCACGGCGAGGCGCTGCTGCTGTTTCGCGAAGAGGTCTTTCCCATCGCCAGCCCGCGCTTGCTGGCCGGACGCGACCAGCCATTGCCGGTGTCGGCCCTCGCGGAATTGCCGTTACTGCACCTCAAGCCTGAAGTGCGCACCCGCTGGTTCGACTGGAACGCGTTGTTCCGTGAGCTTGGCATCGCCCAGCCGCCGGGGTCGGGAATGCTGCGCTTCGACAACTACACCTTGTTGATCCAGGCTGCCATCGCCGGCCAGGGTGTGGCCATCGGCTGGCGCTACCTGGTGGATGACCTGCTCTCTCAGGGCCTGTTGGTACCCGTGCTGGACACCAGCGTCCGCTCGGACCTGGGTTATTACCTGGTGCAGCCGGAACGCAAACGGCGTGCGAAGCTGATGAAGTGCTTCGTCGACTGGCTGCAGCAGGAGCTGGGCGACGAGGCGCGCCAGGCCCAGCTCATCAAACATCGGGAGGGAATCGCCATATGACCCAGACACCTACTCCCCGGATCAAGGGTTTCCACGCGCACGTCTACTTCGACGCCAGCACCCTCGACCAGGCTCGCGCGCTCTGCGAAGAAGCTGCGCGGCGCTTCCCGCTGAAGATGGGGCGCGTGCATGAAAAGCCTGTCGGACCGCATCCGGACTGGAGCTGCCAGCTGGCGTTCAAGCCGGAGCTGTTCGGTGAGGTGATCCCCTGGCTGGCGCTGCACCGGGACGGACTAACCGTGCTGGTGCATCCCATTACCGGCAGCGATCTGCGCGATCACCGCGACTACCCAATGTGGATGGGCGCGATGCGGCCGCTGGATTTGTCGGACCTCGAGGATGGGGCGATCGAGTACGAGCTTTGACGCCTTGCCTGTGGGTTCGAACTCATTCGAAAAGGGCCGCAAAGCAGCTCTCGCCCCCACTGCACGAAAAAGCCGCTGTTCCCCAGAGGGACAGCGGCTTTCTTGTGCTGCGGGTGTGAATCAGGCGCGAGCGGCGCGTACACCTTCGGCGAGGGTCTTGCACAGGCCCAGGACGCCGTTCACGGCCTGCTCGGGAGATTCGGCATTGGCGATCTGGTCCACCAGGGCCGAGCCCACCACTACGCCATCGGCCAGCCTGGCGATACTCGCGGCGTGTTCGGCGGTGCGGATACCGAAGCCGATGGCTACCGGCAGGTCGGTGTGGCGACGCAGGCGGGTGACCGCCTCCTGTACGTGTTCCAGGGTCGCGGAGCCGGCGCCGGTCACGCCGGCCACCGACACGTAGTAGACGAAGCCGGAGCTGCCCTCGAGCACGACGGGCAGGCGCTTGTCATCGGTGGTTGGGGTGGTCAGGCGGATGAAGTCCACGCCTGCGGCCTGGGCCGGGTGGCAGAGGTCTTCGTTATGTTCCGGCGGCAGGTCGACCACGATCAGGCCGTCCACGCCGGCTTCCTTGGCGTCGGCGATGAAACGGTCCACGCCGTAGTAGTGGATGGGGTTGAAGTAGCCCATCAGCACCAGCGGAGTGGTCTGGTCGCCGGTGCGGAATTCGCGAACCATCTGCAGGGTCTTGGCGAGGTTCTGCTTGGCACCCAGGGCCCGGATGTTGGCCAACTGGATGGACGGGCCGTCGGCCATCGGGTCGGTGAAGGGCATGCCCAGTTCGATGACGTCGGCGCCAGCCTCCGGCAGGCCCTTGAGGATCGCCAGGGATGCGTCGTAGTTCGGGTCGCCGGCGGTGACGAAGGTCACCAGGGCGGCGCGGTTCTGTTCCTTCAGTTCGGCAAAGCGGGTCTGCAGGCGGCTCATGCTTTCTGCTCCTGTTGCATGTGGTGCATAACGGTCTGCATGTCCTTGTCGCCACGGCCGGACAGGTTCACCACCATCAGGTGGTCCTTCGGCAGTTTCGGCGCGCGCTTGAACACTTCAGCCAGGGCGTGGGAACTCTCCAGGGCCGGGATGATGCCTTCCAGGCGGCAGCATTGGTGGAAGGCTTCCAGGGCTTCATGGTCGGTGATCGAGGTGTACTCGACGCGGCCGATGTCATGCAGCCATGCGTGTTCCGGCCCGATGCCGGGGTAGTCCAGGCCGGCGGAGATCGAGTGGGCGTCGATGATCTGGCCGTCCTCGTCCTGCAGCAGGAAGGTACGGTTGCCGTGCAGCACGCCTGGAACGCCGCCGTTCAGGCTGGCGGCATGCTTGCCGGTCTCGATGCCGTGGCCGGCGGCTTCGACGCCGATGATCGCGACACTCTTGTCATCGAGGAAGGGATGGAACAGGCCCATGGCGTTGGAACCACCGCCGATGCAGGCGACCAGCGAGTCGGGCAGGCGGCCTTCCTGTTCGGCCAGCTGCTCGCGGGTTTCCTTGCCGATCACGGCCTGGAAGTCGCGGACCATGGCCGGGTAAGGGTGCGGGCCGGCAACGGTGCCGATCAGGTAGAAGGTGCTGTCGACGTTGGTCACCCAGTCACGCAGGGCTTCGTTCATCGCGTCCTTCAGGGTGCCGGTGCCGGCGGTGACCGGGATTACTTCGGCGCCGAGCAGCTTCATGCGGAACACGTTGGCCTGCTGGCGATCGATGTCGGTGGTGCCCATGTAGATCACGCATTGCAGGCCGAAGCGGGCGGCCACGGTGGCGGTGGCCACGCCGTGCATGCCGGCGCCGGTCTCAGCGATGATGCGCTTCTTGCCCATGCGCCGGGCCAGGAGTATCTGGCCGATGCAGTTGTTGATCTTGTGCGCGCCGGTGTGGTTGAGCTCCTCGCGCTTGAGGTAGATCTTCGCGCCGCCGAAGTGCTCGGTCAGACGCTCGGCGAAGTACAACGGGCTCGGGCGGCCGACGTAGTCGCGCTGGAAGTAGGCCAGCTCTTTCTGGAATTCCGGATCAACCTTGGCCTTTTCGTACTCGCGGGCAAGGTCGTGGATCAGCGGCATCAGGGTCTCGGCGACATACTGGCCGCCGAAGGCGCCGAACAGGCCCTTGGCGTCCGGGCCGTTGCGCAATGAGGTCATGGTGGAACTCCTGGGAGTGGTATCCGATGCCGGCCATTCTACCGCTGGCTGGCCGGCGGAAAAGCGATTAGATTGCTTTAACCTGTTAGTAAAACTCACGGATCATCATGAGCCGAGACCTCCCTCCGTTGAATGCTCTGCGTGCCTTCGAAGCGGCTGCCCGCCTTCAGAGCATCAGTCGCGCAGCCGAAGAGCTGCATGTAACCCACGGTGCGGTGAGCCGCCAGGTGCGGATGCTTGAGGAGGAACTCGGCGTTGCGCTGTTCAGCAAGGAAGGGCGAGGCGTAAAACTCACGGATTCCGGCCAGCGCCTGCGGGATGCCACAGGTGAGGCCTTCGAACGCCTGCGCAGCGTCTGTGTCGATCTCGCCCGACGCGCCGAAGATGCGCCCTTCGTTCTCGGCTGCCCGGGCAGCCTGCTGGCTCGCTGGTTCATTCCAAGGCTGGATCGGCTCAACCGTGAGCTCCCTGAACTGCGCCTGCAGCTCTCGGCCAGCGAGGGCGAGCTGGACCCGCGCCGTCCGGGGGTCGACGCCACGCTCTGCTTCGCCGAGCCCCCCTGGCCAGCGGACATGCGGGTGTTCGAACTGGCGGCAGAATCCATCGGTCCTGTGCTGAGCCCGCGCTATGCGGGCCACCAGGCGCTTGTCGGGGCTGCGCCGGCGGTGCTGCTGAATGAGGCCCTGCTGCACACGGTCTCGCGGCCCCAGGCCTGGCCACAATGGGCGGCCGCCCAGGGGCTGGAAGCGGGGCGCCTGCGTCATGGCCAGGGCTTCGAACACCTCTATTACCTGCTGGAGGCGGCAGTGGCCGGGCTCGGGGTGGCTATCGCCCCGCAGCAACTGGTCGCCGATGAACTCGCCTCGGGCCGGCTGGTGGCGCCTTGGGGCTTCGTCGAAACGCCGGCACGCCTGGCTCTTTGGGTGCCGGCACGGCAACTGGATCGTCGTGCGGAGCGACTGGCCCTGTGGCTGCGTGAAGAGCTGGCGGGCCGATAGCGGCATTCTTGGCTAGCCTTGCTGGGGAACCCACTCGTGCCCGGCACAGGAGATACACCATGTCTGATCACCGTACCTACAAGAAGATCGAGATAGTCGGCTCCTCCCGCACCAGCATCGACGATGCGATCACCAACGCCATTGGTGAAGCTTCGAGGACCATTCGCAACATGGACTGGTTCGAGGTCGTGGATACCCGTGGGCATATCGAGAATGGCAAGGTCGCGCACTTCCAGGTGACCCTGAAGATCGGCTTCCGCATCAGCGACAGCTGAGCCCCGCACCCGCTCCCGGATGGGGCCGCGAGGGGACGCACATCCTCCCGTGGGGAATTTCGGTTAGGCTCTGAGCGTCCGCCCCTGGCCTTTGGAACCTGGCGGGAGCGGACGGCTCATGCGAGCCCATCATCCATCACGAGGGAGCGTTACCCATGAAGAAACTGCTGTTGGGCCTTGGCCTGTTCGCCCTGGCCGGTTCGGCTTTCGCCGCGGTGAAACCCTGCGAGGAGCTCAAGGCCGAGATCGACGCCAAGCTGAAGGCCAAGGGCGTTGCCTCCTATAGCCTGGAAATCGTCGACAAGGGCGCCGCCGCAGGCAAGCAGGTGGTGGGTACCTGCGAAGGTGGCAGCAAGGAGATCGTCTACCAGCGCAATTGATTGCCCCGCATTGCCCGGGCCGGCAGCGCATGCCGGCCCAATCCTTACCTTCTGGTGCCCTGGTTACCGAAAAGTGCCTTCTAGCGGCGTTGGACGCCAATCCCTAGAGTAAGACCTACTGATTCACTCGGATTAGGCTTCACGCCTGTCCCCTGCCAAGGTCTTGCCCATGTCTGCCCTTACCAACCTGCCCCTTTCCGTTCTCGACCTGGCACCTGTCCGTGATCACGGTGGTGCCACCCAGGCCTTGCACAATTCCCTGGAGCTGGCGCGCCATGTCGAGCGTCTTGGTTTCTCGCGCTTCTGGGTGGCCGAGCACCACAACATGGATGGCATCGCCAGTTCGGCCACCGCCGTGCTGCTCGCCTATCTCGCCGGCGGCACCTCGCACATTCGCCTGGGCTCCGGCGGCATCATGTTGCCCAATCACGCGCCGTTGGTAGTCGCCGAGCAGTTCGGCACCCTCGCCAGCCTTTATCCGGGCCGCATCGAACTAGGCCTTGGACGCGCTCCGGGGGCTGACCATCTTACCGCGCGAGCATTGCGCCGCGACCGTCTCGGCGACGCCGACGATTTCCCACAGGATGTCGAGGAACTGGAGGCCCTATTCGGCCCGCGCCAGCCGGACCAGAAGGTGATTGCCATGCCGGGGGTGGATACCAATGTGCCCATCTGGCTGCTCGGGTCCAGCCTGTTCAGCGCCCAGCTCGCGGGCCAGAAAGGACTGCCCTATGCCTTCGCTTCGCATTTTGCGCCGCGCTACATGCATGAAGCGATTCGCGTCTATCGCAATCATTTCCGCCCCTCGGCCGTGCTCGACAAACCCTATGTGATGCTGGGCGTGCCGCTGGTGGCGGCACCTACCGACGAAGAGGCGGAGTTCCTCGCGACCACCGTCTACCAGCGGGTTCTTGCCCTGATGCGTGGCGAAAGCCTGGTTCTGCGTCCGCCGGTGGAGACCATGGCCGGTCGCTGGCTACCCCACGAGAAGGAAGCAGTCGGCAGCTTCCTGGCGCTGGCCATGGTAGGCGGACCGGAGAAAATCCGTGCGCGAATGCAGGTGCTGCTGGATCAGACCGATGCCGATGAGCTGATCTTCACCTGCGACCTCTACCAGCACGAGCATCGACTGCGGGCGTTCGACATCCTGGCTAGCCTGCGGGATTGATGCAGATGGGCGAGGCCGCTGATGACGCGACTTCGGCTGGGTGGATCGCCTTTCTGCCTAGAAGGGGCCGCAACGCGGGAATATCTCGTGGCGCGCGAGCACGTTGCGGTTTTCGTCATAGAGCCAGGCCATCGGCTGGTTGGCGGCGTTACGGGCTTCCACGCGGTAGCGTTTGCCCGCTTCGAAGTTGTCGTAGTGCAGCTCCATGTAGCAGGTGATACGAGAGGGTTCGGCATTCATGCCGAATCCGCCACCGGCGCCGCCCACCTCGAACTGATAGCGCAGCTCCAGCTCATGCCTGCCGGGCATTACCTCGTAATAGCGGCCGTCGTTCCAGCGCTTGTCGTCGAGGCGGTTGGCCATGAGGGTGTCGCTGGGGTCGGGAACGATGTCGATCCAGGCAAATCGCGGATCGGGCTCGGGCAGCTTGCTGGCGCAGGCGGTGAGGCTGGCCAGCAGCGTCAGGGCCAACAGCGTGCGCATGGCGAGGCTCCTTGTGGGGTGAGTGCGTTCAGCATACCCCCATGTCGGAGTTTTCAGACATCGCCGCAGCGACTTTCCCGGGCCTTGGCAACCTCTCGACTCTGCTCGTCATACAGCCGCGCCCAAGGGCGGAAGCCGATTCCACCGGCTTCGAGCTGGTAACGTTCGCCCGCGGCGAAATCGCTGTAGGCCAGCTTGAGCAGACAGGTGCGTCGGTAGCCGGAACTGCCCTGGCCGATGTCCTTGCCACCCACCTCGAACTCCAGGCGGACCTCCAGTTCGTGCCGGCCCGGGGTGACCTGGAAGAAGCGCGGGTCAGTCAGGGTCTGGTTGTCCACCCGGCTGGCCTGGATGTGCTGTCCTTCCTGCTTCTGCAGGGAAATCCAGGCTTGGTTCGGGTCGTGGCTGGGCATGAGCATGGCGCAGCCGCCAAGACTGAGTAGCGGCAGGGAAAGCAGCAGAGGGCGCATGGAAGGCTCCAACAGGCCAGTAGTGGTGGGTGGCTCTGATGCGCTAGTGTCGCGGCATGCCGACCACCCTTCTTATCGAACTGCTTGACCGCATCCGCCGCCCCTCGGTTCCCCTGTTGGGCATATTGCTGCTGAGCGGTTGTTCCAGTCTCGACTACTACAGCCAATTGGCCCGCGGACAGATGGCGCTGCTGTATGCCCGGCAACCGGTGCAGGCGCTGATCGACGATACCTCGCAGTCGCAGGCGCTGCGCCAGCGCCTGGCCCTGACCCAGGAAGCGCGGACCTTTGCCAGTAGTTCGCTGGGGCTGCCGGACAACGGCAGCTACCGCGTCTACGCCGATATCCAGCGGCCCTATGTGGTCTGGAACCTGTTCGCCACGCCGGAGTTCTCCCTCCAGCCCGAGACCCACTGCTTCCCTGTCGCCGGCTGTGTCGCCTATCGCGGCTACTACCAGTTGGGGCGCGCCCGTGGCGCCGCGGCGCTGCTCAAGCAGCAAGGGTTGGATACCTGGGTGGGAGGTGTAGAGGCGTACTCCACTCTTGGCTGGTTCGACGACCCGCTGCTCAACACCATGTTGCGCTGGGGTGACGACCGCCTGGCCGCGCTGATCTTCCACGAATTGGCCCACCAGCGGCTCTATGTACCGGGGGACACGGCCTTCAACGAGTCCTTCGCCAGCTTCGTCGAGCGCGAAGGACTGAACCAGTGGCGTGCCAGTCGCGGCCTTTCGGTTGAGGCAGATGACGCCTCCGACCGCCGCGACGCCCTCACTCGCCTGGTGCTGGATACCCGCGAGCGACTGGCGCAGCTCTACGCCAGCGCTCTGTCCGCCGAACGCATGCGCATGGCCAAGGCCGAGGAATTCGAGCGCATGCGTCGTGACTACCGCGCCATGCGCGACCGCGACTGGGACGGCTACAACCGTTACGACGCGTGGATGGAAGGCCCTATGAACAACGCCAAACTGTTGCCATTTGGTCTCTATGACCAGTGGGTACCGGCCTTTGCGGCCCTGTTCCGCGAGACGGGAGGAAATTGGCCGGCGTTTTACCAACGTGCTCGTGAACTGGGCGACCTGCCCCAAGATGCGCGCACTCAAGCACTGGAAAGGCTGATGGCAAACCGCTAGAACTTGCCTGGATGGCCCTCAGTCCAATGGCCAGGACATCAAGGAAATGGAGTAGGCGATGAAGAGAATTGCTGTAGTCCTGATGCTGGGCATGCTGGTGGGTACCGCCCTGGCAGCGCCCAAGCCCTGCGAGGAGCTGAAGCAGGAAATCGAAGTGAAGATCCAGGCCGCCGGGGTGACGACCTACACCCTGGAAATCGTCCCCAACGCCGAAGTGAAGGACCAGAACATGGTGGTTGGGACCTGCGAGAACGGCACCAAGAAGATCATCTATCAGCGCAACGGGGATTGATCTGTTGCGGTTTGCCTTGTAGCAGCGAACTCATTCGCGAAAGGCCGCGCAGCGGCCCTACGTGGAAATCCGGCTGGGCAGGTCTTCGACCTGCATCGCGATTGATATCACTCCCACAGGATGAGCCCCACCCTCAGCCAAACGCCCGGCTCAACTCGTCCAGGCTTGCGAAGTAGTAAGCCGGAGCCTCTCCCATCAACTCCTCGCGGCTGCCGAAGCCATAGCCCACCCCCGCGCCATGCAGGCCATTGCGGCTGGCGCCGATCAGGTCGTGCTTGCGGTCGCCGATCATCAGCGTGTCGGCACGATCCAGGCCTTCTGCCTCCAACAGGTGCGCGATCAGTTCCACCTTGTTGGTGCGGGTGCCATCCAGTTCGCTGCCATAGATGTGCCTGAAGTGCCGGTCGAAGCCGAAATGCCGGGCGATCTCGCGGGCGAACACGGTTGGCTTGCTGGTGGCGATGAACAGGGTGCGGCCCTGTTCGCGCAGGCGTCCGAGCAGCGCATCGATGCCGTCGAATACGCGGTTCTCATAGAGCCCGGTGACCTTGAAACGGTCGCGGTAGTGATTGACTGCATCCCAGGCGCGCTCCTCGGTCAGGCTGTAGGTCTGCATGAAGCACTGCAGCAGCGGCGGGCCGATGAAGTGCTCCAGGTTCACCAGGTCCGGTTCATGGATATCGAGCTTGGCCAGCGCGTATTGCACCGAGCGGGTGATGCCTTCGCGCGGATCGGTGAGGGTGCCGTCGAGATCGAAGAGGATGTTCTGATAGTGCATCGCGTCAGACCCCGTAGCCTTCGGCGATGTGCAGGTCCTTCAGCTTCACGTAGTTCGCCGCACTGTAGGTGAAGAAGGCTTTCTCCTTGTCGGTGAGTGGGCGGGCCTGCTTCACCGGGCTGCCAACGTAGAGGTAGCCGCTTTCCAGGCGTTTGCCGGGCGGCACCAGGCTGCCGGCGCCAAGCACCACGTCATCCTCGATCACCGCGCCGTCCATGACGATGCTGCCCATGCCGATCAGTACCCGGCTGCCGACCTTGCAACCGTGCAGCAGTGCCTTGTGGCCGATGGTTACGTCTTCGCCGATTTCCAGCGGATAGCCATCCGGATTGAAGGGGCCGGCGTGGGTGATGTGCAGCACGCTGCCATCCTGCACGCTGGTGCGCGCGCCGATGCGGATACGGTGCATGTCGCCACGAATGGTCACCATGGGCCAGACTGAACTGTCGTCACCGAGCTGCACGTCGCCGATGACCACGGCGGAAGCGTCGATGAAGACCCGCTCGCCAAGCTGCGGGGTAGTGCCCTGGTAGGTTCTGATCGGGTTCATAGCTTTTCCTGAGGCTGCGTCAGCCGGCGATTGTAATTAAGATGGCTCCCATCCGGGCTATGTCTCGTCTACTCATCCAGCCCGCGCCCCTTCCTGAATACAGGTGAATGCCGTGACCCTGAGCAATCCCCTCCTGCAAGACTTCGACCTGCCGCCCTACTCCACCATTCGTCCGGAACATGTCGAGCCGGCCGTCGGCCAGATCCTTGCCGACAACCGTGCCGCCATCGCCGACCTGCTGGCGCGCCAGGACGGCACGCCCACCTGGAAAGGCCTGGTGCTGGCGCTGGACGAGCTGGGCGAGCGCCTGGGCCGTGCCTGGAGCCCGGTGAGCCACCTGAATGCCGTGTGCAACAACGCCGAATTGCGCAACGCTTATGAGGCCTGCCTGCCCAAACTGTCCGAGTACTGGACCGAGATCGGCCAGAACCGTGAACTGTTCCAGGCCTATGAGGCCCTGGCCGCCAGCCCTGAATCTGCCGGCTACGACGTGGCGCAGAAGACCATCCTCGACCATGCCCTGCGCGACTTCCGCCTGTCCGGTATCGACCTGCCGGCGGACAAGCAACAGCGCTATGGCGAAATCCAGATGAAGCTGTCCGAACTGGGCAGCCGCTTCTCCAACCAACTGCTGGATGCCACTCAGGCCTGGACCAAAGAGGTTCACGACGAAGCGGCCCTGGCCGGTCTCACCGATTCGGCCAAGGCGCAGATGAAGCAGGCCGCCGAGGCCAAGGGCCTGGAAGGCTGGCTGATCACCCTGGAATTCCCCAGCTACTACGCGGTGATGACCTACGCCGATGATCGTGCCCTGCGCGAAGAGGTGTACACCGCCTACAGCACCCGAGCCTCCGACCAGGGACCGAATGCCGGACAGAACGACAATGGCCCGGTGATGGCCGAGATCCTCGACCTGCGCCAGGAGCTGGCCCACCTGCTCGGCTTCGCCCACTTCAGCGACTTGAGCCTGGCCACCAAGATGGCCGAATCCACCCCGCAGGTGCTGGGCTTCCTCCGTGACCTGGCCAAGCGCAGCAAACCTTTTGCCGCCCAGGATCTGGAAGAGCTCAAGGCCTTCGCCGCCGAGCGCGGTGTGGCCGACCTGCAGAGCTGGGACGTGGGCTACTTCAGCGAAAAACTGCGAGAGCAGCGCTACAGCATTTCCCAGGAAACCCTGCGCGCCTACTTCCCCATCGACAAGGTGCTGTCGGGTCTGTTCGCCATCGTACAGAGGCTCTATGGCATCGAGATCAAGGAACTGTCCGGCTTCGACACCTGGCACCCGGATGTGCGCCTGTTCGAGATCAGTGAGAACGGCCAGCACGTCGGCCGTTTCTTCTTCGACCTCTACGCCCGCGCCAACAAGCGCGGCGGTGCCTGGATGGATGGCGCCCGCGACAAGCGCCGCAACACCCGCGGCGAGCTGATCGCACCGGTGGCCAATCTGGTCTGCAATTTCACCCCGGCGGTCGGCGACAAACCTGCCCTGCTGACCCACGACGAAGTCACCACCCTGTTCCACGAGTTCGGTCACGGCCTGCATCACTTGCTGACCCGCGTCGAGCATGCCGGCGCGTCCGGCATCAACGGTGTGGCCTGGGACGCGGTGGAGCTGCCGAGCCAGTTCATGGAGAACTGGTGCTGGGAACCGGAAGGCCTGGCGCTGATCTCCGGCCACTATCAGTCCGGCGAACCGCTCCCTCAGGACCTGCTGGACAAGATGCTGGCAGCGAAGAACTTCCAGTCCGGCCTGATGATGGTGCGCCAGCTGGAGTTCTCCCTGTTCGACTTCGAGCTGCACGCCACCCACGGCGACGGCCGCAGCGTGCTCGACGTGCTGGAAGCGATCCGCGACGAGGTGGCCGTGATGCGACCGCCACTGTTTAACCGCTTCGCCAACAGCTTCGCGCACATCTTCGCCGGCGGATACGCGGCTGGTTACTACAGCTACAAGTGGGCGGAAGTGCTGTCTGCCGATGCCTTCTCGCGCTTCGAGGAAGAAGGTGTTCTCAACCCGGCCACCGGCCGCGCCTTCCGCGATGCCATCCTGGCCCGAGGTGGCTCCCAGGAGCCGATGGTGCTGTTCGTCGACTTCCGCGGTCGCGAGCCGTCCATCGACGCCCTGCTGCGCCACAGCGGTCTGTCGGAGGACGCGGCATGACCACGACCCCGAAGCGCTTCATCGCCGGTGCCGTGTGCCCGGCGTGCAGCGAAATGGACAAGATCCAGATGTGGGACGAGGACGGCGTGCCTCACCGCCATTGCGTGGCCTGCGGCTACGCCGACACCCTCAACGCCCAGGGCCAGTCGGTGCCCAAGGAGCTCGGTACCCGGGTCAATCAGCCCAAGCCCAAGGTGGCTGATCCCAAGGTGCAGGGGGTGCAGTTCTTCCCCAATCCGAAGCTGAAGAAACCCGGCGACTGATGTGAAGGCCAAGGAGGGCGCATGTGGCATCTGGTTTGTGGCGATGTGGCGGCGGTGGGCGTTACCCAAGTGCTGGGTGAGGACGCCGCGAAGGGCGTGCGCGTCCTGCGTGACGACCTGGCGGTGGGGCCGCTGGTCGATGTCGAGCAGCCACCTTGCTCCGCTCGCGCCGGGTTCTGGCTGGACGTCTGGCCCAGCGCGGTAACGCCACGGCCGGACTTCGGTCCGGACCTCAGCGCCGATGCAAGCTGGCTCGCCGGTCTTGCCCGGCAGGATCAGGCAGTCACCGTCTGGCATGGTGACAGCTGCTCGGAGCAACTCCTGCTGGCGCGCGTGGCGGCTGCCCTGGTGCAAAGCGAGTTGCCGCTTTGGGAAGTGTCTTGTGGCACTGGCGACAGCAGCGTTCGCATGCGTCGCGCTGTAGGCATGATCGAACCTGCCGCCCTGGGTGCCTATCACCTGCCGAAAAGGGTCGAGGCCGGGCGCAAGGCGCAGCTCGCCGCGCAATGGCGCGCCGCCATGGCGGCCAACGCCGATATTCGCCGCTGGCGTGATGGCGAATTCCACGGCGATGACCACCGTGCGGTGGATGCCATCCTGCTTGCCGCTTGTACCCCAGAATGGCAACCGTTGCCACGGGTGATGGCCGAAGTCATGGCTGGCAATGACGGCTTTTTCGCCACCGACTTCTTCTCCTTCTGGCGCGCCCGCGAGCTGGCCGCCCGGGGCCGCATCGAACTGGGCGGGACTGCCGGCCAGCACGGCTACGGCGGACTCAGCGTCCGCCTCGGGTAGGTTGGCGCTGAGCGCAGCGAAGCCAACGCCCAGGTATCGGCCTCGCACGCTGGGTCACGCGTAACTCGGCCCAACCTGCACAAGTACTCCGTTTGATTCGCCATCCGGCAGAATTCTGGCTAGTTGTGGGAAAAAGCTGCATATACTGTATGAATATACAGTTTGCGGAGTTCTTTCCATGCCAGCGCCCCTTCCTTCCCGTGGCCGTGGTACCGCCAGCAACCCTTTCAATCGCTTCGCTCCGACCACCTCGGTGGTAATGGATGACGGCTGGTTCCAGGAAGTACCGCCCAGCCGCGCCACCGAGGTAAGGCTGGAAACCGCGAAGAGCATCATCACCCGCAACCAGTCGCCGGACCTGCCGTTCGACCGTTCGGTGAATCCCTATCGCGGCTGTGAGCACGGCTGCATCTACTGCTATGCCCGACCCAGCCATGCTTATTGGGACATGTCGCCGGGGCTGGATTTCGAGACCCGGCTGATCGCCAAGACCAACGCCATTGCCCTGCTCGAACAACAGCTCTCCAAACCCGGTTACCAGTGCGCCCCGATCAACCTCGGCTCCAACACCGACCCTTATCAGCCCATCGAGCGGGAACATCGCCTCACCCGCCAGACCCTCGAAGTGCTGCTGCGCTATCGCCACCCGGTGACCATCGTCACCAAGGGTTCGCTGGTGCTGCGCGACCTCGACCTGCTAACCGAATTGGCGGAACAGAACCTGGTGGCGGTGATGATCAGCCTGACCACCCTCGATGACGAACTGAAACGCACCCTGGAGCCCCGCGCTGCAGCTCCGTCGGCACGCCTGAGGGCGATCCGTGTGCTCGGCGAGAACCGCATTCCGGTGGGTGTGCTTTGCTCGCCGATGATCCCGATGATCAACGACATGGAGCTGGAGAGCCTGCTGGAAGCGGCGCGCGACGCCGGAGCGAGGCAAGCGAACTACATGCTGCTGCGCCTACCCAGGGAGGTGGGTCCACTTTTCGAGGAGTGGCTGGAAGCGCACTACCCGCAGCGTGCGGCTCATGTGATGAGCATCATCCGCCAGTGCCGCGGCGGAGAAATCTACGACAGCCGTTTCGGTCACCGCTTCAAGGGCGAGGGCCCGTTCGCGGAACTGCTGGCCCAGCGTTTCGCCGTGGCCATTCGCAAGCTTGGACTCAATCGCCGGCGCGACTATGAACTGGATTGTTCGCGCTTCTGTCCGCCCGGTGGACAAATGTCGTTACTTTGAGTTGTGACTCGGCGGGTGGTAACAACAGTCCTGTAGGAATTCAAATGCCGGCAATCAGTAGATAATGAGCGGCATAAAAGACAATTCCTACGATGACCGAGGTTGGCAGCATGAGCAACGAGCACGACAAGCTGGGCAGTGAAAGTGCCGAAGAGGCCCTGCGGAACATAGTCGAGGGCTTCCAGCGGTTCCGCGATGAAGTCTTCCCGCAACAGGAAGAACTGTTCAAGAAGCTCGCGCATGAACAGAAACCGCGCGCCATGTTCATCACCTGCGCCGACTCGCGCATCGTCCCCGAACTGATTACCCAGAGTTCCCCGGGCGACCTCTTCGTCACCCGTAACGTCGGCAACGTGGTTCCGCCATATGGGCAGATGAACGGCGGTGTCTCCACCGCGATCGAGTTCGCGGTGATGGCTCTTGGCGTTCATCACATCATCATCTGCGGCCACTCCGACTGCGGCGCCATGAAGGCGGTGCTGGACCCGCAGACCCTGGAACGCATGCCTACCGTAAAAGCCTGGCTGCGCCATGCCGAGGTGGCGAAGATCGTGGTGCAGGAAAACTGCGGCTGCGCCAACCACGAGACCCTGGAAGTGCTCACCGAAGAGAACGTGGTGGCCCAACTCGACCACCTGCGCACCCACCCCTCGGTGGCGGCGCGCCTGGCCAGCGGCCAGTTGTTCATCCACGGTTGGGTCTATGACATCGAGACGTCGGTGATCAAGGCATACGACGCCGAGCAGGGCCGCTTCCGCCCCATCGGCGACGGTCCGCTGCCGATGGCCACGCCGCGGCCGCGCTACCTGGCGGAGTGATGAAAAAGGGGCTGCTGATGCAGCCCTTTTTTGCGGCGCCTTTGTTTTTTTCCGGCCCGTCCCCAGCCTTCTGGTGAATGAATCCGCTCCTGCCGGATCGCGCCGGGGGTGAGCAGTCACTGTCACGAAAACTGTGGCAACCGGCCACTACCCGTTCGTCTGGAATGCCCGTTCCAGAGCCTCTCGTTCAGTTTCGATTAAGTTTTTTCCGCTAGGGTCGAATGCGCTGTGACCGGCTGGTCACATGGCATTCTGCCGTTATTCGGCAGGTCATCCGGGCCTGTGGCCCGTGCGGAGCAACAAGCTGAACCCTAAGGAGGAACCATGACCCATACGACAAGCACGATCACGCCAGGCGCCCGCGCATCCAGTGAAGCCGAGGGCGCCGAAGCTGCGCTCGGTGCACTGGTCGACGGCTTCATGCGCTTTCGCAGCGATGTCTTTCCCCAACAGCAAGCGCTGTTTCGGAAGCTCGCCCACCAGCAGAACCCGAGGGCAATGTTCATCACCTGCGCCGACTCGCGCATTGTTCCTGAGCTGATCACCCAGAGTTCGCCCGGCGACCTCTTCGTCACCCGCAATGTCGGTAACGTCGTGCCGCCCTATGGCCAAATGAATGGCGGCGTTTCCACGGCCATCGAGTATGCGGTTATGGCCCTGGGCGTACAGCACATCATCGTCTGCGGCCATTCCGACTGCGGGGCGATGAAAGCGGTACTGAACCCGCAGGCACTGGAGCGTATGCCCACGGTCAAGGCGTGGCTGCGTCACGCCGAGGTGGCTCGCACGATGCTGGCTGAGAGCTGCAATTGCCAGGTCCATGAGCAATTGCCGGTACTGACCGAAGAAAACGTGGTGGCCCAACTCGATCATCTGCGCACCCATCCCTCGGTAGCGGCACGCGTAGCCAGCGGTCAGCTGTTCATCCATGGCTGGGTCTACGACATCGAGCATTGCGCTATTCGCGCCTATGACGCCGTGCTCGGTCGGTTCCGGCCGCTGGACGACAGCACTCCCCCCATGGCGACGCCCAAGGCTCGCTACCAGACCTGGTGAAACAGGCTCCGCCAGAGAGCCGATCACACCCTTCCTTCTGCCTGCCCGATGCCGCGCATTCCGCCCGGTGTCGAGTTCACTCATGCGCCGAAACTGCAGGAGAAACGCGCGATGAACCTTGCGTCACTAAAAACCTCTCTGCCACGGGATGCCCTCGCGTCCTTCGTGGTCTTTCTGGTCGCCCTGCCCCTGTGCATGGGTATCGCCATCGCTTCCGGCATGCCTCCGGCCAAGGGGCTGGTCACTGGCATCGTCGGTGGTTTGCTGGTGGGTTGGCTGGCGGGCTCGCCGCTCCAGGTCAGTGGCCCGGCAGCCGGGCTGGCCGTACTGGTCTTCGAGCTGGTGCGCAGCCATGGCATTGCGATGCTTGGGCCAATCCTGCTGCTGGCCGGACTGTTCCAGTTGGTGGCCGGACGCCTGCGGCTGGGCTGCTGGTTTCGTGTCACTGCGCCAGCGGTGGTCTACGGCATGCTCGCCGGTATCGGCGTGCTAATCGTGTTGTCTCAGCTTCACGTGATGTTCGATGCCAAACCCATGGCGTCGGGGCTGGAAAATCTGCTGGCCTTCCCCGCGACCTTGGGTGAAGCCCTGCCCGGCCTGGGGAGCGGAGACGGGTTGGCCGCTGCTTTGCTCGGTCTCGGCACCATTGTTTCTATCCTGCTTTGGGAGAAGCTGCGTCCGCAGGGACTGCGCTTCCTGCCCGGTGCATTGGTGGGCGTGGCCTTCGCGACCCTGACCAGCTTGTGGCTGGGACTGGAAGTGCGTCGTGTGGAGGTGCCCGCGACGCTGTCGGACGCCATCGACTGGGTGCAGCCAGTCGACCTGATGCGCCTGGCCGAACCATCGTTGCTGCTGGCTGCACTCGTGTTGGCCTTCATCGCCAGTGCCGAAACCCTGTTGTCCGCTGCCGCGGTTGATCGCATGCACAACGGCCCACGCTCCAACCTCGATCGCGAGCTGTCGGCCCAGGGCATCGGCAACATGATATGTGGTGCGTTGGGTGCCCTGCCCATGACAGGTGTGATCGTGCGCAGCTCAGCCAACGTCCAGGCCGGCGCCCGCACTCGTCTGTCCACGGTGCTGCATGGCGTCTGGTTGCTGGCCTTTGTCGCATTGCTGCCAATAGTGCTGCAAAGCATCCCGGTGGCGGCACTTGCGGCGGTGCTGGTGCACACCGGTTTCAAGCTGGTAGACCTGAAGGCGGTGCGAAATCTCGGCCACTATGGCCGCATGCCGATGTTCATCCATGGCGCCACAGCGATCGGCATCGTCGCGGTCGATCTTCTCAGCGGCGTGCTGCTGGGCTTTGCCCTGACGTTGACGAAGCTGGCGTGGAAGGCCTCGCGCCTTAAGATCAGCCTGGTCCAGGGCGAGCCCGGCCATGCCGAGCTGCGCCTGGTGGGGGCGGCCACTTTTCTCAAGGTGCCACGTCTGTCCCATGTGCTGGAGAGTGTCAGTCCGACGACGCGGCTGCACGTTCCGATGGAGCATCTGAGCTACATCGATCACGCGTGCATGGAGTTGCTGGAAGATTGGGGACGCGCTGCGCGTCAGCAGGGAGGTGCCCTGCTGATCGAACAGCGCGCGCTCAACAGACGGCTCGAAGGTCGTCTGGCCCGGGTGGGGTAATGCTCTAGTTGCGGCTCAACCTGTCGCGCGCTGGCCTGGGTTGAGTTCCAGGCCGACGCCCAGTTGCTCGGACATGCACGGCCAGCGTTTCCACGCTTCTTCCACCTTGGGGTCGTGCAGCTGCTGGCGATAGGCCTGGGCCGAGGGTTGGCTGAACACGTCCTCATCCAGCAGGCCGTCCACGGCGTGATGTACGGCTTCGTCCAACTGGTTGGCAAAGGGTTCGCCGATCAATTGGTGGGCGATCAGGTTGGCCACCGTGGTGTCCAGCGGGATCAGTGGCTGGCCGAAGTGGACGATGTAGCGGTCGTTGACTTCCTCCACCAGGCGATGGGCCAGGTAGGCCTCGTCGAGCAGGCCTTCCAGGCCATCGTGGCCGGCCATCAGGGCGGGTGGTTGCAGGAAGAACTGTTCGGCGACCTTGAGTACCGGCTTGATGCGGGACTCGATGCCGGCTTCGCGGGCGACAGTGGCGGCGGCGTCCAGCACGTCCGGAACCTGCTCCACATAGGCAGCGATGAAGCGGGTGAGCACGCCTTGGGCGTCTTCTGCCGGCAGGCGAATGGCGGGGTGAAGGCTGGCAATCTGGGTTTCGAGGATCTGGCTGAGTTGCGTTGAGGCAGCTTCGTTCTCAAGGGCGCGCTGGATGACTTCGCGCAGTGCGGCGGTGTTCATGACTGCTCCTGAAAAGGACATGGCGGTTCGATGGATTGCGAGGTGAAGCAGAGACCTTAGCTCGCCCTGAGGAACTGCTAAGACCGGATTGTCATAATCGCTTCACAGTTATTCGGGCGCGCTATAAAAGCACTTTGCCATCCACTGGTGGCCCGCGCCAGCCGTGGCGTTTAGGACAAGGCTTACGCGCCTTCAGCCATTTTCTGCGGCGCGTTGCGCAGCCGAAGTCCCTGTCTATACTCCGACTCGAAAGGCATTACCTGATGGAACCCGACTGTGCACCTGCGTGCCGAGGTCGGCGGTCCGAGTGCGGTAGTCCGGACAGCCGTCCCCAAGCCGTTGGCCCAGCCGGCGGGATAACAAGAACGAGAAGGGGAACCCGCAATGATGCGACATCCACGAGTCTGGATGGGACTCCTGCTGCTGTCTGTTCTCAGCCAGGCGGAGGCTGCCTGGACAGTCAACATGGCGCCCGGTGCTACCGAGGTCAGCCGCACCGTTTTCGATCTGCACATGACCATCTTCTGGATCTGCGTCGTTATCGGCGTATTGGTCTTCGGTGCCATGTTCTGGTCGATGATCATCCACCGCCGTTCCACCGGCCAGCAGCCGGCGCATTTCCACGAGAGCACAACGGTGGAAATCCTCTGGACCGTCGTGCCCTTCGTCATCCTCGTGCTGATGGCGGTGCCGGCGACCAAGACCCTGATCGACATCTACGACACCTCCGAGTCGGGACTGGATGTGCAGGTCACGGGTTACCAGTGGAAGTGGCACTACAAGTACCTGGGCCAGGACGTGGAGTTCTTCAGCAACCTGGCCACGCCCGCCGAGCAGATCAATAACAAGGCGCCGAAGGACGAGCATTACCTGCTGGAAGTCGACCAGCCCCTGGTGGTGCCGGTTGGCACCAAGGTGCGCTTCCTGATCACCGCCGCCGACGTGATCCACTCCTGGTGGGTGCCGGCGCTGGCGGTGAAGAAAGATGCGATCCCCGGCTTCGTCAACGAATCCTGGACCCGCATCGAGAAGCCGGGCATCTACCGTGGCCAGTGCACGGAGTTGTGCGGCAAGGACCACGGCTTCATGCCCATCGTGGTCGAGGCCAAGTCCCAGGAGGACTTCGCCAAGTGGCTGGCCGCGCGCAAGGAAGAGACCGCCAAGCTCAAGGAGCTGACCGACAAGGAATGGACCCTGGACGAACTGGTTGCGCGAGGCGACAAGGTCTACCACACGACCTGTGCCGCCTGTCACCAGCCTGAAGGTCAGGGCATGCCGCCCATGTTCCCGGCGCTGAAGGGCTCGAAGATCGCCACCGGGCCGAAGGAAGACCACCTGAACATCGTCTTCCACGGCAAGCCGGGTACCTCCATGGCCGCCTTCGGCAAGCAGCTCTCCGAAGTCGATATCGCCGCCGTCATCACTTACGAGCGCAACGCCTGGGGCAACAACAAGGGCGACATGGTGACGCCCAAGGAAGTGCTGGCTCTGAAACAGGCGGAAAGCCAATGAAGAAGACACCGGCCTATATGGAGACTGACATGAGTGCAGTGATCGACCACGATCATGCCGGGCATGATCACCACCACGGTCCGGCCAAGGGCCTGATGCGCTGGGTGCTGACCACCAACCACAAGGATATCGGCACGATGTACCTGTGGTTCAGCTTCGCCGCGTTCCTGCTGGGCGGCTCGATGGCGATGGTGATTCGCGCCGAGCTGTTCCAGCCCGGCCTGCAGATCGTGCAGCCGGAGTTCTTCAACCAGATGACCACCATGCACGGCCTGATCATGGTGTTTGGCGCCGTGATGCCGGCCTTCGTCGGCCTGGCCAACTGGATGATCCCGCTGATGATCGGCGCGCCGGACATGGCCCTGCCACGGATGAACAACTTCAGCTTCTGGTTGCTGCCGGCCGCCTTCGGCCTGCTGGTCAGCACCTTGTTCAGTGCTGGCGGTGGACCGAACTTCGGCTGGACGTTCTACGCGCCGCTATCGACCACCTATGCGCCAGAGAGCGTCACCTTCTTTATCTTCGCCATCCACCTGATGGGCATCAGCTCGATCATGGGGGCGATCAACGTGATCGCCACCATCCTCAACCTGCGCGCTCCGGGCATGACCCTGATGAAGATGCCGCTGTTCGTCTGGACCTGGCTGATCACCGCCTTCCTGCTGATCGCGGTGATGCCGGTACTGGCCGGATGCGTGACGATGATGCTGATGGACATTCACTTCGGCACCAGCTTCTTCAGTGCTGCCGGCGGCGGTGACCCGGTGCTGTTCCAGCATGTGTTCTGGTTCTTCGGCCATCCTGAGGTGTACATCATGATCCTGCCCGCCTTCGGTGCGGTCAGCGCGATCATTCCGGCCTTCAGCCGCAAGCCGCTGTTCGGCTACACCTCGATGGTCTACGCCACGGCGTCGATTGCCTTTCTCTCGTTCATCGTCTGGGCGCACCACATGTTCACCGTGGGTATCCCGCTGACCGGTGAGCTGTTCTTCATGTTCGCCACCATGCTGATCGCCGTGCCCACCGGGGTGAAGGTGTTCAACTGGGTGAGCACCATGTGGGAAGGCTCGCTGACCTTCGAGACGCCCATGCTGTTCGCCGTGGCATTCGTCATCCTGTTCACCATCGGTGGCTTCTCCGGGTTGATGCTGGCCATTGCCCCGGCGGACTTCCAGTACCACGACACCTACTTCGTGGTGGCCCACTTCCACTACGTTCTGGTGCCTGGCGCCATCTTCGGCATCTTCGCCTCGGCCTACTACTGGCTGCCGAAATGGACTGGCCATATGTACGACGAGACCCTCGGCAAGCTGCACTTCTGGCTGAGCTTCGTCGGCATGAACATGGCGTTCTTCCCGATGCACTTCGTAGGGCTGGCAGGCATGCCGCGGCGGATTCCGGACTACAACCTGCAGTTCGCCGACTTCAACATGATCTCGTCCATCGGTGCCTTCAGCTTCGGCGCGACCCAGTTCCTCTTCCTGTTCATCGTCATCAAGTGCATCCGGGGCGGCAAGAAGGCCCCGGCCAAGCCCTGGGACGGGGCCGAGGGACTGGAGTGGACCGTGCCCTCGCCGGCGCCTTACCACACCTTCACCACGCCGCCGGAAGTGAAGTGAAATGAACGGGGAATTGAGCACTCGCCGCCTGATCCAGCGCCTTTTGGTGCTGGTGGTGGCGATGTTCGGCTTCGGTTTCGCCCTGGTGCCGATCTATGACGTGATGTGCCAGGCCTTCGGCATCAACGGCAAGACCACCGGGTCGGCCTACGAAGGCGCCCAGACCGAAGACCAGCAGCGCCAGGTGCGAGTGCAGTTCCTTGCGACAAACGCGGCCGGGATGAGCTGGGAGTTCCGCCCCAGGGCGGACGACCTGGTGGTGCATCCGGGGGCGAGCAACGAGATGCTGTTCATTGCCTACAACCCCACCGATAAACCGATGACGGCCCAGGCGATTCCCAGCGTAGCGCCGTCCAAGGCCGCGGCGTTCTTCCACAAGACCGAATGCTTCTGCTTCACCCAGCAGGTCCTGCAGCCCGGCCAGCGCATCGAGATGCCGGTGCGTTTCATCGTCGACCGCGACCTGCCGGCCGATGTGCACCACCTGACCCTTGCTTACACGCTGTTCGATATCACTGCCCGCAAGCCACCAGTCGCCAGGAATGACGGCTGACGGGCCGATAAGGAGAACAACAACGATGGCTAGTCACGAGCAGTATTACGTCCCGGCCCAGAGCAAATGGCCGATCATTGCCACTATCGGCCTGCTGACAACGGTCTACGGCCTGGGCACCTGGTTCAACGACCTCAAGGCGGCGCGACCGGACTCCAACGGGCCGATCGTCTTCTTCGTCGGCGGCCTTATCCTGGCCTACATGCTGTTTGGTTGGTTCGGCAATGTGATCCGCGAAAGTCGCGGCGGCTTGTATAGCCCGCAGATGGATCGCTCCTTCCGCTGGGGCATGAGCTGGTTCATCTTCTCCGAGGTGATGTTCTTCGCCGCGTTCTTCGGTGCCCTCTTCTATATCCGCCACTTCGCCGGTCCCTGGCTCGGCGGTGAGGGTGCCAAGGGCGTCGCCAACATGCTGTGGCCAAACTTCGAGTACACCTGGCCGCTGCTGAACAACCCGGATTCCAAGCTGTTCCCTCCACCCAAGGCGGTGATCGACCCGTGGCACCTGCCGCTGATCAACACCCTCCTGCTGGTGACCTCCAGCTTCACCGTGACCTTTGCCCACCACGCGCTGCGCAAGAACAAGCGCGGTCCGCTCAAGCTGTGGCTGGCGGTGACCATCCTGCTGGGGCTGACCTTCCTGGGCTTCCAGGCCGAGGAGTACATCCACGCCTACAAGGAACTGGGGCTGACTCTCGGCTCGGGTATCTACGGCGCGACCTTCTTCATGCTCACCGGCTTCCACGGTGCCCACGTGACCATGGGCGCGTTGATCCTGACGGTGATGCTGGTGCGCATCCTGCGTGGCCACTTCGACGCCGAGCACCACTTCGGCTTCGAAGCGGCGGCCTGGTACTGGCACTTCGTGGACGTGGTGTGGATCGGACTGTTTACCTTCGTCTACGTACTTTGAAGATGTTGTGACGGCGGTGGCCAGAGGTGGGGACCTCTGGCTTACCAGGTGACATGGGAAACGAACTGGCCGCTGTAGAAACCCCAGGCAATGAGTGCCAGGGTCAGGGCGGTCAGAACTACACGAACCGTTAGCGCATTGACCACGCGGGAGCTGCGGCCTTCGTCCTTGACCAGGAAGAAAAGGCCGCTGAACAGGCTGACCACTGTGGCAAGCAACATGAGGACGATCGCAGCCTTGAGCATGCGTGACTCCGGGGGAAGGGGGATGTTGTGCAGTATAGCCAGCCCTATTCAGCGTCACGGACGACGCCCATGAGTGCATTCCGGCCCGGCTTGGTACCTACCCTGGTGGTACTCGCGCTGTTGCCGGTGCTGATCGGCCTGGGCTTCTGGCAGCTGTCCCGTGCAGAGGAAAAACGCCAGCTGCTGGCTGCCGCCGAGGCCCGCCGTATCTCCGCCCCGCTCGCCTTAGATGACTTCCTCACCAGTGCCAACCCCGCCTACCTGCGGGTGCGCCTACACGGGCATTTCGATGCTGCGCACAGCCTGCTGCTGGACAGCCGCATCCGGGATGGCAAGGCTGGGGTTGAGCTGCTGCAACCCTTCCAGGACGACTCGAGCGGCCGTTGGCTGCTGGTCAACCGTGGCTGGCTGCCCTGGCCTGATCGCCGCGTCGCGCCCATCTTCAGCACCCCTGATGGCGTTCAGCAACTGACAGCCTGGGCCTACGTGCCGCCGGGCGTAGCGTTCGAACTCAAACACCTTGAAGCGAGCGGCTGGCCGCAACTGGTCAGCCAAGTGGATGCCGTCGCCCTCTGGCAGAGCCTGGGCCGCAATGGCGTGCCTCTTGAGCTGCGCCTGGAGGAAGGCCCGGCGGCGTACCGCACCGACTGGCCCGTGGTCGCCATGGGACCGGAAAAACACCTCGGCTACGCCGTGCAATGGTTCGCCCTGGCGACCGCTCTGCTCGGCCTGTTCATTTACTTCGGATTGCGCAAAGGACGGGAAAACAACAATGAACCCAGTACTCGCCATGCCTGAGAACGCACCGCCACGGCGCCGTGGTCGCATCCAGCTGCTGCTGATCCTGATGGTGGTGATCGGTCCGATGCTGCTGGCCACGGCCATGTACAAGTTCAGCTTCTGGGTGCCTGAGGGGCGCAGTTATCACGGCACACTCATCGGCAATGGCCAGACCATCGCCGACCTGGGTGTGCGGGACGCGATGCCAGAGCAAACCTGGCAACTGCTGGTCACCGCCCCGGTAGGTTGCGAGCAGGATTGCCAGCAAATGGTGTTCGTCGCGCGGCAGATCCACATCGGTCTGGGGCGTGATGCCTCTCGTGCCAGTCATGCCGTGGCCGTTACCGGGATGCCGGCCGACTACGCCGAAAAACTCAAACAGGAATATCCACGCCTCAAGCGCTATGGCCTGGAACCGGCCACCTACAGCAAGGCCACCGAGAACCTCGGTGGTGCCCAGTTGTGGATCGTCGACCCCCACGGCAATCTCGTCCTGCGTTACGACGGCACCACCAAAGGCAAGAAGATCCTCAACGACCTGCGTCACCTGCTGAAGCTTTCCAATATCGGTTGAACGACCCCTTTCTCCGGAAAGGTGAGGAGCGGCTGCTGTGGACAAGTACAAGAACCGGCCCGGATTTCACTTCGCCTTGTTCGCCACCCTGCTGGCGGTAGTGGTGGTGCTATTGGGCGCCTATACCCGCCTGACTCACGCCGGCCTCGGCTGCCCGGACTGGCCGGGCTGCTATGGCTTCATCAGCGTGCCGCAGTCCGAGGCCCAGCTGGCCCACGCCGAAGCCAACTTCCCCCACGCACCCGTGGAAGCGGATAAAGGCTGGAACGAGATGGTCCACCGCTACTTCGCCGGAACCCTCGGCCTGGTGATCCTTGGCCTGGCTATCCATGCCGTGAGCTTGCGCGGCCGTGACGGTCAGCCGCTGAAGCTACCGCTGCTGCTGGTGGTTGTGGTCGTCGCCCAGGCCGCGTTCGGCATGTGGACGGTGACTCTGCAACTCTGGCCGCAGGTGGTCACTGCGCACCTGTTGGGAGGATTCACCACGCTGTCCCTGCTGCTGCTGCTTTCCTTGCGCCTGTCCAATGCCTTCCCTGCCCTGGCGCTGCCTGCTCGGCTGCGACGCTGGGCGGCATTGGGGCTGGCACTGGTGATCGGGCAGATCGCTTTGGGCGGCTGGGTCAGTTCCAACTATGCGGCGGTTGCCTGCGTCGACCTGCCCACCTGCCATGGGCAGTGGTGGCCGGCGATGGACTTCGCCAACGGCTTCCACCTGACCCAGCACATCGGCCCCAACTACCTGGGCGGCCAGCTCGACAGTGACGCCCGCACCGCCATCCACATGACTCACCGCCTTGGTGCGCTGGTCGTGACCCTCGTGCTGCTGGGCGTTGCCTGGCAACTTCATCGCAACGGACTGTCGCGACTGGCCGGACTGCTGCTGGCGGCACTCTGCCTGCAGGTGGGGCTGGGCATCAGCAACGTGCTGTTCCATCTGCCGCTCCCGGTGGCGGTCGCCCACAACGGCGGCGGTGCGTTGCTGCTGCTGGTGCTGGTTTCGGTCAACTACCGGGTGCGCGCTTCAGCACTTCTTGTAGGAGCGAGCTCTGCTCGCGATCGCGGGATTGCCGGGGATTCGCGAGCAGAGCTCGCTCCTACGGCGATCACTTCGCACAGTAAATAAGGAGAACACGCCATGGCCACTCTGCTCAGCCAAGGACACAGCCAGGCCCGTGCCAGCTGGCGCGACTACCTGGAACTGACCAAACCCAAGGTGGTGGTGCTGATGCTCATCACTTCCCTGGTCGGCATGTTCCTCGCCACCCGCGCCGGTGTGCCCTGGACAGTGCTGCTGTTCGGCAACCTCGGCATCGGCCTGTGTGCCGGTGCGGCGGCGGCGGTCAACCATGTGGTGGACCGACGCATCGACTCGATCATGGCGCGCACGCTGAAGCGGCCCGTGGTCAACGGTCGCGTCTCGCCGACTGCGGCATTGGGATTCGCCTTCGTCCTGGCGGTGCTCGGCCAGGCTCTGCTGCTGGCCTTCACCAACGAGCTGACCGCCTGGCTGACCCTGGCTTCACTGGTGGGTTACGCGGTGCTCTATACCGGATTTCTCAAGCGCGCCACGCCGCAGAACATCGTCATCGGCGGCCTGGCCGGCGCTGCACCACCACTGCTCGGCTGGGTCGCCGTGACCGGCCATCTCACCGCAGAGCCGCTACTGTTGGTACTGATCATCTTCGCCTGGACCCCACCGCACTTCTGGGCGCTCGCCATTCATCGCAAAGAGGAATACGCCAAGGCCGATATCCCGATGCTGCCGGTGACCCACGGTGAGCACTACACCAAGGTGCACATCCTGCTCTATACGCTGGTGATGTTCGCGGTGAGCCTGCTGCCCTATGCCATCCACATGAGCGGCGTGCTCTATCTGGTTTGCGCGGTGGCCCTGGGTGCGCGCTTCCTGCAATGGGCCTGGGTGCTGTACCGTGACAGCCGACCGCACGCCGCGATCAAGACCTTCAAGTACTCTATCGCCTACCTCTTCCTGCTGTTCATCGCCCTGCTGGTGGACCACTACCTGATGCTGAACCTATGACCCGAATCCAGAAAACCGTCTTCGTCCTCGTCGCCCTGGTTGCCGTGGTGCTCGGCCTCACCGTGCACAAGGTCCTGACCAGCCAGGCTCAGGCCGACCCGACCAAGTTGCTCGATGCCGGCATCGTCCTGCTGCCGCAGAGCCGCACCCTGCCGGCGCTGGAAATGACCAACCAGGACGGTGAAAAGATGCGCGTCGACCAGTTCAAGGACAAGTGGAGCCTGGTGTTCTTCGGCTACACCTTCTGCCCGGACATCTGCCCCACCACGCTGGCGCAGATGCGCGAACTCAAGGGCCTGCTGCCGGAGGCGGCGCGCAACAACCTGCAGATCATCCTCGTCAGCGTCGATCCAAACCGCGACACGCCGCAACAGCTAAAGCAGTACCTGGGCTACTTTGACCCGGCCTTCATTGGCCTGACCGCCGACCTGCCGACCCTGCAGAAACTCTCCAATGCGGTAAGCATCCCCTTCATCCCGGCTGACACCAGCAAGGAAAACTACACCGTGGACCACAGCGGCAACCTGGTGGTCCTGGGCCCTGACGGCACCCAGCGCGGTTTCATCCGTTCGCCGCTGAACAATCAGAAGCTCAAGGAACAACTGCCGGGGCTGGTGACGCCGAAGGGCTGAGCTCAGGGCCGCTTCGCACCCCTTGGCGAATGAATTCGCCCCTACAGGTGGCGCTGCCCACCGATACCTCGGCACCCACAAAAAAGCCCGCTCAATCGAGCGGGCTTTTTCATTCAGCGCGAAGTGATCAGAACGCCGGCACTACGGCGCCCTTGTACTTCTCCTCGATGAACTTCTTCACCTCGGGGCTGTTCAGGGCCTTGGCCAGTTTCTGCATGTCGGCGCTGGCCTTGTTGTCCTCGCGGGCAACCAGAATGTTCACGTAGGGCGAGTCGCTGCCTTCGATCACCAAGGCGTCCTTGGTGGGGTTCAGCTTGGCTTCCAGCGCGTAGTTGGTGTTGATCAGCGCCAGGTCCACCTGGTTCAGCACGCGCGGCAGGGTGGCGGCTTCCAGTTCACGCACCTTGATGCCCTTCGGATTCTCGACGATGTCCTTCGGGGTGGCGGTGATGCTGGTGTTGTCCTTCAACTTGATCACGCCGGCCTTGTCCAGCAGCAGCAGGGCGCGGCCGCCGTTGGTGGCGTCGTTGGGGATGACCACCTGGGCGCCTTCCGGCAGTTCGGCCAGGGACTTCACCTTGCTGGAATAAGCGCCGAAGGGCTCGACGTGCACGCCAACCACGGATACCAGCTTCACCTTGGTCTGACGGGCCTTGTTGAACTCATCCAGGTAGGGCTGGTGCTGGAAGAAGTTGGCGTCGAGGCGGCCTTCGGCAACCTGCACGTTGGGCTGCACGTAGTCGGTGAAGACCTTCACCTGCAGGTCCACGCCTTCCTTCGCCAGCTGCGGCTTGATGAACTCGAGGATTTCCGCATGAGGCACCGGGGTAGCGGCGACTTTCAGCGTGTCGGCGTGGGCGGAGAGGGCGGTCAGTGCGGCGAAGGCCACCAGCAATTTCTTCATGAACGGCTCCTTTTGGGAAGTCATCGGGCCGGCGCGGATGGCGCCGGCACCAGGTCATTTACGGGAAAAATGCACCACCAGCTTGTCGCCGACGGTTTGCAGGATCTGTACGAGCACCAGCAGCAGGACCACGGTGACCACCATCACGTCGGTCTGGAAGCGCTGGTAGCCGAAGCGGATGGCCAGGTCGCCGAGGCCACCCGCGCCCACCACACCCGCCATGGCGGTGTAGGACACCAGCGTGATGGCGGTGACCGTGATGGCGGCGAAGATGCCCGGCCGCGCTTCCGGCAGCAGGGCGTTCCAGATGATCTGGCGCGTGGTGGCGCCCATGGCCTGGGTGGCTTCGAGAATGCCGCGGTCCACCTCGCGCAAGGCAGTTTCCACCAGGCGTGCGAAGAACGGCGTGGCACCCACCACCAGCGGTGGAATGGCACCGGCGACACCCAGGGAGGTGCCAGTGATGAACACGGTGAACGGGATCATCACGATCAGCAGGATGATGAAGGGCAGTGAGCGCAGCACGTTCACCAGAAGCGACAGCAGACCGTAGATGGTCTTCTGCTCGAACAGCTGGCGCGGGCCGGTAAGGAACAGCAGCACGCCCAGCGGCAGGCCCAGCAGCACGGTGAACAGCAGCGAGCCACCCAGCATCAGGAAGGTGTCGAGGGTGGCGAGCCAGATTTCGTACCAGTCGATATTGGCGAGCAAGGCTTCCATCAGCGCAGGATCTCCAGGTGCACGTCCGCCGCGCGGAAGCAGCCAAGCGCGGCGTCGATGTCGCCGCCGGTCAGGGCCAGGGTCAGTTGGCCGTAGGGGGTGTCCTTGATACGGTCGATGCGGCCGGCAAGGATGCTGTAGTCGACGCCGGTCTGGCGCGCGACGGTGCCCAGCAGCGGGGCGTAGGTAGCTTCGCCACGGAAGGTCAGGCGCAGGATGCGGCCGCTGACGTGGGTGAAGTCGTCACGCTGCTCGCCTTCGTCGACCTGCTCATCTTCCAGCACGAAGCGCTGGGTGGTGGTGTGCTGGGGATGCAGGAACACATCGGCTACCGTGCCCTGCTCGACGATCACGCCGCCGTCCATTACTGCCACGCGGTCGCACACCCGGCGGATCACATCCATCTCGTGGGTGATGAGGACGATGGTGAGCTTCAGTTCGCGGTTGATCTCGGCAAGCAGTTGCAGCACCGAGGCCGTGGTCTGCGGGTCGAGGGCACTGGTGGCCTCGTCGCAGAGCAGGATTTTCGGCTGCGTAGCCAGGGCACGGGCAATGCCCACGCGCTGCTTCTGGCCGCCAGAGAGTTGCGCCGGGTACTTGCGGGCGTGGTCACTGAGGCCCACGCGGGCCAGCAGTTCGGCGACGCGTCGATCGATCTCGGTGCGCGACAGCTCGCCTGCCAGCTTCAGGGGCAAGGCGACGTTCTCGGCGACGGTCTTGGACGACAGCAGGTTGAAGTGCTGGAAGATCATTCCGACGCGCTGGCGGAAGCGGCGCAGGCCTTCGCTGTCCAGGGCGGTAATGTCGTCGCCGTCGATGACGATGCGACCGCCGGTGGGCTCTTCAAGGCGGTTGATCAGGCGCAGCAGGGTGCTCTTGCCGGCACCCGAATGGCCGATCAGGCCGAATACTTCGCCGCTCTGAATGGCGAGGTCGGTCGGCTGCAGGGCCGGGATTTCGCGGCCTTCAACGCGGTACGCCTTGTGGACGTTATGGAATTCGATCACTGCGGAAACCTTGTGGGTTCGTCGTTAGCCGGATCGGCTAAAAACCGGCAAGTTTACCTGCTGGCACATAGGCACAGAAAATCTTTCTGGACCTAAGGCTATAGCAACGAGGAATAAGCGACAGGTGGACTTCGTGCAGTCTAGTCGCCGCCCGGCAGGGGCGTTCAGTGGCGGGGGCTGAGCACCAGGCGCGGGACCTGGTCGGGCTTCAGGGCCTGGCTGTACTGCGTCTTGAAACCAGGGTCGAGTTTCTTCACCCGTGCCGACAGCAGGGCGGCGACCCATGGATAGTCCTTGGCCTCGCGCACCTGAATCTGCACGGCGCAATCGTGAGCGACGATATCGGCGGCCACACCATCCAGCAGGCGACGCAGGTTCTCGTTGTCATCACGGTCGAGCTGGGGCATTTCCACCAGCGGCGTTAAGGCGCGCAGCGGTTTGGCGGCCTGGGCGACGGGTTTTTCACCCTCGGGGGCGTTGGGCAGTGTGGCGTTCGCCTGGATGGCGGCGGCTTGGCGCTCGGCGGCTTCGCGCAACTGGCGGGCCTGTTCCAGGCGCGCTGCGTTTTCCTTGGCAGCTGCGGCTTCGCTGGCGCGGCGGGCCTGCTCTGCGCGAGCTTCGGCGTCCTCACGGGCCTTGTCGATGGCTCCGTCCAGTCCAGTGGTCAGGGCCGGCGCCTGAGGCATCAGGCTGCGGGCATGGCTGAGGGCCTTGGCGGCGTTGTCCAGGTCGCCCTGTTGCAGGGCGGCCTGGCCACGCTTCAGCCAGGCATCGGCGAGCTGGCGCTGATACTGCTCCAGGCGGGTATCGCCAGCGGCGCTACGCTCGAGGTCCTCGAGACGGGCTTCTGCTTCGGTGAGCTTGCCTTCGGTAAGGTCACGGTCGAGGTGTTGAAAGCTGCTCACCAGTTCGTCCGTTGGCAATTCGGCCACTTGCTGGGCGGTCTGGCAGGCGGCCAGCAGCAGGGAAAAGGCGACAACAGGCAGGCAACGAGTAGCGAACTGCTTCATTCCGGCGGGTCTCTGATTGCTCAAAAAACGCGCGATTCTACACTGCGGCACTCTTCAGGACAAAAAGTAGGGGCAAATCGGCCGCGAGGATGGCATTTCTGGAGGCATCCCAGCGGTCCTGGATATGTCATCCAGGCTCCTGTTCGATGCGCAGCTGCTGCACTATGGCCAGTCATAACGACAAGAACGGCGAGGATTGCCATGTACCCTGCCCACGAGGAATTCGACTACCTCATCGTCGGCGCCGGCCCTGCCGGTTGCCTACTGGCCAACCGGCTCTCGGCGGACCCCAAGGTGCGCGTACTGCTGCTGGAGGCCGGTGGCCGGGATAACCATCCCTGGATCCACATTCCGGTTGGCTACCTCTATTGCATCGGCAACCCACGTACCGACTGGTGCTATCGCACCGAGGCCGAGCCCGGCCTGCATGGCCGCAGCCTGGGCTACCCGCGCGGGCGGGTGCTGGGCGGCAGTTCCTCGATCAACGGGATGATCTACATGCGCGGCCAGTCCGCCGACTACGATCGCTGGGAGGCGCTGGGCAATCCGGGATGGAGCTGGAAGGACGTGCTGCCCCTGTTCCTCAGGAGCGAAAGCCATTTCGGCGGGGCCAGTGAGTTTCATAGCGAAGCCGGCGAGTGGCGGGTCGAGCGCCAGCGCCTGTCCTGGGAAATCCTCGACGCCTTCCGGCTGGCTGCCGGCGAGTGCGGGATTGCGCCTGTCGAGGACTTCAACACCGGCGACAACCAGGGCTGCGGCTACTTCCAGGTGAACCAGCGCAGCGGTGTGCGCTGGAATGCCTCCAAGGGATTCCTGCGCCCGGTAATGCATCGGCCGAACTTGACCGTACGTACGGGCGTGGAGGTGGATCGACTACTGCTGGAGCGGGGGCGTGCAGTGGGTGTGGTTGGGCGCTGGGAAGGCCTGCAGCAGGAGTTCCGTGCGCGCCGCGAAGTGATCCTCTGTGCCGGTGCCGTAAGTACGCCCATGTTGCTGCAGCGCTCCGGGATAGGTCCCAGGCCCTTGCTGGAGCGGCTCGGTATTGGCGTGCGCCACGAACTGCCAGGTGTGGGCGGCAACTTGCAGGACCACCTTCAGCTGCGCCTGATCTTTAAGGTGTCCGGGGTGCCGACCCTCAACCAGTTGGCTGGCAATTGGTGGGGCAAGCTGGGCATGGGGCTGCAGTATCTCGCCAGTCGCAGCGGTCCGCTGGCCATGGCACCGAGTCAGCTGGGCGCCTTCGTACGTTCCGGTCCTGAGCAGACCCGGGCGAACCTCGAATATCACGTGCAGCCGCTGTCACTGGAGCGTTTCGGCGAACCGCTGCATCCCTTCCCGGCGTTCACTGCCTCGGTGTGCAACCTGCGCCCGCAGAGTCGCGGCCGGGTGGATATCCGCTCGGTCGATCACAAGGCGCCGCCGTTGATCCGGCCTAACTACCTGAGTGATGCCGAGGACTTGCGAGTCGCCGCTGATGCCATACGCCTCACCCGGCGTATCGCCGCCGCGCCCGCGCTGGCGCGCTATCGGCCGGAGGAATACCTGCCGGGCCCGGCGCTACAGAGCGAAGAGGAGCTGCATGAGGCGGCGGGGCAGATCGGCACCACCATCTTCCACCCGGTGGGCACCTGTCGCATGGGCCGTGGCCCGGAGGCTGTGGTGGACGCCGAGCTGAAGGTGCACGGCGTGCCGGGATTGCGAATTGCCGACGCCTCGGTGATGCCGGAAATCGTCTCCGGCAACACCTGCTCGCCGACCCTGATGATCGCGGAGAAGGCCGCGTCCCTGGTGCTCGCCGACCTCAGGCGCGTCGCGGCAGGGCAAAGCTGAAGAGGAACAGGCTGGCCGCGGAGACAACGATGGACGGGCCAGCCGGTGTGTCCTTGAACCAGGACAGCGCCAGGCCCGCACAGACCGCCACCAGGCCCAGCAGGCTGGCGCCCAGGGCCATCTGCTCGGGACTGCGGGCATGGCGCTGGGCGGCCGCGGCCGGAATGATCAGCAACGAAGTGATCAGCAGCACGCCGACGATCTTCATGGCGACGGCGATGACGATGGCGATCAGCAGCATCAGGGCGAGGCGGATGGCCGCAACGGGCAGGCCTTCTACCCGCGCCAATTCCTCGTGCACGGTGATCGCGAGCAGCGGCCGCCACATGGGGATCAGCACCAGCAGCACCAGCGCACTGCCGCCGAGAATCCAGGCGAGGTCCGTACGGCTTACCGCCAGCAAGTCGCCGAAGAGATAGCCCACCAGGTCGATGCGTACTTCGCTCATGAAACTCAGCACCACCAGGCCCAGGGACAGCGTGCTGTGGGCGAGGATGCCCAACAGGGTGTCCGAGGCCAGTGGCTGGCGTTGTTGCAGGGTTACCAGCAGCACGGCGAGCAGCACGCAGCCGACGGTCACCGCCAGGGTCGGGTTGACGTCCAGCATCAGGCCGAGGGCCACGCCGAGCAGTGCGGCGTGGGACAGGGTGTCGCCGAAGTAGGCCATGCGCCGCCAGACCACGAAGGAACCGAGCGGGCCGGCCACCAGGGCGAGGGCGAGGCCGGCGAGCAGCGCGTTGAGGAGGAAATCAGCCATGGTTGCAGTCGGGGCCGTGCTGGTGGACAGGAGTGAAACGGGTGCCGCTGGGGAAAGGTTGCTTCACCACTTCGCCATGCAGGTCGTGGGCATGGTCGTGGTGGTGGTGATAGACCGCGAGGCTCTTGGCATCCTGGCCGAACAGCTCGACGAAGGCCGGATCGAAGCTGACCTGTTCCGGATGGCCGGAGCAGCAGACATGGCGGTTCAGGCAGACCACCTGGTCGGTGGCGCTCATCACCAGGTGCAGGTCGTGGGAGACCATCAGCACGCCACAGCCATGTCGGTCGCGCAGACGGGTGATCAGGCGGTAAAGCTCGGCCTGGCCGGCGACATCGACGCCCTGCACCGGTTCGTCCAGCACCAGCAGCTCGGGCTCGCGCAGCAGGGCGCGGGCCAGCAGTACGCGCTGCAATTCGCCGCCGGAGATGTTCTGCAGCGGGCTGTCGATCACCTGGGCGGCACCCACTTCATCCAGCGCTGCGAGGGCGGCCTTGCGGTCGACACCCGGCACCAGGCGCAGGAAGCGCAGCACGGTGAGCGGCAGGGTCGCGTCCACCTGGAGCTTCTGCGGCATGTAGCCGATATGCAGGCGCGGCTTGCGCCAGACCTCGCCCTTGTCCGGCTTGAGCAGGCCGAGCACGGTGCGCACCAGGGTGGTCTTGCCGGCGCCGTTGGGGCCGATCAGGGTCACGATTTCCCCGGCCTTTACCGCGAGGTGCACATCCTGCAGTACCGGCAGGCCGGCGAAATCGACACCGATCTTGTCGAGGCGGATCAGGACGTCGCTCATGCAGCCACCTGGCAACTGGCACAGAGGCCGACGACTTCGACGGTCTGGCCTTCGACGACGAAGCCGACGGACTTGGCGCTGTCGACGATGGCCTGGCTGATGCTCGACTGCTCCAGCTCGATGGCGGTCTGGCAGTTGCGGCAAATGAGGAACTGACCCTGGTGGGACTCGCCCGGATGGTTGCAGCCGACGAACGCGTTGAGCGAGGCAATGCGGTGTACCAGGCCGTTGTCCAGGAGGAAATCCAGGGCGCGGTAAACGGTGGGCGGCGCCGCGCGGCGACCGTCTTCTTCCGTCAGCACGCCAAGGATGTCGTAAGCGCCCAGCGGCTTGTGGCTCTGCCAGACCAGCTCCAGTACGCGCTTGCGCAGCGCAGTCAGGCGCAGGCCATGGCGACTGCAGATGGCGTCGGCCTCGGCCAGGGCGTTGGACACGCAATGGGAATGGTCGTGGGGGCGACAGGCCAGGGGGGCTTTTGCGCTGATCGGCTTGAGCATGGCGGCGGCGACGTCTGGTGAAAGAGACGTTATTCTATAACTCTTTTACCGCCGAGTCTGTGCCGTGTTCCGTCTATTCGTCCCCCTGTTCCTCAGTGCCTGTGCCCTGTCGGCGCAGGCCGATGTGCGCCTGCTGACCAGCATCAAGCCGCTGCAATTGATCGCCGCTGCCGTACAGGATGGCGCTGGCCAGCCTGACGTGCTGCTGCCTCCGGGCGCTTCGCCGCACCAGTACGCCTTGCGCCCGTCCGACGTGCGCCGGGTACGCGAGGCGGACCTGTTCTACTGGATCGGCCCCGATCTGGAAGGTTTCTTGCCCCGCGTGCTGCAAGGTCGTGACAAGCCCAGCGTGGCGCTGCAGGGTGAGCCGGGCCTGACGCTGCGCCATTTCGAAGCGCTGCACGATGAGCACGAAGACGAGCACGATGAACACGAGCACGATCATGACCATCGCCCTGGCTCTATCGACGCGCACCTGTGGCTGCTGCCGGCCAACGCAAGGGTGATCGCCGCACGCATGGCCGCTGACCTCGCCAGCGCCGACCCGGCCAACGCCGCTCGTTACCAGGCCAACCTGAAGGCCTTCGAAGACCGTCTGGACCAGCTCGACGCCCGCATGAAGACGCGCATGGCCAAGGTCGCCGGAAAGCCGTTCTTCGTCTTCCATGAAGCTTTCGACTACTTCGAGAGCGCCTACGGCCTGCGCCATGCGGGTGTGTTCAGCGTCGCCAGTGAAGTGCAGCCCGGCGCCCGACACGTCGCCGCCATGCGCGAGCGGCTGCAGAAGGCTGGTCCGAGCTGCGTATTCAATGAACCGCCAGTGCGACCACGTCTCGCCGATACCCTGACCGCCGGCCTGCAAGTGCGCCTGGCTGAGCTGGACGCCTTGGGCATGAGTGCGCCGGTGGCCGCCAACGGCTACGAGACCTTGCTGCAGAATCTGGGCGATGGCCTGGCGGGTTGCCTGGAAGCACTTTGAGTCGTTCTCCCCTCTCCCTCTAAGAGAGGGGGGCGGCCGATCGTGTCCGGCCCGCCTCCGATCATTGGACCTCGCCTCGCTCGGCCCAGCGTGGCCCGCACCAACCTGCGATGGGTTGGAGCCGCCTGCTAATGTGAGAGAGGGGCCGCGGGCCGCGTTGATGTGAATCAGCGGCCGGCATTCGTGGTCGACTAGTCTGGACTCTTCATTGCAGGAGGGCAGCGGATGGCCAGGACGGGAACGCCCAAACAGGTCCAGGGCAATCATGGCATCGCCTTGCAGGCGGCGTCGGAAGAAATCTGGGATAGCAAGTACCGTCTGAAGCACAAGGACGGTACCCCCATCGATCTCACACCGGACGCCACCTGGCAGCGTGTGGCTCGCGCCTTGTCCGAGGTGGAGGCCGATGTTGCAGCGCGCGAGCACTGGTACGAGCGCTTCCTCTGGGCCCTGCGCAATGGCGCCATCCCCGCCGGACGGATCATCTCCAATGCCGGTGCCCAGGACTTCAAGCCCGCCACGTCCACTATCAATTGCACCGTTTCCGGCACCATCCTCGACTCCATGGACGACATTCTCGGCAAGGTCCATGAAGCCGGGCTGACGCTCAAGGCCGGCTGCGGCATCGGCTACGAATTCAGCACCTTGCGCCCGCGAGGCGCCTACGTATCCGGCGCCGGCGCGCAAACCAGCGGGCCCCTGTCCTTCATGGATATCTACGACAAGATGTGCTTCACCGTGAGCTCCGCTGGCGGCCGCCGGGGAGCGCAGATGGGCACCTTCGATGTCTGCCATCCCGATGTGCGCGAATTCATCCGCGTCAAGCGCGAGGACGGCCGCCTGCGCCAGTTCAACCTCAGCCTGCTGGTCAGCGATGCCTTCATGCATGCGGTGGAGAATGACACCGAGTGGCCGCTGCTCTATCCGGTGCACCCGAAGGAACGGGATGAACTGGACTTTGGCGATCCTACCCAGGTGATCTGGCGTGACTGGCCGGTGCACGACGGCTACATCGTCCGCGAGGATGGCCTGGTGGCTTGCAAGGTCTACGGTCGCGTCCAGGCCCGGCACCTGTGGGACATGATCATGGTGTCCACCTACGATTTCGCCGAGCCGGGCTTCATCCTCATCGACCGGGTCAACGAGCTGAACAACAACTGGTGGTGCGAGGCGATTCGCGCGACCAACCCCTGCGGCGAGCAGCCGCTTCCTCCCTACGGCTCGTGCCTGCTGGGCTCGATCAACCTCACGGCCTTCGTTGAGGAGCCCTTCACCGGCGAGGCGCATTTCGATTGGGAGCGCTTCCGCGCGGTCGTGCGGGTGTTCACCCGGATGCTCGACAACGTGGTGGAAGTCAACGGCCTGCCGCTACCGCGCCAGCGCGAGGAAATCCTCGGCAAGCGCCGCCACGGCATGGGATTCCTGGGGCTCGGCTCAGCACTTGCGCTGCTGGGGTTGCGCTACGGCAGTACAGAGGCCTGTGTATTCACCGAAGAGGTGGCGCGGGAAATGGCATTGGCCGGCTGGCAGGTGGCACTGGAACTGGCGCGGGAGAAGGGCCCGGCCCCGATTCTGATGCAGGACTACGAGGTTACCGCCGCCATGCTGCGCAAGCGCCCGGAAATGGTGGACGATGGCTACAAGGTCGGCGACCGGGTACCTGGCCGCATCCTCCATGCCCGCTACTCCCGCTATATGCAGCGCATCGCCGAACATGCGCCGGAGCTGGTCGCCGAGCTGGCCGAAGTAGGGGCTCGCTTCACCCATCACAGCTCCATCGCCCCCACCGGGACCATCAGCCTGAGCCTGGCGAACAACGCATCCAATGGCATCGAGCCGAGCTACGCTCACCAGTATTCGCGCAACCTGATCCGCCCCGGGCGCAAGACCAAGGAGAAGGTCGACGTCTGCAGTTACGAGCTGCTGGCGTACCGCGCGCTGGTCAACACCCAGGCACGTCCGGACACCGAACATCCGGCGCAACGCTTGCCGGACTATTTCGTCAGTGCTGACGACATCAGCCCTGCGGAGCACGTGGACATGCAGGCGGCCGCGCAGAAATGGATCGACTCCTCCATCTCAAAGACGGCCAACGTGCCCACTGACTTCCCCTTCGAGGACTTCAAGGACATCTACCTCCAGGCTTGGCGCCAGGGACTCAAGGGTTGCACGACATTCCGCTTCAACCCGGCGGCCTTCCAGGGCGTGCTGGTGAAGGATTCGGACCTGGAGAGGACCGTCTACCGCTTCGAACTGGAAGACGGCACGCTGGTGGAGCTGCGCGGCAACGAGGAGGTGGAATACGACGGTGAGCTGCACACCGCCGCGAACCTCTTCGACGCCTTGAAGGAAGGCTATTACGGCAGGTATTGAATGCTCGGAGGCCGTCATGACCATCAAGATCGAGAAGAAGATCAAGGGTTTCAGCCTGGTCGATCTGGACCAGGAAAAGGCGCGCAAGGCTGCCGAGGAAGCGGCCGCCGTGGTGCAGATGGACGAGACGCTGCAGCGGCCGGAGACCCTGGTAGGCGCCACCTACAAGATCAAGTCGCCGCTGTTCGAGCACGCGCTCTACGTGACGATCAATGACATCGTGCTCAACCCGGGCACCGCTTTCGAGCAGCGTCGACCCTTCGAGATCTTCATCAACTCCAAAGGCATGGAGCACTTCCAGTGGATCGTCGCCCTCACCCGCATCATGTCGGCGGTGTTTCGCAAGGGGGGCGACTGCACCTTCCTGGTGGAAGAGCTGAAAGCTGTATTTGATCCGCGCGGCGGTTACCTCAAGCGCGGCGGCGTCTATATGCCGTCACTGGTGGCTGAGATCGGCGCTGTGCTGGAGCGCCATCTGGTGGCCATCGGCCTGATGGAAGGCCAGAAGCTGGACGAGGAACACAAGCTCTATCTCGCCGAGAAGCGCGCCGCCTACGAAGCCAGCCTGGGCACATCCAAGGCCGAACCCGGAGAGGGTTTTCCGCCCGGCGCCCAGCTCTGCGGCAAGTGCAACACCCAGGCAGTGGTGCAGATGGACGGCTGTGCAACCTGCCTCAATTGCGGCCATTCCAAGTGCGGGTGAGCCGAAACCTTGTGGGGGCGAATTCATTCGCCCCTACGAAAAGCGGATCCATCCTGACTTCAGAGCGCAAACGGCAGCGGAAGCTCGACCTTCTGGCGCTGCGCCAGTCGCATCTGAAACACATTGGGATCGTGGATCAGCACGTCCTGCCCGGCGAAGGCATTGGCAGCGATCAGACGCGACAGCCAGAAGCGTACGCAAGCGATGCGCAGGGCCGTTGGCCAGAGTTCGGCCTCGGCGGCGGTGAAGGGGCGCAATGTGGCATAGGCGCCCAGCAAGGCGCGGGCAAGCGACTTGTCGAGGCGGCCATCGGCATCAGAGCACCAATCGTTCAGGCAGATGGCCAGGTCGTAGAGCATCGGCCCGGAGCAGGCGTTGTAGAAGTCGATCACCCCGGACAGGTGGGTGCCATCGAACAACGCGTTGTCCTTGAACAGGTCGGCATGCAGGTTGGCGCGCGGCAGGGCGAGGAAACGCTCCTTCACCTCACCGATTTCCCGCAGTGCATCACGCATCAGCGGCAGGGCCGTGTCGTCCAGTTGCAGGGCCAGCGCCGGACCTTCATTGAGCATCCAGTCCAGGCCGCGATCGCTCTTGCGTTCCAGCACGCGCTCGCGCGTTGCCAGGTGCAGGCGCGCCAGCAGGGCGCCAACTTCCGCGCAATGGTGGGCATTGGGTAGGTGCACATGCTTGCCCGGCAGGCGCGGCTGCAGCAGCGCTGGCTTGCCGGCGAGTTCGCGCAGGGCTTTTCCATCCGCGGTGCGCAGGGCGAAAGGAACCGGCAGGTCCGCTTCGTGGAGCACATCGAGCAGCTCGATGAAGAACGGTAAATCGTGGCTGGGGCCGCGCTCCACCAGGGTCAGTACGAATTCACCCCGCTCCAGACTGACGAAGAAGTTGCTGTTCTCGGAGCCTTCGGCGATGCCTTGGAAATCCTTCAGCCGGCCAAGCCCGTAAGGGGCGAGGAAAGCTTCCAGTTCCGGACGTTCGAGCGGAGTGAATACGGACATTGGACTACCTTGTTACGGGGTTGCGTGCGCTACCAGCTGAAGATTTCCCACGCGGGGATGAGCATGTCTGGGTTGTCCGAGCGGACATAGTTGCTTTCGCCATCGGCGCGGACCAGGAAGTAGGGCTTGCCGTTCTTCGGGGTCACCTTGATGGCGTACAGGAAACCGTTGACGCGGTATTCCTGGATGGTCTTGTCGCCTTCCTGGCGGATGGTGACGTCCGGCTCGGCGGATGGCTCGTCGGCGGCGAACGTGGCGACTGGAGCGATGGCCAGCAGGCTGGCCAGTAAAAGGCGGTTCAGTGCGCGCATGGTAACCTTGTTCCTTCTCGTCAATGATCGGTCCATTCTACTTCGGGTCCGGTGAATAAAGGTTGAATTCACGCATGAGCCAAGCCCCCCTCGTCCTGGTGGACGGATCCTCCTACCTGTACCGCGCCTTCCATGCCCTGCCGCCGCTGACAACCTCCGCCGGCTTGCCAACGGGTGCGGTAAAAGGCGTGCTGAACATGCTCAAGAGCCTGCGTCGGCAGTATCCGGACAGCCCCTTTGCGGTGGTCTTCGACGCCAAGGGCGGGACCTTCCGCGATGAGATGTTCGCCCAGTACAAGGCCAATCGCCCCTCGATGCCGGACGAACTGCGGGTGCAGGTAGAACCTCTGCACGCCAGCGTGCGCGCCCTCGGCCTGCCGCTGCTCTGCGTGGAAGGCGTGGAAGCCGATGATGTGATCGGCACCCTGGCCCGACAGAGCGCGGCCGGTGGTCGGCCGGTGGTGATCTCCACGGGCGACAAGGACATGGCGCAGCTGGTCGACGGGCACATTACGCTGGTCAACACCATGACCGGTAGCACGCTGGACATTGATGGCGTGAAGGAGAAATTCGGTGTCGGTCCTGAACTCATCATCGATTACCTGGCGCTGATGGGCGACAAGGTCGACAACATTCCGGGAGTGCCCGGTGTCGGCGAGAAGACTGCCCTCGGCCTGCTCACCGGCGTGGGTGGCGGCCTCGATATGCTGTACGCCAGCCTGGACAAGGTCCCGGAACTGCCGATCCGTGGTGCCAAGGGCCTGCCGGCCAAGCTCGAAGAGCATAAGGACATGGCTTACCTGTCCTACAAGCTCGCCACTATCAAGTGCGACGTCGAACTGAACGTCGAAATCGATGCGCTGCATCCTGGCGAACCAGACCGTGATGCCCTGGCCGAGCTCTATCGCACCCTGGAATTCAAAACCTGGCTCGATGACCTGCAGCGCCAGGCGGCCAAGTCCGGCGGAGAACAACTGGCGCTGGAAGAAGCACCGGTTGCCGAGGCCGAGAAGCGCTATGAGGTTGTGCTGGAACAACCTCGGCTCGATGCCTGGATGAAGAAACTCGAGGCCGCCCCGCTGTTCGCCTTCGACACCGAGACCACCAGCCTCGACGCCCAGCAGGCGCAGGTAGTGGGCGTGTCCTTCGCCGTCGAAGCCGGTGAGGCGGCTTACGTTCCGCTTGCCCACAGCTATATGGGTGTGCCGGCGCAGCTCGATCGTGATTCCGTGCTCAAGGCCCTCAAGCCGCTGCTGGAAGATCCGCACAAAGCCAAGGTCGGCCAACACGCCAAATACGACATGAACGTCCTGGCCAATGCCTCCACCCCGATCGCCGTGCAGGGGATCGCCTTCGACACCATGCTCGAGTCTTACGTGCTGGACTCCACCGCCACCCGCCACGACATGGACAGTCTCGCCCTCAAGTACCTGGGCCAGAGCACCATCCGATTCGAGGACATTGCCGGCAAGGGCGCCAAGCAGCTGACCTTCGACCAGATCGCTCTTGAACAGGCCGGCCCCTATGCGGCCGAGGATGCCGACGTCACCCTGCGACTGCACCAGACCCTCTGGCAGAAGCTGGAGGCCATCCCGTCCCTGGCCAAGGTGCTGAAGGAAATCGAGATGCCGCTGGTGCCGGTGCTGGCGCGAATCGAGCGCAATGGTGCCTATGTCGACGGCAAGCTGCTGGGCCAGCAGAGCCTGGAACTGGGCGAGAAGATGGTGGGACTGGAGCGTCAGGCCTATGAGCTTGCCGGACAGGAGTTCAACCTCGGTTCGCCCAAGCAGCTAGGCGCCATCCTCTATGAAAAACTCGGCCTGCCGGTTCTGGCCAAGACGGCTACCGGTCAGCCTTCCACTGCCGAGAACGTGCTCGCCGACCTTGCCGAGCAGGACTACGAGCTGCCCAAGGTGATCATGCAGTACCGTTCGCTGAGCAAGCTCAAGAGCACCTACACCGACAAGCTGCCGCAGCAGATCAACCCGCGTACTGGGCGCATCCACACTTCCTACCACCAGGCGGTGGCGGCTACCGGTCGCCTGTCATCCACTGACCCGAACCTGCAGAACATCCCGATTCGTACCGCCGAAGGGCGGCGCATCCGTCAGGCCTTCGTCGCGCCCAAGGGCTACAAGCTGCTGGCGGCGGATTATTCGCAGATCGAACTGCGCATCATGGCCCACCTGGCCAAGGACGAAGGCCTGCTGGACGCCTTCCGCCATGATCGCGACGTGCACCGTGCCACCGCATCGGAGGTGTTCGGCGTAGCGCTGGAGGAAGTCAGCAACAACCAGCGACGCAGTGCCAAGGCGATCAACTTCGGCCTGATCTACGGCATGAGCGCCTTCGGCCTGGCCAAACAGATCGGCGTCGAGCGCAAGGAGGCCCAGGCTTACATTGACCGTTACTTCGCCCGCTATCCCGGCGTGCTGGCCTATATGGAGCGCACCCGCGAGCAGGCCGCGCAGCAGGGCTTCGTCGAGACGTTGTTCGGTCGTCGCCTTTACTTGCCGGAAATCCACTCCAAGAACCAGGCCATGCGCAAGGGCGCTGAGCGCACTGCGATCAACGCGCCGATGCAGGGCACCGCAGCTGACATCATGAAGCGTGCGATGGTCGCGGTGGACGATTGGCTGCAGGAAAGTGGTCTGGACGCTCGCGTCATCCTGCAGGTTCACGACGAACTGGTCCTGGAAGTGCGCGAGGAGCTGGTCGCGCAGGTAAGCGAGCAGATTCGTTCGCTCATGAGCGGTGCCGCCGAGCTGGATGTGCCGCTGGTAGTGGAAGTGGGCGTGGGCGACAACTGGGACGAGGCGCACTGAGTGCGCCTTCAGGGCGGGCATCTGTATCAGCAGAGAAACAGATTCTTATTCCCTGATCGAATAAAAAGTTTCTTTTGATAGCAAACTGTTTTGAAATCCAGTCTGAACTTTCTGCAAGGCGGGGGAGTCACACACATGAATGGCTGGTGAAGCCTTTCGATGCTCCTTTTGCTGTGTTTAGTGTTGGCAGATATCTGAACCCCGCCCTAGCGGTTCAGACTTAGACCCCGAACTTCCCCCTCCCCATACGAAGTCCGGGGTTTTTTTTGCCCGGAATTCAGGCTTCGGTCTCGTCATCCTGCAGATCCAGCTGCAGCCAGTGCGCAAGCACCGCATGGGCTTCCTCGATGCCCTGGCGCTTGGGCGCGGAGAACAGCTGGATGCTGACACCCTCGCCCCAACCCTTGCGGATTTCCTGGCGAACCTTCAGCAGGGCATTTTTCGCGGCACCGAAAGCCAGCTTGTCGGCCTTGGTCAGCAGGATGTGCATGGGCATGTTGCCCGCGCTCGACCAGTCCAGCATCAGGCGGTCGAAGTCGGTCAGCGGGTGGCGGATGTCCATCAGCAGGACCAGCCCGGCGAGGCTTTCGCGGCTGCTGAGATAGGCCTCCAGGTGATGCTGCCAGTGCTGCTTGAGCGGGATCGGCACCTTGGCGTAGCCGTAGCCTGGCAGGTCCACCAGGCGACGTTCTTCGTCCAGGGAGAAGAAATTCAGCAACTGGGTGCGCCCCGGAGTTTTCGAGGTGCGCGCCAGACTGGCATGGGTAAGGGTGTTCAGCGCGCTGGACTTTCCGGCGTTGGAACGCCCGGCAAAAGCCACCTCCAGTCCGGTGTCCGATGGGCACTGGTCGACCTTGGCAGCACTGATGAGAAAACGGGCCTGTTGGCACAGGCCGAGGATCGGGTTCTTCGATGACATTAGGAATCCAGGGGTGCGACGCGGTGTCGCATAGGGCGGTTTCGTTTCCGTTTATGCATCGCCAGTATATAATGCCGCAGATTTAGTGTGCGCTTTATCCCCCAGGGTCTGGTGTCCACGGCATGACCGACGCACGACAGAATGCGCGGCGAAGCCCCCCGATGAGGTTGATCATGAAGAAAGTACTGCTCGCTGCTAGCCTTGCGGCGCTGTCCTTCGTCGCGCAAGCGGCCCAGGATCCTGAAGCGGTTTTCAACCGGGCCTGCGGCGCCTGTCATACTGGTCAGCTGCCGATGGCGCCGAAGAAGGGCGACAAGGCTGCCTGGGAACCGCGCCTGGCCAAGGGCATGGACACTCTGGTACAGAGCGTCACCAACGGTTTGAACGCCATGCCGCCGAAAGGTCTGTGCATGGATTGCAGTGCCGAGGACTACAAGGCCGTCATCCAGTGGATGAGCCAATAAAGTAGCCCGGTGCATAACACCTTTACCCTTTAGCCGTAGTTGGATTAGCTGATGAACAAAGTAATCGTGAGTCTGCTGTTGACCTTGGGCATCACCGGCATGGCCCACGCCGCTGGCGACGCCAAGGCTGGTCAGGCCAAGGCCGCAGTTTGTGGCGCCTGCCATGGTCCGGACGGCAACAGCGCCGCCCCGAATTTCCCGAAACTGGCTGGTCAGGGCGAACGCTACCTGCTCAAGCAGATGAAGGACATCAAGGCCGGTAACCGTACCGTGCTGGAAATGACCGGCCTGCTGAACAACCTCAGCGATCAGGATCTGGCTGACATCGCCGCCTACTTCTCTAGTCAGAAGGGCAGCGTCGGCGCAGCCGATCCGAAAGTCGTGGCACGCGGCGAAGCGCTCTTCCGCGGCGGCAAACTGGAACAGGGCATGCCCGCTTGCACGGGTTGCCACGCTCCCGATGGTTCCGGTAACGCGGCAGCCGGCTTCCCGCACCTGGGTGGCCAGCATGCCCAGTACGTGGCCAAGCAGCTGACTGATTTCCGCGAAGGCAACCGCACCAACGATGGCGACAGCATGATCATGCGTGGCATCGCCGCCAAGCTGAGCAACAAGGACATCGAAGCGGTATCCAGCTACATCCAGGGCCTGCACTGAGACCCGTTGTCTGGAATGTGAAAGAGGGTGGCTTAGGCCACCCTTTTTCATTCTTCGGCCCGCTACAATGGCCGGAACCCGCTGTGTCGCCGCAGGTCGAAACATGGCCTTCGCGGCCCTATTACCCCTCAAGGAGTGAAGCATGCGTAACCTGATTCTTTCCGCCGTTCTTGCCGGCGCAAGCCTGCTGGGCATGAGCGCCGTCCAGGCTGAGGACATCGAAGCCGGCAAGCAGTATGTCGAGCTGAGCAGCCCGGTTCCGGTGTCGGTTCCCGGCAAGATCGAAGTGGTGGAGCTGTTCTGGTATGGCTGCCCGCACTGCTACCAGTTCGAACCGACCCTCAATCCCTGGGCCGAGAAACTGCCGGAAGACGTCAACTTCGTCCGCATTCCTGCCATGTTCGGCGGCCTTTGGAATGTCCACGGCCAGCTGTTCATCACCCTCGAAAGCATGAAAGTCGAGCATCAGGTCCACAAAGCCGTGTTCGATGCCATCCACAAGGAAGGCAAGAAACTCGCGACCCCCGAGGAAATGGCTGAATTCCTCGCTGGTCAGGGCGTGGACAAGGACGCCTTCCTCAAGGCCTACAACTCCTTTGCGGTGAAGGGCCAGATGGAGAAAGCCAAGAAGTTGGCCATGGCCTACCAGATCACCGGCGTACCGACCCTGGTGGTCAACGGCAAGTACCGCTTCGATATCAGCTCCTCGGGTGGCCCGGAGCAGACCCTCAAGGTCGCCGAGCACCTGATCGAGAAGGAGCGCGCCGCGAAGTAAGCGGCGCATTCGCCCGATGCTTCGACGCTGGGTGGGTGAGCGGGAGGCAGGCCCGTGCGATGCACGGGTCAACCCCCACTGCGACAGGGGCGGGTTGCCTGCCGACGGCCGCTTGCGCCTGCTCAGCTTCAACATCCAGGTCGGCATCAGCACCGAGCGTTACCGCCATTACCTGACCCGCGGCTGGCAGCATCTGTTGCCGCACACAGGCCGCGCTGGAAACCTCCAGCGCATTGGCGACCTGCTTGGCGACTACGATCTGGTCGCGCTGCAGGAGGTCGACGGCGGCAGCATCCGCTCCGGCTACATCAATCAGGTCGAGCACCTCGCCCAGCTCGGCGCCTTCCCGTACTGGTATCAACAGCTCAACCGCAATCTCGGGCGCATCGCCCAGCACAGCAACGGCCTGCTCAGCCGTCTGCAGCCCAGTCTCCTGGAAGACCACCCCCTGCCCGGCCCGCCCGGCCGCGGTGCGATCCTGCTGCGCTTCGGTTCAGGCAAGAATGCACTCGCCGTGGTGATGATGCACCTGTCGCTCGGCGCCCGTACCCGTACCCGCCAACTGGCCTATATCCGCGAGCGGGTAAGTGGCTTTCGCCACCTGGTGTTGATGGGCGACATGAACACCCATGCCAACGACCTGCTGGAGCATTCGCCCCTGCGCGATCTCGGCTTGCTGGCGCCGCAGGTCGAGGCGACTTTCCCCAGCTGGCGGCCACAACGCTGTCTCGACCATATCCTGCTCAGCTCCAGCCTGACCCTGGAGCGAGTGGCGGTGCTCAGCCAACCCATATCCGACCATCTGCCCGTGGCGGTGGACATTCGCCTGCCGGTTGAGCTGCAGGCCGACCTGCCCCTTGCCCTCAGCTAACCCTTGCGCGGAACCCTTGCATGAGCGACGACGCCCAGCGTTGGAAAGCCAAATACCTGGAAAGCCTTGAACAGCAGGAGAAGCTCGAGAAGCGCTGGGACGCTCGCCTCGACCTGCTGCGTCGTGGCCTGGTGCGCAGCTCCTTGGCGGCCGAGGGTTCAGACAAGGCGGTTGACCAGTGCATGCAGGAGTTGCGGGAAATCATCCGCAGTGAGCAGATGGACGCCGGTCTTTCGGCGCTGATCCCGCGTCTTGAGAAGGCGGTGCTGGACTCCGAGCAGCGTCGCCAGCAACGCGTGGAACAGAACGTCAGCGCCCTCTCGGGGATCGCCAGTCGCCTGCTCTCGCTCGATTTGCCGCGCGAAGTGCGCAAGGGGATCAAGCAGTTCGCCAGACGCATCGATGAGCGTGCGCGCCAACCCCGTGAGCTGCCGGCGCTGCTGGCCGAACTCGGTGTGCTACAGGGGCAGGCGCTTGAAGTGCTGTCCAGTGACGACGCGTCAGTTGCCAAGCCTGGTCTGCTGCAACGGCTTTTCGGCAGCAACCGAGAGGAGGCGTCAGCTGATCCGACTCCGGCGGCAGCAACAGGGGCGGAAGTCGCGAAACCCGAAGCGTATCGACGCGCAGAGCCAGCGCAGGCCGCCCAGAAATTGAGCTCGCCCGAGCCTGTTCCAGCCTCTCAGGAATCGGCGAAGTCGATTGACCCTGTGGCCACCCTGCCGGCCAACGCCCTTGTTGAACCTGAGCACGCAATCGTCGACGCCGCCCCCGTGCGCAGCAACGCTCTGGACAGCTTGCCGCTTTCCGCTTCCATTCTGACCGGCGACGGCAACCCCGAGTACGCTCTGCCCGGCCTGCCGGAGCCGGGCTACAGCGCTATCGCCCCCCATGTGGCGGACAGCCTGCGCTCACTATTGGACGAGCTGGACCTTCCCGAGCACCACCAGCCGCAGGCAGCGGCCCTGCGCCAACGCCTGGAAGGGGGGCTGAACTGGTACGAACTGGTGCCCGTGCTGGATGACTTCGCAGTGCTGGTGCTGGCAGTGACCGACAGCGGACACCGCGAATTCGCCGGTTACCTCAAACAGCTGAACCAGCGCCTGGTGCTGTTCCTCGAGCACCTGAGCGCGGCACATGAGGGTTATTCCGAGTCGCTGGACAGTGCCCGCGCCCTGGACGACCAGCTGCGCGAACAGGTCAGCGGCTTGCAGGCCAGCGTGCAGGACGCTACCGACCTCAACCACCTCAAGGAGAGCCTGGAACAGCGCCTGGACGGTCTGCTCGATACCATGAACCGCTATCAGCAGCAGCGCTCGGCCCGCGAGCACGAAGTCGGTGAGCGACTGCAGGTGCTGATGACGCGGGTGGCGACCATGGAAGAAGAAGCCAAGACCTTCCAGAACAACCTCGAGGTCCAGCGCCAGAAGGCCCTGCGGGACCCGCTCACTGGCCTACCCAACCGTGCGGCCTGGAACGAGCGACTGGAAATCGAACTGGCCCGGCAGCAGCGCTACGGTGGCGACCTGTTGCTGGCGGTAATCGACATCGACCATTTCAAGCGCATCAACGATGGCTTTGGCCACCTGGCCGGCGACAAGGTACTGAAGATTATTGCCGGCGAACTCCACCGGCGACTGCGCAAGACCGACTTCATCGCACGTTTCGGCGGTGAGGAGTTCGCCGTCCTGTTGCCTGCGACTCCGGTGGAAGGCGGCGCGCAATTGATGGAATGCCTGCGACTGGCCATCGAAGCCTGCCCGTTCCACTTCAAGGGGGAGCGGGTTTCCATCACCCTCTCGGGCGGCCTGACACCGCTGATTGCCGGTGAGCCGAGCGACATCGCGTTTCAGCGAGCGGACGAGGCGCTCTACCGGGCCAAGCACCAGGGGCGCAACCGCATCGAGCTGGCCCTGCCGAAACCTTCGGCTGGGCGCAGCGAGCCCGACCCCCAAGGCCTCCCGCAACCAGGCTGAACCTGTCAGGCGGCACTGGAGATATAAGGTTTCCAATTGTCCGGAATGTGCTCCAGGCGCGGGTAATCCAGCCCGGCGAACTGCAGCTCGCTGAGCATGAATGGAGTGTGGCGCTGCTCGATCGGCAGGCCGCGCAGTTCCGGTAGCCAGAGACTGACGTAGGAGGCGTCCGGGTCGTATTGCCGGGCCTGGCGCAGCGCATTGAAGGCCCGCGCGCGACGCGGGTCGCTGGCCACCCCGGCGAGGTAGGCCCAGTTGCCCCAGTTGCTTGCCGGGTCGTAGTCCAGCAGGTGCTCCTCGAACCATGCCGCGCCATAGCGCCAATCCTGCTGCAAGTCGTTGACCAGGTAAGCTGCCACCACCTGGCGGCCACGACTGGACATCCAGCCTGTCATCATCAGCTCGCGCATGTTGGCGTCCACCAGCGGCATACCGGTACGGCCGTTGCACCAACGCAGGTAGCGCTCGTCGAGATTGTTCGGCGCCCGCGCGGTGGCTTTCAGACCATCCGAGCGGAACAGGGCGCCACCAAAGCGCAGCAGGGTCCAGCGGAAGAACTCGCGCCAGAGCAACTCCATCCACAGCTGCTGGGTCGACTCACTGCGGCCATGCTGTGCCTCCAGACGATGTAGCTCCGCGGCGACCCGGCGTGGTGACAGGCTGCCGTTGGCCAGCCAGGGCGACAGCTTGGACGAGTACTCGCTGCCGATCATGCCGTTGCGGGTTTCCTGGTACTGGTGCAAGCCCCGGGATTCCCAGAGATAGTCGCGCAGCCGAGCCTGGGCGGCAGGCTCGCCGCCGGCGAAAGGGAACGCGGTGGCCGGTGTGCCCAGGGGCTCGCCCAGGCCCAGGCGGGACAGCGTTGGCAGGGGCACCATCAGGCTCAGCGCGCCGCTGGGCAATGGTGGCAGCGTGGGAGGAGCAGGACGCGGCTGGAAGACGTAGAGGCGCTCATCCATCAGGTCGCGGAACTGGTTGAAGACTGAAGGCAGTTCGATCAGCGGGCGGGGCAGTTCTTCTTCACGCAACAGGTTGTTACCCGGCATCTCGACGAGGGGCACGCCCAAGGCATGACGCACACGGCGTACCTCATCGAGCTCGTAGGGCGCTATTTCACCCAGGGTCAGTACCTCCTCCAGGCCCAGGTGCTCAACCAGGGTGGGTATCACCAGCTCCGCGTGGCCCTGTACCACCAGAAGCCGTGAGCCGTGCTGGCGCAGGCCGGAGTCCAGGGCCGCCAGGCTTTCCAGGAGGAAGCGCGCCCGATGCACACCCAGACGACGCGGCCCCAACGGAGAAGGACCGAGCAGCGCGGGGTCGAAGACGTACAGGGGCAGCAAGCGGTCAGCCTGGAGCGCGATCTGGAGCGCCGGGTGGTCATCGAGCCTGAGATCCTGCTTGAACCAGAGCAGCGCGCGGCGCATGGCGGTCTTCCTCGGCGGGGATTTCCCTTACCTACAACATTACCTGTGGCGGCCGTTTCCACGTCGCCGTTCATCCCAGTCTGTAGGCCCCATGTCCGATTAGCACAGTGGCAACAGGCTATAATCCGCGCCCTTTTTCTTCCGGGAGTACGAGTCCGGGGAAGATTTCGCAACAGGTTCGCCACCCGGCGCCCGAGACTGCGCGCAGACGCCAGCGCAACCGGCCATTACACTTCTGCCCATTGGTTTGAGGGGACACCCCATGGAAATCCTAGGCATTGCCGTCCTGATCTTTCTGGTCACCGACCCCTTCGGCAACATCGCCATTTTCATCGCCGCACTCAAGGGCGTGGCGCCCGAGCGCCGCCTGAGGGTCGCCCTGCGCGAACTGTTGTTCGCGCTGGCCCTGCTGATGCTGTTCCTCACCTTTGGCGACAAGATCCTCAGCGGCCTCGGCCTCTCCCGCGAGTCCATCGCCATCGCCGGCGGCATCATCCTGTTCATCATCGCTCTGCGTCTGATTTTCCCGCGACCCGAAGGCGTGCTCGGCGACCTGCCCGGCGGCGAACCGATGCTGGTGCCGCTGGCCACCCCGGCAGTAGCTGGTCCGTCGGCCCTCGCGGTACTGATGACCCTGCGCAACACCCACCAGGGAGCGCTCTGGGAACTCTATGTCGCGGTGCTGCTGGCCTGGGCCTGCACGGCCCTGATCCTGCTGCAGGCTGCCTTCCTGCAACGCTTCCTCGGTGACCGTGGCCTGATGGCCGTGGAGCGCCTGACCGGCATGTTGCTGATCATGCTCAGCGTCGACATGCTGCTCGACAACCTGCAAAGCATCCTTCACCTGACCCCATGAAAGCCCTTGTCCTGAGCCTTGCCCTGCTTCTGCTCGGTGGCTGCGCCGGCGGACTGCGCATCGACGATAGCCACCGTTCGGTGAGCCAGAGCAGCCGTGTGCAGTACGTGGTGTTGCACTACACCTCCACCGACATGGAGAGCTCCCTGCGCCTGCTGACCCGTGACGGCGTCAGCAGCCATTACCTGATTGGCGACCATCCAGCCAAGGTCTATCGCCTGGTGGATGAGAATCGCCGCGCCTGGCATGCGGGCGTCAGCGAGTGGCAGGGGCGTACCTGGTTGAACGCCAGCACCCTTGGCATCGAACTGGTCAACAATGGCTACCGCGATACTCCAGCCGGGCGCGTCTACCAGCCGTTCAGCGAGGAGCAGATCGAGGCCCTGATCCTGCTGCTCAAGGACATCGTCCAGCGCCACAACCTGCCACTGGGCAGCATCATCGGCCACAGCGATATCGCGCCCCAGCGCAAGGTCGACCCGGGCCCGCTGTTCCCCTGGAAACGCCTGGCCGACGCCGGGCTGCTGCCCTGGCCGGACGCGCGAGCGGTGGCCCGTGAACAGGCGCGTTTCGCTGCGGCTCTACCCACGGTCGGCTGGTTCCAACAGCAGCTCATTCGCCAGGGCTACAGCACGCCGCAGAGCGGGGTCCTGGACAAGGAAACCCGCAACGTCATCGCCGCCTTCCAGATGAAGTACCGCCAGCGCCTCTACGACGGCCAGCCCGATGCCGAGACCGCCGCCCTGCTGCTGGTGCTCAACGGCATGCCGCGTTAAGGGGCGAGCCGCGAATCTACCCAGTGCACGGACTTCTCTTCTGTAGGGTTGAATTCATTCGCCAAGGGCAGCGCAGCTGCACCCTTTCAACCTTGCGGGCATGCCTTCGGCCTGCTTGGCGAATGAACTCGCCCCTACAAGCAAGCAGGCTCCGAGCGCGCCCTTACATCGGCAACGTCATATAGAACTGCGCGCCATGCCCAGGGCGTGAATACAGGCCGATGCGCCCGCCGTGCAGTTGCACGATCTCCTTGCACATGGCCAGGCCAAGGCCGGCACCACCTTTGCGGTGGCCAACCTGCACGAATGGCTCGAAGATCCGCGACTGCTGGCTGTAGGGCACGCCCTCGCCGTCGTCCGCCACACTCAACAGCACCCGTTCGCCGTGTCGCCGGGCCTGCAAGCGGATATGCCCGCCATTCGGGCTATGGCGAATCGCGTTGCCCACCAGGTTGTCCAGCACCCGCTCGATTTGCAGTCGATCGAGGCTCATCCGCGGTAGTGGTGGGTGCAGCTCCAGTTCGATCTCGATACCGTGCTCGCTGGCTTGGGGCTCGTAGCGCTGACGTAGAGCTACAAGCAGCTCCTCCAGGTCACAGGGCTCGCGCTCCAGTACCTGCACGCCACTCTGGTAGCGGGAAAAGTCGAGCAAGTCGTTGATCAGGCGTACCAGCCGCTGCATTTCCTCGTCCACCGTCTTCAGCAAGTCCGCCTCGCGGCCTTCGGGGTCGAAGTTCAGGCGCTCGTTGAGAAGACCGAAGGCCATCTGCATGCCGGTTACCGGTGTCCGCAGCTCGTGGGAGGCGCGCAGCACGAACTCGTTACGTACCCGCTCGAAGGCACGTTCTTCAGTTACGTCTCGCAGCACCATCACTCCACCCTGCAGGCGCTCTGCGTCAAGCGCCACCGGCACCAGCCGCCAGTTCAGCAGGCGTTGCTCGCCGTCCGCGTTTACTTCCAGGTCCTCGGGCGCTTCGTCCAGGGTTTCACCGCGCAGCACCCGCTGGGCCAGCTCGTCCAGCTCTGGCCGGCCAAGGGCCTGCGACAGCAGCTGGCCGGGGACGACCTCCTCCCAGGAGAGCTGCCGCTGTGCCACTGGGTTCGCGTGCTGGATGCGCCCCTGCCGATCAAGGATCAGCAGGCCGTCGTCGATGCTGTCGAGGACTGCCTTCAGGCGCTGCTGCTCGGCCAGCAGTTTCTCGACATTGGTTTCCTTGAACATGCGCAGGGCCTCGGCCATCAGGCCAAAGCGACGGATCAGCGTGGACATCTCGTTCACCGGCGACAGGGGTAGCGTGACCTTGAAATCTCCCCGGCCCACCTGGTCGGCGGCCTTGGCCAGTGCGTCGATGGGTTCGGCGAAGCGACGAGCCATGCCATGGGCGGTAATGAGGCCGACCGCCAGGACCGCTATACCGAGCAGGCCGAGCAGGCTTGCAACCAGCAGCGCCCGATTGCGCGCAGCGCCTTCGGCGTCGCCGACCACGGACAGCGAATGGCGCTGCAGCTCCACCATGCTGGTGCGCAGGATATCCAGGGAGTGGCTGAAGTCGTCGTCGTCCAGCAGGCTCCAGCGCAGGCTGACGGGCTGTCGCACGACGTCGAGGAAGATCTTGTAGGACGCGGCGATCCGCTGGAAGTGTGCGAGGGTCTGCTCATCCGTGGTCGAGTGCAGGCCCTCATCCAACGCCGCAAGGAACTTCTGCTGCGAGGCCTGCAAGGCCGGCAGGTCCAGGTCCCTGCCCATCAGGTTGACCATCTGGTCGCCCAGCTGCTGGCGCATCCGCAGGCTGATATCGATGGTGGCGAAGGACTGGTTGATCAGGCGTTCCTGGGAGCTTGCCATTTGCATCACGCTGACCAGGCCCAGCAGCAATCCCAGGAGGGCGACGGTGATCAGTGCCGAGATGCTCAGAAACAGTCGCGTGCGCAGTCGCATGGCGGCGACCCCTTCAGAGGCCGTAAAGCTTGCGTTTGCGATACAGGGTCGAAGCGTCGATACCCAGCGTACGGGCGGCCTGGTCGAGCGTCTCGCTAGTGGCCAGTACTCCGGCGATATGTGCGCGTTCCAGGTCTTCCAGGCTCAGCGGTCCTCCTACCCTCGGCGCATTGGCCGTGGGTGTGTCGCCCAGCCCCAGGTGGCTGACCTCGACTCGCTCCTGGTTGCAGATGATCGTGGCGCGCTCGATCACGTTGCGCAGTTCGCGCACGTTACCCGGCCAGCGATAGTTGAGCAGCGCTGCCGTCGCTTCTTCGCTGAAGGCCCGCGCCGGACGTGCATACTCGCCGACGAAGCGCGCCAGGAAGCGCTCGGCGAGGTCGAGGATGTCTTCGTGGCGTTCGCGTAACGGCGGCAGGCTCAAGGCAATCACGTTGATGCGATAGAGCAGGTCCTCTCGGAAGCGGCCGTCGCGAACCATCTCGTCCAGATCAAGGTTGGTGGCGGCGAGAATGCGCACATCGGCGCGACGGGTCACCGGGTCGCCCACCCGTTCGTACTCCTTGTCCTGGATGAAACGCAGCAGTTTGGGCTGGAGGCTCAGGGGGAAGTCGCCAATCTCGTCGAGGAACAGCGTTCCGCCATCGGCCTGGCTTACCCGGCCCAGGGTGCTTTCGCTGGCACCGGTAAAGGCTCCCCGGTTGTGTCCGAATAGCTCGCTTTCCATCAGGTCGGCCGACAGCGAGGGGCAATTGATGGTGACGACAGCTTTCTTCGCGCGCTTGCTCCAGCCATGGATGGCGCGGGCCAGTTCTCCCTTACCGGTGCCCGATTCACCAAGAATGAGGATATTGGCGTCGGTGCCGGCCACCTGCCGCGCGGTCTCCAGCACGGCCATCATGGCCGGGCTCTGGGAAAACAGTCCCTCACCCGCGCGGCGTACTTCACCTTCGAGGGCTTCCAGGCGCGCGGTGAGTTGGCGCACTTCCAGCTGCTTGGCCGCGGCCATGCGCAATTGGTCAGGGCTGCAGGGCTTGACCAGGTAATCGGCGGCGCCGGCCTGCATCGCATCCACCGCCGTATCGACCGCTGAGTGCGCAGTCACGATCACCACGCGCATCCAAGGCGCCTGTACGCGCATCTGCGCCAGTACGTCGAGGCCGCTGTCCTCGCCCAGACGCAGATCGAGGAAGCACAGGTCGAAGACCTGCCTCTGCAGGATCGTCTCCGCCTGCGCCGCACTGGCGGCCGTGGCAACGCTGTAGCCTTCGTCCTCCAGGCAGTAGCGAAAGGTACGCAGGATGGCGGCCTCGTCATCCACCAGCAGGATTCGTCCCTGGTTCTCGGTTACCTGTTCCATGCTCTCACTCCATTTCCGAGTCATAGAAAGTTAGTCCAAGAAATGTCGTGCAAGTTGCACGCGTTTTTCCTACAGGCATTGCAGCATGCAAGTGTGTGAAGTGCCTAGACAAAATATAACTTACTGATTTCTAAGAAAGTTTATTCATTATCAAGACTGGCACAGGCCTTGCGATGTTCCCGATACCTGAAGGCGCATCGGTCTTTCTACCTCTTGTGACCCCAGTGCACCTTCAGGACAGCTCCGCCTGGAACAGGGAGGTTCCGGGCCTTTTAAGAGCATGCAATTTGCCTGGCGAGCTGAGCCTGATCGTGCAAAGTGCCGTCGGGCGTGGTCGAGGTTCTCAAGTAACCCATTGAGCTGGTGAGGATTTTTGAAGGGCCGCGGCTGGCGTGAGCCATGCATCTGAAGTAACGAGGCCACAAATCCACCCCAAGGGAGGATTCGAGGATGAAAGGTTTCCAGTGGTGGTCGTCCAGATGGCTGATGGTCCTTCTGACCGGACTGGTCGTGGTGCTCGGCATGCTCGCCGAACAGCACCTGCGAGAGCGCATTCAGCCCGCTCCGTTGCAGGTTCCCGCTGCGGAACAGAGCAGCCGGACGGCCCCGGTTCGTGCCGATGGCCCGCTGCATGAGGTGAGTCAGCACATGTGGACCGAGGCCGGCGCCCAGCCGCGCTGGGTCTTCTGATCGAGCAGAGGCGTGCCGTCATGTTGAGCCTTGCCTTCGCCCTGACTACCGCGCTGTGTGGCATCGTCATGTTGCGCAGCGCCTGCCAACGGTATGCAACACCCACCGACGCTGCGGTCTGCGTCGTGCCGGTGGTCCCTGCGCAGTCGCGCTGACAACAGAAGCAAAAGGAGAAAGGCCATGCTGAGTTGGGCACTTACTTTCCTGGTCATCGCAATCGTCGCCGCCGTGCTTGGATTCGGTGGTATCGCCGGAACCGCTGCGGGCATCGCGAAGATACTTTTCGTCATCTTCCTGGTGCTGTTCGTGGTGTCCTTCATCATGGGCCGACGCGCCCCCTGAGGAGGCTTTCATGGATCGCTCGATCAAGGCGGTTACCGCCTTGCTCCTGGGGCTGGCCGGCGCTCAAGCGCTGGCCGCCGACACGGACGCCCAGCACCGCCTCAACGAACTGCTCGGCAGCGACCCTGAGTATCAGGAGACCTGGCAGGAGCTGGTGCAAGACGAAAGCCGACTACCCGAGTGGGTCATGAATCTTTCGGGCCCTGCGCCGCCAATGAAGGCGGTTGAAGACGAGGGTGACAAGTATCTGGTGGGCGGGCTCTGCGAAGCCAAGAACTGCTTCAGCCAGCGCCTCTATGTTGCCTTCAGCTGGAACAAGGACGACGTCTGGGCACTCTATGTGCAGTTGCCGGACGGCTTGCCATCCGACAAGTCGCCCAGTCGACATGCCAGTTATCGCTGGCTCGGCGAGCCGGACGAAGAAGTCCGGCACATCCTCGACGAGCAATTGAAAGCGGATCCGAACTGGTATTGAGGACTCAAGGGATCAAGGTCCGGCGACGGGCCGATGGACCAAGGGGCCGGGTTGTTCCGCGTTGTCTGGAGCGGCGTGACCCAGGGGCAGAAGGGGTGCCTCCACGACCATGTGGGCCGGGTCGGGCGAGCTGCTGCCGGGAGTTGGAAAGTTCCAGCTCCTGGCAGCAGAAACATTTGCTCGTCAGTAATGAATGCTTCTTTTGTGGGGGCGAATTTATTCGCGAATGGCGACAGGGTTGCCCCCTGGGACCTTGTCGAGCAGTCCTTCGGCCTGCATAGCGATTGAAATCGCCCCCACAAGGGTCTCCCCTCATTTCATCCTGCTGACCAAAGTCGCCACGTGCGCGCCCTGGAATTTCGCCAGGGATAGCTCCTTGGCGCTGGGCTGGCGCGAGCCATCGCTGCCGGCCACGGTAGCCGCGCCATAGGGTGAGCCCCCTCGCAGCTCACTGATATCGGTCAGTTCCGGTGCCGAATAGGGCAGTCCGGCAAGCAGCATTCCGTGATGCGCCAGCGTGTGCCAGAACGAAGTGATGGTGGTTTCCGAACCGCCGCCGGTGCCGGTTGAGGTGAAGACGCTGCCGATCTTGCCGATCAGCGCGCCCTTCACCCAAAGCCCGCCAGTCTGGTCGAGGAAGCTGCGCATCTGTGCGCTCATGTTGCCAAAGCGAGTCGGCGTGCCGAACAGGATGGCGTCGTAGTCCTCCAGCTCCTGCGGGCTGGCCACGGGCGCGGCCTGATCCAGCTTGGCGCCGGCTTTACGGGCCACATCCTCAGGCATGGTTTCCGGCACACGCTTGAGGGTCACTTCCACGCCGGGCACGCTGCGCGCGCCTTCGGCGACGGATTCCGCCATACGTTCGATATGACCGTACATCGAGTAATAGAGCACCAAGACCTTCTTCATCGCCGCTCTCCATTCATCTACAAACTGGCAGCCCGATCGGGCCGGACCCAGTCAGCCTAGATGGCGCTCACAGACTTTGCTGTCGCCGCTTCCGGGAAAATTCCCATGCCGGAAATGCTATCCAGGAAGCGCTGGAACCATGGTCCCATCCGGTTTTAGTCATGCCGATTTGGCATAGGGTAGGCGGTTACGGCATTAGACGATCATTAGCTCCCTATGAATCATGTCGCCCCTTTTTTGCGGTCCGCTCGGCCATCCCGGCGGTGCCGTACTCCCGACTTCCACAAGAACTCAGAGGGTGACGACTATGACCAAGGCCAGATTGAGCCTCGCATGGCAGATTCTCATCGGGCTGGTGCTGGGTATCGCCATTGGCGCCCTGCTCAACCACTTCAGTGCCGAAAAGGCCTGGTGGATCACCAACGTCCTGCAACCGGCCGGTGACATCTTCATCCGCCTGATCAAGATGATCGTCATCCCGATCGTCATCGCTTCTCTGGTCGTCGGCATCGCTGGCGTGGGCGACGCCAAGAAGCTTGGCCGCATCGGCCTGAAGACCATCCTCTACTTCGAGATCATCACCACGGTGGCGATCGTCGTCGGCCTGCTGCTGGCCAACTTCTTCCAGCCCGGCGCCGGCATCGACATGAGCACCCTGGGTACGGTGGACATCTCCAAGTACCAGCAGACCGCCCAGGAAGTGCAGCACGACCACGCGCTGATCTCGACCCTGCTGAACCTGATTCCCTCCAACATCTTCGCCGCCGTGGCCCGTGGCGAGATGCTGCCGATCATCTTCTTCTCCGTGATGTTCGGCCTCGGCCTTTCGAGCCTTCCGGGCGAGACTCGCGAGCCAGTGGTGAAGGTGTTCCAGGGCGTGTCCGAGACCATGTTCAAGGTCACCCACATGATCATGGCGTACGCCCCCATCGGCGTATTCGCGCTGATCGCCGTGACCGTGGCCAACTTCGGCTTCGCCTCGCTGCTGCCGCTGGCCAAGCTGGTGGTGCTGGTGTACTTCGCCATCGCCTTCTTCGCCTTCATGGTCCTGGGGCTGGTGGCGCGTCTGTTCGGCTTCTCCATCATCAAGCTGATGCGCATCTTCAAGGACGAGCTGATCCTCGCGTACTCCACCGCCAGCTCCGAGACCGTCCTGCCGCGCATCATCGAGAAGATGGAAGCCTACGGCGCACCGCGCGCCATCAGCAGCTTCGTGGTCCCCACCGGCTACTCCTTCAACCTCGATGGCTCGACCCTGTACCAGAGCATCGCGGCCATCTTCATCGCCCAGCTCTACGGCATCGATCTCAGCATCAGCCAGCAGCTGCTGCTGGTGCTGACTCTGATGGTCACCTCCAAGGGGATCGCCGGTGTGCCGGGCGTCTCCTTCGTGGTCCTGCTGGCCACCCTGGGCAGCGTTGGCATCCCGCTGGAAGGCCTGGCCTTCATCGCGGGCGTCGACCGCATCATGGACATGGCCCGTACCGCGCTGAACGTGATCGGCAACGCCCTGGCGGTACTGGTCATTGCGAAGTGGGAAGGCATGTACGACGCCGAGAAGGGCCAGCGTTACCTGGCCTCCCTGCCGAGCACCGGCAACACCGCCACCTCGGCCAAGGGCCGTGCAGTCATCGACTGAGGCCGCGCCGTGCTGAACGAGAAAGCCCCGACCAGATCGGGGCTTTTTTGTTGGCGCCCTGATTCAAGCACCTGCGGGAGTGAGGGAGGCAGGATTTCACGCGGGCTCAAGGGCAGATTGAATTCGCCCCTGCGGCTACACCCCCGCTAGAATCCGCCTCACTGTTTTCTGGGGGACTGCAAATGCTCAACGGCCTGTGGCTGAGCTTCTTCCTGGTGGCGGCGGTGGCCGCGCTGGTGCGTTGGATCGGGGGGGACCCGGGTGTCTGGGCGGCGATGGTGGAGAGCCTGTTCGCCATGGCCAAGCTCTCGGTGGATGTGATGATCCTGCTATTCGGGACCCTGACCTTGTGGCTGGGTTTCCTGCGCATCGCCGAACGGGCCGGTCTTGTGGATATCCTCGCGCGTCTGCTCGGGCCACTGTTCGCCCGCCTGATGCCCGAGGTTCCACGTGGTCACCCGGCGCTCGGTCTGGTCACCTTGAGTTTCACCGCCAACGGCCTCGGCCTGGACAACGCCGCCACGCCCATCGGCCTGAAGGCGATGAAGGCACTGCAAGAGCTCAATCCCAGCAGCACGTCGGCGAGCAACGCCCAGGTGCTGTTCATGGTGATGAACGCGTCCTCCTTCGTGCTGCTGCCGGTGACCATCTTCATGTACCGCGCCCAGGCCGGTGCGAGCGATCCCGCCCTGGTGTTCCTGCCGATCCTCCTGGCCAACGCGATTTCCACCATGACGGCGCTGCTTTCGGTGGCGTTCATGCAGCGGATCAGGCTGACGGACCCGGTACTGCTCGCCTGGTTCGGCGGCGCCGCGTTGCTGCTTGGTGGCTTCATGGCAGTGCTGGCCGGTCTTTCGGCGACCGCGTTGACTGCCCTCTCCTCCCTGCTCGGCAACCTCACCCTGTTCGCGCTGATCCTCGGTTTCCTGGTGATGGGGGCGCTGCGGAAGGTGCCGATCTACGAGGCATTCGTGGAAGGTGCCAAGGAAGGCTTCGATGTGGCGAAGAACCTCCTGCCATACCTGGTCGCCATGCTCTGCGCCGTGGGTGCCCTGCGTGCTTCGGGTGCGCTGGATCAGCTGCTCGACGTCATCCGCTGGGTAGTCGAAGGCCTGGGACTGGACAGCCGTTTCGTCGAGGCACTGCCGACAGGGCTGGTCAAACCTTTCTCCGGCAGTGCCGCCCGCGCCATGCTGATCGAGACGATCCAGACCCAGGGCGTCGACAGCTTCCCGGCGCTGGTGGCCGCCACCATGCAGGGCAGCACCGAAACCACCTTCTACGTGCTGGCGGTCTACTTCGGTTCGGTGGGCATCCAGCGCGCCCGCCACGCCGTGGGCTGCGCCCTGTTGGCGGACCTGGCCGGCGTAATCGCGTCCATCATCGTCTGCTACTGGTTCTTCGGTTGAGTCACCGCTTTGTGTAGGAGCGAGCTTGCTCGCAAAAGATCGCGCTCGGATGGTTGCGCGAGCAATAACTCGGCGTTCCCCTTGCTCCAACAACCTTGGTGCTCAGTGGGGCTTGGGTGGCAGGTCGGATGGGGTCACCCGGAAGCGCAGCGTACCGATCATCTGCCCCGCTTCGGTCAGTACCTGCACCTGCCAGCGGCCCGCCGGGTCAGCCGGGAAGTTCTGCTTGTGGGTCCAGGCGCGGTAGCCGGCTTCGCGGCCGCCGTGGATGTCCAGGGCAATTCGGTCCACTTCACGGCCGTTGAAGCGCCACACGTGGTAGATGCGTTCGTTCAGCCCGCGCGGGGCGTTGATTGCCGTGTAGGCGTAGAGCCCCTTGCTGCGTAGCTCGGCGGCACTGACCTCTTCCACGCCATCGCCTGGCGTGCGCTGGTGATTGTCAAAGTCGGGCGTTACCGCCACTTCGGTAAGCCAGAGCGTCGCCGGCGGCACCCAGACCCGCGAGACCCAGCCCAGCCCGCCGAGGGCCAGGGTCAGCACCCCCAGGCCCAGGACGCGCCACCAGCGCTGTCCACGGAACACACCGAGCAGACTGACGAAGGACAGCGCCACGGCGATGCCCAACGCCCAGCGATAGCTCTGCGCGGTGGTCTGCTGGAGGATCAGTGGCAGCGCGGCCAGCAGCACGGCGAACAACGTAAGCGTGTGGTAGGCGAGGAACAGCCAGCGGCGCGACGACAGATGGCGGTTGTAGATCGGGTCGGTGATCGAGCAGATCGCGGCCACGCCCAGCAGCCCGGTGAACAGGGCCTGGCCGCTGTTCCAGCTGGTGGTGATGGCGAAGAACGGCAGCACGAAGAACAGGCTTTCCTGGTGGATCAGCTGGGTCAGGAAACGCATCAGGGGTGGCGGCAGCTCGACGCCGAAGAGGCGCTCGACACTGCGCCGGAACAGGTTCTCCAGCATCAGCCAGACCCAGCTCACCAGCAGCAGGATGGCGATCACCTTGGCCACCCGCGCCCCTCGTTCCACCAGGAAGAAGCTCGCCATGCCGGAGCAGAAGCCGTAGAGGGCGATCAGCCTCGGGTGGCGCTGCAGCAGCTCGATCAGCTTGAGCACATGGGGTTTGAAGGTCGACAGCAGCATCGGTCGCAACAGGACGTGGGGGAGGCGCGCAGGATACTGCCCACCGGAAGCCCTGAGAAGGCGCGTCGGAGCTGGGCTGACGGCCTGTCGCTCAGTCCAGCAGCAGGCGCATCTTCTGTGGCTGGTCGGGGCGGCCGTTGGGCAGGGTGACGGGCGGCAGGTCCTCCACCCAATGGAAGGCAAAACGCTGGTAAAGGCGGATCGCCGCTTCGTTGGATTTCAGCACGGTAAGTTCCACCCGGCGCATATCCTGCCGACGGCAATGTTCGAGCGCTGCCTCCATCAATTGACTGCCCAGGCCCCGGCCGCGATGGGTCTTCCTCACCTGCATGCCGAGCACGCCGAAGTCTTCCCCGGAGGCGTCCTCCATCTGGCACAGGCTGGCCGGGAATATTTCAATGGAGCCCACCAGATAGCCCTCGGCGTCGACGACGAACTGCGGCAGGTCCAGAGGCAGTGAGCGCAGCAACAGCGCCCGCATCTGCTCAAGGGGCGGTGCCTCCGCGCGCAGCAGGTACTCGCCTTCGGCGCTGACCTCGGCGAACAGCCGGTGCAAGGCTTCGATATCGCTGATGCGCAGCTTCCTGATCGACATGGGCATCCTGTCCTGGGTGAATGCTGGCACTCTGGCCCATGGGGCACCGGCTGACAACCGGGAGGCGACTGTCGCGATTGGCCACTCGCGCTGGCGACGTCGGCCACTGCTGCCGTCCGGTCGGACGGCTAAGCTGCTCTGGCCTTGCGCCTGCCAATGGCCGCAGAAGAACAACAAGAGAACCCATCGATGAACTACGACAGCAGTCAGCAACTGATTCTCGGGCTGGTGCTCGCCGCGCTGATGTTCGGCGTGGCCCTGGAGCTGCGCCTGGCCCATTTCCTCCTGGTACTGAAACGGCCCCTGCCGGCGCTGGTGGGGTTGCTCTGTCAGTGCCTGTTGTTGCCCTGGATGACCCTCGTGGTCACTCTCTTCCTCGACCTGCGCCCCGGACTGGAGCTGGGCATGTTGCTGGTGGCCGCGTGCCCCGGCGGCAACCTGTCCAACGTCATCACCCATCTGGCGCGCGGTAATACTGCGCTGTCGGTGAGCGTCACCAGTCTCTCGAGCCTGCTGGCAATCATCAGCCTGCCGCTCAACTTCGCCGCCACCGCCAGCCTCAACCCGGAAACCTACGCTTTCCTGCACGGCCAGATGAGCAGCCTGGACGTCGATGCCGGCGGCATCATCGGTGGCCTGGTCGTACTGCTGGTGCTGCCGCTGCTCGCCGGCATGGCGGTGGGCAACCTGGCGCCGGCCTTCAGTGCCCGCGTGCTGCCCTGGTTCAAACGCTTTTCCCTGCTGGCTTTTGGCGTTTTCCTGGTTGCGGCGGCAGCGGGCAACTGGCAACTGCTGGTGGCCAACGCCGGCCTGGTGCTGCTGGTGGTGGTTGGCCACAACGCCGCTGCCTTGTTGCTGGGCTGGAGCGCCTCGCGCCTGACCGGACTTGCCGATGCAGACCGCCGCGCCCTGACCATCGAGGTCGGCATGCAGAACTCCGGGCTCGCGCTCGGCCTGATCCTGACCCAGTTCGGTGGTCAGCTGGACATGGCTCTGGTGGCGGGCTTCTGGGGACTCTGGCACATCGTTTCCGGCCTCCTGCTGGTGGCTGTCTGGCGCCGCCGCGCGCCCCGCGTCCAGGAGGAAGTGCCGTGCGCGTCCTGATCACCGGTGCGGCCGGTTTCATCGGCCAGCAGGTACTGAACGACCTGGCCACGCGCCACCAGGACTGGACCCTGGTGGCCGCGGACATCCGCCCGCTGAGCCATCAAGGACTCAAGTCCAACATCGAGCCGGTTTCGCTGGACATCAGCCTGCCCCGCGAAGTGACCGCCTGCGTGCAGCGCTGGAAGCCCGATGCCATCGTGCATCTGGCTTCGGTGGTGACGCCGCCGCGCGGCATGAGCGAGGCGCGCCTCCACGCCATCGACGTCGGCGGCACCCGTGCCGTGCTGGACGCGGCTGTGGCCCACGGCGTGGGCCAACTGATCGTCACCAGCTCCGGCGCCGCCTACGGCTACTACCCGGAAAACGCGGAGTGGATCGACGAACAGCACCCGCTGCGCGGCCACGACCTCTTCGCCTATGCCCGCCACAAACGCGAGGTGGAGCTGCTGCTGGCCGACGCCCGCAGGCAACATCCACAGCTGCGCCAGCTGGTCCTGCGCCCCGGCACCATTCTCGGCGAGCAGGTGAACAACCAGATCACCGAGCTGTTCCAGAAGCGCTCGGTGCTGGGCATCAGGGGGCATGACAGCCGCTTCGTGTTCATCTGGGACCAGGACGTGGTGGCGATCATCCGCGAAGGCCTGGAGCGCGGCGCCGGTGGCATCTACAACCTGGCAGGCGATGGTGCGCTGAGCATGGCCGAGATCGCCGGCATCCTCGGCAAACCTTACCGGCCCTTGCCTGCGGGGTTGCTGCGCACCGCCCTGGCCCTGCTCAAGCCCCTTGGCCTGACCCAGTACGGTCCCGAGCAGCTGGATTTTCTGCGCTACCGCCCGGTGCTGGACAATCGCCGGCTGAAGGAAGAATTCGGCTATCGGCCGAAGTACTCCAGCCGCGAGGCATTCCTGGCGTTCCTCAAGGCGCGGGGGATAGCGTCTGTAGGGGCGAATTCGTTCGCCAAGCAGCCCGAAGGGCGGCCCTGAGGAGATCAGGCGGGGATGCTGGATATCCCGCCCCACCCGCTCCCACAAAGAGCAGAAGCGCTCAGTCCCGATGCTTCTGCCGGTACTCTCCCGGCGTCAGCCCGGTCCACTGGCGGAAGGCACGGAAGAACACGCTGGGCTCCGAGTAGCCGAGCAGCACGGCGATATCGGCGATGGGCAAGCGGCCTTCCTGCAGGTGGCGCTCGGCCAGGTGACGACGGGTGTCGTTGAGCAGTTGCTGGTAGCTGCTGCCCTCATCTGCCAGGCGCCGTTGCAGGGTGCGTTCACTGATGCCAAGGGCCGCCGCCAAGGCGCCGCGGTCGGGTTCGCCGCGCGCCAGTTGGGCGCCGAGCAGCGCTACCACCCGTGCCCGCAGCCCTTCGCTGGGCAGGCGTGCGAGCAAGGCCTCGGCGTGCTGTCGCAGCACTGCCTGCAGCGGCGGGTTGGATTGCTTCAGTGCGGCCGAGCGCAGTGACAGGGGCAGTACCAGGGCGTAGTCCTCCGCCTCGAACTGCAGCGGGCAGGCGAAGCATTGCTGGTAGAGCGTGGTATCCGCCGGCGCCGGGTGTACGAAGCAGGCCCGCACCAGACGTAGATCGGCCAGCAACGGCCGCATCAGCTCCAGCCAGAACGCCATCAGCGCCAGCACCCTTGCACGAGTGGCCGGCAACTTCGGGTGCAGCGGGCGATACAGGGTCCAGAGTTCATCGCCCCGTACTTCCAGCGCCAGGCTGCCGCCCTCTCCTACCAGACGCTGGTAGCGCAGCTCGGCTTCCAGGGCTTCGCCCAGGGTGGGGCTGCTCTGCAACAGGTAGCCGAGCACGCTGAACTGGCCGGGGGCCAGGGCGCGGCCGATGGCGATTCCCGGTTCGGGATGCGGCAGGCGGGCGTGGATGGCCGCCCAGAGTGCTTCCTGGGTGCTGAAAGCGATACGCGCATCCGGGTCGGCCAGGCGCTTTTCGTCGAGCTGGCTGGCGCGCAGCAGCTCCTCGCGGCCAAGGCCGAGCTGGGATGCGGCGTGCAGGATTGCCTGGGTCAGACTGGCGCTGACCGAGGCATTGGAGGGGTCGTGTGGCGTCATCCCCGGATTCTGCCCACGCGGCCTGCTCACTGGGAAGAGCGATTCTCAACGATGGGAGCCGATCTCCGGTTCGAAATAGCGCTGCGGCTCTTCCTGCGGGTGTTTTTCCTCCGGGATTTCCAGGGAGTCCGGGGCATCCGGGTTGTCCAGCACCGCATAGGCGATGGCGCAGAACAGCGAGTTGATGCGCTTCATGTCGCTGATCAGGCCAAGGTGCAGGGCGCTGGTCTCGATGCTCTGCACCACCTGCTGGTGCAGCCGCGAGACGTGGGCGTGGGCGTAGCGGCGTTCGAGGATGCGGAAGCGCTGCTTGGCCCGACGCAGCCGCTTGGCGTTTTCCTGATCGCCGTTGAGAAACACCGACAGCGACAGGCGCAGGTTTTCCACCAACTGGTCGTGAAGATTGACGATCTCTCCCAGCCCTTCTTCGGAGAAGGCGCGGCCCTGGGCCCTGTTCTTGCTCTGCACGTCATCGAGCATGCGCTCGATGATGTCGCCGGCCTGCTCCAGATTGATGGTCAGCTCGATGATTTCGGCCCAGCGCCGGCTGTCGCGCTCACCCAGGTCATCGCGCGGCATGCGCGCCAGGTAAAGCTTGATGGCGGTGTAGAGCGCATCGATGTCGTCATCCAGGCGGTGGATGTCCTTGCCCAGCACCGGGTCGCCGCCGCGCAGCAGATGCAACAGGTTGTTCAGCATCTGCTCGACGATATCGCCCATGCGCAGGGTCTCGCGCACGGCGTTGGCCAGGGCCAGGCTCGGAGTATCCAGGGCGGCTGGATCGAGATGGCGCGGCTTGGCGACATCGTCTGGCTGCGGTCGGTCCGGCAGCAACCAGTTGCACAGTCGCGCCATGGGTACCGTCAGGGGTAGGCAGAGAGTGCAGCGCACGCTGTTGTAGAGCAGGTGGAAGGCGATCACCAGTTCGGCGTTGGAAATGGGCCAGGTGTCGATCCAGCTGGCCAGGGGGCCCACCAGCGGCAGTACGAGGATGCAGCCGGCCAGCTTGAAGGCCAGGCTGCCCAGGGCCACGCGGCGTCCGGCGGGGTTCTGCAGGCTGCTGCTGAGCAGGGCGAGGATGCCGCTGCCGAGGTTGGCGCCGATCACCAGGCAGAGCGCCACCTTGAGGGAGATTACCTTGGACGCGGCCAGCGTGGCGGTGAGCAGAACGGCGGCCAGGCTGGAGTAAGAAATCATCGCGAACAGCGCGCCGGTCAGGGCGTCCAGCAGCACATCACCGGTCAGCGAAGAGAACAGCACCTTCACGCCCTTGGCGGTGGTGATGGGCTCGGCGGCAGCGATGATCAATTGCAGGGCGAGGATGATCAGCCCGAGTCCGATGCCTACCCGCCCGAGCTGCCCCAGGCGGGTCTGCTTGCGGGAGAGGAAGAAGATCACCCCGAAGAAGATCAGCAGTGGCGACAGCCACGACAGGTCCAGGGTCAGCACCCGCGCCATCAGGGCCGTGCCGACGTCGGCGCCGAGCATGATGGCCAGCGCCGGAGCCAGTAGCATCAGCCCTTGGGAGACAAAGGAGCTGACCAGCAGTGCAGTGGCGTTGCTGCTTTGCACGAGGGCCGTGACGCCAATGCCAGCGGCGAAGGCCAGGGGCGGACGGCGGACGCTGCGACTGAGCAGGCGGCGCAGGTTGGCGCCGTACACGCGGAGGATGCCCGTTCGCACGATATGCGTGCCCCAGATGAGCAAGGCGACGGCCGAGAGGAGATTGAGCAACGTCAGCATGGTGGCCCTCCTGGCGATCTTGAAAGGCCGCCGTATCCATGCGCAGGAAGACAGCGGCGCGGTCAGGCGTTGTGTAACACGATTGTCGTTAGACCTTCATGGTCCTGGCTGATTTCAGCGAGTCGCCTGACTGGTATGGCACCTGATGACAATTAAAGACGCTTCTCGGCGATTCTGCTCATTACCGATCAATGGCTTGGCGCATGAAGCTGAGGTGGTTTCCGCGTGGTCTTCCTCATGCTGCGAACCCTGTAACGGGGGCGACCTGCGGCCGGATCGGCTGCTAACCTGTGCCGACCTTCAGACATCGGCGCTCCCATGCTCAACCTCTACCACGCCAACGACCTGGAAAGCCTCGGCGAGCTGGCCTGCACCCTGCTCGCACAACCCCAGCGCGACCCGCTGGCGCCTGCTCGGGTCGTAGTGCCGAGCCAGGGCATGGGGCGTTGGCTGACCTTGCAACTGGCGCGCAAGCAAGGCATTGCCATGCATCTGGATATCCAGCTGCCCGCGCGCTTCGTCTGGGATGTCACACGCCTTGTGCTGGGCGAGTTGCCGCCGCAATCGGCCTTCAACCCCGTGACCCTGGGCTGGCGCCTATACGACTGGCTCTGCGAACCCGACAACCTAGCCCGTGCACCTCGTCTGGCGCAGTACCTGGAAGGCGGCGACGAACGCCGCCGCCTGACCCTCGGCTCACGCATCGCCGACGTCTTCGACCAGTACCTGCTCTACCGCGACGACTGGCTCGACACCTGGGAGCGTGGCGAATTGCTGGGACTGGGCGCGGACGAGGAGTGGCAGGCGCTGCTCTGGCGCGAACTCACTGCCGATGGCCATCCGCATCGTGCGCGCCTGCTGGGTGACCTGCTGGCGCGACTGCACGCAGGCGAAGGCATTGCAGGTCTGCCGGAACGCCTGGTGGTGTTCGGCATCAGCAGCCTGCCGCCGCATCACATGCGCGTACTGGAAGGCCTGGCGCGGCATTGCGAGGTGATCCTCTTCGCGCTCAACCCGTGCCGCGAGGCATGGGGCGACATCCGCGATATCCGCGAGTTGGCGCGGTTGCCGGAGCCGGGCATCGACGACTGGTACCTGGACGTCGGCCATCCGCTGCTGGCCAGCCTCGGCAAGCAGGGCCGCGATTTTTTCGATGCGTTGTTCACTCTGGGCGGCCAGGACATCGGCGTTTATGCCGAGGACGACGACCTGCATGACAGCAGTCTGCTGCGCGCCGTGCAGAACGACATCCTGCGCCTGCGCACCCGTCGTCCCGAAGAGCGCATGAGCCTGCGCGAGGATGATCGCTCCCTGGAAGTCCACCTTTGCCACTCGCCCCTGCGCGAAGTGGAGGTGCTGCACGACCAGCTGCTGGCGCGCTTTAAGGCCGACCCCGCACTCACCCCCGACCAGGTGGTAGTGCTGACGCCGGACATCGAGCGTTATGCCCCCTATATCGAAGCGGTCTTCGCCCCCCGCGAAGGCGTGCCGCGCATCCCCTTCAGCTTGGCCGACCGCAGCCTGCGCGCCGAGTTGCCGTTGGTGGAAGCCTTCCTCGCCCTGCTGGAGCTTCCCCAAAGCCGCTTCGCCGCCGAAGAACTCCTGGCCTGGCTGGAACAGCCGGCCCTGGCCGCTCGCGCCGGTATCGAGAACGAAGACCTTCCGCTGCTGCGCGACTGGCTGCGTGACGCCGGCGTGCGCTGGGGGCGTGATGGGGCCCACCGCGCGCGCCTTGGCCTGCCCGAGGAAGGCGCCTTCAGCTGGAGACAGGGGCTGGACCGCCTGCTGCTGGGCTTCGCCGCGCCGCCGCAACTGGCCGGTGACGCCCCGCCCCTGCTCGGCGACAACTGGCCGCTGGATGCCCTGGAGGGCGCTCGTGCGCAGTTGCTCGGCCGTCTCGCCGGCTTCGTCCAGCGCCTTGGTGTCCTGGCCGACGACATGGCCCGGCCGCGTCCACTGGCGGAGTGGGCGGAAACCCTGCAGGGCCTGATCGACCTGCTGTTCGACGAGCGCGAGGCCGGCGACACCCTGTTGCTGCTGTCCCAGGCCTGCGGTGCCTTGCGCGAACAGGCCGAGGCCGCCGGCATCGAGCGCCCGCTGGAACTGGCCCTGGTACGCCAGCATCTGGTGGCAGCCCTGGACCAGGGCAGCGGCGCTTCGGGCTTCCTGACCGGCGCGGTGACCTTTTGCACCATGGTGCCCATGCGCAGCCTGCCGTTCCGCCAGGTCTGTTTGCTTGGACTGGACGACGGCGCCTTCCCGCGTCGTACCCCGGCGGCCGGTTTCGACCTGATAAGCCGCAAACCCCGGCGCGGTGATCGCGCCCGGCGCCTGGACGACCGTTACCTGTTGCTGGAAACCCTGCAATCGGCACGCGACGGGCTTTATCTCAGTTTTGTCGGACGCGACCCACGGGATAACGCGCACCTGCCGCCTTCCGTGCTGGTCAGCGAGCTGCTGGAAACCATCGACCTCACCGCTATTGCCGGTGCGCACAAGGCAAGCGAGCGGGTGCTGGTGATGCATCCGCTGCAACCCTTCGCCTCGGGCAACTTCGTCGGTGGCCAGCAGGCCGGCTTTGCCGCGCCCTGGTTCCGCGCGGCTCAACGTCTGGCGGAAACGCCCCAGGCCGCCGCGGCGCCCTTCGCCTTGCCGCTACCGGAGCCCGATGCCGACTGGCTGACCCTCGAGCCCTCGCAGTTGATCCAGTGCTTCCGCCATCCGGCGCGCTTTCTCCTCGAACAGCGCCTTGGCCTGCGTCTGGCGGACACCGAGGAAGCCCTGGCCAGCGACGAGCCTTTCAGCCTTGAAGGCCCGGCCTGGCGCGGCCTGCGCCAGCTCGCCCTGGACGCCGTGGAACGCGACTGGTCTGAGACTGACGAACGACGCATTGCCCGTGCCGCTGGCTGGCTACCGGTCGGCGAGCTGGGCCACGCCCTCTGGGGCCAGCTGCGTGGCCCGGTACGTGCCTTCGCCCCGCGCCTGTTTGAGGCGCGACCGGAGGCGGTGCCGCAGCCGTTGCTGGTGGATATCGAACTGGCCGGTGTACGCATTCACGGCTGGCTCGATGGGGTGACGCCCGACGGCCTGTTTGGCTGGCGCCTGAACCGACTCGGCGAATGGGAGCTCGCGCCGTTCTGGCTGCGCCATCTGTTGCTCAACCTCGCCGCCACGCCCGGCATTGCGCGCGACAGCCGCCTGCTATCGCCGGCTGGCGACTGGCAGGCCGGTCCCCTGGCGAACGCCCGCGAACTGCTGGAGCCCTGGTTGCACGCCTATCGCGAAGCTCTATGCGCGCCCCTGCCGCTGTTGACCAAGGCCAGCTATGGCTTCGCCCACGGCCTGCGCAAACCCGGTCGCAAGGAGCCGATCGACGCTGCCCGTTCCAAGGCGCGTGTGGCCTGGGAAGGCATCGACTTCGGCCCGCTCGGCGAATCCCATGACCCCTGGTACGCCCTCGCCTTCCGCGATCGTGAACCCCTGGACGAGCGCTTCGAACAACTGGCCGAAACCCTGTTCGGCCCGGCACTGGATGCCCTGGCGGGAGATGACGATGAGGAATGACGCCGTGTACTCCAGCAGGTGCCAATTCACTTCTGGGGGCGAATTCATCTGTAGGGGCGAATTCATTCGCCAAGCAGACCGCAGGTCTGCCTGTCGTAACCAGGCAGCGGCGTTGATTTCCCTCACCCCAACCCTCTCCCAGAGGGAGAGGGGGTTTGTCCGGTGCCGTCCCGAACTCCCTGTCGGAGCGAGTTCATTCGCGAAACCGGTCACCTGCCTGACCGACAAGGAGCAGCCATGAGCCTCGACCTGCTCAAGGACCCCTTCACCGGCCGCAGCCTGATCGAGGCCAGCGCCGGTACCGGCAAGACCTGGACCCTGACCGCCCTGTATGCGCGCTTGTTGCTGGAGCGCCAGCTCGGCGTCGGGCAGATCCTGGTGGTGACCTACACCACGGCCGCTACCGCCGAGCTGCGCGAGCGCATTCGCGCGCGGTTGGCGGCATTGCTCGCCATGTACGAGGGCGCGCCGGCGCCCGATCCGGTGCTGGCCGGGCTGTATGCCCAGTACCCCGGTGAAGACGCTCACCGTCGCTTGCTGCTGGCCGTGCACGGCTTCGACGAGGCGGCCATCTTCACCATCCACGGCTTCTGCCAACGCGCGCTTCAGGATGCCGCGTTCGAAGCCGGAGGCGACTTCGACAGCGAACTGGCAACCGACGACCGTGAAGTGCTGGATGCGCTGCTCGCCGATCTCTGGCGGCGCGAGCTGGCGGAAGCCGAACCGGCCTGGGCGCGCTTCCTGGCGCAGAAGCGCATCACCCCGGTCTCGCTGCGCCAGCGCCTGCGTTCGCACCTGGGCAAGCCTTACCTGCGTGTCGAACCGCGTGAGCTGAAGGCTGGCGATCTGTCCGCTGCCAGCGAAGCCTGGACCCACGCCCAGGCTTTCTGGCAACGCCAGGGTGCCGAGTGCGTGGCCCAGCTCGCCCAGCTCGATGGCCTCAACAAGCGCAGCTACGACGCCGCCAAATTTGCGATATGGCAGACCGAACTGGATGCCTACTTCGCCGACCCGGCCGCCCTCTTCGCGCCGCCAACGGGCCTGGAGAAGCTCGGCACCGAGGCGCTGGCCAAGGCCACCAAGAAGGGCTTCGATGCGCCGGACCATGCCCTCTGTGCCGCGCTGCAAAGGCTCTTCGACGCCCTGGCAGAAGCCGCTCCCGCGGGTGAGGCCCGTCTGATCGACCTGCAGGTACGCCTGCTGGACACCCTCAACCGAGAGCTGCCGGCACGCAAGGCTGCCCAGCGTCTGCTGGCCTTCGACGATCTGCTCAATCGCCTTGACGACGCCTTGTGCGGACCGGCAGGCGATGCGCTGGGCGAGGCCTTGCGCGAGCGCTATCCGGTGGCGCTGATCGACGAGTTCCAGGACACCGACCCGGTGCAATACGCGATCTTCCACCGGGTATACGAAGAACGGGGCGACCTGTGTTTCGTCGGCGATCCCAAGCAGGCCATCTACGCCTTCCGTGGCGCCGACCTCGCCACCTACCTCAAGGCCCGCGATGAGGCCGCGCGACAGTACAGCCTGGACACCAACCACCGTTCCACACCGCAGCTGATCGCAGCCCTCAATCAGGTCTTCGACCGCCCCCTGCCATTCGCCGAACCCGGCCTCGACTACCCGCCCGTGGGAGCCAGCAGCAAGGCTCGCGCGCGGCTGGTGCTGCCTGAAGCCGTTGCGCCGCTGGAACTGGTGTGGCTGGGGGATGAACCGCTTGGCAAGGGCGAAGCGGGCGGTGCGGTGGCCACGGATACCGCGCGCCGCATTGCCGGTCTGCTGGCCGCCAGTGCGCGTGGAGAGGCATATTTCGAAGAAGATGGCGTACGTTCGCCACTCAAGGGCGGGGACATCGCTGTGCTGGTGGCCAGCCACCGTCAGGCCGGTGATGTGGCTGCCGAGCTGGCCGACCGTGGTGTACCCAGCGTGCGTCGGGGGCGAGACAGCGTCTGGCACAGCGAAGAGGCTGCGGAACTGGCGGCAGTATTGGCGGCCTACGCCGAGCCCGGTCGTGAAGGCGTGCTGCGCTATGCCCTGTCCACCCGCCTGCTGGGCCGGGACGCGCAGCAACTGGCGCGCTGCCAGGATGACGAACACGCCTGGGACGAAGAGCGCGAGAATGCCGAGCGTTATCACCAGCTCTGGCAACAGCAGGGCTTCATGCGGGCCTTCCGCGCCTGGCTCGATGAGCAAGGCGTGGCCGAGCGTCTGATTGCCCTGCCCGATGGCGAGCGACGGCTGACCAACCTCCTCCACCTGGCCGAACTGCTGCAAACCGAAAGCCTCCAGCGGCCTGGCCTGGAACCGCTGCTGGCCTGGTTCAACGCCCAGCGTGCCGCCGAGAGCCATGGCGACGATGCGTTGCTGCGCCTGGAAAGCGATGCCGAGCGGGTGCAGATCGTCACCGTGCACACCAGCAAGGGCCTGGAGTACCCGCTGGTGTTCTGTCCCTACCTCTGGGACGGCGCGTTGTTGCGCCGCGAAGAGGACATCACCTGCCACGCCGAGGACGGAACGCCGTTGCTCGATCTCGGCGGAGAGGATTACGACAACCATCGCGCAACTGCCCGCCGCGAACGCTTTGCCGAACGCTTGCGCCTGGCCTATGTGGCCTTGACCCGTGCCCGCGACCGTCTCTGGCTGCACTGGGGCCCCGTGGCCCTGCCCAAGGCGAAGAAGGATGGCGAGCTTCCGGAGGATGGCCTGCACAGTTGCGCCCTCGCCTGGCTGCTGCATGGCCGCGAACTGGACGAGGCCGATGTACTGGCCGCCCTCGCCCGGCACCTGGCCAGCCGCGATGGCGTCGCCCTGCGCGCCGAGCTGGAAACCCTGGCCAACGCCAGCGAAGGTCAGATTGCGGTTGTCGAACTGCAGGCCGAGGAAGCCAGTGCGCAAGGCGAATCCCGCGCGCTGCCCCCGGCCGGTCTCGCCACGATGGAGCGGACCCTGGCCAGCGCCTGGCGGGTGGGTAGTTTCTCGGGCCTGGCCGCCGGCCTGCATATGGAAGCGCCTGACCGTGACGGTCTGGTGATACCGCCGGCCACCGAGCCGGGCAGCGGCTTCTTCGCTTTCCCCCGCGGCGCCCGCGCCGGTACCTGCCTGCACGCGGTGCTGGAAGACTGGATGCGCGGCGAGGGCAAGTTGTCGGCGCTGGTGCAGAAGCATTTGCAGGGCCACGGCCTGCCGGACAGCTGGACGGACATCGCCAGCGCCCACCTGCAACTGGTGCTGGATACCGACCTGGATGGCCAGGGGTTGAGTCTGTCCGCCCTCGCCGCTCACCGACGGTTGCCGGAGCTGGGTTTCACTTTCCCGGTGGCCGGGCTGGATGTCGGCCGTCTGCGGGCGATCCTCACCGATCCTGTCCACGCACTGCCGGATGCCATGCGCGCGGCCGCCGAGCGTCTGGAGTTCGACACCCTCAAGGGCTTCATGAAGGGCTTCATCGACCTGACTTTCGAGCATGACGGGCGCTGGTACATCGCCGACTACAAGTCCAACTGGCTTGGCCCGGATGCCAGCTACTACGGCGGCGATCGCCTAACGCAAGCCATCGCCGCCGAGCACTATCACCTGCAGTACCTGATCTATCTCGTAGCGCTGCGGCGCTTCCTGCGCCAGCGCCTGGACGGTTTCTCCAGCGAGCAACTGGGCGGTGCCTGGTACCTGTTCCTGCGCGGCATGCCGGACGCGGGTGTGTTCTTCCATCGTCCTGCCGACAGCTTGCTGGATGCGCTGGACCTGTTGTTCGAGGAGGGCCACTGATGGGCCTGGCCGACTGGTCCCTGGGACCGCTGGAGCGCCATTTCACCGAGAGCCTGCAACGCCTCGATCCGCAGGCGGCGGACTCTGTGCTGGCCGCCGCTGCCCTGTGCTGCCAGGCGCTGGGAGCTGGTGATGTCTGCCTGCCCCTGGCGCGCTGGGCCGGACAATCGCTGTTTGTCGAGGGAGGCTCCGGTGTACAGGCCCCCACCCTGCCCGTCTGGCTGACCGCACTGCAGGCATCGCCCCTGGTGGCGCCGCCCGGCGGCTATGCGCCGCTGACCCTGGATGGCGCCCGGCTCTACCTGAGCCGCTACCACGCCTATGAGGCGCATCTGGCGGACAACCTGCTGCAACGCGCGCTGGCCCGACCTGTGGTGGACGAAGTGCAATTGGGCGAATCCTTGCAGCGGCTGTTCGCCCGCAATACCCAGCAGCCGGATTGGCAGCGCCTGGCAGCGGCTCAGGCCGTGCGCCGCAACCTCGCGGTGATCTCCGGTGGCCCCGGCACCGGCAAGACCACCACCGTGGTGCGCCTGCTCGCGGCCTTGCTGGAACAGCCGGGCGGTGAGCGGCTGGCTATCGGCCTGGCTGCGCCCACCGGCAAGGCCGCCGCGCGCATGGCCGAGGCCATCCGCAACGCCAAGGCCGAACTGCCGGTGAGCGACACTATCAAGGCAGTCCTGCCCGAAGAGGCACGCACCCTGCACCGGCTCCTCGGCAGCCGTGGCGACACGCCAAAGGTTCGCCATCACGCTGATAACCCGCTGCCGCTGGATGTGCTGGTGGTGGACGAAGCCTCCATGGTCGACCTGGCGCTGATGGCCAAGCTGCTTGACGCCCTGCCTCCCAATGCCCGGCTGATCCTGCTGGGTGACAAGGACCAACTGGCGGCGGTGGAGGCTGGCGCGGTGTTCGCTGAGCTTTGCGAAGGCCGTGGCCTGGACTCCGTGGCGGCGGCAGACCTCACGCGTATCACCGGCCAGCCAGTGCCGGTGGAGCAACCCCGTTCGCGCCTGGGCGATGCCGTGGTGCTGCTGACCCATAGCCATCGTTTCGCGGGCGACAGCGGCATTGGCGAACTGGCGCGGCGCATCAACGGCGGTGATGCTCGCGGCACTCAGGAATTGCTACGTGGCGGCCATCCGGACCTGGTCTGGAACGCTGGCCCTACCCCGACTGCCTTGCTGGAGCGGCTGGAGGCGGGTTATGCCCCCTACTTCGCTGCTGTACGCACTGCCGACCCCGAGTCGGCGTTCGCCGCCTTCAACGGTTTCCGCGCCCTGACCGCCCAGCGTGAAGGCCCCTGGGGTGTCAGTGGCATCAACGAAACCTTCGAGGCGCGCATCAAGCGACGGCTGGGCGTGCCTTCCCGCGAGCGCTGGTACCCCGGTCGGGCGGTGATGGTGCGGCAGAACGATTACGCCCTTGGTCTGTTCAATGGCGATATCGGCCTGTGCCTGGCCACGCCCCATGGCCTGCGGGTGTTCTTTGAAGGCGACGAGGGCTATCGCCCCTTCGCCCCGGCCCGCCTGCCCAGCCACGACAGTGCCTTCGCCATGACGGTTCACAAGAGCCAGGGGTCGGAGTTCACCGAGGTGTTGTTGGCGTTGCCGGAACAGCCCAGCCCGTTGCTCAGCCGCGCGCTGTTCTACACCGGCATCACCCGGGCGAAGAAGAAGGTAGAGATCTGGGGCCTGCCGGCACGCCTGGCTGAGGCGGTCTCGACTCGCGCCGAGCGAGCAGCAGGATTGGCAGAGCGCCTGGGCTTCATGCCGCAGGCCGACAGCCCGCCAGCGGCGGCACCCATAGCGGACAAGGGACAGGATCAGTTGAGCCTGTTCTGATCAAGACGCGGCTGGAACCGCCCTTGTAGGTTGGGCAGAGGAACGAAGCCAAACGGTGCGGGGTGGGGTGTTTCTTCGTTAGGCCGAGCTCCGCTCGACCAGCCTGGCCCGGACCAGCGTACGGGCTACGGGCCGCTGGGCGGCCAGTTGCGAAAGAATTCGCCCCATAAACAACAAGCCCGGCATCCGCCGGGCTTTGAGGGTTTACAGCGAGTTGCGATCAGCTGATGTGCTGGGCTTGCGGCAGGCGATCGGAGCCACCTTCGGCTACACGGATAGCGTTGGTACGGTCGGAACCGCCTTCAGCTACGCGGAAGCCATTGGTGCGGTCGGAACCACTTTCAGCAATACGGTTGGCACCGGTGCGGTCAGAGCCACCTTCAGCAATGCGGTTGGCGCCCGTGCGATCGGAACCGCCTTCGGCTACGCGGTCCAGCACCATGAAGCTGCCTTCGGCCGCAACCGGCTCGATGACCTGGATGTAGGCGCCGTCCTTCGACTCGCCCAGTACCGGTTGGGAGTCGGACGGCAGGGCGAAGACACTGGTGCTCAGGCTGGCGATGAACAGGGCGGCGAAGGCTTGGGTTTTCATGATCGGGGGCTCCTCAAGGGGGCTGGAAACTGGGTACGGAGCCAATCTTACGGACGGGGGTGCGATTAAAAAGTGATCACTCTAGATAGAGAACATCAACGCTGTTGATGGTATGAAAAGTCGTTCTGAATCAGTTGCATATAGGCAGTTGAAGCCGCCAATGGCCGCGTGGCGAGCGACCGACCCATGTCGCCATTCGTCAGCAATCCCTCCCAGGCGTTGAAAGCGGTCAATCCTTCCTTTGTCGCCCGGACCCGCACAGGGAGGTCAGCATGGCCAAGCGTACCGCCACGACAAAGTCCCGCAGGAGGGCTGCGCCCAGGCAGCTGGATGTCCGCCGCGACTCCATGGATTTTCGCGACCTCACCTATTCCGCATCCCTGGCGCCACTCCCCGACGAGCTATTCCCGGACTGGCAACTGCTGCACATCCTCGACCAGGGCGAGGAAGGTGCCTGCACGGGCTTCGGCCTGGCTGCGGCGGTCAATTACCTGCGTAGCCGGTGCGCGCTGCCCGGCCGGGCCAGCCCGGCGATGCTCTTCGCCATGGCCAGGCGCTACGACCAGTGGCCAGGTGAGAACTACGACTTCAGCAGCGCCCGGGGCGCGATGAAGGGCTGGCACAAGCACGGTGTCTGCCAGGAAGACAGCTGGGCTGGTGGCGGCGGCCTGACCCCGGCGATTCAGCAGGAGGCGTTGGATATGCCGCTGGGCGCGTATTTCCGGGTCTTCTCGCGGATCAACGACGTCCAGGCGGCCTTGCGTGACGTCGGCGTGCTGTTCGCCTCGGCGCGTACCCACGAGGGCTGGCGCTCGCCACGGCGCGGGGTGATCGACTGGAAGCCGGATGCGCTGGACGTTGGCGGTGGGCACGCCTTCGCCATCGTCGGCTATACCCGTGACGGCTTCCTGGTGCAGAACTCCTGGGGGCCTGATTGGGGCGGCTACCGTCAGGGCAAGGCCGTGTACGCCGGTGTGGCGCTGTGGAGCTATGCCGATTTCGAGGCCAATGTCTGGGATGTCTGGGTCGCCCAGCTGGGCGTTGCGGTGAACCATGGCGTCACCGATACCGCGACCCGATACGTGTCCGATGGCGGCACCGCGCGCCTGGCCTTGCAGGGCCCGCCCCAGGAGGCCATCTACCTGCATTACCTGCACATCGACGATGGCCACTTCGACGGCCTGGGCCAGTACGCCTCGGACCTGACCCAGTTGGACGCCATCATCGAAGAGCTGCAGCACAGCCGGCCGCAGCACTTGCTGCTCTATGCCCATGGCGGCCTGAACAGCGTGAACGGCTCGGCCATGCGCGCCTTCAAGTGGCGACCGGCGTGTCGCGATAACGAGATCCACGAACTGCATTTCATCTGGGAAACCGGGCTGCTGGCCGAGTTGGGCGACATCCTGCTCCGCAAGCTGCCGCTGGTGGGGGAACGCGTGGGATCGGTGAGCTCGTGGTGGGATAACCAGATGGAGAGCCTGGTGCAGCCGGCCGGGTTCGCACTCTGGCAGGAAATGAAGCTGGACGTCGAGCGGGCCTTCCGCAAGGGTGCGGCGGGCACGCTGGCGCTGCAACGCCTGGTCGGCTGGTTGGCGGCCCAGGGGGCGCAGGCGCCCAAGGTGCATCTGGTTGGGCACAGCGCCGGCTCCATCTGGCATGCCCGTCTGTTGCAGGTCTGGCAGGCGCTGAATGGTCCTGTCATCGACAATCTCGTGCTGTTTGCCCCGGCCTGCACCCTGGAGCTATACCAGTCGACCTTCCTCAAGGCGCTGGGCAAGGGCATTCGCCAGCAGACTCTGTTCATCCTGTCAGATCAGGCTGAGCAGGAGGACAACGTTGCCGGGGCTTACCGCAAGTCGCTGCTCTACCTGGTTTCCAATGCTCTGGAAGACAAGCAGCGGCGGGTACCGCTGCTCGGTATGCAGAAGTTCCAGCCGCCCCAGCAGCCGCCCGGCAGTTCCCTGGTGGTGGCCGACACCGGCAGCCCGGCCAGCCGGAGCACCAGCCATGGCGGTTTCGACAACGACCTGCAGACCATGGACAGCCTGCTGAGACTGCTGCTGGGCGGTGGCAGCTTCCGTGGCTTCAAGGCGGAGGAATTGAAGGGGTATTGAATATTGAATTCATTCGCCAGGCAGGCCGAAGGCCTGCCCTTGGACCGCGGGGGGGGGGCAGCTGCGCAGCCCTTGGCGAATGAATTCGCCCCTACAAGTAAACCGTGAGCAATGAAAAACGGGGCCAATCGGCCCCGTTCTTCATTGCTTCGGCTTACTGCCCAGGAATGTCCTTGCGCAGTTTCACCGGATCTTCCTTGCGACCACGCGCGATGCGCATGCGGATGTTGAGCGCCTCCACGGCCAGGGAGAAGGCCATGGCGAAGTAGACGTAACCCTTCGGCACGTGGACTTCGAAGGATTCGGCGATCAGCACGGTACCGACCACCACCAGGAAGGCCAGGGCCAGCATCTTCAGGCTCGGGTGCTTGTCGATGAAGTCGCTGATGGTACCGGCGGCCAGCATCATCACCAGGACGGCGACGATGATCGCGGCGACCATGACCGGCACGTGGGACACCATGCCGACGGCGGTGATCACCGAGTCCAGGGAGAACACGATGTCGATGATGGCGATCTGGATGATGGTGCCGATGAAGTTGCGCGCCGCGCCGGAGGGCGCCGCGTCGGTCTCATCTTCGCCTTCCAGGCTGTGGTACATCTCGGTGGTGCTTTTCCATAGCAGGAACAGGCCGCCGAAGAACAGGATCAGGTCACGGCCGGAGATGCCCTGGCCGAACAGGTGGAACAGGTCAGTGGTGAGCCGCATGATCCAGGTGATGGAGAGCAGCAGCAGGATGCGGGTGATCATCGCCAGGGCCAGGCCGAAGAGGCGGGTGCGTGCCTGCATGTGCGGCGGCATACGGCCAACGAGGATGGCGATCATGATGATGTTGTCGATGCCCAGGACGATCTCCAGGGCGGTCAGGGTGAAGAAGGCGACCCAGATTTCCGGGCTGGTCAGCCATTCCATGATGCGTTGATCCTCGTGAGTTTCTTGGTTTGGGGAGAGTACGAACAAGCCGGAAAGAGCTTACGCAGATTCCGGCTTGATCGGGGTGTCATTCAGCGGCTGTCAGTGCGATCCGAAGAGCGGGAACACACCCAGCAACAAGGCGGCGAGGAGGATACACAGACAAATCATCACCGCCCACTTCAACGTGAAGCGCTGGTGGTCACCGAACTCCACTTTGGCCAGCCCCACCAGCAGGTAGGTGGACGGTACCAGTGGACTGAGCAGATGCACCGGCTGGCCTACGATAGACGCTCGCGCCATCTCCACCGGGCTGATGCCGTAATGGCTCGCAGCCTCGGCCAGAACCGGTAACACGCCGTAATAAAAAGCGTCGTTGGACATGAAGAAGGTGAACGGCATGCTCACGATCGCGGTGATCACCGCCATGTAAGGGCCCATGGACGGCGGGATGACCGCCAGCAGGCTCTTGGACATGGCTTCCACCATGCCGGTGCCGGACAGGATGCCGGTGAAGATGCCCGCAGCGAAGATCAGGCCGACTACCGCCAACACGTTGCCGGCATGGGCCGCGACCCTTTCCTTCTGCTGCTGCAGGCAAGGGTAGTTGATGATCATGGCGATGCTGAAAGCGATCATGAACAGCACCGGCAACGGCAGCAGACCGGTAATCAGGGTCACCATCAGAGCGGCGGTCAGCGCGCCGTTCACCCACAGCAGCTTGGGCCGGCGGGCTTCCGGGAACTGCGAAACGCTGATTTCGTCATGGTTGAGCTGGTCATCCGGCAGGTGCAGCACGCCGAGGCGGGCGCGCTCGCGTTTGCCATAGGCCCAGGCCAGGCCGAACAGGGCGACGGCGCCAGCGATCATGGCTGGGATCATTGGCACGAAGATATCCGACGGATCCACGTGCAGGGCGCTGGCGGCGCGAGCGGTGGGGCCGCCCCAGGGGGTCATGTTCATGATCCCGCCGGCGAGGATGATCAGCCCGGCCATGATCAGCGGGCTCATGCCCAGGCGGCTGTACAGCGGCAGCAGGGCGGCGACGCAGATCATGTACGTGGTGGCGCCGTCGCCGTCGAGGGAGACGATCAGGGCCAGGGCGGCCGTGCCCATCGACACTTTCAGCGGGTCACCCTTCACCAGCTTGAGGATCTTGCGCACGGCCGGGTCGAACAGGCCGGAGTCGATCATCAGCGCGAAGTAGAGGATGGCGAACATCAGCATCACGCCGGTGGGGGCGAGCTTGCTGATGCCTTCCAGCATCATCGGGCCGATGCCCGCGGCGAAGCCGCCGATCAGGGCGAAGGTGATGGGGACGATGATCAGGGCGATCAGGGCGGACAGGCGCTTGGTCATGATCAGGTACATGAAGCAGATGACCATGGCGAAGCCGAGCAGAGTCAGCATGGCAGTTCTCCGGGCGTGATTCGGGCGGGATGGGGGGCGGGTCAGCGCGTGGCCGAAGACGTGCGGAGAACGGGCGGAGGGGTGCCGGGACGGCAGCAGGAACGGAACATGGCGATCACCAATCTTGTTGTTGTCGGGTTGCCGGTCTCGTGCCGGCAATGGGGCGGATGCTAAGCGCGCAACCTTTCAGCCAGCTTTCGGCGGTGATCGGAGCCGATTACGTAGCGATTTGTCGACGAACGGCGGCCAGACTGCCGGGGCGTCAGCTGGCTAGCGTGCGCATCACCAGCAACAGGCTGCCCGCGGCGAGCAGGGTCTGCAGGGTAATGATGCCGGCCATCAGATGGCTGTCGCCGCCGAGCTGGCGGGTCAGCACATAGGCCGTGGGTGCGGTGGGCAGGGCGAAGAACAGTACCAGGATGCTGCTTTCCATGGCGGGCAGGTCGAGCAGGCGGGCCACTGCGAAGGCGAGTACGGGCATGGCCAGCAGGCGCAAGGCGCAGTTCCAGGCCAGGGCCGGAACTTCACCGGCCAGCTCCTGCGGACGCAGCGCGGCGCCGACGCAGAGCAGGCCCAGCGGCAGGCTGGCTACCGCCAACAGGTTTAGCAGGCGGTCGGTGCCGCCGGGCAGGCCGAACCCGGCGAGATTGACCAGGGCACCGGCCAGGCAGGCGAGGATCAGCGGGTTCTTCCCCATGGGCAGCAACAGGCCGCGCAGGCTCACGCCGCGCTCTGCGGTCAGGGCCCAGACCGACATCAGGTTCACCGTGGGAACCATCAGCGCCAGCATTAGCGCGGCCATCGCCAGGCCGTCCTTGCCGTAGAGGCTGCCGATGGCCGCGAGGCCGAGGTAGGTGTTGAAGCGCAGGATGCCCTGGGTGATCGCGCCGAAGCGCGTCGTCGGCCAGCCCAGCAGGCGCCGCGCCAGAAGCAGGGCGGCCCAACCGGCCCCGAGGCCGAGGAAAACCGCCAGGGCAAGGCGTGGCAGTGTCGGGTTGTCGAGCGGCGCTGTGGCCAGGCTGCTGAAGAGCAGGGCGGGGAACAGGATGAAGTAGTTCAGGCGCTCGGCTGCGGGCCAGAAGACTTCGCCGGGAAAGTCCCAGCGGCGTAGCAGGTAGCCGCCGACGATCAGGGCAAAGAGCGGCCAGAGGGCTTCGAGAAGGGTCAGCACGGCGACATCCGGGTCAGCTGGGGACGCTCTATCTTCAGTTCCGGCTCGGTGGCATGCAACCGCCTGCTAGGGTGAAAGGCAGAGCTCAAGCCGGAGAACCCCATGGCCGAACACCATACCGGCGGCTGTCATTGCGGGCAGCTGCGTTACACCGTTGAAGCGCCCTTGAACGATGTCGCCCATTGCCATTGCTCGATCTGCCGGCGCACTACCGGCGGCATAGTCACAACTTGGGCGACCGTACCACTGGCGAGCTTCCGCTGGACGACCGGTACACCAGCCGAGTACACCTCATCTGCGACCTGCATCCGATACTTCTGTCCGCATTGCAGCAGCCAGTTGGCGCTGCTTACCAGCCTCAGTCCCAGCACCCTGGACCTCACCATCGCCACCCTGGACCATCCGGAGGCCGTTCCGGCGGATCGGCACATCTGGGTGAGCAGCCGCTTGCCCTGGCTGCATCTGGACCCGCAGTTGCCGGAGGAGGATGAGGAACAGTTGTGAATCGAGGCCGTACCCTACGTAAAGGGATTTCAATCAATTCGTAGGTTGGGTAGGGCTCCGCGAAACCCGACGGCCCGATTGCAGGATCGTTGGGCTCCACTCTGGTAGCTACAAAGGCTCAGGGAAGCACGAGCCCTCCGGCGTCCTTGTGCAATTGGCGCAGGTGCGCACCGATGGCCTTGAGGTTGGCCTCGGTGGCGTTCAGCTCAGCCATGCGCTGAGGTTCCAGCAGGCTGCGAACTTCGCGGTCGAGGTCGTCGCTGAGTTTGCGCATGGTCTGCTGGCGGGTGCTGCTTTCGGATTCCAGGCGCTGCCACTCCGCACTCTGCGGCAGGCCGTAACCACCCTGCAGCAGCTCAGCCGGGCGGCTGAGGAATCCGCTGTTGGCGAGCATTTGCTCCAGGGTGCCGCCGGCCTTGGCGAAGCGGGTTTGCCCGGCCTGCTCGCGGGAGCTGAGGTAATTGCGCTTGAGCTCGTCCTGGGCCAGCAAGAGTTGGCGGCGCTGGGCGGCCTGTTCCAGCAGGAGCAGGGCGGCGCTGGCGCGCAGGTCGGCCTTGTCGAACCAGGGCCGGCGTTGCTCGGCGGTGAGATGAAGCCAGTCCTCGACCTCTTCCTGGGGCACCTTCAGGCGCTCGCGAAGGATCTTGAACATGGCCTGGTAGCGGTCGCGGAAGGAATCGAAGCGATACCCCAGGCGCAGCGCTTCCTTGGGATCGTCCAGTGGCGTGCGGTCGGCCACTCCACGCCCCTCCAGCAGCTTGAGCAGGCCGTTGGGCATGATGCTGTCGAGATCACGCAGCGCCGGGTGGTCAGTACCGCTGCGCAGCAGCTTGAGCGTTTCTACCGCGCAGTTATTGGAGAGGAACCAGTAGTCGCCGTCGTAGCTCCAGTGCATCTCGGCAGCGCGCTCCACCAGGGCTTCTACTTCCTCGCGGCTGAGCTTGAGCGGCACCGAGGCGAGGCTGCGCAGCTCCACCTTGGTGTATTCCTCGATCACCTGATGCAGCGGCAGCACGAACAGGCGCGAGGGATAGGCGCCGGTGAGGCCGTCCCAGCTCGATAGCTGCACGTCCCCGACGAAGGCGCGGTAGGACAGCACCAGATGCTGGTCGAGGTCGAGGCGGCAGTCCGGCCCGCGCGGTCGGCCGGGGGCGCAGATCACCAGGCGCAGCATGCTGTGGCCCCAGCGGCTGACCCAGTTCTGGTTGGCCTCGGCGAACAGGTAGTCGACTTCGTAGACCCGGTCCGGGTCGAGTTTGCCCAGGGGCTGCTTGCCGAAGTCGCGGCCGGCATTGAGGTAGGCGTAGCCGTCGTTGCAGGGGGCCTGCAGTTCAGGGCCCCAGCCGAAATGTTCGCGGTAATAGCGGTATAGCGCCGGGCGGCGGCAGGCGTAGGCCGGATCGAGGAGGAAGTACTCCATGTTCACGGCAACGAACTCGCGGGCGTTCTTCAGCTCGTAGATATCCGGGCTTCGCGCCACTTGGTGGTTTTCCTGCTCGCGCTGACCGCGCTTGCCGACGTACTGCGGCCAGCCGGCAAGGTCGAGAAGGCGCGGATCGTCGCTCAAGGTGAAGCGGCGCTCGGTCTGACCCCGGCAGTCGCCAGGCAGGCCTATACGGCCGTTGCTGGAAGCCTGGTTGCGACAGCGGAACTGTTGCGTCTTCTCGGCGGGGGACCAGAGGCGGGCGCGGTCGTAGATGTGCGTCAGCTCGTGAAGCACGGTGGCGAGCATTTCGCGGCGCACCGTTCCGTGAACGCGAGCGGTCTTCTGCGTGGCCGCTGTGCCGTCGGTGAGGCCGGTCAACAGGTCGCGGTTGAGCACCAGGGCATCGAAACGTGTCGCGCGGCCGTAACCGTTCTCGGGCAGGTCATCGCTCCAACCCACGGTAACGTCCCGGTCCAGTCGGTGGACGAAGGTCGGTGGCAGGGCTGCGAGAGCTTCATCGAGAAGCTGCTGGCTGGCCTGACGCTGAGCCGTGGTAAGTCCCTCGTCATCCAGCAACAGGCGCAACTCGGCCTGGGCAGTGCCCGCCAATAGCAGGACGCCCAGGCCGATCAGGCGCAACCAGGTGTTCAGGGGCTGATGCTCGCGTAGGTCAGAGGGCGACGATGGTTTCCGCCAGCGCCAGATCGCTGGCCTCGCGGGCTTGCGGGAACTGATCGCGCAGGGCGGCGAAAGCGGCCTCGAGCTGGGCGCCACGAATCTCACCGGCGCTTGCGACGAAGCTGGCGGCGTCGTCGCGGGCGGCCACGACCACTTTCATGTCGCGGATCGAAGTCGTGGTGTCTGAGGTGAAGTCGAGAGTGCGGTCCAGCGCGCGGACGATGATGTTGCTGGTCGCCACCAGGGTCTGGGCCTGGGCGGCACCGGCTACGAGGGAAAGGGCGATGGCTGCGACAGACAGCGAGCGGCGCATGGAAGCTCTCCGAAGGAAATTTCTAAGGTATTGGACGGAAATACCCTACGGCAGTTCTCTGCCGCGGGCACAGGGCGCGAAGGTTAGCGGAATGGGCGGGTGAGGGCCAAGCGCTGCGGGGCATGCAGCCCAAAGGGCCGCGCAGTGCACGGCCCGGAAGGCGGGGTCAGAGGGTGAGAATGGCCTGGGCCAGTTGTAGGTCGCTAGCAGCCAGTTGGGGTTGCAGGCCACGGATGTGCTTGAACGCGGCCTCCAGCCGGGCCCCGCGGATGTCACCGTCGCTGGCGACGAAGCTGGCAGCGTCTTCACGCGCGGCGAGCACGATCTTGTCGTCGTTGAAGGAAGAGGTGATGTCCGAGGTGGCATCCGAGGTGGCCTTGATGGCGCCAACCACGGCGTCAGTGGTCACCACGAAGCTGGTAGCGGATGCGCTGGTGGCGAGCGCCAGCAGGGCTGCGGCACTGAGCAGGCGAAGTGAGGTCATGGGGGGCTCCTTTTAGACCAGTGCGGCAGCACGAGAAGCGCTGCCGGCTGGGGGAAAGCCTAGTCAAAGTGAAGCTTGCGGGCCAGTACTGGCCAGGTGCGTGTGCTAGCGCCAGAAGGGGCGCTCCAGTTCCTGATAGCGGTCGCTCGGACTGATACCCACATCTGCCAGCGCTCGGGAATCCAGCTGCGCGAGCTGGTGCCGCGTGCGGGCGTTGCGCCGCCACAGGGCGATGGTAGCGAACAGTCGCAGGTACCAATGCGTACGCGGGCTGATGGTCTGGAACTGGGCGGAGGCAGTGAGGGTGCGGTCCATGGCGCTTGTCCTTCCCGCGGCAGGGCGGGGATGGGTTATGGAATGACATGATCACGCCCCGCAGGAAAACTGTGCAGTCACAGTGAGATTGAATTGTGCTGCATCAGATTGCTCTTGTTGTGAACTGTATTGGTCTGATTCGCGTCAGCTGTGTCGAAACCACTGAAGGGCCGAGCGTAGGGCGCGCTGTACAGACTGACATTCCTGCACTGCCGCGCATGGCGCACCCGGCAAAAATTGAAAATTCCAGGGTCCAGAAACGACGAAACCCGTCGCGGGCGGCGACGGGTTCTGTCTGGGGTGTTGCTGTCGGGCCGCTTGGCCCGGTGAACTGCTTAGCGCCAGAAGGGCTTGTTCAGTTCGGCTTCGCGCTGGGCTTCGCTGATGCCAGCGTCAGCCAGCAGGCGGTGGTCCAGCATGGCCAGTTGATGACGGCTGGCGATGCGGCGCTGCCACAGCAGCAGGGTGGAGATAGTGCGCAGGGCCCACGAGGATTTCGGGGATTGTTCGGCGCTTTCGAAAATCAGGTCGGAACTGAGGGTACGTTCCATGGCGGCAGGTCCTTCCCGCTTGTGACGGGGCTTGGTTATCAACTGGTGCCTATGATCTACCCGGAACAGCCGCGACTGTAGTCACAGTTGCTCTAAATTGTGTTGGTCTTTATTAGCATGCTTATCAACTGTTTTGCTGAAATTGAGCGCAACTGTATGGGTATCCCGTTGAATCGCTCGTGATCCAACGGGAAACCGTAGTTTTTCCTGTGTAATAAACGAAAGGCAGGTTTTTTGAACGGTACAGTTCCGGTTTTTTAGAAACTGTTTTTTGATCTTTTTGTCAGAATCAAAGGTTACAAGCCCATAACTGTTTTGCTCATACCAGATCAGTTGGCCAGCATCCGCCCGGTTTCTTCCAGATTGATATGCCAGGACATGGCTTCGCGCAGCAGATGTGGGGTATGGCCGCCCTTGGCGCAAGCCGCGCTGAAGTAGTTCTGTAGCGGTTGACGGAAATCCGGGTGCACACAGTTGTCGATGATCGCCCGCGCACGCTCGCGGGGCGCCAGGCCACGCAAGTCGGCCAGCCCCTGCTCGGTGACGAGGATGTCCACATCGTGCTCGGTGTGGTCCACATGGCTGACCATGGGCACCACGCTGGAAATGGCACCGCCCTTGGCGATGGACTTGGTGACGAAGATGGCGAGGTGGGCGTTGCGGGCGAAATCGCCGGAGCCGCCGATACCGTTCATCATTTTCGTGCCGCCCACGTGGGTCGAATTGACGTTGCCGTAGATGTCGAACTCGAGCGCGGTGTTGATGCCGATTATTCCCAGGCGCCTTACCACTTCCGGGTGGTTGGAGATTTCTTGCGGGCGCAGTACCAGCTTGTCCTTGTAGCGCTCCAGGTTGCCGAAGACATCGCTGTTGCGGCGCGCGGACAGCGTGATGGAGCTGCCGGAGGCAAAGCGCAGCTTACCGGCGTCGATCAGGTCGAAGGTCGAGTCCTGCAGCACCTCGGAATACATGGTGAGGTCCTGGAAGGGCGACTCGATCAGGCCGCACATCACGGCGTTGGCGATGCTGCCGATGCCGGCCTGCAGCGGCGCCAGGTTGTTGCTCATGCGCCCGGCTTCCACTTCACGCTTGAAAAAGTCGATCAGGTGGTCGGCGATGGCCTGGGTTTCGTGATCCGGCGGCAGCACGGTGGACAGGGAATCCGGCTGTTCGGTGATGACGATGGCGGCGATTTTCGCCGGGTCGATCGGGATTGCGGTGCCACCGATGCGGTCGTCCACGCGGGTCAGCGGAATGGGTGTGCGGGTCGGCCGGTAGGTCGGGATATAGATGTCGTGCAGGCCCTCCAGGTTGGGGTTGTGCGCCAGGTTGATCTCGACGATCACGCGCTTGGCGAAGATCGCAAAGCTGGCGGAGTTGCCCACGGAAGTGGTCGGCACGATGTGGCCTTCTTCGGTAATGGCCACAGCTTCGATGACTGCGATGTCCGGCAGCTTGAGCTGGTGGTTGCGCAGCTGCTCGACGGTTTCCGACAGGTGCTGGTCGATGAACATCACCTCGCCGGCGTTGATCGCCTTGCGCAGGGTGCTGTCCACCTGGAACGGCATGCGCCGGGCGAGCACACCGGCTTCGGTGAGCTGCTTGTCGAGGTCGTTGCCGAGGCTCGCGCCGGTCATCAGGCTGATCCGCAGGGGCTGCTCCTTGGCGCGCACGGCCAGCGCCTGCGGCACGGCCTTGGCTTCACCGGCACGGGTGAAGCCGCTCATGCCAACGGTCATGCCGTCTTCGATCAGGGCAGCGGCCTCGGCCGCACTCATCACCTTGCCCAGCAGGGAGGACAGGCGCACGCGATCAGAGTACATCGGGAAAACCTCGGGCAACGGGGTAGGAGCCGCGCAGTCTAGGGGCTGGCGGGGCGCCCGACTTCTATACCAAGGTCGAAGAGATGGCTCTATTCAGGGCCTTTTGTCGGTTCGCTTGCCGAGCCGTGTTAATCCTTGTGGGAGCGAATTCATTCGCGAATGAATTCGCTCCCACAAAAAGGTATGCGCCAGGTAAACAAAAACCCCGGCACAAGGCCGGGGTTCCTGATATCGCGGAACAGGATCAGTCGACAGCCTTGACCATGTCCTCGATCACCTTCTTGGCATCGCCAAACACCATCATGGTCTTGTCCATGTAGAACAGTTCGTTGTCCAGGCCGGCGTAGCCGCTGGCCATGGAACGCTTGTTCACGATGATGGTCTTGGCCTTGAAGGCTTCCAGAATCGGCATGCCGGCGATGGGCGACTTCGGATCGTTCTTCGCGGCCGGGTTGACCACGTCGTTGGCACCGAGCACCAGTACCACGTCGGCCTGGCCGAACTCGGAGTTGATGTCTTCCATCTCGAACACCTGCTCGTACGGAACTTCGGCCTCGGCCAGCAGGACGTTCATGTGGCCCGGCATACGGCCGGCAACCGGGTGGATCGCGTACTTCACGTTCACGCCACGGTGGCTCAGCTTCTCGGACAGCTCCATCAGCGCGTGCTGGGCACGGGCCACCGCCAGGCCGTAGCCGGGGACGATGATCACGCTGTCGGCGTTGGTCAGCAGGAAGGCGGCGTCGTCGGACGAACCGGACTTCACCGGACGCTGTTCCTTGCTGCCGCTCGAGGCACCAGCGTCAGCTTCGGCACCAAAGCCACCGAGGATGACGTTGAAGAAGGAGCGGTTCATCGCCTTGCACATGATGTAGGAGAGGATCGCGCCCGAGGAGCCCACGAGGGAGCCGGCGATGATCAGCATCGAGTTGTTCAGCGAGAAGCCGATACCAGCTGCGGCCCAGCCCGAGTAGCTGTTCAGCATCGACACCACCACCGGCATGTCGGCGCCGCCGATCGGGATGATGATCAGCACGCCGATGACGAAGGCGAGCGCCACCAGCAGGGCGAAGGCTGCGATGTTGCCAGTGAAGGTGAAGTACAGGCCCAGACCGATGATGGCCAGGCCGACCACCAGGTTCAGCTTGTGCTGGCCGGCGAACTGCACCGGGGCACCCTGGAACAGGCGGAACTTGTACTTGCCGGACAGCTTCCCGAAGGCGATTACCGAACCGGAGAAGGTGACGGCACCGATGGCTGCGCCGAGGAACAGTTCCAGGCGGTTACCAGCCGGGATGGCGTCTCCCAGGGCAGCTACGATGCCGAGCGACTGCGGCTCGACCACGGCGGCGATGGCGATGAACACCGCGGCGAGGCCGATCATGCTGTGCATGAAGGCAACCAGCTCCGGCATCTTGGTCATTTCGACGCGCTTGGCCATGATCGAACCGGCGGTGCCGCCGACCAGCAGGCCGACGATCACGTAGCCGATGCCCTGGGTGGCCAGCTCGGCGCCGAGCTTATAGATGAGGCCGACAGTGGTGAGCACGGCGATGGCCATGCCGACCATGCCGAACAGGTTGCCGCGACGCGACGAAGTCGGGTGCGACAGGCCCTTGAGCGCCTGGATGAAGCACACCGAGGCGACGAGGTAGAGAACAGTGATCAGGTTCATGCTCATGGTCAGTGCTTCTCCGCCTGCGCTTTCGGCGCTTTCTTCTTGAACATTTCCAGCATGCGTCGGGTGACGAGGAAGCCACCGAAGACGTTGACCGCGGCCAGTGCCACGGCCAGGGTGCCCATGGCCTTGCCCAGCGGGGTGACGGTGAGGGCGGCGGCCAGCATGGCGCCGACGATCACGATCGCCGAGATGGCGTTGGTCACGGCCATCAGCGGGGTGTGCAGGGCAGGGGTGACGTTCCACACCACGTGGTAGCCGACGTAGATGGCCAGCACGAAGATGATCAGGTTGTAGATGCCGTCTGAAATCAGATCCATGTCCGCTTCCCCTTAGCCGTTGTTACGGACGACCTGGCCGTCGCGGCACATCAGGCACGCGGCGACGATGTCGTCTTCGAGGTTGAGATGGAACTGGCCGTCCTTGTCGATGACCAGCTTGAGGAAGTCCAGCAGGTTGCGCGCATAGAGGGCGGAGGCGTCCGCCGGCACCATGGCGGCCAGATTGCTGTGGCCGACGATGGTCACGCCGTGCTTGATCACGACCTGGTCAGCTTCGGTCAGCGGGCAGTTGCCGCCCTGGGCGGCTGCCAGATCGATGACCACGGAGCCCGGCTTCATTTCGGCGACGGTGGCCTCGTGGAGCAGGGTCGGCGCCTTGCGGCCCGGGATCAGCGCGGTGGTGATGACGATGTCGGACTGCTTGGCGCGTTCGTGCACGGCCTTGGCCTGGCGTTCCATCCAGGAAGCCGGCATCGGGCGGGCGTAACCGCCGACACCCTGGGCGCATTCGCGCTCTTCATCGGTCTCGAAGGGAACATCGACGAACTTGGCGCCGAGGGACTCGATCTGTTCCTTCACCGCCGGACGTACGTCGGAAGCCTCGATCACAGCACCCAGGCGCTTGGCGGTGGCGATGGCCTGCAGGCCTGCCACACCGGCGCCGAGGATGAGGATGCGCGCGGCCTTCACGGTACCGGCAGCGGTCATCAGCATCGGCATGAAGCGCGGATAGTGGTGGGCCGCCAGCAGCACGGACTTGTAGCCGGCGATGTTGGCCTGGGACGACAGCACGTCGAGGCTCTGGGCGCGGGAGGTACGCGGCGCGGCTTCGAGGGCGAAGGCAGTGATGCCACGAGCGTTCATGCGCGCGATGACTTCGTTGCTGAAGGGGTTGAGCATGCCAACCAGTACGGCGCCAGCGCGCATGTGCGCCAACTCGCCCTCGGTCGGGGCGACCACTTTCAACACCAGGTCGGCGCCGAAGGCAGCAGAGTCGTTGCCGATGGTGGCGCCAGCGGCTTCGAAGGCGCTGTCCGGGATGCTGGCGCTGACGCCGGCACCGCTTTGCACCGTCACCTGGTGGCCTTGGCTCACCAGCTTCTTGATGGTCTCGGGTGTCGCGGCAACCCGCGTCTCCCCGGCGTGGGTTTCGAGAGGAACACCGATGTGCACTTCAAATCTCCTGCGTGATCGATCTGGTGAACCAGTGCACTGCGTGTGGTGCTCTGGCGAGGCGAATCCGCCTTTCAACAGCCTGGTACCGCAACGGCCGAAACCTTGGTGGCGCGGCATTCTGCAATCGGAACCGCAAGGCCTTCAAGCAGTTCTGGAGTAAAACGCTGAAATAACTACAAGTCATATTCCGACCCGCTCATCCCGGTTTCCATTCCAGGCCTCGCCGCCCTTGGCGAGAAGAGCATTTGTCCTGTCGAGACAGGGGCCGGTTGTATCCCGGTCCTGAATGACTATCCATCAAAGCAGCGCCAGTACAGGCTTGCAGTCCGCAACATCCTGCCGTTAATGGCTGGAGCACCGTTAATCAGACTTTTTAATAGTTGCCATAAGGCTGCGGAAAATGGGCGTTCTGTAGTTTTTGAGAATGGTTGACTACAGGGTCAGGAATTGGATTTTTGCTGTTTTCCGGGAGAAGCGTAGTCCGCGCACAGGCCAGTCGCCTCGCGGGCTGCGCCATATTGTCGCGGGTTGTCAGTCCAGACCCTGGGGCTGGCCGTAGGGTGCACTATGCGCACCAGCGGGGTTCCGATGCGCGCGGCGCACGCTACCGGGGCTCACACCAGCAAGCCGAGGGTCTTGGCGCGCATCACTGCCTGGGTACGGCGTTTTACGCCGAGTTTGCTGTTGATCTTCTTGGTATGGGTTTTCACCGTATTGACCGAGATGAACAGGTAGCCGCCGATCTCCTGGTTGGAAAAGCCCTCGGCCAGCAGCTGCAGCACGGCGCGCTCGCGCTGGCTGAGCAGGCTCACCGGGTCGCCGTCGATGGTCGCTGCGTTGTCACAGCGCGGATAGTCGCGCAGCAGCCCATGCATACCCAGGCGTTCGGCCTCTTCCAGCGCCTGGCGTTGCAGCGGGCCGGAGTCGGCACGGTCGAGCGCACGCCAGGCAGCGGCCAGGGCCAGGCGTACTTCGCAAGCCAATGGCGCGAACTGGAGCGCCTGACAGCGCTCCAGCAATGGCTGCAGCAGGGCTTCGGCCTGCTCGGCGCGACCGGACTCCAGTTGCGCGCGAGCCAGCAGCAACTGATTACGCAGGGGTAGGGTGGGGTAGTCGAGTGGCGCCATCCAGGCGCAGTCGCCGACGAAGTAACGCTGAATGCGCAGGGCGACAGGTTCGATTCGATCCCAGCGGCCTTGGCGCGCAAGCACACGCATGCCTTGCAGGTTCAACACGCCGCTGTATGCGTAGCGCCAGACCTGGCGGCAATGCATCTGCCGTTCGGCCTCGCGCAGTTCCTGATAGGACTGGTCGAACTGCCCGCGGCGGGCACGGAGCTCCGCGAGGCCGAGGAAACCGTGCAAGGCGAAAGGGTCGAGACAGCCCTGGGCCTGCTCCAGGCCTGCATGCAAGGTGCGCTCGGCGTCGTCCAGGCGGTCGGCGACCAGGTGCAGCTCGGCCTGGATCAGATACAGGCGCCCGAGCATCAGGCTGTCGACCTGCTTACGCTGGCCGATCAACGCGAAACTCTGCTGCAGCAGAGTCTGCGCGCGGCCGAACTCGCCGCGCAGAAGGAGCAGACGAATGCGGTCGAGGTTGATCAGCACTTCGAAGAGCAGGCTGCCGTGGCGGCGGGCAATCTCCAGGGCCTTGTGCAGATAGTGCGGTGCATCCTCGGGAGCACCACTGGCCATGGCCACCCGCGCCAGGCTGGAGTAGCAGAACAGAATGGGCATCCAGTCGTGCTCGGGCAGGTGTGCCAGGGCCTCGCGGCAGTGTTGCCGCGCACTGGTTATGTCCTGGCTGCGCAGGGCCGCGAGCACGCCATGCAGGGCCTGACTGTTGGCCAGCAACTTGCGGTTGCGCAGGGCGGTTGGCTGCGGCAGGAAGTGGCCGAGCTTGGTGATGCAGGCTTCGGCTTCGTCCAGGCGCCAGGAGATCAGCAGTCCCCAGGCGTTCAGGCTGAGCAGGCGCGGGGTGCTCTCCAGCAGCGCGGCGGGAAGGCGCGCACGCCATTCCAGGAGGTGGGCCAGGTGCTGTTCGCCGGTCAGCCATTCCTGGCCGAGGCGTTCCAGGTAGTTGGCCGCCGCTTCCGGCTGGCCAGCGCAGAGCGCCTGTTCGATTGCGTCTTCCACCTGGCCGGCGGCGATGAACATGCGACAGGCGCTGAGATGCAGGCGTGTAGCTGCCGCTTCGCTGATGCGGTTGCGCAGGGTGCGTGCTACGGCGGGGAGCACCCGGTACCAAGTGCCGTGTTCGTCCAGGGGCATGCAGAAGGCTTGGCGCGCCAGCAGACGCTCGAAGAGCTCGGCGCCGTCGCTGTCCTCCCAGAGGTGCTGGCAAAGCTCGGCGGAAACCTTCGGCAGGTGTGCCAGGGCGAACAGACAGGCCGCTTCTTCCGGGCTCAGGCGGTTAAGCAGTTCGTGGTCCAGGTATTCCTTGAGCCAGCAGTGATTGCCACTGGCGCTGGACGGTGCCTTGCCGGACAGGTGCAGGCGTACACCGGCGCACCAGCCTTCGGTTTCTTGCCAGAGCTCCTCGCGCAGGGCGGCGCTGGTCTGCGGTGCGAGCTGATCCACCAGTTGCTCGTGTTGCTGGCGATCGAGCGCCAGTTGGGGTGCGTCCAGTTCCAGCAGCTCGCCCGCCAGCAGCAGGCGCGGAAGGTTCCAGGCTGGACGCTGGCGCACGCTGACCAGGAGGCGTAGTCCCGGCAGGGCGCGAGCGAGGAGTTGGTCGATGCAGTCATCGAGGCCGGCCGGCGGATGGCCCGGGTAGTCGTCCAGGACCAGCCAGGTGCATTCGCCGCGATGGGCCAGCAGTTGTTGCAGTGCCTGGGCGGCAGGCAGCGCGGGAACACCTTCGCCGAGTTCGGTGGCGAGCTCGGCGAGCAGCTGTTCCGGGGTAAGTGGTTGGCCGGCGAGGTTGATCCAGATGATCAGGCCGGGTTCGGTCTGGGCACGGAGGAATTCGTTGAGCAGGACGCTCTTGCCGAAGCCGGCGGGAGCGCAGAGTAGGCGCAGCTGGGCATCTTGGGCGGCTAGGCTGTCGACCAGCCTGGGGCGTGGAATGTGGGCCGGCGGCAGTCGCGGCAGGCGAGACGGAAGGACAGGCGATGTCTGGCCGGAGCGGGGCATGGGGCGGTTCTCACTGCGTTGTTGTTATGGATGAACCGGACCCTCGCAGACTAGTTGGCCAATCGGTGGGCTAGAAGCAGCATGGACAGCGCTTATGCAGCGCCATAACGGGCATGGGCAGGAAACGGACGCCCCGCTTGGCGGGGCGTCCGAAGTGCTCAGCGGATGCCTGCGTTGCGCAGGGCGGCGGGGGTGTAGTCGGCGCCGGTGGCGGCGAATCCGAACTCGATGCCGTGCTTCTCTTCGTTCTTCAGCCCGAGAGCGATGTAGCGTCCGGCGATGATGTCGTAGAGGGCCTCCACCGCGTAGGTGCTGACCTGGCGCTGGTAGTGGTAGCTGGCATGACCTTCACCTACGCGCCAGAGCTGGCCGCGGCCGTCGTAATGATCGGCATAGGCGATCTGCCAGCTATCTTCGTCGATGAAGTAGTGACGCTTGGCGTAGATGTGCCGCTCGTTGGGTTTCAGGGTGGCGACCACTTCCCACACACGGTGCAGCTCGTAGCGCGTCAGGTCCTGGTTCAGGTGGCCCGGCTGGATGATCTCCTTGTACTTGAGATTGGGCGATTCCAGCTTGTAGCTGTTGTAGGGGATGTACATCTCCTTCTTGCCGATCAGCTTCCAGTCGTAGCGATCCGGTGCACCGGAGAACATGTCGAAGTTGTCGGCAGTGCGCATGCCGTCGGCGGCGGTGCCCGGACCGTCGTAGGCGACCTGCGGGGCACGACGCACGCGGCGCTGGCCGGCGTTGTAGAGCCAGGCCAGACGCGGTTCCTTGACCTGGTCGATGGTCTCGTGGACCAGCAGTACGTTACCGGCGAGGCGCGATGGTGCCAACACGCGCTGCTTGAAGTAGAGCAGCACGTTGGCCGACTTCGCCTTGTCCAGCTCGTTCATGTCCGCGGGGAAGGCGACCTCGTCCTGGAACTGCACCGGCGTGAAGGAACCGTTGGTTTGCGGCGTGGCCTGGACCACCAGGCGCCGGGCGTTGCCGCCCCGGTAGCGGGTGATGTGGTTCCACAGGACCTGCACGCCATCTTTGGGAATCGGGAACGCGTAGTAGTGGCTGTCGGCGAAGTTGGACAAGCCGTTGCCGCCATCCACCGGCTGCGTATTGATGGCGCTCTGCTTCGCCGCGTCGTAGATCGCCTGGGGCGCGGCGGCGCTGCGATGGCTGGGGTAGACCGGAATCTTGTAGGTGCTGGCGTAGCGCTTGAACATCGCCATCTGCCCGGGAGACAGCTTGTCCTTGTACTGCTCGGCGTTGGCGGCAGTGATGGTGAACAGCGGCTGCTCGCTGGCATAGGGGTTGCCGACGAAGCCGTTGGCGTCGACCACTGCAGCGTTGGTGGGCAGGCCACCGGTCCAGGCCGGAATGCTGCCATCGGAATTGCCGACTTTCTCCGCGCCCAGCGGAGTGAGGCTGTTGCCGAGCTGCGCTGCCTCTTCCTGGCTGACGGCGGCCATGACGTTGGCGGCGAGCAGGCTGAGGACCAGGACGCCACTTTGCAGGATGCTTCTCTTCATTGCGGGAATCCTTGTGATCAGAAGTTGAGGCCGAAGCTGAGGGCGACGAAGTCGCGGTCAGTGGTCACGTTGTAGTGGCCGCCGAAGAAGTCGGTGTACGACAGGCTGGCGGTATAGGTGTTCGCGTACTCGGCATTGAGGCCGACGCTGATGGCCTTGGAGCCTTCGTTGAAGTTCGGGCCGTAGCCGTCGACGTCGTGAGACCAGGCGACGCTCGGGGTCAGGTTGATACCGGCGATGACGTTGCTGTACTCAAGGCTGGCGCGGGCGCGGTAGCCCCAGGAGCTGCTGGTGTAGAAACCCTTGTCGTTGCACTCGCGTTGCTGGGGGCTGGCGGCGGTGAGCGCCAGGCACACGGCCCGGGAGGACAGCTGGCCGGGGCCGTAGATGGGGTCGCGGCCGTAGCGCAGTTCGCCGATGTCGTCATTCAGGCCGCCGATGTGGTTGTAGCCCACCTCGCCTACCAGGGTCAGACGGCTTGCGCCCATGACCTGGTCGATGAACTGGGTGGCAGTGACCTGGGCCTGGGTAACCGGCTTACGCACATATCCATGCAGCTCTTCACCTGCACGATTGCGGGAATGGCCGCTTTCGAAGATTGGTGAGTTGGGCACGCCAAGGGCGGCGAAGGAGAGGTCGGTACTGTTGAGCTGCAATGGCATGTTCGGCCGGAAGCTGACTTCGCCGGCCAGCGAAGTGCCTTCGACGTTGGTCTGGAAGCTCAGGCCATAGAGGCGGATGTCTTCCGGGTACTCGATGAAGTAGCGCGCGCCGGGGGCGCCGGGAATGATCGCCGCGCTTGGCGTTCGGGTGCGTATGGTGCTGAAGATCGGGCCGCGGCTGTGGTAGTTCATCGCGTAGGCGCCGAACTCGGTATCGTTCATCTCCGGCACGAACCAGCGCAGGGCGACGCCGAATTGGCCACTGTCCCGGGCGTCACGGTCTCCGGCGCGGGGGATGTAGAGCGTGGCGCCGGTGTTGGTTGAAACGCCGGGCGGCAGATCGGGGCCGTTGACTACCAGGCGGTCGACGCAACCATCGGCCACCACGTCCGAGGTGGAGAAGAAGGTGCCGCAGTTGTCGGCCACCGTCTGGTCCCATTCCAGTTGATAGAAGGCCTCGGCGGAGAGGCTGTCGGTCAGGCTCTGCGACACATAGATCATGTTGACCGGGATGAGGCCTTCCTTGATCTCGGCGCCGGGACGGCGGAAGGCGGCCACGTCGATCGGGTTGATCGAGTTGATGCTGTTGCCGATGAAGGTGCTTTCACCCCAGCTCACCACCTGCTTGCCGACACGGAAGCTCCCCGGCAGGTCGCCCAGGTTGTAGTTGTGATAGAGGAAGGCATCGAGCAGCTGCGCACCGGAGGACTTGGCGCCCTCTTTGCGGTTGTGGTCGTCGATGTCGTAGAAGAGTCGGTGTTCGTCCTTCAGCTCGAAGTCATACCAGTACTTGCCGCGAAGGAAGACGCCGGTATCGCCGTATTTCAGCTCCAGGTCGTGAATGCCCTTGAAGATCTTCGAGAAAGTCTCCCCTTTCTTGAAGTTCAGGCGGCCGTCGTCCGAGGTACGCGAAAGTGCCTCGCCACCGCTGGCGGTGGAGATGAATTCCGGGTCCGGTGAGCGCACTGCCCAACTGGCGCCGACCGAGAGGGAGGAGTCGAACTGGGCTTCGATTTCACCAATGTTGAATGTGATGGCAGAGGCCTGGGCGCTGCAGCCCAGGGCGATGGCGGCGGCCAGCGTGTGCGGCCGGAAGATTCCGCGCATTGTTCTTGTTGTCATGCGGCTCTCCAGAGCGGGTCTTGGGAGGCCTCATGCTAATCAGCGCTACCTCCCGCCATAACTGCCTGAACGGGCGATTTCATCTATCACCCGAGTGGGTGATGCGGACGCTGTGCGAGGGGCAGGGAAGGGCTTTAGGTCGTTCGACGTGCGGGAGATGGTTGGTCGGTGCTACTGGTGGTTACAGCTCACTCCAGACCGGCCCCGCTTCGATACGTACGGGCGGCTTCAACCAGCCAGTCGCGGAAGGCGCCGAGGGCGGCGGATTCGAGCTTGCGCTCGGGAATGATCAGGTAATAGGCCTTGTCGCTGCGGAAACTGTGGGGATGGGCAATTACCAGGCGACCGTCGGCCAGTTCGCGCTGGATCAGGAAGGGTGGGATCAGCGCCACCCCCATTTCATGCATGGCGGCCTGGGCAAGCATCGAGAAAAGCTCGTAGCGCGGGCCGCTGAGATCGCGGGCGACATTCATACCCTGGGAGCTGAACCACTGGCGCCATGCATAGGGGCGCGTAGTCTGCTGCAACAGGGGCAGGCGGGCGATGGCATCGGGTTCCAGGCTGCCGTGTCCTTCAAGCAAGGCCGGGCTGCACACCGGAACCGAGTGTTCGTGCATCAGGAAATCGGCGCGAGTGCCTGACCATTCGGCATCGCCAAAGTAGAGAGCGGCATCGAAATCAGTGTCGGCGAAGAGGAAGGGGCGGGTGCGGTTGGTCAGGTTGACCGTTACCTCCGGGTGCAGGCGCTGGAAGCCCTTCAGCCTGGGAACCAGCCACTGGGTACCGAACGTCGGCACGATGGCCAGCTCCACCGTCATCGCGCCCTGCTGGCCCATTACCGCGAGGGTGTCGCGCTCCACCGCATCGAGCTGGGCGGCGATGCGACGGGAATAGGCCAGGCCGGCTTCAGTGAGCTTCACGCCACGCCGGGAGCGCCGGAACAGCTCCAGTCCCAGGAATTCCTCCAGTCCTGCGACCTGACGACAGATTGCACTCTGGGTCAGTGCCAGCTCATCGGCGGCCTTGGTGAAACTCTGATGGCGGGCAGCGGATTCGAAGGCGACCAGGGCGGCAGTGCTGGGGATCTTCCGACGCATACTGTACCTCTGCATCACAAGTGCTGGCTTGAAATAGGGTGCTTTGGCTTTTCGGAGTGAGAAATTAGCACAACAGCATGCGAAATCCTCGTTTGTCTGATCCGACCTAGGCTGTCTAGGATGCGTCAACACTAATAAGGCAGTGGCCCGCGATGGCCCGCCCCTGAACTCCGCTTACCGAGGACACTCCCCATGGCCGCCAAAGCAAGCTTCAACTGGATCGACCCGCTGCTGCTGGATCAGCAACTCACCGAAGAAGAGCGCATGGTGCGTGACAGTGCCCAGCAGTTCGCCGCCGACAAGCTGGCACCGCGTGTGCTGGAAGCCTTCCGCCATGAGCAGACCGATCCGGCGATCTTCCGCGAGATGGGCGAGACCGGCCTGCTCGGCGCAACCATCCCGGAAGCCTACGGCGGCAGTGGCCTGAACTATGTGTGCTACGGCCTGATTGCCCGTGAGGTCGAGCGCATCGACTCCGGCTACCGCTCGATGATGAGCGTGCAGTCTTCCCTGGTGATGGTGCCGATCAACGAGTTCGGCAATGAAGCCACCAAGCAGAAGTACCTGCCGAAACTGGCCAGCGGCGAATACATCGGCTGCTTCGGCCTGACTGAGCCGAACCACGGTTCCGATCCGGGTTCGATGATCACCCGCGCCAAGAAGGTCGATGGCGGCTACCGCCTGACCGGCAACAAGATGTGGATCACCAACAGCCCGATCGCCGACGTCTTCGTCGTCTGGGCCAAGGATGATGCCGGCGAGATCCGCGGCTTCGTACTCGAGAAGGGCTGGCAGGGCCTGTCCGCTCCGGCGATTCACGGCAAGGTCGGTCTGCGCGCTTCCATTACCGGTGAGATCGTGATGGACAACGTCTTCGTACCGGAAGAGAACGCCTTCCCGGATGTGCGTGGCCTGCGTGGTCCGTTCACCTGCCTGAACTCCGCTCGCTATGGCATCTCCTGGGGCGCCCTGGGTGCCGCCGAAGCCTGCTGGCACACCGCGCGCCAGTATGTGCTGGACCGTAACCAGTTCGGCCGCCCGCTGGCAGCCAACCAGCTGATCCAGAAGAAGCTGGCCGACATGCAGACCGAGATTACCCTGGCACTGCAAGGCTGCCTGCGCCTTGGTCGGATGAAGGATGAAGGCACCGCCGCGGTGGAAATCACCTCGATCATGAAACGCAACTCCTGTGGCAAGGCGCTGGACATCGCTCGTATGGCCCGCGACATGCTTGGCGGTAATGGCATCTCCGACGAGTTCGGCGTGGCCCGTCACCTGGTCAACCTGGAAGTGGTGAACACCTATGAAGGGACCCACGACGTCCACGCGCTGATCCTTGGCCGTGCACAGACTGGCATCCAGGCGTTCTTCTGACCTCAGGCCGGGCCTCTCTACATATAGAGAGGCCCGAGTCCCTTCACGAACTCAGGTGACACCATGGCTGGCGCTCTCTCCCATATCCGTGTGCTCGATCTCTCTCGCGTGTTGGCCGGACCCTGGTCCGGCCAGATCCTCGCGGACCTGGGGGCCGAGGTAATCAAGGTCGAACGACCAGGCTCCGGTGATGACACCCGTGCCTGGGGGCCGCCCTTCCTCAAGGGAGCCGATGGCCGGGACACCAGTGAAGCGGCTTACTTTCTTTCGGCCAACCGCAACAAGCAGTCGATTACTGTCGACTTCACGCGCCCCGAAGGCCAGAAGCTGGTTCGTGAACTGGCGGCAAAGTCCGACATTCTCATTGAGAACTTCAAGGTAGGCGGCTTGGCGGCCTACGGGCTGGACTATGAGTCGCTGAAAGCCATCAACCCACGCCTCATCTATTGCTCGATCACCGGGTTTGGCCAGTTTGGCCCCTATGCCAAGCGTGCCGGCTACGACTTCATGATCCAGGGTTTGGGCGGGTTGATGAGCATTACCGGCCGCTCCGATCAGGAAGATGGTGCCGGTCCGGTCAAGGTGGGTGTAGCGCTAACCGACATTCTCACCGGGCTCTATTCCTCGGTGGCGATGCTGGCTGCACTGTCCTCCCGGGATATCAGCGGCAAGGGCCAACACATCGACATGGCCTTGCTCGACGTACAAGTGGCCTGCCTCGCCAACCAGGCGATGAACTACCTGACCACGGGCAATCCGCCCAAGCGTCTGGGTAATGCCCACCCGAACATCGTGCCCTATCAGGACTTCCCGACTGCGGATGGGGACTTCATTCTCACCGTGGGTAACGACAGCCAGTTCCGAAAGTTTTGCGAGGTCGCCGGTCATCGGGAGTGGGCGGACGACTCGCGTTTTTCAACCAACAAGGCTCGCGTGGCACATCGCGCCGAGCTGATTCCGCTCATTCGCCAGGCCACTGTCTTCAAGACGACGGCTCAGTGGGTCAGCGCACTGGAAGAAGTCGGTGTTCCCTGTGGGCCAATCAACGACCTGGCGGCAGTCTTCTCCGATCCCCAAGTTCTAGCGCGTGGTCTTCGTGTCGAACTAGAACATCCCTTGGCAGGTGTCGTCCCCCAAGTTGCCAGTCCATTGCGCCTTTCCGAAACGCCTGTGGAATACCGCATGCCTCCACCCCTTCTCGGCGAGCACACTCAGGAAGTGCTGCAGCGCGTACTGGGCTTGGCGGCGGAACAGGTGGAGGCCCTACGCAAGGAGGAAGTTATCTAACCGGCCTTATATAAGTAGAAAGGGCGGTTTGAAGATAATTTCAGAAAGGTGTTGACGGCAGATTCTGCATCCCTATAATGCGCACCTCTCCCAGCGACGGAGCAGATGAAATGCTTGAAAATCAAGCACTTAGCTGTAGTTAGGCGCGGGGAGAGGTGATCGGCAGGCGGTGGTAGTGCTTGTCGCTTCGGTCTTCCGAGAGGTCGGCCAGAAGATGATCGCCGAGGTGTTGACAGCGACTTTCAACGCTGTAGAATGCGCCTCCCGCTGACGAGAAGAGTGAATCGGATCGAAAGCGCAAGCGGTTGAGTAGAAAAGAGATTTTCGAAAAACAGCTTGACAGTAAGAAAGGCTGCTGTAGAATGCGCGGCCTCGGTTGAGACGAAAGACTTGATCGAAACGCTCTTTAACAACTGAATCAAGCAATTCGTGTGGGTGCTTGTGAGGTAAGACTGGTAGTCAACTGATTATCAGCATCACAAGTAACACTCGTGAATTCGAGAGTTTATTTGCGATTGCTGAGCCAAGTTTAGGGTTTTCTCAAAACCCAAGCAGTATTGAACTGAAGAGTTTGATCATGGCTCAGATTGAACGCTGGCGGCAGGCCTAACACATGCAAGTCGAGCGGCAGCGGGTCCTTCGGGATGCCGGCGAGCGGCGGACGGGTGAGTAATGCCTAGGAATCTGCCTGGTAGTGGGGGATAACGTTCGGAAACGGACGCTAATACCGCATACGTCCTACGGGAGAAAGTGGGGGATCTTCGGACCTCACGCTATCAGATGAGCCTAGGTCGGATTAGCTAGTTGGTGGGGTAATGGCTCACCAAGGCGACGATCCGTAACTGGTCTGAGAGGATGATCAGTCACACTGGAACTGAGACACGGTCCAGACTCCTACGGGAGGCAGCAGTGGGGAATATTGGACAATGGGCGAAAGCCTGATCCAGCCATGCCGCGTGTGTGAAGAAGGTCTTCGGATTGTAAAGCACTTTAAGTTGGGAGGAAGGGCAGCTAGTTAATACCTGGTTGTTTTGACGTTACCAACAGAATAAGCACCGGCTAACTTCGTGCCAGCAGCCGCGGTAATACGAAGGGTGCAAGCGTTAATCGGAATTACTGGGCGTAAAGCGCGCGTAGGTGGTTCAGCAAGTTGGAGGTGAAATCCCCGGGCTCAACCTGGGAACTGCCTCCAAAACTACTGAGCTAGAGTACGGTAGAGGGTAGTGGAATTTCCTGTGTAGCGGTGAAATGCGTAGATATAGGAAGGAACACCAGTGGCGAAGGCGACTACCTGGACTGATACTGACACTGAGGTGCGAAAGCGTGGGGAGCAAACAGGATTAGATACCCTGGTAGTCCACGCCGTAAACGATGTCGACTAGCCGTTGGGATCCTTGAGATCTTAGTGGCGAAGCTAACGCGATAAGTCGACCGCCTGGGGAGTACGGCCGCAAGGTTAAAACTCAAATGAATTGACGGGGGCCCGCACAAGCGGTGGAGCATGTGGTTTAATTCGAAGCAACGCGAAGAACCTTACCTGGCCTTGACATGCTGAGAACTTTCCAGAGATGGATTGGTGCCTTCGGGAACTCAGACACAGGTGCTGCATGGCTGTCGTCAGCTCGTGTCGTGAGATGTTGGGTTAAGTCCCGTAACGAGCGCAACCCTTGTCCTTAGTTACCAGCACGTTATGGTGGGCACTCTAAGGAGACTGCCGGTGACAAACCGGAGGAAGGTGGGGATGACGTCAAGTCATCATGGCCCTTACGGCCAGGGCTACACACGTGCTACAATGGTCGGTACAAAGGGTTGCCAAGCCGCGAGGTGGAGCTAATCCCATAAAACCGATCGTAGTCCGGATCGCAGTCTGCAACTCGACTGCGTGAAGTCGGAATCGCTAGTAATCGTGAATCAGAATGTCACGGTGAATACGTTCCCGGGCCTTGTACACACCGCCCGTCACACCATGGGAGTGGGTTGCTCCAGAAGTAGCTAGTCTAACCGCAAGGGGGACGGTTACCACGGAGTGATTCATGACTGGGGTGAAGTCGTAACAAGGTAGCCGTAGGGGAACCTGCGGCTGGATCACCTCCTTAATCGAAGACTTCAGCTTCTTCATAAGTTCCCACACGAATTGCTTGATTCAATTGCGAAGGCGATTGGGTCTGTAGCTCAGTTGGTTAGAGCGCACCCCTGATAAGGGTGAGGTCGGCAGTTCGAATCTGCCCAGACCCACCAATTGTCGCGGGGTCGTATGACCGGTTGACATTGGGGCCATAGCTCAGCTGGGAGAGCGCCTGCTTTGCACGCAGGAGGTCAGGAGTTCGATCCTCCTTGGCTCCACCATCTCCAGGCTGACCAAGAGTCCAGAATTGAATATCCCGGGTGGGATATTGAATTCTGAACTTTGCTTCAGAATCGTTCTTTAAAAATTCGGGTATGTGATAGAAGTGACTTGTTGAGTGTTTCACTGCACTCAATAATTCAAGGTAAAAATTTGCGAGTTCAAGCGCGAATTTTCGGCGAATGTCGTCTTCACCCCTATGATCACGAGCAGATTGCTTGGGGTTATATGGTCAAGTGAAGAAGCGCATACGGTGGATGCCTTGGCAGTCAGAGGCGATGAAAGACGTGGTAGCCTGCGATAAGCTTCGGGGAGTCGGCAAACAGACTTTGATCCGGAGATCTCTGAATGGGGGAACCCACCTAGGATAACCTAGGTATCTTGTACTGAATCCATAGGTGCAAGAGGCGAACCAGGGGAACTGAAACATCTAAGTACCCTGAGGAACAGAAATCAACCGAGATTCCCTTAGTAGTGGCGAGCGAACGGGGATTAGCCCTTAAGCTTCTTGGATTTTAGCGGAACGCTCTGGAAAGTGCGGCCATAGTGGGTGATAGCCCCGTACGCGAAAGGGTCCAGGAAGTGAAATCGAGTAGGACGGAGCACGTGAAACTTTGTCTGAATATGGGGGGACCATCCTCCAAGGCTAAATACTACTGACTGACCGATAGTGAACCAGTACCGTGAGGGAAAGGCGAAAAGAACCCCGGAGAGGGGAGTGAAATAGAACCTGAAACCGTATGCGTACAAGCAGTGGGAGCCTACTTTGTTAGGTGACTGCGTACCTTTTGTATAATGGGTCAGCGACTTATATTCAGTGGCGAGCTTAACCGAATAGGGGAGGCGTAGCGAAAGCGAGTCTTAATAGGGCGTTTAGTCGCTGGGTATAGACCCGAAACCGGGCGATCTATCCATGGGCAGGTTGAAGGTTAGGTAACACTGACTGGAGGACCGAACCGACTACCGTTGAAAAGTTAGCGGATGACCTGTGGATCGGAGTGAAAGGCTAATCAAGCTCGGAGATAGCTGGTTCTCCTCGAAAGCTATTTAGGTAGCGCCTCACGTATCACTCCAGGGGGTAGAGCACTGTTTCGGCTAGGGGGTCATCCCGACTTACCAAACCGATGCAAACTCCGAATACCTGGAAGTGTCAGCGTGGGAGACACACGGCGGGTGCTAACGTCCGTCGTGAAAAGGGAAACAACCCAGACCGTCAGCTAAGGTCCCAAAGTTCTAGTTAAGTGGGAAACGATGTGGGAAGGCTTAGACAGCTAGGAGGTTGGCTTAGAAGCAGCCACCCTTTAAAGAAAGCGTAATAGCTCACTAGTCGAGTCGGCCTGCGCGGAAGATGTAACGGGGCTCAAACTAGACACCGAAGCTACGGGTTCGTCGTAAGACGAGCGGTAGAGGAGCGTTCTGTAAGCCTGTGAAGGTGAGTTGAGAAGCTTGCTGGAGGTATCAGAAGTGCGAATGCTGACATGAGTAACGACAATGCGAGTGAAAAACTCGCACGCCGAAAGACCAAGGGTTCCTGCGCAACGTTAATCGACGCAGGGTGAGTCGGCCCCTAAGGCGAGGCAGAAATGCGTAGTCGATGGGAAACGGGTTAATATTCCCGTACTTCTAGTTATTGCGATGGGGGGACGGAGAAGGCTAGGCCAGCTTGGCGTTGGTTGTCCAAGTTTAAGGTGGTAGGCCGAACACTTAGGCAAATCCGGGTGTTCAAGGCCGAGAGCTGATGACGAGTGTTCTTTTAGAACACGAAGTGGTTGATGCCATGCTTCCAGGAAAAGCCTCTAAGCTTCAGATAACTAGGAACCGTACCCCAAACCGACACAGGTGGTTGGGTAGAGAATACCAAGGCGCTTGAGAGAACTCGGGTGAAGGAACTAGGCAAAATGGCACCGTAACTTCGGGAGAAGGTGCGCCGGTGAGGGTGAAGCATTTACTGCGTAAGCCCATGCCGGTCGAAGATACCAGGCCGCTGCGACTGTTTATTAAAAACACAGCACTCTGCAAACACGAAAGTGGACGTATAGGGTGTGACGCCTGCCCGGTGCCGGAAGGTTAATTGATGGGGTTAGCGCAAGCGAAGCTCTTGATCGAAGCCCCGGTAAACGGCGGCCGTAACTATAACGGTCCTAAGGTAGCGAAATTCCTTGTCGGGTAAGTTCCGACCTGCACGAATGGCGTAACGATGGCGGCGCTGTCTCCACCCGAGACTCAGTGAAATTGAAATCGCTGTGAAGATGCAGTGTATCCGCGGCTAGACGGAAAGACCCCGTGAACCTTTACTGTAGCTTTGCACTGGACTTTGAGCCTGCTTGTGTAGGATAGGTGGGAGGCTTTGAAGCGAGGACGCCAGTTCTCGTGGAGCCATCCTTGAAATACCACCCTGGCATGCTTGAGGTTCTAACTCTGGTCCGTCATCCGGATCGAGGACAGTGTATGGTGGGCAGTTTGACTGGGGCGGTCTCCTCCTAAAGAGTAACGGAGGAGTACGAAGGTGCGCTCAGACCGGTCGGAAATCGGTCGCAGAGTATAAAGGCAAAAGCGCGCTTGACTGCGAGACAGACACGTCGAGCAGGTACGAAAGTAGGTCTTAGTGATCCGGTGGTTCTGTATGGAAGGGCCATCGCTCAACGGATAAAAGGTACTCCGGGGATAACAGGCTGATACCGCCCAAGAGTTCATATCGACGGCGGTGTTTGGCACCTCGATGTCGGCTCATCACATCCTGGGGCTGAAGCCGGTCCCAAGGGTATGGCTGTTCGCCATTTAAAGTGGTACGCGAGCTGGGTTTAGAACGTCGTGAGACAGTTCGGTCCCTATCTGCCGTGGACGTTTGAGATTTGAGAGGGGCTGCTCCTAGTACGAGAGGACCGGAGTGGACGAACCTCTGGTGTTCCGGTTGTCACGCCAGTGGCATTGCCGGGTAGCTATGTTCGGAAGAGATAACCGCTGAAAGCATCTAAGCGGGAAACTCGCCTCAAGATGAGATCTCACTGGGATCTTGAATCCCCTAAAGGGCCGTCGAAGACTACGACGTTGATAGGTTGGGTGTGTAAGCGCTGTGAGGCGTTGAGCTAACCAATACTAATTGCCCGTGAGGCTTGACCATATAACACCCAAACAATCTGGTGATTGTGGGTGCGACTGGTTGAAGTCGACAGACCGAAAATTGGCCTGAACCGCAAAACAGACTGTCACATACCTGATTCGGGGTCGCGTCGCAGACGAGATCCCAACCGAATTGCTTGACGACCATAGAGCGTTGGAACCACCTGATCCCATCCCGAACTCAGCAGTGAAACGACGCATCGCCGATGGTAGTGTGGAGCTTCTCCATGTGAGAGTAGGTCATCGTCAAGCTTCTATCCCAAACCCCCGATCCGTGAAAACGGTTCGGGGGTTTGTCTTTGCGCGCGCAAAATCATCACACCGCCTTCCCAACCCGCACGTCTAACGCGCTGCAGCCCACTTCGATGTAGCAGCAAGCAGCCTCCATTGCTCATAGATTCTCCAGTTAGCACCTGATAACCAATCGATCTGCATGTTTTTCCTGCGTCGTTGCACAGACGGGAATACAGGCCGCTGGCCTTTCCGCTGACCTCACGCAGGAGCCTCCATGAGTCACGCTTATCTCCAGCCGATAGCCGAGGGCGACCATGCCGCGCTATCTGGATGATGCCCAGCGCCGGCAGGTTGAGCGCCTGCAGAGCAGCCTGACTGCGAGAACCGATTGGCCGACCTGGTTGTTGCTCATCGGCGTTTACGCCGGCTGGTTCAGCTTGCACCTGGCTAGCCCGCACCTCGGGCTGTGGCCGACGACCGTGCTGCTCGTTCCACTGGTGGTGCTCTGGCTATCCGTGCAGCACGAATTGCTCCATGGCCACCCAACCCGCTGGGCCAGCATCAATAAACTGCTCGGCTATGCCCCGTTTGCGGTGTGGTATCCCTATACCCTCTATCGCGATACCCACCTGCGTCACCACCGCGATGAGGACTTGACCTTGCCTGGTCTTGACCCCGAAAGCCGCTACCTCGGCCAACGCCAATGGAGTAACAGCCACAGGCTTTCCCGCACATTGCGATGGCTTGATAAGACGCTGCTCGGTCGTCTGCTCCTTGGCCCCCCTCTGGCGCTATGGTCGCTGGCCAGGGAGGAGGCTACTCGCTTGTTGAAGGGTGACCTCAAGGCCTGGATCATGTGGATCGTCCACGGCACGGCTACCTTGCTGATGCTCGCCTTCATCGCCCGTTTCAGCCAGCTGTCCGTCTGGCACTACCTGCTGCTGGTGAGCGTCCCCGCGTTGTCCCTGGCCATGGTGCGTTCGTTCTATGAGCATCGCCCTGCGGAGCACCCGGAACAGCGGACGGTGATCAACGAGTCTGCCTGGCCCTGGAGTTGGCTCTTCCTCCATATCAACCTGCACCTGGTTCACCACGACCTTCCTGGCTTGCCCTGGTACTACCTGCCTCGGGTATACCGCGTGCGCCGTGAACAATGGCTGGCACGCAGCGGTGGTTTTCACGTGCGCGGCTATGGCGAGTTCTTCCGCCGGTACGGACTCCGTCCGATCGATAGCCCCCGTCATCCCAGTGCCCACTGAGGAGCGTTCATGCGCCATGCCGAACTGTTGATGTACGTCGCTCCGCAATGTGTGGAGGAGGCCAATGCCATCTGGTTAAAACGGATACTCGAGCTGCTTGGCGAGGATCGGATTGCCGCCGATGGTCTCAGCCTGTCAGAACTCTGGACCTCGCCCCGCCTGTTGCTGACCCAGACCTGTGGATATCCGCTGATCACTCAACTGCGCGGCCGGGTTCGCGTTCTAGGCCGTCCTGACTACGTGCTGCCCGACAGTACAGACGGCTGGCATTGCAGTCTGATCCTCGCCCGCGTTCACGACGCCCGAACCACACTCGATGATTTCCTCTGTAGTCGCGGCGTGCTCAATGACGCCGGATCGAATACAGGCATGAATCTCTTCCGCCATCGCCTTGCCCCGTTGCAGCAAAGCGGAACCTTCTTCTCCAGCCTTATCCACAGCGGTAGCCACCGTGAAAGCCTGCGCCTGCTACGGGAGGACAAGGCCGATCTTGCCGCGGTAGACAGCGTCACCTATGCCTACTTGGCTCGTTACGCGCCGAAAGAGGTGGCTGGCCTGCGCCTGATAGCGCGCAGCGCCCCCAGCCCGACCCTGCCGTACATTTGCACGGCCGATCTCGGTCCCGACGAGGCCGAGCGTGTGCGCGAGGCTATGAACCAGGCGTTGAGCTACCTTCCCCAGGTTGCCGCCGTCCTGGCTATCCGTGAAATCCTGCCCGCGAAAGACGACGATTACCGGCTCCTCCTCGACTACCAACAACAGGCCATCGAGCAAGGTTATGCGGAGCTCCTCTAATTCATTAATGATCTATAAAAATAGAATTTAAATATTTTTGTCGTATAAGACGCCTTGCTAGGATTCATCCACCGGAACACCGGACCCCTCCCTGCATTGACCGATTTATGGAGTGGCCATGTCCGGCGCCGAGAACTCCCACAGCCTTTACGTGGGCACGCTATTCAGCAGTCATTACACCTGGCTCTGCGGACGCTTGCGCCGCTACCTGGATTCCCCGGCCAGCGCTGAGGACGTCGCGGCCGACACCTTCGTCCAGTTGCTTAGCGCGCCGCTCATCGAGCCCATCCGTCAGCCCCGAGCCTTGTTGACCACCATCGCCCAGCGCCTGGTCTACCAGGTCTGGCGTCGCCGCGACCTGGAGCGCGCCTACCTCGATGCCCTGCTCAACGAACCCGAACATGAGGCGCCCTCGCCGGAAGCGCTGGCACAGATGCTCCAGGCCCTGGAGGAGATCGACCGCCTGCTGGACGGTCTTCCAGCCAAGGTAAAAGCCACTTTCCTGCTGTCCCAGGTCAACGGCCTGACCTATCCCGAAATAGCCGCGGAACTGGGTATCTCACTGCGTTCAGTGAGCGACTACATGGGCAAGGCCATCACCCGCTGCCTGCGCGTTAGCCTGGAGTACCGACATGAGCAATGAGCAGGACGCCCTGATCGAACAGGCTTCACGCTGGATAGTGTTGTTACGCTCGGGAGCCGCCAGCGATGCAGACTTCCACGCGTTCAGTTCCTGGCGTGCGCAGGACCCGCGCCACGAACGCCTCTGTACGCACCTCGAGCAAACCCTCGGCGTCTTCCGGCGCCCGGTGGTGCAGGACGCCGGTAGCGAGTTGCTGCAACGGGTACTCGAGGCGCCCTCCAGCCGGCGTCAGCTATTGCATCGCGCCCTGGTGGGCAGTGGCGTGGTGATCGGTGCCGGCGTGCTGGGTAATCGCTTCACGCCATTGGACGAACTGACCGCCGATCTTCGTACCAGCACTGGCCAGCGTCGTAGCTTGCACGCGGCAGACGGCAGCCGCTTGGTACTCAATGCTCGCAGCGCAGTGGACCTGGACTTTGATGACAGCAGACGGCTCGTGCGCCTGCGAGGTGGCGAACTACTTGCCCAGGTGGCGCGCGCAGATCGCAGACCCTTCGTCGTGCAAACCAGCATAGGCCGGGTGTCTTCCGCCGGTGCCGGAATGATGGTCGCCGAACGGGATGGCCGGAGTCGGGTCCTCGCCCTTGGCGGCCCGCTGGAGCTGGTTAACCGAAGCGGTGTTCGGCTGCGACTTCCCGCCGGCCAGGCGGTGGATTTCGACCCCCATCGCTTCGGGCCGGTGCTGCAGGCGAGGCTTGGCGAAACTGCCTGGGTCGACGGACTACTGGAGGTCCGCGATATCCCGCTGCGGGACGTGATAGCAGCGCTGCGCCCCTACCGTGCGGGCATCCTGCGCGTTCACCCAGCGCTTGAAAGCATGCGCGTCAGCGGCCTGTTCCGCCTGGACGCCAGCGATCAGGTGCTGGACGCCCTCAGCCGTACCTTGCCGTTGCGCATCGTCCGCCGCACCAACCTGTGGATAAGCCTGCTCCCCGCCTGAGCGGTTCTAAGGCCATAACCAAACGATCTGCAAGATTCCGCAGCGCCGATGCACACCCCATGCGAAGGCGCTGCAGGGAGCAGCACCACAATGGATTCCTTGGGGGAGTCATCTTGCGTCCTATCGCTGCTTCGAATCGCCGCCGTCTTGCGGCCTTTGCCCTCGGCCCGCTGGCCAGCTTCATCCTCACTTGCGCATACGCGGCCGAAGAAACCCGGCACAGCTTCCACATCGCACCCGGTCCGCTGGACGAGGTACTGCTCAGCATCAGTCGTCAGAGTGGGCAGGTCATCTCCTTTACGCCTGAAGTGGGCCGCTTTTCCGCTGCCGCCGTGGAAGGCGATCTTTCGGCAACCCAGGCAGTGAATGCTGCCCTGCGGGGCACTGGTCTTGAGCTGCAGGTCACCCCGGCTGGCGCCTTCATCGTCAAGGGCAGCGGCGAGCGTCCCGTCGCGCCGCCATCCACCCAGGTCGTGCCCCGGGCCGCAGTGCCGGAGGAGCCGGTGCTGGAGCGAGTAATCTCCGTCGGTACCCGCCGCCACGACACTACTGCCCTGACCAGTGCTGCCCCAGTGGATGTCATCGACAGCAAGGAACTGGTCCGCATCGGGGCCACCAGCCTAAACCAAGCGCTGTTCCAGCTGCTGCCCTCGTTCAACTTCCCGCAGAACCAGAGCGCCACTCGTGGCCAAGACCCCAAGGGCGCATCCCTGCGAGGCCTGTCCCCGGATCAGACCCTCGTGCTGGTGAACGGCAAGCGACGCCATGCCTCAGCGGTGGTCAATATCTCTGGCGGCGTGCCATTCATCGGCGCCCAGCCGGTAGACCTGGACATGATCCCGATCAGCGCCGTCGACCACATCGAAGTGCTGCGCGACGGTGCCTCCGCACAGTACGGCTCGGATGCCGTGGCCGGGGTGATCAACATCGTCCTCAAGGAGCGCGACAACGGTGGCCAGGCCAACGCACGCGTTGGCCAGTACGGCCAAGGCGACGGCTTCAGCAAGTCCGCGGATGTCTGGCACGGCCTGGCCTTGCCCGGCGATGGTTTCCTCACCCTCAGTGCCAATGGGCTGAACAACAAGCCCACCGATATCGGCGACAAGTTCGTCGCCGAAGGCAAGGTGCAAGACCCGCGTTGGGGTGGTGCCAGCCGCGAGAAGTACAATCTGGCGGCCAATGCCGAAGTCGGCCTGGACGACCGCTGGCGTCTCTACAGTTTCGCTACCTACGGCCAGGACGAATCCTTCAACAACACCCCGCCGCTGCTGGCCGGCAGCCCGAACAACGTGCCGGCGATCTACCCCGACGGCACCATTCCCAAGTATCGCTATCGCTATGAAGACGGGGCGCTGACCTTGGGTTCTCGTTTCGAGGATGCCGACATCGGTCGCTTCGATTTCAGTGCCACCTACGGCCGCGACAAGCATCACGAGAAGGCCTTCAACACCGTCAACCCGAGCTATGGGGCGGCGAGCCCGACACGCTTCGAAGTCGCCACCCTGATCAACGAGCAGACCAACCTTGCCCTGGACTACGTCCGCGATCTCGATGTCGACTGGGCCGCCAGTCCGTTGACCTTCTCCGCCGGCGCGGCCTGGCGTGAAGAGGAATACCGACTGGAGGAAGGCGACTTTGCCTCCTACTCCTTCGGCGGTATCGATGGCGTGCAAGTGGGTGCCATACAGGCTTCCGGCCTGCAACCGGACGATGCCGGCACCTACAAGCGCGAGGTCGGCGGCATCTACCTCGGCCTGGAAACCCAACTCACCGAGAAATTCCAGTTCGGCCTGGCCGGACGCACCGAGCACTACGATGACTTCGGCACCACCAGCACCGGCAAGATCTCGGCGCGCTACGAGCTGACCCCGGAGATTGGCGTGCGCGGCACCCTCAACAATGCGTACCGGGCGCCCACCCTGGGGCAGATCGGTACCTCCTGGACCACCACCACCAACGTCGACGCCAACGGCAATCCTGTACTCACCCGCATGCTGCCGGTCAGCCACCCGGCCGCGCAGGCCCTCGGTGCCCAGGACCTCAAGCCGGAGAAGTCCACCAACTACTCCCTCGGCCTGGTGTTTCGCCCCAGCGACCATGCTTCGCTGACCATCGATGCGTATCAGATCGACATCCGCGATCGCATTCTATTCAGCGGCGGAATCTCCGGCCCGGAGGCCGAGGCGATTCTCACCGCTGCGGGCTTTGGCCAGTACGCCTGGGCGCAGTTCATGACCAACGCCGCCGATACCCGCACCCGCGGCGTCGATATCGTCGGCAAGTACGAGATCGACCTGGACGTCTACGGTGACCTCGACCTTTCCGCCGGCTACACACGGACCCGCACCCGCATCGAGAAGGTCCACGCCAACCCCCACGGTTTCGAGACGGTCACCCGTGAGTCCCGTGGCTACCTGGAACACGGCTACCCGGAAGACAAGCTCGTGCTGGGCGCCGTGCATCGCCTGGGGCCCTGGACGGTCAGCCTCTACCAGACCCGCTACGGCGAGTACCGCAAGTACGCCGCCTCCGCCAGCAATGCCCAGTTCGACCAGACCTTCTCCGCCCAGTGGGTCACCGACCTGGATGTGAACTATGCGTTCACCCAGCAGCTGCGCCTTTCGGTGGGCGCCAACAACCTCTTCGACAGCCATCCCGACGACTTCAACCCGCGCCTGCGGCAGACCCCAGCGCAGCAGTACAGCTACCTGGCCCCGGCAGCGCCGGAAGGGGCCTTCTATTACACCCGGCTCAGCTACGACTTCTGACCGGCCACCCATCCAAGGACGCTATGAGGTGCCCATGACCACCATCAAGAAACTGCTGGGCGGCTCGCTGCTGGCCCTGGGGCTGCTTGCGCAGTCCCTGCCTGCGGCGGAGCAGCGCCAACCCATCCATTTCGCCGACATCACCTGGGAAAGCGGCAGCCTGATCACCGAGCTACTCCGCCTGCTGGTGGAGAAGGGTTATGGCTATCGCACTGAAACCCTGCCCGGCAGCACTGTCAGCCTGGAGGCGGCCCTGGTGCGGGACGACGTGCAAGTCATAGGCGAGGAGTGGGCCGGGCGCAGTCCGGCCTGGATCAAGGCCGAAGGCGAGGGCAAGGTGTTCGCCCTCGGCGATACCGTCAAGCACGCCACCGAAGGTTGGTGGGTGCCCGAGTATGTGATCAAGGGTGACCCGGAGCGTGGCATCCCGGCCCTGGCGCCGGACCTGCGCTCGGTGGCGGACTTGCCGCGCTACAAAGCGGTCTTTCGTGACCCGGAAAGCCCCGAGAAGGGTCGCTTCCTCAACAGCCCCACCGGCTGGACTTCGGAAATCGTCAACAGCCAGAAGCTCAAGGCCTATGGCCTCACCGACAGCTTCGTCAATTTCCGCACCGGCTCCGGCGCGGCGCTGGATGCCGAAATCGGCTCGGCCATACGCCGCGGCAAACCGGTGCTCTTCTACTACTGGTCGCCGACCCCGCTGCTGGGTCGCTACAAGCTGGTGCAATTGGAAGAACCGCCTTTCAACGCCGAAGCGTGGAAGACCCTGGCCGATGCGCGAAACCCCAATCCGCGCGGCACGCGCTCCATGCCGGCGCGGCTGACCATCGGTGTCTCCGCCCCCTTCCGCACCGAGTACCCGGAGCTGGTGACCTTCTTCGAGAAGGTCGACCTGCCCATCGGGCTGCTCAACAGCACTCTGGCGGAGATGAGCGAGAAACGACTGCCGCCGCGCCAGGTAGCCGAACGCTTCCTCCGCGAACAGCCCGCCATCTGGCAGGCATGGGTACCAGCCGACGTCGCTGAGCGCGTGCGCGGGAGTCTCTGACGTCATGTTCCCGCAATCCCTGCACTACTCCATCGCCGACGCGGTGAACCGCTTCGTCGACTGGCTCGTTCTCCATTACGGCGATGCTTTCCGCGAGGTCTCCGACAGTCTTCTGCAGCTGGTCGCCGGCATCGAAGGCCTGCTGCGCGTCTGTCCCTGGTGGCTGCTCCTGTCCCTGGTCGGTGGTCTTGCCTGGCATGCCTCGCGCAGTTGGCGCCGGGCGGCTGTCCTGGTGGGGCTGCTCTTCCTCATCGGCGTGGTCGGTCTCTGGGACAAGCTGCTGCAGACCTGCGCCCTGGTGCTGGTGTCGACCTGCCTGAGCGTTCTGGTGGGCGTGCCCATCGGCATCCTTCTGGCACGTAAGCCACTGGCGCGGCGCCTTCTGATGCCGATGCTGGACGTCATGCAGACGCTGCCGAGTTTCGTCTACCTGATCCCGGTGCTGATGCTCTTCGGCCTCGGCAAGGTGCCGGCCATTTTCGCCACCCTGGTCTATGCCCTGCCGCCGCTGATCCGACTCACCGAGCTGGGTGTCCGCCAAGTGGATGTATCGGTCACCGAGGCTGCTGCCTGCCTGGGCGCCAATCGCTGGCAGAGCCTGCGCTACGTACAGTTGCCCCTGGCCCTGCCGACCATCATGGCCGGCCTCAACCAGACGGTGATGATGGCCCTGTCCATGGTGGTGGTCGCGTCCATGATCGGCGCCCGCGGATTGGGCGAGGACGTGCTGACCGGTATCCAGACCCTGAACGTGGGCCTGGGTTTCGAAGCGGGCCTGGCCATCGTGGCGCTGGCCGTGGTGATCGATCGCATCACCCAGGGATACGGCGATCCGGCGCAGCGGGCCGGCAGAATCAGATAGGCCGCCAGGGGACGCGGGATTAGGATGCGGAGGACTGCAGTACTAATAAGAACGGAGAAAACATGTCCCCCTCCCGCAAACTCCTGGTGCTCTATACCGGTGGCACCATCGGCATGCAGATGACCGATGCCGGCCTCGCACCGGCCTCGGGATTCGAGGCCCGGCTACGCGCCGAGCAGGCCACCCAGCCGCAGCGTCCGACGCCACCATGGATGTTCCGCGAACTGCTGCCGCTGCTGGACAGCGCCAACATGACCCAGGCCAACTGGTTGACTATGCGCGATGCCATCGTCGAAGGAGTGGAGCGGGACAGTTGCGATGCGGTACTGGTGTTGCATGGCACCGACACCCTGGCCTACAGCGCCGCTGCACTGTCCTTTCTGCTTCTCGGCCTACCGGTGCCGGTAGTGCTTACCGGCTCGATGCAGCCTGCCGGCGTCGATGGCGGCGATGCCTGGCCAAACCTGTTTGGCGCCCTGGCGCTGCTGGCCGCAGGCGTTGCTCCCGGCGTGCACCTTTATTTCAACGGTCTGCTGCTCAATGGCACTCGCGCCAGCAAGCAGAAGAGCGATGCCTTTGACGCCTTCATCGAAGCCCGGCGCTTGCGCAATGGCCAGCGCGCCTCGACATTCCCGGCCGAGCTGGACTACCACATGCAGCGCCAGCCGGTCAGCCTCGCCGTGCAGCCGCTGTTCCCCGGTCTCGCCGCAACGCAGCTGCGCGCGGTGCTGGATAGCGGCGTCCAGGGGCTCCTGCTGGAGTGCTATGGCAGCGGCACCGGCCCTTCGGACAACGCCGACATCCTCAGCGCCCTCAAGGACGCCCACGCACGCGGCGTAGTCCTGGCGGCTATCAGCCAATGCCCTGAAGGCGCAGTGAAGTTCGGCGTCTATGCTGCCGGCAGCCAGCTGGCCAGCAGCGGCCTGGTCTCCTGCGATGGCATGACCCGCGAGGCAGCCCTGGGCAAACTATTCAGTCTGCTTGGTGCTGGCCTGGCTCAGGCAGAAGTGGAGCGCTGGCTTGCGCTCGATCTCTGCGGGGAATCAGCTGACTGACAGCGCACGTCGCCTTTCGACCAGAAACGCGAAAGCCCGCACTTGGCGGGCTTTCTGATTTGGCGCATCCGGCGGGATTCGAACCCACGACCCCTGCCTTCGGAGGGCAGTACTCTATCCAGCTGAGCTACGGATGCGTATGGGGGCGCCATGATACCGATGTCAGACCCTTGCGTCCATGCGGCAAAACCTTGTTCGCAATGTTGAACGATGGTGCCGCTTCTGGTCATCTTTGATCAGGATTTCGACAAACTGCACCCACTTTTTGTTGATTTTATCGAACGGCCTATTGCCCTTAAGTTTCTCGCACCCTAGGATTCCGTTTGAGATTTCAAACGCCCCCTCGCCCCTCCATAAGCCGGGCCGTTCCAATCACTCCGTCCTGGCCAATCCCGCATTGGCTGAAGAACAACAACCTGCCCCGGCGCCCGTGTAGCGCCGGTGTGAAGGAGACAGAGATGCAATTGAAAGACGCCAAGCTGTTCCGCCAGCAAGCCTATATCGACGGCACCTGGCTGGACGCCGACAGCGGCCAGACCATCAAGGTCAACAACCCGGCCACTGGCGAAATCATCGGCACCGTGCCGAAGATGGGCACCGCCGAGACCCGCCGCGCCATCGAGGCTGCCGAGCGTGCTCTGCCGGCCTGGCGTGCGCTGACCGCCAAGGAACGCGCCAACAAACTGCGTCGCTGGTTCGAACTGCTGATGGAAAACCAGGACGACCTGGGCCGTCTGATGACCATCGAACAGGGCAAGCCGCTGGCCGAGGCCAAGGGCGAGATCGCCTACGCCGCTTCCTTCATCGAGTGGTTCGCCGAAGAAGCCAAGCGCGTCTACGGTGACGTGATCCCCGGCCACCAGCCCGACAAGCGCCTGATCGTGATCAAGCAGCCGATCGGTGTGACCGCTGCCATCACCCCGTGGAACTTCCCTGCCGCGATGATCACCCGCAAGGCCGGCCCGGCTCTGGCCGCCGGCTGCACCATGGTGATCAAGCCCGCTTCCCAGACTCCTTACTCCGCCCTGGCCCTGGTCGAACTGGCCGAACGTGCCGGCATCCCGAAAGGCGTGCTGAGCGTGGTCACCGGCAGTGCCGGCGAAGTCGGTGGCGAGCTGACCAGCAACCCGGTCGTGCGCAAGCTGTCCTTCACCGGCTCCACCGAGATCGGCCGTCAGCTGATGGCCGAGTGCGCCAAGGACATCAAGAAGGTCTCCCTGGAACTGGGCGGTAACGCTCCGTTCATCGTCTTCGATGACGCCGACCTGGACGCCGCCGTTGAAGGCGCGCTGATCTCCAAGTACCGCAACAACGGCCAGACCTGCGTCTGCGCCAACCGCCTGTACGTGCAGGACGGCATCTATGAAGCCTTCGCCGAGAAGCTGAAGGCTGCTGTGGCCAAGCTGAAGATCGGCAACGGTCTGGAAGACGGCACCACCACCGGCCCGCTGATCGACGAGAAAGCCGTGGCCAAGGTCCAGGAGCACATCGCCGACGCCGTTTCCAAGGGCGCCAAAGTGGTTGCCGGTGGCAAACCGCACGCCCTGGGTGGCACCTTCTTCGAGCCGACCATCCTGGTCGACGTACCGAAGAACGCTGCCGTGGCCAAGGAAGAGACCTTCGGTCCGCTGGCTCCACTGTTCCGCTTCAAGGACGAAGCCGACGTCATCGCCATGGCGAACGACACCGAATTCGGCCTGGCTTCCTACTTCTACGCCCGTGATCTGGGCCGCGTATTCCGCGTGGCCGAGGCCCTGGAGTACGGCATGGTGGGCATCAACACCGGCCTGATCTCCAACGAAGTGGCGCCCTTCGGCGGCGTGAAGGCTTCTGGCCTGGGCCGCGAAGGTTCCAAATACGGCATCGAGGATTACCTGGAGATCAAGTATCTCTGCCTCGGCGGTATCTGATCCAAAGACGGGGCAAGGCGCGAAAGAGCGCGCGGCGCCCCAGTTCCACCCCTAGAGAAAACGAGCCTCCGGCAAGCCCGCGCAGTCGATCATCGAATGCTGCGCTGGCCCCTACCGGGGGCATTAATCCTTGAGATTGCGCCGCCCGATGAGCGGCCGTGAGGAACTTATGAGCAAGAACGAATCCCTGCTGAAACGCCGTGCCGCCGCTGTTGCCCGCGGTGTCAGCCAGATCCACCCGATCGTCGCCGAGCGCGCCGAGAACGCCACCGTCTGGGACGTCGACGGCCGCGAGTACATCGACTTCGCCGGCGGTATCGCCGTACTGAACACCGGCCACCTGCACCCGAAAGTGATCGAGGCCGTTCAGGAGCAGCTGACCAAGCTGACCCACACCTGCTTCCAGGTGCTGGCCTACGAGCCCTACATCGAGCTTTGCGAAGAGATCGCCAAGCGCGTGCCGGGCGACTTCGCCAAGAAGACCCTGCTGGTGACCTCCGGCTCCGAAGCCGTTGAGAACGCCGTGAAGATCGCTCGCGCCGCCACCGGCCGCGCTGGCGTGATCGCCTTCACCGGCGCCTACCACGGCCGCACCATGATGACCCTGTCCCTGACCGGCAAGGTGGTTCCGTACTCCGCTGGTATGGGCCTGATGCCGGGCGGCGTGTTCCGTGCCCTGGCTCCGTGCGAACTGCACGGCATCAGCGAAGACGAGTCCATCGCCAGCATCGAGCGCATCTTCAAGAACGATGCCCAGCCGCAAGACATCGCTGCCATCATCATCGAGCCGGTTCAGGGCGAAGGTGGTTTCTACGTCAACTCCAAGGCCTTCATGCAGCGCCTGCGCGCCCTGTGCGACCAGCACGGCATCCTGCTGATCGCCGACGAAGTACAGACTGGCGCTGGCCGTACCGGCACCTTCTTCGCCACCGAGCAACTGGGCGTCGTGCCTGACCTGACCACCTTCGCCAAGTCCGTTGGCGGTGGCTTCCCGATCTCCGGCGTGGTCGGCAAGGCCGAAGTCATGGACAGCATCGCTCCCGGCGGCCTGGGCGGCACCTACGCCGGTAGCCCGATCGCTTGTGCCGCGGCCCTGGCCGTGCTGAAAGTGTTCGACGAAGAGAAACTGCTGGAGCGCAGCCAGGCTGTAGGCGAGCGCCTGAAGGCCGGCCTGCGTGAAATCGCAGCCAAGCACAAGGTCATCGGTGACGTCCGCGGCCTGGGTTCGATGGTTGCCATCGAGCTGTTCGAAGGCGGCGACGAAAGCAAGCCGGCCGCCGAACTGGTTGGCAAGATCGTGGCTCGCGCTCGTGAGAAAGGCCTGATCCTGCTGTCCTGCGGCACCTACTACAACGTCATCCGCTTCCTGATGCCGGTCACCATTCCCGACGCACAACTGGACAAGGGCATCGCCATTGTCGCCGAGTGCTTCGACGAACTGGCCTGATTCCCCAGGTAGTGAAAAGAGACCCGCTTCGGCGGGTCTTTTTTTGCCTGGATGATCAGGAGTGACACGTACGACTCTCCCGCCCTCTGGGAGCGGGTCGCGCAGGGCTGCGTATGAAGCTCCGCAGAACAATCCTTAGGTCTACCTGGCGAACGAGATCCCCTCTACGACAGGAACCGCATGAGGTTGTTTTTCGCTACCGACCTTGGCCTAGATCACTATCCTCTGCCTGGCCCCCGGTTTAGACTGCCGGCCTTCTGTTCTGACGACGAATCCGACCTGCCTCTCGGCCATTTCCCGGCCCTGCGTAGATTGTCGGTGACGACCTATCTGCCACCCGAGGTATCCATGCCCGTCCTAGCCCAGGCCCCGGAAGTCCTGATTGCCGAGGCCGATCCGTGGACGTCGGAGCTACTCGCCCAGCTCGTGTTGGACATATGCGGCACCGCCAAAGTGTTGCAGGTGGCCGATGGCCTCGAAGCCCTGGCACGCTGCAAGCGGCGCTTGCCGGAGCTGGTAATTGCCGATGGAGAGTTGGGCGGCATCGATGGAGTCGAACTGCTGCGCCAACTGCGTCGCCACCCCCGCACCCCCGCGTTACCTTTTGTGTTGATCAGCGCCCGCGTGGATGCAGCCAGCGTGCGTGCCGTGCGGCCCTTGGCGCCGACGGCCTACCTGGGTAAGCCGTTCAATGCGGCCAAGCTGCGCAAGCGCCTCAGCACACTGCTGCCGGCCAGCGACTCCGTTGTCGGCGGCCAGGCGCCCGCGCTGTTGCTCAACAACCTCAAGGAGTACCTCGACAGTGTGCGCGAGGAGGGGCAGGGGGCACCGCTGCTGGATGATGTTCGCGAGGCGGTCAGCCAATGCCTGCACGCCGATCAGGTCGACCTGCGCGACCTCGATGAAATCTTCTCCCGCGACCCGCAGATCACCGCACGGCTGATCGCCGCCGCCAACAGCGCTGCCCAGCACTTCGGCATGCCCTGCCAGACGCTGGGTCAGGCCATGCAGCGACTCGGCGTCACCCGCGTCCTCAATCTTGTGCTCGGCATGGCCCTGGAGCGCAACGCGCGGCTGCACGACCCGCGCCTGGCGGAGCTGGCCGAACTGGCCTGGCAGGCCGCCCAGCGCAGTGCCGAGCTGGGCTACTGGCTGGCCAGCGAACTGGAGCTGGATGCCGAGCTCTGCTACACCGCCGGACTGTTGCACAACTTGGGTGAACTGGCCCTGCTGCGCAGTCTGCAGGATTGGCAGGATTCCGGGGGCAGCCTGAGCAACGATGAACTGCAGGATGTGATGCAGCGGAGGGCGGCGGGCTTCGGCTCGGCCCTGCGCATCCGTTGGCGCTTGCCGTTCGGTCTGCGCGAACTGGTGGCGGCTTTCCACGGTCTGGGCGCTGGCGTGTTCTCCCGCGAAGCGCTGGTACTCAACCTCTGTGCGGCCCTGCTGTGCCTGTCGCACGGTGCAGCCCCGACAAGCCTGATGGAACAACGAGCAGCACGATTGCTGCGGCTCGATCCCGCACTACTGGAACGTCTTCCGGCGCGCGTGCTGCCCTGACGTTGTCCGGGCTGGCGCGCGAGCGCCCGCATTGTCTAGTCTGCTGAAGTGCTCGCACTTCTTGTACGAGCCGTACAGGATTTTTCACCCAGAGTTACAGCTGAACTGGATCGCCACGCATGGCAGATATGGAGCGGGCACCCAAGGTGCTGATTGCCGACCCTGACCGCTGGAGTGCCGAGCTGCTTGTCGAGCTGGTGCGCAAGGCGCGATGCGACGCACATCTCGAGGTGCTGCCGGACAGCCAGAGCGTGCTCGAGCATTGCCGCACAGGTTGGCCGGACTTGCTGATTGTCGACTACGGGCTGCCGGGCATCGGTGGCCTTGAGCTGCTGCGCGAAGTCCGGCGGCAGCGACGCCATCCGCCAGTCCCCTTTTTCCTGATCACCGAGCGCGTGGACGCCGCCAGCGTTCGCGCAGCCTTGCCATTGGCTCCTACCGCCTACCTGGCCAAGCCCTTCAATGCCGAGGACCTGCTGCAGCGCCTGCGTAACCTGTTGCTGGAACCGGGCGAGGAGCTAGCCTGCCCGGTTCCGTCCGTCCCGAACATGCAGAGCCTGGAGGAGTACCTGGGCAAAGCGCGTGAAACCTCATCCGGGGCGCCGTTGTTGAAGGTGGTACATGAGGCGTTGGATCACGCCATGCAGTCTCACAAGCGCGACCTGGCCGAACTGCAGCCCCTGTTTCTCCAGGACCCGCAGCTTACCGGTCAGTTGATTGCCGCCGCGAACAGTGCTGGCCAGCACCTGGGCAACAGTTGCCAGACCCTGGATCAGGCCGTTGCCCGGCTGGGGTCGCAGCACAGCCTCAACCTGGCGCAGGGGCTGGCGCTGCAACGCAGTGTCGACCTGACGGACCCACTGCTGCTACCCCACGGCGAACGCATCTGGCAGCAATGCCAGCGCACCGCCGAGCTGGCACGCTGGCTGGCTCAATGCCTGGAGGGGGATGGCGAGCGTTGCTACACCGCTGGCCTGTTGCACCTGCTCGGCGATCTGGCGGTATTGCGCAGCATCCAGAGCTGGCGCGACCTGGGAGGCGAGGAGCTGACGGCCGAGCAGGTCGAAGAGGCACTGCGTACGCATGGCGCTCCATACGGCTCGGCCCTGCGCACGCGCTGGCGCCTGCCCCTGGAACTGCGCCAGCTGATCGCGGCCGCGTACCAATTGGGCGGAGGTGTCTACTCCAAGGATGCGCTCATCCTGCACATCGCCAAGCTGGCCGCCGAGCTTCCGGAAGGCGAGGACGCGGCCCAACTGGCCAAACACAAGGCTGCGCGAATGCTCGGCCTCGACGCCGCATTGCTGGCGTCGCTGCCGAAGCTCGGGATGTCGACTCAGGCCAGTGCTTCCTCGACGAAATCCAGCCGATCCTGACCGAAGAACATCTCTTCACCGACAAAACAGGTGGGTGCGCCGAATACTCCGCGTTTCACTGCTTCTTCGGTAACTGCCTTAAGCGCGTCCTTCACCTCCTGTTCACCCACCAGGGCCAGCATCGCCTGGGGATCGAAGCCGGCCTCCTGCAGGACGGCGGCCAGCACGACGGGGTCGCCGAGATTGCGCTTGTCCTGCCAGAGCGCGCGGAACATGGCATCCAGATAGGCTCCAAAGCGTTCTGGCTGACGCATCTGCACGCCGATGGCGGCGCGCATCAGCGTCAGCGTGTTGATGGGGAAGAAGGGGTTGAAGTGCATCGGTACGTCATAGCGTCGGGCGAAGCGCTGCATATCGATCATGGTGTGCCGCGCCTTGGCCGGAACGGCGGCAGGCGAGGCATTGCCGGTGGCCTGGAACACACCGCCCAGCAGCATTGGGCGATAGTGCAGCGTGGCGCCGGTCCTGGCGCAGATCCCCGGCAGCTGGGTCCAGGCCAGGTAGCTGGCCGGGCTGCCGAGGTCGAAGAAGAATTCGACGGTTTTGGTCATGAGGGTTCTCGTCGTTGGTTTCGGCTACGGCCAGGTAGGAGCGAGCGTGCTCGCGAACGAGGCCGTGCGGGAGCATTTCGCGAGCAAGCTCGCTCCTATGGGATCACCAGCGTTCCATCCAGGGCCGCAGATCCAGTTCGAACGTCCACGCATCGCGCGGCTGGCTGTGCAGGTACCAGTAGTTCTCAGCGATGTGGTCGGGATCGAGGATGCCGTCCTGGTCCTTCAGTGCGTAGCGCTCGGGGAAGCTGTCGCGGATGAATTCGGTGTCGATGGCACCGTCCACCACAACGTGGGCGACGTGGATATTTCGCGGGCCAAGCTCGCGCGCCATGCTCTGGGCCAGGGCGCGAATGCCGTGCTTGGCCCCGGCGAAGGCGGCGAACCCGGCGGCACCGCGCAGTCCGGCGGTGGCGCCGGTGAAGAGGATGGTGCCGCGCTCGCGCGTGACCATGCGACGGGCGACCGCCTGGCTGGTGAGGAAGCCCGAGAAGCAGGCCATCTCCCAGATCTTGAAGTACTTGCGCGCCGTTTCCTCAAGGATGCTGCAGGGCACGTTGGCGCCGATGTTGAAGACGAAAGCTTCGATCGGGCCGATGTCGCGTTCGATGGTTTCAACCAACTCGGCGACCTCTTCTTCCTTGCGTGCATCGGAGGCGAAGCCGTGAGCTTCGCCACCTTCGGCACGAATGGCATCCACCAGGGGCTGCAGTTTGTCGGCGCTTCGCCGGGTCACGCAGGCGACATACCCTTCGCGGGCGAAGCGCCGGGCGATGGCGCCGCCGGTGGCGTCACCGGCACCAATTACCAGTACCACTTTCTTGTTCTCGGTATCGCTAGCCATGCTGTTCACCTTTACTGAACGATCGTTAGCTGAACGGACGTTATGCTATGCTCGCCAGTGCGTCAAGCCAGTCCACCGGAGGTCGTCGTGCGTTATTCAGCCACCCACAAGGAAGAAACCCGGCAAAAACTGCTGGAAAGCAGTGGTGCCATTGCCAAGCTCGGCGGCTTTTCCACCACCGGCGTCGACGGCTTGATGAAAGCCATCGGCTTGACCGGAGGCGCCTTCTACAGCCACTTCCCGTCGAAGAACGACCTCTTCACTGCCATCGTCCAGCGCGAACTTTCACAGAGCCTGATCGGCCACGTCGCCCGTGGCGAAGGCTTCTGCCGTGACAAGCTGGAGCGCTGCCTCGACCGCTATCTGAGCATGGCCCATCTGCAGAACCCCGACACCGGCTGCGCCATCCCGGCGCTGGGGGCTGAAATCGCCCGCGCCGACCTTCCCGTTCGTGAGGAGGCCGAGCACTGGATGCTGCAGTTGCAGCGTGCCTGGGCGGAAATCCTTGAAGACGGCGAGCTGGCCTGGGCGATGATTTCCCAGTGCGTCGGTGCATTGGTGGTGGCGCGCATGCTCGCCCGCGAAGAGACCCAGGCCGAGGTGCTGAACGCGAGTCGCGGTTTCCTCGGCCGGGTGGTGGATGACCTGCTAGAGAAGTGACTGCTCGGCGCAGACGCTCAGAATCTGCTCGCGCAGCCAGATGTTTGCCGGGTCCTGGTCGAAGGGCTGAGCCCAGAGCAGCTCCAGGGAAAAGCTTGGCAGGTCGGGCAATGGACTTGCGGCGGTACGGGGGTTACCCAATAGCTCATACACCCGCGCCGGCAGCACCAGCAGCAACTCGCTGGCCGGGATCAGTTGCAGGGCGGCCAGGTAATTGTTGGTGCGGGCGGCGAACTGCCGGGAGCGGCCTTGCTGCTGCAGCCAGCCATCGATCATGTTGCGATCCGAGTCCCAGGGTGTGGGGAACACCTGGCGTCGTGCGCAGAATGCATCCAGGTCCGCCACGGGCTCCGTTTCGGCGGCACGTACGCAGAGCAGCTCATCCTTGAGCAGCGCCAGGCTCACTATTCCGGGGTGGGCGCGGTGCTGATTCGGGCCGAAGCCCAGGGCCAGGTCGAGCTCACCCTGCACCAGGGCCTCGGCGGGAATTTCCCGGCCCAGGCGTTGCACCTCCAGGCTCACCGGGTAGCCCGCATCGCTCAGTCGGCGCAGCAAAGGCGGCAGGATCAGCAGCTCGAAGTACTCCGGCGCGCAGAGGCGGAACGTACGCGGTGCCTGGCTGGGGTCGAAGGCGCGGGACTCGCTGAAGCAGGCGTTCATCAGATCGATCATGGCGCGGGCGTGGGGGCGCATGGCCAGGGCCTTGCGGGTGGGTCGCATGCCGCTGCGAGTGGCGATGAAGAGCTCATCGTCGAGGGTACCGCGGAGTTTTCTCAGGCTGTAGCTGACGCTGGAGGCACTGAGGTTCAGTACCTCCGCGACTTCCCCCAGGTGCTGCCGCTCGTAGATTTCGAGAAACACCAAGAGGTCCTGGAAATCGATCTTGCGTAGTCCGTTCGCGAGCAGCATGGTCGGGTTCCATGGGGCAGGAACGCCATCAGAACCCGAGCCTGTCGACATGGCAAGCACTCAGGCGGTGGCCGTGCGCGCCGGGCTCAGGCGAGCCAGCCAGAGCATGCCGAGGACAATCAGCACGGCACCGGCCCAGGCCAGCGGCGCGGGTACCTTGTGCAGCCAGACGCTCTGCAGCAGCAGGGCGAACAGGCCGCTCAGGTAGCTGTAGGCGATCACTGTTGCCGGTGGCAGCCAATGGATGGCCCTGTGCAGGAGCCAGAAGGTCGCGAGGGTAGCGGTCAGGGCCAGGTAGAACAGCCAACCGATGTCGCGCAGGGCGATGCCTTGCAGGCCGTCCCAGCGCTGGCCGAGGGTGCTGACCAGGACGAGCAGCAAGCCACCTGCCAGCAGGTTGCCGCAGGCCAGGGAAGCGGCGCCGCGTTCGGCACCGAGCCAGGGTTTCAGACGCTGGCTGAGTGGGGCATAGAGCGCCATGGCGAGACAGCCGATACCGTAGACCGTATAGGCATAGGTATCGAAATGGGCATTGTCGAGGCCGAGCAGGGCCAGGGCGCCGAGCGCGGCGATGAGGGTCGGCCAAAGCCGTTGCAGCACCGGTTTGCCCAGCAGCAGGCGTTCACCGCCGAGCGTCAGCAGCGGCACGCTGACGTAAAGCAGCGCGGTGTCCAGTGCCTTGGTGTGTTTCAGCGCTTCGAACAGGCTGCCGAAATAGAGTGCCAACAACCCACCCAGCACCACATGCGCCAACAGTGCGCGTCCGCCAGGAAGACCGGGGCGGCGAAACAGAAGCAAGGGCAAGAACAGGCTTCCTGAAAGCAGCAGGCGCAATGCGGTGAGTGGCAGGGCGTCGAGCGCCGGGTTCAGCTGGGCAGCGGCGAAGAACGATAGCGCTACCAGCAATGCCCAGAGCAGCATCGAGGCATGGGCATTGAGGCCGGGGGAAAGCAGCGGGCGCATGGGCAGGTTCCTTATGTGTGCCGGTGGCCATTGCGCCAGCGTCGTGAATCTCCGGCAAATCAGAAACTCGGGGGTGGATTCGGGAAATTGAATTGCCCAGCATCGAACTAGAGTTATCCACATGCCCCGTCTGGAGGTGCCCTGCATGGGCCAGCATCCATCGCCGCGCGTCGTCATTGCCGGTCTCTGCTCCTTGTTGCTGAGCGCGCAGGCCCTTGGCGACCCCTTTGCCGCGTCCAGTCGCGCCAGCTTGCTGGAAGACAGCCACTTCCTCCGCGATGCCGCATCCGAGCGCATCCAGCAGATCCGTTTTTCCTTCCGTGAACCGCCCCTGGAAGAGGGACAGACGCCGGCTTGGGCGCGGGCTTTCGGCAGTCACGGCTCGGCGGATGCGGACCACCGGGCGCCCCGCCGTGAGCGGGATATCGGCGGACTCTTGCTGGGCAGCGAGCGCAAGCTGGGTAACTGGTTCGCTGGTGTGATGGGCGGCTACTCGACCACCTCCGTGGAGGTGCAGGGTGTGGATGCGGATATCCACAGCCTGCATCTGGGCGCCTACGCCGGCACCAAGATCTACAACCAGATCGGCGTGAAGTTGGGGGCGGCCTGGAGTGGCCACGACGGTGACACGCGCGCGGCCGATGCCGATAGCGGCCAGGTGTTCGGCGAGCTCAGCTACTCCCTGGATTTTCGTGACTTCAGCGCAGAAGGTTTCAGCGAGCTGGCCTACGTGCGCCTGGACAGCGATTCGCGGGGTAGTCTCGGTAGCCAGCGCGACGAGATCGGCTACAGCACCTTCGGCCTGCGCGGTACCACGCGCATCGAGCTTGAATCGGGGCGGCGCCTGACCGCGCGCATCAGCTCGGGTTGGCGGCATGCTTTCAGCGACAGCCGGATCGACGACGAGAGTGGCGCCGCCGTGGCACTGACCCGGGACGCTTTCAGGCTGGACGCGGGGGTGGATTACCAGCTTACCGAACAGGCCTACGCCGGGCTGTTCTATAACGGCACCTATGCCGAAGACGCGCGGGACAACGGGTTGACGGCGCGGGTGAGCCTGAGGTTTTGAGACGGAATCGACGACGAGGTGAAGCTTGTAGCGAATTCATTCGCGAAGCAGGCCGAAGGGCTGCCCCTCATGACGCTGGCGTCGTATCGATCGCGAATGAATTCGCTCCCACAGGGAAGAGGCACCGCGAATTCGGGCTCAGATTTCCTGCATGTCGAAATCGTTCTTGCCGACGCCACAGTCCGGGCAGATCCAGTCGTCTGGCACGTCGTTCCAGGAGGTGCCGGCGGGGATGCCCTCGTCGGGCCAGCCCTTGGCTTCGTCGTAAATCAGGCCGCAGACCACACAAATCCAGGTTTTCATGCCGCTACCTCATGCTTGCAGCTGTGCTCGGGGAAGGCGTGCGCCCAGGGGCGCGCGTTGTCGCGATCATAGGGGCGGCGGCGCGCAGCCCGTGCCCTATCCAACGGTGGGTTGCGCGGGCTGGGTGACTGGCTGCTCCTTCGGGTGCCAGCGGTTGGCGCGGCCAAAGGTGCCGAAATCGTTGAAGCGCACGCCCATCTCGCGCATCACCCTGTGCGCTACCGGCGCCGTCAACTGACGGATGTAGAACGGCTCCTTGACCACGAAATGATGGATGGCGTGAGTGCTGCCGAAGTTGAAGCAGAACGCTTGCAGTGGCCACATCCACCAAGGGTTGAGCACCTGGGTCTGCTGGATCACGTTGCCCAGTTCGACGTCGCCGTAGTAGTGCATGTTGGAGCTGACGAAGTGCAGGCAGAAGGTGCGCAGTACGTTCGGTCCCACCAGCACCACCACGGCGATGTTGACGATGCTCATCACTTCAAGGGTGCCGGCCGACCAGGCGATAGGGGCATTCAGGGCCCAGGCCAGGGTGTCGATGGCGTGGAAGCCGAGGAAGACGTACCAAGTGGCCCAGTTCAGCAGCGCCAGCGGCGCGTAGACCTTCAGGGTGCGCCAGAGGATGCCGCGCTTTTGTGTCCAGGTCTTGGCTCGCAGCATGCGGATGAGCGAGGACATCACGTTGTCGCCGACCATCAGCAGACGCGCCAGGCCCCAGGGTTCGCCGTTGGTGATGGCGCGTTCTTCGAGGTCGGTCTCGGTACCGGACACCTTGTGGTGGTTGAGGTGCAGGTGGCGACGAATCCAGGGGTTGATGGTGCTTGGCCGCGCCATCCAGACCAGCGCCATCATCAGGTTGTGCGGCACCTTGCGCTTGCGGAAGTACATGCTGTGAATCAGGTCGTGCTCCAGCTCGTGGGTCAGCGACGCAAAGAAGGCGTTGAGCAGCAGGCAGGCCCACCAGGCGATCTGGTCGTTCAGATAGAGCAGGGCGGAACCCAGCATGCCGGTCAGGGCGAAGGCGAGGATGCCTGCGCCGATGGCGTCCTGATGTTGCAACACGGGAAATCGCTGGCGCAGTGCGTTGCCACTGGCCATCACCACTTCACGAATATGCGCTGATCGCTGCTGGTCATTCAGCGTGCGGGGGCTTGCAGGCTTGGCGAACATGCTTCCATCCTCTTGTCGGAGATGGTTCTACTGTGCCGTTCCGAGCCGTCGCCGCGCCCGACCGAGCACGCCAACCTGTTGACCGGAAACGCCAACCTGCATGAGCGAACCCACTACCCTCGCCAGTTGGACCCGAGCCCTGCGCAAGCAGCTGGACGCGCTCGGCCTCGACAGCGCGGAACTCTGCCGCCAGGCCCGGCTCGATCCGGCGTTGATGGACGACCCCAACGCGCGCTACCCGCTGTCCGCCACCACGCGTCTCTGGCAGTTGGCCGTAGACGCCAGCGGCGACCCGGCCCTGGGGCTGAAGATTTCCACCTACGTCAGTCCCACCACCTTCCACGCCCTGGGCTATGCCCTGGTGGCCAGCGCCAGCCTGCGGGAAGTCTTCGAGCGCATCGTGCGTTATCACCAGGTGGTCAGCGACGCGCTGGAGCTGGAGCTGTCACGCGAAGGTGAGCGCTACCTGTTCCGTCTGCGGGTGCGTGAAGACGGCTTCGAGCCGGCGCCGGAAGCGGTGGATGCCTTTGCCGCCATCTACGTGCGCACCTGCCGCAACCGCATCGGCCGAGACTATGCGCCGCTCGCCGTACACCTTCGCCGCCAGCAGCCGGTTGACCCGCAGCCCTGGCACGCGGTATTCCGCGCGCCGCTGGCCTTCGGTGCCGATGAGAACCTGCTGGAGTTCGCGGCGGACGACTTCGAGCGACCGTTGGAGGACTCCAATCCCGAACTGGCCGAGCACAACGAAGCGGTGCTCAAGCGAACCCTGGAGCAACTGCAGCAGCCCACCTGGTCGCGCAAGGTGCGTGCCTGCCTGGAGGCCCAGCTTCCGAATGGCGAACCTTCAGCCGAGCGCATCGCCCAGTCCCTGCACCTCAGCTTGCGCAGCCTGCAGCGGCACCTGGCGGATGAGGGCTGCAACTACGAGCAGCTTCTGGGCGACACCCGCCAGGCGCTGGCGCTGGTCCATATGCGCGACCCGCGCTGCTCCATCAGTGAAATTGCCTACCTGCTTGGCTTTGCCGACACCAGTAGCTTCAGCCGTGCCTTCAAGCGCTGGACCGGACAGAGCCCGAGCCAGTACCGCGAAAGCCTCACCGCAGGTCGCTGAGCGCAGCGAGGCTGGTTACGTGTAGGGGCGATTCCAATCGCCAAGCGAACCGACGGTACGCCCTAGGTAATCGCAGACGGCGGCTGCGCCACCCTGGGCGAATGAATTCGTACCCGCAGTTGCCGGTTACGGCTTGCCCTGTGCCGCGCGCTTGAGCCGTTCAGGATCGAGGATCTCGATCTCGCCATAGTTCAGCCGCAGCGCACCCTGGGCTTCCAGATCCTTGAGGATCTGGTTGGTGGTCTGGCGGGATATCGCCAGCATCATTGCCAACTGCTCCTGGGCCAACTGGATGACGCGCCGTTGGCCGGAGCGCTCGCCGTAACCCTCGGCGATCATCAACAAGCGCCTGGCCAGGCGCTGGGGCGCGGGCAGCAGGCTCATTTCCTCCAGGGCGATGAAGGCCAGGCGCAGCTTCTGGCTCATCAGCAGGGCGAAATCGCGCCAGTGCCAAGGCTCGCGTTTGAGCAGCGACAGCAGCGGCGCCTGGGGCAGGTTGAGCAGGGTTACCTGGCCCTCGGCGAAGGCGTCGTGGGTACGCGATTGTCCGTCGAACAGGGAGATCTCGCCGAACCAGTGCGGTGGCTCCACCAGCACCAGCAGCGCTTCCTTGCCGCTCTCGCTGATGCTGCCAACCCGGATCGCGCCTTCCAGCACCGCATAGAGCCCGCAGGGTGGGTCGCCACGACGGAACAGACGCTGACCAGGCTCCAGGCGCCTGAGCTGCGCCATGGTCAGCAGTTCTTCCTGCAGGCCGGCGGGTAACTGGCTGAACCATTGACCAGTGCGCAGACGATCGAGGTAGTGCTTGAATTCGGTCATGGTCTTTGTCGGCTAGCTGACAGAGGTTGTTTCGGGCATGACGCCATTATCGGCGCAATTGCCTGCAAACCTGAGGACACAACAATGAAAACCCTCATCGACCAACTTGGCCAATACGCCGAGTACCACCGTGACCGCCGCAACATCGCCACCCATTTCGTCGGCATTCCGCTGATCGTGGTCGCCGTCGCCGTGCTGCTGTCGCGCCCCGGCTTCGAATCCTTCGGCCTTTGGTGGTCACCGGCTGCGCTGGTCAGCCTGGTCTCTGCGCTCTACTACTTCCGCCTCGACCTGCGATATGGCCTGGTCATGACAGCGCTGCTCGCGTTGAGCTTGTGGCTCGGTGCTGCCCTCGCCGTGCAAAGCACCGCTGCCTGGCTTGGCGCCGGGTTGGGGATGTTCGTCGTGGGCTGGGTGATCCAGTTCATCGGGCACTACTACGAGGGGCGCAAGCCGGCCTTCGTCGACGACCTGACCGGGTTGATCATCGGGCCGCTGTTCGTGGTTGCCGAGCTCGGTTTCCTCCTGGGGCTGCGCAAGGAGATCGAGCACGCGGTAGAAGAGCGTGCGGGCCCGACGTGCATTCGGGAGAAGAAGGCCGCGGTTTGATTTATCCCGGCGGAGGCGGATTCATTCGCCCATGGGCGCGCAGCGGCCCCGTAGGCTGGTGCAGAGCGCAGCGAAGCCCAACAGGCCCGGATGCCCTCTCCCTGAAGGGAGAGGGGGCTGTCCCTGCGAGCGTCCAGTCCCGAGCATTTCCCTGCGGTATCTGGCTTTCTCACCCCTATTTCTGAATCAGGGGGAGAGGTCGCCCAGCGTCAGCAACTGCCCACTCATCGACCGCGCCTGACGGTCCACCATCATGGGCGCGTAGGGCCGGCCGGAGGCGCTGACCAGTGTGTTGCTCTGGCTGTTCAGGTCGCTCAGTGCAGTCCTCAGGAACCCCCAGCGAGTCTTCAGCTTGGCCAGCGCCGGGTCGGCCTTGTCGTCCAGCGGCGCCAGCTCCTTGTCTATGTCCGGCAGCAGGCGACGTTCGTCCTGGCCGATATAGGTATCGCCGTTCTCGCGGGCAATTTCGAAGGTGCCGATGTAGGACCGGCTCAGGTACTGGACATTGAGGTACTCCACCTTGGCGGGCAGTTCCTCAGCTCCGCCCGTGCCGGCCTGAGAGCGTGCGGCGATGAGGAAGTCGCGCAAAGCCTTGGCCAGCTCCTGGGGAAAGCGCCACGGCACGTCTTCTTCCTTGCGGCCGTAGGAAACGCCCTGTTCGAGCTGGGTAACAAACGCGTCATGGGCCTTGCGCAAGTCCCCGCTCGGCGTGGAGATGCGCTGGTAGTCGGCATCCAGCGCCTTGAGGTCGCTACGCATTCGTTCGGCATGGACGTCCTGGAAGCCTTCCCCGCGAAACAGCAGCAGGCTGGCCGTGGCACGGCTGGCGTGGACCTGTACCAGTTCCAGAGGGGAGCGTTCCGTGGCGAGACCGGGCATGGCGACGCCCAGCAGAAGAGCGATCAGCGGATACAGCAGAACCTTGCGGATCATGGCGGGTGCTCCTGTTCTTGTTGTTCTGAGGAGTCGATAAAGGTGCCGGCACAGCCTACTGCGCCGTGGCTCTCACGCTACTACCCGAAAGAATGATTTGTTGTGGGTGAATCGATGTTTTTCAGGCTTTGCCCTGCAGCTTGCGCAGCAACTCGGCGCTGACTGGGTCGGCGGGGAACAGGGTTTCTAGCCCAAGCTCGGCCAGGGTGACGTCGACCGGAGTGCCGAACACCGTGATGGTGCTGATGAAACTGATGACGCCAACAGATGTGCGCAGTTGCAGCGGCACGAGCACCGCATCGCTGGGCAGACCTTCCGGTGGAGGTGGTGCGGGGTAGCCATTGAGCTCATCGAACAGCGCCTGTAGTTCCGGGTCGCCGCTGACTTCGATATCCCGATGCAGGCGTTCCAGCAGATGCGCGCGCCACTGGCCGAGGTTGACGATATGGGGCGCCAGGCCCTTCGGGTGCAGTGACACCCGCAGCACGTTGAGTGGCGGCGCCAGCAGTTCCGGCGCCACTCCCGAGAGCAGGGACGCCACAGCACCATTGGCCGCCAGCAGGTTCCAGTGCCGGTCCACCGCCAGCGCCGGGTTGGGTTCGTGGGCCTTGAGCAATTGCTCGACCGCCGTGCGCGCGCCGGCCAGGGCTGGGTCGTCGAGCGCACGTTGGGAGAACAGCGGCGCATATCCGGCTGCGGTCAGCAGGCGATTACGCTCACGCAGGGGAATCTCCAGTTGCTCGGCCAGGTGCAGCAGCATCTCGCGACTGGGATGGGCGCGACCGGTCTCGACGAAGCTCAGGTGACGCGTGGAAATCTCCGCGTCGCAGGCGAGGTCGAGCTGGCTGAGGCGGCGCCGCTGGCGCCATTGGCGCAACAGCGCGCCGACGGGGTGGGCAGATGTATTCATGGCACCGACGATAGTTCAGGGAGGGAAGCTCGGCCATTACCTGGCAGGTAATCGACCCGCTGCGGGTTTCGCGGAAATCTGTCGCCAAGCGCCACTCCGGCGCCCCATCGACAGGAGAACCACCATGACTCATCTCGATATGTCCCCGATGCTGCGCCGTGCCCTGCAAGCCGATGCCCTGGCCAGCGGCGCCATGGGGTTGTTGCTGACGCTGGCAGCCGGCCCGCTGGAAGAACTGCTGGGGCTGCCACGTGCGCTGCTTCTGGGTGCCGGCATTGGCTTGCTGCCCTTCGCGCTGGCGCTTGGCTGGCTGGCCAATCGTCAGACGCTGCGGCGCGGCTGGATCTGGGCAGTGCTGGCGATCAACGCCGTGTGGGTGATCGACAGCCTCTCGTTTCTGGCGCTGGGTTGGGTCGAGCCGACCCTGTTGGGCAAGGTCTTCGTGATCGGTCAGGCGGTGGCGGTAGCCGTGCTCGCCGAGCTGGAGTTCTTTGGTCTGCGTCGTTGCCAGGAAGTGGTCGCGTGATCGGAAGCGGCGCCGGCCTGTGCGGCCGGCGCTCATGGCTCAGAACAGACCGCGCAGGACGAGGTCGCTGCCCAGTAGCAGCAAACCGATGAAGAACCAGCGACGGAAGCGTTCGGCACTGATGCGCTTGCGCAACCATTGCCCGCCGGCCATGCCCAGCAGCGCAGGTACCAGGGCCAGCAGCGAGGCGCCTAGCACCGCTGGTTGCAGCAGTTCGCCGCTGTGTCCGAGGCTCACTGCCAGGGCGATGGTGGAGGCGCTGAAGGACAGCCCAAGGGCCTGCACCAGTTCATCTTTCTCCAGGCCGATGGCCTGCAAGTAAGGCACCGCGGGGATAACGAAGACGCCGGTCAGTGCAGTCAGGGCGCCGGTCACCGCACCGATCACCGGGCCCAGCCAGTCTTCGTTGGCCGGGGCCACGCTGAAGCGCACCGAAGCGAGTCCGAGCAGCGCGTAGATCACCAGGGCGACACCGAGGATCGAGGTCGCGCCGGGCAAGTCAGCGGCATTCACCACCCAGGTCATGGCCCAGGTGCCGGCGAAGATCCCGGCGAGCATCGGCCAAAGTCGGCGCAGCATCGCCAGGGGGCTGCTGCCGGCGGCGAGCTGCCAGATATTGGTGACCATGGACGGCACGATTAGCAGCGCGGCGGCCTGCATCGGAGGCATGACCAGCCCCAGCAGGCCCACGGAAATGGTTGGCAGGCCCAGGCCGACCACGCCCTTCACCGTGCCGGCGAGCAGGAAGGTGGCGGCAATCAGGGGCAGGTAGGTAATCAGGGAATCGGCCACGGTTTCACTCCTTGTGTCGGGGCGCAGGATAGCGCCAATGGATACGTGGCCAGTATCCGGGCCGCTGAATCGGGACGATTCGGGGTGGAGTGAAATATGGAATGCAGGGGGAGGTTTGGTGCGCCGGCTGCCCTCTCCCCGTCCCCTCTCCCTGAAGGGCGAGGGGCTGGGGGAGAGGGGCTCCGCTCGGTCAGAACCCCGCCGCCTTCTGCCAGGCCTTGGGCTTGAAGAACAGCGTTTCGCCACGCACCAGGCCGATCAGGCTGTCGTGGTCCTTCACCACTTCGGCCTCGATCAGCTCGTCCTGGCCGTCCACCTTCAGGGTCACCCGGGTGATGGCGCCCAGGGGGCGGATGTCGCGGACTTCGGCGGCGCGATGCTCGGCCACTTCGGAGCGCGACAACGAGACTTCGTGCGGGCGGAACAGCAGGTGCTGGTCGTCGCCCAGGTGCAGGCGGTTGGAGTCGCCGAGGAAGTGGTAGACGAAGTCGCTGGCCGGATTCTCGTAGACCTCGCCCGGTGCGCCGATCTGCTCGATCACCCCCTTGTTCATCACCACGATGCGGTCGGCCACTTCCATGGCTTCTTCCTGGTCGTGGGTGACGAACACGGAAGTCAGGTTGATCTCTTCGTGCAGGCGCGCCAGCCAGCGGCGCAGCTCCTTGCGCACCTTGGCGTCGAGGGCACCGAAGGGTTCGTCGAGCAGCAGGATCTTCGGCTCCACCGCCAGAGCGCGGGCCAGGGCGATACGCTGGCGCTGGCCACCGGAGAGTTGTTCCGGGTAACGGTCGGATAGCCAGTCGAGCTGCACCATGTTCAGCAGCTCGTGGACCTTCTCGGCGATCTGCTTTTCGCTCGGACGTTCGCGCTTGGGCTTCATTCGCAGGCCGAAGGCGACGTTGTCGAACACCGTCATGTGGCGGAACAGCGCGTAGTGCTGAAACACGAAGCCGACGTTGCGATCGCGTACGTCGTGCTGGGAGACGTCTTCGCCGTGGAACACGATGCTGCCCAGGTCCGGGGTTTCCAGACCGGCGATGATCCGCAGCAGGGTGGTCTTGCCGCAGCCGGACGGGCCAAGCAGCGCCACCAGTTCGCCGCTGTGGATATCCAGGTTGATTTCGTTGAGCGCCTTGAAGGCGTTGAAGTTCTTGCTGACGTTGCGGATTTCAATGCTCACGGTGGTTACTCCTCATCAGCATTCGACTTGAGACGGGACAGGCGCGACTCGCTCCACTGCTTGAGCAGGAGGATGCACAGGGCGAGCACCAGCAGCAGGCTGGCGACGCTGAAGGCGGCGACGTGGTTGTACTCGTTGTAGAGAATTTCGACGTGCAGGGGCAGGGTGTTGGTGACGCCACGAATGTGGCCGGACACCACCGATACCGCCCCGAACTCGCCCATCGCCCGCGCGGTGCAGAGCACCACGCCGTAGATCAGGCCCCATTTGATGTTCGGCAGGGTCACGTGCCAGAACATCTGCCAGCCGTTGGCGCCGAGCAGGCGTGCGGCTTCTTCCTCCTGCGTGCCCTGTTCCTGCATCAGCGGGATCAGCTCACGGGCGACGAAGGGGAAGGTCACGAAGATCGTGGCCAGGACGATGCCGGGCACGGCGAAGACGATCTGGATGTCGCGGTCCTGCAGCCATTCACCGAAGTAGCCCTGGGCGCCGAACAGCAGCACGTAGATCAGGCCGGCGATGACCGGCGACACCGAGAACGGCAGGTCGATCAGGGTGACCAGCAGGCTCTTGCCACGAAACTCGTATTTGCTCACGCACCAGGCGGCGGCAACGCCGAACACCAGGTTGAGCGGCACCGAGATAAAAACGGCGATCAGGGTCAGTTTCAGTGCGGAAAGGGCGTCCGGCTCGAAAATGGCTTCGAAGAAGGTACCCAGGCCCTGCTTCAACGCCTCGCTCAGGACCACTAGCAGTGGCAGCAGAAGGAACAGGGCGAAAGCCAGCCAGGCGAAGGCGATCAGGATACGGCGACCCAGTGCGCTGCCCCGGCGGGCGGCGTTGGCGGAGGACGCGGCGGTCAGGCTTGCGGAACTCATGGCGCTCTCCTCACGGGGTTTCGATGCGGCGTTGCAGCAGGTTGATCAGCAGCAGCAGGACGAAGGCGACGACCAGCATCAGCACGCCGATGGCGGTGGCGCCGGTGTAGTCGTACTGGTCCAGCTTGACCATGATCAGCAGCGGCAGGATTTCGGTTTTCATCGGCATGTTGCCGGCGATGAAGATCACCGAGCCGTACTCGCCCACGCCACGGGCGAAGGCCAGGGCGAAACCGGTCAGCCAGGCCGGCAGCAGCGCCGGCACCAGCACGTGGCGGAAAATCTGCAGCGGTTTGGCGCCCAGGCAGGCGGCGGCCTCCTCAACCTCGCGGGGGATATCGGCCAGTACTGGCTGCACCGTCCGCACCACGAAGGGCAGGGTCACGAACGTCAGCGCCAGGGTGATGCCGAGCGGGGTGTAGGCAATCTTGAAACCGAGGTCGGTGGCGAACTGGCCCACCAGGCCCGCGGGCGCATAGAGCGCGGTGAGGGCGATACCGGCGACCGCGGTGGGCAGCGCGAAAGGCAGGTCGACCATGGCGTCGATGACCTTGCGGCCGAAGAAGTCGTAGCGCACCAGCACCCAGGCCAGCAGGGTGCCGATGATGCCATTGATCACGGCGGCCGCCAGGGCGGTACCGAAACTGAGCTTGAGGGCGGCGATCACGCGGGGGGCGCTGATGATGGTCCAGAACTGGACCCAGGTCAGCTCGGTGGTCTTGAGGAACAGGGCACCCAGGGGAATCAGGACCAGGAGGCTGAGATACACCAGGGTGTATCCCAGGGTCAGCCCGAAGCCGGGTATGACCGGGGAGATGCGTCGCGACATGTTCTGTCCTTACTCTGCGTTGGAACGCTTGGTTTCTCTCCCGCTGACAGCAAAGAGGCCCGATCCGGAGATCAGGCCTTCGAGCCCCCTCTCCCTTCAGGGAGAGGGTTGGGGAGAGGGGGCGTCTTCCGCGCTTACTGCGCCTGGTAGATCTGGTCGAAGATGCCGCCGTCGTTGAAGAACTTGGGTTGGGCTTCTTTCCAGCCGTTGAAGTCCTTGTCCACGGTCACGAGGTCCAGTTTCGGGAATTGCTTGGCGAACTCGGCCGCGACCTTCTCGTTACGCGGGCGGTAGAAGTTCTTCGCCGCGATGCGCTGGCCTTCCTCGCTGTACAGGTACTGCAGGTAGGCTTCGGCAACCTTGCGGGTGCCCTTCTTGTCGACGTTCTTGTCGACCACCGATACCGGCGGTTCGGCCAGGATCGACAGGCTCGGCGCAATGATCTCGAAGTTCTCGCCGCCTTGTTCTTTCAGAGCCAGGAAGGCTTCGTTTTCCCAGGCCAGCAGCACGTCGCCGATCTGGTTGTTGACGAAGGTGATGGTCGAGCCACGGGCGCCGGTATCCAGCACCGGTACGTGCTTGTACAGCTCCTTCACGTATTCCTGTGCCTTGGCGTCGCTGCCGTACTCCTTCTTGGCCCATGCCCAGGCGGCCAGGAAGTTCCAGCGTGCACCGCCGGAGGTCTTCGGGTTCGGGGTGATGACTTCAACGCCCTGCTTGGTCAGGTCGCCCCAGTCCTTGATGCCTTTGGGGTTGCCCTTGCGCACCAGGAACACGATGGTCGAGGTGTAAGGAGTGCTGTTCTGCGGCAGGCGAGCCTGCCAGTTTTCCGGGATCAGCTTGCCGAGCTTCTGCAGTTCGTCGATGTCGCCGGCCAGGGCCAGGGTCACCACGTCGGCCTTCAGGCCGTCGATCACGGCGCGGGCCTGTTTGCCGGAGCCGCCATGGGATTGCTGGATCTTCAGATCGTCGCCACCTTCGGCCTTCCAGTGCTTGGCGAAGGCGGCGTTGTATTCCTGGTAGAGCTCGCGGGTCGGGTCGTAGGACACGTTGAGCAGTTCGGTGGCGGCGGCGGCCGGACCGGCGATCAGGGCGCTGGCGAGGGCGGCGAGGGCGAAGCGGCGAATCGACATTATCAAGCTCCTGGAACTGGAATTTTTTTAGGTGTTGGCTAGGGCTGTTTACTGGTGTTCGTCGAAACGCCCTCCGGCAGTCCGGTCGGGCTTCAAGCCTCGTGAGGCTTGAACGGTGTCCTGTGAATCAGTTACCGCGCTGGTTCGGTTGCTGCAGGCGGAATTTTTCCTTGCGTTCGATTTGCACTACCTGGCCGTTGTGCACGGTGATTTCCACCGAGCCGAAACGCAGGCCGTGCAGGGCACTCTGGATTTCACGCAGGATGCTGGCCTCGTCCTGGCCTTCCACGCTACGAAGGGTTGCGCTCATGGTCGTGCTCCTAGAAATGGGGCCCGCGGCATGGTTCAGGAAGGTATTCCGCGTGGCGTGGAGCGAATCTTAAGCAAGCGGGTAATATTCTTAAAAATACTATTTAAGAATTTTTATATAACCGAAATTGCTTTCGAGCGACGCAGATGCTGCCGACAGGGGGGGCCAACGCCTGGCGAAGCCGAATCTGCCGTCTTCAGGCTACCGGCCAGAGCTGCTCGAGTTCTTCCACCGGTAAGGGCCGGCTGAACAGGTACCCCTGGCCGTAGTCGCAGCCCAGCTCACGGAGGAACCCGGCCTGGGCGTCCACCTCGATACCTTCGGCCAGCACGCTGATGCCCAGGCTGTGGCCCAAGGCGGTGACGGCACGAGCGATGGCGATATCGTTCTTGTCGTCCGGCAGGCCACGAACGAAGCTCTGGTCGAGCTTCAGCTTCTGCACCGGCAGGTGCTTGAGGCGCTGCAGCGAGGAGTAGCCCGTACCGAAGTCGTCGATGGCCAGACGCACGCCCAGTTCACGCAGACGAGCAAGCAGGGCCTCGGCGGCGTCCGGGTCCTCCATCACCGCGCTTTCGGTGATTTCCAGCTCCAGCCGCTCCGGTGCAAGGCCCGTGGTGGCCAGCACCCGGGCCACTTCACTATCCAGCTCGGTGCGGTGGAACAGCCGGCAGGACAGGTTCACCGCCACGAAAGACAATGCGTGACCCTGCTCCAGCCAGCACCGCATCTGCCGGCAGGCCTGTTCCAGTACCCAGACGTCGATGCTGGCGATCAACCCACTCTGCTCGGCGATTGGCAGGAACTCACCAGGTGGTACCAGGCCACGCTCGGGATGCGCCCAGCGCACCAGTGCCTCGAAACCGACCAGTTGGCCGTCGGCCAGGCGCTGGATGGGCTGGTAGTGGACTTGCAGCTGACCCAGCTCCATCGCCTGGCGCAGGGCGCTGAACAACTCGACGCGCTGGCGCGCCTGCTCGGTCAGTTCCTGGCTGTAGAAGGCATAGGAATCGCGGCCCGAGCTCTTGGCCTTGAACAGGGCCGAGTCGGCATTGCGCATCACCTGTTCGACATTGGCGTCGACGTTCGGGAACAGGCTGATGCCCAGGCTTGTGCTGATGAACAGGTCATGGCCGTCCAGTCGGAAGGGGGTCGCCAGTTCGCTGCGGATGCGCTCGGCCAGGGCTGCGGCCTGGTCGGCCTGAGGGCAGTTTTCCCACAACACGCCGAACTCGTCGCCGCCCAGGCGCGCCAGGGTCATGCCGCCTTCCATCAGCCCCTGGAGGCGCACACCGGCCATCTTCAGCAGCAGGTCGCCATGGGAGTGGCCGAAGCTTTCATTGATGTGCTTGAAGTGATCGAGGTCCAGCAACAGCACTGCACCGTTCTGCTTCTCACGGTGGGCACGTTCCAGCGCCTGTTCTACACGCTCGGTGAAGAGCAGGCGGTTGGGCAGGTTGGTCAGCGGATCGTGGTGGGCGAGGAAGTCCAGTTCGTGCTGCGAGCGCTTGATCGCACTGACGTCGGAGAATACCGCCACATAGTGAGTCAGCTGACCGTCTTCGTCATGGATGGCGCGGATGTTCTGCCAGAGCGGATAGATCTCGCCGTTCTTGCGCCGGTTCCACACTTCACCGCTCCATTCGCGGCGGTTGTCCAGGGCATTCCACATGGCCTTGTAGAAGCCCGGGGCGTGGCGGCCGGAGCTGAAGATGCGCGGATTCTTGCCCAGTACTTGTGCTTCATCGAAGCCGGTGATGCGGGAAAAGGCACGGTTGACGTGGACGATGCGGCTTTCGGCATCTGTGACCAGCACGCCCTCCTGGGTGCTGTCGAACACAGCGGCGGCCTGGCGCAGGCTGCTTTCGTGTTCGCGGCGGGCATCCAGATAGTCCTTCAGGCGGTGCAGGTGCAGGCAGACAAGGGTGAACAACAGGAGGCTGGTAACCAGCACGAAGAGCAGTCCCTTGGTGGTCTGCAGCTCGGCCAGCAGTACACGGTCGCCCACCAGGGAATAGAGTGCGCGGTCACTGAACAGCACCCACAGGCTAGCGAGAATGAAGTAGGGCAGCACCAATCGCAGGGCACTGAACTTGAAACGCATGGGTGCGGCCTTCCTGGCATGGGTGAAACGGGCAATTGGCGGATTATAGAAGCAACCGACGACCGGAGGGCTTCTATCTAAAAGACAGGATGGTTTTCTCCGGGCGCTTTGTGATAATCCGAGGAGCTATACGCGATAAGCCCCGCTCACTTTACCCGAGGCAACACCATCCATGTGGTACAACGGCTTTCTCGACCTGTCGCTGTGGCAGCTGGTGGCTGTCACCCTGGTGATGACCCACATCACCATCGTCAGCGTCACTGTCTATCTGCACCGCTACTCGGCGCACCGCTCGCTGGAACTGCATCCGGCGCTCAAGCATTTCTTCCGTTTCTGGTTGTGGCTGACCACCGCCATGAATACCCGCGAGTGGACCGCCATCCACCGCAAGCACCACGCCAAGTGCGAAACTGCTGACGACCCCCACAGCCCGGTGGTCAAAGGCCTGTGGACCGTACTGCGCCAAGGCGCGGAACTGTACGCGGAAGAGGCGAAAAATGAAGAGACGTTGCGCATCTACGGCAAGAACTGCCCGGATGACTGGATGGAGCGCAACGTCTACAGCCGCTACCCCATCGGTGGTGTCACCCTTATGGCTCTGATCGACCTGGCGCTGTTCGGCGCGGGCGGCATCACCATCTGGGCTGTGCAGATGATGTGGATACCGGTCTGGGCTGCAGGCGTCGTAAATGGCCTGGGCCATGCCATCGGCTACCGTAACTTCGAATGCCGTGATGCCGCCACCAACCTGGTGCCCTGGGGCATCCTGATTGGCGGTGAAGAGCTGCACAACAACCACCACACCTATCCGAACTCCGCCAAGCTGTCGGTGAAGAAGTGGGAGTTCGACATGGGCTGGGCCTGGATCAAGCTGTTCAGCATCCTCGGCATGGCCAAGGTGCAGCGCGTGGCACCGATCGCCCACCGCGTCGAAGGCAAGGGCAACCTGGACATGGACACCGCCATGGCCATCCTCAACAACCGTTTCCAGATCATGGCCCAGTACCGCAAGCTGGTGATCGCTCCGCTGGTGAAGCAGGAACTGGCCAAGGCCGACGAGTCGGTACGCCACCTGTTCCGCCGCGCCAAACGCCTGCTTTCCCGCGAGACCAGCCTGCTCGACGAAGGCCACCAGGCGCGCATCGCCGCCATGCTGGAACAGAGCCAGGCCCTCAAGGTGATCTACGAGAAGCGCCTGGCGCTGCAGCAGATCTGGGTGAAGACCAGCGCCAATGGCCACGACATGCTCGCCGCCATCAAGGAATGGATTCACGAGGCCGAAGCCAGCGGTATCCAGTCCCTGCGCGATTTCGCCGAGCAGTTGAAGACCTACTCCCTGCGTCCGGCCGCCGCCTGACGCTTGCGAGCCCATGAGAAAGGCCGGCAGAGATGCCGGCCTTTTTGCTTTCTGCGGACGCATCGCAGGCCGAACCGGTGGTTCGGTTGGCGAATGTATTCGCCCGTACAAGGCGGGGACAGGCTGTTCCTGTAGGGGCGATTTCAATCGCCAAGGGCAGCGCAACTGCCCCTCAAGTCGCCCGTCGCCACCGGCATTTCCTGTAGGCAAAAAAAGGCCGCTCGTCATGAGCGGCCTGAACAGGACGTCGATATAGGAGCTGTCACGCATCAACGTCAGGAGGTGGAGAACAGGGAGTGACAGGGATCAGCTGTCCTGGTGGGCGTCGGACTGCTTCTGTTGCTCAGCGCCTTGCTTGGCGATGGCTTCCTGCTGGGCCGCGTCGGCGCGCTGCTCGGCCAGAGCTGCGTTGCGTGCAACAAAGGCGTTGGATTCTTCGGCCAGGGTCAATTGCGAGAAAAATAGAGAAAATACGGCGAAAACGGCAGTAAAAATCGCGTTGCGTTGCATATCTTGAACCTCTCAGATGGTTTCTTGCGAAACATGGCGCCATCTTAGGGAGGTCAGGAAAGGGGAAAAATAGCGGTTTCAGTGAAGAACTATTTCTCTTTGCGCAATAGTTTCGCGTTGATCGCCCAGCGATTCGGATCTTCGAGCAGGGCTTCGTCCTGGGTCAGTAGCGGCGGCAATTCGGCCTTGAGGAACTCGACCCAGGTTTTGATCTTGGCGTCGAGGAAACGCCGCGACGGGTAGATGGCGTAGATGTTGCGCTCGCGCAGGCGGTAATCCGGCAGGAGCCGCAGCAGCTTGCCTTCACGCACGGGCGGGCAGGCGACGAAAGAGGGCAGCAGGCAGATGCCCATGCCGGCCTGCGCGGCCTTGGCCAACGACTCGGCCACGTTCACCTGGAAGCTCTCGGCGGGGAGTACGTTGAATTCACCCTGCTCGCCATTGAACACCCAGCTGTCCTCATACAGCGGGTCCAGCAGCCGCAGATAGCGATGCTGCTGCAGGTCCACCGGGCTGAGGGGTACGCCGTGCTTCTTCAGATAACCGGGGGCTGCGCAGAGCACGCTGAACATCGGCCCCAGTACCTGGGCGACCATCTGCGAATCGGGCAGCTCGCGGGCGAAGGTGATGATGACGTCGTGGCCATCTTCCAGCAGGTCGGGGGTGCGCTGCGACAGGGTCAGTTCCACCACCACTTCCGGATAGAGCTCGCTGTAGCGTGCCACCAGGGGGGTGAGGTGCTGCAGGCCCAGGCCGGTCATGGTGTGTACGCGCAGGCGGCCATGGGGCTTGAGATGGGCACCGCGTGCCTCGGCGGCGGCCTCGTCCACTTCACCGAGGATTTGCCGGCAGCGTTGCAGGTAGCGCTCGCCCACTTCGGTCAGCGCGAGACGGCGGGTGGTGCGATGCAGCAGGCGGGCCTGGAGCTGCTGTTCCAGCTCCGATACCAGCCTTGATACCTGCGCGGTGGACAGGTCCATGGCCTGGGCTGCGGCGGTAAAACTGCCGGTGTCTATCACCCGCACGAAAACCCGCATGCTGTGGAGCGTATCCATTGTTACCCCTTGTGTAAGGCTGCTTCTCGCAAGTGGGAGATTATCCTCGAATCCCAGCTAAATATACTTTGTCCCCATGGGCGGTAATGGCCGAGGTCGTGCCGTTCCCGTCTTTCCCCCACCCGCATCCGCTGCGGGTCCCTTCGAGGTACGCATGACTCCGGATCAAAGATTCGCCCGGCGGGTCCAGGCGGCCATCATCCTGTTCGTCCTGCTGTTCGCCTACTTCCTGGCGGCGGACCTGTGGATGCCCATCACGCCCCAGGCGCAACTGACCCGTCCGGTGCTGCGCATCGCCCCACGCGTGGACGGCCAGGTGCTGGACGTCGCCGTCAGCAACAATCAGCACGTCGAGGCCGGCCAGGTCCTGTTCCGTCTCGACCCCGAACCCTTCCGCCTGGCCGTGCGTGCCGCCGAGCTGGCGCTTGAACAGGCCGAGCAGGACAACCGCCAACTCGACGCCGCTATCGCTGCGGCCCGTGCCGACCAGGTCGCCGCCCAGGCTTCTGCCAGTGAGTTGCAACGCGAGGCTGCGCGCCTCGGGCGTCTGGTGCAGAGCCAGCACGTATCGCGCCAGCTGTTCGAGCAGACCGAAGCGCAGCGTCAGGCCGCCCAGGCCAAGCTGAGTGCCGCCGGTGCGCGCATTCGCGAGCTCGTGGCCCAGCGTGGCGCCGTCGGCGACGACAACCTGCGACTGCGCCAGGCCCGTAACGCGCTGGAGCAGGCGCACCTGCAACTGGAATACAGCGAAGTGCGTGCCGAGCGCGCCGGCACCTTGAGCAACCTGCAGCTGTCCCCCGGCGCATTCCTGCATGCCGGCAATCCGGTGGCCGCGTTGGTGGCGGATGAAGCGGACATCAGTGCCGACTTCCGCGAGAAGGCCCTGCGCTATGTGCGCCTGGAGGATGGTGCTGCGGTGGTGTTCGACGCGCTCCCCGGCCACATTTTTGCGGCCAGGGTCAGCGCCATCGACGCCGGCGTGAAGGAGGGGCAGCTCGACGCCAATGGCGATCTGGCCGCTCCGGCGATCTCCGACCGCTGGGTGCGTGACGCTCAGCGCCAGCGCCTGCACGTCAGCCTGACCGAAACCCTGCCCTATACGCTGCCCAGCGGCGCCAAGGCGACGGTCCAGCTCTACCCGGGCGACTCGCACCTGGCGGACCTGTTCGGCCGTCTGCAGATCGCCGCGATCAGCATCCTGCACTACGTGTATTGATGAACCGCAGGACAGCTCTGACCGAGAACGACCTGAGGCAATGCCTGCGTCTCGCTGGGGGCGGCACCCTCGGGCTGTTCATCTGCAAGTTGATGGGCTGGGACAACGGCTCGTTCTTCTGCGTCTATCCCATGCTCCTGCTCGGCCTCACGCCGGTCATCAACGCCCACATCGTGCGGCAGTTCCTGCTCCAGGCCGTGGTAGTGAGTGTCGAGGTACTGGTGATCTACGGCCTGTTTGGCGACCGACCGCAGATGATAGTGCCGCTGGCTTTCCTGGCCTTCTTCTGGCGCTTCCGTCTGATGGCCCAGGGGGCGCTCTTCATGTTCGGCGCGCTGGGCAGCGTGTTCCTCTCCATCCAGCTTCACTTCGCCAGTTACCCGGAAACCCACCTCTACGACCTGGTCACCAGCAACCTGGTGGCGGCGGGGCTGACGGTCCTGATCGCCTGGCTTATGTTCTTCCTCTTCCCCGATGCCGAGCCGCGTCCGCTGAAGCGGATACCGGCCAAGGACGTGCCCAGCCAGCGCCACGAGGCGATCCTCGGGGCGACTATCGCCACCCTGTCCTTCATGCTGTTCCAGAGCTTCGACCTGAAAGATTCGCTGTCGGCCCAGGTGGCGTCGATCCTGGTCCTGTTCCCCATGCACTGGAACGGCATCCGCTTCGCCGGCCGCATTCGCGCCCTCGGCACCCTGCTGGGCTGCGCCATTGGGCTGGTGCTGCAGCTGGTGCTCTACAGCCATTACGACGTGCTGCCCCTGGTGACCCTGATGTACTGGACCGCCGCCCTCTGCTGCGCTCGCCTGCATGTGCTGGAAGGCGCGCAGGGCATTGGTTTCGGCGCACTGACCACCCTGGCCATCGTCTTCGGCCAGTACCTCACGCCGCAGCACGACGTGGTGTACTCCATCGCCTATCGCCTGAGCTCGGTGTGCGTGTCGGTGTTCCTCACCCTGGTCGCGGTGTTCGTCCTGCACCGGTTGCTCAACCGTTTCGTTGCCTTCCGTCATGCCAGCCATGCCTGACCGTCGGCTCGCGTGCCGTCCGCACTTTTGCCTGCCTAATCTGTCGAAGGCAGGTCCTATGAAGGTAGCGGCCGAATGGAAACGTCCCTCGAATCTCCAAGCGAACTGGAAAAACTCACCCTTGCCCTTCTTCACAGCCGGGGCGAAGTCGAACGGCTGCGCGAACGCGAGGCCATCTTCAGCAGCCTTCTGGGCAGCGTGAACGCCGTGCTCTGGGCCTTCGACTGGGAGGCGCAACGGATCATCTACGTCAGCCCTGCCTACGAGACCATGTTCGGGCGCTCCGCCGCGCTGCTGCTGGCGGACTACAGCGAGTGGCGCAACTGCATCTACCCGGATGACCTGGAATACGCTGCGCAGAGTTTCGCCGAAGTGCTGGAGAAGGGGGCCATCGAGGCCCGCGAGTACCGCATCATCCGCGCCGACGGCCAGCTGCGCTGGATCAGCGACAAATGCTTCATCAGCCAGGGCGGCGGGGAAGGCCAGCCGACCATCGTTGTCGGCATCGCCGAAGACATCACCGAGAAGAAGCAACTGGAGGGTGAACTGCATCGCCTGGCGACCACCGACGTGCTGACCAAGAGCAGCAACCGACGGCACTTCTTCGAATGCGCCCAGCGCGAGTTCGAGCACTCGGTGCAGTTCGGCAGCCCGCTGGCGTTCATCCTGCTGGACGTCGATGACTTCAAGAAGATCAACGACACCCATGGCCACCAGATCGGGGACCAGGTGCTGCAACGCATTGCCCAATGCGGCGGCAATACCTTGCGTCGGGGCGACCTGTTCGGCCGTATCGGCGGCGAGGAGTTCGCCGCCGTCCTGCCCGGTTGCCCGCCGGAACTGGCGTGGCAGATCGCCGAACGCCTGCAGCGGGAAATCCAGCGGATGGGCTTCACCGTCGACGGCAAGAGCTTCGGCGTCACCGTCAGCCAGGGCCTGGCGAACCTTCGTGACGACGGCAACCTCGACAGCCTCTACGCCCGCGCCGACGCGGCCATGTACCAGGCCAAGCGCGGCGGGAAGAATCAGATCGTCCTCGCCGACTGACCCCGATCCCACCTTGTGGGCGCGATTTCAATCGCGAATGACTTAGCTCCCCCAGGTGCGGCTGCACCTACAGTGCAATGAACTCTGGCCGCATGCCTTCCACTCGCTGCAGCACAGGCGGCAGGTAATCGCCGTCACCGGTGAGCTGGTGGAGCAGGCGTTCGCGCAACCTGTGGAAATCCGCGCCGGTGCGCTGGCGCGGGTGCGGCAGGTCGATCTCCACCACCGACTTGATCCGTCCGGGCCGCGGCGCCATCACCACCACGCGGTCGGCCAGGTAGATCGCCTCTTCGGCGTCGTGGGTGACCAGCAAGGTCGTGATGCCGGAGCGTTCGCGGATGGCCAGCAGCTCGTCCTGCAGCTGCTGGCGGGTCAGCGCATCGAGGGCGCCGAAGGGTTCATCCAGCAGCAGGATGCGTGGGCTGGCTACCAAGCCGCGGGCGATGGCCACGCGCTGGGCCATGCCGCCGGAAAGCTGATGGGGGTAGGCCGACTCGAAGCCTGTCAGCCCCACCAGCTGCACGAACTCGTGTACCCGTCGAGCGCGTTCGCCCTGGGTCAGTTTTTCGTTCACCAACCCCAGGCCGATGTTCTGCGCCACGGTCAACCAGGGGAACAGCCGGTGCTCCTGGAACACGATGCCGCGCTCGCCACCGATGCCCCGGACCGGCGCGCCGTCCACGCGGATCTCGCCGTTGTATTCGGTATCCAGACCGACCAGCAGGCGCAGCAGGGTCGACTTGCCGCACCCACTGGAACCGACGATGGCGATGAACTCGCCTTCGTTGATCGCCAGGCTGAAGTCCTGGATGGCCTCGAAGGCCTGGCCATCCACGGAGAAGACCTTGCCGACCCGGTCGAAGCTGACCAGCGGCGCGATGGCGTGGGGTTGGTTGGCCGCATCCCGGGCCGAGGGGTTGAAGGCGTTCATGCGTTTCTCCAGCGCGTCGCGCGCGTTTCGATGCGTTGTCCGAGAGCGCCGAGCAAGGCGCCGACCAGGCCCACCAGGAGCATGGCTGCCATTACCTGGTCCATGCGGAACATCTGCTGGGCGCCGAGCATCAGGCTTGCGATGCCGCCGTCGGATGGCATGAAGTACTCGGCGCCAATGGTCCCCAGCCAGGCGTAGATCAGCGAAAGCCGCAGGCCGGCGAAGATTGCCGGGGCCGCGCCGGGAAGGATCAGCAGGCGCAGACGTCTGGCCAGGTCCAGACGCAGGGTGCGGGCCACTTCGCCCAGTTGCGGCGACAGGCTGGCGATGCCGCGCTGGGTCGCGATGAACAGGGGGAAGAAGGCTGCCAGGCTGACGAACACCACCTTGGCCGCCTCGCCCAGGCCGAACCAGGCAGTGAGCAGCGGCACCCAGGCGAACAGCGCAACCTGGCGCAACGCCGACAGGCTTGGCCCCAACACCCGCTCGGCGTGGCTGGAAAGCCCCAGCAGCAATCCCAGCAGGAGTCCGGCGCCACCGCCGACAACCAGGCCAGCCAGGGCACGCTGCAGGCTGAGCTGCATGGCATGTGGCAGGGAACCATCATCGAAGCCATCCGCCAGGCTGCGCAGCACGTCCAGCGGCGACGCCAGGATATTGCGGTCGACCCAGCCGAGGCTGCTGCTGGCCTGCCAGAGAATCAGCAACGCTGTGGGCAGCAGGACCCCCTGCAGGCGACGCCAACCCCGTGCATCGCTGTGCTGGCGTTGTTCCCCTGTGGCCGGTTGCGGCCAGTGCAGCAAGCGCCGCTCGACGAGCCCGAAGCCACGATCCATCAGAGCGCCTACCAGGCCGATGAGCAGGATGCAGAGGAAGACCAGGTCCAGCATGAACAGCTGGCGTCCCCAGACCATCAGGTAGCCCAGGCCTTCGCTGGAGGCCAGCAGTTCTACTGCCAGCAGCGAAGTCCAGCCGGTCGCCAGCGCCAGACGGAAACCGGTGAGGAAGGCGGGCAGGGCAGCCGGCAGCAACAGGCGCAGGAACAGCAGGTGGCGCGGCAAGCGTAATACGGCGGCGGCCTCACGAAGCTTGGGCTGGGCATCGCGCACGCCGACCAGGGTGTGCAGGGTCACCGGCACCACCACCGCCTTGATCAGCACCACCAGCTTGAGCAGCTCGCCGATGCCGAAGAACAGCATGAACAAAGGAATCCACGCCAGGGTGGGAATCTGCGCCAGGGCCACGAAGGTTGGATAGACCAACGCCTCGGCGCGCCTCGAAGCCCCCAGCCAGGTACCTAGTAGTAGCCCGCCGGCAACCCCGGCCAACAGCCCCCAGAACAGTCGCTGAAGACTTATCCACAGATGGCTCCAGAGCTCGCCGGAGCCGAACTCGAGGCTGCTCTGCCAGACCAGTAACGGCGCTGGCAGTATCTGAGCGCTCATCCAATGGTAGTGGCTCGCCAGCACCCAGAGCAGCGCCAGGCCAAGGGGCAGCAGCCACGGCAGAAAGGCATCGGAATGGCCGCGCCACCAGCCGCTTGGATCGATTGCGGCGGGCGTCCAGGCAAAGGTCCGGCTCATGTCCATCTCCCGAACGGTGGTTCTTAGATTATTCTTAAAAAGAATAATAAAATAATGATTGATTCCTGAAATGGATAAGAGCATGAGTCGATAGCGTCGGGAAGGGATAGGCCGATGCGTTTTCCTCATATTTTTTATGCGGGTTCTGCATGCCACGGTGCAGGCCGCGTCGTGCCTGACTTAGGCAAAAAAATTATTAAAGAATGATTTTTTAATATTTGTTTGGCCTATGGCGTCGCGCCTAGCTTCCGTCCCACAGCGCCGGCCACTGCCGGCGGCAGCCCGTGAAGGAGCCCGCACGCCATGAAAATCCTGCTCAACCAAATACTCGGGGCATTCGCCTCACCCTTGCTGATCGGCGTGCTCGGGGCGTTCCCCCTGGCTGCCCACGCCGAAGCGGCCAAGCCGGAAGCTATCCGCATCGCTGTGCCCGACCTCAGTGCCGGTACGCAGCACAGCGCCGGTGGCGTGGTGGACGTACTGCGTGACCAGAAGGTCTTCGAAGAGGAATTCGCCAAGGACGGAATCCGTGTCGAGTGGCGCTTCTTCAAGGGCGCGGGGCCGGTGGTGAACGAGGCCCTGGCCAACGGCCAGGTGGACTTCGCCTACCTGGGCGACCTGGCGGCAATCGTCGGCAAGGCCAATGGGCTGGACACCCGGGTGATCAGCGCCAATACCCGTGGCGTGAAGAGTTACCTCGGCGTGGTGCCGGGCTCGGGCATCAAGACCCTGCAGGATCTCAAGGGCAAACGCGTGGCGGTGTTTCGTGGCACTGCCCTCCAGCTCTCCTTCGCCAGCGCCCTGGCCAGCCAGGGTCTCAGCGAGCGTGACTTGAAAGTGATCAACCTCGATTTCAATGCCGCCAGTGCGGCCCTGGCCGCCAAGCAGATCGACGCGACCTGGGGTCTCTCCAACTTGATCGCCCTGCGCGAGCGCGGTCTCGCGGAACTGCCGCTGAGCTCCCGAGACCTCGCTGGCGCGGGCAGCACCCAGGCGGTGCTGGTGGCTACCGGTGACTTCATCCGCCAGTACCCGGATGTGGTGGGGCGCCTGGTGAAGGCCCAACAGAAGGCAGTGAACTGGCTGCGCGACGACGCCAACAAAGGTGCCTACGTCGAACTGGTTTCGGGCCTGGCCAGCTATCCGCCGGGCATCCTCGCCAGCGATCTGGCCCAGGAAAGCCTGAGTCGCTATTTCGATCCACACCTTGACGCTGAATTTGTCGGCCTGCTGCAACAGGGCGTGGACCTGGCTGTCAAGGAACGCCTGATCCGCCGTGGTTTCCAGGTTTCCGACTGGGTGGAGCCGCGTTTCCTCGACGCGGCATTGCAGGGGCCGGGACAGGCCTCGCGCTGACAGGGAGTCGCTGACAAGGAAGTCATTTACAGGGAAGTCGTGGAGGCCGCCGCAAGGCGGCTTTTTTATCCACAGGGCATCGCGAATGAATTCGCTCCCACAAGCAGCGCACAGGCCTGAATCCTTGCATAGACAACCCCCTCTCCCTTCAGGGAGAGGGCGGACGATGTATGCGCGAACCTGCGACCCGCCTGGCGAATGAATTCGCCCCTACAGGGGCGCTCAGGCCTGAATACCTGCACAGACAGCTCAGAGGGTTGGGGGGAGGGCGGATCGCTCCTTACGCCGCCTGCTCCAGCGAGTCCAGCTCCACCAGCACTTCGATCAGCGCTCGCGCCGCCGGTGACAGGCGATAACCTGTGCGGGTGACGATGCCGCAGCGCGCGGCCAGGCTGTCCATCCGGTCTGGCAGGTTGCGCCAGTGCAGCAGGGCCAGTGCACCGCACTCCAGCAGCGGTGCGATGGTTTCCTGCTGGGCGATGCCGATGGCATCGGTCTGGCGCACCACCTGTACCAGCGTGGGCACATGGTCGCACTCCAGGTTGAGCTGGAAATCCGCCAGGCCGCTGAAGCTTGCCAGCAGCTTGCGGATGCCTGCCGGCATCCGCGTAGCGGCCAGCGGGTAGTCGAACATGTCATTGGTCGACAGGCTCTCCTTGAGCAGCAGCGGGTGCCCCTGGCGGCAGAAGAACCGGCCATATCGCGGCGTCAGCGGCTGGGTCTGGAAGCTCGGGTCGGCCTCGAACTGGCGCACGTCGGCGATGAAGAACTCGATCTCGTCCCTGGCCAGGCGGCGCCCCAGTACTTCCCAGTTGTTCACCTCGAAATGGGTGCGGATACGCGGATAGCGCCGCATGAAATCGGCCAGGGCGTCCGGCACCAGCCTGGCGGCCGGCGCAGGGCCGCTGCCGAAGTACAACTCGCCGGCATCCAGCTTGGTCATCTGGTCGATTTCGCGCGCCAGGTTGCTCGCGCCCTGAACCAGGCGCAGGGCGTGCTGCAGCACCACCTGGCCTTCGGGCGTGGGGCGTAGGTCCTTGCTGCCCCGGTCCACCAGCTGGCAGCCGAAATCCTGCTCCAGGCCCTGGATGCTGCGGCTGAAGGCCGGTTGGGTTATCCCCATGGCGTCGGCCGCACGGACGAAGCTGCGGTGTTCGAGCAGGGCGATGAAGTAACGGAGCTGGCGCAGGTCCATGGTGCTTTTCCGGCATCGAAAATATAGGGCGAAGGCATTTGTCGCGGCATTGCGTGGGGTTTTAAATGCAGGCTCTTATTCCGTCAAATGAGTATTCGATAATTTATTAGATGTATATCGAATAAGCATATGGCTCATCTCCCTGACCGTGAGGACCGCACCATGAGCAATGCCGCACTGGCCCAACAGCAGGCCATCGAACTCGATATCCATCCCGTTGCCGGCCGAATCGGCGCCGAAATCCGGGGCGTGACGCTGTCCGGCAATCTGGATGCCGCTATCCTCGAAGCCATCCAGGCAGCCCTGGTTCAGTACAAGGTGATCTTCTTCCGGGGCCAGACCCAGCTGGACGACCAAGGTCAGGAAGCCTTTGCCAAATTGCTTGGCGAGCCGGTGGCGCACCCCACCGTGCCAGTGCGCGAGGGTACCCATTACCTGCTGCAGTTGGACGGCGCCGAGGGGCAGCGCGCCAACTCCTGGCACACAGACGTCACCTTCGTCGACGCCTATCCCAAGGCTTCCATCCTGCGCAGCGTGACCGCTCCAGCTGCCGGTGGCGACACTGTCTGGGCCAACACCGCGACCGCTTACCAGGACCTCCCGGTGGCGTTGCGTGAGCTGGCCGACAAGCTCTGGGCCGTGCACAGCAACGAATACGACTACGCCGCCACGCGCCCCCAGGTCAGCGCCGAGAAGCTGGAGGCGTACCGCAAGGTCTTCACTTCCACCGTCTATGAGACTGAACACCCAGTGGTGCGGGTGCATCCGGTGAGCGGCGAGCGCACGCTGGTGCTGGGGCACTTCGTCAAACGCATCAAGGGCCTCTCCCAGCCGGATTCAGCGCATCTGTTCGCCGTGCTCCAGGGGCATGTCACCCGCCTGGAAAACACCGTGCGCTGGCGCTGGCAGGCTGGCGATGTGGCGATCTGGGATAACCGCGCGACCCAGCATTACGCAGTCGACGACTACGACACCCAGCCGCGCATCGTCCGCCGCGTGACCCTGGCCGGTGACGTACCGGTGAGTATCGACGGGCAGCACAGCCAGACCATTCGCAAGAGCTGATTCCCCCACCAGCAAGCCCCCACCGGAACGATCCGCTGGGGGCTTTTTGCTTTTGTAGGGTGCGCTGCGCGCACCGATATCCCTGCGCCAGAGGCGTTGTGCGTGCAGCGCACCTTGCGAGGGCTAGATGCCTGCCGGGCATATATTCAATGCCCCTAAAGCATCGATTAATTTTTTTCTTTTATTTTCAACGACTTATGAATCACATATCTCTAAAGGTAATTAGTAAATCATTAAAAATTACTTTTAGAGATAAGTCGTTCAGCCAATCATCTCCCCATGGCCGACCGCTCTAGCTCGGCCATCTCGCCGGTCACTGGCCGGTTGCCTGTTCAACACGCCCGGCGGCACAGCCGGGCTTTTCAACTCCAGGAGTCTTGCCGATGGGCAATGTCCTCGAAGCCGATAGCGGCCGCGAACTGCACTGGCAGGAAGTACGCCGCCCAGGCGAGGTCCGCGACCTCGGCGTACCGGTGCGCCAGGCGCTGGACCGCACGGTCTTCCGTAGCCCTGGCGCCACCCGCGTGCTCAGCCGCCGCGAGGCCTGGCTGCTGGGCGCCTTCGCCCTGGTCCTGCACGGCGCCGTGCTGCACTGGCTGAGCCAGAAGCCCACCCCGCCGCTGCCGGAAGTGCCGCCGCAGATTCCGCCCATGACCATCGAGTTCACCGCCCCGGCCCCGCCGGTGGTGGAACCGCCGCCGCCGGAGCCGCCGCCGCCCGTGATCGAGCCGCCGCCCCCGGTGGTGGAGGAACTGGCCGTGAAGCCGCCGCCACCCAAGCCGGTGCCCAAACCCAAACCCAAACCCAAGCCGAAACCGCAGCCGCCCAAGCCCGCGCCGAAGCCCGTGGCCAAGCCGGTCGAACCGCCGCCCGCACCGCCCAAGGCCGAAGCCCCGCCCGCGCCACCGGCTCCGCCGGCGCCGGCCCCGGTGACGCCACCCTCGGCCAACGCCGGCTACCTGAAGAACCCGGCGCCCGAGTACCCCGCCTTCGCCCAGCGGCGCGGCTGGGAGGGCACCGTGCTGCTGCGCGTGCATGTGCTCGCCACGGGACTGCCAAGCGAGGTCCAGGTGCAGAAGAGCAGCGGCCGCGAACTGCTCGACGAGGCCGCGGTGCGCGCGGTCAAGCGCTGGACCTTCGTGCCGGCCAAGCAGGGCGAAGTCGCCCGCGACGGCTGGGTCAGCGTGCCCATCGATTTCAAATTGAACTGATTCAGCGACTTTGCCTGTAGAGAGGAATTCACCATGGACCTGCTAACCAACCCCTTCGCCTCCATCGAGCACCTGGTGATCTGGCTGCTCATCGGCTTCTCCGTCGTCACCTGGGGCCTGGCCCTGGTCAAGGGCATCCAGTTCGCCCGCCTGAAGCGCCGCGACCGCCAGTTCCAGAAGCGCTTCTGGAGCGCCACCAGCCTGGACAGCGCCGCCGAACAGCTGCAGCAGCATGCCGGTGCCGCCGCTCACGTGGCCCAGGCCGGTTTCGCCGCGATCCAGGTGCAGGGGGGCCAACCCGGCGACCTGAGCCAGGCAATCAACCATCAGGACCGTCTGGAACGCGCCCTGCGCCAGCAGATCCAGCGGGAACGCCGCTCCCTGGAGTCGGGCCTGGCGGTGCTCGCCTCGATCGGCTCCACCTCGCCCTTCATCGGCCTGTTCGGCACCGTCTGGGGCATCATGGAAGCCCTCAAGGGCATCAGCGCAGCCGGCTCGGCCAGCCTGGAAACCGTGGCCGGGCCGATCGGCGCGGCGCTGGTCGCCACCGGCGTGGGCATCGCCGTCGCGGTGCCGGCGGTGCTGGTTTACAACTACTTCCTGCGCAGCCTCAAGCTCACCGCCGCCGACCTCGACGACTTCGCCCACGACTTCTACCTGCTGGCACAGAAGAGCGCCTTCAAGCTGCTCGTCAATCCCGCCCCGGCGCGTGCCGCGGGCGCCGTGAAGGAGGCGTCCTGACATGGCCTTCTCCACCCAGGACAACGACGAAGTCCTTTCCGAGATCAACGTCACCCCGCTGGTGGACGTGATGCTGGTGCTGCTGGTGGTGTTCATCGTCACCGCGCCGCTGCTGACCAACGCCATCCCGATCAACCTGCCGAAAACCGAGGCCGTGGCCCCGCCCGAGCAGAAGGACCCGCTGGTGGTGAGCATCGACGGCACCGGCAAGCTGTTCATCAACAAGGACGAGATCCAGCCCGACCTGCTGCAGACCAGCCTGGAAGCGGCCAAGACCAAGGACCCGGAACTGCGCGTGCAACTGCAGGCCGACGACCAGGTGGACTACGGCGCCGTGGCCCGTGCCATGGCCTCCATCGAGCGGGCGGGGATCACCAAGCTCGCGGTGATTACTGCGCGCTGACAAGTTTTGGTCACCTTTCTTCAGGCAGGGGGAAGGTGGCCTTTTTATTCGCAACGACCTACGGGAACGCGCGCGGTGTCATTCTTGGACTCCGATCAACTCCGTCCCGTCAGGTGGAGGGTGGCCGGGCCGATCATTAACTTCATCGTAACGATTGCTCCCCGGGCTTGATTGATGACCCACCGGTCGCGCTCCTAAGGTTCGCTCCACGACAGCGGAACTCGTGGAGCCACCATGACAACAAGACCCTCTCCCCCGCCGCAGTGGTCGCGTCGGCGCGCTGAAAAGCAGCGCCGTCTCGACCAGGTACGCAACCTCGCCGATGGCGTCGTGCTGCCCAGCGAACGGATCGTCGAAGCCCTCGAAGCACTGATCGCCCCTGGCGACCGTGTGGTGCTCGAAGGCAACAACCAGAAGCAGGCGGATTTCCTCTCCCGCTCCCTGGCCAAGGCCGATCCCGGTCGTCTGCACGACCTGCACATGATCATGCCCAGCGTCAGCCGCGCCGAGCACCTCGATCTCTATGAACGCGGCATCGCCCGCAAGCTCGACTTCTCCTTCGCTGGCCCGCAGAGCCTGCGCATCGGCCAGTTGCTCGAAGACGGCCTGCTGGAAGTCGGCGCCATCCATACCTACATCGAGCTCTACTCGCGCCTGCTGGTTGACCTCATCCCCAACGTCGCCCTGGTGGCCGGCTTCATGGCCGACCGCGAAGGCAACATCTACACCGGCCCCAGTACCGAAGACACGCCGGCCCTGGTGGAACCCACCGCGTTCAGCGACGGCATCGTCATCGTCCAGGTCAACGAGCTGGTGGACGATGTGCGCGACCTGCCGCGCGTGGACATCCCCGCCTCCTGGGTCGACTTCGTGGTGGTCGCCGACAAGCCGTTCTACATCGAGCCGCTGTTCACCCGCGACCCGCGCCACATCAAGCCGGTGCACGTGCTGATGGCGATGATGGCGATCCGCGGCATCTATGAAAAACACAAGGTCCAGTCGCTCAACCACGGCATCGGCTTCAACACCGCCGCCATCGAACTGATCCTGCCCACCTACGGCGAATCCCTCGGCCTGAAGGGCAAGATCTGCCGCAACTGGACGCTCAACCCGCATCCGACCCTGATCCCCGCCATCGAGACCGGCTGGGTGGAGAGCGTGCACTGCTTCGGCACCGAACTGGGCATGGAGGACTACATCGCCCAGCGCCCGGACGTGTTCTTCACCGGCCGCGACGGCTCCATGCGTTCCAACCGCATGATGTGCCAGCTGGCCGGGCAGTACGCCGTGGACCTGTTCATCGGCGCCACCCTGCAGGTGGACGGCGACGGCCACTCCTCCACCGTCACCCGTGGCCGCCTGGCCGGCTTCGGCGGCGCGCCGAACATGGGCCACGACCCCCGCGGCCGCCGCCATGCGACCCCGGCCTGGCTCGACATGACCGAGCCGGTGACGATGCTCGAACGCGGCAAGAAGCTGGTGGTGCAGATGGTCGAGACCTACCAGGAAGGCGGCAAACCCACCTTCGTCGAAACGCTGGACGCCGTCGACGTGGCGAAGAAGGCCGGCATGCCCCTGGCGCCGGTGATGATCTACGGCGATGACGTCACTCACCTGCTCACTGAAGAAGGCATCGCCTACCTCTACAAGGCGCGCAGCCTCGAAGAGCGCCGCGCGATGATCGCCGCGGTCGCCGGCGTCACCGCCATCGGCCTGCGCCATGACCCGAAAGAGACCCTGCGCATGCGTCGCGAAGGGCTGATCGCATTGCCGGAAGACCTCGGCATCCGCCGTACACAAGCCACGCGGGAACTGCTGGCGGCGAAGAGCATCGCCGAACTGGTGGAGTGGTCCGGCGGCCTTTACAACCCCCCAGCCCGCTTCAGGAGTTGGTGATGAGCGCACTGATTGCCCGCAATACCGACCTGCCCCTGGCCGACCGGCTGGCGGACCTGGCGGTGGACGCCCTGATCGACGAAGCCGACCTCTCGCCCAAGCCGGCACTGGTGGACCGTCGCGGCAGTGGCGCCCACAGCGACCTGCACCTGGGCCTGATGCATGCCTCTGCGTTGTCTCTCTGGCCCTGCTTCAAGCAGATGGCCGAGGCGGCGCTGGAGCTTGGCGACGTCGGTCAACCGCTGCGCGAAGCCCTCGGCCGGATTGGCCGCGAAGGTGAAGCGGCGATGCTCAGCATCACCGGCGGGGTGAATACCCACCGGGGTGCCATCTGGGCCCTCGGCCTGTTGGTGGCGGCACAGGCGCTGAAACCTGAAAGCCGCGACGCCCACGCCATCGCCCTGCGCGCTGCGCGCATCGCCCTGATCGATGACCGTGCGGTGCTCCACAGCGACAGTCACGGCGCCCAGGTCGCCCGTCGCTACGGTGCCCGTGGCGCGCGGGAGGAAGCCCAGCTCGGCTTCCCCGCTGTGATCGAACAGGGCCTGCCGCAACTGGCCCGCAGCCGTGCAGCGGGCGCCGGCGAGCAGAACGCCCGCCTCGATGCGCTGCTGGCGATCATGGCCACCCTGGCTGACACCTGCGTGCTCTGGCGCGCCGGCCTGGAAGGTCTCGCCGCCATGCAGCAGGGCGCCCGTGCCGTACTCGACGCCGGTGGCAGTGCCAGCCTTGCCGGCCGCCGCCAACTGCGCGCGCTGGACGCCCGCCTGCTGCAACTCAACGCCTCGCCGGGTGGTGCCGCCGATCTGCTGGCCGCCTGCCTGTTCCTCGATAAAGCCGGGAGCCTGTGACCATGGAAACCCTGTCCTTCCAATTCCCCGCCGGGCAACCGGCCCGAGGCCGCGCCCTGGTCGGCTGCGTCGGCTCCGGCGACCTCGAAGTGCTGCTGGAGCCCGGCAGCGCCGGCACCCTGTCGATCCAGGTGGTGACCTCGGTGAATGGCAGCGGCCCGCGTTGGCAGCAGCTGTTCCAGCGCCTGTTCGACGGTCAGTCGCTGCCGGCCCTGAACATCGACATCCACGACTTCGGCGCCACGCCCGGCGTGGTGCGCCTGCGCCTGGAACAGGGGCTGGAGGCCCTTTCTTCTCAAGAGGAGCCCGCACATGACTGATATCGCACGCCTGCTCGAAGCGCGCAGTTTCGTCGAACTCGGCGCCCGCCAGCGCGCCCGCGAGCTGCTGGATGCCGGTAGCTTCCGCGAACTCATCGGTCCCTTCGACCGGGTCATTTCCCCCTGGCTGCCGCAGCAGGGCATCGTGCCCCAGGCCGACGACGGCGTGGTGGTCGCCAAGGGCAGCATCATGGGCCAGCCAGCGGTGATTGCCGCCATCGAAGGTGCTTTCCAGGGCGGCAGCATGGGCGAAGTCGGGGGTGCCAAGATCGCCGGTGCGTTGGAACTGGCGGCTGAAGACAACCGCCAGGGCATTCCTACCTGCGCCGTGCTGCTGCTGGAAACCGGCGGCGTGCGCCTGCAGGAAGCCAATCTCGGGCTGGCTGCCATCGCCGAAATCCAGGCGGCCATCGTCGCGCTGCGGGAGTTTCAGCCGGTGATCGGCCTGGTTGCCGGTCCGGTGGGTTGCTTCGGCGGCATGTCCATCGCTGCCGGTCTGTGCAGCCACCTGATCGTCACCCGCGAAGCGCGCCTGGGTCTCAACGGCCCGCAGGTGATCGAGCAGGAAGCCGGCATCGAGGAATACGACTCCCGCGACCGTCCCTTCATCTGGAGCCTCACTGGTGGCGAACAGCGCATGGCCAGCGGCCTGGTGGACGCCTATGTCGCTGACGATATCGAGGCCATCCGCGAAACCCTGCAAGGCCTGCTGGCCCAACCGGAACAGGGCCTGCCGCGCAGTCGCCGGCACGCCTGGTTCCTCGAGCGCCTGGCGCAGCTGGGCGAAGAGTGCGAACAACTGGACGCTGCCGCTGTGCGTGCCCTTTACCAAGGAGAACGGACATGAGCCGTGGACTGAACTGGCTGCACGGCCTTGCCGGCGGCGCAACCCTGAAAGGCTTCCCGGCTTCGGTGAAGGTGATCGACGGGGAGCTGGGCAATCGCGCCGCGCGCTTCATCGCCGTTGTGTCCGATCCACAGAATCCTTTCCCCCGTGCCCGCAATGGTGAGGTCGGCTTGCTGGAGGGATGGGGCCTGGCCAAGGCGGTGGATGAGGCCATCGAGGCTGATCGCGACGGCGCCAAGCGCGTGATCGTGGCGTTGGTGGATGTCCCCAGCCAGGCCTATGGCCGCCGTGAGGAAGCCCTTGGCATTCACCAGGCACTGGCGGGAGCGGTGGACGCATACGCTCGTGCCCGCCACGCCGGCCACCCAGTGATCGGGCTGCTGGTGGGCAAGGCCATGTCCGGTGCCTTCCTCGCCCACGGCTACCAGGCCCAGCGCCTGATAGCGCTGGATGACGGCGGGGTGATGGTCCACGCCATGGGCAAGGCCGCCGCCGCGCGCATCACCCTGCGCAGCGTGGAGGAACTGGAAGCCCTCGCCGCCAGGGTGCCGCCCATGGCCTACGACCTGGAGAACTACGCCTCCCTTGGGTTGCTGTGGGAGCGGGTTGCGGTGGGCGACGCGCAGCAGCCGAACGAAGCCGATGTTGGTCGGGTGCGCGAATGCTTGCTGCGGGCGGTGGACGACATCGGTTCGAGTACCGACCTGTCCGGGCGACTGGGTGCGGAGAACCGAGCCGCGTCTTCGCGTGTGAGGGAGATGTTGCGGGCGCAGTGGTAGTTCGCTGCCCCTCTCCCCCACCCGTCTCCCTGAAGGGAGAGGGGCCGGGGGAGAGGGGGAATCCCTGGCACCCAGATACCAAGGAGCCACGAATGAACAAGACTCCAAAACCCCACGATCTGCTCTGGGGCATGACCCTCGACCACCTGCCTGCTGAAGCCCCTGCCTGGGCGCGGCAGGCACTGGCCGCCGGCCATCCCGTGGTGGTGCGTCGTGCGCTCTGCGAGCCCGGCCTGATCGCCGTCGGCATTCGTGGCGCCACACGTGACCAGCGCTTCGCCGCGATGATGCCGATCCGTGCCATCCAGCGTGCGCTCAGCCCCGAACAACTGCGGCCTCGTTCTGCCGCCCAATACCCAGCGCTTCGGTCGCTGGAAGCCGTCGCCCCGATACTCGCTGCCACCAGCCTGCCCTGGGGCCCCACCGGCAGCGTCGGATTCCAGCTCGCCACCGGCATTGCTGTGCTGCACGAGGCCAGCGACCTCGACCTGATCCTGCGTACGTCGATGCCTTTCAGCCGCCAGCATGCTCGCGCGCTGCTGGAGGTACTGGCCGACGCGCCTTGCCGTATCGACCTGCAACTGGAAACCCCCAACGGCGCCGTGGCCCTGCGCGAGTGGGCCGGCGAGGCGCGCCGCGTGCTGCTGAAATGCGCTGAAGGCGCCCGTCTTGTGGACAACCCATGGCACGTCCTGGAGCACGCCGCGTGAGCAGCCTGTTTGCCTTTCCCGGCCAGGGCGCGCAGCAGGCGGGCATGCTTCACCAGCTGCCGCCGGAGGCTACGGCCAGCCTGGTAGAGGCCAGCGATGTGCTGGGGGAGGACGTGCTGGCGCTGGATTCGGCAGAGGCGTTGCAATCCACTCGCGCGGTGCAGCTCTGCCTGTTGGTGGCCGGAGTTTCTTGCGCGCGCTTGCTGCTCGAACGCGGGCCGGCGCCGGACTATGTGGCGGGCCTCTCCATCGGTGCCTACGCCGCTGCGGTGATCGCCGGTTCGCTGGGCTTTGCCGATGCGCTGCGCCTGGTGGCCCTGCGTGGCGAACTGATGCAGCGGGCTTATCCACAGGGCTACGGCATGACTGCCATCCTCGGCCTTGACCAGGGCACCGTGGAGCGCCTGCTGGCCGAGGCTGATGGTCCGGTCTTTCTCGCCAACATCAACGCCGAGAACCAGTTGGTGATTGCCGGTAGCGAGGCTGCCATGACCGCCGTCGCCGAGCGTGCCCGTAAGCTTGGTGCCGGTGCGGCGAAGCGTCTGGCGATGAGCGTGCCGTCCCACTGCGAACTGCTGGAGCAACCCGCGCGCGAACTGGCCGCCGCCTTCGCCGGGGTAGAACTGCGTCGCCCCGCGATCCGCTACCTCAGCGGTAGCACGGCGCGGCCGATCTTCGATCCTGAGCGCCTGCGCGACGACCTCGCCTTCAACATGTGCCGTGTCATCGACTGGCACGCCACCCTGCGCACCGCCTACGAGCGCGGCGTGCGCCTGCATATCGAACTGCCGCCCGGCACCGTGCTCAGCGGTCTGGCGCGGCGGGTCTTCGACCAAGGTACGGTGATCGCCTTCCAGGGCGCCCGTCTGGATACGCTGGACGCCTTGCTGCGTGAGGAGGTAAGCCGGACCCGATAACCGCCATGCACTTCGAAGGACAAGAACAAGCAACTTCGACCCGAATGCGAGGACAACAACAATGATCATCTACGGTGTGGCCTTCCTGGCCCTGTGCACCCTGGCAGGCCTGTTCATCGGTGAGCTGCTGGGCAAACTGCTGGGCGTCCCGGCGAATGTCGGCGGCGTCGGTATCGCCATGCTCCTGCTGATATTCGTCGGCAGCTACCTGCACAAGCGCGGCCTCATGAGTGCCAGGTCCGAGGTGGGCGTGGAGTTCTGGAGCGCCATCTACATCCCCATCGTCGTCGCCATGGCTGCCCAGCAGAATGTGCTTGGCGCGCTGTCCGGCGGCCCCATGGCCATACTCGCCGGCGTCGCCGCGGTGGTGCTTGGTTTCGCCATGGTCCCGGTGCTCGACCGGCTCGGGCAAAAGAAGCCGGTGGCGGCCGCCGCTGAATCCCTGACCCCTGCCCAGCGGTGACCGCCATGTACGAATCCATGCTGAAAGTGATCAACGGTTACGGCCTGATCAGCGGTTTCGCCGTGATCGGTGTGACCATGTGGCTGTCCTACTGGTTCTCCGACAAGCTCACCCGTGGCCGCCTGCACGGCTCGGCCATCGCCATCTTCCTCGGCCTGGTGCTGTCCTATGTCGGCGGCGTGATGACGGGCGGGCAGAAGGGCCTTGTGGATATCCCGTTGCTGTCCGGCATTGGCCTACTGGGCGGTGCGATGCTGCGGGACTTCGCCATTGTCGCCACGGCCTTCGGGGTGAATATCGAGGAACTCAAGCGTGCCGGCGTGTCGGGCGTGGTGTCGCTGTTCTTCGGCATCGGTACTTCGTTCGTTGCCGGTGTCGGCGTGGCCCTGGCTTTCGGCTACACGGATGCGGTGAGCCTGACCACCATCGGCGCTGGCGCAGTCACCTACATCGTCGGCCCAGTGACCGGTGCGGCCATCGGCGCCAGTTCCGAGGTCATGGCGCTGTCCATTGCCGCCGGCCTGGTGAAGGCCATCCTGGTGATGGTGGTGACACCCTTCGTGGCGCCATTGATCGGCCTGAACAACCCGCGCACGGCGGTCATCTTCGGTGGCTTGATGGGCACCTCCAGCGGTGTGGCGGGCGGCCTGGCCGCAACCGATCCGAAACTGGTGCCCTATGGCTGCCTGACCGCGGCCTTCTACACGGCGCTCGGCTGTCTGCTTGGGCCGTCACTGCTGTTCTTCGCCATGCGCGGCATCACGGGCTGACCCCGCCCTGCCCGACAACGCCCCGGCCAGTGCCGGGGCGTTGTCGTTTCAGCCCTCGTTGCGCAGGCTGTACATGCGGCACTCGGCGATCAGCGCGAGCAGGTTCGGGTCGCGCTCGCGGGCTTTCAGGAAGACCACGCCGATGTGTTGCAGCAGGCGATAGCGCGCCTGCAGGCGGATCAGCTTCACCCTGTTTTCGTAGACCGCCGCGATGCGCCCGGGCAGCAGCGCGTAGCCGACCCCGGAACTGACCATGCTGAGCAGGGTGAAGATGTCGTTCACCTGCATCGCCACCTTGGGCTCGAAGCCGGCCTGCTGGAACACTCTTGCGCCGTCGCGGTGGGTGGCGAAACCCTGGGTCAGGGTGATGAAGGTGGAGTCGGCGAGGTCCGCCAGGTCCACTTCGTCCTGGTCGGCGAAGGGCGAATCGGTGGGGACGGCGAGGAAGATGTCGTCGGAGAACAGCGGCAGTTGCTCGCAATCCGGGTCGTTCACGCTGTCATCCAGGGAGACCAGGATGGCGTCCAGTTCCATGTTCTTCAGGCGGTAGAGCAGGTCGACGTTGGAGCCCAGGGTGAGATCGATGTTCAGCTCGCTGCGTCGCAGCTTCAGGCCCATGACCAGCTGCGGCACGGTCTTCACGGTCAGCGAATAGAGCGCGCCGAGCTTGAAGCGTTCGGCAGAGAAGCCGGCCGCCTCGCGGGTCAGACGGACCATTTCGACGGTGTCCTGGATCAGCTTCTGCGCTTTCTCTTCCAGCACATAGGCGCTTTCCAGTGGCGTCAGGTTGCGGCCTTCATGCTTGAACAGCGGGCAGCGCAGGGCGCTTTCCAGGGAATGGATGGCGCGATGCACGCTGACGTTGCTGGTGTTCAGTTCGGCCGCTGCGCGGGACAGGTTGCCGCTGCGCATGAAGGCGAGGAAGGTCTCCAGCTTCTTCAGGGTCAGTTCTTCGTCGATCTGCATGGGCGCCCGGCTGCCTTCATCGCGTTTGTGGATGGGTATCGCTCCGTTCGCGGAGCGCCGCCCGACCCATCCTACAGAGTGGCCGTGGCGCTGCGGAGGGGGACTTTAAGTGAATAAGCTAATTAGGAATAAGCAAATAAATTCTTATTCCTTAACAGATATATGGCGAGCACCTAGACTGCCCAGCATCGAAATTCAGCAAGGAGGGCTCGCCATGCGCAGCCAGGCCATTCGCTACCTGATCCTGCCGGGATGGCAGGGCTCCCCCGACGAGCATTGGCAAAGCCACTGGCAACGCAGCCTGCCCAATGCCACCCGGGTCGAGCAGGCCGACTGGAACAACCCGGACCGTGCGTCCTGGGTGGAAGCGCTGGAGCGCGCCATCGATGCCGAGCGTACCCCGGTGATCCTCATCGCCCACAGCCTGGGCTGCGTGACCGTGGCCCACTGGGCCGCACAGTCCGACCCGGATGTACTGCGTCGCGTGCGTGGTGCGCTGCTGGTGGCCCCGGCGGATGTACAGCGCCCCGGTTGCCCCGAGCCGCTCAAGGGCTTCGCGCCCATCCCGCGTGACCTGCTGCCCTTCCCCAGCCTGCTGGTGGGTTCGGACAACGACCATGCGGCCAGCCCCGCGCGAGCGCTGGAAATAGCCCGTGACTGGGGCTCGGAAGCCGCGATCCTCACCGGCGCCGGGCACATCAATGTGAAGTCCGGGCATCACCGTTGGGAACAAGGCTTCGCCCACCTCTATCGCTTGCAAGCGCGCGTCGAGCAATCGTCCAGAAAACGCGCCTGATCCAATCCAATTCAGCAATACGTCAGGGCCCGCTGCATCGCAGCCTGGGCCCGGCGGGAGATTTCGCCATGAGCAAGGAAAACCCCGGTCAACCGCTGCTGACTTTCGCCGATGCCGACCGCAGCCCCCTCAGCATCCGCGCCCGTGCGCTGGTGTTCGTCGACGAGCGCTCGCGGCGGTTGCGCGAGGAGGTCGATCAGCTCGCGCCGAGCACCCTGCCCGTGCTGATCCAGGGTGAAACCGGCACCGGCAAGGAATTGCTGGCGCGACAGATCCATCGTTCCAGCGACCGTCCCGGCCTGTTCGTGGCGGTGAGCTGCAGCGCCATCAGCAAGGCCTACGCCGAGGCCGAGCTCTTCGGTCACACGGCCGGCGCTCACAGCGGCTCGGCCAGCAGCCGCGCCGGTTGGTTCGGTTCGGCCAATGGCGGAACGCTTTACCTGGATGAGATCGGCGACCTGCCATTGCCCCTGCAGACCAAGTTGTTGGCGGCGCTTGAAAGCCGCGAAGTGATTCGCGTCGGCGCCCACCAGCCGACCCCGGTGGACGTGCGTCTGGTAGCAGCTACCAGCATCGACCTGGCCAAGGCGGTGCGCGTTGGCAAGTTCAATGCGCGGCTCTATCAGTACCTGGACGAGGGACGGGTGGAGCTGCCGCCATTGCGCGAACGGCCGGACGATATCCTGCCGTTGGCCGAGTATTTCCTCGGTATCTACGCCCAGCGGCTGGACCTGCCTCTCCCCTTGATCAGCACAGCAGCCCAGTCAGCGCTCGAGGCCTACCCCTGGCCGGGCAATACCCGTGAGCTGGAGAACAGCGTGCACTTCGCCCTGCTGGTGAGCGAAGGCGTCGAGATTCTCCCCGAGCACCTCAACCTTCCACCGTTGCCGGGCTACGCCCAGCTCGCCGTGCAACTGCGCCGGCTGGCGGCTAACGACGAAGAGCGCGATCACCTGCGCCAGCTTTTCGCCGAGGTGCTGGCAGGGTAGCCATGCTTCACCGGTCCACCGTTCGAGATTGCGGCGGGCGCTACTCGTGCAGGTAGTAGAGCTTGTTGATGATGCTCCAGCGACCGCCGATTTTCAGCAGCGAGAGGAAGTCGGTGAAGCGCATGTCGGCGTAGTCGTCGACTACCTTCGCCGAGGCGGCGTCGCCGGTGATGTCCAGCGCCTGGATAGTCCAGACGGGCGTTTCGTCTTCAGCCAGCACCGGGCCGGCGTCGAGGATGGCGCCCGCGAAGTCGTCTACCGAGAGCCATTCGAGCTCGCCCTGGAAGTGGCCGATGATGCGGCTCTGCGGGTGAAAGGCACGGCGCAGACGGTGTTCGTCGGCGAACACCATGCCTTCGACATAGTCGCGCACGACGCGGTGGATGGCGTCTTGGTCAGTCTCGTGGGCAGTCATTTCGCGCGCTCCGTTGATATCGGCGAATCAGCCAAGCCGAATGCTAGTTCGCCCGGTGCGGCGCGAGCGATCCATTGCGAATAAGCGCGTGGGGAGTGCTTCCGAATCGATCTCCGCGCGCTCGTCAGTGAATCTGTCCGCTTTCCTTGAGCCGATCACGTACCGCGCGCAAGCGCGGCAGTGGAAGGCAGACGAGGATGGTCAATGCCAGCACCCCCACGCCCATCAGCGGCAGATTGGACAGCCCCATGCTGCTCAGCCAGAGGCCACCGAGGAAGGCGCCGCTGGCGTTGCCCAGGTTGAATGCTGCGTGGCTGAGGGTGGCGGCGAGGCTCGCCGATTCGCCAGCCTGCTCGACCAGCAGCAATTGCAGCGGCGAGGAAATGGCGAAGCTGGCCACGCCCCAGAGGAACAGGCAGCCCAGGGCGAGGACCGGAATCTGCGCGAAGACGAACAGCCCCAGCAGGCACAACGTGCTCACGGTGAAGGCCATCGGCAGTGCATAGCGGAATCCCTTGTCGGCCAGGCGCCCGCCCAGCAGGTTGCCCACGGTCAAGCCGATGCCGAACAGCAGCAGGGCGAAGTTGGCGTGTTCCGGGCTGAAGCCCGAGACATCGCGCAGCAGCGGGCTGATGTAGGTGAACACGCCGAACAGCGCCACCGAAGAGAGGCTGCAGACGAACAGCGCATGCAGCACCGGGCGCCGCAAGATGCCGTCCCAGGCGCCGGCGGCATTGGTTTGTGGCTTGGGCGTGGCGGGAAGCCAGAGTGCTTGCGCCAGCAGGGTGAGGAAACCGAGGGCCGCTACCACCATGAAGGTCACCCGCCAACTGGTGGCCTGGCCCAGCCAGGCGCCGGCAGGAACGCCGAGCACGTTGGCGATGGTAAGGCCGCTGAGCACCAGGGCCATGGCCGAAGCCCGGCGGTGCGGGGGTGCCAGTTCGGCGGCGAGCAGGGTGGCGCAGCCGAAGAAGCCGGCGTGGCTGAAGGCGGTGAACATGCGCATCGCCAACAGCCACTCGTAGTTGGGTGCCAGGGCGCAGCCGAGGTTGCCCAGGGCGTAGGCACCCATCAGCCAGAGCAGCGCCTGGCGGCGCGGCAGGCGGCCGAGCAGCGGACCCAGCAATGGCGCACCGATCACCACCCCCATGGCGTAGGCGCTGACCAGCAAGCCGGCGTCGGAAAGGCTGACCTGGAGGTCGCTGGCCACTTCGGGCAGCAGGCCCATGATGATGAATTCGCTGCTGCCAACGACGAAGCCGCCCAGGGCGAGGGCCAGCAGCGGCAGAGAGAGGAGGGTGCTCGGGTTCATGCGTGTTCCGGTGGAGGGGCTGTATTGCGAGGGGCGCGGATTCTACGCGCATTTCCTTGCAGGGGGCTTACCGATGGAACGGATGGGGCGCGAATCCTGTAGTGGCGAACTCATTCGCCAAGGGCAGCGTAGCTGCCCCATGAATGCTCGAATGGCAGGCCTGCTTGGCGAATGAATTGGCTATGTCTGCGTGAGCTGTTGCGAGAGATTTACCCTCGGGCCAAGCGCCTTGTAGGAGCTGGCATGCGAGTGAAACGCCGCCATTCGCTGGCAGGCCAGCTCCTACAGGCAATGCAGTTGCCTACAACACGTCGTGCAGACATATCCAATTTATTCGCCCCGACAAGGACCCGCCGCATCAGCTGCCGAGGAACTTGCTCAGGAACTGCTTGGTACGTTCTTCCTTCGGCGCACTGAACAGAGCCTTGGCGTCGCCCTGTTCGACGATCACGCCCTTGTCGATGAAGATCGCGCGGTTGGCCACGTCACGAGCGAAGCTCATTTCGTGGGTGACGATGACCATGGTGCGGTTCTCTTCGGCCAGGCCGCGAATGGTGGCGAGCACCTCGCCCACCAGCTCCGGGTCGAGCGCCGAGGTGGGTTCGTCGAAGAGGATCACGTCAGGCTCCATGGCCAGGGCGCGGGCGATGGCCACACGCTGTTGCTGGCCGCCGGAGAGGCGCTTGGGGTAGGCGTCTTCCTTGCCTGCCAGACCAACCTTGGCCAGCAGCTTGCGGGCGCGTTCGATCGCGCGCTCGCGAGGTTCCTTCTTTACCACCACCGGGCCTTCGATGACGTTCTCCAGCGCGGTGCGATGGGGGAAGAGGTTGAAGTTCTGGAAGACGAAGCCGACGTGCTGACGCAGCTTGCGGATCAGCGTCTGCTGCTGTTTCAGCGGCTTGCTCGCGTCGATTTCGATGTCGCCCACCTTAATCAAGCCGCCACTGGGCACTTCCAGCAGGTTGAGGCAGCGCAGCAAGGTGGTCTTGCCCGAGCCGCTGGGGCCGATGATGGCCACCACTTCGCCCGGCTCGATGGTCAGGTCGATGCCCTTGAGCACCTCCTGGCCTTTGAAGGATTTGGTCAGGTTACGGACGGTGATCATCAGCTGTCCTGCTCATGCTGGTTGACCCGCGCCTCTAGGCGACTCTGGAAATGCGACAGCACGGTGGCCAGCACCCAGTAGATCAGCGCGGCGGCCAGATACATGGTGAAGATTTCGAAGGTGCGCGCGGTGATCAACTGCGCCTGGCGGAACAGTTCCGGCACCTGGATGGTGGCGGCCAGGGCGGTGTCCTTGACCAGCGAGATGAAGCTGTTGCCCAGTGGCGGCAGGGCGGTGCGCGCAGCCTGCGGCAGGATGGCGCGGACCAGCGTCTGGGTACGGCTCATGCCGATGCTGGCGGCGGCTTCCCATTGGCCCCGGTCGATGGAGGCAATGGCGGCGCGGAGGATCTCCGAGGTGTAGGCGGCCATGTTCAGCGAGAAGCCGATCAGCGCCGCGGGTAGCGGTTCGAGCTGGATACCCAGCTGCGGCAGGCCGTAATAGATCATGAACAACTGCACCAGCAGTGGCGTGCCGCGGAAGAACGAAACGTAGATCCGCGACAGCCATTGCAGGGCGGTGAAACCGTATAGGCGCATCAGGGCGAGGACGAAGCCCAGCAGCAGTCCGAAGAACATGCCGCCGAGGCTCAGTACTACCGTAAAGACCGCGCCCTTCAACAGGAAGGGCGCGGAATCCAGCGCAAGTTGAAGGCTTGCGTCGATCATTGGGTCACGTCAGCCTTGAACCATTTCTCGGAGAGTTTTTTCAGGGTGCCGTCGGCTTTCAGCTTGGCAAGGGCCTTGTCGATGGCGGCCAGCAGTTCGGGGTTGCCCTTGCGCAGTGCGATGCCGGCTTCCTGACGGGAGAAGGGTTCGCCGGTCACGGCCAGCTTGCCACCGGTTTTCTCGACCATTTCGAAGGCGGCCAGGCGGTCCACCAGGATGGCGTCGATGCGGCCGACGTTGAGGTCCTGGAACTTGGTGGGGTCGTCATCGTAGGTGCGGATGTCGGCCTGCGGGACGTTTTCCTTCAGCCACTGTTCGTAGTTGGTGCCCAGGCCCACGCCAACCTTCTTGCCGGCCAGGTCCGCGGAGGTCTTGATGTCACCCTCGGTGCCCTTGCGCACCAGCGCCTGGATACCGGAGACGGTGTAAGGGGTGGAGAAGTCGTACTTCTTCTTGCGCTCGTCGGAGATGGTCACCTGGTTGATCACCACGTCCAGGCGCTTGGACTCCAGCGCAGCGAGGATGCCGTCCCACTTGGTCGGCTGGAACTCGGCCTTCACGCCCAGCTCCTTGGCCAGGGCCTCGGCCAGTTCCACTTCGAAGCCGGTCAGCTTGCCGCTCTCGTCCTGGTAGTTGAAGGGCGGGTAGGTGCCTTCCAGGCCGACCTTGATCGCGCCTTTCTGCTGGATGTCCTGGAGCAGGTCGGCGGCGGCGCTGGTGCCGACGAAGCTCGCGCCGAGCACCAGGCTCAGGCTACCGAGGATGAACTGGCGACGCAGGGTTGCAAATGTCATATGAGCCTCACGGGGCAGGGTGGCTAAAGGTGTCGCAACTCTAGGGATTTGGTTATATGCAATAAAATAATTAAAAATTATCTATTGCTGCAAATAGAGCATAAGTAGATGTCACGGGGTACCCGCAGGATGATAGGCGAACAGCGCGGGTGAGCCACCGGTGTGCAGGAACAGCACCGGGCCATTGCCGCTGAAGGCGGCATTGGCGATGCCATCGAGCAGGCCGGCGAAGGCCTTGCCGGTGTACACCGGGTCCAGCAGCAGACCTTCCAGGCTGGCGACCTGGCGCACGGCGTCCAGGGTGCCGGCATTCGGCTCGCCATAGCGTGGGAAGAAATACTGGTCCCACAGCTCAACCTTGAGTCCGTCCGGGACCGGCACGCCGAGCAGTTCGGCGGTGCGCTGCAGCAGGCCTTCCACTTTCGGGCGTTGGGTGGCGTCCGGGCGTGAGACGGTGACGCCGACCACGCGCGTGCCGGGCAGGGCGTATTCCAGTGCCAGGGCGAGGCCCGCATGGGTACCGGCGCTACCGGAGGCCAGGACCACGGCGGAGAAGTGCTCGCCGCTGGCCTTGATCTGCTCGGCCAGTTCCAGGCCAGCGCGTACATAACCCAGCGCACCCAGGGCGTTGGAGCCACCGATGGGCACCAGGTAGGGCTTCTTGCCAGCGGCGCGCAGGCGCTCAGCCGCGGCGGCCAGTAGTTCGTCGGCGTTGTCGAGGTTGGGTACCAGCTCGCACTCGGTGCCGAACAGGTCCAGCAGCAGGCGGTTGCCATTGCCGAGGTAGTTGCTGTCGGCGGTACCAATGGGGTTTTCCAGCAACGCTACGCAACCCAGGCCAAGGCGCGCGGCGAGGGCGGCAGTCTGGCGAACGTGGTTGGACTGGATGGCGCCGGCGGTGACCAGGGTGTCTGCGCCCTGGGCCAGTGCCTCGGCGGCGAGGAACTCCAGTTTGCGCACCTTGTTGCCGCCAAGGGCGAAGGGCGTGAGGTCGTCTCGCTTCACGTAGACGCCACGGCCGAGCTTCTGCGACAGGTGCGCAAGCTTCTCCAGCGGGGTGGGCAAGGGAACCAGTTCCAGGCGGGCAAAGCGGGCGAGGGATGCATCGAGCATGGTGTGGTTCCGATAAGCGGTTGCGAAGGCTGCCACTCTAGTGAGCCGGGGTCTTGCAGGCAATTCGCAGACGCGACATGAAAGTACCGGCCGGTCAGGTTGTGAGCGCTGTCGGGGTGACTCGTTTATATGTCAAAAATGGAATATCAGAATAAGAAAACAGTATTTGTTGGCTATAAAAAATCACCGTAGTGTCGCCTTCAACCCGGCACACCCAGACCGGGGCATCCCAACATTCGCTCGCGGCTGAAGATCCAGCCGGAGCCGCAGATTCGAAAAGGACCACCATGAAGAAGACCTTGCTGTTGACCGCCCTGGCCGCTGCCCTCTCCGTCACCCTCGCCCAGGCCGGCGAGAAGCTCGTAGTTGCCGCCACCCCGGTACCGCACGCCGAAATCCTCGAGCTGGTCAAACCTCAGCTGGCCAAGGAAGGCGTGGACCTGGAAGTGAAGGTCTTCACCGACTACGTGCAGCCCAACCTGCAAGTCGACCAGAAGCACCTGGACGCCAACTACTTCCAGACCAAGCCCTATCTGGACAACTTCAATAGCGGCAAAGGCACCCACCTGGTGATCGTCAAGGGCGTCCATGTCGAACCCTTCGGCGGTTACTCCAGCAAGCACAAGTCCCTGAAAGAGCTGCCGGACGGCGCCACCATCGCCATCCCCAACGAAGGCAGCAACAGCGGTCGCGCCCTGCTCCTGCTGCAGAAGTCCGGCCTGCTCAAGCTGAAAGACCCGAAAAACGCCCTGGCCACGCCGAAGGACATCGCCGAGAACCCGCACAACTTCAAGTTCAAGGAACTGGAAGCGGCCCTGCTGCCGCGCGTGCTGGACCAGGTTGACCTGGCCCTGATCAACACCAACTACGCGCTGGAAGCCAAGCTGAACCCGGCCAAGGACGCGCTGGTGCTGGAAGACCGCACCTCGCCCTACGTGAACTACCTGGTGGCCCGTCCGGACAACAAGGACAGCGACGCCATCAAGAAACTCTCCGCCGCGCTGACCAGCCCGGAAGTGAAAGCCTTCATCGAGCAGAAGTACTCCGGCGCAGTGGTGCCGGCGTTCTGATCACCTGCTAGCCACGGTGGCGCACTGGCCAGTGCGCCCCTCCTCACGCCGACGAGTCTCGACTATCGTCGGCGTTCTTTTTTTCTGCAGCGGCTCTGCAGGGGCGAGGAAACTTGTAGGGGCGAATTCATTCGCCAAGCAGGCCGAAGGCCTGCCCTGCAGAGTCGGGGCCCGCTTCGCGGTCCTTGGCGAATGAATTCGCCCCTACAGGAACCCTTGCCCGCCCTGGAGCCCACCATGTCCACCCCCAAACCCGGCCTTTCCACCCGTTCGGTCCACAGCGGCAACGATGTCGACCGCAGGATGGTCACCCGGCCCAAGAGCCTGCCCATCTACGAATCTTCGGTATTCGTCTACGACTCGCTGGAGCAGGTGGACGACTTCCTCGCCGGCAACCCCGACAACTACATGTACACGCGTATCGCCAACCCAAACCAGGCGGCGGTGGAAGACTTGGTGTGCCAGCTGGAAGGTGGTTCGGCGGCCCTGTTCTCCGCGTCCGGCATGGCCTCGGTGAGCGCGGCACTATTGGGGAGGCTGAGTGCCGGTGACCACCTGATCGCCAGTCGCGAGCTGTACGGCACCACCCAGAGTCTGATCGAGAAGGAGCTGGTGCGCTTCGGCATCACGGCCACCCTGGTGGAGATCAACGACCTGGCGGCGGTGGAAGCGGCCATTACCCCGGCGACGAAGCTCATCTACACAGAAACCGCCTCCAACCCGCTGGTGCGGGTCAGCAATGTGCCGGCGCTGGCAAGGCTCGCCAGGGCACGCGGCCTGAAGTTACTGGTGGACAACACTTTCCTGTCCCCTGCGCTCTACAACCCGTTGGCCGAGGGCGCCGACCTGGTGCTGCACAGCACCACCAAGTACCTCAACGGCCACAGCGACGCCACCGGCGGCATCCTCGTCGGCGATGCCGAATGGATCGCCCAGGCGCGCCGCTTCCAGATCAACGCTGGCGGCAGCGCCAGCCCCTTCGAAGCCTGGCTGACCTTCCGTGGCGCCAAGACCCTTGCCTTGCGCATGAAGGCCCATTCGGCCAACGCCCAGGCCCTGGCCGAAGCCCTGGAAGCCCATCCGAAGGTGGCCCAGGTGTTCTACCCCGGCCTGCCGTCGCACCCGGACCACGCCCTGGCACAACGGCTGTTCCCCAAGGGCGCCTCGGGCATGCTCAGCTTCACCCTGCACGGCGGCCTGGCCGAGGTGGATGCACTGATCCGCGCCCTTAAGAACACGGCATTCGCGCCGTCGCTCGCTGGGGTCGCCAGCAGCATCACCCACCCCGGCAAGACCTCCCACCGCGCGCTCTCTCCGGAGGCGCTGGCCGAACTGGATATTCACGACGGCACCATCCGTGTGTCGGTGGGTATCGAGGATGCGGCCGACATCGTCGCGGACTTCGTGCAGGCGCTGGATAGCCTCTGATCCCCCCTCGTGTCAGGCGACGTCGAATCCTGCAGGGGCGACTGAAATCGCCCCTGCAGGAACTCACCCGGGCACGCTTCTAACCTTATTCGTTATCGGTATTTCACGGCGCGTTCTTATGCTCGCTATTCTCTCGCCACAACTTGTTATAACAAGTCAGGATCACGAGCGAACAACGACATGGCCGAATTGCTACCCCTCTCCCCGGTACCGCTCTACAGCCAGCTCAAGGAGCTGCTGCGCGGACGCATTCTCGACGGTACCTACCCGCCTCACAGCCGCATGCCTTCGGAAAGCGAGCTGGGCAAGGCGTTCGGCGTCAGCCGCATTACCGTGCGCCAGGCGCTGGGCGACCTGCAGAAGGAAGGCCTGATCTTCAAGATCCACGGCAAGGGCACCTTCGTTGCCAAGCCCAAGGCCTTCCAGAACGTCAGCACGTTGCAGGGCCTGGCCGAGTCCATGACCCAGATGGGCTACGAAGTCCTCAACCGCCTGCGCAGTTTCAAGCACGTACCGGCCAGCGCTCCGGTCGCCGCGCGCCTGCAGGTGGAGGAAGGCAGCCCGGTGACCGAAATCCGCCGTGTGCGCCTGATCAATCGCGAGCCGGTCTCCCTGGAAATCACCTGGTTGCCGAAGGCGGTGGGCGAGAAGCTGGAAAAGGCCGACCTCGCCACCCGCGACATTTTCCTCATCCTCGAGAACGATTGCGGCATTCCCTTGGGTCACGCCGATCTCGCCATCGACGCGGTGCTTGCCGACGGCGACCTGACCCAGGCGCTGGAAGTGGAGGAGGGCTCGCCGATCATGCGTATCGAGCGCCTGACCCACGCTGCCGACGGCACGCCGCTGGACTTCGAACATCTCTACTACCGCGGCGACGCCTTCCAGTACCGCCTGCGCATCGACCGTCAGAAGGGGCCCCAGGCATGAGCACCCGAGAACAGGAATACGACATCGTCGTCATCGGCGGTGGCACCGCCGGCCCGATGGCCGCGATCAAAGCCAAGGAAAAGAATCGCGAGCTGCGCGTGCTGTTGCTGGACAAGGCCAACGTCAAGCGCAGTGGCGCCATCAGCATGGGCATGGACGGCCTGAACAACGCCATCATTCCCGGCCACGCGACGCCCGAGCAGTACACCAAGGAAATCACCGTCGCCAACGACGGCATCGTCAATCAGGCGACCGTGCACGCCTATGCCACCCACAGTTTCGAAACCATCGAGCAACTCGACCGCTGGGGCGTGAAGTTCGAGAAGGACGAGACTGGCGACTACGCGGTGAAGAAGGTCCACCACATGGGCGCCTACGTGCTGCCGATGCCCGAAGGGCACGACATCAAGAAGGTGCTTTACCGCCAGCTCAAGCGTGCGCGTGTGGAAATCAGCAACCGCGTCGTCTGCACCCGCCTGCTGCTGGATGGCGAAGGCGCGGCCTGCGGGGTGATGGGCTTCGACTGCCGCAGTGGCGAATTCCGGGTGATACGCGCCAAGGCGGTGATCCTCGCCTGCGGCGCTGCGGGCCGCCTCGGCCTGCCGTCTTCCGGTCACCTGATGGGAACGTACGAGAACCCCACCAATGCGGGCGACGGTTACGCCATGGCCTATCACGCCGGGGCGGAGCTTTCGAACCTGGAGTGCTTCCAGATCAACCCGCTGATCAAGGACTACAACGGCCCGGCCTGCGCCTACGTCACCGGCCCGCTGGGCGGCTACACCACCAACAGCAAGGGCGAGCGCTTCATCGAGTGCGACTACTGGAGCGGCCAGATGATGTGGGAGTTCCACCAGGAACTCGAAGGCGGCAACGGCCCGGTGTTCCTCAAGCTCGACCACCTGGCCGAGGAAACCATCCAGACCATCGAGGAAATCCTGCACAGCAACGAGCGCCCCAGTCGTGGCCAGTTCCACGCCAACCGGGGCACCGACTACCGCTCGCAGATGGTCGAGATGCACATCTCCGAGATCGGCTTCTGCTCCGGCCATTCGGCCTCGGGCGTGTGGGTCAACGAGAAGGCCGAAACTTCCGTGAAAGGCCTGTACGCGGCGGGCGACATGGCTGCGGTGCCGCACAACTACATGCTCGGCGCCTTCACCTATGGCTGGTTCGCCGGGGTCAACGCGGCGGACTACGTGGCCGGTCGCGACTTCGCCGAGATCGATGCCGATCAGGTGGCGCGTGAGCGGGCGCGGGTCTTCGCCCCGCTGGAGCGAGAGCACGGCCTGCCGCCGGCGCAGGTGGAATACAAGCTGCGGCGCATGGTCAACGACTACCTGCAGCCGCCCAAGGTGACGAAGAAAATGGAGATCGGTCTCGCGCGCTTCGCCGAGATCGAACGGGACCTGGCGCAGATGAAGGCCAGCAATCCCCATGAGCTGATGCGGGCGATGGAAGTGGCGGTAATCCGCGACTGCGCCGAGATGGCCGCTCGCGCCTCGCTGTTCCGCGCCGAGAGCCGCTGGGGCCTGTACCACCACCGCGTGGACTTCCCCGAACGCAATGACGCCGAGTGGTTCTGCCACTGTCACCTGAAGAAGGGCGAGGACGGCCGCATGACCAGCTTCAAGAAAGCGGTGGAGCCGTACCTGATCCCGCTGGATGCCGAGGAGCAGCAGGCCTATGACCGCCTGCGGGTCCGCAGTGACGCCGCATGACGCAGGTATCTGTGGGAGCGGCTTCAGCCGCTCCCACAAAAGAGAAAGCCGAGAGCCACAGGCTCCAAGGAATCGTGAAATGGCCCATCAACCCCAGGAAATCTTCTTCCGCAGCAGCGCGCCGGTGACCATCGACGAAGACAAGTGCATCGCCGAGAAGGGCTGCACCGTTTGCGTCGAGGTCTGCCCGATGGACCTCTTGGCCATCAACCCGGCTACCCAGAAGGCTTACATGGCCTTCGACGAGTGCTGGTACTGCATGCCTTGCGAAAAGGACTGCCCGACCGGCGCGGTGAAGGTGGAGATTCCTTACCTGCTGCGCTGACCGAGCGTGAGAAGCCTGTAGGAGCGAACAACGGACCTGCAGGCAAGAGCTTCGCCAGCAAGCTGGCTCCTACTGAAACGCAATCCGCCATCCGGCCAACCCCCGGACGCCCAACCTGAAAGCCCCTCGTTTCCCACCACCCAACCGCGTGGCGGAGACGATTCCAACACTCATGATTCGAGGGGAAAACCCATGCGTCTTCGTGCAACCTTCGCCGGCCTCGCGCTGGCCATCTCCAGCCTGTCCGCGTCCGCGGAAACCATCCGTATCGCCATCGGCACCCAGGACACCACCATCAACTGCGCCACCGGCGGCCTGCTCATCCGTGAGCTGGGCCTGCTGGAGAAGTACCTGCCCCATGACGGCAAGTACAAGGACGCCCACTACCAGGTGGAGTGGAAGAACTTCACCAGCGGCGCGCCGCTGACCAACGAGATGGTCGCCGGCAAGCTGGACTTCGGCGCCATGGCCGACTTCCCCGGCTCGTTCAACGGCGTCGCCCACCTGGATGCCGGCAAGCAGAGCCTGTTCATCAGCGTGCTGTCGGGCAGCACCCGGGGCAGCGGCAACGGCATCGTGGTGCCGGCTTCGTCGCCGGTTCAATCGCTGGCCGAGCTCAAGGGCAAGACCATTTCCGTACCCTTCGCCTCCACTGCCCACGGCATGTTGCTGCGCGCCGTTGCCGCCCAGGGCTGGGACCCGGAGAAAGACGTGCGCATCATCGCCCAGCCGCCGGAGATCGCCGGCTCGGCCCTGCGCAGCAACCGCATCGAGGCCCACGCCGACTTCGTGCCCTTCGCCGAGCTGTTCCCCAACCGTGGCTTCGCCCGCAAGATCTACGACGGCTCCCAGGCCGAGGCGCCTACCTTCCACGGGGCGCTGGTGGATGCGGCCTATGCGAAGAAATACCCGGAAATCGTCACCGCCTATCTGCGCGCCAGCCTGGAGGCCGACCGCCTGTTCGCCGCCGAACCGGAGAAGTACAGCGAGCTGATCGAGAAGGTCACCGGCATCGAGGCCGAGGTGAACTACCTGTTCCACGGTCCGCTCGGCCTGCAGACCCGTGACCTCACCTGGAAGCCCGAGTACCGCAAGGCTGTGGCCACCTCCATCGATACCCTGAAGCTCCTGAAAAAAACCGACCGTGGCCTGGATACCGCCAAGTTCATCGACGACCAGTACATCCGTGCGGCGTTCAAGGCGGCGGGTCAGGACTACGACAAGGCCCTGAAGGATTACGCCCCGCTGCCGCTCAAGGCCAACGACGCCGTCACCGGCAAGCCCATTACCGACTTCAAGCGCCTGGCGCAGATCTGGGTGCGCGGCGAAGACAAGGTGCGCCATTACGCCTCGCCGGAAGCGGCACTGACCGCGCTGGCGCAGCTGGAGCAGGAGGGCAAGGACATCCGTGCCATCTACGCCCAGGCCACCGACAGCGGCATCAAGCTGCTGGCCAACCAGGCCTGGTTCGTGCGCAGCGACAAGGGTGAATTGAGCGCCTTCCTGCTCAAGTCGCAGGCCGAGCAGTACGCCCAGCAGCATGGCGGCACCGCGCTCGATTTCGTCAGTGCCAACCAGAAGCTGGTAGCCCAGCGCTGATGCCAACGTAGGGTGCGCTGCGCGCACCGGAACCCCAACGCGGACTTCCCGGTGCACACGGCGCACCCTGCGGGAATCGGAGGAGCTCCATGACCAACCTTTACCGCTGGCCCCTGCGCCTCGCCTCATTGGCCGTCTGCCTGCTGTTCTGGCAGCTGGCTGCCAATGCGCGACTGGACCTCGGGCTGTTCACCTTCACCTACGTGCCCACGCCCGCCGCCGTGCTCGACGCGGCCTGGCAGCTGGCGCACTCCAGCAAGCTGCTGCCGCACCTCGCCAGCAGCCTGTCGCGAGTCTTCGCCGGCTACCTCGCCGCGGCCCTGCTGGGTGTGCTGCTGGGGCTGGTCATCGGCCGCTCGAAATGGGCCGAGGACAGCCTGTTGCCGCCGCTGGAAGTATTGCGGCCGATTCCCGCGGTGGCCTGGATTCCCCTGGCCATCCTGATGTTCCCCTCGTCCGAACTGTCGATGGTGTTCATCACCTTCACCGGCGCGCTGTTTCCGATCCTGCTCAACACCGTGCATGGCGTGGAAGCGGTGGACCCGCGCCTGATCGCCTCGGCGCGCAGCCTGGGGGCCGGGCGACTGGCGATCCTGCGCGAGGTGATCCTGCCCGGCGCGGCGCCGAGCATCGTCACCGGCCTTGCCATCGGCATGGGCACGTCGTGGTTCTGCCTGGTCACCGCGGAGATGATCTCCGGGCAGTTCGGCATCGGTTATTACACCTGGGAGTCCTACGTGGTGCAGAACTACGCCGACATCGTCGTCGGCATGCTGCTGATCGGCCTGCTCGGCATGGGCAGCAGCGCCCTGGTCAAACGCCTGGGCGCGCTCGCCACCCCTTGGTACCACGCGCGGAGGAACGCCTGATGAGCAGCTTCGAACGCGCAGTGGAACCCGGCCGCATCGAGGCTCGGGGCGTCTCCATCCGCCTGGGACAGGGCCGCGATGCCTTCGAGGCGGTGCAGGCCCTGGATTTCGCCATCGCGCCGGGAGAGTTCGTCTGCATCCTCGGCCCCTCCGGCTGCGGCAAGTCCACCTTGCTCGGCGCCCTGGCGGGCCACCTCAAGCCCTGCGCCGGAAGCCTGGAGGTGGATGGCCAGCCGGTTGAGGGACCTTCTCCCGAGCGCGGCATGGTGTTCCAGCATCACACGCTTCTGCCCTGGCGCAGCGTGCTCGACAACGTCGCCTTCGGCCTGAAGATGCAGGGCATCGGCAAGCTCGAAAGGCAGCGTCGTGCCGCAGAGTTCCTCGGCCTGGTGGGGCTGGGCGACTTCGCCGGACGCTGGCCCAGCCAGCTCTCCGGCGGCATGCAGCAGCGCGCCGAGATCGCTCGCGTGCTGATCAACCGCCCACGGCTTTTGTTGATGGACGAGCCCTTCGGCGCCCTGGACGCGCAGACCCGCTCGCGCATGCAGGAGCTGCTGCTGGATATCTGGACGCGCATCCGCACCACCGTGGTGTTCGTTACCCACGACATCGACGAAGCACTGTTCCTCGCCGATCGCATCCTGGTAATGAGCCCGCGCCCCGGGCGCTTCATCGAAGACCTGCGCCTGGACTTCCCCCGGCCTCGCCGTGCCAGCCTGCTTACCAGCCCTGGCTTCACCCACCTGAAGCGTCATTGCCTGGAACTGCTGCGTCATGAAGAAGGCCGCGAGCTGCCACGCCTGACGCCGCTGGGACTGCCCACCGACCACCCGCCATTGCGAGTCGCCCTATGACCAATCGTGAGACCGACAACCCTGAGATCCTCGAGCTGCTGCCACGCCTGGTGGATGACGATGCTGGTGTGCGCCGCATTGCCCTGATCGAACTCGCCGACCTGGAAGACCCGGAGGGCCTGCCCTGGCTCACCGATGCGCTGGTGGTGGACCCGGCCGCCGAGGTGCGCGCCGAGGCCGCGCGCCTGCTGGAGGCCTGGGAAGAACCCGAAGTGGTGCAGGCGCTTTGTGCCGCACTGGCGGACGCCGCCGACCCCGTGCGCCTGGCCGCCGCCCAGAGCCTGAGCGAGCTGAAGAGCCTGGAGGCCGGGCAGTTGATTCTGCCCTGGGTGACCCATGCCGATGCCTTCGTGCGCAGTAGCGCATTGCGTGCCTTGCGCGAACTGCGCCTGGAGGACGCAGCCGGCCCGGCGCTGCTGGCACTGGCCGATGCCGACGCCGCAGTGCGCCGCGAGGCGGTGGGCATCCTTGGCTGGCTCAAGCACGAAGCTGCGCTGCCACAACTGGCGCGCCTGGCCAGTGACGATGCCGACTTCGAAGTGCGCCGCGCCGCCACCGGAGCCCTTGGTCTTGCCCGTGATGCCGGCGTGTTGCCGGCCCTGTACGCAGCGCTGCGTGATAGCACTTGGCAGGTCCGTGAGGAAGCCGCCACCACCCTCGGCAAGGTCGGCCTGGCTGAAGCCGGTTCGGCGCTGGTGCTGGCCCTGGAGGACGATTACTGGCAGGTCCGCCTGCGCGCTGCCCGTGCCCTGGGGCGCCTGCGTTATCGGCAAGCCCTGGGCGAACTGGCCGGACTGCTCGGCCATGGCATTGCCAACCTGCGCAAGGAGGCGGCACTGGCCCTGGGGGAACTGGGTGACGCCGCCGGGCTGCCTGCACTGCGCGCCGCGGAAGCTGACAGCGATCCGGAAGTGCGCAAGGCCGTGCGTATCGCCCTGGCGCAACTGCAGGGAGCCGCCTGATGGGTGCCCCCAGAGCCCTGCGCAACTCCCGTAGCCAGGCGCGCCTGAGCCTGGAGTGGGATGACGGCGAGCAGCAGCAGATCAGCCATACACGCCTGCGCGGCGCCTGCCCTTGCTCGCAGTGCAAGGCGGCGCGGCTGCGTGGGGTGATCGGGCTGGTGGATCAAGACGTGCGCCTGGAACGCATCGCGCTGCAGGGCTATGGCGTGCAGCTGGTGTTCAGCGATGGGCACGAGCGCGGGATCTATCCCTGGGAGTACCTGCGTGATTTAGGCGGAGCGGGCACTGACCTGTAGGAGCGAGCTTGCTCGCGAAAGGTTGTGCACGGACCGTTCGCGAGCAAGCTCGCTCCTATATGTTGGATTGTGCGAATTCATTCGCGAATGAGCTCGCTCCCTCGTTGCGTACCGAGCACATGCCGGCAGAACGCGGCGCAGACCAGGGCGAAGACGACGAGGCCGAGCCATTCGGCCGTACCACTGAAACCGGGTCCGACGAGGGCCAGCGGTGCATCCTTGCCGGTGGTGCCGATCAGACTGGCGAGCAGGATGCCCATCAGACTCTCGCCGACGATCAGCCCCGTGGCCAGCAACACACCACGGCGACGCGGCACTTCGGCATAGCGGTCCAGCTCCTGCCCCGTGGCCTGAGTGCGCCTGGCCAGGCGGCTGTCGATCAGCCAGCCCAGCGCGGCACCGATCACCAGGGTCATGCCGATGGTCGGTGGCAGGTAGATGCCCAGACCCACCGCCAGTACCGGCAGGCTCGCCTTGCTGGTGCGGCGCAGGGCCAGGTCGACGAGGATCAGCGCGATACCCAGCACGACGCCGATCAGGATCATGTTCCAGTTCAGCGCGTTCTTGAAAATGCCGCTGGCGATGGCGGTGAGCAGGGTCGCCTGCGGCGCCGCCAGGGCCTGCTGCGGGTCCATGCCTTCGCGAGGCAGGGCGCCGGAGAAGCCATAGGCGCTGTACAGCAGGTCGAGTACCGGCGGGATCACCATCGCGCCGACCAGGCAGCCGACGATCAGCGCCACTTGCTGACGCCAGGGTGTGGCGCCGACCAGGTAACCGGTCTTGAGGTCCTGCAGGTTGTCGTTGGAGATGGCTGCGATGGCCAGTACCACCGACGTGGTGAACAGGGCCAGGGCGATGGCAACCTTGCCGCCGGCCAGTTGCAGCAGGCCGGACTCCAGGCTGCCCATGCCGAGGATCAGCAGCGATACCAGGATCACCGCGATGATGCCGATGCCGGAGATCGGACTGCTGGACGAACCCACGAGTCCGGCCATGTAGCCGCAGGCGGCGGCGATCAGGAAACCGAAGAAGAAGGCGAAGAACACGCAGCCGGCCACGAAGCTCCAGAACCCCAGTCCGGACAGGTCTGGCGCTGCCTCGTGGAGGAAGGTCGCGAAGACACCGAGCAGGGCCAGCAGGAGCAGGCCGGACAGCAGCAGGAGGGCGTTGGGCGGCATGTCGCGCTCGGTGCGCGCGGTGCTCGTCCCACCCTTGCCGCGAACGGCGCGCAGAGATGTCCACACGCCTTGCGCCATGGGTTTGAACAGGGTGGCCAGGGTCCAGAGTGCAGCAATGCCGATGGTGCCTGCGCCGAGGAAACGTACCTGTGAACTCCAGAGCTGGGTGGCCAGTTCACTCAGCCCCAGGTCTTCGGCCGGTGTGGCATTGAACGTCAGCAGTGGCACCGCCACGCCCCAGCAGATCAGCACGCCGATGAGGATGGCGATGCCCGCAGTGATGCCCATCAGGTAGCCCGCACCGACCAGGGCGAAGGAGAAACCGGTGGAGAAACGGAAAGCCGCCTGCCCGGCGCCGACCCACAGGCTGATGCTCTCGCCGAGCACCTTGAAGCCGCTGCTGCACAGGCTGAAGGCCGCTGCTACCAGGCCGCCGCCGAGGATGTCGCGCAGGCCCGGCTCGCCCCGGCGTTGTGCCGCGTCCTTGTCGTCGCCGTCGTCACTGCTGCCGACCCGGAGAATCTCCGCCGCCGCCACACCTTCGGGGTAGGGCAGTTCGCTCTGCACCACCATCACGCGGCGCAGGGGGATGGTGTAGAGCACGCCGAGGATGCCGCCGATGGCGCAGATCATCGCGGTCTGCCAGAAGGGGAAGCCCGCCCAGTAACCGATCATCAACAGGCCGGGAAGGATGAAGATGATCGAGGACAGGGTGCCGGCCGCCGACGCCTGGGTCTGCACCATGTTGTTCTCGAGGATGTTCGAACCCTTGAAATAGCGCAGCACCGCCATGGAGATCACGGCAGCGGGTATCGACGACGCGAAAGTCAGGCCGACCTTGAGGCCGAGATAGACATTGGATGCGGTGAACACCAGCGTGATCAGCGCACCCAGGATCAATCCGCGCAGGGTGAGTTCGGGCAAGTCGAGGTGGTCGGGGACGCGGTCCGTCATGCTGCTCTCCTGAGAACACGCTGGCGGCGTGGCGCCGGCACGGAAAGCCTAGACCACAGGGCGCCGCCCGATCAGAACGGCCTATCACCCAGGATGGTCGCGCGGTGCATCACGCGGCGCTGGGGGCGGTAGTCGTCCACCGCGAAATGCTGAGTGATGCGGTTGTCCCAGAAGGCCACGTCGTTGGCCTGCCAACGCCAGCGAATGGTGAACTCCGGGCGGGTGGCGTGGGCGAAGAGAAGGCGCAGCAGTGCATCGCTTTCTGCCGCCGACAGTTCGTTGATGCGGGTGGTGAAGCCTTCGTTGACGAACAGTCCCTTGCGTCCGGTGACCGGGTGGGTGCGCACCACCGGATGACTGCGCGGTGGGTGCGTGCGCTTGGCGTCTTCCAGGCGCTCGTGTTCTTCAGCGGTGAGGCTGAAACGCTCCTCGGGGAAGGAACGAGACAGATCGTGGGTGGCGGTGAGGCCTTCGAGCAATTGCTGGATGGGTTTCGACAGCGCGTCATAGGCCGCGCTGCTGCTCGCCCAGAGCGTGTCACCGCCGTAGGGCGGGAGCTGCTTGGCGGCAAGCACCGCACCGAGTGCCGGTGTTTCCAGGAAGGTCACGTCGGTGTGCCAGAGGGCGTTGTCGCGCACGTCGGTCACGGCGGTATCCAGTACCAGCACTTCCGGCTGATCGGGGATGTTCGGGTAGATCGGGTGGATGTGCAGGTCGCCGAAGTTGCGGGCGAAGGCGGCCTGCTGCTGCGGGTTCAGCGGCTGGTCGCGGAAGAACAGTACCTGGTGGTTGAGCAGGGCTTGCTCCACCGCAGCGCGCAGCGAGGCGTCGAGCGGCTTGCTGAGGTCGAGCCCTTCGACCACGGCGCCGAGGGCGGGGGAGAGCGGGGTGATGTGCAGGGTCATGGCTGTGTCTCGGAGTCCGGAGTTGTTGGGCTTCGCTGCGCTCTGGCCAACCTACCGGTGCGTAGGTTGGGGCGGGCGGAGTTCCGCGAGCTGCGCGAAGCCCAACGAAAGTTGTTCAGTGGCTCTGCCCATGCCAGGGCACGAGCTTGCGTTGCAGGGCGCGCAGGCCGAGTTCGAGGGCGAAGGCGATCAGGGCGATGACGAGGATGCCGAGGATCACCACGTCGGTAACGAGGAACTGCGCTGCCGACTGCACCATGAAACCCAGTCCACGGGTGGCGGCCACCAGTTCGGCGGCCACCAGGGTGGACCAGCCGACACCGAGACCGATGCGCACGCCGGTGAGGATGTCCGGCAGGGCGCTGGGCAGGATCACATGACGGATCAGTTGCGCCTGGCTTGCTCCCAGCGACTGCGCCGCCCGCAACCGCGCCGGGTCGACGTTGCGCACACCGGTGGCAGTGGCGATGGCGATGGGAGCGAAGATCGCGAGGAAGATCAGCAGCACCTTCGACAGCTCGCCGATGCCGCACCAGATGACGATCAGGGGCAGATAGGCCAGCGGTGGAATGGGTCGGTAGAACTCGATCAGGGGGTCGAAGATGCCGCGAGCGATACGGTTGCGGCCGATGGCGATGCCGAGCGGAACGGCAGTCAGTGCCGCTGCCAGCAGAGCCAGGCCGATGCGCCCGAGGCTTGCGCCCAGGTGCTGCCAGAGGCTGGCGTCCATGTAGCCCTGGGTCAGCAGCACCCAGCCCTTGCGGGCGATGGCCTGCGGACTGGGCAGGAACAGGGGTTCGATCAAGCCGGCGGTGGTCACGGCCCACCAGGCCAGCAGCAGGCTGCCGAGGGTCAGCAGGCTGATCGACAGGGTGCTCAGCGGGCGGCGCTGGCGTGGATTCACGGTCGGGACGAGCTTGCTGGCCACGGGGAGTTCGAGGCTGCTCATGCGCTTCTCCTCTGGCGTTCGGCGAAGACCTGGGCGAGCACGTGCTCGCGCGTCTCGATGAACTGCGGATCGGACTTGATCGCCCGTGCGCTTTCTCCGGCGGCGTAACGCTGGCCGAAGTCCAGGCGCAGGCGTTCGCTGATGCGTCCCGGATTAGGCGACAGCAGGATGAGTTCGGTGGCGAGGAAGACCGCTTCCTCGATGTCGTGGGTGATCAGGAATACCGGCTTCGCGGCGCGTCGCCAGACCTGCAGCAACAACTCCTGCATCTGCTCGCGGGTGAAGGCATCGAGGGCGCCGAATGGCTCGTCCATCAGCAGCACGCGCGGATCGGCCGCCAGGGCACGAGCGATACCGACGCGTTGTTTCTGTCCGCCGGAAAGCTCCCAGATGCGGCGCTTGTCGAAGCCGGCCAGGTCCACCAGGGCGAGCATTTCACGGGCACGCGCCTCACGCTCGGTACGGGGCACGCCGGCCAGTTCGAGACCGAAGGCGACATTGCCGAGCACGTCTTGCCAGGGCAGTAGGGCATCGTCCTGGAACACCACGCCACGCTCGGCGCTGGGGCCGCTGACGGGCGCCCCGTCGAGGCTGATGCGTCCGGCGCTGGGGCTGACGAAACCGGCCATGAGATTGAGCAGGGTGGTCTTGCCGCTGCCGGATGGGCCGAGGGCTACCAGCAGTTCGCCGGGGCCGAGGTCGAAGGATATGTCCGTCAGTACCGGCTCGGCCGCGCCTGGGTACTGTGCGCTGATGCGCTCCAGCTGGAGTAAGGCCATTTTTCTAACGCTCTTCTGCAAGGGTTTCTGATCGAACAAGCGCTGACGGGGCGTCGTTTTCAAGAGCGCCCCGCCGATGCGCCGCGGATCAATTGGTGACGTACTTGGCGCTGACGTAGGGCGCGTAGTCAGGCAGTACGGCGTCGACCTTGCCTTGCTCCTTGAGGAAGCGCGCGGTCTCGCTGATGGCCTGGGTGGTGGGGGCACCCAGGGCGGTCGCCTGGTCGGCGGCCAGCGGGAAGACGTTGCCTTGCAGCAGCAGCGGAATGTCTTCGGCCTTGGCGCCGGAGAGCTTCACCAGCTTGTCGATATTGCCCTTGTCGGCCAGCCAGGCTTGCGGGTCCTTGCGGTAGTCGGCGTAGGCGTCGAGCGTCACCTTGGCGAAGGCGCGGACGACTTCAGGGTGCTTCTCGGCGAAGTCCTTGCGCACGATCCAGGCGTCGAAGGTGGGGGCGCCCAGCTTGCTCAGTTCGGCAGAGCTGATGAGGACCTTGCCGCTGGATTTGGCGACGCCCAGCGCCGGGTCCCAGACATAGGTGGCATCGATGTCGCCGCGCTGCCAGGCAGCGACGATGGCCAGCGGCGCGAGGTTGAGGATGGTCACTTTGGTGGGATCGATCTGCCAGTGCTTGAGGGCCGCCAGCAGGCTGTAGTGGCCGGTGGAAACGAAGGGCACGGCGATCTTCTTGCCGATCAGGTCTTCGGGCTTGGTGATGCCGGCACCGTTACGTGCCACCAGGGCTTCGGCATCGCCGATCTGGGTGGCGATGAGGAAGGTCTGGATTGGTAGCTGGCGAGTGGCGGCGGCTGCCAGGGGGCTGGAGCCGACATAGCCGATCTGCACGTCACCGGAGGCGACGGCGGTGATGACTTCAGCGCCGCTGTCGAACTTGCGCCAGTCGATCTCGGATTTGCTGGCTTTCTCATAGGCACCATCGGCCTGGGCCACCTTGGCCGGGTCGACAGTGGTCTGGTAGGCGACGGTGAAGTCCGCAGCCTGGGCGCTCAGTGCCAGGCCGCCAAGGGTCAGGGCCGCCAGCAGGCGACGGGGGAACAGGGTCGGAATCATGGTGCGCTCCTCAACGGGCTTGGGGGCCGGTCTCGGAGGCCGGTCCACGGGACAGGGTGGTGCGTTCTGGGATGTCCGGTGGTCCGGTGGAGAGAATCTAAATGATCTAAAAAAGCTGAAATAAATAATTTTTTAGCATTAGCTTAGGTCAGCTGGATCGGAGGCGGGGGTGGTCTCCGTAAAATTGCTTATTGCTGAAAGTTATTTGTATCTGAAAAATAATTCTTTTTAGAAATTAGTCTTCGCCTTCTAGAGTGGCGGCCTGCCGAAAGCGGACCGCCGCATCGCACTTGCACCGGAGCCTGTGAAAAAGACAGTGGCTTCGAAGGTCACGCAGCGGCGCTTCGCGTCTGCTCCTGCTCCGGGCATCTCACACCCTTACAAGATCGCAATGGAGCATCGAGCATGAACAAGTCGTCCCTCGCCCTGGCTGTCGCCCTCGGCGTGCTGGCCCAGCAAGCCGCCGCTGGCGGTTTCATCGAAGACAGCAAGGCCAGCCTGACCCTGCGCAACTTCTACATCAACTCGGACAACCGCCAGTTCGCCGACGCGCCGTCCAAGCAGGAAGAGTGGGGCCAGGGCTTCCTCTTCAACTACGCCTCCGGCTACACCGAAGGCACCGTCGGGGTTGGCGTCGATGCCCTCGGCCTGTTGGGCGTGAAGCTGGATTCCGGCAAGGGCCGCCACTACAACCCGACCAGCGCCAGCTACGGCGGCACCGTGTTCCCGACCGACAACGACGGCCGCGCCAAGGACGATTTCGGCAGCCTCGGCGTGACCGGCAAGGTGCGCATTTCCAAGACCGAAGCGCGTATCGGCACCCTGCTGCCGAAGCTGCCGGTGGTGACCTACAACGACGGCCGCCTGCTGCCGCAGACCTTCGAGGGTGGCCAGGTGACCTCCAGCGAGATCGCCGGCCTGACCCTGGTCGGTGGCCAGCTGGAACACGCCAAGGGGCGTAACTCCAGCGACGCCCGTGGCCTGTCGATCGCCGGCGCGAACAACGCCCGCAGCGGCCAGTTCGTCAACAAGTTCTACTTCGCCGGGGGCGACTACAAGGTCAGCGACAACCTGCTCGCGCAGTACTACTACGGCAACCTGGAAGACTTCTACAACCAGCACTTCCTCGGCCTGACCCACAACTGGGCGCTGCCGGTGGGCGCGCTGAAGTCCGACCTGCGCTACTTCTACAGCGATTCCGACGGCAAGAACGCCAGCGTGGCCGGCCGCCGCGAAGGCTTCCGCAGCTCGGGCAACTGGGCGGCCAACGACCCGGACCGCTATGAAGTGGACAACCGCACCTGGAGCGCGCTGTTCACCTACACCCTCGGCGGCCACGCGGCCAGCCTGGGCTACCAGCAGGTCTCCGGCGACAGTGCCTTCCCCTTCCTCAACCAGGGGGATGGCGCCACCGCCTACCTGATCACCGACCGCCAGATCGGCAAGTTCCTCAGCGCCGGCGAGCGCACCTGGGTGGCCGAATACGGCTACGACTTCGCCAAGCTCGGCGTGCCGGGGCTGAAGGCGGTGGGCACCTACCTGAAGGGCAGCAACATCGAGACCCAGGGCAGCGACCAGGGCGAGTGGGAGCGCGACTTCCGCCTCGACTACGTGCTGCAGGACGGTCCGCTGAAGGGGCTCGGCGTGTCCTGGCGCAACGCCGCACTGCGCAGCGACGCAGCCCGCGACCAGGACGAGAACCGTCTGATCCTGAGCTACACCCTGACCTTGCTGTAAAGCGCCCTGGGGCCTGTGGGAGCGATTTCAATCGCGAATGAATTCGCTCCTACAGGGATGGTTCCCATGCCAGGCCTCAGCACGGACGACTCCCTCTCCCGTTTGCGAGAGAGGGTTGGGGGGAGGCAAATAAGGCCCGCCCGGAGCTTCGTTGTGTTGGGCCTTGCAGGCTTGGGCCAACCTACGAGGCCGCTGGGCGGCCCTTGGCGAATGAATTCGCCCCTACAGGGAGGTGTCTGGCCCGAACGCTGGCACGGACAGCCCCCTCTCCCTTCAGGGAGAGGGTTGGGGTGGGGGCAACGGCCCAGCAGTGAATACCGTAAACCGCCGGGAACCTCATTCCAGAGGCCTTCCCGGCTTTTTTACGCCCTCGATTTAATATTCTTTAATTGCATAAACAAATTGTTATTTATTCTTTTTAACTTTCAGCGCGACTACGCATAGTGAGCCCCACGGAACGACATCCAGACACAGGAGCAGCACCATGAGTATCCGCCTTGGCGACATCGCCCCCGACTTCGAACAGGATTCCAGCGAAGGCCGCATCCGCTTCCACGAATGGCTGGGCAGCAGCTGGGGCGTGCTGTTCTCGCATCCGGCCGACTTCACTCCGGTGTGCACTACCGAGCTCGGTTTCACCGCCAAGCTGAAAGATGAATTCGCCGCTCGCGGGGTCAAGGCGATCGCCCTTTCCGTCGATCCGGTGGACTCCCATCACCGCTGGATCGATGACATCAACGACACCCAGGGCACCCTGGTGAATTTCCCGATCATCGCTGACGCCGACCGCCAGGTGTCCGACCTGTACGACCTGATCCACCCGAACGCCAACGACACCCTCACCGTGCGTTCGCTGTTCATCATCGATCCGAACAAGAAGGTGCGCCTGATCATCACCTACCCGGCCAGCACTGGGCGCAACTTCAACGAGATCCTGCGGGTGATCGACTCCCTGCAGCTGACCGACAACCACAAGGTTGCCACCCCGGCCAACTGGCAGGACGGTGACGACGTGGTGATCGTCCCCTCGCTCAAGGATGAAGACGAGATTCGCCAGCGCTTCCCGCGCGGCTACAAGGCTGTCCGGCCGTACCTGCGCCTGACTCCGCAACCCAACCGCTGATTCATCCGGCGCCTCGCGCGCCCTGAACGACCCCCGCCTTACTCACCCGCCAACGGGAAGCAGGCAACGACACCACAAGCAAAGTCATGAGGAGAGCGCCATGCGCACCATCACTTTGCGTCGGAGCCTGGCTGCCCTGTTCGCGGCTGCCCTGGCTTTCGGCGCCATCACTCAAGCACAGGCTGAAACCTTGCGGATCGGCTACCAGAAGTACGGCACCCTCGTGCTGCTCAAGGCCAAGGGCTCGCTGGAGAAGCGTCTGGCCGATCAGGGCATCGAGGTGAAATGGACCGAGTTCCCCGGCGGCCCGCAGCTGCTGGAAGGCCTTAACGTCGGCTCCATCGACTTCGGCGTAACCGGCGAGACGCCGCCGGTGTTCGCCCAGGCCGCAGGCGCTGATCTGCTCTACGTGGCCTTTGAACCGCCGGCACCGCAAAGCGAGGCGATCCTGGTGCCCAAGGGTTCGCCCATCCAGTCGGTGAAGGAGTTGGCCGGCAAGAAGGTCGCCCTGAACAAGGGCTCCAACGTGCATTACCTGCTGGTGCGTGCGTTGGAAGATGCCGGTCTGAAGTACAGCGATATCCAGCCCGTCTACCTGCCCCCGGCCGATGCCCGTGCTGCCTTCGAGCGCGGCAGCGTGGATGCCTGGGTGATCTGGGACCCCTTCCAGGCGGCCGCCGAGAAGCAACTGGAGGCCCGCACCCTGCGCAATGGCGAAGGGCTTGTGGATAACCATCAGTTCTACCTGGCCACTCGGACTTTTGCGCAGAAGCATCCTCAGGTGATCAGCACCCTGATCGAGGAAGTGCGCGCCGTGGGCGAGGACTCCAAGGCCGATCCGGACAAGGTCACCGAACAGGTGGCGCCGTTGCTGGGCCTGCCCAAGGACATCACCTCCATCGCGGTGAAGCGTCAGGGCTACGGTGCCCAGCCGCTGAGCCCGGAGGTTGTCGCTGCGCAGCAGAAAATCGCCGACACCTTCACAGGGCTGAAGCTGATCCCGAAAAAACTCAGCATCGCCGATGTGATCTGGACGCAGCCGGCTTCGGTACCACCCGCAAAAGTCGCGCAGCAGTGACTTGAACCCCTCTCCAGACGGAGAGGGGGGAATTTAAGGAGACCACTCCATGAGCTTGAACATCTTCTGGTTCCTGCCGACCCACGGCGACGGCCACTACCTCGGCACATCCGAGGGCGCCCGCGCGGTTGACCACGGCTACCTGCAACAGATCGCCCAGGCAGCCGACCGCCTCGGCTTTGGCGGCGTGCTGATCCCCACCGGGCGTTCCTGCGAGGATTCCTGGCTGGTGGCGGCTTCGCTGATCCCGGTAACCCAACGCCTGAAATTCCTCGTGGCCCTGCGCCCCGGGATCATTTCGCCGACCGTGGCCGCGCGCCAGGCGGCGACCCTGGATCGCCTGTCCGGTGGCCGCGCGCTGTTCAACCTGGTGACTGGGGGCGACCCGGACGAACTGGCCGCCGACGGCCTGCACTTGAACCATGAAGAACGTTACGAAGCCGCAGTGGAGTTCACCCGTATCTGGCGCCGTGTGCTGGAGGGCGAAACCGTCGACTACGACGGCAAGCACATCCAAGTGAAGGGCGCCAAATTGTTCTACCCGCCGCTACAACAGCCGCGTCCGCCGCTGTACTTCGGTGGCTCCTCCGACGCCGCCCAGGACCTGGCGGCCGAGCAGGTGGAGCTGTACCTGACCTGGGGCGAGCCGCCGGCAGCGGTGAAGGAGAAGATCGAACAGGTACGCGCCAAGGCCGCCCAACAGGGCCGCACTGTGCGCTTTGGCATCCGCCTGCACGTGATCGTGCGCGAAACCGTTGAGGCCGCCTGGGCCGCTGCCGACCGCCTGATCGAAAACCTCGATGACGCCACCATCGCGAAGGCCCAGGCGGCCTTCGCCCGCTTCGACTCCGTGGGCCAGCAGCGCATGGCTGCCCTGCATAACGGTCGGCGCGACAAGCTGGAAGTCAGCCCCAATCTCTGGGCCGGTGTCGGCCTGGTACGGGGTGGTGCCGGCACTGCCCTGGTGGGTGACGGTCCGACCGTGGCCGCGCGGGTGAAGGAGTACGCCGACCTCGGTATCGATACTTTCATCTTCTCCGGCTATCCGCACCTGGAAGAGTCTTATCGCGTCGCCGAACTTCTGTTCCCCCACCTCGACGTGGCCCGTCCCCGTACCAACGACGGACTGGGCTTTGTCAGTCCCTTCGGTGAGATGGTGGCCAACGAAGCCCTGCCCGAGGCCAAGCTGCACAAGCTGGCGTCGCAGAGCTGAGGGCGCGGGGATGAAACTCGAATCCATACTTCTGCGCCTGGCGCCCTGGGCCTTGCCCGTGGCGCTGCTGGCGATCTGGCAGATCGCGGTGGAAACCGGCCTGCTGTCCACCCGCATCCTGCCAGCGCCAAGCGCGGTGCTGGCGGCGGGCTGGGACCTGCTTTCCAGCGGCGAGATCTGGACCCATCTGGCCATCAGCGGCTGGCGCGCGGGTATCGGTTTCTCCATCGGCGGCGGCCTCGGCCTGTTGCTGGGCTTCATCACTGGCCTGTCGAAATGGGGCGAGCGCCTGCTGGATAGCTCCGTGCAGATGATCCGCAACGTGCCCCACCTGGCGCTGATTCCACTGGTGATCCTGTGGTTCGGCATCGATGAGTCGGCGAAGATTTTCCTGGTTGCCCTCGGCACCCTGTTCCCCATCTACCTCAACACTTACCACGGCATCCGCAACGTCGACCCGGCGCTGGTGGAAATGGCGCGCAGCTACGGGTTGTCCGGTTTCGCGCTGTTCCGCCAGGTCATCCTGCCCGGCGCGCTGCCTTCGATCCTGGTGGGCGTGCGTTTCGCCCTCGGATTCATGTGGCTGACGCTGATCGTCGCCGAGACGATTTCCGCCAGCTCCGGCATCGGCTACCTGGCGATGAACGCCCGCGAGTTCCTGCAAACCGATGTGGTGGTTCTGGCGATCCTGCTCTACGCGGTGCTCGGCAAGCTGGCCGACGTCGCCGCTCGTGGCCTCGAGCGCATCTGGTTGCGTTGGCACCCGGCCTACCAGGCCAAGGGAGGTGCCGCATGACTGTTGCCCAGGTTCCGCAACGTCTCAAGCGCGGCATACCGCTGGCGCTGCGCGGAATTGGCAAGGCCTTTGGCGAGCGTGAAGTGCTCAAGGGCATCGACCTGCTGATTCCTGCCGGCCAGTTCGTCGCCGTGGTCGGTCGCAGTGGCTGCGGCAAGAGCACCTTGCTGCGCCTGTTGGCAGGTCTGGACAAACCATCTCGTGGTGAGCTGCTGGCCGGCTCGGCGCCGCTGGAAGACGCCCGCGAGGACACCCGCCTGATGTTCCAGGATGCACGTCTGTTGCCCTGGAAACGGGTGATCGACAACGTCGGTCTGGGCCTCTCCGGCAACTGGCGCCCGCGCGCCCTGGAAGCGCTTGAAGCGGTAGGCCTGGCCGACCGTGCGCATGAGTGGCCGGCGGCGCTCTCCGGTGGCCAGAAGCAGCGCGTGGCCCTGGCCCGCGCCCTGATCCACCAGCCACGTCTGTTACTGCTGGACGAACCGTTGGGAGCGCTGGATGCGCTGACCCGCATCGAGATGCAGCAACTGATTGAGCGCCTCTGGCAGCAGCACGGATTCACTGTCCTGCTGGTGACCCATGACGTGAACGAGGCGGTGGCCGTAGCCGACCGGGTGATCCTGATCGAGGACGGTGCCATCGGCCTGGATCTGCCGATTGAGCTGCACCGTCCGCGAGCCCGTGGCTCGGCCCGCCTGGCCGCGCTGGAAGCCGAAGTGCTGGACCGGGTGCTGGCGCTGCCGCCGGCGCCACCGGAACCCGAACCCGTTTCCCCCCTGCCCACGCAGTTGCGTTGGGCGCTTTGACCCAAACCCCAATACCCCGAGCAAAGGAATAACCGCCATGACCATCAAAGCCATCAACGTCCGTAACCAGTTCAAGGGCACCATCAAGGAAATCATCGAGGGCCCGGTGCTTTCCGAGATCGACGTGCAGACCGCCGCCGGTATCGTCACTTCGGTGATCACCACTCGCTCCGTGCGCGAGCTGGAGCTGGGCATTGGCTCCGAGGTGATCGCCTTCGTGAAGTCCACCGAGGTTTCCATCGCGAAGCTGTAAGGCGGGTAATGGAGGCTCTGTTGTAGGGGCGAACTCATTCGCCAAGCAGGCCGAAGGCCTGCCCTGCAAGGCATCAGGGGGCCGCTGCGTTGCCCTTGGCGAATGAATTCGCCCCTACAGGATGTCGCCCCGACAGGCCTGAAAAAACGAACCCCCGCAAGTGCGGGGGTTCGCTTTATCCGGTTTTCACTCAGCGCTTCTGCGGCGCCGGCTGCTGCTGGGTAATGCAGTGGATGTTGCCACCGCCGAGGAGAATCTCGCGGCCGGGCACCATCACCACTTCGTGCTGCGGGAAGATGCGCTTGAGGATGGCTTCGGCCGTGGCGTCCTTTGCGTCGTCGAACTTCGGCGCAATGATGCCGCCGTTGACGATCAGGAAGTTCACGTAGGAGCCAGCCAGGCGGATCGACGGATCGCGTTCCTGGGTGCCTTCCACCAGGTCCACGCCGGCGCATTCTTCCTCGGTGGCGTAGATCGGGCCGGGGATCGGCATCTTGTGCACCACCAGCTGGCGACCCTTGGCGTCACGGGCGTGCTCCAGCACCTTCATGGCGGCCTGGCAGCGCGGGAAGTTCGGGTCGTGCGGGTCATCGGTCCAGGCCAGCAGGACTTCGCCTGGGCGCACGTAGCAGCAGAAGTTGTCCACGTGGCCGTCGGTTTCGTCGTTGTAGAGGCCATCCGGTAGCCAGATCACGGTTTGCACCGCGAGTTGTTCGCGCAGCACCGCCTCGATTTCCTCGCGGGAGAGGTGCGGGTTGCGGTTCTTGTTCAGCAGGCATTCCTCGGTGGTGATCAGGGTGCCTTCGCCGTCCACATGGATCGAACCGCCTTCCAGCACGAAGCCATCGGTGCGGTAGCGTTTGGAGCCTTCGATCTCGAGAACCTTGCGCGCAACCTGGTCGTCGCGGTTCCAGGGGAAGTACAGGCCGCCATCGAAGCCGCCCCAGGCGTTGAAGGTCCAGTCCACGCCGCGTACGTCGCCGTTGTCGTTGACCACGAAGGTCGGGCCGGTATCACGGACCCAGGCATCGTCGGTGCTGATTTCCACTACGCGGATGTTCGGCTCATCGAGGCGTGCGCGGGCGTTTTCGTACTGGGTGGCGGAGACGCAGACGGTCACCGGTTCGAAGCGGGCGATGGCCTTGGCCACAGCGGTGAAGGCCGCTTGCGCGGGCTTACCGCCAAGGCGCCAGTTGTCAGGACGCTCAGGCCAGACCATCCAGGTGCGGGTATGGGGTTCCCACTCGGCGGGCATGCGGAAGCCGTCGTCGCGGGGGAGGCTATCAAGTGTGTTCATCGACAATTCACCGTCAGTCTGTTCAGGGTCTGCTGCGCGTCGGAATAACTGCGTTGAGAATGGCTTCGGGCTTGCTCATACCGCTCGTAAACTTCGCGCCCTCAGCCATTCTCGCCTTGTTCTTCTCTAGCTCGCGAGATCCCGAGCAGCTTTTGAAAGAGCAGGGGCCAACCCGCTGGCGAACAGTGCATCGCCATCGGGCTGGCCCCTGGGTTCGGGCATTACGACTCGAGGGAGCCGTCCAGGGTCTTGATCGGGGAGTATAGGTTCGGGCGGCGGTCGCGGAACACACCCCAGGCGCTGCGTACGTGCTCCAGTTTGTCCAGGTCGAAGCTGTGCACCAGGATGCCTTCTTCGGTCTCGTTGAGTTCCTCGACCTTGGCGCCGAACTGGTCGGCGATGAAGGAGGAGCCGTAGAAGGTGATGTCGTAGCCGTCCTGCTCTTCCTTGCCGATGCGGTTGGACGCCACCAGCGGCATCAGGTTCGCGCCGGCATGGCCCTGCTGCACGCGCTGCCAGTGGTCACGGGAGGTGATGTTGGCGTCGTGCGGCTCGCTGCCGATGGCGGTCGGGTAGAAGAGGATCTCGGCACCCAGCAGGGCCATGCTGCGCGCGGCTTCCGGGAACCACTGATCCCAGCAGATGCCCACGCCGATCTTGGCGTAGCGGGTGTTCCAGACCTTGAAGCCGGTGTCGCCCGGGTTGAAGTAGTACTTCTCGTGGTAGCCGGGGCCGTCCGGGATGTGGCTCTTGCGGTAGACGCCGAGGTTGCTGCCATCGGCATCGATGATAGCGATGCTGTTGAAGCGCGCACGACCAGCCTGCTCGAAGTAGCTGATGGGCAGCACGACCTGCAATTCGCGGGCGACATTCTGGAAGTGCGCGATGGCTTCGTTGGTCTCGGTCGACGTCGCCAGCTGTAGGTAGTCCGGGTTCGGCTTCTGGCAGAAGTAAGGCGTCTCGAAGAGCTCCTGGATCAGGATGATCTGGGCGCCCTTGGCTGCGGCCTGGCGAACCAGTTTCTCGGCGTTGGCGATATTTGCGGCGCGATTCCAGGAACAGGCCATTTGGGTGGCGGCGACGGTAACGATGCGGGACATGGGACACCTCGTCAGAACGAATCAGGACCGGTTACCGGATATCTATCGGCAATCGGTGGTTTTTCCGTGCTGGCGGAGTGTGCCGCCGTGCGGATGGCGACTTTATATCCGATAAAAATCCGCATTTGAAGCGCGATTTATCTATCAGGAAGTGAATTCTGATTTATTTGCAGATAAATATCGGGTTTTATCGACTCAGTCGGCCTTGTGCAGGCGGCGCTTTGGCAGGTAGGGCGGCAGGTAGAGACCAAGGTAGGCGTCGAACACGCGCATGCCTTCCTCGGCCAGGCGTGGGGTGATTTCGCCGTGTAGCTGCACCGAACGGGCGTAGACGCGGTCGCCCAGTTCCATGGCGAGGGCGAAGACATCGACATCGTCGGGCAGTACTGGCAGCTCGAAGTGCCGCTCGAACAGGGCATGCATGAGTCGGCCCAGTTCGATGTCGTGCTGGCGGTCGGCCTGGGTGACTTCGGTGAGGCCGTGCTGGGCGAGGATCAACTGGCGCGCAGCGGCGTCGGCGGCGTAGATAGACAACATGCGCTCTTCCACCAGTCGCGACAGGTCGTGCCAGTGGCGCAGGCCGTCATGCTCGATGGGTTCCTGCAGGCAGGCGCGGAACGCTGCGTGGATATCTGCGGTGAGGGCTTCGAGAATCGCCGGGACGCTGGAGAAGAAGTGGTAGACGGAGGAGGGCGGCATTTCCGCGCGCTCGGCGACACTGTAGATCGACAGGTTGGCCACACCCTGTTCCGCGAGCAACGTGCGGGCGGCGTCGAGAATCCCGGCGATGCGCAGTTGGCTACTGGCGCGGGGCTTGCGAGCGGTGGCGGGGCGCGGCATGGGGAGCTCCTTTCCGAAGAGCCGCTATTGGACGCCAGGCGGTGGTTCGGGAGCAAGAGAGCGAATGCATGGCCCCACCCTCCCGCGTGCGGGGCGAAGAGGCACGCCTTCCGGAAGCACTGCTTCCGGTGCCGATGAGCGCCTGAGCACGAAGCGATCAGGCTGGGGCGCAGGGCGGGGACGGGGAGAGGGCCTTTCCGGCAGGACTGCGTCCTGCCGGGCGAACAAATTCACCCCTACAGGCCTTCGCGGAAAGCGGACCAGACCTCGTCACGGGTGGCGCTGAGTTTCTCCGGCACAGGCTCGACCGGGAACAGGCGCCGCTTGGTGTCCTTGTCCGGATACAGGCCCGGCTGGTTGCGCAGGGACTCGTCCAGGTACTGACGGGCGTCGGCGTTGCCGCTGGGGTAGAGGGTCGCGCCGGTGACCTTTGCCGCTATCTGCGGGCGCAGCATGAAATCGATGAACTTGTGCGCGAGGTCGGCGCGATTGGCGTTGGAGGGGATCACCAGATTGTCGATGAAGACCACCGAGCCTTCGTCCGGGACCATGAAGGTCACCGGTTGGCCGGCCGCGGCAGCGTTCAGGGCATCGCCGACCCAGGCCATGGCGACGCAGAGGTTGCCGGCATTGAGGTCGGCTATATAACGCTCGCTGTCGACGTAGCGCAGGTGCGGGCGCAGGCTTGTGAGGGTTTCGGCGCTGCGCTTGAGACGGCTTGGCGCGCTGCGCGCCAGGTTGCGACCCTGATAGTTGAGCAGCACGGAGAGGGTTTCGTCGGGGGCGTCCAGCAGGCTGATGCCGCACTGGCCGAGGCGCGCGCTCTGCTCGGCATCGAACAGCAGGCTCCAGCTATGGGGCAGCGGGCCGCCGAAGGCTTTTTCCGCCTGGGGAGTATTCACGGCCAGGCCGACAGCACCCCAGAGGTAAGGCACGGCATGCTGGTTGTTCGGGTCCATCGCGGCCAGTTTGCTCAGCAACTGCTTGTCCAGGTGCTGGCGGTTGGGCAGACGGGAGAAGTCCAGGGGCTGCAGGCGGCCTTGCCTGATCAGTCGGGGCAGGTCGTTATGGGAGGGCACGGCGATGTCGATCGGCTCGCCACTGGCCAGTGCCTTGTCCAGTTCATCGGCGCTGCTGAAGGTGCGGTAATCGACCTTGATGCCGGTCTCTTTCTGGAATGCTTCCAGTACCTCTGGGGCGATGTAGTCGTTCCAGTTGTAGACACGGATCAGGTCTTCGGCCTGGGCCAGTGCGGGGAGCAATGCGAGCAACAGTGGGGCGAGCAAACGGGGCATGACGTCCTCCCTAATAGAGCATGCGGGTGCTGTTTGTTCTGGCTTGCGGTGCTGCATGGCGTCGGCAGCCTGGATGACACGCCGCGCCAGGTATTGCAAAGGTTGCAGATACAAAAACGCCGGCCCTGGGGCCGGCGTTGTGGACTCGCTTACACGGTATGCAGGTACCAGTTGTACTCGAGGTCGGAGATGGAGTGTTCGAACTCTTCCAGCTCGCTTTCCTTACACGCAACGAAGATGTCGATGTAATCCGGGCTGATGTACTTGGCCAGGACTTCGCTGTCGTCCAGCTCGCGCAGGGCATCGCGCAGGTTGTTCGGCAGGCTCTGCTCCAACTGCTCGTACGAGTTGCCTTCGATAGGTGTGCTCGGCTCGATCTTGTTGGTCAGTCCATGGTGAATACCGGCCAGGATGGCCGACATCATCAGGTAGGGGTTGGCGTCGGCACCGGCTACGCGGTGCTCGATGCGCACGGCATCCGCACTGCCGGTAGGCACGCGGACGGCCACGGTGCGGTTGTCCAGGCCCCAGCTCGGCGCGTTCGGTACGTAGAACTGCGCGCCGAAACGGCGGTAGGAGTTCACGTTCGGGCACAGGAAGCCCATGGACGCAGGCATGGTCTCGAGCACACCGCCGACCGCGTGACGCAAAGCGGCGTTCTGCTCGGGATCATCTGAGGTGAAGATGTTCTTGCCGGTCTTCTTGTCGATCAGCGAGATATGCACATGCAGGCCGTTGCCCGCCTGGCCCGGGTAGGGCTTGGCCATGAAGGTGGTGTCCATCTCATGGTCGTAGGCGATGTTCTTGATCAGGCGCTTGAGCAGCACGGCGTAGTCGCAGGCCTTCAGGGCATCTTCGACGTGGTGCAGGTTGACCTCGAACTGGGCCGGGGCGCTTTCCTTCACGATGGCATCGGCCGGGATACCCTGGACCTTGGCACCTTCGAGGATGTCCTGCAGGCAATCGGCGTATTCGTCGAGGTCGTCGATCAAGTAAACCTGGGTGGACTGCGGGCGCTTGCCGGAGATAGGCGAACGCGGAGGCTGCGGACGGCCGTTGATGTTCTCCTGGTCGATCAGGTAGAACTCCAGCTCGAAAGCGGCGCAGATGGTCAGGCCAAGCTCGTCGAATTTCTCCACCACACGACGCAGTACTTCGCGCGGGTCGGCAAAGAAGGGTTCGCCTTCACCTTCGACCTCATGCATGGTCATCAGCAGCTGCGCGGTCGGGCGCTTCTGCCAAGGCTCGTCACTGAGGGTGTCGGGGATGGGATAGCAGATACGGTCTGCGTCGCCGATGTCCAGGCCGAGGCCGGTGCTTTCGACGGTGGAGCCATTGATATCGAGAGCGAAGATCGAAGCGGGGAGGTTGATGCCTTTCTCGTAGACTTTGGTCAGGCTGGCGCGTTCGATTCGCTTGCCTCGTACCACTCCATTCATATCTGCAATCAACAGGTCGACGAACTGGACCTCAGGATGCTCCTTAAGGAACTCGTTCGCTTCTTGAAGCTGAACGGCACGCGGGGGTACCGACATGATGCAACACCTTTTTTGTTAAAAATATCAATCACGCTCAATCTAAGGTGTGAGTCAATCCGAATCACCCCTTGATGTCAAGCGAGCCCTATTTTGCCCCAAAAACGGGCTTGATGGCCAGTTTTGGGGCGTTCCGGGGCATCCGAACCTCTCTCCGAACCATGACGGCTGCGGTGCTCAGCGGGGCGTGTTCAATTTTTTACAGCCCTATTGTGTAAAAAAATGAACAACGCTAAGCTCGGTCGAAACCCAAATCAGACAAATAATACGGGTGTCTCATGTCTCGCCTGCCGTTGATCGGCGTATCCGCTTGCACCAGAGAGATCGGTCCTCAGACCTATCATATAGCTGGTGAAAAGTATCTGCGTGCGGTGGCGGTCGGAGCTGGCGGTATTCCGCTGGTAATTCCGGCCCTGGCTGAACTGATGGACCAAGCGACCCTCCTGGCAAGCCTGGACGGTTTCCTCTTTACCGGCTCCCCCTCGAATGTGGAGCCCCATCATTACCAGGGCACCGCATCCGAGCCCGGCACCCGTCACGATCCCGCCCGGGATCGCACTACTCTGCCTCTGGTCCGTGCGGCCATCGCCGCCGGGATTCCCGTTCTGGGCATTTGCCGTGGTTTCCAGGAAATGAACGTGGCCTTTGGCGGCACCCTGCACCAGCGTGTGCATCTAGTAGAAGGATTCATGGACCACCGCGAGCCGGCCGACGAGCCGCTCGAGGTGCAATACGCTCCCCGGCACCCGCTCCAGGTGCAGCCGGGCGGTGTACTCGACGGCATCGGCTTGCCGTCCGAGATTCTAGTCAACTCCATTCATGGCCAGGGCGTTGAACGTCTGGCGCCGGGCCTGCGTGTAGAGGCTCTGGCGCCTGATGGGTTGGTCGAGGCCTTTTCGGTCGAAGGCGCCAGGAGCTTTGCCCTTGGGGTGCAATGGCATCCCGAGTGGCAAGTGCGGACCAACCCGAACTATCTCGCCATCTTCCAGGCCTTTGGTGAGGCTTGCAGGGAGAAGGCGGGGAAACGCTGAGCGGGAGAACTCTTCAGGAAACCGGCGAAGTTGCCGTGTCGCGCAGTTCGGACTGTACTGATCGCGGCCGGTGCCTCGATGGGCGTGAATGCCACGAACCTGCTGATGCCTTCTAGCGAAGCTCTCAACCCTGAGGTCTTTATGACTACCAAGCTCGACCAGCTGACCAGCTGGCTGAAAGAACGCAAAATCACCGAAGTTGAATGCATGATCAGCGATCTTACTGGCATTGCCCGCGGTAAGATTTCGCCGACCAACAAGTTCCTGGACGAGAAGGGCATGCGTCTCCCCGAGAGCGTGCTGCTGCAGACCGTAACCGGCGACTATGTTGAGGACGACATTTATTACGAGCTGCTCGATCCGGCGGACATCGATATGTTCTGCCGTCCGGACCAGGCTGCCGTATACCTGGTGCCCTGGGCCATCGAGCCCACCGCCATGGTTATCCACGACACCTTCGACAAGCAGGGCAACCCTATCGAGCTGTCCCCGCGCAACCTCCTGAAGAAGGTGCTGAAGCTATACGCAGATAAAGGCTGGAAGCCCATCGTCGCGCCGGAAATGGAGTTCTACCTGACCAAGCGCTGCGACGACCCTGACTTCCCGCTGCAAGCCCCGCTGGGTCGTTCGGGTCGCCCGGAAACCGGTCGCCAGTCCTTCTCCATCGATGCAGCGAACGAATTCGACCCACTGTTCGAAGACATGTACGACTGGTGCGAGACGCAGGACCTGGACCTCGACACCCTGATCCACGAGGAAGGCCCGGCGCAGATGGAAATCAACTTCCGTCATGGCGACGCGCTCGACCTGGCCGACCAGATCCTGGTGTTCAAGCGCACGATGCGCGAGGCCGCCCTCAAGCACAACGTGGCGGCGACCTTCATGGCCAAGCCGATCACCGACGAGCCGGGCAGTGCCATGCACCTGCACCAGAGCGTGGTCGACATCAAGACCGGGAAGAATATCTTCTCCAATGATGACGGCTCTATGAGCGAGCTGTTCCTGAGCCACATCGGCGGTCTGCAGAAGTACATCCCCGAGGTCCTGCCGCTGTTCGCGCCGAACGTTAACTCCTTCCGCCGTTTCCTGCCGGACACCTCCGCGCCGGTGAACGTGGAGTGGGGTGAGGAGAACCGCACCGTGGGCCTGCGTGTACCGGATGCCGGTCCGCAGAACCGCCGTGTGGAGAACCGCCTGGCCGGCGCCGACGCAAACCCCTACCTGGCCATCGCCGCCAGCCTGCTGTGCGGCTACATCGGCATGGTGGAGGGTGTGAAACCGAGCGCACCGGTGAAGGGGCGCGGCTATGAGCGCCGCAACCTGCGCCTGCCGCTGACCCTTGAAGCAGCGCTGGAGCGCATGGAGTCCTGCCGGGACATCGAGAAATATCTGGGCGGCAAGTTCGTGACGGCCTATGTGGCGGTCAAGCGTGCCGAGCATGAAAACTTCAAACGGGTGATCAGCTCCTGGGAACGTGAGTTCCTGCTGCTCTCCGTCTGATCCGGAACGGAGGCCGGCCGCCTCGGCCGGCCCTCCAGACGTGTGTTTACTGAGGTATAGAAATGAATAGCCAAGTGACCAACCCCAAGACCCTTGAATGGCAAGCGCTCGGTCGTGACCACCACCTGCCGCCGTTCACCGACTACAAGGCGCTGAATGCCAAGGGTGCGCGGATCATCACCAAGGCCGAAGGCGTGTACATCTGGGATAGCGAAGGCAACAAGATCCTCGATGGCATGGCTGGCCTGTGGTGCGTCAACGTCGGCTACGGCCGTGAGGAGCTGGTTCAGGCGGCTACCCGGCAGATGCGTGAACTGCCCTTCTACAACCTGTTCTTCCAGACCGCTCACCCTCCGGCGGTGGAGCTCTCCAAGGCGATCGCCGAGATCGCTCCGGAAGGCATGAACCATGTGTTCTTCACCGGTTCGGGTTCTGAAGCCAACGACACCGTGCTGCGCATGGTTCGCCACTACTGGGCGATCAAGGGGCAGCCCCAGAAGAAAGTCGTCATCGGCCGCTGGAACGGTTACCACGGCTCCACCGTGGCCGGTGTCAGCCTCGGCGGCATGAAGGCGCTGCACGGGCAGGGTGACCTGCCGATTCCGGGTATCGAGCACATCGCCCAGCCTTACTGGTTCGGCGAGGGTGGCGACATGGCGCCGGCCGAGTTCGGCGTCTGGGCTGCCGAGCAGCTGGAGAAGAAGATTCTCGAAGTGGGCGAGGACAAGATTGCCGCCTTCATCGCCGAGCCCATCCAGGGCGCGGGTGGCGTGATTGTCCCGCCGGAAACCTACTGGCCGAAGATCCGTGAAATCCTCGCCAAGTACGACATCCTGTTCATCGCCGACGAAGTGATCTGCGGCTTTGGCCGTACCGGCGAATGGTTCGGCAGCCAGTATTACGGCAACGCCCCGGATTTGATGCCGATCGCCAAGGGCCTGACCTCCGGTTACATCCCCATGGGCGGCGTGATTGTCCGCGACGAGATCGTCCATACCCTGAATGAGGGTGGGGAGTTCTACCACGGCTTCACCTACTCTGGTCATCCGGTGGCGGCGGCGGTGGCGCTGGAGAACATCCGCATCCTGCGTGAAGAGAAGATCGTCGAGAAAGTGAAGGCCGAAACGGCACCGTATTTGCAGACGCGCTGGCAGGAGCTGGCCGATCACCCGTTGGTTGGCGAAGCGCGCGGTGTCGGCATGGTTGCGGCCCTTGAACTGGTCAAGAACAAGCAGACCCGTGAGCGTTTCGCTGGTGGCATCGGGATGCTGTGCCGTGAGCACTGCTTCCGTAATGGCCTGATCATGCGCGCGGTGGGTGACACCATGATCATCTCGCCGCCGCTTGTGATCAGCAAAGATGAAGTCGACGAACTGGTGACCAAGGCACGCAAGTGCCTGGACCTCACCGCGGCCGAAGTAAAAGGCTAAGAAAAAGAGGGCTTGATGGTGGCATTTAGAGGTGCCGCCTGTTGTAAGCAAGCCCTCTACCTTGCCAGACTTCGCCGGTGCGTTGGCCAGGCTCACCGAGTGGTGGCGTATTCGGTACGACGCCACTCGGACACTTCAACAAAAATGGAGCTACCCGCATGATCAAAACCTTCGGCAAGACCCTGCTCGCCATGACCCTGGCGGGTGCCGTGGCCGGTATGGCACAGGCTGACGACAAGGTGCTGCACGTCTACAACTGGTCGGACTACATCGCCCCGAATACGGTCGAGAAGTTCACCAAGGAAACCGGCATCAAGGTCGTCTACGACGTCTTCGACTCCAACGAGACCCTTGAAGCCAAGCTGCTGGCTGGCAAGTCGGGTTACGACATCGTGGTGCCGTCCAACAACTTCCTGGCCAAGCAGATCAAGGCCAAGGTTTACCAGCCGCTGGACAAGTCCAAGCTGCCGAACTGGAAGAACCTGGACCCGAATCTGCTGAAAACCGTCGAAGTTTCCGACCCGGGTAACCAGTACGCCTTCCCCTACATGTGGGGCTCCATCGGCATCGGCTACAACCCGGAAAAGGTCAAGGCTGTACTGGGCGACAGCGCTCCGGTCGATTCCTGGGACTTGCTGTTCAAGCCGGAGAATATCGAGAAGCTGAAGTCCTGCGGCGTCTCCTTCCTCGACTCGCCGACCGAGATCCTGCCTATTGCGCTGAAGTACCTGGGTCACGATCCATTGAGCCAGGACCCGAAGCAGCTGAAGGAAGCCGAGGCGCTGTTCCTCAAGATCCGTCCGTACGTCACCTATTTCCACTCCTCCAAGTACATCTCCGACCTGGCCAACGGCAACCTCTGCGTGGCAGTGGGCTACTCGGGTGACGTGTACCAGGCCAAGTCCCGCGCCGAGGAGGCCAAGGGTGGTGTGACGGTCGCCTATAACATTCCGAAAGAAGGCGCAGGCACCTTCTTCGACATGGTCGCCATCCCGGCCGATGCCGCCAACCCGGATGCCGCCTATGCCTTCATGAACTTCCTGATGAAGCCGGAAATCATGGCCGAGATCACCAACGAGGTGCAGTTCCCCAACGGCAACGCCGCTGCCACTGCGCTGGTCGATGAGGCTATCCGCAAGGACCCGGGTATCTACCCGACCCAGGAGACCATGGCCAAGCTCTATGCTTTCCCTGATCTGCCGGCCAAGGTGCAACGCGCCATGACCCGTACCTGGACCACCATCAAGTCGGGCAAGTAAGCACGGCTGCCGTGCCCGGCGGGTTTTCCCGCCGGTGCCCGGACCGCGCTGCGGTACACCGCAAGTTGACTTGCCTGGGTTGCAGGAAAAACCTGGGCTCCTTCCGGCACTGTCCGGAGACAACAAGAGGACGAACCTGTGCAATCCCCCATCCGCAAGATGATGATCACTGCCGCCGCCACCCTGACCCTGGTTTCCCAGGTCCAGGCGGATCAGACGGTGCATATCTACAACTGGTCGGACTACATCGGCGAGACCACCCTGGCGGATTTCCAGAAGGAAACCGGCATCAAGCCGGTGTATGACGTCTTCGACTCCAACGAGACCCTGGAAGGCAAGTTGCTGGCGGGCCGCACCGGTTATGACGTGGTTGTGCCGTCGAACCACTTCCTCGGCAAACAGATCAAGGCGGGCGCGTTCCAGAAACTCGACCGCAGCCAGCTGCCCAACTGGCAGAACCTGGACCCCAACCTGCTCAAGCAACTCGAGCGCAATGACGCGGGCAACCTGTACGCCGTTCCCTACCTGTGGGGCACCAATGGCATCGGTTACAACGTCGAGAAGGTCAAGGCCGCGCTTGGTGTCGACCACATCGATTCGTGGGCGGCGATCTTCGAACCCGAGAACATCAAGAAGCTCAGCCAGTGTGGCGTGGCCTTCCTCGACTCGGCGGATGAGATGATCCCCGCCGTGCTGAACTACATGGGCCTGGACCCGAACAGCACCAACCCGGACGACTACAAGAAGGCCGAGGAGAAGCTGATGGCGGTACGTCCCTACGTGACCTACTTCCACTCGTCCAAGTACATCGGCGATCTGGCCAATGGTGACATCTGCGTCGCCGCCGGCTTCTCCGGTGACATCTTCCAGGCCGCCTCGCGCGCCGAGGAAGCAGGCAAGGGCATCCAGATCGCCTACGCGATCCCGAAAGAAGGCGGCAACCTCTGGTTCGACATGCTGGCCATTCCGGTCGATGCAGCGAACGCCAAGGACGCCCACGCTTTCATCAACTATCTGCTCAAGCCTGAGGTGATCGCGAAAGTCAGCGATTACGTCGGGTATGCAAACCCCAACCTCAAGTCTGGGGAGTTCATGGATCAGGAAGTACGCACCGATGAGTCCGTCTACCCGCCACAAGCGGTGCTGGACAAGCTCTATGTTTCGGCGGAGCTGCCGCCGAAGGTCCAGCGGCTGATGACCCGCAGCTGGACCAAGGTCAAGTCGGGCAAGTGATGCAAGGCCGGCGCTGCCCGTAGTGTGGCGGGCGCGCTGGCTCAACCCAGGCGGCATCAGGCAGGACGCCTGATTCACGCCCATGCTGTACAAACCCGCCCGGCCGCGGTGGTCGGGTAGCAATTTCTGGGAGTGTGGTAATGGCAATAGCCTCCGGTGCCTACAAGAAAGCCCTCGAGGGCAACCAGCAACCCAAAGAGGTGCTGGTAAAGATCGACCGGGTAACCAAGAAGTTCGACGAGACGGTGGCCGTGGACAGCGTGTCCCTGGACATCAAGAAAGGCGAGATTTTCGCCCTGCTCGGTGGTTCCGGTTCGGGTAAATCAACTTTGCTGCGGATGCTCGCTGGGTTCGAGCGGCCGTCTGAAGGGCGCATCTTCCTCGACGGCGTCGATATCACCGATATGCCGCCCTACGAGCGCCCGATCAACATGATGTTCCAGTCCTATGCGCTCTTCCCGCATATGACTGTTGCGCAGAACATCGCCTTCGGACTCAAACAGGACAGGCTCCCGGCCGCAGAGGTCGACGAGCGTGTCAACGAGATGCTCAAGCTCGTGCAGATGACCCAGTACGCCAAGCGCAAGCCGCACCAGCTGTCCGGTGGCCAGCGTCAGCGCGTGGCCCTGGCTCGCTCGCTGGCCAAGCGTCCGAAGCTGCTGCTGCTCGACGAGCCCATGGGCGCGCTGGACAAGAAGCTGCGCTCGCAGATGCAGCTGGAGCTGGTGGAGATCATCGAGCGCGTGGGCGTGACCTGCGTGATGGTGACCCACGACCAGGAAGAGGCCATGACCATGGCCCAGCGCATCGCGATCATGCACCTGGGTTGCATCGAGCAGATCGGCAGCCCTGTGGATATCTACGAGACGCCCATCAGCCGCCTGGTGTGCGAGTTCATCGGTAACGTCAATCTCTTCGACGGCGAAGTGGTAGAAGACGCCGAGGCCCACGCGCTGATTGCCTGCCCGCAACTGGAGCGCCCGATCTTCGTCGGCCACGGCGTGACCACCTCAGTGCAGGACAAGCGCATCACCTACGCCCTGCGTCCGGAGAAACTGCTGGTGACCACCGAGCAGCCGACCTGCGAGTACAACTGGTCGCGTGGCCGGGTTCACGACATCGCCTACCTGGGCGGTCACTCGGTGTTCTACGTCAAGCTGCCGAACGGCACCGTCGTCCAGTCCTTCGTCGCCAACGCCGAGCGTCGTGGCGCCCGTCCGACCTGGGATGACGAAGTGTTCGTGTGGTGGGAAGACGACAGCGGCGTGGTACTGCGGTCATGAAAGCTCCCAAACTGAAAAACCTGTTGCCGACCGGCCGGCACCTCGTTATCGGGGTACCGTTCTTCTGGCTGTTCCTGTTCTTCCTGCTGCCCTTCGCCATTGTGCTGAAGATCAGCTTCGCAGAAGCCGACGTGGCGATCCCTCCGTACACGGATATCTACACCTGGGCGGACAATCAGCTGCAGCTCATCCTCAACCTGGGCAACTACCTGATTCTCAACGAGGACGAACTGTACCTGGCGGCGTACCTGGGCTCGCTGAAGATCGCCTTCGTCAGCACCCTGATCTGCCTGCTGATCGGCTACCCGATGGCCTACGCCATCGCCCGTGCCAGCAAGGAAGCCCAGACCGTGTTGCTGCTGCTGATCATGATGCCGACCTGGACTGCGATCCTGATCCGCGTCTACGCCTGGATGGGCATCCTCAGCAACAACGGCCTGCTCAATGCATTCCTGATGGGCATCGGTCTGATCGACGAGCCGCTGCAGATCCTCAACACCAACCTGGCGGTGTACATCGGCGTCGTCTATTCGTACCTGCCGTTCATGATCCTGCCGCTCTACGCCAACCTGGTGAAGCATGATCCCAGCCTGTTGGAGGCTGCTTCGGACCTCGGTTCGAGCACGTTCAACAGCTTCTGGAAAATCACCGTGCCACTGTCGAAAAACGGCATCATCGCCGGCTCGATGCTGGTGTTCATCCCGGTGGTGGGCGAGTTCGTGATTCCGGAACTGCTCGGCGGCCCGGAGACCCTGATGATCGGCAAGGTGCTGTGGCAGGAGTTCTTCAACAACCGTGACTGGCCGGTGGCGTCCGCCCTGGCAGTGGTGATGCTGGCGATCCTGCTCGTGCCCATCATTCTCTTCAACCGTAACCAGGCGAAGGAACTGGAGGGCAAAGTATGAAACGCTTCGGTTTCTCCACCCTGATGCTCTGGGCAGGCCTGCTGTTCATCTACCTGCCGATGGTCATCCTGGTTATCTACTCCTTCAACGCTTCCAAGCTGGTAACCGTGTGGGGCGGCTGGTCGGTGAAGTGGTACGTGGGCCTGCTGGACAACTCCCAACTGATGAACTCGGTGGGTCGCTCGCTGGAGATCGCCATTTATACTGCGATCGCCGCTGTGGCCCTGGGTACCCTGGCTGCCTTCGTGCTGACCCGCATTCCGCGTTTCCGCGGGCGCACGATGTTCGGCGGCATGGTCACCGCGCCGCTGGTCATGCCCGAGGTCATCACCGGTCTGTCGCTGCTGCTGCTCTTCGTGGCCATGGCGCAACTGATCGGCTGGCCCCAGGAGCGTGGCATCGTCACCATCTGGATCGCCCACACCACCTTCTGCTCGGCCTACGTGGCCATCGTGGTGTCGGCGCGCCTGCGCGAGCTGGACCTGTCCATCGAAGAAGCGGCCATGGACCTGGGTGCGCGTCCGTGGAAGGTGTTCATCCTGATCACCATCCCGATGATCGCGCCGTCCCTGGCGGCAGGCGGCATGATGTCCTTCGCCCTTTCCCTGGATGATCTGGTGCTGGCGAGCTTCGTCTCCGGTCCCGGTTCCACCACCCTGCCAATGGAGGTCTTCTCCGCCGTGCGCCTGGGCGTGAAACCGGAAATCAACGCCGTGGCCAGCCTGATCCTGTTGACCGTCTCGCTGTTCACCTTCTTTGCCTGGTTCTTCACCCGCCGGGCCGAGGAGCGTCGCAAGCGTGCCATCCAGCAGGCGATGGAAACCATGGCCGAGGAAGCCGCTTCCTCCAACTGGAAACCGGCCGCCACCCAGGTCGCCTGAATCCAGCGCTGAAAATACAAAGGCCACCTTCGGGTGGCCTTTGTATTTTCAGGATGTAGGAAATCTTGTCTTGTGGGAGCGAATTCATTCGCGATTGAAATCGCTCCCACAGGGTGCCGGGTCTAGTCCCGCAGTTCCATCCGCACATCCCCCAGCTTCGCGCCGTAGGGGCCGTAGCTGCGCTCCACCAGCTCACGGCTGCCGTCGGCGCGGACGATCAGGGCCGAACTGGCGCGGGTGCCGTAGGTGCGGGTGGCGATGAACACGCTGGAGAGCATGCGCTCGGTGTTCAGCCCCACGCCGGTGTCCGGCAGAATGTGGTCCTGGGCAACCTCCGGGTCGTGCAGCAGGTTGAGCAGCGCGTCCGTCGAGGGAGGATTCAGGCATTCGGCGATGGCCGCCTTGCCGCGCTCGACCTTGGGCCAGGGCGTATCCAGATCGGCGTTGGATACCCCGTAGATGCCCGGCTTGAGGTTGATCGGTCCGCCGCTGCGCGGATTGAGGAACCACAGCTCGCGGTCGTCCCCCACCAGCAAGTTGAAGCCCGAATAGTCGCCAGCCCGGCGCAGCGCGTCCTCGAGGAACTCGCCCGGCCCCATGGTTCCTCGCAGGAATTGCACGCAGAGCTCGCCGCGGGTGCGGCCGACCGGCGGCGTTCGGGGATCGCGGATGTTGGTGAGGGCGGCGAAGCGGCCTTTGGGCCCGGCGCCAAGCCAGGTGCCGCCGGCTTCGAGGTCGCGCCCAGCGATTACGCCGGGTGCGTCTTCCCAGTTCGCCATGGAAAGCGTGGGGCGTGCATAGAATTCATCTCGGTTTGCAGCGAGCACCAGCGGGACTTCGTGTCCGGGGCGCCATGCGAATACGATCAGGCACATGGAGTCGTCTCCTTTTTATGAGCCGGAGTGTAGCAGCAGGTAGGAAAACTACATCAGCTGCAAATGTCCACTTCCGGGTTATCGGCAGCTTGCGTTGAACGTCCATCTCCACCCGGTGGAGCGAGAAACGGCCTTCCGTTAACATGCCGCTTTGTTTTCGGGGGTGTCCATGGAATTCCTGCTCTACCTGGTACTCGGCGCCTGCGCCGGAGTGCTGGCCGGGCTGTTCGGCGTCGGCGGCGGCATGATCATCGTGCCGGTGCTGGTGTTCAGCTTCACCGCCCATGGATTCGATCCCGGCATTCTCACGCACCTGGCAGTTGGCACGTCCCTGGCCACCATCATCTTCACCTCGATCAATTCGGTGCGCGAGCATCATCGCAAAGGTGCGGTGCGCTGGCCGATCTTTGCCTGGATGGCGGTCGGAATCCTCATCGGCGCCGGCTTCGGTGCCCTGACCGCAGCTGCCATTCAGGGCCCGATGTTGCAGAAGATCATTGGTATCTTCGCCATACTGGTAGCCATACAGATGGGGCTGGACCTGAAGCCCAAGGCCAGCCGCGCCGTTCCCGGCAAGCCGGGCCTGACCCTGGCAGGTGTGGTGATCGGTTGGGCCTCGGCCATCTTCGGTATCGGTGGTGGTTCCCTGACCGTACCCTTCCTGACCTGGCGCAGCGTACCGATCCAGCAGGCGGTGGCCACCTCCGCGGCCTGCGGACTGCCGATCGCCGCGGCGAGCGCGCTGTCGTTCATGGTGCTGGGCTGGAACAACACCAATCTACCGCCCTACAGCGTTGGCTTCATTTACCTTCCGGCGCTGGTTGGCATTGCCGTCACCAGCATGTTTTTCGCCCGCTTCGGCGCGCGCCTGGCCCACAGGCTTTCGCCGCGCTTGCTGAAGCGCCTGTTCGCCCTGCTGCTGCTGTCAGTGGGCCTGAACTTCCTGATCTAAGGAGCTGTAATGCTGGCTTATCCCCAGATCGACCCGGTAGCGCTGGCTATCGGCCCGCTGAAAATCCATTGGTACGGTCTGATGTACCTCATTGGCATCGGTGGTGCGTGGTGGCTGGCCTCGCGCCGCCTGAACGCCTTCGATCCCAGCTGGAGCAAGGAGAAACTCTCCGACCTGGTGTTCTGGGTCGCGCTTGGCGTAATCGCCGGTGGTCGTCTCGGCTATGTGTTGTTCTACGATCTGTCGGCCTACATCGCCAATCCGCTACTGATCTTCGAGGTCTGGAAGGGCGGCATGTCGTTCCATGGCGGCCTGATCGGCGTGATGCTGGCGACCCTCTGGTTCGGCAAGCGCAACAACAAGAGCTTCTTCCAGCTGATGGACTTCATCGCGCCCCTGGTACCTATCGGTCTGGGTGCTGGCCGTATCGGCAACTTCATCAATGCCGAGCTCTGGGGAAAGGCCACCGACGTTCCCTGGGCGATGATCTTCCCCACTGACCCGGCCCAGTTGCCGCGCCATCCGTCGCAGCTCTACCAGTTCGCTCTGGAAGGCGTGGCGTTGTTCGCCATCCTCTGGTTCTACTCGCGCAAGCCACGCCCGACCATGGCGGTTTCCGGCATGTTCGCGCTGTTCTACGGTATTTTCCGCTTCGCGGTGGAGTTCGTCCGCGTCCCTGACGCCCAGCTCGGTTACCTGGCCTTCGGCTGGCTGACCATGGGCCAGATCCTCTGCCTGCCGATGATCATCGGCGGCATCGCCCTGATTGTCTGGGCCCATCGCCGCCAGGCCGCCCAAGGAGTCGTCTGATGAAACAGTATCTCGACCTGATGCGCCGCGTGCGCGAGACCGGCACCTTCAAGAGCGACCGCACCGGCACGGGCACCTACAGCGTGTTCGGCCACCAGATGCGCTTCGACCTGGCCGAAGGCTTCCCCCTCGTGACCACCAAGAAGTGCCACCTGAAATCCATCGTCCATGAGCTGCTGTGGTTCCTCCAGGGCGATACCAACATCAGGTACCTGAAGGACAACGGCGTCTCCATCTGGGACGAATGGGCTGACGAAGAGGGCAACCTCGGACCGGTCTATGGCTATCAGTGGCGTTCCTGGCCGGCACCCAATGGCGAGTCCATCGACCAGATCACCAAGGTGGTGGAAATGATCAAGAAGAACCCGGACTCGCGCCGGCTGATCGTTTCCGCCTGGAACCCCGCCCTGGTGGACGAGATGGCCCTGCCGCCCTGCCACGCGCTGTTCCAGTTCTACGTGGCCAACGGCAAGTTGAGCTGCCAGCTGTACCAGCGTTCGGCCGACATCTTCCTCGGCGTACCCTTCAACATCGCCAGTTATGCCCTGCTGACTCTTATGGTGGCCCAGGTCTGCGACCTGGAACCGGGCGAGTTCATCTGGACCGGCGGCGACTGCCACCTCTATGCCAACCACATCGAGCAGACCGACCTGCAGCTCACGCGCGAGCCGCTGCCGTTGCCGACCATGAAGATCAACCCGGACGTGAAGGACCTGTTCGCCTTCAAGTTCGAGGACTTCGAACTGGTGGGCTACCAGGCGCATCCGCACATCAAGGCGCCTGTCGCCGTCTGACCTGCTGGGGCGGAGACGTCCCGGCCTTCCGATGACAGGAGTCACCATGAAAGCCCCGCTTGCAGCCCTGCTCACGGGGCTTTTCGGCCTCTGGTCGTCCTTTTCCACCTGGGCCGAGCCAGCCCAGGGAAGTTTCATTGCCAGTCAGCGTTGCGAGGCTTTCCAGTCCATCCGCAAGCAGAGCAACCCGGACGACCTCAAGTTGGAACCAGGTCGCCGCTACGAAGTGGTGGAGGTCAACAAGCGCGATTACGACTGGCTGCGCATTCGCATTCCGGGCAGTGCCACGCCCTTGCGCTGGGTCTCCGCCGACTGCGGCTCGGCCGAGGGGATTGCCTTCAATACCGGCAAGCCTGCCGCCTCCGGAGAGAGCGCAGGCGCCTGCAATGTGCCCGACCAGCACGACGGCTATGTGTTGGCCGCCACCTGGCAGCCGGGCTTTTGTGAGCATGCCCGCTACAACGGCAAGAAGCCTGAGTGTGAAGGCCTGGATTCCGGTGAGCTACAAATCTCCCACCTGACCCTGCATGGCCTCTGGCCCAATCGCCGGTCCTGCGGCAAGGACTACGGCCACTGCGTCGGGCCAGGGATGAAGCTCAGCGGTGACACGCTGGCCTACGTCCGCCCATGGATGCCGAACTTCCGCTATGGCACCAGTTTCGGCCGCTATCAATGGGACAAGCACGGTGTCTGTCAGACGCAAATGGACGACGATACCTACTTCCGTCGCGCGGCGGACCTGGTGCGCCAGCTGGATCAGTCGGCTGCGGGTCAGTACATCGTTGCCAACATCGGTGGTGCCATTTCCAAGCGCGCGTTCTACGAGCGCGTGGAACAGGACTTCGGTAGCCGAGATGCGCAGAACAATTTCCTGCTCATTTGCAGCGGCAAGTATCTGCAGGAGGTACGCGTTTCGCTGCCTCGTGCGCTGAAGCAGGCTGACAATCTGGTTGGGGTGGTCGATGGTCAGTTCGCCGAGAGTCGCGCGCGCGATCGCAGTGAGTGCAGCTCCGACCGCATCCTGATCGAGGCCGGCGGCCGCTGACCGCCGGCCCTGATTTCAGGGCCGCAAGCCTTCCGCCAGGGCTGCGACCCAACCCTGGCGCTCCGCCTGCTCCAGCTCGGCGCCTGGATTCAGCGACGACCATTCCGGATGGGCGCGCGCCTTGCCCAGCACGGCCGGCAGCTTGCCCTCCTGCCACTGCCTTTCCTCCGGAGTGTCGACGCGCACTGCCTCGAAAGCCGCATGGCCGCGGGCGTCCAGCGCCGCCAGTAGCTGGCGTTGACGCAGGGCCAGCAGGCGCAGGATGGAGTCGTCCACGGTCAGTTCGCGTTGTCCCTTGATCTTGCCCAACAGCCGTTCGCCATAGTGACCGAAGGTCTGCCAGGCGCCGCCGGCTATGGCGCCGAGTGCCGCTGCGGCACCCAGCGTGAGGCCACCCACCAGCAAGTCGACACTTGCGCCAGCCGCCGCACCGGCAGCCATGCCGCCGCCCAGGCGCACACCCAGCTGTTTGAGCGTTTCCGGGTTGAATAGATCGTCGCCCCAACGGCCGCCTAGCAGTGGCAGATCGCTGGTGGCGGCATCGTCCTGGGCGAATGCGTAAAGCCGCAGCAGTGCTTCCACGCAACGTTGCTCGCGCTGGCGCACCTGTTGGCGCAGTGTCTCGGTGGCGGCCTGCAGGGCAGCTTCCTGGGCCGGCACACTGCGGCGGCAGGCTGCGACGTCCAGCAACAGTTCAGCGATCAGTCGACTACCTGCCTCCAGGCGCAGGCGGCGTTGCGCCTGGTGATCCTCCACCAGTCGCTGCAACTGAGGGCGTGCTCGCTCGAGCAGGAGGGCCAGGCTGTCGTAGAGACGCTCCTCGCCATCCAGCGGCGGGGCCACGCTGTCGAAGCGTACCAGTGCATGCAGGCCAAGGCGGGCAAGGGCCTCGCGCCAATCGGCTTCGCGGTGGCTCTCGCTGGCGACAAAGTTCAGCACTGGCAGCAGCGGTCGTCCGCACATCGCGAGCACTGCCAGTTCATCGCGGTACTTGGCCAGCACCGGTTCGCGGGCATCAATCACATAGAGCCCGGCATCCGAGGTCAACAACTGGCGCAGCACCTTGGCTTCCTGCTCGAAGCGCTGGCGGGCTTCGCTGCCGTCGAGGAAACGGGCGAGACGTGCCGGGCCATCCAGGCGCTCGCCTGGGCGATCCAGTCGCTCCAGGTGATCCAGGAGGGCGATGGCGTCCTCCAGTCCCGGCGTGTCATACAGTTCCAGCAGCGGCTGGCCGTCCACTGACAGCCGCGCGCCCTCCACATGCCGGGTGGTGCTGGGTCGATGGGAGACCTCGCCAAACGAGCGATCACGCAGCAGGGTACGCAGCAACGAGGTCTTGCCAACGTTGGTGTGACCGACCACGGCGAGCTTCAACGGTTTAGTCATGGCCAGTCTCCAGCCAGTGCAGGGGCGCACCCTGGGCATGGGGCAGGGACAGGCGGTCGAGTGCCTGGTGCCAGTCTTCCAGGCGCTGGCTATCAAGAGCGTCGCCGGCGGGTGGAGGGAGCAGCCAGATGCGGGTCTGACCCGCGCTGCGCGCAAGTTCGCCGATCAATGCCAGGGTGCCGCGATCCGGCGAGCGACGAGGATCGCAAGCTACTGCGAGGCGCTCAGGTGGAAAACGGCTGAGTTGGTCGAGCAGACGTTGGCGCTGCTCGCGGCTGTCCAGCACGCCGGCATCACCCACGCCCTTGGGCAGGGACGGCGGCCAGGGGCGGCGGTCATCCAGTTCGATCGCCACCAGCAGTGCACCCTGGCTGGCGCCATTCAGGCTGCCGGCGCGGGGTTCGACCTGCTCGGCGGGCGCGGCATCACAGACGCCCAGGCGCTCGCTGGCTGGCTGCAGACGTTCGCGTAGCAAGCTGTAGCCAGGCAGGCTGAGGTCGAGGCCAAGGCGCGCGCGCCCTTGCGACCAACGCCAGAAGCAGAATAGGCCCAGCAGCAGGCGCGGCAGCAGGCCGTAGGTGAAGGTGATCCCCAGGAGCCAGCCTGACCAGGCCTGACGCGCGGCTTCTTCGCTGACCACGGCACTACTGGCGCGGATGGTCGCGGCGTCCGGCAGGCTGAACCCGAGAAGGCTGGGAAGGGCGCCGAGGGCTTGGGTCAGGAAGACGAATGTATCGCTGCCGAGGATGGTGGTTTCCCAGACGAAACCATAGCGACGGGTCGCGAGCAGGAGCAGGAGCACCACCAGAGCGCTGCCCAGGGTCAGCAACCATGCTCCGTGCACCAGGGCGCCCAGTCCCCAGCGGGTCAGGCGCTGGCGCTGCAGCAGCAGGAGCAGCGCGGGAGCCAGGTGCGCAGCCTGGGCGTCGCGGGCGAGCTTGCCGCTTAGCCATAACCAGATGCGACCCAGCACGCTGGCGCTGTTGCCGAGGCAGAGCGACAGGGCCCAGCCGAGCAGCATCAGCAAGTGCAAGCCGAGCAGGCTGCCCAGGGCCCAGAACAGGTTGACCGGACGCTGGCCATCACCGAGTGCGGCAACGGCCAGGCCAGCACCGCTAATCAGCGCAAGCATCACCAGTAACAGGCCGGCGAGTCGTGCGCCCTGGCGCCAGTGCTGCAGGGCCGGGAGCTGCCCGTCGCGTTGGGCCAGCCAGAGGGCGCGGGCTTCGATGCGCGCCGCCAGATTTCCCCCTGCGGCATTGGCACGACGGTTTGCCTCTGAGTCTTCGAGAGGGCCGGCGTGTTCTTCGCGCAGGCGGATGGCCTCGGTCAGCCAGAGCCGGTCGAGGGCGGAGAGAGGAGGGAGGGAGGCTCGATTGGGTTCGCTCACGAAGGGCCTCTTGGCCAAGGGTGAGCACTGAGAATAACCGCTGAAGGCGGGCCCTTCATCAAGAGAAGGCCGGCGCTGTGCGCCGGCCTTTACCTGTCAGTGGCTGTGGGAACCTGCCGCCACTTTCACTCGGGGGGCTGTTGGCGCGTCGTGGTGGTCGTCGTGGTCGGTCACCACTTTCACTTCGTTGCCGTCGCAGTCATACAGCTTGCCGTCGCGGAAGTAATCACCCTCGTTCAGGGCGGCGACGTCCTGGTAGCGCAGGGTGCGTTCGTTGGCGGCGACGAATACCGACTGCTGGTCCGAGTTGCCGGCCTTCAGGTGGTTGAAGATCAGGTTCAGCAGGATCGCCATGATCGCGGCTGAGCTGATGCCGGAGTGGAAGATGGTTTCGAACCAGGCGGGGAAGTGGTGGTAGAAGGTCGGCGCGGCGATCGGGATCATGCCGAAGCCGATGGAGGTGGCGACGATGATCAGGTTCATGTTGTTGCGATAGTCCACCTGCGCCAGGGTACGGATGCCGGAGGCGGCCACGGTGCCGAACAGCACCACGCCTGCGCCACCCAGTACCGAAGTGGGGACAGCGGCGATCAGGCGGCCCATAACCGGCAACAGACCGAGGGTCACCAGGATCAGGCCGGCGGTGGCGACCACGTAGCGGCTCTTCACGCCGGTCACGGCTACCAGACCGACGTTCTGGGCGAAGGCGCTCTGGGTGAAGGAGCCGAACAGCGGGGCCAGCGAGCTGGAAATCATGTCGGCGCGCAGGCCGTTGCCGAGGCGCTTGGAGTCGACCTTGGTGCCGATGATCTCGCCCACGGCAAGAATGTCTGCGGAGGTCTCCACCAGGGTCACGATGATCACGATCAGCATCGACAGGATCGCCGCGATATGGAACTCCGGCATGCCGAAGTGCAGCGGCGAAGGCATGGCGACCAGCGGGCCTTCAAGCACCTTGGAGAAGTCCGCCATGCCGAAGAACACTGCCGCCACGGTGCCGATGATCATCGCCAGGAGGATGGACAGGCGCGAAATGCTGGCGCTGCCCAGTTTGCTCAGCAGCAGCACGGTTCCAAGGGTGAAGGCAGCCAGGCTTATGTTTGCCACGCTGCCGAATTCCGGCGACTGGCTGTTGCCGCCCATGGCCCAGCGTGCCGCGACGGGCATCAGGGTGAGGCCAATGGTGGTGATCACGATGCCGGTCACCAGTGGCGGGAAGAACTTGGTGATCCGTGAGAACACCGGGGTAATCAGCAGGCCTATCAGCGAGGCAGCGATTACCGCGCCCAGCACTGCGGGGATTCCACCGGCGCCGTCGCTGCCGATGATGGCGATCATGGTTGCCACACCAGCGAAGGACACGCCTTGCACCAGAGGCAGCTGACAGCCGAAGAAGGGGAGACCGATCGTTTGTAGCAAGGTGGCCAGGCCACCGGCGAACAGTGAGGCTGCGATCAGCAGGCCGATGTCTGCGGGCGAAAGCCCGGCAGCCTGGCCGATGATCAGGGGTACCGCGACAATTCCGCCGTACATGGTCAGCACATGCTGCAGACCGTAGGCGAGGTTGGCTCCAATGCCGAGGTTTTCATCTTCCGGTCGTTGCACCGGAGACGGACTTGCGGATGGGACTGTCATGGTGGGCTCTCGGTTTTGTTATTGTGCTGGCAACTGTAGACAATTAACCGGCCTATTGACTAGTGGTTTGTATACAATTTTTTAGGCAAGCTTTTTCGCCTATCTCCTGCGTTAATTCTTATAAAGGCGCCGAAATAAGTAGAATCAATCATTGACCATGTGGTCAGGAAAGTGATTGGCGACGAATGGAGGTCGCTCGTCGAACCATTCATTTTGGGGATGCACAGGCCGTGCCGGAAATGTGTGATTCGGGCGCCCATCCTCCGTTGGCTTTCTCTCACGGACGGCAGCCGGTATTCTCGCCGCCATGAAAAAGACCCTGCCCCTATGCCTGATTGCCGCCCTCGCGCAGAACCGCGTGATCGGTCGCGACAACCAACTGCCCTGGCACCTGCCGGCGGACCTCAAGCACTTCAAGGCCATGACCCTCGGCAAGCCGATCATCATGGGCCGCAAGACCTGGGACTCCCTTGGTCGCCCGCTGCCGGGCCGGCTCAATCTGGTGGTCAGCCGCCAGAGCTCTCTGGTGCTGGAAGGCGCGGAAGTCTTTCCGAGCCTGGAAGCTGCGATCGAACGCGCTGATGCCTGGGCGCGTGCGGAAGAGGCCGAGGAACTGATGCTGATCGGCGGCGCAGAACTCTATGCCCAGGGCCTGGTCCAGGCCGACCGCCTCTACCTGACTCGCGTTGAGCTGGCTCCGGAGGGCGATGCATTCTTCCCTGAAGTGTCGCAGCAGGACTGGCGCTTGGCCTCCAGCATCGAGCACGAGGCGACGACGGACACGCCGGCCTACGCCTTCGAGGTGTGGGAAAAGCGCTGAGGCCCCCGATCCTGTCCTGTGTGAGCGAATTCATTCGCGAAAGAATTTGCTCACACAGGTTATAGGACCAGCTCGCGAAGCTCCGCCCGAGCGTCATCGTCAATCAAGAGAAACCCCACCGACACTGGCAGCTTGAAACGGCGCGGGCCTGCGCTGCCTGGGTTCACGTGCAGTAATCCTGAATGCTCGTTGATCAGGGGTTTGTGCGAATGGCCAGTGACCACGACCCTGAAGCCGCGCTGGGCAAGGTCGTCAGGAATATCCGCCTGGTCATGCACCAAATAGATGCCGATCCCGCCCAGTTGAACCGCTTCCACCTTGCGAATGGCCTGCGCCCAGGGCCCCTCGTCGTTGTTGCCTCGCACGGCCGTCAGCGGCGCCAGCCCGGAAAGGGTGTCGAGTATTTCGGCTTTTCCGATGTCGCCAGCGTGGAGAATGTGGTCGCAGCCCTCCAGCGCCGCAAGCGCCTGCGGACGTAGCAGGCCGTGGGTGTCGGAGATCAGGCCGATACGGAGGGGCTTCATGGCATGGGCCTCGGCGGGAAACGAGGCCCATTCTGCATCACTCTTACGTGCGCGTGGTTTCTGGCAGGAACCAGTTCAGCAGCAGGGCGCAGAGACCGCCGGTGGCCACACCGGATTCGAGGATGTTGCGCAGTGCCGCCGGCATATGGGCGAGGAATTCCGGCACCTGCGACACGCCGAGACCCAGGGCGAGCGATACGGCGATGATCAGCAGCGCTCGGCGATCCAGGGTGGTGCCAGCGAGGATATTGATGCCGGAAGCGGCTACTGCACCGAACATCACCATGGCGGCGCCCCCCAGCACGGGTTCGGGAATGGCTTGCAGCACGCCAGCCACGGCCGGGAACAGGCCCAGCAACACCAGCATAAGAGCAATCCAGATGCCGATATGGCGGCTGGCGATGCCGGTGAGCTGGATCACGCCGTTGTTCTGGGCGAAGACTGAGCTAGGGAAGGTATTGAACAGGCCGGCAAGCAGGGAGTTGGCGCCGTTGACCAGCACGCCGCCCTTGATCCTTTGCATCCATAACGGGCCTTCCACCGGCTGGCGCGAAACCTTGCTGGTGGCGGTGACGTCACCGATGGCTTCAAGCGAAGTGACCAGGTAGATCACGAGCATCGGTACGAACAGTGACCAGGAGAACCCCAGGCCAAAGTGCAACGGTACCGGCACCTGCAGCAGCGGCGCGTCGTGCAGGCCGCTGAAATCGAGGCGGCCGAGCCAGGCGGCCAGGGCGTAGCCCGCCAGCAGTGCGATGACGATGGCGCAGCTGCGCATCCACACCAGCGGGATGCGGTTGAGCAGCAGGATCACGCCGAGCACGGTACCGGACAGCAGCAGGTTCTCGCCGTTGGCGAAGGTGCCGTTGGCCATCGCGCCGAAGCCGCCACCCATGCTGATCAGGCCCACCTTGATCAGGGTCAGGCCGATCATCAGCACGACGATACCGGTCACCAGCGGATTGATCAGTCGTTTGACGAAGGGCAGCACGCGGGAAATGCCCATTTCGACGAAGGCACCGGCCATTACCACGCCGAAGATAGCGGCCATCACTGCCTCAACCGGAGTGCCTTGCTTGACCATGAGTGCACCACCGGCGATCAGCGGGCCGACAAAGTTGAAGCTGGTGCCCTGGACGATCAACAGCCCGGCGCCGAACGGCCCGAAGCGCTTGCATTGAACGTAGGTGGCGATACCAGACACCACCAGGGACATGGAGACGATCAGGTTGGTATCCCGCGCCGACACGCCCAGCGCCTGGCAGATCAGCAGGCCAGGGGTGACGATGGGGACGATGATGGCCAGCAGGTGCTGCAGCGCGGCGAGCAGGGCGGCGACGGGGCGTGGCTTGTCTTCCAGGCCGTAGAGCAGCTCGTTGCGAGTCTCGGGGACGGGGGGCTTTTCCAGTGAAGTCATGGTGATCGACCGCAAAAAAGCGGCGATTCTACCTGAGTGGTCAGGTTTGGTGAGGGAGGCTGGATCTTGTGGGGGCAATTCATTGGTTATTTCTGCATTACGTGTTTCAAGCAGATGTACTGGCCGTAGGAGCTGACTTGCCAGCGAATGGCCCCGTTTCGCCGGCAAGCCAGCTCCTACAAGGTTCTTGACCCGATGGTAGATCTCTCGCAACCGCTAACGCCCGTTGGCGATTGAAATCGCCCCCACGGAAAGCAGAAAGCCCGGCGTATGGCCGGGCTTTCTACCATCTGCTACCAGGCTCAGCCGTCGAGCATCGACTTGTCGCGTACCGCGCCCTTGTCGGCGCTGGTGGCGAGCAGGGCGTAGGCTTTCAGCGCGGTGGTCACTTTGCGCGCACGCGGGGCGACCGGCTTCCAGCCTTTCTTGTCCTGTTCCACGCGGCGGGCGGCCAGTTCTTCATCCGAAACCAGCAGGTTGATGCTGCGGTTGGGGATGTCGATAAGGACCTTGTCGCCGTCCTGCACCAGGCCGATGGCGCCGCCTGCGGCGGCTTCCGGAGAGGCGTGGCCGATGGACAGGCCGGAGGTGCCACCGGAGAAGCGGCCGTCGGTGAGCAGGGCGCATTGCTTGCCCAGGCCCTTGGACTTCAGGTAGCTGGTCGGGTACAGCATTTCCTGCATGCCCGGGCCACCTTTCGGGCCTTCGTAGCGGATGATCACAATGTCGCCGGCCTTCACTTCGTCAGCGAGGATGCCTTTCACGGCGCTGTCCTGGCTTTCGAAGATCTTCGCGGTGCCTTCGAAGACATGGATGGACTCATCCACGCCAGCGGTTTTCACCACGCAGCCGTCGAGGGCGATGTTGCCGTAAAGGACAGCCAGGCCGCCTTCCTGGGAGTAGGCGTGCTCGACACTGCGGATGCAGCCTTCGGCGCGGTCGTCGTCCAGGGTGTCCCAGCGCGTGGACTGGCTGAAGGCAACCTGGGTGGGGATGCCGGCCGGGCCCGCCTTGAAGAAGGTGTGGACGGCTTCATCCTTGGTTTGGGTGATGTCCCACTGGGCGATGGCGTCGGCCATGCTCGGGCTGTGCACGGTGGCGACGTCGGTGTGCAGCAGGCCGCCACGGGCCAGTTCACCGAGAATCGAGAAGATGCCGCCGGCACGGTGCACGTCTTCCATGTGGTACTTCTGGATGTTCGGCGCCACCTTGCACAGCTGCGGGACCTTGCGGGACAGGCGATCGATGTCGCGCAGGTCGAACGCCACCTCGCCCTCCTGGGCTGCGGCCAGCAGGTGCAGGATGGTGTTGGTGGAGCCGCCCATGGCGATGTCCAGGGTCATGGCGTTCTCGAATGCCTTGAAGTTGGCGATGTTGCGCGGCAGCACACTGTCGTCGCCCTCGCCGTAGTAGCGCTGGCACAGCTCGACGGCCAGGCGGCCGGCGCGCAGGAACAGCTGCTCGCGGTCTGCGTGGGTGGCCAGGGTGGAGCCGTTGCCCGGCAGCGACAGGCCGAGGGCTTCGGTCAGGCAGTTCATGGAGTTGGCGGTGAACATGCCGGAGCAGGAACCGCAGGTCGGGCAGGCGCTGCGCTCGTACTCGGCGACCTTTTCGTCGGAGCAGGAATCGTCGGCCGCCACGACCATGGCGTCTACCAGGTCCAGGCCGTGGTTGGCCAGCTTGGTCTTGCCGGCTTCCATTGGGCCACCTGAGACGAAGACCACCGGGATGTTCAGGCGCAGGGCGGCCATCAGCATGCCGGGGGTGATCTTGTCGCAGTTGGAAATGCAGACGATGGCGTCGGCGCAGTGAGCGTTGACCATGTATTCCACGGAGTCGGCGATGATCTCGCGGCTCGGCAGGGAATAGAGCATGCCGTCGTGGCCCATGGCGATGCCGTCGTCTACGGCGATGGTGTTGAATTCCTTCGCCACACCGCCGTGCTTCTCGATCTCGCGGGCGACCAGCTGGCCCAGGTCTTTCAGGTGCACATGGCCGGGCACGAACTGGGTGAAGGAGTTGGCGATGGCAATGATCGGCTTCTTGAAGTCCTCGTCCTTCATCCCGGTGGCGCGCCACAGGGCACGAGCGCCAGCCATGTTGCGGCCGTGGGTGGAGGTTTTCGAGCGGTAATCGGGCATGACGGTTTCCTGCGGCTAATCAGGTGTCTGTAAGAGTCTCATCGTGAGCGCGGAACATACCGGATGCAAACGGCAGATGGCCATTCGGTCGGTGGTGGCCGGAAGGCGGGGCGGGGTCACCGCTCGCTCGGCCGGGGCTCACTGGCCCGCCGGAGGATGGTTGGCGAGGAATTGCCCGATTCTACGCCGGGCCTGGCCGGCAGGGAAAGGCTGGCGGTCGGGCCGGCGCAGCGGCCGGCCCAGTGCCGGGCAGAGGTGCTTAGCTGTTGGGCAGCAGGCGAACGGTCAGGCTCTTGATGTAGCGGGTCTCGACGATGGCCGGGTGCACCGGGTGGTCCGGGCCCTGGCCTCCGCGCTCCAGCAGCTGGATATTGCGGTCCAGGTGACGGGCGCTGTTGAGCAGGATGTTCTGCAGGTCGTCTTCCGGCAGGTGCATGGAGCAGGAGGCGCTGACCAGGATGCCGTCCTTGTTCAGCAGGCGCATGGCTTGCTCGTTGAGGCGGCGATAGGCGGCCTCGCCGTTCTTCAGGTCCTTCTTGCGTTTGATGAAGGCCGGCGGGTCGGCGACGACCACGTCGAAGCGCTCTTCGGCGGCTTTCAGTTCCTTGAGGGCTTCGAACACGTCACCTTCCACGCAGGTAACCTGCTCAGCCACGCCATTGAGGGTGGCGTTGCGCTCTACACCGTCGAGGGCGAAACCGGAGGCGTCGACGCAGAACACTTCGCTGGCGCCGAAGGCTGCAGCCTGCACGCCCCAGCCGCCGATGTAGCTGAACAGGTCGAGTACGCGCTTGCCTTTGACGTAGGGCGCCAGGCGTGCACGGTTCATGCGGTGGTCATAGAACCAGCCGGTCTTCTGGCCTTCCATCACCGGGGCCTCGAACTTCACGCCATTCTCTTCCAGGGCGACCCACTCGGGCACCACGCCGAAGGCGGTGTCCACGTAACGCTCCAGGCCTTCGGCTTCACGCGCGCTGGAGTCGTTCTTCCAGAGCACACCGCGCGGCTTGAGGACTTGCACCAGGGCGTCGAGCACGGCGGCCTTGTTGCGCTCCATGGCGGCGGAGGCGAGCTGCACCACCAGGTGATCGCCGAAGCGGTCCACCACCAGGCCCGGCAGCAGGTCGGAGTCGCCGTAGACCAGGCGGTAGAAGGGCTTGTCGAAAAGACGCTCGCGCAGGCTCAGGGCGACGTTGATGCGGTGCACCAGCAGGGACTTGTCCAGGGTGTGCTTGGTGTCGCGGGATACCAGGCGAGCGCAGATCAGGTTGTTCGGAGAGATGGCGACAACGCCCAGGGGTTTGCCGCCAGCGGCTTCGAGGATGGCCTGGTCACCCGGCTGAAAGAGGTTCAGCGGGGTGGCGACCACGTCCACTTCGTTGCTGTAGACCCACAGGTGGCCGGCGCGCAGGCGTCGATCGGCATTGGCTTTGAGGCGCAGGCTGGGCAGGGACATGTGTCGCTCTCCGGAAAAAGGCGGGGATTATACCCCAGCCCGTGCGGGCTCCGGGGGCCGCCCGGCGGTGCCATGGGCGACCTGGCACGATGGTCGGAAAATCGCCGGAAATCCCGCGCAAACGGCAGGTGCAACCGGGTAGACTGTCGATTCGGTCAAACTTCCCCCCCATTCCCATGGCTCAAGAACTATCCGCAGATCAGATCCGTCAGGTCCTGCAGGGCATCAGCGTGCCGCCGCAGCCGCAGATCATGGTCGACCTGCAAATGGAGCAGGTCATGCCGACCCCGGACCTGAAATCCATCGCCCGCCTGATCAGCCAGGACCCGGGCCTGTCCGGTGCGTTGCTGAAGATCGTCAATTCACCCTTTTTCGGCCTGACCAACCGCATTGCCTCGATCCAGCAGGCGGTGAATCTGCTGGGCTGCAACACGGTGATCAACCTGATCAACGCGCAGTCGATCAAGGGCGAGATGACCGATGAGACCATCGTTACGCTGAACCGCTTCTGGGACACCGCCCAGGACGTGGCCATGACCAGCCTGACCCTGGCCAAGCGCATCGGCTACCAGTCCGCCGACGAAGCCTACGCGCTCGGCCTGTTCCACAATTGCGGCATCCCGCTGATGCTCAAGCGCTTCCCGGACTACATGATGGTGCTGGAGGAGGCCTACGCCAGCGCAGGCCCCGAGCGCCGCGTGGTGGACACCGAGAACCGCCTGCTGAACACCAACCACGCCGTGGTCGGTTATTTCACTGCGCGCTCATGGCGCCTGCCGGAACACCTCTGCGAAGCCATCGCCAACCATCACAACGCCCTGTCGATCTTCACCGACGACTCCGGGCGCGATGCCCAGCTCAAGACCCTGCTGGCCATCCTGAAGATGGCGGAGCACATCTGCGCCTCGCATCTGGTGCTGGGTAACCAGGCGGAGGATTACGAGTGGATGAGCATCCGCTCCCAGGTGCTGGACTATGTCGGGTTGTCGGAGTACGACTTCGAGAACCTCAAGGAAAGCATCCGCGAGCTTGGCGTTAGCTGAGTCGCGCCGAGTACCGAGATTCAGATGCCTGAACTACCCGAAGTCGAAACGACCCGCCGCGGCATCGCGCCCTTCCTCGAAGGCCAGCGCGTCAGCCGGGTGATCGTGCGTGAGCGCCGCCTGCGCTGGCCGATTCCCGAAGACCTGGATATGCGCCTGTCCGGCCAGCGCATCCTGCATGTGGAGCGCCGTGCCAAGTACCTGTTGCTGCAGGCCGAAGTCGGCACCCTGATCAGCCACCTCGGCATGTCCGGCAGCCTGCGCCTGGTGGAGGCTGGGTTGGTCGCGGCCAAGCACGAGCATGTGGATATCGAGTTGGAGTCGGGCATGGCCCTGCGCTACACCGACCCACGCCGCTTCGGCGCGCTGCTTTGGAGCGATGACCCACTGAACCACGAGCTGTTGCGCCACCTGGGGCCGGAGCCGCTGACTGGCCTGTTCGACGGCGAGCGCCTGTTCCAGCTGTCCCGTGGCCGCAGCATGGCGGTGAAACCCTTCATCATGGACAACGCCGTGGTGGTCGGGGTCGGCAACATCTACGCCAGCGAGGCGCTGTTCGCCGCCGGAATCGACCCGCGCCGCGAAGCGGGCTCCATCTCGCGGGCCCGCTACCTGAAGCTGGCCGAGGAAATCAAACGCATCCTTGCGCAGGCCATCGAGTGTGGTGGCACTACCCTGCGCGACTTTGTCGGCGGCGACGGCAAACCGGGCTACTTCCAGCAGGAGTTGTTCGTCTACGGCCGTGCTGGCGAGTTCTGCAAGCAGTGCGGCTCGACCTTGCGGGAAATCCGCCTGGGCCAGCGCGCCAGCGTCTATTGTCCGCGCTGCCAACGCTAATCCCTCGCCGGGTCGCGAGACTCGGCGTCGAGCATTCCTAGAACAAGAAAAGAAGTCTGTCCTATGTACGGTAATTACCTGCCCCGCAATCCCTTTGCCGAGGCGATTGGCCACGGCGTGCTGCGTCTGATGGGCTGGCGTATCGAGGGGCGCCTGCCACCCCTCGACAAGTTCGTGATCATCGGCGCCCACCACACTTCCAACTGGGACTTCGTGTTGTTCCTCGCAGTGAAGTTCGTGCTGCGTCTGAATGCCCGCTGGTTCGGCAAGCACACCATCTTCCGCTGGCCCTTCGCCGGGCTGCTGCAACGCTGGGGAGGCGTGCCGATCCATCGGCATCTCAAGCTGAACATGGTGGATCAAGCGGTGGAGCGCTTCCGCGAGAATCGCGAGTTCATGCTGGTGATCTCGCCGGAAGGCACCCGCAAACGCGTGGATCGCTGGAAAATGGGCTTCTACCACATCGCTTGCGGCGCCGGAGTGCCTATAGTCCCGGCTGCCCTGGACTACGCCAATCGCCGGGTGGTGATCGGCGAGCCGTTCTACCCCACGGGTGACGAGCACGCCGATCTGCGCCAGTTGCTGACCTTCTACCGCCCTTACGTGCCGAAAAAACCCGACTACGCTTTCAATGGCGATTGAAGGCCGTCACGCTGCCAATGTGCCATGCGCTGTTATAGTTTTTCGTACACCACTATCTGAAGGATCGCCCGTATGAACCTGCTCCGCACAACCGCTGCTGTCCTGGCGCTGACCACTGGCCTGCTGGCGCTGCCGGCTCACGCGGAAGTGGTTCAGGAAAACACCAGCGGTGACCCGATGTACACAGCCAATGCTCCCACCGGTTACAGCATGGCCGGCGATATCATCATCGCCCGCCCGCTGCTAATCGGCGCCACCGTGATCGGTGCGGGCCTGTTCATCATCAGCCTGCCGTTCTCCGCGCTGGGCGGTAATGTCGGCGAGGCGGCCAATGCGCTGGTCGTCGAGCCGGGCAGAGAAGCCTTCGTGCGCTGCCTGGGCTGCACGATCAGTGGCTACAAGCACGACTGATTCCTTCCCCCGACTCCATTGCGACGGCCCCTTTCGGGGCCGTCGGCGTTTTCGGGCGCCATGCGGGTTGCCGTCAGACGACTGTATCGGGTAATAGCTGAGCCCTGTCTGGTGAAGGAATACCGCCCGTGAAGCACAACTCGCGCATCATCCTGCTTGCCCTGGCTACTGTCGGGCTGGCATTGAGTTTCTGGTTCAGTTCCGGCTGGCTGGAGCTCTGCGCCGGCCTTGCGCTGTTCCTGTTCGGGATGCAGTGCCTGGAAGAGGGGCTGCGCCAGCTGGCCGGCAGCAAGCTCGAGCAACTACTGGCCAGCAGCACCGCCACCTCCTTCAAGGGGCTGATGTTCGGCATCTGCGGCACCTTGCTGTTGCAGTCCAGCACGCTGGTATCGCTGCTCACCATCGCCTTCATCAGTGCCGGGCTGATCCAGCTCGCCGGCGGTATCGCCATCCTCTTCGGTGCCAACTTGGGGGCTACCAGTGGTATCTGGCTGCTGGCCTTGGCGGGGCAGAACCTCAGCCTGAGCCCGCTGGCGTTGCCGCTGCTGGTCTTCGGCGTGCTCGGTGGTTTCCTCGGCGAGAAGAGCAAGGCGGCCGGGCGCATCGTCCTCGGAATTGCCTTCATCTTCCTCGGCATCGACCAGATCAAGGACGGCTTCGCCAGCTTCGGCGACGGCCTCGACCTCACCGCCTTCCAGGCCGACGGGCTGATGGGAAGCTTGCTGTTCGCTTTGGTGGGGCTGCTGGTGACCGTGGTACTGCAATCCAGCCATGCCACGCTGATGCTGACGCTGGCGGCCCTGGCCGGTGGTCAGCTGGAGCTGGCCCAGGCTTTCGCCATTGCCATCGGCTCCAACGTCGGCAGCAGCGTCACCACCGCCTTCGTCGGCTCCCTTGACGGAAACCGCAGTGGACAACGGCTGGCGTTGGCCCACGTGTTGTTCAACGTAGTTACCTGCACCTTGGCTTTCATCCTGCTGGGGCCGTTGAGCTTGATGGTCGATCGGATCGCCGGCATCACCGGGCTGGGCGACAACGAGCTGATCCAGCTGGCCATGTTCCACAGCCTTATCAACGCCATGGGTGTGCTGCTGTTCTGGCCGCTGCAAGAACGCCTCGCTTACTGGCTGGTGCGCTGGTTGCCGGAACGCGAAGAGCCCCAGGTGCTGATCACCGAGCTGGCTGTCGGGCCGGAGGAACTGCTGCGTACCCGCGCGCGCTACCTCAACGAGCGCGCCCTGGATTCGGTGGATGCCGCTGCCAGCGCCGTGGTGCGCGAACTGCGCCACCTCGGTCGCTTGAGCATGGAAGTGATCTGCCACGCGCTTTACCTGCCGGTGGACCAACTGGCAAAGGCGCAAGGCGATGAGCGCCTGCTGCAGGCTCGGCCGGAGCGCCATCATCTGGACGCCGAAGCGCTCTACCAGCGGCATATCAAAGGTGTGTATGGCGACCTGCTGAGCTTCATGGGGCGGCTCGATCTGCCTCTGGATGAGGCACACCAACAGTTCTGGGTCAGTTGCCAGCTGGCCGCGCTGCAACTGGTGGATGCGGTGAAGGATGCCAAGCACCTGCAGAAGAACCTCGGGCGTTACCTGGACCAGGAGCCTGCTCCCCTTCGTGATGCCTATGTGGACCTGCGCCGCCACTTGCTGGCGATGCTCCATGAGCTGCGCGAGCTGGGCCGCTCCGACCTGCCGGAAGAGGCATGGAACGAGCGTCTGGGTTGGCTGGACGAGCAGGCCGCGACCTTCGATGGCAGCTTCCGTACCCGGCTGTTCAATTCAGTGCGCAAAGGTGAACTGGATGGCCTGATGACCAGTTCCCTAATGAACGATCTGGGATATGCGAGCCGGATTTTCCAGAGCCTGCGAAATGTGCTGATGCTGGGTGAAGGGCAGTTGCTGTTCCGCGAGCTGCGACGGCTGGAACAGGATGAAGAGTCACTGATCGTGCTGGACGGCGATCGTCCGTAAGGTGTGCGGTGAGTGCCGGTATACCGTGCAATGCCTGGAGGCGGAGCGCCCGTAGGTTGGTGCAGAGCGCAGCGAAGCCCAACGATGCCAGGCCTCGGCCTTGCGTGTTGGGCCTCGCGGACTCGGCGCCAACCTACAGTAGGGGCGAATGAATTCGCTCCTACTTGATCTGCTCGATTTCGAGTATTTCAGAGAGGCCCAGCCCGCGCGGATCGCTGGCGGCTTCGAGGTTGCCCTTGGCCTTGTTCCAGAACAGCACCTGCTGATTGCCGTAGTTGCGTTCCAGCGGCTTGAGGCTGTAGCCGCGGGCGCGCAGTTCGGCGATTTCGCTGCTGCTGAAGGCGCCGGGCTCGTGCTCGATCTGGTCCGGCAGGTACTGGTGGTGATAGCGCGCCACCGCCGGCCAGCGGTTCACTGGCTGACCGTCCAGGTACTCCAGCACCGACAACAGCACCATGCTGGGAATCCGGCTGCCACCTGGAGTGCCGAACGCGGCGAACTCCTCTTCGCTCTCGATGAAGGTCGGGCTCATGGACGACAGTGGGCGTTTTCCCGAACCCACAGCATTGGCCTGGCTGGCGGCGAGTCCATAGGCGTTGGCACCTTCGGGGTTCGCGGCGAAGTCGTCCATCTCGTCGTTCAGCAACACGCCGGTGCCGGGCACGGTGAAGGCGGCGCCGAAGGGCAGGTTGATGGACAGGGTGGCGGCCACTGCGTTGCCATCCTTGTCGATGACTGCGAAGTGAGTAGTGTGGTCACCCTCGCGCCACGGCGGTGATGGCGGCAGGCTGCTGCTCGGGGTAGCACGGCGGGCATCGATACCTTTGGCGAGGTCTTTCAGGTAGCCGACATCGAGCAGCCGGGCCTGTGGAATCGCGACGAAATCCGGATCGCCGAGCAGCCCACGGTCGCGGTACGCGCGGCGCAGTACCTCTACCACGTAGTGGGTGCGCTGTACGCGCTCGGCCTTGCGCCACGGCAGTTCCTGCAGCATGGCCAGGCTCTGGGCCAGGGCGATGCCGCCGGCCGAGGGCGGCGGGGCGCCGATCAGCTCACGGCCATCGGCAAGGCGGAAGCGAATCGGCTGGCGTTCCACGGTCTGGTATTCGGCCAGGTCGCGCAGGCTCCAGATGCCGCCGGCGGCGTTCACACCTTGCACCAGCTTCTCCGCGGTGGGGCCGCTATAGAACCCGGCCTTGCCATAACGGGCGATGCGCTCGAGGGTGTTGCCCAGCTCCGGCTGGCGCAGCAGGCTGAATTCCTCCGGGATTTCACCCTTGTGGTCGAGGAACAGGCGCGCCGTCTCCCGGTCGTCGCGCATGGACGACAGCCGCCAGGAGGCGCGTTCGCGGTAGATGCGATCCACCGAAATGCCGTCGCGAGCCAGGCGGATGGCCGGTGTCAGGCTGTCGGCCAGCGGCAGGCGGCCGTAGCGGCTGGCGAGGTCCACGAGGGCGGCAGGCAGGCCGGGAATTGCGGCGGCCAGCGGGCCGTCCAGGGACAGGGCCGGATCGACCTTTCCGTCGCGGACGTACAGGCGCGCGTTCGCGGCCAGCGGCGCGCGTTCGCGGGCATCGAGGAAGCGGTAGGCGGGTTTTTCGCCCCCCTGACGGAGCAGGAAGAATCCACCGCCGCCCAGGCCTGAACCGTAAGGTTCGGCGACTGCCAGGGCGGCGCTGATGGCCACCGCGGCATCGAAGGCGTTGCCGCCCTGGGCCAGGGTTTCCAGGCCTGCCACGGTGGCTGACGGATGCGGCGTGGCGACTGCCGCGCGGCCAGGCTCGGCAGCTTGGGAAATGCCCGCGAGCAGAAGCAGCGACGCCAGCAACGCGCCACGATAGGAGCCGCGTACCGGGCGGCCCATGGGTCAGGCCTTGCCGGTGAGCTTCAGGTACTTCTGCATCAGCTCATCCTTGCTTTCGACATGGGTTTCGTCGAGCGGAATGCAATCGACGGGGCAGACCTGTTGGCACTGGGGTTCGTCGTAGTGGCCGACGCATTCGGTGCACAGGTTGGGATCGATCACGTAGATCTCTTCGCCCTGGGAGATCGCGCCATTCGGGCACTCGGGTTCGCAGACGTCGCAATTGATGCAGTCGTCGGTGATCTTGAGGGACATGGGAACAACTCCTGCCGTCGCCAGGCAGCGGCGGCCTTGAACAGAAAATAGCGGAATTGTGCCGGATTGCCGCGATCGGCGCACGCGCCGATCGCCATGGTTCAGGGCCGGCCCTGGCGAGCCTTCAGTATCAGCGCTTGAAACGCTCGGCCAATGCCGCCGCGACGGCCGGATGGACGAACTTGCTGATATCGCCGCCCAGGGCCGCTATTTCACGTACCAGGGTGGAGGAGATGAAGGAATACCGTTCCGACGGGGTGAGGAACATGCTCTCCACATCCGGCGCCAACTGGCGGTTCATGTTGGCCAGTTGGAATTCGTACTCGAAGTCGGATACCGCGCGCAGGCCACGCAGGAAGACATTGGCGTTCTGCTCCTTGACGAAATGCGCCAGCAGGGTGGAGAAGCCCACCACTTCGACGTTCGGCAGGTGTTTGGTGACTTCGCGCGCCAGCTCCACACGCTGCTCCAGGCTGAACAGCGGATTCTTCTTCGGGCTCGCGGCAACGGCGATGATCACGGTATCGAACAGGCGCGAGGCGCGTTCGATCAGATCGCCATGACCCTTGGTGATGGGGTCGAAAGTGCCCGGATACAACACTCGGTTCATCGCGACGTCCTGGCAGGGGACCGAAAGGGAATCGGATGGTAGCGCAGCGAAACCCCGCGGCCAAGAAGTGCGCTCATCAGGTCGCAGCCGGCCGGCGCACCAGCCAGATCACGATGGCCAATGCCAGGCAGACCAAGGCTACCCAGTCGGCGATCACCACCTTGCGTAGCGCGGCGTTGTAGCCCGGCGTGAGCCAGGCCAGCAGGAGGAACGACAACACGCTTACCAGCCCGCCCAGCATGGCCGCCGGTTGCAGCGACGGACGAAAGGCGGCCCAGACGAGCAGCGCGCCGAGCAGCCCGAAGAGCACCGCGCGGTGGCGCATCAGGATCAGCAGGTTGGGTTCGCTGAACGACAGGCCATAGAGCGCCGCGAGTCGTTCAGCCCCGAGCAGGCCGCTGATCGGTAGCAGGTGAATGATGCCGGCGACGATCAGCAGCGCGGAGATGAGCTTGTCCATGGTTTTGTCCTCGAGCGGTAGCCCGTCACGCCTTGCCTATCCGCTCGGCCAGCGCGCTGGCCAGCTTCGCCGTCAGGCCATAGACCGAGAGCTGGGGATTGGCACCGATGCTGGTGGGGAACAGCGAGCCGTCGTGGATCGACAGGTTGGCCAACTGGTGGTGGCGGCCCAGGCTGTCGGTCACTGCCAGCTTCGGGTCCTCGCCCATCGCACAGCCGCCCATCACGTGGGCGCTGCCAAGACGGGCGCGGTAGAGCTCCAGCGGCAGGTTGTCGATTAGGCTGCGGGCTTCGGCCAGAGTCTTCACGTAGTCGGCGTCATTGTGCATGGGGAGGACGGCGCGTGCGCCAGCGGCAAACTGGATCTCGGCCATGACGTGGAATGCCCGGCGAATGCCGTCCCAGGTGTAGTCGGTCATGCGGTAGTCGAGCACCGGGCTGCCGTCGCCGCGCAGTTCCACCGAGCCCTCGGCGCTGTCCGGGTGGAAGCCGTCGCGCATCAGGGCGAGCATCACGTTGGTGTGCGGTAGCTGTTCCATGCGCAGTGCGTTGTCGACGCCAAAACGACCCAGGAGGGTGCTGGTGAGCGCCGGTTGCAGTGGCGGCACTTCGAGCTTGTAAGACATGCGTCCGGTGGCGCCGTCATCCCACTGGTAATGGTCTGAGTAGATCGACTGCGGTGCGCCGTAGAAGGGGTTGATCACCCGGTCGAACTGCGCCGCGGAGAAGTTCACCACGTGCAGGAATGTGCGCTTTCCGACGCGGCCGTGCGGGTCCGGTGCGTTGGAGCGCAGAAGCAGGCCCGGGGTGTTGATGCCACCGCCGGAAAGCACATAGTGACGCGCCTTGACGGTGATCTTGCGGCCATTGGGTGCCACGCAGCGCTCGTCCAGGCCAAGGCATTCGATGCCGGTGACCTTGTCTCCCTCGGTCAGCAGCTTTTCCGCTCGGGCCAGATAGAGCAGCTCGCCGCCCTTCTCCAGGGTGGTTGGAATGGTGGTGACCAGCATCGACTGCTTGGCGTTGGTCGGGCAGCCCATGCCGCAGTAACCGAGGTTCCAGCAGCCGCGCACGTTGCGTGGAATCACCTTCCAGTGCAGCCCGAGTTTTTCGCAGCCGAGGCGGATCACATCGTTGTTCGGGTTTGGCGGAATTGCCCAGGGCGCGACGCCAAGGCGTTGCTCCATCTTCTCGAACCAAGGCGCCATCTCGGCCACCGACAGGCCCTTTACGCCGTGTTCGCTGGCCCAGTGCTCCAGCGTCAGGTCCGGAGTACGGAAGCTGGACGTCCAGTTCACCAAGGTGGTGCCGCCCACGGCGCGACCCTGGAGGATGGTGATGGCGCCATCCTTGGTCATGCGGCCAATGCCTTCCTGGTACAGGCTCGGGTAGGCCTCGGCCTCTTGCATCTTGAAGTCGGAGCTGGTCTTGAGCGGGCCTTCCTCGATCAGCAATACCTTGAAGCCTGCCGCGCTGAGAATTTCCGCGGTGGTACCTCCGCCGGCGCCGCTGCCGACGATCGCGACGTCGGCCTCCAGCGTCAGGTCCTGCTCCAGGCGCGAGCCGTTGTGGGTTTTCCAGCCGCGGGCAAGGCCTTCGGCGAACAGATCGGGTACAGGCATGTCAGGGTCTCGAGCGAGTTCTTGTCGTTATCGGCGTGGATCACACGCTGGGCGGGCCGGGGTAGCCGCAGTGCGCCCAGGACTCCGGCCTGCCGTACCAGGCCATCATCACCAGTTGCAGCAGGGACGCGTGGCCCATCTTCAACAGGCCAATGGAGCTGTTTTCCCAGCGCGTGAGGAAGTCATGGACGTGCTGGGCGCTGGCCTTCTCCCAACTGCCCCAGACGCCCGTCAGCGGGCCACGGGTGACCGGTAGCGCGAGCACATCGAACAGTTGCATGGTCAGCTTGAGCATTTCCGGGGACAGGCGATGCAGGGCGTAATCCAGGCTTTGCAGGGCACCATCCACCGCCGTCGGAATGCCTTGGGCCGGCACGGCGCCGTCCAGCATCACTGGCACCAGCGCGCGCAGGAAGGGCAGGTCGGACTCACGGAGCACGGCAAAGCCACCTGCGGGAACGCTGGCCGAGCAGCCGGTGAGGCTTGCGGTCACACCGGCGGTGGCGAGAAAGGCCGAGCCGAGCAGGCCGACCTTGAGCAGGTTGCGCCGGGATAGCCCCGGCGCTTCGAGGGTGGTTTCGCTCATTTTTATAATCTGCCTGCGAAGGCCCGGTTCAGCGGACGAAAAGTTTATAGACCAGCTTCTGGATGGCCTTGCCGTAGGGCGGATAGATCATCTTCGCGGCATTGAAACGCTGCTTGATGAACACCGACTTGGCCTTGCTGAAGGTGAGGAAACCTTCATGGCCGTGATAGTGACCCATGCCGGAGGGACCGATGCCGCCGAACGGCATGTCGTCCTGAGCCACATGGAGCAGTGTGTCGTTCAGGCACACGCCGCCAGAGTGGGTCTCGTGCAGCACGCGCTGCTGTTCGGCCTTGCCGTAGCCGAAGTAGTAAAGGGCCAGCGGGCGCGGACGATCGTTGATGTAGGCGAAGGCATCGTCGATGGCGCGATAAGGAACGATCGGCAGCAGGGGGCCGAAGATCTCCTCCTGCATCAGCTTCATCTCATCGGTGGCTCCCAGCACGACGGTGTGCGGCAGGCGGCGTCCCTGGGCTTCCGGGAACAGCGGGACCAGGCGCGCGCCCTTGGCTTCGGCGTCGACCAGGTAGCCCTTGAGGCGGCTCAACTGGCGTTCATTGATGATGGCGGTGTAGTCGGGATTGTCGGTCAGCTGCGGGTAGAAACCCTTCACGGCCAGACGATAGGCCTCGACGAAGCCGTCGATGCGATCTTCCGGTACCAGCACGTAGTCCGGGGCCACGCAGGTCTGGCCCGCATTCATGGTCTTGCCGAAGGCGATGCGCTCGGCGGCGTCGGCCAGGGGCACGTCTGCGGAGACGATGGCTGGCGACTTGCCGCCCAGTTCCAGGGTCACCGGAGTCAGGTTCTCGGCGGCCGCGCGCATCACGTGCTTGCCGATGCTGGTTGCACCGGTGAACAGCAGGTGGTCGAAGGGCTGGCGGGAGAACGCCACCCCGACCTCGGCCTCGCCCTGGACCACTGCAACCAGGTCTTCAGGGAAGACGCGGGCCAGCAGGTCCTGGAGCAACTGGGCAGTTGCCGGGGTGGATTCGCTCATCTTGATCATTACCCGGTTGCCCGCCGCCAGGGCGCCGACCAGCGGGCCGATGGCCAGGTACAGGGGATAGTTCCAGGGCACGATGACGCCGACGACGCCCAGGGGCTGGTAGACCACCTTGGCCGACGCCGGTTGGAAGGCCATGCCGACGCTGCGTCGGGAGGGCTTCATCCATTTGCGGATGCGCTTGCTGACGTAGTGGATGCCATGGAGGCTGGGCATGATCTCTGCGAGCAGCGTCTCTTCCGCCGCGCGATTGCTGAAGTCCTGGGAAATGGCCGCGATCAGGGCTTCCTTCTCGGTGAGCAGGAGCTCGCGCAGCGATTTCAGCCACTGGATGCGTTGCGCTGCGCTGGGCATGGGGTTGGCGCGAAATGCTTCGCGCTGGCGCTGGAAGAGAGACTCCAGCTGGCTGATCTGCTGTTGAGTCTGTTGCAGGTAAGCGATGTCGGCGACCATGGCGCTGCTCCTCGGCGGCTCCGGACGAGCCACTCGCATCCGCTGTACGGACACGGTAAGGCTCTGTTCTTGTGATGTCGCTGGATTTTTAGAGCAATTGCTCTAATCTGTCAAATTAGCTTGCCCTGTGGCCCGTCCGTCGGCAGCCCATCGAAAAGCTGGGCGTGCCCGGTCCCGGTAACACCGGGTGTTTCCGGAGCGCCTTGCGGTGTACCTTTAGCGCTCGCCGCGTTCCATCGATTGCAGGAATTTCCACCTGATGTCCCCACGACCCAAGACCCGCGACCGAATCGTTCTGGAGAGCCTAGGGCTGTTCAACACCCAGGGCGAGCGTAACGTCACCACGAACCACATCGCCGCTCACCTGGGCATGTCGCCGGGCAATCTCTATTACCACTTCCGCAACAAGCAGGAGATCATCGCCGAGCTGTTCGGACTGTACGAGGCGAGGGTGGATAGCTTCTTGCGCCTGCCGGAAGGTCGGCCCGTGACGGTGGAGGACAAGACCTTCTACCTCGAGTCGCTGCTGGCGGCCATGTGGGATTTCCGCTTCCTGCACCGGGACCTGGAGCACCTGCTGGAATCGGATGCCGAGCTTGCCTCGCGCTATCGCCTGTTCGCTCAGCGCTGTCTGGATCATGCCCAGGCCATCTACCGCGGCTTCGTCGGCGCCGGCATCTTGCGCATGAATCCCGCCCAGGTCGAGGCACTGACCCTTAACAGCTGGATCATCGTTACCTCCTGGGTGCGCTTCCTCTGCACCACCCGTGGTGATGCCGGCGATCTCAGCCAGGAACTGCTGCGTCGGGGCATTTATCAGGTTCTGGCGCTGGAAGGCGGCTACCTTGCGCCCGAGGCACAGCCTGCGGTCAAGGCGCTATACGAGAAGCTGTACGTGCCGTTGGATCAGGTAGTGCCGAACTAGTGTTGTAGCCAGCTGTTGCTTGCGGCTGACGTGCGAGCAGCCCTAGCGGCAGCTTCCCAGCCAGTCCGGAATTCGCCGTTCCAGGTAATAGGCGGGCTGCTGCGGAGACCCTTCGACGAAACCCACGTGACCGCCACGCGCATGCAGTTCCATGCGGGTCGAGGCCGAAAGCTCATGGGCCTCTGGCAGGCTATGGCGAAAGACGAAGGGGTCGTCGACGGACTGGATCAGCAGGGTGGGAATGCGTACACCACCAAGGTAGTAGCGGCTGGACGCCCGGCGGTAGTAGTCGTGGGCATCGCTGAAACCATGCAAGGGCGCAGTGATGCGGCCGTCGAAGTCCCAGAAGGTACGCATGTTTTCCAGTGAACCGAGCCGTTCCAGGGTAGACAGGTGCTCGCCCTGGCCCTGGTGGGCGAACAGGCGCTGCTTGTTCTTCACGTAGGCCACCATCTCCCGCATGAAGTGTGCCTGGTAGACCCGTGAGAATCCCAGGGCGATGCGGTCGGCACATTGGTCCAGCCGATAAGGTACCGAGACCGCCACTGCGCCTTGCAGGCCGCAGTCGTCACCCGTTTCTCCGAGGTACTTGAGCAGCACGTTGCCGCCCAGCGAATAACCCACCGCATAGAGAGGCGCCAGTGGACGGCTGGCGCGCAGGTGCTGGACGGTGGTGGCCAGGTCTTCGCTGACGCCCGAGTGGTAGCCGCGGGGCAACAGGTTGGGTTCGCCCGAACAGCCACGCCAGTTGATGGCCACGCTGGCCCAGCCACGATCGGCCAACTCCTGTTGCAGGCCAAGCACATACAGCGAGCTGGATGAGCCGGTCAGTCCATGCAGAGCCAGCACCAGTGGCGCGTCGGCTTCGTGGGGGCCGTGCCAGTCCAGGTCGAGGAAATCTCCATCTTCCAGCCACAGGCGCTCCCGCTGTCGCGAAAGCCGGGGTGGCTTGCGACAAAAGGGCGACCACAAGGTCTGCAGGTGCGGCCCCGGCAACCACCAGGCCGGCTGGAAGCCGGCACGGGTGGCCGCTGGCGGATGGAACTGATTCATCGGCGTGCCGTCGATCAGGCGTCGGAGGTTTCCCCGGCCGAGCGTTGCCACAGGGCGTAGTACACCTGTCCGGCTTTCTTCTCGCGGTGCAGGCGCCAGTTACCCGGTAGACCCAGCGCGGAGGGCGGGCTCTCGCTTTCGGTATAGACCCAGGCTCGGGGGGCGAGCCAGCCGCGACTCTCCAGGAGGTCGCAGACGGGTTGCAGCAGGTCTTTGTTGAAGGGCGGGTCGAGGAAAACGACGTCGAAGACGCTGGGCGACTGCGTGTCCAGGTAGCGCAGCGCGTCGCTCTGCAGCAGTTGGCCCTTGCCGCAGCGCAACGTCTCCAGGTGACCGCGCAAGGCGGCTACCGAGTCGGGGTTCAGGTCCAGCGCCAGGCCCTCGACGGCACCCCGGGACAGTGCCTCCAGATAGAGCGCGCCGCTGCCTGCGAAGGGGTCGAGCACCCGCGCGCCTTCCATATAGGGTGCAAGCCAGTTGAACAGCGTCTCGCGTACCCGGTCGGGAGTGGGGCGCAGGCCGGGGCCATTGGGGAAGGCGAAGCGCCGCGAGCGCCATTCGCCGCCGATGATGCGGAGTTGGCCCTGGCCGCCGTGTTTCGGCGTGGCGGGTCTGGGGGTCGGCTTGCGCATCAGTGCTCCGGTACGCCGCTGGGCATTTCGGCGGGCTTGTCGGTGGGCGGCGGCAGGTCCTTTTGGGGAACGGTCGGACCGGCGGTGACGATGACGAACTGGTCGGGGTTCAGATGTTTGGCCATGGCGGCCTTCACCTGGGCGACATCGAGTGCCTGGACCTTGGTCATGAAGTCTTCCAGGTAGGTCAGCGGCAGGTTGTAGAAGCCGATGGCACCCAGCTGGCCGACGATGTCGGCATTGCTCGCGGTGGACAGTGGGAAGCTGCCCGCCAGCTCGCGCTTGGCATCATCCAGTTCTTTCTGGGTCGGGCCGTCGGCCAGGTACTGGCGGACGATGTCCTGGATCAGCTTGAGGGTGCCCTGGCTCATCTCGGCGCGGGTCTGCAGGCCGATCATGAACGGGCCGCGCACCTGCATGGCGGTAAAGCCGGAGCTGACACCGTAGGTCAGGCCGCGCTTCTCGCGCACCTCTTCCATCAGTCGGGTGCCGAAGCCGCCACCGCCGAGAATCTGGTTGCCCAGGTAGAGCGCGGCGTAATCGGGGTCGTTCCGGTCGATACCCAGCTGGGCCAGCATCAGGTGGGTCTGCTTGGACGGGAACTCGATGTGGTTGAGGCCGGGTTTGGGTACATCAGGCTCCGGCAGTTTGGCCAGGGCCGGGCCCTTCGGCAGTGCGCGGGATACCTGGTTGGCAATGGCTTCGGCGTCGGCACGGGACAGGTCGCCGACCAGGGCGATCACTACATTGCCGGCGGCATAGGCCTTCTGGTGGAACGCACGCATCTGGGCCACGGTAATGCCGGGGACGGACTTTGCGTCGCCTTCGCTGGAGTGCGCGTACGGATGCTGGCCGTAGAGTTTCTCGAAGAGCTCCAGGCCGGCGAGCTTGCCGGGGTTCTGCTTCTGATACTCGAAGCCAGCGAGCATCTGATTCTTGATTCGCGCCAGGGAGTCTTCAGGGAAAGTTGGCGCCCCGATTACCTGGGTGAACAGTTCCAGGGCCGGCGTGCGCTGCTCGGGGGCGGTGAGGCTGCGCAGGCTGGCGATAGCCATGTCGCGATAGGCACCGTTGCCGAACTCCGCGCCCAGGCTCTCGAAGCCCTCGGCGATGGCGGTGACATCCTTGCCTTTCACGCCCTCGTTGAGCATGGCGTTGGTCAGGGTTGCCAGGCCGGAAGTAGCGCCGTCCTGGCTGCTGCCGGCAGCGAAGGTCAGGCGCAGGTCGAACATCGGCAGCTCGGGAGCGGCGACGAAGAGCACCTTGGCCCCTTCGGCAGTGGTCCAGCTCTGGATGTCCAGGCTGCGGCGGCTAGGCGCCTTGCTGCCCAGCTCTGCCAGCGATTGCAGCCCCTCGGTCGGTGCAGGGGTGGTGGTTTCGGCGGTGGCGGTGGTTTCCGGGCGATTGGCGATGAAGCCGAGCACGCCGAGCAGGACGATCAGGGCCAGGCCGAGCAGGCCGTAACGCAGGCCGTTGCGCTCACTCATTGCGAGCCTCCTCGGGCAGGATGTGGGCGACGCTAAGGCGGTCGCGGGTGAAGAAGGTCTTGGCGGCGGCCTGGATATCGGCGGGGGTCACGGACTCGAGTGCTGCGAGGTCCTGATCCATCAGTTTCCAGGAAAGGCCTACGGTTTCCAGTTGGCCGATGGTGGTGGCTTGGCTGGTGATGGAGTCGCGCTGGTAGACCAGGTCGGCAATCGCCTGGGCCCGAACGCGCTTCAGCTCTTCGGCACTGGGAGGTGTGTTCTTCAGGTCTTCCAGCTGGCGCCAGATGCCGGCCTCGGTCTGATCGAGGGTCTTGCCCTTCTGCGTGTTGGGGGTCGCGCTGATGACGAACAGGCTGTCGCCACGAGGGAAACCGTCATACCAGGCGGAAGCGCCGCTGACCAGTTCTTCGCCGCGTTCCAGCCGGCTGGCCAGACGGGCACTGTAGCCACCGTCGAGCAGGGTGGAGATCAGGCGCAGCGCATGGACCTGGCGGGCGTCCTTGGCGGTGGCGAGGCCTGGCACGTTGAAGCCCATGAGCAGGCTCGGCAACTGGGTGCGCACGTGCAGCGTGAGGCGACGCTCCCCAGGGGTGGCCAGTTCCAGCGGTTTCTTCGCGGGCGGCACATCACGCTTCGGAATGCTGGCGAAATAGCGTTCGGCGAGGCCCCTGACCTCATCCGGGGTGACATCGCCCACCACCACCAGAGTGGCGTTGTTCGGCACGTACCAGGATTCGTACCAGTGGCGCAGTTCCTCGACCTTCATGCGGTTGAGGTCGGCCATCCAGCCAATGGTGGGGATGTGGTAGCCGCTTGCCGGATAGGCCATTGCTTTGAAGCGCTCGAAGGCCTTGGCAGTGGGCTTGTCGTCTGTGCGAAGACGGCGCTCTTCCTTGATCACTTCGATCTCGCGGGTGAACTCCTCCGGCGGCAGCTTGAGGCTGGCGAGGCGGTCGGCTTCCAACTCGAATGCGACGCCTAGGCGGTCGCGGGCCAGCACCTGGTAATAGGCGGTGTAGTCGTCGCTGGTGAAGGCATTTTCTTCGGCGCCGAGTTCTCGCAGGATGCGCGAGGCTTCACCGGGGCCGAGCTTGCGGCTGCCCTTGAACATCATGTGCTCGAGGGCGTGGGAGAGGCCGGTCTGGCCAGATGTTTCGTAGCTCGAGCCGACCTTGTACCAGAGCTGGGACACCACTACGGGCGCGCGATGGTCTTCACGGACGACGACCTTGAGGCCGTTGTCCAGGGTGAACTCGTGGGTGGGCTGATTGTCTGCAGCGATAGCAAAAACGGGCAGACAGAGAGCGCAGTACAGCAAGCCGGCGGCTTGTCGGGCAATGGCTTTCATTGATGTTCTTGACCTGTCGGACGGCCCCGGCGGTCGTACCGCCTGCGGGCGAAGAGGTGCTAGGATACCCCATCCTGTGCGACACGTATGATCGTGTCGTGCTTGGTCGGAGAGCTTTCTCCCTGACGCCAAGTCCTTTGATATCAAGGGGCTACAGTCTAAATAAAGCACTTGTGCCTGGTTTGACCAGCTCAAATCGACCCGCTTGCGGGGGTGTTGGTAAATCTCCGTCAGGGGGTAACTACGCCTCGAATCCGACCTCCAATGGTTGAAATTCGTTCGGTTAGGCGCATCAAAAGGCAATTCCCACTCTGGGGATTGTTTCAAGATATTTCATGCCTCAAGGGTGATAAAGCGACCCTTAGGGGCTGCTCCCACCTATTAAAGGCCTCTGGATAACTTGCCCGTAACCACCGTCGCGAGATGTTGGAGGCACCAAGTCCAAGCACGGAGCGTGAGCTCCAGACCGCATTGCTCAACTCCGCTGATTCAGGGAGCACCGAGCCTGATGTGTACCCATCAGTTCACTGGATCGGCATGCTCCGGGGACCAACCTCGGGGTGTGAAGCCCGATCGACAATGTCTCTCCCTTCCTAGGGAACCGCACCCCGGCAACGGGGAGCGCAAGATCGCCGAATTGCCCGGCTTTCTAGAGGCTAGTGACCAAACCCGCATGGCTAACACATGTGAACCGTCGTCAGAACCTTCGTCAGTATCTTCGGGCCAACGGCAATTAGGCCCCGGCCAAAATGGCAACGTAGTCGGTCAGCGCAGTAGGACGATGCGCTGCGGTACCACCGCACTACCGGGGGAAAGACGGAGCCTAAACGGGGAATTGATGCGATCTGGGGAACGTGGCAATCCCGACCACCCGCCTAACCAGCAGTAACGGCGGCAGGCTACCCGCAAGGGGCGCTGATGGGTGTGGGGAATAGGAGGGTGCAAGAAGCGAACGGCCGCCTGTAATGGGAGGCATACCAGCTGAAACATCGCTGGCAGGGGTCAACCCTGGCCGACGTGCACCTGGTCTACAAGTGCGATATCAACCGCTGATTCCAGCGTAACAACGACCCTAGGGGTGAACCGCCCCCTAGGGGCGGTCCGTCCTGAAGGTCTCATTACCACCAGGAGGACAGTATGAAAACGACGCCAGCTACACCGGTGAAGTCTGCGTCCTTCGACGGGACAGAGGAATGGCACAGTCTTGACTGGGCGAACATCCAAGTCTCCGTTCGGAAGACGCAGCTGAAAATCGCGCAGGCTACTGGGGAGGGTAATTGGCGCAGGGTTAAACGCCTGCAACGGTTACTGACCCACTCGTTTCACGGCCGCTGTTTAGCAGTGAGACGAGTCACGGAGAACCGGGGTCGCAAGACTCCGGGCGTAGATGGAGCAACATGGGCAACGCCCAGCGCCAAACTACGGGCTGTGATGAGTCTGTCCAAGAAAAGGGGATACAGGGCCCAACCGCTCCGGCGGGTGTGGATTCCCAAACCCGGCAAGGCGGAAAGGCGACCGCTAGGCATCCCGACCATGTTGGATCGTGCCATGCAAGCGCTGTATCTACTTGCCCTAGAACCTGTCGTCGAAAGCACCAGCGACCCGAGGAGTTATGGCTTCAGGCCAGATCGGGCAACCACTGATGCGATGGTAGAACTCTTTCATCTGCTGGCCACGCCAGTGGCTCCGACTTGGGTGATGGAAGGGGACATAAAAGGGTTCTTTGACAACATCAACCATGACTGGCTGATCAAAAACGTCCCCATGGACAAGATGATGCTCAGGAAATGGTTGAGGGCCGGGGTGGTCGACCGGAGACAATTCGCAGCTACAGAAGCCGGGACGCCACAGGGTGGGATCATCTCTCCCTGTCTGGCGAACGTCACTCTGAACGGTCTGGAAACTCAGCTGAAGCGCCACCTGGCACAGAAGCTTGGGGTCAAAAAGGCCGAGAAGACGAAGGTTCAGGTAGTAAGGTATGCGGACGACTTTGTCATCACTGCAGACTCGAAAGAGCTGCTGGAGGACGAGGTCCGACCTTGGGTAGAACAATTCCTAGCGGTTCGAGGGGTTGAGCTATCCAGGGAGAAAACGCACATCACACACATCCTGGACGGATTCGACTTCCTAGGGTGGAACTTCAGGAAGTACGTGCCGAAATCGCCCAAACGGAAGACCAAGCTGCTCATCAAGCCCTCAAGGAAAAACGCCTCGGCGTTCTACCGGAAAGTGAGCGAGATCGTTAGAGACAGCGGGGCGCTAACGCAGGACGCGCTAATCGGCCAGCTGAACCCGGTACTGAAGGGGTGGGCACAGTACCACTCCCAAGTAGTGGCAAAACGCACCTTCAGCAAGCTAGATCACATGATTCACTGGCGAATCTGGAGGTGGGCGAAGCGCAGGCATCCTAATAAGTCCGCCAAATGGATTAAGAAGAAGTACTTCCACTACATAGGCGGTCGAAAATGGGTGTTTGCGCACCCCTATAAAAGTGGCAACGGGAAAACCGGCTACCGGCAGTTGTTCTTGCTGGCTAGCACGGAAATAAGGAGGGGTAAGCGTCTACCGCTGGCGTACCAGCCTTATGACGCTGAACAGGAGTTGAAGTGGGAGGATCTGCGAGTGAAACGGATGCAGCACAAACTGCAATACCGGGGACAAATTCTCAGGCTCTTCCAGCGACAACGCGGGGTTTGCGCCCTATGCGGTCACGCGGTCAGTAAGGAAACCGGCTGGCACGACCACCACGTCATCCGACGAGTGGACGGCGGCTCGGATAAGCCGAACAACCGCGTACTCCTGCACCCCAACTGCCACTCGCTGATCCACAGTCGGCGACAAGAGGTAACTCTGCTCTACAGCGGCTTATAGTGGTAAAGTCGCGCGCAACACTCCGTGCGTACCGGTCAAGCTTCTTGACTTCATGTAGGCTTGAGCCGTGTGCGGTTAAAGTCGCACGCACGGTTCTTAGGGGGCTCCGGACCAGGTAATGGTCCGGGGCTACCCGACTTCCCGGGGCGGCGAAGCTGGCCGGCATAGAGCCAGTACGGCCGCTCCCTTGAGATGCAATCGACTCATGTTTGGTTCCAACGACGACAAGAAAGCTCCGGCCCAGGCCGGGGAAAAGAAATCCTTGTTCGGCTGGCTGCGCAAAAAGCCCCAGGAAACCGCTCCCGTCGCTCCGGCGGAACCGGTGGCCCCTGTCGAGGCCGAGGCGCCGGCCGCACCTGCTCCCACGACTGAAGTTGCTTCGGCCGTGCAACCGGTCGTTGAGCCGGTAACTGCGCCGGCTCCGATCGTTACCGAAGCCCCGGCGTCAGCGCCCGCGCCCGTCGAAGTGCCCGCGCCGGTCCCCGCCCCGGTCGTAAATGAAGCGTCCGCTTCGGTTATTGCCGAAGCGCGGGTAGTCGCCGAGCCTGCTGCACCTGCACCTGCACCTGCACCTGCACCTGCACCTGCACCTGCACCTGCACCTGTCGCCGAGCAACCGACTCCGGTGGTCGCCCCCGCTCTGGTTGTCGAGCCAACCGCCGTTCCCGCCGTCCAGGCCGAGCCCGCCAAGTCCAGCTTCTTCTCCCGTCTCAAGCAGGGCCTGTCAAAGACCAGCGCCAGTATCGGCGAAGGCATGGCCAGCCTGTTCCTTGGCCGCAAAGCCATCGACGACGACTTGCTGGATGAGATCGAGACCCGCCTGCTGACCGCTGATGTCGGTGTGGAAGCCACCACCGCCATCGTCCAGAGCCTGACCCAGAAAGTCGCGCGCAAGCAGCTGGCCGATGCCGACGCTCTCTACAAGGCCTTGCAGGACGAGCTGGCGGCGCTGCTGCGTCCGGTCGAGCAGCCGCTGAAGATCGACAGCGGCTGCTCACCCTATGTAATCCTCGTGGTCGGCGTTAACGGCGTTGGCAAGACCACCACCATCGGCAAGCTGGCCAAGAAGCTGCAGCTCGATGGCAAGAAAGTCATGCTGGCCGCCGGTGACACCTTCCGCGCCGCGGCGGTGGAGCAATTGCAGATCTGGGGCGAGCGCAACAACATCGCCGTAATCGCTCAGCACACTGGCGCCGACTCCGCTTCGGTCATCTTCGATGCCGTGCAGGCTGCCAAGGCCCGGGGTGTCGATGTGTTGATCGCCGACACCGCCGGTCGCCTGCACACCAAGGACAACCTGATGGAGGAGCTGAAGAAGGTGCGCCGCGTGATCGGCAAGCTGGACGAGACCGCTCCCCACGAAGTGCTGTTGGTGCTGGATGCCGGTACCGGGCAGAACGCCATCAACCAGGCCAAGCAGTTCCACCAGGCGGTCAGCCTGTCCGGCCTGGCACTGACCAAACTGGACGGCACCGCCAAGGGTGGGGTGATCTTCGCCCTGGCCAAGCAGTTCAGCCTGCCGATCCGTTACATCGGCGTGGGCGAAGGCATCGACGACCTACGTACCTTCGAAGCCGACGCCTTCGTGAAGGCCCTCTTCGCTGAGCGGGAGTCCGCATGATTCGATTCGAGCAGGTCGGCAAACGCTATCCAAATGGCCACGTTGGCCTGCACGAACTGAGCTTCCGCGTTCGCCGCGGCGAGTTCCTCTTCGTCACCGGTCACTCCGGCGCCGGCAAGAGCACCCTATTGCGTCTGCTGCTGGCAATGGAGCGTCCTACCACCGGCAAACTGCTGCTGGCCGGGCAGGACCTGTCGACCATCACCAACTCGCAGATTCCTTTCCTGCGCCGCCAGATTGGTGTCGTGTTCCAGAATCACCAGTTGCTGTTCGACCGCAGTGTGTTCGACAACGTCGCGTTGCCGCTGCAGATCCACGGCCTGTCCAAGGCGGAGATCGCCAAGCGGGTGAGTGTGGCGCTGGAACGCGTGTCCCTGGCGGACAAGGCCGAGCTCTACCCGGCCGACCTTTCCACCGGTCAGCAGCAGCGAGTAGGCATTGCTCGCGCCGTCGTTCACCGCCCGGCCCTGCTGCTGGCGGACGAACCCACCGGTAACCTGGACCCGCGCCTAGCCGCCGAGATCATGGGCGTATTCGAGGACATCAATCGCTTGGGCACCACAGTGCTGATCGCCAGTCACGACCTGGCGCTGATCGCGCGCATGCGCCACCGTCTGCTCACCCTGCAACGCGGCCGCCTGATCGGCGACGGGGAGGCAGTCTGATGAGCGCCAAGCAGATGCCGCCGCCGAAGCCCGCCGAACGAGTAGGGGCCTCGCCCCGGCATGTTGATTCGCCGGAGAAAGGCGACGACGGCCCGGATTTCAGAACCCTGCTGCATGCCTGGCTGGAAAGCCACCGCGCCAGCCTGATGGACAGCCTGCGTCGCCTGGGTCGCCAGCCGGTTGGTAGTTTCTTTACCTGCCTGGTGATGGCTATCGCCCTTAGCCTGCCTATGGGGCTGTCCCTGCTGCTCAGCAACGTTGAGCGACTGGGTGGGTCCTGGCAGCGCGCGGCGCAGATTTCTCTGTTCATGAAAATGGATGCCAGCGAGTCCCAGGGGCAGAAGCTGCGAGACGAAATTGCCGGCATGCCGGATGTTGCCGAGGCAGAGTGGATCAGCCGCGAGCAGGCGCTGGCCGAGCTGCAGCAGCAGTCCGGCCTGGGCGAGGCCCTTAAGGAACTGCCGCAGAACCCGCTGCCCGGTGTGATCCTGGTGACGCCCAAGGAAGTCGACAAGGCTGCTCTGGAAGCACTGCGTCAACGCTTGTCGGAAATGTCCGGCATCGAGCAGGCGCAGCTGGACCTGGTCTGGGTCGAGCGCCTGTCGGCGATCCTCAAGCTGGGGGAGCGTTTCGTCTTCGGCCTGGCGGTATTGCTGATCCTGGCCTTGCTGCTGGTCATCGGTAATACCATTCGTCTGCATATCGAGAACCGCCGCACCGAGATCGAGGTGATCAAGCTAGTGGGCGGGACCGATAGCTACGTGCGCCGTCCCTTCCTTTATATGGGCGCGCTCTACGGCACTGGTGCGGGCCTGCTGGCCTGGCTGGTGCTGGCCTACGGCCTGGACTGGCTGAACGATTCCGTGGTGCGTCTGGCCGGTCTCTACGGCAGCGACTTCGCCCTGGTGGGCGTACCACTAGCCGATGGTCTATCCCTGCTTCTGGGCGCTGTCCTGCTGGGTTACATTGGCGCCTGGCTGGCCGTGGCCCGTCATCTCAGTGAGCTGGCGCCGCGTTAGAACCCATCGTTTTCTGTGGGTGTTGCGAGGGGTGTAAGGAAACTTTTACACCCCCTTGCAGTCATATAGGCCAGTGCTACACTGCGCGAGCTTTAGTGAATCGGAGGATTCGCATGACCACTTCCCTGCAACCTGTCTATGCCCTTGCCCCCGGTGCGAACCTGGAGGCATACGTGCATGCGGTCAACGGCATCCCGCTGCTGACTGTCGAGCAGGAGCGCGAACTGGCCGAACGCCTCTTCTATGAACAAGATCTGGAAGCGGCACGGCAAATGGTGTTGGCGCACCTGCGCTTCGTCGTACACATCGCCAAGAGTTATTCCGGCTACGGTCTGGCCCAGGCCGACCTCATCCAGGAAGGCAACGTCGGCCTGATGAAGGCCGTCAAGCGCTTCAACCCCGAAATGGGTGTGCGCCTGGTGTCTTTCGCTGTGCATTGGATCAAGGCCGAGATCCATGAGTTCATCCTGCGCAACTGGCGAATCGTCAAGGTCGCCACCACCAAGGCGCAGCGTAAGTTGTTCTTCAACCTGCGTAGCCAGAAGAAGCGTCTGACCTGGCTGAACAACGATGAAGTCCATGCGGTGGCCAACACCCTTGGCGTCGAGCCCCATGAAGTGCGCGAGATGGAAAGCCGGCTGACCGGTCAGGACATGGCGTTCGACCCGGCGGCAGATGCTGACGACGACGCTGCCTTCCAGGCTCCGGCGCATTACCTGGAAGACCACCGCTACGACCCGGCGCGTCAGCTGGAAGATGCGGACTGGAGCGACAGCTCCACCGCCAACCTCCACGAAGCGCTGGATGGCCTGGATGAGCGTAGCCGCGACATCCTCTACCAGCGCTGGCTGGCAGAAGAGAAATCGACGCTGCACGATCTGGCGGCCAAGTACAACGTCTCCGCCGAGCGTATTCGCCAGTTGGAGAAGAACGCCATGAACAAGCTCAAGGGCTTCATTCAGGCGTGACGCTAAAACCCGGAAAAGCCGCACTTCGGTGCGGCTTTTTTCTGCCTGGAGAAAACCGCCATGACCATGCCATCCCTGCGTACCAGCCATTGGCTGCTGTTCGCCTCGGTCGCCGTGCTGTTCTTTTCCCTGGCGCTGTGGATGAGCAAGCAGTCCGACCGCGCTGAACCGCTGCCCTGGCTGGTGGATTGGCAGGAGTCGGTGATCGTGCCCATGGCTGAAGGTGACCTGCCTCTGGAGAAACTAGCCGAACTGGCACCGGGGGAGCTTTGGTTGCAGCCTCGCGACGAAGGCCCGCGTCTGGTCTATCGCACCAAGCAAGAGCGGGAAGAGGGCGTCTGGCGCCTCGAAGGGGAGCTGGAGCTCAGCGACGGCGAGCGGGACAGCTTGTCCAAGGCCCTCGGAAAAGGCACTGACGAGCAGCCCCTGAGTGGCGAGATGCTGGAACAGCTGGGCGGGCACCGGGTATCGGTGCTGAACATGGTGCCCATGGCCGAAGTGTCGGCCGCACGGCTTGCCGCAAGCATTGGGCCTCCCCGGCTTCGCCTGCGTACCGGTGAGGGTGAGGCGTGGATCTATCCACAGCAGGGGCTCAGCGCGCATCTGCTGGAAGGCAATGTGCAGCTCCTGCATCTGGTTCCGCGCGAGGCGATGAAGCACTGATCGGAGCTTGAAGCTCGAGCGCTTCTACAAGTTGTGGCTGCGTATAGCCAGGCCCAACGAAGCAGGCACGGCGGCGGAGATGTTGGGCATCGCGCAGGTCTGGCGCAGGCTACGCCGATGCCCCGTCATCAAAGCTGTTGCAGGTAGCTGCTACCGCCGAGCTGGCTCATTTGTCGGCGAATCCAGCCGGCGCGGGTCGCGACATAGCCGCTCGGCCGGGAAGGGCTCCATTTGCGCGGGTTGGGCAGCACCGCCGCCAGCAAGGCCGCCTGCTGGCGGGATAGGCGTGTGGCGTGGACACCGAAGTGCTGGCGCGCTGCGGCTTCGGCACCGAACACGCCATTGCCCCACTCGACGCTGTTCAGGTAGACCTCAAGGATGCGGTGCTTCGGCCAGAACAATTCGATAAGGCCGGTAAACCAGACCTCCAGACCCTTGCGGATCCAATTGCGGCCGGACCAGAGGAATACGTTCTTCGCCACCTGCTGGCTGAGGGTGCTGGCGCCACGGATCGACCCGCCGCGCTCGTTGTGCGCGAAGGCCTTGCGGATAGCAGGGATATCGAAACCCCAATGTTCGGCAAACTTCTGGTCTTCGGCGGCGATCACCGCGATCTTCAGGTCATCCGGCAGTTCATCCCAGGACACCCAATCACGCTTGACGTCGATCGGTTTGCCGTCGATCCACGACTCGATCTTGCGCTCCACCATCAGCATCGAGCCGGGCGGCGGTACCCAGCGAAACAGAATCACCAGCAGCACGGACGCCGCCGCGAACCAGAGCAGCAATTTGAATAGACTGCGGCGAATCGTGTGAAACATTCTGGCTTGGCCCGGGGAAATTAGCGCGCCATTATAGCGGCCGTCTTCCCTCTGTCTGGAGTCCCCATGGCTCGCCTGTTCCTGCTGCTTTCCGCATTCGCCGGTTTTACCGGGGTGGCCCTGGGGGCTTTTGCCGCCCACGGCCTGAAAAGCAGGCTGACGCCCGAGTACCTGGCGGTGTTCCAGACAGGCACCCACTACCAGCTGATCCATGCCCTGGCTCTGTTCGGCGTGGCCCTGCTGGCGCTGCATGCACCTGGCCGCCTGGTGAATCTGGCCGGTGGCTTCTTCGCCCTCGGTATCCTGCTGTTCTCCGGAAGCCTCTACCTGCTGACCCTCAGCGGTGTCGGCAAGCTTGGCATCATCACGCCCTTCGGCGGTCTGGCCTTCCTCGCCGGTTGGCTATGCCTGGGGCTCTCGGCCTGGAATCTTGCGAATCGCTAACTTGACCGTGGCGTCAAATTGCGGGACGAATGGCGTCCTTTTGCCTTGGTGCCGCGCGCCTATCGGGCTAGAATGCCGTCCCCTTTCCAGTTGTGACTGATCCGTCATGCGCATTCAGTTGAACGGCGAATCCTTCGAGTTACCCGACGGCCAGACCGTCGCGGACCTCATTTCCCGCCTGGACCTGGCCGGCCGCCGCGTTGCGGTCGAGCTCAATCTCGATATCGTGCCGCGAAGCCAGCACGCCGCCACCGCCCTGTGCGAAGGCGATCGCGTCGAGGTGGTCCAAGCCATAGGCGGCGGCTAGTAGAGTGGGTTTCCAACCTGCCCAGCCACGCCATCCGCAGCACCTGTTCCGCGTATCAAGCAATTCCCTCTGCCCGCCAGGAGTCCAGCATGAGCCAAACGCCGATCGACAAGCCCTTTACCCTCGCGGGCCGCACCTATGAATCGCGTCTGCTGGTGGGCACCGGCAAGTACAAGGACCTCGAAGAAACCCGTGTCGCCATCGAGGCCTCCGGCGCCGAGATCGTCACTGTGGCCGTGCGCCGTACCAACATCGGCCAGAACCCGGGCGAACCGAACCTGCTGGACGTGATTTCCCCGGACAAGTACACCATCCTGCCGAACACCGCCGGTTGCTATAACGCCGAAGAAGCCGTGCGCACCTGCCGCCTGGCTCGCGAGCTGCTGGATGGCCACAACCTGGTCAAGCTGGAAGTCCTGGCTGACCAGAAAACCCTCTTCCCCAACGTCGTCGAAACCCTCAAGGCCGCCGAGCAACTGGTCAAGGACGGCTTCGACGTCATGGTCTACACGAGCGACGATCCCATCATCGCCCGCCAATTGGCCGAGATGGGCTGCATCGCCGTGATGCCCCTGGCCGGTCTGATTGGCTCGGGTATGGGCATCTGCAACCCCTGGAACCTGCGCATCATCCTCGAAGAAGCCAAGGTTCCGGTGCTGGTCGACGCCGGTGTGGGCACCGCTTCCGACGCCACTATCGCCATGGAGCTGGGCTGCGAAGCCGTGTTGATGAACACCGCCATCGCCCATGCGCAGAACCCCGTGATGATGGCCGAGGCCATGAAACACGCCATCGTTGCCGGCCGCCTCGCCTACCTGGCCGGGCGTATGCCGCGCAAGCTCTACGCCAGCGCGTCTTCGCCGCTGGATGGTCTGATCCGCTGAGAAACTGGTCACGATCAGCTGCGTGTTGGCCCTGGGGCGTTAAGAACAGGCTCGGAATGCTCATTTACAGCTGTAAAATCCGCTTCCTCGCCTGTTTTTGCCTGGCATGTCTTTTACTCGCAAGATCGTGAACAGATTCTGCTGAGTTCCACTGAAAGGTTTTCGCAAGATGATTGAAGAACAGGGCTCGCCGGCCGCCGCCGACGAAACGCGCCATCACCGCACCATCAAGAGTTTCGTGATGCGTGCCGGGCGCATGACCGAAGGTCAACAGCGCGGCCTCGACCAGGGCTGGCCGAAGTTCGGCCTGGAGCTGGCCGACGGCCCGCAGGACTTCGATGCCCTGTTCGGTCGCAGTGCGCCGCGCACCTTCGAGATCGGTTTCGGCATGGGCCATGCCACCCTGGAGATGGCCGCTGCCGCGCCGGAGCAGGACTTCATCGGTGTCGAAGTGCACCGTCCCGGCGTCGGCGCCCTGTTGAATGGCGCCATGACCCAGGGGCTCTCCAACATCCGCGTGTACAGCTGCGATGCCCTTGAGGTGCTGCGTGACTGTGTTGCAGATGCGAGCCTGGACCGCGTGCTGTTGTTCTTTCCTGACCCCTGGCACAAGTCCCGTCACCACAAGCGGCGGATCGTGCAGCCGGCGTTCGCCGAGCTGGTGCGGCAGAAGCTCAAGGTTGGCGGCGTCCTGCACATGGCCACCGACTGGGAGCACTACGCCGAGCACATGCTGGAAGTGATGAGCGTCGCACCGGGTTACCGCAACCTGGCCGAGGACGGCCGCTACGTGCCGCGCCCGGAAGAGCGCCCGATCACCAAGTTCGAGCGCCGCGGCGAGCGCCTCGGCCATGGCGTCTGGGACCTCAAGTTCCAACGCATCGATTGACCGGGCGCCGCTCAGCGGCGCACCGGCGCACCTGACTAGACCGGGACAACCCGGCACCTCACCTGATCCGACGATAGCAACGTCTGCTCATTGAGCGGGCGGCATAAGAATAAGAGCGACGTAATGCCTATTACGTCGTGAGGAGAAGGCTGTGTTGTTGAGAACATTCGGATATCTGCTCCTGGCTGGCTGCGCCCTGCAAGCCCAGGCCAAGGTCGACGCTACCCAGGCCGCCCGTCTCGGGCAGGACCTCACCCCCCTTGGCGGCGAACGTGCCGGCAATACCGCGGGCACCATCCCGGCCTGGGATGGCGGTCTTGCCACCCCGCCGGCCGGCTACCAGCCGGGCATGCATCACCCTGACCCCTACGCCGGTGAAGCCCCGCGCTTCGTCATAGACGGCAAGAACCTCGCTCAGTACGAGCAGATCCTGACGCCGGGATACAAGGCCCTGCTGCAGGAGCACCCGGAATACAAGCTGCGGGTCTTCCCGACCCATCGCAGCGCCGCGGCGCCACAGCGCATCTATGACGCCACCCGCTTCAATGCCGTGAACGGTTCGCTGATCGCTGGCGGCAACGGTGTCGAGGGCGTGGCTGCGGGTGTTCCCTTCCCGATGCCGGCAAGCGGCCTGGAAGCCATCTGGAACCACATCCTGCGCTATCGCGGTGAGCAGATTCACTTCACTACCAACCAGGCAGCAGTCCTGGCCAATGGCAGCTACAACCTGCTGAAGCTGGAACGGGACATCTACTTCGTCTATGGCCGCGACGGCATGACTCCGGGGAACCTGGAGAACACCCTGTTCTTCTACAAGTACCGCGTCGTCGCCCCGGCCAAGCTGTCGGGTTCGGCGCTGGTGGTACAGGAAACCCTCGACCAGGTGCTGTCGATCCGCAAGGCCTGGCGGTTCAACCGTGGTGAGCGTCGTGTCCGGCGTTTGCCGATGCTGGCGTACGACACTCTGCAGCCCGACACCAATGGCCTGGCCACGGCTGACGTAGTGGACTCCTATAACGGTGCGCCGGACCGCTACGAGTGGCAGCTACTGGGCAAGCAGGAAATGCTGGTGCCCTACAACAGCTACGCCGTGCATCAGAAGGGCATTCCCTACGAGCAGATCCTCAAGTCCAGCTACGTGAACCCCGACCTGCTGCGCTACGAGCAGCATCGCGTCTGGGTGGTGGAAGCGACCCTGCGCAAGGGCTTCACCCATCCCTACGCCAAGCGTCGTTTCTACCTGGATGAGGACAGCTGGCAGATTCTCGCTGTAGATCTCTACGACAAGGACGGGCGCTTGAGCGGCATGCAGGAAAGCCACCCGATCAGCTACTACGATGTGCCGATGTTCGGCAGTACGTTGGAAACCATCTACGATTTCGTGGGTGACCGTTACTTCGTCGACGGTCTCGACAACAACGAACCCATGTATGATTTCAACGCCCCGCTCAGCCCGAGGGACTTCACGCCCCAGGCGCTACGGCGCGAAGGCAACTGATTCCGGCCTGCCTGGCCATCCCAGCCGCCCCTCGGGGCGGCTTTTTAATGGGCGGGTGTTTCGTAGGGGCGCTGTGCGCGGGAGGCGCACCCTACCGTCCACACCGCAGGTTCCGTCGTTTCGCAGGGTGGATTTCGCTTTTCACATCCATCCGCTGAGCGCTTTCAAACCCGAGCGGTGAAGCGTGGTCCACCCTATCCGGAAGGCCGCACTAATTGATGAGTTCCGCGCCAGTCAGCGTCGCCTCGGGCAGAGTCGGCGGTGCGGGGCTTATCTGCATGTACTTGATGCTTTCCCGCGGGATCAGCAGCAGGTCGCCATCCACTTCGATGCTGAGGAAGGGAGATTCCAGCTGGATACGCAGTCCCCGGGCGATTTCTACCGGGTTGGCGGTTTGCTGGGGAAAGCGCAAGGCCAGGCGTTGGCCGTCCTGGAAGTGCAGATAGAGGTGCTTGATCGGTTTCATGGGCGTGCTCCCGGCGGTGGCGGCCGGGAGCCGCCGATCCTAGTTGCGATCGGCGATCACACCGATCACGAAGAAGACTAGTAGCAGGACGGGCGCCAGGGTGTAGTTGTTGAAGTAGCCCAGACCTTTGGCCAGCCAGGGCGTCAGGTAGATCATCGCCAGTCCGTAGCCCACCGCGCAGAGCAGTACGAAGAGCAGGGTGCGGAACAGGAAGTTGAGGCTACCGATGCGCTGCTGCACCCAGGCGTTCAGGGCGGGCCCGAACAGCACCAGGACGGTGGCCATTATGGCCAGGGCAATATCGTGCAGGTGGCCGCGGCTCCAGCGCGAGAGGGTGGCGATCAGGTCCAGTACGACTTCCATCCAGAGGGTCCTTGGCGAAATGGTTCGGGGGCAGACGATTCCAAATCCGTGGTGTGCCCGTCAAGGCAGGAAATGCTGCAGCAGGTCGTTGAGGAACAGCTGGCCTTCGCGGGTGGCAACCAGGCGTTGCGGGTCCTTCAGCAGTAGACCGCGGGCCTCTGCTTCGCTACGCGCCGCTGCCAGGCTGGCCAGCGGCATGCCGGTGCGCTGAGTGAACAACTCCGCGGGCACGCCGTCCGTGAGGCGCAGCACGTTCATGAGGAATTCGAAGGGCAGTTCGTCATGGTCGAGGTGGCGTTCGCCGGCCTGGAAGCGTTTGGAGGAATCCAGATAGTCCTTCGGCAGGCGGGTTTTCCAGCTGCGGATGATGCGGCCTTCCGGGCTGCTCATTTTGGCGTGGGCGCCGGCACCGATGCCGAGGAAGTCGCCGAAGCTCCAGTAGTTGAGGTTGTGCCGTGCGCGCTGGCCGTCACGGGCATAGGCGGACACTTCGTACTGCGCGTACCCCTCTTCGGCCAGTAGCGCCTGACCGGCCTCCTGGATGTCCCAAAGGATGTCGTCCTCGGGCAGCTCCGGCGGCTGGTTCCAGAACACCGTGTTTGGCTCCATGGTCAGCTGGTACCAGGAGAGGTGCGTCGGTCCCTGGGCGATGGCTGTGCGCAGGTCTTCCAGGGCATCTTCCTGGGACTGGTCGGGCAGGCCGTGCATCAGATCCAGGTTGAAATTATCGAAGCCGGCCTTGCGAGCCATGTCGGCAGCGCGCACGGCTTCTTCGCCGTTGTGGATGCGTCCCAGGGCCTTGAGCTTGGCTTCCTGGAAGCTCTGTACGCCGATGGAGAGACGGTTGATGCCGAGCTGCCGGTACGCGGCGAACTTGGCCTGCTCGAAGGTGCCGGGGTTGGCTTCGAGGGTGATCTCGATATCGCGGGCGAAGGGTACCCGCTGCTCCACGCCATCCAGCAACCTTCCGATGGCGTTGGCACTGAACAGGCTGGGTGTGCCGCCACCGAAGAAGATCGACGTCAGTGAGCGACCATGGACATGGCCGAGGTCCTGGTCCATGTCCGCAAGCAGGGCATCGATGTAGGCCTCTTCAGGCAGTTCGGAGCCTGCGGCATGGGAGTTGAAGTCGCAGTAGGGGCACTTGCGCACGCACCAGGGGATATGGACATAGAGCGCCAGGGGCGGGAGCTGGAAGCCGATCTCCCGGTCTCCAGCCTCCGGGTGCGAGGCCGTGCCTTTCATATACCCAGCCGCTGCTTGAGCAGGGCCATGGCACGGGCGCGGTGGCTGAGTTGGTTCTTGTCGATCGGAGACAGTTCGGCGCTGGAGCAGCCGCATTCGGGGACCCAGAACAGCGGGTCGTAGCCGAAGCCCTGCTCGCCACGGGCTTCGAACAGGATGCTGCCGCGCCAGATGCCTTCACAGAGGATCGGCAGCGGGTCATCGGCGTGGCGCATCAGCGCCAGGCTGCAGATGAACTGCGCGCCGCGCTCGGCCTCGGGGACGTCGCTCAGGGCCTCGAGCAGTTTGGCGTTGTTCGCCGCGTCGCCCTTGCCGTCGGCATAGCGTGCCGAGTAGATGCCCGGCGCACCGCCGAGGAAGTCCACCGCCAGGCCGGAGTCGTCGGCCAGCGCCGGCAAGCCGGACACCTTTGCCGCATTGCGGGCCTTGAGAATGGCGTTCTCGACGAAGGACAGGCCGGTTTCTTCCGGCTCGACGTCGCTGAACTCGGCGATGGAGCGCACTTTCACGCTGTCGCCGAGCATGGCCTGGAGTTCCTTGAGTTTGCCGGCGTTGTGGCTGGCCAGCACCAGTTCATTGAAGGGCATCATTCGTCGGGGAAGAATTCCTGGTCGAAGCTGAAGCTGTGGGCGGCTTCGTCTCCGCGTTGCACATTGAGGGTGAAATTGAGCATTTCACGCTCGTTGAAGGGGAACTGCGCGAGGTAGTAAATGGCCTCGCCTTCGCTGATTTGCTTGAACTGCAGTGGCGTGACCTGGCCAAGCAGGTTCTTCACCTGGCCGCTGACCTGGGCCGTGCTGGCCTTGCCAGCCTTGAGCACAGCGACGTTGACCACGCCTTGGGTCTTGCTGCGGGTCAGGCCCACGGCGGCGGCGATGTCCGGCTGCAGGAAACTCGAGTTGAACGCGTTGTAGTGCACGTCCAGGTCGCCAAAGGTCTGTTTGCGCTCGGCGGCTGCCGGCAGCGCCAGGCAAAGGGCGAAAAGGAACAGGGCTAGACGACGCATGGTGTGCCTCCTTTGTTCAGACCGCGACGCGGTGATCCGCAAGACTCGGGCCGCTGACGCGATAGATGCCGATCTCACCCAACAGATTAGGCCAAACGCGGCTGGGCAGGTTGTGCCGGTGCTCGTTGTCCACGGCGAGTCGGTCGAGCACTTTCACGTGCATTTGGCGGCATAGCGCCTCGAAGTCCTTGAAGGTGCAGAAGTGGATGTTCGGCGTGTTGTACCAGGTGTAGGGCAGGAATTCCGATACCGGCATGCGGCCGTAGCGAGCGAGGTGCCAGCGGCAGCGCCAGTGGCCGAAGTTGGGGAAGGTGATGATGCACTCACGGCCGACCCGCAGCATTTCCTGGAGGATGCGATCGGGGTAGTGCACGGCCTGCAGCGCCTGGGTCATCACCACGACGTCGAAGCTGTTGCTGGCGAAATTGCCCAGGCCCTTGTCCAGGTCCTGCTCGATCACGTTCACGCCCCGGTCAATGCAGTGAGCGATGTTTTCCGAGTCGATTTCCAGGCCATAGCCGCTGACCTGCTTGTTGTCGCGCAGCCAGGCCAGCAACTCGCCACGGCCGCAGCCAAGGTCGAGCACCCGGCTGCCGGCGGGAATCCAGTCCTGGATGATTTCTAGGTCGGCACGCATGGGTTACACCGCAATCCTTTTCATGTAGCTGCTGAAGGCCTGGAGGTAGCGCGGAATCGGCATGAGGAAGGCATCGTGGCCCTGGGGGGCGTCGATTTCCAGGTAGTTGACGTTCTTTCGCGCGGCGATGAGGGCATCGACGATTTCCCGCGAGCGGGCCGGGGAGAAGCGCCAGTCGGTGGTGAAGGACATCACGCAGAAGTCCGCCTTGGCTCCAGCCAGGGTGCGTGCCAGGTCGCCGTCATGAGGACCGGCCGGGTCGAAGTAGTCCAGCGCCTTGGTCATCAGCAGGTAGGTGTTGGCGTCGAAGCGCCCGGAGAACTCCTCGCCCTGGTAGCGCAGGTAGCTTTCCACCTGGAACTCCACGCTGTGGAAGTCGTAGTTGAGCTTCTCGCTTTTCAGGCCACGGCCGAATTTCTCACCCATGGCGTCGTCCGACAGGTAGGTGATGTGGCCGACCATGCGCGCCAACATCAGGCCGCGCTTGGGGATCACGCCCTGGTCCTGGAAGTGCCCGCCGTGGAAGTCCGGGTCGGTGAGGATGGCCTGGCGCGCCACCTCGTTGAAGGCGATGTTCTGTGCCGAGAGCTTTGGCGCGGAGGCAATGGCCAGGCAGTGGCGTACACGGTCCGGGTAGCTGATGGTCCACTGCAGGGCCTGCATGCCGCCGAGGCTGCCGCCAACCACTGCGGCCCATTGCTGGATGCCCAGGGTATCGGCGAGGCGCGCCTGGCTGTGGACCCAGTCTTCCACCGTCATCACCGGGAAGTCGGCCCCGAAGGGGGTACCGGTGGCCGGGTTGATGCTGGAGGGGCCGGTAGAACCGTTGCAACCGCCGAGGTTGTTCAGGCTGACGACGAAGAACTTCAGAGTGTCGATGGGCTTGCCCGGACCGATGCAACTGTCCCACCAGCCCGGCTTGCGATCCTCCATGCTGTGGTAGCCAGCGGCGTGATGATGGCCGGAGAGCGCATGGCAGATCAGCACTGCATTGCTGTGGTCGGCATTCAGCTCGCCGTAGGTTTCATAAACCAGTTCGTAATTGGCGAGGCTGCGGCCGCAGGCCAGTGCCAGCGGTTCGCTGAAGTGCTGTACCTGGGGGCTGACCAGGCCGACGGAATCTGCGGGAATGGCGGTGGGCATCGCGACCCTGCTCTCAATCTGGGAAGGGCGCCAGTCTAAAGAGCGCCGCCCCCTGCGGCAAGCGCAGGGGGCGGCGGCTAAAGCGTTGAATAATCAGGCGCTGCGGGCGTTCAGGCGGACTCGCCACCGTGATGTTTGCGAGCTGCCACAGGCAGGTTGACCACCTTGCCCATCCGCTGCATCGGCGAGGGAAGGCGGAAAGTCCGGAGCATTTCGTTGGCTTCGCTGATCTGCTGCTCCAGTTCCTCGGTGTAGCGCTCCAGCTGCTGACCGCGTTGGCGGGTGAGCTGGGTTTCCTGGGCCAGGGCCTTCAGGCGCAACATGTGGGTTTCCAGAAGCTGCTTGTGCTCCAGGGTGTGCTGCATCAGCGGCATCAGCGCATCGCCAGCCCATTGTGCGACTTCCAGGCGCAGGCGCTGGTGCATGCCGATGACTTCCTGCACCAGAGTGTCGAAGAAACGTTTGCCGAGCTGGCGTTGCTCGGTCAGCAGGGTCTTGGGATGCAGGCGGAACTGGTCGGCCTTGGAGCGCAGCTGTCCAAGCTCGCGCAGGTAGCGCTGCACATTGAACTGCGGCGCATCGACCCCGTTCAGCGGGTTCTCTTCGTTGTGCCGGCGGTAGATGGCCGCAACCATCTTGTTGGCCATCTCGGCTTCGTGTTCGAGGTTGTGCAGGTCGAGCGCCACGGAACGGAAGAAGTGCAGGATGCCCTGGTTGATGCCGACGGTTGTCCAGCTGCCGGTGAGTTCGCGGCGCAGACGTGCCAGGTGTTCTTCCAGGTGCTCCGTACGGGCGGCATTGCGCAGGGCGTCGCCCTGGCGCTTGAGCAGGCGCTGGTTAGTCTTCAGGCCGAGGAGGCGGCGGTGGTGCTGAGCATGATCCTGTTTGGTGCGCGCCGTCAGCTCGAAGAGCATCTGGCCGTTGTCCTGTTGGTGGCTGTCGAGCATCGCCTGCTGCTCTCGCACTTTTTCCAGGCGCAGGTTGAGCACATGCAGGCTGTTCTGCAGCAGGGCCATCATCTGATGCGCCACGTGATCCTCGATCAGGCGCTCCTTCTGCGTGACGATCCGATCGCAGAGCAGCTCTTCCAGCGCGCCGATCTGGCTGCGCGCGAGAAGCTCCCTGTCGTTGCGCACCTTGGCCAGCAGCGCCTGCTTGGCCGACAACGGCAGCACTTCGTCGCTGCGGATACCGAGCTGGCGGGCAGTGGTTTCCTGGATGCGGCGGATGGCGTTCTGCACAAATTTCTCGCCGGCGAGGTCGTCCCAGAGCACGTCGATCTTGTTCAGTACCGCGAACAGATGAGACTGGGTGTCTTCATCAAGCTGGCGGATGTGCTGCTGCCAGACGTCCATGTCACTGGCGGTGACGCCGGTATCGGCTGAGAGCAGGAAGACGATGGCCTGGGCGGCGGGCAACATCGACAGGGTCAGCTCCGGTTCGCTGCCGAGGGCATTCAGGCCGGGGGTGTCGAGGATGCGCAGGCCCTGGCGCAGCAGCGGATGATCGAAGTTGACCATGGCGTGGCGCCAGGCCGGGACCAGCACTTCGCCGGGGCGGCCGGTGGGGTCGAGCATGTCCGGGTGGAAACCGAGCTGGATGGCCTGCTCCACTGGCATCGGCTTGGTACGCGCAACCTGGGCGAAGGCCTGGATCATGTTGTCCGGGTCGCTTGGGTCCAGAGGGATGTTCACCCAGTGTCGGGGCGCCCGCTTGAACTGAGAGACGCTGGCTTCGGCCATGCGTGACTCGATGGGCAGCAGGCGGATGTAAGAGCGTTCGGAGCGAGGATCGTAGAACAGCTCGGTGGGGCACATGGTCGTGCGCCCAGCCTGGGATGGCAGCATGCGCTGGCCAAACTCGGAGAAGAACAGGCAGTTGATCAGCTCGGTCTTGCCGCGGGAGAACTCGCCGACGAAGGCCAGGGTGATGTGGTCGGTGCGCAGGAGGCGCTGAGCACGTTCCAGTTTGGTGGAGAGTGCGTCGGAGTTGAGCCGGTTATGTTCCAGCCAGCTTCTATAGCGGGTGATCTCCCGCAACAACTCACGTTTCCAGGCGACGTAGGCGTCGACTTGCTGACTGAGACGCTCCATGCTCATTCAGGCTCTCCTCGTGAACACGCATCCTGCGTACGGGAATGGATAAAACTCGAATCGGGTTGTCGACGACGCTGGTGGTCGCACCACGCCCGCCGGAGATCGGCTCCGGGACGAGGTAAAGGCAGAGTGCCAGCCTGTCATTGCTCGGCATTATGCGCCTTGGGGGATGGCCGTCAATCGCCGGGCAGGCGATGCCCGCCTTAAGGTCGGTCAGGGTTGCCGAGCGGTCAATCCGGGAAGGTCTGGGAGGGCTCGCGGGGACCGGATACGTACCCGCTTCTGGCGGTTCAGTTCACCGCTTTCCAGGGTCACCTGGCTCTTGGAGACACCGAAGGCCTCCGCCAGGAAGGCCATCAGGTGGGTATTGGCCTTGCCTTCCACCGGTGGTGCGGTGAGGCGGATCTTCAGGCGCTCGCCGTGCAGCCCGGCGAACTCGTCTCGGCTCGCCTTGGGCTGCAGGTGGCAGTCGAGGATCAGGTCCTCTCCTGCCCAGCGATACCAGCTCATGGGGAGATCAGAGGAATGGGCTGAGGATCTGCGGCATGCCGGTCATGGCGGCGAGGTTGCCGATGACCAGCATATCCAGCAGTTTCAGCGCAATGAAGGCGAAGATCGGCGAAATATCCAAGCCGCCGAGATTCGGTAACAGCTTGCGGAACGGCATCAGCAGCGGCTCGCAGATCTGGTTCACCAGCTGCGCGCCGGGGTTGTAGCTGCCCGGCGCGACCCAGGACAGGATCACGCTGATGATCAGGGCGAAGAAGAACACCTTCAGGAACAGCGAGGTGACGCCAATGATCGACCAGATCAGCAACTGCAGCAGGTAGCCGCCGACGCCGTAGCCCATCAGGGTCAGGGTGACGACCATCAGCAGGAGCTGGACCAGGATCGCCAGCACCAGTGAGGCGAGATCGAGCCCGCCGAAGCCGGGGATGATCTTGCGCAGAGGGTTGAGCAGCGGTTTGGTGGCGCGCACCACGAACTGGCTCAGGGGGTTGTAGAAGTCGGCGCGCACCAGTTGCAGGATGAAACGCAGCAGGACGATCAGCAGGTAGAGGCTGCCGAGGGTCTGGATCACGTAGATGGCGGCGGTGTTGAGTCCGGTCATCGAAAGCTCCTTATTGGCCCAGTTGTTCGGCCAGTTCGGCAGAACGCCGGTCGGCGGCGTTCAGGGCCTGTTGCACCAGGGCTTCAAAGCCTCCGGCCTGGAAAGTCTTGATCGCCGCTTCGGTGGTGCCGTTGGGCGAGGTGACGCGCCGGCGCAGCTCGGCGGCGTCCACGTCACTGGATACCGCCATGCGCGCGGCACCCAGGGCGGTTTGCAAGGTCAACTGCTCGGCGGTGGCGCGGGGCAGGCCGAGTTTTTCGCCGGCGGCGGTCATCGCTTCCATCAGCAGGAAGAAGTAGGCCGGGCCGCTGCCGGATACAGCGGTCACGGCGTCGATCAGCTTCTCTTCGTCCAGCCATAGTGCGATGCCCACGGCAGACAGCAGCTGCTCGGCCTGTTCGCGCTGGGCGGCGCTGACCTCGGCGTTGGCGTACAGGCCGCTGACGCCCTGGCGCAGCAGCGCCGGAGTGTTGGGCATGCAGCGTACGATCGGGCGCGCGCCAAGCCAGGTGGACAGGCTGGCGCAGGTGATGCCGGCGGCAATGGAGACCACCAGTTGGCCGTCCTTGAGGCTGGGCGCAAGGGCCTGGCAAACGGTTTTCATGACTTGCGGCTTGGTTGCGAGAACCACCACGTCCGCACCTTGTACAGCGTCGGCGTTGCTTTCCACCACTTCTATGCCGTGCTCGGCGGCGACTTTCGCGCGCTGCTCTGCACCGGGGTCGCTGGCGCGGATATGGTCGGCGGCGACGCCCTGGGCGCGCAGGCCGCCGATCAGGCTGGCGGCCATGTTGCCGGCGCCGATGAATGCAATGCGGGGAGTGCTCATCAATGCTTCCTTATGAATGCGAAGGCTGGCCGTAGTCGCGGGCGCCGAATAGCGCGGTGCCGATCCGCACCCAGGTGGCGCCTTCGGCGATGGCCGCTTCGAGGTCATGGCTCATGCCCATGGACAGGGTGTCCAGGGAGGGGTTCAGTGCTGCCTGCAACTGGCGCAGGCGAGCGAAGGCGGCATGCTGCTCCGCCAGGTCATCAGTAGGTTCCGGGATAGCCATCAGGCCGCGCAGGCGCAAGTTCGGCAAGTCGCTCACGGCGACGGCAAGGGCCGGCAGCTCCTCAGGGGTGCAGCCGGATTTGCTGGCCTCGCCACTGACGTTCACCTGTAGACAGATGTTCAGCGGCGGCATCCCGGCGGGGCGCTGGGCGGAAAGGCGCTCGGCGATCTTCAGGCGGTCCACCGAATGCACCCAGTCGAAATGTTCAGCAATGGATTTGGTCTTGTTCGACTGAATCGGGCCGATGAAATGCCAGGTCAGCGGAAGGTCGGCCAGCTCGATTTGCTTGGTCAGGGCTTCCTGCAGATAGTTTTCGCCGAAATCGACGATTCCTGAGGCGAACGCGTCGCGGATTGCGGCTGCGGGTTTGGTCTTGCTCACGGCCAGCAGGCCGATACTGGAAAATTCTCTCCCGGAGGCTTGCGCCGCCTCACGGATACGCGCGCGAACCTTTGCAATATTGTCTGCTATCGTGGACATTACCTGCGCTCTACAGCCCGGCCTGAGTGGGGTCTGCGGCATTCTAACTGCCGCTGAAAAATGTAGCGAGCGACGGCCAGGCTTGTCGGCTTCGCGAGCCGCTAGCCTGGCGCAGTGATCATTCAGCGGTCTGCAAACCGTTTGCTTCGAATTGGGGAGCCCCATGGACATTACTGAGCTGCTTGCCTTCAGCGCCAAGCAGGGCGCTTCGGACCTGCATCTCTCGGCCGGCCTGCCACCCATGATTCGCGTCGATGGCGACGTGCGCCGGATCAACCTTCCGGCCCTGGACCACAAGCAGGTCCACGCGTTGATCTACGACATCATGAACGACAAGCAGCGCAAGGATTTCGAGGAGTTCCTCGAGACAGACTTCTCCTTCGAAGTCCCGGGCGTCGCACGTTTCCGGGTCAACGCCTTCAACCAGAACCGCGGCGCCGGCGCCGTGTTCCGGACCATTCCTTCCAAGGTGTTGAGCATGGAGGACCTGGGGATGGGAGAGATCTTCAAGAAGATCTCAGACGTTCCCCGCGGCCTGGTGCTGGTCACCGGCCCCACCGGCTCGGGCAAGTCCACCACGCTGGCGGCGATGCTCGACTACCTGAACAGCACCAAGTACCACCACATCCTCACCGTGGAAGATCCGATCGAATTCGTCCACGAATCGAAGAAGTGCCTGATCAACCAGCGGGAAGTGCACCGCGATACGCTCGGCTTCAACGAAGCCCTGCGCTCGGCACTGCGTGAAGACCCGGACATCATCCTGGTGGGTGAGATGCGTGACCTGGAGACCATCCGCCTGGCGCTGACCGCCGCGGAAACCGGTCACCTGGTATTCGGCACCCTGCACACCACCTCCGCGGCCAAGACCATCGACCGCGTGGTCGACGTATTCCCTGCCGAGGAAAAGTCCATGGTCCGCTCCATGCTCTCCGAGTCCCTGCAGTCGGTGATTTCCCAGACCCTGCTGAAGAAGATCGGCGGCGGTCGGGTGGCGGCTCACGAGATCATGATCGGCACCCCGGCAATCCGTAACCTGATTCGCGAAGACAAGGTGGCGCAGATGTATTCCGCCATCCAGACCGGCGGCTCGCTCGGCATGCAGACCCTCGACATGTGCCTCAAGGGGCTTGTCGCCAAGGGACTGGTCAGTCGTGAAAGCGCGCGGGAAAAGGCCAAGAGCCCGGAAAACTTCTGATTCGCCTGAGCGGCCAGCGAGAACGTCATGGAATTCGAGAAACTGTTGCGCCTGATGGTGGAAAAAGGCGGTTCCGACCTCTTCGTCACGGCGGGCGTGCCGCCATCGATGAAGGTCAATGGCAAGATCATGCCGGTGACCAAGAACCCCATGTCGCCGGAAATGACGCGGGAAACCGTGATGGGCGTGATGAATGAACAGCAGCGGCGCGACTTCGCAGAGAACCACGAGTGCAACTTCGCCATCAGTGCGCGGGGCATTGGTCGCTTCCGGGTCAGTGCCTTCTACCAGCGCAACCTGATAGGCATGGTGTTGCGTCGGATCGAGACCACCATCCCCACCATCGACGAGCTGAAGCTGCCGGAAATCCTCAAGCAGCTGTCGCTGACCAAACGCGGCCTGGTGCTCTTCGTCGGCGCCACCGGTACCGGTAAGTCCACCTCTCTGGCGGCGATGATCGGCCACCGCAACAAGAACAGCAGCGGTCACATCATTTCCATCGAGGACCCGATCGAGTTCATCCACCAGCATCAGAGCTGCATCGTCACCCAGCGTGAAGTGGGCATCGACACCGAATCCTTCGAGGTGGCCCTGAAGAACACCCTGCGCCAGGCGCCAGACGTGATCCTGATCGGCGAAGTGCGGACCCGCGAGACCATGGACCACGCCATCGCCTTTGCGGAAACCGGTCACCTGTGCCTGGCCACCCTGCACGCCAACAACGCCAACCAGGCGCTGGACCGTATCATCAACTTCTTCCCCGCCGATCGGCAGCAGCAGGTGTGGATGGACCTGTCGCTGAACCTCAAGGCCATCGTCGCCCAGCAACTGGTGCCGACCCCCGACGGCAAGGGGCGTCGCGCGGTGATCGAAGTACTGCTGAACACGCCGCTGGTCGCCGATCTGATCCGCAAGGGCGAGGTCCACGAGCTCAAGGGCCTGATGAAACGCTCTACCGAACACGGCATGCAGACCTTCGACCAGGCGCTCTACAACCTCTATTCCCAGGGCGAGATCACCTACGAAGATGCGCTGCTCTACGCCGACTCGGCGAACGACCTGCGCCTGATGATCAAGCTCGGTTCGGAAACCGATGGTGAGCACCTGCAGCACATGAGCGATGGTCTGTCGCTGCAGGTGAGCGAAGAAGATCCGGGGCGCCGCTTCCGTTAAGCTCGCGCTCCAGGGAAAAGCCCGCTTCGGCGGGCTTCTTCTTGCCCGATTCGACTACACACTGCAGGAGGCAGCATGAACACCCGTCAGGACACCCACAGCAAGGCCATCGGCTACCTGCTCTGGATCTTCGGATTCCTGGGTTCCCATCGTTTCTACTATGGCAAGCCAGTGACCGGGACCATCTGGTTCTTCACCCTTGGCCTGTTCTTCATCGGCTGGATCATCGACCTGTTCCTGATTCCCGCCATGGACCGCGAAGCGGCCCTGCGCTTCAACGCCGGCCAGTACGACTACAACGTCGCCTGGATCCTGCTGACCTTCCTCGGCATCTTCGGCGTGCACCGCATGTATCAGGGCAAGTGGATCAGCGGCATCCTCTACCTGCTAACCGGCGGCTTCTTCCTGATCGGCGTGCTCTACGACTTCTGGACCCTGAACACCCAGGTTTCGGTGCTCAACGCTCGCTGAACTGCGCTTTTCCTTGTGGGGGCCTCGGCCCCTGATGCGCCGCCCCCTTCGTCGGAACCCATGGCGACACCTCACCTTGCGGCCTATGTTCCAGCGTGGGGCGCCCGCTTCGCCCCCCTGCCTGGTTGCGCAAGGAGGTGACGCCATGAACAGTGTCAAAGATGTTCGTCCCGCAGTTCTCGACCTGATCGGCAACACCCCGCTGGTGCGGGTCACCCGCTTCGATACCGGCCCCTGCACCCTGTTCCTCAAGCTCGAATCCCAGAACCCCGGCGGCTCCATCAAGGACCGCATCGGCATTGCCATGATCAGCAGCGCTGAGCGTGATGGCCGGTTGAAGCCCGGCGGCACCATAGTCGAGGCGACGGCCGGCAACACTGGCCTGGGCCTGGCGTTGGTGGGCCGGGCCAAGGGCTACCGCGTGGTACTGGTGGTGCCGGACAAGATGTCCACCGAGAAAGTGCTGCACCTGAAGGCCATGGGCGCCGAGGTGCACATTACCCGCTCGGATGTCGGCAAGGGCCATCCGGAGAACTACCAGGACCTGGCTGGCCGTCTCGCCGGGCAGATTCCCGGCGCCTTCTTCGCCGATCAGTTCAATAACCCGGCCAATCCGCTGGCCCACGAATGCACCACAGGCCCGGAAATCTGGCAGCAAACCGGACAGGACGTGGACGCCATAGTGGTTGGTGTCGGATCGGCGGGCACCCTTACCGGCCTGACCCGCTATTTCCGCCGAGTGCAGCCCGACCTGGAAATGGTCCTGGCCGATCCGGTGGGCTCCATCGTTGCCGAATACACCCGCAGTGGCACCCTCGGTACCCCTGGCTCCTGGGCGGTGGAGGGCATTGGCGAGGACTTCATCCCCGGGATCGCCGACCTCTCCAGCGTGGGACGTGCCTACTCCATCAGCGACGAGGAAAGCTTCGGCCATGCCCGCGAGTTGCTGCGTAACGAGGGGATACTCGGCGGTTCATCCACCGGCACGCTGCTGGCCGCGGCGCTTCGCTATTGCCGCGAGCAGAAGACGCCCAAGCGGGTGGTCAGCTTCGTCTGCGACACCGGCACCCGCTACCTCTCTAAGATCTACAACGACCAGTGGATGACCGACCAGGGCCTGCTGGCGCGCAAGCGCTATGGCGACCTGCGCGACATCATCGCGCGGCGTTACGAGGACGGCCGGGTGATCAGTGTGGGGCCGGACGACACCCTGCTCACCGCCTTCCAGCGCATGCGCCTGGCGGATGTCTCGCAGCTCCCGGTGCTCCGGGACGGGCACCTGGCTGGGGTGGTGGATGAGTCCGATATCCTGCTTGGCGTGCACACCGACGCCACGCACTTCCGCCAACCGGTGGCGAGCGTCATGACCGCCCGCCTGGAGACCCTGGCGCCGAATGCCAGCCTGGCCGAACTGCAGGCGGAGCTCGACCGTGGGCTGGTCGCCATCATTGCCGACGCGTCTGGCTTCCACGGCCTGATCACCCGTTCCGACCTGCTTAACCACCTGCGGAGGACCCTTGCATGAGTCAGCAGGACGACACCTTCCCGCGCGCCTTCGCCACCCGCGTGATCCATGCTGGCCAGGCGCCCGACCCGTCGACCGGCGCCATCATGCCGCCGATCTACGCCAACTCCACCTATGCGCAGGAAAGCCCCGGCGTGCACAAGGGGCTGGACTACGGGCGCTCCCACAACCCCACGCGCTGGGCCCTGGAACGCTGCGTCGCGGACCTTGAAGGCGGCGCCCAGGCCTTCGCCTTCGCCTCAGGGTTGGCGGCAATCTCCACGGTGCTGGAGCTGCTCGACAGCGGTTCACACATCGTCGCCAGCAACGATCTCTACGGTGGCACCTTCCGCCTGTTCGAGCGGGTGCGCAGGGTCAGCGCCGGGCACCGCTTCAGCTTCGTCGACTTCAGCGACATCGGTGCGATCGGTGCGGCGCTCACCGACGACACCCGCATGCTCTGGGTGGAAACGCCGAGCAACCCACTACTGCGCCTGGCCGACCTCAGCGCCATCGTGGCGCTTTGCCGAGGGCGCGGCATCATCCTCGCGGCCGACAACACCTTCGCCAGCCCATGGGTGCAGCGGCCGCTGGACCTGGGCTTCGATCTGGTGGTGCACTCCACCACCAAATACCTCAATGGCCACTCGGATGTGATCGGTGGCATCGCCATCGTCTCCGGCGACAGCCGCTGCGAGCCGCTGCGCGAGCGCCTGGGTTTCCTGCAGAACGCCGTGGGTGCAATCGCCGGGCCCTTCGACGCCTTCCTCACCCTGCGCGGGGTGAAGACCCTGGCGTTACGCATGGAGCGCCACTGCAGCAATGCCCTGGAACTGGCTCGCTGGCTGGAGCGCCAGCCTCAGGTGGCGCGGGTCTACTACCCTGGCCTGGAGTCGCATCCGCAACATGTGCTGGCGCAGCGGCAGATGCACGGTTTCGGCGGGATGATCTCCCTGGACCTGGCCAGCGACCTGGCGGGAACCCGGCGCTTCCTCGAAGCGGTGCGAATCTTCACCCTGGCCGAGAGCCTGGGCGGCGTGGAGAGTCTGATCGAGCACCCGGCGATCATGACCCATGCCAGCATCCCGGCGGAGATTCGCGCGGAGCTGGGCATTGGCGATTCGCTGGTGCGGCTATCGGTGGGTGTGGAAGACCTGGAGGACCTGCGCGCAGACCTGGCGCAGGCGTTGGGGAGGGTTTGAGGACGTCAACGCTACTTCGTGAGGTGGGGCTCTTCCCCCTCTCCCCAGCCCTCTCCCTCAGGGAGAGGGGGCATTCTGTGCCAGGAGGTCAGGCCCTGAGTCGCCCCTCTCCCGCTTGCGGGAGAGGGGCGGGTGGAGGGAGTCAGTTCCCAGGCACCAACTTCAACGTCTCGCGGCTATTGGCTTTCACCTCATCCTCGGCGAAGTGCATCGGCACGTACTCGCCACGGATGTAAGCCTCGGCCTGGTCCTTGTAGTGACGGTCGAAAGGAACGCCGCTCTGGCCCACCGGGTTGATGCCCAGGGCATGTTCGGCGTCCGCCAGGTCGATCAGGCGGCGCGTTGAGGGGCCATAGAACACTTCCCAGGGTGCCGGGCCGACGCGCTGGGACAGGTTGTTGGGCACTTCGTGGCCGCCAGGTGCGGCGAAGGGACCGACGTTGAACAGCAGGTTCAGCGGTTTCTGCTGCCCCAGCGGATGGCTGTGGGTCAGGGTATGGCCGTTGCCCCACTGCCATTTCGAGCTGTCTTCGCCGAGGGTCTTCTTCAGGTGCGCCAGGCTGGCCTGCCAGGCAGCCTTGACCACATCCGCGCGGGTTTCCTTCTGCGGTGTATCGCGTTTGTCCCACCAGGGCGAGGCCGGCTCATTGGTCAGGCGCGGCAGGGCAGAGTCCAGGATGCGCGTCTGCAGCAGGCTGTCGAAGAAGGCATCACCCAGCTCGTCGCGCATCAGTGCATTGGACAGCTCGTAGGTGAGCTGGTTGAACAGGGTGGCGGCAGTGGAATCCAGCGGGTGGTCGCCTTGCCAGTTGGCGAGCTGCTCCACCAGGCCGCGCTCGGCGTCGTCGGTTGCGGCAGCACGCAGGTCGCCGAGGATCGGCGCGAGCAGGCGCGGGCCATAGCCGGTGGTGGTGTCCAGTTGCAGCGCCTGGCTGTTCTGCACGTCCCACTTCACGCCGGACTCGGCCAGACGCTGGTTCAGGCGTACGCCGCGATCCGGCAAGTTGTAGTAGCCCGGAATGGCGACGCCGGTCGGCGACAGCGGTTGATAGTTGGCCGAGACGATAAAGCCGCGCTGCGGATTTTCCTCGTGGGGGTTGGCGCTGAAGGGCAGATAGCCAGGCTTGTCGGCTTCGCCGGTACTGCCGTTGAGGATGAAGTAGGGATTCACGCCGTCCGGGCGTTGCGGCAGCTTCGCTGCAGCCCACCAGCCGATGTCACCGCTGGCGTTGGCCCAGATGATGTTGAGGCCGGGTGAATGGATTTTCTCGGAGGCGGCACGGGCCTTGTCCAGGCTGTCCGCGCGGTTGAGCTGGTAGAAGGCATCGAGGATCGGGTTCTCGGTCTCCAGGAAGGCCCACCACATGGCGATCGGCGTCTTGCCGGCGGCCGCGCCCAGGGCGTCATTGATGATCGGGCCGTGGGGCGAGCGGCGCAGGGTCAGCTTCACCGGTTCGCCATCCTTGACCTGGATGGTTTCCTCGCGGCTTTCCAGGTTGACCCACTGCCCCTGGTACCAGACCTGGTCGGGATTGTCCGGATTGCTCTTTTCGGCGATCAGGTCGAGGTCATCGTTCTGGAACATGGTCAGGCTCCAGGCGAACTGCCGGTTGTGCCCCAGGGACGCAACCGGGTTCAGGGCCTGGTGGTGGCCATAGAGCTCGAAGCCCGGATAGCTCAATTGCGCCTCGTACCACACCGCCGGAACGGCGAAACGGATATGCGGGTCGCCGGCGAGCAGCGGTTTGCCGCTGGCGGTGTGGCTGCCGGAAACCGCCCAGGCATTGCTGCCCTCGAACTGTGGCAGGCCGGCTTCGACCAGCGCTTGCTGGCTGAGCCTGGCGAGGCGGTTGAGGTCTTGCCAGTCGCCCTGGGCGAGAGGTTGGCCGATCACGCCTTCGGGGTGCCAGTCGAGATCGAAGGCCTTCAGGTAGTCGGCGCCCAGTTCATCACGCACGTAGGTGATCGCCGGCTCGGTACGGAAGGCGGCGGCGAAGCTGTAGGCCATGTAGCCGGCCACGGAGATGGTGTCGGCGATGGTAAAGGGGCGCTTCTCGATACCCAGCAGGTCGAACTCCACCGGTGCCGGGCGGCTGTCCTGATACTGGTTGATGCCGTCGAGATAGGCCTGCAGGGCCTTTGTGGCAGGGCTGTCCTTGTCCATCTTGCTGGCGTAAGCGTCGGCGTGGGCGCGGATTCCCAGGGTGCGGAACAGGCGGTCGGTGTCCACCAGGCGGGCGCCGAGGATTTCGGCAAGCTCACCGCGCGACAGGCGGCGCAGCATTTCCATCTGGAACAGGCGGTCCTGGGCATGGACGAAGCCCAGGGCACGGTACATGTCGGCTTCGTTGGCGGCCTGGATATGGGGTACGCCACGCTCGTCGTAGCGCACTGTCACCGGGGCCTGGAGGTTGGCCATGGCAAGCTCGCCGTCGCGCACGGGCTTCTTGCTCTCGCTGTACCAGGTGGCGCCGCCGGCAGCCGCTGCGATCAGGACGGCCAGGACAGTCAGGGTGCGTTTCATGCACGAAATTCCTTGTTGTTATGGTTGCGGCATTCTCCCCAAGGCAGGGCTGGCAGGCATTGACCAAACACGCGCGAACTGAAAGTCTTTGGTCAATGCACGAGGAATCGCCATGTCCGTCACCGAGCCAGACGCCAGCTTCGTCCCGCTGACCCACTCCGCTACCTTGCGCCGCCTGCTCTACGAAGCGCTGACGGAGCTCGGCCTGGACCCTGGCCGGGTTTATCTTGGCGTCAACCAGCACCGCCGACTGGGACCACCGCCGGTGGACGGCCGCCTACGCCACGACGATGCGCCGCAATTCTGGCTGGCCGCCGACGCACTGATCGGCGACCCTGACATCGGCCTGCATCTGGGCGAGGTCATGAAGCCGCGCCTGCTCGATGTGGTGGGCTATCTGCTACTGGCCAGCCGTGACCTGGGCGAGGCTTTGGCGAGCTTCCTGCGTTTCCAGCACATCCTTTCCGGCGGCTTCGTCGCCCAGTTGCATGTGGAAGGTGCGGTGGCGCGCCTGGTGATCGACCTCAACTACCTGGGCTTCTCGTCGCTGCGCCAGCAGATGGAATGCCTGGCGCTGCTCTTCACCAAGCTGCTGGGCTTCATTACTGATGGTGAGTTCCGTCTGGACGGCGTGCAGTTCCGCCATGCCCGACCGGCGCGGGTGAGCGAACACCAGCGCTTGTTCGGTCTGTTGCCGGTATTCGGCCGCGAGCATGATGCCCTGCTGTTCCCGACGGCCCTGCTGAAGCGCCCGTCGCGCACCGCCAATCCAGAGTTGCACCAACTGCTCTGGAAGCACGCCGAGGCGCAGATGGAGGCGCTGGTGGGAAACGACCTGCTCAATCGCCTGCGTTACCTGCTGGGTGTTCGCCTGGGCAAGGCGGATTGCTCGCTGGAAGCCTGCGCGGCGGAGCTGGGTTTCAGCGCCGGCGGCTTGCAGCGGGCGCTGGCCGGACAGGGCAGCAGCCTGCGGGGGGTACGCGAGTCGGTGCAGCAGTTGCGCGCGGTGGAGCTGTTGCAAGAGGGCCGGGCCATGCGCGAGGTGGCCCGGGAGTGCGGCTTCTCCGAGCTGTCGCCCTTCTACCGGGCCTTTCGTCGTTGGTACGGGATGCCGCCGGAAGCCTGGCGCGCGCGTCTCGGCGCTGGCTAGCTCGGCTTTCGCCAGGCGCAGAAGCAACCCGCCGCCAGGGTGCTGCTGGCGCTTACCGGGCGGTTGTCGATCAAGGCTTCGAGAATGGGCTCGATGAAGCTGTTGGCCGAGTTGCAGACCGCGCCTTCGCTGTAGGGGCCGAAGTAGGCGAGGCGGCCGTCACGGTCCCAGATGCCCACAGCGGGCACCGCCGGCAGTTGCTCGGAACCAGGCATCATAGCCAGCGGCTGCAGAGCTTCCAGGCCAGGGGGCAAATGGCCTTTGCTGCCGGGTTTCTGCACCGCATGGAAGGTCACGCCCTGGGGCGTGAAGCGCTGAATCAGTTCGGCGAGATGCTGTTGGTTGCCGGCGTTGCAGGGGCAGGCCGGGTCCCAGAAGTGCACCAGGCGGATCGGGCCCGGGCCGGCGAGCTCGGCCGGTAGACGCAGCTGCTCGCCGGAGAACACCGTGGCCTGTGTATTGAAAGGGCGCACATAGCGCGACTCGTACCAGCGCAGGGCCAACAGGATGGCGCCGACGCAGGCGAGGAGGGCGAGGCTGGTGATCAGGGTTCTGGGATTGAGTGCACGCATTGTGACGGGCCTGTGCGGGGGCGCGTAGCTTGCCACGTTGCGTCGGGCAGCAGAATATCGGCAGCCGGCCAGGACCCCATGCGGTCCTGTGGACAGAATTGCCTCATCCAGGGAAAGCCCGATGCCAGACCCGTTCCAGCCCGATCTCCTGCGCCCGTTGTTGCGACCCTTGGCCGCAGGCGGCGCTGACCTGCGCCAGGCACAGACCTACCGCACCTTTTACCGGCTGGACTTTGCTACGCGCCATCCGGGGGTGCAGGCACGCCTGGGTTGCGTCGAGGCAGCCGGATACTCGCTGGTGACCCAGCTCTGGTTGCCGCCCGAGCCGCGCGCCAGCCTGGTGATGCTGCACGGTTACTACGACCACATGGGACTCTATGGCCATCTGGTGGACTGGGCGCTTGCCATGGGCTTCGCGGTGATCGCCTGCGACCTGCCCGGCCACGGGCTGTCCAGCGGGACGCGGGCCAGCATCGGCGATTTCGCCGAGTATCAGGCCGCTCTCCAGGCCCTGCTGGGCGAGGCTGACGCGTTGGGCCTGCCACAGCCCTGGCACCTGGCCGGGCAGAGCACCGGCGGTGCAATCCTGCTGGATTACCTGCTAACAGGTACGCCACGCCCGGAGCTGGGCGAGACCCTGCTGTTCGCCCCGTTGGTGCGGCCGCGTGCCTGGGCCTGGTCGAAGTTCAGCTATCAGTTGATGCGGCATTTCGTCGAAGGCATTCCCCGTCGATTCAGCGTCAACTCCAGCGATGCCGAGTTCATCGAATTCGTCCACCACAAGGACCCGCTGCAGCCACAAACCCTGCCCACTGCCTGGGTCGGTGCCCTGGCACGCTGGGTGCCCCGTATCGAGAAGGCGCAACGCAGCCGGCGCCGGCCGTTGGTGATCCAGGGGGACGGTGACATGACGGTGGACTGGCGTCACAACCTGGCGGTGCTGGCTGAAAAGTTCGACCAGCCCGAAGTGCTAATGCTGGAGGGGGCCGGCCATCACCTGGTGAATGAATCGCCGGCTTATCGGGAGCGGTACTTCAGTTTCTTGCGAGAAAGGCTGGGGTAGTTTTCGTAGGTGGGGGCGGAGCTGCTTGAAGGCCCCTTTGTCGGACTTCACTGCGCTCAGCGCCAACCTGCGAGAAACGTTCAGAGCCCCTGCTTGGCGGAGGCGTCCTGGCCCACGGCAAGGCCGGCCCGCACGGCGGCCAGCGCGGCCTGGTAGTAGGCCTTGCCGTCGGTTGATTCGGCAAAGGTGACGAACTCTTCCAGTTCCGGGTCGGAAAGGTCGCGATAGACGTAGAGCAGGGTGTTATCCAGATCGTTGCCGATCTGCTCCATCAGGCGCTGGCGCTGGCCATCGATCATGCCCTGGGCCTGGCCGCCACCGAGCAGGCCGGGAAGCATCTGACTCAGGCTGTCGGCAGCGACGCCGGCCAGCGCCAGGCTGACCTCCGCACCGGCTTCACGGGCCGGCAAGGCCTGGGCCAGGTGGCCAATGAGCAGACGGCGGGTGGCTTCGGCCTCGATGCGCGGCAGGCCATTGGCGTGCATCGCCAACTGGTCGCGGCGGGTGGCCAGGGTTTCTGCAGCAATGATCTTGCGGCCCAGTGGCGACTGGAAGAAGGTCAGTGCCGGACGCGGGTCCTGTAATTGGCTACGCAGCGCAACCTGGGCGCGCTGGTCGATGGCCTGGGGCTGGAAGCGACGGTTGCTGTTGTCCACCAGTGCCTGGTAGACCGCCGGCGGCAAGGTCTTCTGGTAACGCTGCTGGGCCGCCGTCAGGGCGTCGTTGAAGTGCGCGCGCTGCTCCGGCCAGCCGGCCGCCTGGTAAAGGCTGGCGTGGTCGTCGGCCAGGGCAGGCAAACCGAAGAGGAGGAGGGTGACGGCGAAGAGCAGGCGCATGGGGTCTCCTTGATGACGCAGTCCGCTGTTCGTATCGGACCCACGCGTACGGCATCGGTTCGGCGGGCAGGGCGGTGGCGGCGGGTGGGCGTTGCGGGGTTGAGCGTGCGGCTATTCTCAGCGGACTCGGGCTTTATTGTCGAGGTGTCGGAATCTTCATCGGTGTATGTAGGTAATTTCCTGCTCGCTGGTAGAATTCCGGAATCATGCCGCTACCCGCAGATCACCCCGTGCTCACCCCGATCGCTGATGACCTGGCCAGCCAGGGCTGGTCCCACCAGTGCCTGATGCTGCCCGTCGACCTCACCAATGCCCTCGCGGATGAGTGCCGTGCTCGCGGGGCTGCCGGAACACTCGCGCCCGCTTCCGTCGGGCGTGGCGAAGGGCAGCAGATTCGTGAAGGGGTGCGCGGTGATCGTATCCAGTGGCTGGAGCCCGGCCAGTCGGCCGCCAGTGATGCCTATCTTGCGTTGATGGACGAGTTGCGCCAGCTCCTCAACCGTGAGCTTTACCTGGGCCTGGAAGATTTCGAATGCCACTTCGCCTGCTATCCGCCCGGGGCCTTCTACCAGAAGCACCTGGACCGTTTCCGCGACGATGACCGCAGGGCCGTGTCGGTGGTGGCCTACCTGAATGCCGACTGGCAGCCGGAGCAGGGCGGTGCCTTGCGCCTGTACCTGGCGCAAGGTGAACGGGATGTGCTGCCCGAGGGCGGCAGCCTGGTGGTGTTCCTGTCCGCGGAACTGCCCCATGAGGTCCTGCCGGCGAACCGCGAGCGCCTGTCCCTCGCCGGATGGTTCCGTCGCCGCGGCGGGCCGCTCTGAAGCTCGTGCCTGTCAGTGGCCCCAGACCCTGAAGTTGCCGCGCAGGTCGGTGATATCGCGAATTTCCAGGCTACCGATCCGGCTTTCGCCAATGTGCATGTCGGCGGCGACCCGCACGCGGATGCGCTGGGCCGGAATGCCACTGCCCTGGAGTTGTTCGTTGATGGTGGTGAGATCGGGCAGTTCCAGGCGGACTTGCTGGGTACCGGCTGAGTTCTTCACCACGTCGACCTTCAGGGTCGGCTGATCGACGCCGAAGATGGGGAGCGTGAGGCCGAGTTGCGCAGCGCCCAGGGGAAAGCCGCCGCCCGCACCATTGGGGCAGTCGCCAGGCTTGAGGCAGCCGTTGTCGATGCGCACATTACGCAATGACAGGCTGCCGCCATCGTCGTTCCAGCTGATGCTGTCGATGCGCGCCATGACATCCAGGCGCAGGTTGATTCCGGCCTGGCCGCTGATTTCGCTGAGAGCCTGGTTATCCAGGGATTCAAGGGCTGCCTGGCCGGTGCCGCTGAGCAGGGCGGTGCCGCAAGCCAGTGCGAGTCGTAGGTAGTTCGTTGTTCTGGGCATGGCACGCTCCTGTACAGGTTGCGCGCAGTCTGGAGGGCCGCGGGAGCCACAGCCAGTGGCGAAGAGTGCTTCCCGCCGAAGGATGGGGAATCCTGTCGCCTGCCTTTGAGAACGGCTTGGCAGTTAACGGGCCCAGGCCCTACCTTCGATCAGGCGCCACTTCGCGCAGGTGGCGCAGTTGTTACCCGGGGTGACCTCGAAGGCGCCCCTCTGGAGATGAATATGCAGAAGATCCTGGTCAGTCGTTGCCTGCTTGGGCAGAAAGTACGCTATGACGGTGGCGCCCACGGCCCGTTCGACCTGTTGGAGCGCTGGCAGGCGGAGGGGCGCATCGTGCCGCTTTGCCCGGAAGTGGCCGGTGGCTTGCCGACGCCGCGGGCAGCGGCCGAGATCGCCGGCGGTCGCGGCGCCGCTGTGCTGGACGGCGAGCTGCCGGTGCTCACCGACGACGGCCAGGATGTGACCGACGCGTTCGTCACCGGTGCGCGCATCGCTCTGGATCTGGTGGCGCGTAACGGCATCCGTATCGCGTTGCTCAAGGCCCGCAGCCCATCCTGCGGCAATCGGGAAAACTATGACGGTAGTTTCAGCGGCGTTCGAGTCGCCGGTGAAGGCGTTACCGCCGCAGCCCTGCGCCGCGCGGGTGTCGAAGTCTTCAGCGAAGAGGAACTGGCCCAGGCGGCTGCACGCCTGGCCGAACTGGACGAAGACTGAGGTTCAACGCTTGGCGGCAGCCGGGGGCTGGCTGAGATCCTTGCCCAGCCATTGCGCAGACAACGCACCGAGCTTGCCCTCGCTGCGCAGCTTGGTCAGGGCGCGGTTGAGGGTGTCGCGGAAGGCGGGATTGCCCTTCTGGAAGGGAATCGTCATAGGCTGCGCCAGGTTGCCCTCGCTCTCGCTTACCGGGAAGACGTAGGGTTCGCTGAACTCCAGGGTCTGCTCGCCCTCAGCTGGTGCCGCGACGCGGTCCAGGGCAATGTCGTAGCGACCGCTCTGCAAGCCTTCGAGCATCTTGCCGTCGTCGTCCACGACGAACTCCGCATCCACATTCATCTCCGCAGCCAGGGCGCGCCCCAGCGCCACGTCGAAGCCGGTCAGTTTGTCGTTTTCCCGGTAGCTGTAGGGTGGATTGTTCTCCTCCAGGGCAATGCGCAGGCTGCCGCGTTCCCATACATCGTCAAGCAGTTCGGCCTGGGCCAGGGGGCTCAATAGGGCGAATAGAGTGGGCAGGCAGTAAAGCAGGCGCATGGGGAACTTCCTCGTCTCGTTATGTTTTTCGCTGGCGCGGGTGCAGCGCCTTGCTCGGACAGCGAGTGAACCTAACTGGTTGCATCGGGTCTGGTGTCTGGCTCACAAAAACATGGAGATGTGTAATGAGGACTTTGTCTTTCCTGAGCCTTGGCGCCCTGCTGCTTGGCGCCGCCACCGCCACCCACGCGGCTGTTCCGCGCACCCCGGCGCCGGATGGCGCAAAGGTGTACTTCATCGAACCGGCTGATGGCGCCACCGTTGGCCAGACCTTCACGGTGAAATTCGGCCTCCAGGGCATGGGCGTCGCGCCGGCTGGCGTCGATGCGCCCGCCACTGGCCATCACCACCTGCTGATTGACCTGGACCAGGCGCCAGCGATGGATATGCCCCTGCCCATGACCGATAACGTCCGCCACTTCGGCAAGGGCCAGACCGAAACCCAGGTCACCCTTCCGCCCGGCAAACACAGCCTGCAACTGCTGGTGGGGGACAAGAACCATGTGCCACTGGACCCGCCGGTGATAGCGGAAAAGATCACTGTGATCGTCAAGTAAAGACGCCGGAAAAGAAATAGGGAGGCCGAGGCCTCCCTTTTTCATGTCCGGCGAATAATCGCCGACTCGCAGCTGCCCCGATTCAGAAGAGGACTCGGCTGCGGATGGTGCCATTCACGTGCTGCAGCTTCTCGAGGGCGAGGTCCGAGTAGTCGGCATCGACATCGATCACCACGTAGCCGACTTTCTCGTCGGTCTGCAGGTACTGGCCGGAGATGTTGATGCCGTTGTCGGCGAACACCTTGTTGATCTCGCTCATCACGCCCGGCACGTTCTCGTGAATGTGCAGCAGGCGGTGCTTGCCCGGGTGGGACGGCAGGGCCACTTCCGGGAAGTTCACGGAGGACACCGAGGTGCCGTTGTCGCTGTACTTCACCAGCTTCTCGGCCACTTCCAGGCCGATGTTGGCCTGGGCTTCGGCAGTGGAGCCGCCGATGTGCGGGGTCAGGATCACGCGGTCCAGGCCACGCAGCGGGCTCTCGAACTCCTCGTCGTTGGACTTGGGTTCGACCGGGAACACGTCGATGGCGGCGCCGATCAGGTGCTCGTCCTTGATGGCTTCGGCCAGGGCGTCCAGCTTCACGACGGTGCCGCGGGCGGCGTTGATCAGGATGCCGCCCGGCTTGATGGCGCGGATTTCCTTCTCGCCGATCATCCACTGGGTGGATGGCAGCTCGGGCACGTGCAGGGAGACGATGTCGGACATGCCCAGCAGTTCGTGCAGGTTGCCCACCTGGGTGGCGTTGCCCAGCGGCAGCTTGGTCACGGTGTCATAGAAGAACACCTGCATGCCAAGCGCTTCGGCCAGCACGGAGAGCTGGGTGCCAATGGAGCCGTAGCCGACGATACCCAGCTTCTTGCCGCGGATTTCGAAGGAGTTGGCTGCGGACTTGATCCAGCCGCCGCGGTGGCAGGAGGCGTTCTTCTCCGGAATACCGCGCAGCAGCAGGATAGCCTCGGCCAGCACCAGTTCGGCTACCGAACGGGTATTGGAGTATGGGGCGTTGAATACGGCGATGCCACGCTCGCGGGCGGCATTGAGGTTGACCTGGTTGGTGCCAATGCAGAAGCAGCCGACGGCGATGAGCTTCTTGGCGCAGTCGAACACCTCGTCGGTGAGCTGGGTGCGCGAGCGGATGCCGATGAAATGCACGTCGGCGATCTTTTCCTTCAGTTCGTCACCCGAGAGTGCGCCCTTGAGGTACTCGATGTTGGTGTAGCCGGCGGCCTTCAGGGTGTCCACGGCGTTCTGGTGGACGCCTTCGAGGAGAAGGAACTTGATCTTGCTCTTTTCGAGAGAGGTCTTGCTCATCTGCGTACCTATGTATCCCGGTAAAAATGTCAGAAGCGGGCCGTGGGGGAGCGCGGGCTGCTACCCGGAAAGTCGGCTGGAGCGCACGATTCGCGGGGTGCGTATGCTAGCATGATCTCCTTTTTCCTTGCTCGGTTGCGACCTGAAACGTTCTCAGGGCGACCATGAATGATTTGAGAGTTTCGCTGATGACCAACGCTGCCCTGATCGAAGAGCTGAAGACCCTGGTTGAACCCGGCAAGGTGCTGACCGACGCCGCTTCCCTGGACGCCTATGGCAAGGACTGGACCAAGCATTTCGCCCCCGCGCCCAGCGCCATCGTGTTTCCCAAGAGCATCGAGCAGGTCCAGGCCATCGTTCGCTGGGCCAATCAGCACAAGGTGGCGCTGGTGCCGTCCGGCGGTCGTACCGGCCTGTCCGCTGCAGCCGTGGCGGCCAACGGCGAAGTGGTCGTCGCCTTCGACTATATGAACCAGATCCTCGAATTCAACGAGTTCGACCGCACCGTGGTCTGCCAGCCGGGCGTGATCACCGAGCAGCTGCAGAACTTCGCTGAGGAAAAGGGCCTGTACTACCCGGTGGACTTCGCTTCCGCCGGTTCCAGCCAGCTTGGCGGCAACATCGGCACCAATGCTGGCGGAATCAAGGTGATTCGCTACGGTATGACCCGCAACTGGGTCGCCGGCCTGAAAGTGGTCACTGGCGCCGGTGACCTGCTGGAGCTGAACAAGGACCTGATCAAGAACGCCACCGGCTACGACATGCGCCAGCTGTTCATCGGCGCTGAAGGCACCCTGGGCTTCGTGGTCGAAGCCACCATGCGCCTGGATCGCGCGCCGAAGAACCTCACTGCCATGGTGCTGGGGTCGCCGGACCTGGATTCCATCATGCCGGTGCTCCACGCCTTCCAGAGCAAGCTGGACCTCACCGCATTCGAGTTCTTCTCCGACAAGGCCATGGCCAAGGTCCTGGCTCGCGGCGACGTGCCGGCGCCCTTCGAGACCGATTGCCCGTTCTACGCGCTGCTGGAATTCGAAGCCGCCAGTGAAGAAGTCGCCAACGATGCCCTGGCCACCTTCGAGCACTGCGTCGAGCAGGGGTGGGTGCTGGACGGCGTCATGAGCCAGAGCGAGCAACAGCTGCAGAACCTTTGGAAGCTGCGCGAGTACATCTCCGAGACCATCTCCCACTGGACGCCATACAAGAACGACATTTCGGTCACCGTTTCCAAAGTGCCGGCCTTCCTGCACGACATCGATGCGATCGTCGAAGCCAATTACCCGGACTTCGAAGTGGTCTGGTTCGGCCACATCGGTGACGGCAACCTGCACCTGAACATTCTCAAGCCGGATAACCTGTCCAAGGACGAGTTCTTCGCCAAGTGCGCCACCGTGAACAAGTGGGTGTTCGAGACCGTGCAGAAGTACAACGGCTCCATCTCCGCCGAGCACGGCGTGGGGATGACCAAGCGCGATTACCTCGGCTATAGCCGCTCGGAGCCTGAGATTGCCGTGATGAAGGCGATCAAGGCAGTGTTCGATCCCAACGGGATCATGAACCCCGGAAAAATCTTTAGTTGAGCAGACAGGCAGGCGGTGGAGCGATCCACCGCCTGTTTCGTATGGATACCGTTCAGGAGTCGGTAAATGAGCTACCAGCACCAGTATGTCGATGGCACCCCTATCCACTTTTCCCTGGGCAAGGTGGTTTGCGTCGGTCGTAACTACGCCGAGCACGCCAAGGAACTGAACAATCCCGTGCCGACCGAACCGCTGCTGTTCATCAAGCCCGGTTCCTGCGTGGTGCCGCTGGTGGGTGGATTCAGCATTCCGCTGGATCGTGGTGCGGTGCACTACGAGGCAGAAATCGCTGTGCTGATCGGCAAGCCGCTGTCGCGCCGTCCCGATGAAGAGGAAGTGCGCGACGCCATTTCCGGCTTCGCCCCGGCACTGGACCTGACCCTGCGCGACGTGCAGGCGAAACTGAAGGAGAAGGGCCTGCCCTGGGAAATCGCCAAATCCTTCGATGGCGCCTGTGTGCTGGCGCCCTTCGTGCCGGGCGACGCCCCGGAGCGCCTCGACGACATCGGCATCCGCCTGAGCGTCAACGGAGAAGTCCGCCAGGACGGCAACAGCCGTGACATGCTCAACGCCATCCTGCCGCTCATCCAGCACATGGCCGGCCACTTCAGCCTGCAGCCGGGCGACGTCATCCTCACCGGTACTCCGGTGGGCGTTGGCCCGCTGAACCAGGGCGATGAGCTGGTGCTGGAGCTGGTAGGGCACAGCAGTTTCGAAAGCCGGGTCATCTGACCCGGCCGACCGCCGGTCGGGGTTTTACGGAACTTTCACTGGCATTTGGCTATCTCTTGCCGACCCCTTCTTCGAGTAGTACCCGATGCCGCGCCGCCTTCTGTCGTTCGTTCGCCGTCGCCGACTGATCCTGGGCCTGGTCGCCGTTGCAGCCGGCGCCACCGCGCTGACCCGGTACATGCACTGGGATGACCGTGCGCTGGTGTGGTTCGGCGAGCAGCAGGTGAGCCAGGAGCAGCGCGCCGCCAGCATCTGGCTGCCAGGCTACAAGGCCGTGCTGCAGGGCAAGCCCCTGGCGGGCCTGGAGAACGACGAAACCTCCGACCTGGCCTACAACCCGGTTACCGGTACCCTGTTCACCGTCACCGGCAAGTCACCCACCCTGGTGGAGCTGAGCCGAGACGGCGAGGTACTGCGCAAGATTCCACTGAAGGGCTTCTCCAACCCCGAAGGTGTAGCCGTGCTGGAAGGTGGCCATGTTGCGGTGACCGATGAACGCCGCCGCACCTTGTCGATTTTCGAGCTGGACCCGGAAACCCGCGAGTTGAGCGCCGGTAGTACGCCTGAGTTCGACCTCGGTTTCCCCGACTCGGGCAACAAGGGCTTCGAAGGCATCGCCTGGGACCCGGCCCAGGGCCGGCTTATTCTCGGCAAGGAGCGTGGCCCCGTTGCGTTGTTCAGCCTCGGCAGCGACGGCAGCGAAGGCCTCAGCGATGTACTTCGACCGTTGCCCAGCTATGGCCTGGGTATGCGCAATCTCTCCGCACTCAGCATCGATCCGCGCACCGGCCATCTGCTGGTGCTCTCCGCCCAGTCCAATCTGCTGCTGGAGCTGGACGAGCAGGGCGAGCCTGTCAGCTTCATCAGCTTGCTCGGCGGCATGAATGGCCTGGAAAACCGCATCCCCCGCGCCGAAGGCGTGGCCATGGACGAGAGTGGCGACATCTACGTCGTCAGTGAGCCAAACCTGTTCTACGTGTTCCGCAAGGAGTTGGTGGCCAGTGCCGGGTGGCGAGCCACCAGGTGAATCCTGATCACCGGGAGCGCCTGTCTTTAAGCTTCGCTTAAGGCCCTTTTAAGCCTCGTTTCAGCTGGCCGCCCTAGCCTGATCCCGTCATCTACGAACGCACGGGAACACCTCCATGAAAACCAAATACCTCGCTCTGCTGGCCGTACCGCTGTTCTCCACCGCCGCCTTGGCCAACAGCTACACCGGCCCCGGCGCCACTTCCCAGATCACCACTGTCGCGGCCGCGCTGGAGGCCGCCGACGATGCACCGGTGGTGCTGCAGGGGCAGATCGTCAAGCGCATCAAGGGTGATATCTATGAGTTCAAGGACTCCACTGGCACCATGAAAGTGGAAATCGACGATGAAGACTGGCCGCCGATGTCCATCGACGACAAGGCTACGGTCAAGCTGACCGGCGAAGTGGATCGCGACCTGATGGGTCGCGAGGTGGATGTGGAATTCGTCGAGCGGGTCAACTGATAAAACTCTGTGGGGGCGAATGATTTCGCCCCCACAAATGCCATTTCCCAGGGCCCCTCACGCCACGCTATCGAACCCCTGCAATACATTGATCGCGTTGATGCCGATCTCCTCCACCGCATAACCCCCTTCCATTACGAACAGCGTCTGCAGGCCGAGCTTGCCGATGATTTCGCCCATGCGCAGGTAGTCCGGGCTATCCAGCTTGAACTGCGAAATGGGGTCTTCCTTGTAGGTGTCCACACCCAGCGAAACCACCAGCGCATCTGGGGCGTATTCGGCGATCTGCCGGCAGGCGTCGGCGAGGGCGAGGCTCCATACCGACCAGTCGATGCCCGAGGCCAGTGGGTAGTTGAAATTGAAGCCTTCCCCCGCACCCACACCTTTTTCGTCGGCGAAGCCCAGGTAGTAGGGGTACTCGAAGCGCGGATCACCGTGGATCGAGGTGAAGAGTACGTCGGCGCGGTCGTAGAAGATGTCCTGGGTACCGTTGCCGTGGTGGTAGTCCACGTCCAGCACTGCGACCCGCTTGGCGCCAGCGTCCAGCATGGACTGCACGGCAATGGCGGCGTTGTTCAGGTAGCAGTAGCCGCCCATGTAGTCGGCGGCGGCGTGGTGGCCCGGTGGCCGGCACAGGGAGAAGATGCCGCGAGCACCTTTGCGCAGTTCCGCCTCGCCGCTGAGGGCAACATTGGCAGAGCTGGTGATGGCCTGCCAGGTGCCAGCGGTGATGGGCGCGCCAGCATCGAAGGAGTAGTAGCCCAAGCGCCCATCGATGTCGGTGGGTTCCACCTGGCGCAGGCGTCGGGTCGGCCAGGCGATGGGTAGCATGTCATGGCTGCGGCCCTTGGCCTGCCAGTCGCTCCAGGCGTTCTTCAGGAAGTTCACGAACCCTTCGCTGTGCACCCGCAGGATGGGCGACAGGCCGAAGTCAACTGGTGCCTGGATGGGGCCGAGGTTCACCGCCTTGGCGCGGTCCAGCACCATGTCGGCGCGGCTTGGCTTCTCGAAGCAGGGGGTGAATTGGCCCCCGATCAGTTCGTGCTTGCCGTGGTGCAGGTGGTGGTCGTCGGAATAGATCGTCAGCATCAGCGTCTCCTTTCGGCTAGCGGTTTCATCTGGGTCATTCGAATTCGGAGAATTGCACGTGCGGCGCCTTGCGGCGGAATCCGCTGGTCTGCACGGCGAGGTAGGCCACGCCTACGACGAACCAGCCGAGGCCGATCGCCAGGGTCAGGCCCGAGAGGCTGGTCCAGAGCCAGGCGATCAGGGCGAAACCGATGGCCGGGATCAGGCCGTAGCGCAACAGGTCACCCGACTGGCGCGGGCGGCGGTCGAACAGGTGGGTGCGAATCACCGCGAGGTTCACGGCGGAGAAGGCCACCAGGGCGCCGAAGCTGATCATCGAAGCGAGGGTCGCGAGGTCGATAACCACCGCCAGCAGCGATACAGCCGAGACAATCAGGATGGCAGTAGTCGGCGTCTGGAAGCGCCCGGACAGGGTGCCGAACAGGCGACGCGGAAGGATGCCGTCGCGACCCATGCTGTAGAGGATGCGCGACACCGAGGCCTGGGAAGCCAGGGCCGAGCCGACGGAGCCGGCAACATAGATGGCAGTGAAGAAGGCCGCGAGGAACTGGCCACCGGCTTTCAGCATCACTTCATTGGCCGCGGCGTCCACGTCCTGGAAGGCGCTGCCGGGGAATACCAACTGGGCGACGAGCGCCAGGACGAAGAACAGCACGCCGGCAATCAGGGTGGTGATGACGATGGCGCGCGGGATGTCGCGCCTCGGATCGCGGGCTTCCTCGGCCAGCGTCGATACCGCATCGAACCCGAGGAACGACAGGCAGAGCACTGCCGCACCAGCCATCAGGGGCGCCAGGCCGGGCTGGCTACCGTCGCCGACGAAGGGCGCGGTGAAATCGATGGGGGCACCGAACAGGCTCTTGCCGGCCATGGCCAGGAACACCAGGACGAAGATCACCTGGGCGGCCACGATCAGGTTGCTCATGCTCGACACCGAATTGATGCCGCGAACATTCAGTGCGGTGACCAGGGCAATGGCGCTGACCACGAAGACCCAGGCCGGTACTTCGGGGAAGGCCACGTTGAGGAACAGGCCGATCACCAGGTAGTTGATCATCGGCAGGAACAGGTAATCCAGCAGCAGCGACCAGCCAGTGAGGAAGCCCGCGCCGGCGCCGAAGCTGAGGCTGGTATAGGAGTACGCGGAGCCGGCGATGGGATAGCGACGGACCATGAAGCTGTACGACAAGGCGGTGAAGATCATCGCCAGCAGAGTGACCACGTAGGCCAGGGCGGTGCGGCCGCCAGTCATCTGCGTGACCACGCCGTAGGTGGTGAAGATGGTCAGCGGCACCATGTAGACGAGGCCGAAGAACACCAGGGCGGGCAGCCCGAGTATCCGGCGCAGGGAGGTTCCCTGGGCGCTGTGGGTGAAATCGTTGGGCACGCTGCCGCTGTTTTCGAGGCCGGCGGACGGGGTGGGCATTTATTCTTCTCTCCAATCTACTGCGCGCCGCTGGGCGGCGCCTGGGTCGCGATGCGAGCCATCCATGCGCGTGCGAGGCCGGGTCCGTTGCGCATCCGGCTGTGCGCGGGCATTCAGTAAGGGTGGAGTTGCGGCGTCCGTTGGACGGAAGAGGGAAGGGCGGTTCGAGGAGCAGGTGCACGGGACATCGTCATATCTCTCTAGCCATTTTTTTTGTTGAATCGGCGCCGCAGTGAGGCGCCCGCTAGTGGCATGCGCTTCGATTTTGTCAGCGCCCGGCAAGTCGAAGAACCCCGCAAAGGGTCAAAAAGGGATCGAAATGGCCAATATGGCTGGCCGGAGTAACGACTCTCTCTAAGAAAGAAGGAACCAGTGCGTAGGGTGTCCTGCGCTCCGCCAGTCCATCATTCGAGGGTTCGGAGGGCGCCATGGGTCGATCTGAAAAGCGACAGCTCCCCGGCAAGCTCTGGGCGTGAACCGGGGGGCGACAGGCGAGAATGGGAAGGGTGCGCTGCGCGCACCCTTCCGAATGGGGCTTACTTCTTCAGCTTCGTCCATACCTTGCTGCGCAGGCTCAGGGCCTTGGGCGAGCAGAGCTTGAAGGTACGCAGGCGATCAAGCTTGTCTTGCGGGGTGTTGATGGCCGGATCGTCGAACAGCTCCTTCTCCATGAACTTGTCCGAGCCCTCGATGGCGTTGTTGTACTTGGCGAAGTTGGAGGCGGCGGCGATGTTCTCCGGCAGCATCATCCAGTTGATGAAGGCGTGGGCTTCCTCGACGTTCACCGCGTCCTTGGGGATCACGAGGTTATCGATGAAGACGTGGATGCCTTCCTTCGGATAGACGTAGACCAGGCTTTCGCGCTGGGCGTGGGCGCGATGGAAGGCGCCGTTCCACTGCATGTGCATGGCCACTTCGCCGGCGGCCATGCGCTCGATGGTGCCATCGCTGTTGTACATCGCGAGCAGCGGCTTCTGTGCCAGCAGGAGGTCCTGGATCTTCTTCGCTTCCTTCGGATCTTCGGTGCACTGGTCGATCGACAGATAGTGAGACGCGGCTATGTACAGGTCTTCGATTGAGTTCAACGCGACAACCTTGCCCTTCAGTTCGGCCGATGGCTCGAAGAAGGGCTTCCAGCTCTCGTCCAGCTTGCCGCCCGGCACCTGCTTGCTGTCATAGCTGTAGCCGGTGGTGCCCCAGAGGTAAGGCACGCTGTAGTCGTGGCCAGGGTCGAAGTCGAGAGTCTGGAAGTTGGCCTTGAGGTTCTTCAGGTTGGGTAGCTTGGTCTTGTCGAGTTTCTGCAGCAGTCCGTCACCGGCCATGATCTGGATGAAGCTATCGGACGGCACCACCACGTCGTAGGCGCCGCCGCCTGCCTTGAGCTTGGCCAGCAAGGTCTCGTTGCTGTCGTAGGCATCCAGGGTGGCCTTGATGCCGGTGTCCTTCTCGAATTTCTTCAACAGCTCCGGCGGGTAGTAGTCCGACCAGTTGGCGAAGTGCAGGGTCCCTGCCGCCTGGGCCGAGCCGGCAAGGCCGGAGGCGAACAGTACGGCAAGTGCGAGCGGGGTACGACGTGTCATGGTCAAGCTCCTTGCTGGTCGAGGACGGGTCAGCGCTTGCGCTGCCCGACGTAGTAGGACAATGCAACGAAAGCTATGGAAATCACGAGGATAATCGAGGATATCGCGTTGATCTTTGGCGAAATACCCATTCTGATCGAGCTGAAGATGTACACCGGCAGGGTCGTGGAACCGGCGCCGGCGACGAAGTAGGTGATGACGAAGTCGTCCATGGAAATGATGAACGCGAGCATGGCGCCGGAAAGGATGCCGGGCATCAGCAGCGGGAAGGTCACCTTCCAGAAAGCCTTCCAGGGGGAGGCGTAGAGATCGGCTGCGGCTTCGGCCAGGCGCGGGTCCATGCCTTCCAGGCGGGCGCGGATTGGCAAGTAGGCGAATGGAATGCAGAACACCACGTGGGCGATAAGGATGGTGAACAGCGAAAGCTTCAGGCCGATGAAGGCGAAGAACATCAGGGTGGCCACGGCGGTGACGATCTCCGGCACCAGCAGCGGCAGGCCGAGCACCCCGCTCATCAATGTCTGTCCGCGGAAGGCGCGGCCGCGCATCCCCAGGGCGGCGAGGGTGGCCAGGGCGGTGGCGATCAGTGTGGCGAAGGTGGCAACGATCAGCGAGTTCTTCGCAGCGCGGACGATTTCCGGATCGTTGGCTACCACCGAGTACCACTTGAGGCTGAAGCTTTCCCAGATCGTCGCCGACTGCCCGCCGTTGAAGCTCAGTGCCACCAGCACCAGGATCGGTACATAGAGGAAGGCGAAGAACAGCCAGGCGGTGGGGCGTACGCCGGTGAATCGCCAGAGCGGGTTCTGCATGTTCATGGATGGCCTCCGCCGGCGGCCTGCTTGAAGCGCAGGCTGTAGAGCAGCATCGCCAGCAACACGAAGCCGAGCAGGGCGAAGGACAGTGCCGCGCCCAGTGGCCAGTTGTGGGATGCACCGAACTGCAGCTGGATCAGGTTGCCGATCATCAGTGACTTACCACCCCCGAGCAGCTCGGGAATGATGTAGTTGCCGAGCGACGGGATGAACACCAGGATCGCGCCGGCGACTATGCCGGGCATGGCCAGCGGTACGATGACTCGGCGCAGGGCCTGGAAACGGTTGGCACCGAGGTCGAAGGCGGCTTCCACCAGGCGCCAGTCGAGCTTCTCCAGGCTGGTGTAAATGGGCAGCACCATGAACGGCAAGAAGGTGTAGAGCAGGCCGATTACCACCGCCACATCCGTGTACAGCAGGCCGAGCGCGCCGTCCGAGAGCCCGAATACGCCGAGGCCGCTGTCCACCAGACCGCCGTTGCGTAGCAGCAGGATCCACGCATAGACCCGCACCAGCAGGTTGGTCCAGAAGGGAACGGTGACCAGGAACAGCAGCAGGTTGCGTTTGCGCTCGCTCTGTAGCGCCAGATAGAGCGCGGTGGGGAAGCCGATCAGCAGGCAGCCGGCAGTGGTCAGTACCGACAGCCAGAACGAGCGCTGGAAGATCTGCAGGTAGTCGGTGTTGAACACCAGGCTGTCATCCAGATCGCGTTCGTAGAGGAAGTTGACATAGGCCTCCAGCGAATACTGGTCCCATTTCACGCCGCCATAGTCGCCCGGGGCCAGGATCGACACCAGGAACATGATCCCCAGTGGGAGCACCAGGAACACCAGCAGGGCGAGCATGGCCGGGCTGGTCAGTGCCAGGCGCCGACGTAATTGGCGGCGTTCCGCCTGGGCGCGCAGGGTGCTCATTCGACCAGTACCCGGATGGCTTCACCGGGTACCTGTACTCGCACCTTCTCACCGGCCGAATAGACGTTCAGCGCGCCATTGCGGTTCTGCTGGCGAACTCGGAAGCCGCTCTGCCCGGCGATATTCAGGTGGTACACGGTATCGGTGCCGACATAGACCACGTTCTCGATCTCACCTGCCAGGTTGCCCTGCTCGTCTAGGCAGGTGCGCTCCGGACGGATCGCCAGGGTCACGGCACCACGGCGCGGGCTGAAGGCGCTGAGCAACTGACCGTCGGGCAACAGCACTCCGCGTTCCAGGGCTTCGCCCTCCAGGAAGTTGGTTTCGCCGATGAAGTCCGCCACCGTGCGATTCAGGGGCGCTTCGTAGATTTCCGTCGGAGTGCCGACCTGGAGGACGCGACCCTTGCTCATCACCGCGATGCGGTCGGACATGGTCAGGGCTTCTTCCTGGTCATGGGTAACGAAGATGAAGGTGATGCCGGTCTCGTGCTGCAGGCGTTTGAGCTCGATCTGCATTTCCTTGCGCAGTTTCTGGTCCAGCGCAGAGAGCGATTCGTCCAGTAGCAGCACCTTGGGCTTGTTGGCCAGCGCGCGCGCCAAAGCGATGCGCTGCTGCTGGCCGCCGGAAAGCTGGTCGGCGCGGCGTTTGCCCACATTCGGTAACTTCACCAGTTCCAGCATGCGCTGCACCGTCTGCTCGATTTCGCTGCGGGAGAGCCCGCGCATCTCCAGGCCGAAGGCGATGTTCTGGGCCACGGTCATGTGGGGGAACAGGGCGTAGCTCTGGAACACGGTGTTGACCGGGCGGCGGAATGGCGGGAGGCCCTGCATCGGCTCGCCGTACAGGCGGATGGCGCCGGAGCTGGGTTGCTCGAAGCCCGCGATGAGCCTCAAGAGAGTGGTCTTGCCGCAGCCGGACGGGCCGAGCAGGGTGAAGAACTCGTTGGCGCGGATTTCCAGGGAAACATCGTCGAGGGCCTTCACGCCCTGCCCCGGATCACCGAACTCCATGCACACACGTTCGACGCTGATCGCGCTAGTCATGCTGATCACAAGCTCTAAGGATTTGTTCTTATTGGGCTTTTCTTTTTCTGCTGGTGAAGCGGCCCTTGTTTGTCCCGATTCTGTCAGCAGCCTAGTAGGTGCAGAACGATAGATCAGGTCAAAAGGGGATATTTTCGGCCAAGTTGCGGGCGGTGATTAAGGTTGCGAAGCGGCGAGAAGGAGCCTGCGGGGGCGAGTTCATTCGCCCCCGCAATGGCCTCTGGCGGGCCTAGCGGCGATACAGGCTCGGTGACTGCCCGCTCCAGCGCTGGAAGGCATGCCGGAAGCTCGCGGTTTCGCTGTAGCCGAGCTGTTCGGCGATCAGGTAGATGGGCAGGTCGGTCTGCACCAGCAACTGGCGCGCCTTGTCGTAGCGCACTTCGTCCAGCAGGCGCTGGAAACTGGTGTTCAGCTGCTGCAGGTGGCGACGCAGGGTGCGCTCGGAGCGGTGCAACTGGCGCGCGACGCTGTCCAGGTCGCATGCGTCGCGCAGGTTGCCGGCCAGGTGGTGGCGGATCTGGTCGAGCACGTCATGGCGGCTGTTGAGTTGGGCGTCCAGCTTCAGGCATTGCTGCAGGCCGTAGTGGCAGGTCACCGGGTCGGCCAGGGGCAGGGTCCGGTCGAGCAGGGCTGCATCGAAGCAGAGGGCATTGCGGGAGGCTCCGAATTCAGCTGGGCAGCCAAGTATCTGTTCATAGGTGGCGGCATGCAGCGGCGGGCGATAGGACAGGCAGACCCGCGCCGGGCGAATGCTGGTGCCGAGCAGGTCCTGCAATACGGTGAGCAGCGAGGTCAGGCAAAGTTCGCTGTTGAACACCGTCAGCTCGGGCGCGTAGCGGTAGCCGACCGCAACGAGGCACGCCTCGCCGTCATTTTCCTCCAGGCTCAGCTTGAAGTAGGTGCCCAGCAGCGCCGGATGCCCGAGGGCGATGGTCAGGGCATCGCGCAGGGTGCGGCTGGCGAGCATCGGGTAGCCGAGCATGCCGTAGGCGGATACGTGCATGCGCAGGCCGAGGGACAGGCCCAGCGAGGGATCGCGGGTGATCGCCAGGGCATTGGCGAAGACGCGCAATTCCTGGGCGTGGGTGATCAGTTTGTCGGGAGTGTCGAGATCGGCGCAGCAAACGCCACTGCCGTCGAGCAGGAGCTGGCGGTCGGTGCCGCTGCTGGCCAATGTGGTCACGGCCAGGGCGATAGTGTGCAGAGTGGTGAGTGCGCGCTCTTCCGGTAGCAGCGAGGTGGCCATGTCCGTCCCCTTTTGTAACGCCCGCCATATCCTGTCCGCGGGCTTTAAGCTTCAATTCAGGTAGAAGTCCGGTGCGCTCTGTATCCTTCGCCGCGTCCTGAACCCCAGAGTCCTGATCGATGCGTTCATTCTTGACCCCGTGGCGCCTGGTCAGCGCTTTCCTGGTGCTACTGCTGGTGCTGCTCGGTATTGCCGCCCAGCAGTTCCGGCTTTTCGAACGCGGTCTGTTCGCGCTGCAAGAATGGCGCCACGCCGCCGAGTGGCGGGAGCGTTCCATCTGGCTGCCGGACTACCAGGTGGCCATCGAGGCCAAGCCCATCGAGGGATTGTCGGACGACGTCTCCGCGCTGACCTACGACCCGGATCGCCACAGCCTCTTTACCGTTACCAACCAGCGTCCGGAAATCATCGAGCTGTCCCTCGACGGGAACCTGATTCGCCGCATCCAGTTGGTGGGTTTTGGCGACCCGGAAGCCATCGAGTACATCAGCAAGGGCGTCTACGTGATCACCGACGAGCGCCTGCAGCGTCTCATCAAGGTGCGTGTCGAAGAGAACACCACCTCCATCGATGCCAGTGCGTCGCAGCAGCTGTCCCTGGGCATCGGCCTTTCTGGAAACAAGGGCTTCGAGGGCCTGGCCTACGACTCCATCGGGCAGCGCCTGTTCGTGGCCAAGGAACGCGACCCGGTGCGCATCTACGAGATCCACGGATTCCCCCATACCAATCCGGACAAGCCGTTCGCGGTGCACGTGGTGGACGACCCGAAGCGTGATGCCCGGCTCTTCGTTCGTGACCTTTCCAGCCTGCAATACGAGGAGCGCAGCGGCCATTTGCTGGCGCTGTCGGACGAGTCGCGGCTGGTGCTGGAGCTTAACGCCGATGGCCGCCCAATCAGCACGCTCTCTCTGCTGCGTGGCATGCACGGCCTGCAGCGAGCGGTGCCGCAGGCCGAAGGGGTGGCCATGGATAACGACGGCAACCTCTATCTGGTCAGCGAGCCGAACCTGTTCTACGTGTTCCGTAAGCAGGCAAGCGACTGATCAGCTTTCGTCGTTTAGGGTGGCGCCGGGGGCGTTGTTTCTTACCGATTCGATGCCCGCGCTGGCGCTGGAGGAGCTGGCGTACATCTGGCTCTGGCCGATGACCTGGCCGTTGGTGGCCTTGAGCACGAAATAGAACTTGCCGTTGCTGGCGGTCTTGCTTTCAAAGGCACCGTCGCGAGCAGCGTTCTTGCGGACCGACTCGATACCGTTCAAGGCGGAATCCTTGGCCTTGTACAGTTCACTGGTGAGGATGGTTTCGCCGTTGCCGGCGTTCAGATTGAAGTGGAACTGGCCATCGTTGGCCTTCTTCAGGTGGAATTTCCCGGCCATGGGGCACCTCCTCGTTCGTGGCAGTGGACGGCGCCGAGAGACGCCGTAGCCAACAAATCTAGACGGTTTCCCGCAGGCCGGGAGCCCGCGTCAGGCGGTCATGCTCCTGACGCCGTCCTTGGTGCCGAGCAGCAGCAGGTCGGCCGCGCGAGCAGCGAACAGGCCGTTGGTGACCACGCCGACGATGTTGTTGATCTGCTCTTCGAGCTTCACCGGGCTGTCGATCTGCAGGTTGTGCACATCGAGGATGATGTTGCCGTTGTCGGTCAACACGCCTTCGCGGTAAACCGGGTCGCCGCCCAGTTTCACCAGCTGGCGAGCCACATGGCTGCGGGCCATGGGGATGACTTCCACCGGCAGCGGGAAGGCGCCAAGCAGCGGAACCAGCTTGCTCTCGTCGGCGATGCAGATGAAGGTCTTGGCTACCGCCGCGACGATCTTCTCGCGGGTGAGGGCAGCGCCACCGCCTTTGATCAGTTCGAGGCGCTCGTTGCTCTCGTCGGCGCCGTCGACATAGAACTCCAGGTCGCTGACGCCGTTCAGGTCGTATACGGGAATGCCGTGCCCCTTCAGGCGCTGGGCCGTGGCCTCGGAGCTGGCTACGGCGCCGTCGAAGGCCATCTTGTGCTGAGCCAGCAGATCGATGAAGAAGTTGGCGGTAGAGCCGGTGCCGACACCGACGATGCTCTTTTCACCGAGCTTGGGGAGGATGAAGTCGATGGCGGCCTGGGCGACGGCCTGCTTGAGCTGGTCCTGGGTCATGCTGGGGAGGTCCGATAGGAGGAGTGTCGAGGGCGCGAATTATAGCCGGTCGGCTGGGCAAAACCCCGCATTCTCTGTGGTCGCCCGACGAATCCCTGCTGTAGACTCGGCCCTCCCGTGAAATGCCCGCCAGTGAAGCCGCGATGCTCGAAGAATACGTGAAGAAGACCCTGACCTCGCGCGTCTACGACGTCGCCGTGGAAACCCCGCTGCAGCCCGCCCGCCAGCTCACCGAGCGCCTGGGCAACCAGATCCTCCTCAAGCGTGAGGACCTGCAACCGGTCTATTCCTTCAAGATTCGAGGCGCTTACAACAAGATCGCCCAGCTCTCCCGCGAGGAGCTGAATCGAGGTGTGGTCACTGCATCGGCTGGCAACCATGCCCAGGGCGTTGCTCTGGCAGCCCGCGAGCTGGGCGTGAAAGCGACGATCGTGATGCCGCGCACTACACCGGAGTTGAAGGTGCAGGGCGTTCGCGCCCGCGGCGGCAAGGTTGTACTGCACGGTGATGCCTTCCCCGAGGCGCTGGCCCACTCGCTGAAGCTGGTGGAAGAGAAAGGCTACGTCTACATCCATCCCTACGATGATCCGGAAGTGATCGCCGGCCAAGGCACCGTGGCGATGGAGATACTTCGCCAACACCCCGGCCGCCTGGACGCCATTTTCGTGCCGGTGGGAGGCGGCGGCCTGGTCGCGGGCATCGCCGCCTTCGTCAAATACCTGCGCCCCGAGGTGAAGGTAATCGGCGTCGAGCCGGACGATTCCAACTGCCTGCAGGCCGCCATGGCCGCTGGCGAGCGTGTGGTGCTGGGACAGGTCGGGTTGTTCGCCGATGGTGTTGCCGTGGCGCAGATCGGCCAGCACACCTTCGATATCTGCAAACAGCATGTGGATGAGGTGATCACCGTCAGCACCGACGAAATCTGTGCGGCGATCAAGGACATCTACGACGATACCCGTTCCATCACCGAGCCCGCCGGCGCCCTCGCGGTGGCGGGGATCAAGAAGTACGTCGAGCGTGAAGGCGTGCGCGACCAAACCCTGGTGGCTATCGACTCCGGCGCCAACATCAACTTCGACCGCCTGCGTCATGTGGCTGAGCGCGCCGAGCTGGGCGAGAAGCGCGAGGCGATCATCGCCGTGACCATTCCGGAGCGCCCGGGCAGCTTCAAGGCTTTCTGCGAGGCCATCGGCAAGCGTCAGATCACCGAGTTCAACTACCGCTACAACACCGACGCCGAAGCGCACATCTTCGTTGGCGTGCAGACTCACCCGGAAACCGACCCACGTGCGGTTCTGGTGGAAAACCTGCGCAGCCAGGGCTTCCCGGTGCTGGACCTCACCGACAACGAGTTGGCCAAGCTGCATATCCGTCACATGGTCGGCGGGCACGCAGCGCGAATCAGCGATGAACTGGTATTCCGTTTCGAGTTCCCCGAGCGTCCGGGTGCGCTGTTCAACTTCCTCAACAAGCTGGGTGGCCGCTGGAACATCACCATGTTCCATTACCGCAACCACGGCGCAGCCGACGGTCGTGTGGTGGCCGGTCTGCAGGTTCCGGCCGAGGAGCGCTCGCTGGTGCATGCCGCCCTCGACGAGATCGGCTATCCCTACTGGGATGAGAGCGACAACCCGGCATACCAGCTCTTCCTGGGCTGACGTAAACCGGGGTGCTGGATTGGGCGGCTGCTAGGCTTTGACTCAGCCGCCCACGCTGACAAGGACCCGTTTCATGGAAAACTATCTGGTATTTCGCATCCTCCACGGCCTGGCCACCGTGCTGTTCTTCGGCGGGTTGGCAGGGCTGGGGTGGTATGGCTGGCGCAATTTTCGCTCCGGCGATGCCGCGCTGATTGGACCGAGCCTGCGGCGCATCCTGCTGGTTGGCGTGCCGCTGCTGATTCTCGCCGCCGTATCACTGCCGGTCAGCGGCTGGTGGATGGTCAACCTGGCTGGTCTGCCGCTGGGTCAGACCTGGTTGCTCGGCGGCGCCATCCTCTACCTGTTCGGTTGTATCGCGTGGCTGTTGCTGTTCCGGCGTGTTGCTCGACTGCGGGAGCAGGCTCTGGCCGATGGCGGACCAGCTTCCGCACCTGTTCGCCGCAGCCTCAAGTTCGGTGCTGCCTACGGTATGGCCGGCCTGCTGCTGTTCATCTCCGTGCTGGCAATGATGCTGGCCAAACCGCTTTGATGCGGTGCAAGCGCCAGGCATGACCCTCTATTTCCTGCTCAAGACCTTCCATGGCTTGCTGGCCGCCGTGCTCTTCGGCGCGGCGCTGACTGGGCTGTTCTTTGCCCGTCGGGCGTGGAAAGAGGCTGATCCTCGGCAAATGGCCGCGACCTTCGCTTCTCTGGTGAGGCTGGAATTCTGGTTGATCGCCAGTTCCGCGGTGCTCTTGCCGTTGAGTGGCGTGGCGCTGGCCAATGTCGGAGGCTGGCCGTTGGGTCAGCGATGGTTGTTGTGGAGTGTAGGAATCTATCTACTGGCTGCGCTCTGCTGGCTGCCTCTGCTCTGGCTGCAGGTGCGTATACGCAACCTGGCGCGCCGGGCGCTTCGGGATGGCACGCCTCTCGCGCCTCAGGTGGCCAGCCATGTGGCTGTGCGCACCTGGCTGGCGGTTCTCGCGTTGGTATTGCTGGTGGTGGTGTACGCGCTGATGGTGGTCAAGCCGCTCTGACCGACCCGGGCCGGCTTTCCTCGTAGGGTGCGCTGCGTGTTCAGCCGGGACACATGGCGCACGCTACCGTCTGCCCTAGCGCAGCGAAATTACCGGCCAGCCGCGTTGCTGTGCTTCGGCGCGCAGTTTCGGGTCGGGGTCCACTGCCACCGGATGGCTCACCTGTTCCAGAAGGGGCAGGTCGTTCAGGGAGTCGCTATAGAAGCTGCTGCCGTCCAGGCTGAGGCCGGTTTCCTGCAGCCAGCGCGCCAGGCGGGTGACCTTGCCTTCCCGGAAGCAGGGCACGTCGGTGGTGCGGCCGGTGAAGCGGCCATCGGCCATTTCACACTCGGTGGCCAGCAGGGTTTCCACGCCCAGGCGCTTCGCGATCGGCGCAGTGACGAAGCGGTTGGTGGCGGTGATGATCAATAGCTTGTCGCCGGCGGCGCGGTGCTCTTCCAGCAGGGCTTCGCCCTTCGGCAGGATGATCGGCTCGATGCAATCGCGCATGAATTCGCGATGCCATTGGTCAAGCTGCACCATTTCGGTGCGACCCAGGATTTCCAGGCTGAAGTTCAGGTAGTCCTGGATGTTCAGGCGACCCGCCAGGTAATCCTGATAGAACTCGTCGTTGCGCGCCTTGTAGGCAATCCCGTCGAGGATGCCGCGTTCGCACAGATAGTCGCCCCAGGCGTGATCGCTATCGCCGGCCAGCAGGGTGTTGTCGAGGTCGAAAAGAGCCAAACGCACGTCGTTTTTCCTTGCATCAAGGCTTCGAAGGGCGGCCAGAATAGCCGCTTTGAGCGGAGCTGCCCATCGCGAGAAAGGCTCGCATTGCTGCGTTTGCGGCCTTTATGGAACAATGCCGAAACATGCGTTTGCGAGGTTGAGTGCCGTGATCGATTCCGATGGTTTTCGCCCGAATGTCGGCATCATTCTCGCCAATGATGTCGGGCAGGTGCTTTGGGCTCGGCGCATCAACCAGGATGCCTGGCAGTTCCCGCAGGGTGGTATCAATCCGCGCGAGACACCTGAAGAGGCACTTTTCCGGGAATTGAACGAAGAAGTCGGCCTGGAAGAGCGGGATGTGAAGATTCTTGCCTGCACTCGTGGCTGGTTGCGCTATCGTCTGCCCCAGCGTCTGGTGCGTACAAACAGCCAGCCGCTGTGCATTGGCCAGAAACAGAAGTGGTTCCTGCTGCGTTTGCAGTCGGACGAGAACAAGGTACGGATGGATCTGACCGGCAAGCCCGAATTCGACGGCTGGCGCTGGGTCAGTTACTGGTACCCGTTGGGCCAGGTGGTGACCTTCAAACGTGAAGTCTATCGCCGGGCCCTCAAGGAACTAGCACCGCGCCTCCTGGCGCAAGACTGACCCGGAGAAAGGCTGACTAGCCATGCTCAACACGCTGCGCAAGATCGTCCAGGAAGTGAACGCCGCCAAGGATCTGAAGGCGGCGTTGGCGATCATCGTGCAGCGGGTCAAGGAGGCCATGGGCAGCCAGGTCTGCTCGGTCTACCTGTTGGACCCGGAGTCCAACCGCTTCGTGCTCATGGCAACCGAGGGCCTGAACAAGCGCTCCATCGGCAAGGTCAGCATGGCTCCCAACGAAGGCCTGGTTGGCCTGGTGGGTACCCGAGAGGAACCGCTGAACCTCGAGCACGCCGCTGATCACCCCCGTTACCGCTACTTCGCCGAAACCGGTGAAGAGCGATTCGCCTCCTTCCTCGGCGCTCCGATCATCCACCACCGTCGCGTGATGGGCGTATTGGTGGTGCAGCAAAAGGAGCGCCGCCAGTTCGACGAAGGCGAGGAAGCCTTCCTTGTCACCATGAGCGCGCAGCTCGCGGGCGTTATCGCCCACGCTGAAGCGACCGGCTCCATTCGCGGCCTGGGTCGCCAGGGCAAGGGGATCCAGGAAACCAAGTTCGTCGGTGTGCCGGGCGCTCCCGGTGCTGCGGTGGGTACCGCGGTGGTGGTGCTGCCGCCGGCCGACCTGGAAGTGGTACCTGATCGCACGGTCGATGACATCGAGGCCGAAGTCGAGCGCTTCAAGCAAGCCCTGGAGGCGGTGCGCGAAGACATGCGCCGGCTATCCAGCAAGCTGGAAACCCAACTGCGCCCCGAAGAGCGTGCTCTCTTCGATGTTTACCTGATGATGCTCGACGACGCCTCCATCGGCATGGAGGTCAAGCGCGTGATCCGCACCGGCCAGTGGGCCCAGGGTGCCCTGCGCCAGGTCGTAATGGAGCACGTCACCCGCTTCGAACTGATGGACGACGCCTATCTGCGCGAGCGCGCTTCCGACGTCAAGGATCTTGGCCGCCGCCTGCTCGCCTACCTGCAGGAAGAGCGCAAGCAGAACCTGGTCTACCAGGAAAACACCATCCTGGTCAGCGAGGAGCTGTCCCCAGCGATGCTCGGGGAGGTGCCTGAAGGCAAGCTGGTGGGCCTGGTATCGGTACTGGGCTCGGGCAACTCCCACGTTGCCATCCTTGCGCGCGCCATGGGCATCCCGACCGTGATGGGCGTAGTCGACCTGCCGTATTCCAAGGTCGACGGCATCGAACTGATCGTCGACGGCTACCACGGCGAAGTCTTCACCAACCCCTCGGCGCAACTGCGCAAGCAGTACAGCGAAGTGGTGGAAGAGGAGCGCCAGCTGGTCAAGGGCCTGGATGCGCTGCGCAGCCTGCCTTGCGAGACCCTGGACGGCCAGCGCATGCCGCTCTGGGTGAACACTGGCCTGCTCGCCGACGTGACCCGTGCACAGGAGCGCGGCGCCGAAGGCGTCGGCCTGTATCGCACCGAAGTGCCGTTCATGATCAACGAGCGCTTCCCCAGCGAAAAGGAACAGCTCGCCATCTACCGCGAGCAGCTCGCTGCCTTCCACCCGCTGCCGGTGACCATGCGTACCCTGGATATCGGCGGCGACAAGGCGCTGTCGTACTTCCCGATCAAGGAAAGCAACCCTTTCCTTGGCTGGCGCGGCATCCGTGTAACCCTCGACCACCCGGAAATCTTCCTGGTCCAGGTGCGCGCCATGCTCAAGGCCAGCGAGGGCCTGGACAACCTGCGCATCCTGCTGCCGATGATCTCCGGCACCCATGAGCTGGAGGAGGCGCTGCACCTGATCCATCGCGCCTGGGGCGAGGTGCGTGACGAGGGCGTGGACATCCCCATGCCGCCGGTAGGGGTGATGATCGAGATTCCCGCTGCTGTCTACCAGACCAAGGAGCTGTCGCGCCAGGTGGACTTCCTCTCGGTGGGCTCCAATGACCTCACCCAGTACTTGCTGGCGGTGGATCGCAACAACCCGCGCGTGGCGGATCTCTATGACTACCTGCACCCCGCGGTGCTGCAGGCGCTGAAGAAAGTGGTGGATGACGCCCACGCCGAAGGCAAGCCGGTGAGCATCTGCGGTGAGATGGCAGGTGATCCTGCAGCTGCCGTGCTGCTGCTGGCCATGGGTTTCGACAGCCTGTCGATGAACGCTACCAACCTGCCCAAGGTGAAGTGGCTGCTGCGCCAGGTCACGATGACCAAGGCCAAGGAGCTTCTGGATCAACTGCTGGCCATCGACAACCCGCAGGTCATCCACAGCTCGCTGCATCTCGCCCTGCGTAATCTGGGCCTCGGCCGGGTGATCAACCCGGCTGCGACCATCCAGGCCTGAGACCGGGGGTAAGCGTTTGTGACGCTCGGGTAGACGCCCGGGCGTAGCGGTCCCAACCGGGCGTTCGGCCCGCAGGAAGCTTATGGACAAGCTTGAGCCCCTCGACCATTGCTATGGCACCACCCTCGAAGAGATCGAGCGCACCCTGCGCTTCGCCCTGGATATCGTCAGCGACGGTATCTGGGACTGGAACATCCTCACCAACCACGTCAAACGCAGCCCCGGCTGGTACTCCATGCTCGGCTATGCGCTGGATAGCCTGCCGGAGGACGTGAATACCTGGAAATCGGTGATCCATCCTGGCGATATCGAGCGGGTGATGCGCAGCTTCCAGGCTTACCTGGATGGCGAGAGCCTGATCTATGCCGAGGACTACCGCTGCCGCTGCCGCGACGGCAGTTATCTGTGGGTCAGCGACCATGGCCGCTTCGTCGAATTCGACGGTGCCGGCAAGCCGACGCGAATGGTCGGCGCTCACCGCAATATCCATCAGCGCAAGATGGCCAGCCTGGAATTGCAGCGAAAGAACGAGGAACTGCTGGCCCTGAACCGCAAGCTCGAGGCATTGGTAGATGCGCGCACCGAGGCCCTGCGCCAGGCCAACGAGGCGCTTGCACAGCAGGTCGCAAGCGCCATGCGTCTCAGTGAGACCGACCCGCTGACCCAGGTATCCAACCGTCGCCATTTCGAGCGCAACCTGCATAGCGAGTGGCAGCGATTCCAGCGCCACGGGCATGTCACATCGCTCTTGATGTTCGATCTCGATCACTTCAAACGCATCAACGACAGCCACGGTCACCAGATCGGTGATCGCGCCCTGGTGGCAGTCAGCCGAACCGTGCGCACAGCGCTCAGGGAAGAGGATTGCTTCGCCCGTTGGGGGGGAGAGGAATTCATCGCCCTGCTGCCGGAAACCGGCCAGGACGCCGCATTGCAATTGGCCGAGCGCCTGCGCCTATTGGTCGCCCAGGCCGATCCCAGCCTGCCGCTGGGGCTGACGGCCAGTTTCTCTGTGGCAGGGATGCAGGCTGGAGAAGGGATCGAATCCCTGCTCAAGCGCCTGGATGACGGTCTCTATCGTGCCAAGCAGCGGCGCAACTGCATCGAGGCCTGTTGATCCCCGCCACGCCTGAAATGAAAAAGCCCGCCGAATGGCGGGCTTTTTCGTACAGCGACTTCATGCCTGGAAGATGATCCGGCCGTCCACCAGGGTATAGCGCACTTTGCCCGGCAGGCAGTGGCCGATGAAGGGGCAGTTATCGCCCTTGGAGTTCCAGGTTTCGCCGGCCAGGGTCGACGCTTGCGGGTCGAACAGTACCAGGTCCGCCGGCGCGCCGACGGCCAGGCGGCCAGCGGGCAAGCGTAGGGCGCGGGCGGGGCCGGCGGTGAGGCGGGCGAGAAGGGTCGGCAGATCTAGCAGGCCGTCCTGAACCAGGGTCATGGCCAACGGAAGCAGCAACTCCACGCTGCTGATGCCGGGCTCAGTGGCGCCGAAGGGCGCGAGCTTGGCATCTGGTTCATGGGGCTGATGGTGGCTGGAGATGGCCGAAATCACGCCGCTTTTCACGGCTTCGCGCAGACCGTCCCGGTCGGCGCGTGTGCGCAGCGGCGGCTGCACGTGATAGAGGCTGGAGAAGTCGATCAGCGCCTCGTCGGTGAGGATCAACTGGTACATGGCCACGTCAGCGGTCACTGGCAAGCCGCGGGCCTGGGCTTGGGCGATCAGCTCGGCGCCACGCGCGCTGGTGATCTGGCTGAAGTGAGCGCGCACGCCGCTCTGCTCCACCAGCAGCAGATCTCGGGCGAGTGCTACGGTTTCGGCGGACTCCGGAATGCCGGCCAGGCCGAGGAAGCTTGCAGTAGGGCCTTCGTGGGCCAGTCCGCCTTCGGCCAGGGATGCATCCTGGGAGTGGAAGACCACGGTCAGGTCGAAGGTGGCGGCGTACTCCATGGCGCGGCGCTGCACGCGATTGCTGGCGAAGCTGGCCAGGCCATTGCCGAAGGCCACGCAGCCCACGTCGCGCAGGGCGACCAGTTCGGACAGTTGCTCACCGGCCAGGCCCTTGGTCAGGGCACCAATGGGGAAAACCTTGGCGTGACCGGCTTCCTGGGCGCGGTCGAGGATCAGCTCGGCCACGGCCGGAGTATCCAGGATCGGGCGGGTCAGTGGCGGGCAGCAGAGGCTGGTGACGCCGCCGCTCACGGCGGCCAGGGTTTCGCTGGCGATGCTGCCCTTGCGGCTGTAGCCGGGCTCGCGCAGGGCGACCGACAGGTCCACCAGGCCGGGAGCAGCGACCAGACCCTTGGCGTCGAGGGTCTTGTCCGCCTCGAAACCTGCCGGCGCCTGGCCGATGGCGGCAACCTTGCCACTTTCGAGGAAGAGGTCTGTGATCTGGTCCTGGCCGCTGGCTGGATCGATCAGCCGGGCACCGAGGATATGGGTACGCATCAGTTCAGCTCCTCGGCTTCCTGGTTCAGTTGGCGTTGCGCGGTCTGGCCGCTCATGGCCATGGAGAGCACGGCCATGCGCACGGCGATGCCGTAGGTGACCTGGTTGAGGATCACTGACTGCGCGCCGTCGGCTACCGCCGACTCGATTTCGACGCCGCGGTTGATCGGACCCGGGTGCATGACGATGGCATCCGGTTTGGCCAGCATGAGGCGCTGGGAGTTCAGGCCGTAGAGCTTGTAGAACTCGCCCTCGCTGGGCAGCAGGCCGCCCTGCATGCGTTCGCGCTGCAGGCGCAGCATGATCACTACATCTACATCCTTAAGGCCTTCGGCGAGGTCCGTGTAGACCTTCACGCCGTACTGCTCGACACCCACCGGGATCAGGGTCTTCGGTCCGATCACGCGAATGTCCGGGCAGCCCAGCGTGCGCAGCGCGAGCATGTTCGAGCGGGCAACGCGCGAGTGCAGGATGTCGCCGACGATGGCCACCGAGAGGTTCTCGAAGCTGCCCTTGTGGCGGCGAATGGTGAGCATGTCGAGCATGCCCTGGGTCGGGTGCGCGTGGCGGCCGTCACCGCCGTTGATGATGGCCACGTCCGGGCACACGTGCTCGGCGATGAAGTGGGCCGCGCCGGAATCGGCATGGCGCACCACGAACATGTCGGCGGCCATCGCCTCCAGGTTGCGCAAGGTGTCGAACAGCGTCTCGCCCTTGCTGGTAGAGGAGGTGGAGACGTTGAGGGTGATGACGTCGGCGGACAGGCGCTGGGCCGCCAGCTCGAAGGTGGTGCGGGTGCGAGTGGAGTTCTCGAAGAACACGTTGCACACGGTCTTGCCACGCAGCAGCGGGACTTTCTTCACAGCGCGGGCGCCGACTTCGAGGAAGGAGTCGGCAGTGTCGAGGATTTCCGTCAGTAGCTCGCGGGGCAGACCGTCGAGCGAGAGGAAGTGGCGCAGCTGGCCCTGATCGTTGAGCTGCAGCGGGCGCTTGGCGTCTGTCGGCATGGGGCAGGCCCTGAAAGGTTACGAGAAATCGGGAGGTCAGGCGGGTGAAGCGAGGTCCTGACGCTCGAGGGTGAGCGGCGCGGGGCCGAGCAATTTTACCCGTTCCGTGGCGCCCAGGGACAGGGTCGCACCGACCACATCCGGGCGGATCGGCAGCTCGCGGGCATTGAGGTCGAGCAGGCACACCAATGTCACGCTGGCCGGGCGGCCGTAGTCGAAGAGCTCGTTGAGGGCGGCGCGTACGGTGCGACCACTCATGAGCACGTCGTCGATCAGCACCAGGTGCTGGCCTTCGACCTCGAAAGGCAGCTCTGAGGGGCGCACCTGCGGATGCAGACCGCTCTGGGTAAAGTCGTCGCGATAAAAGGATACGTCCAGGGTGCCCATCGGGCCCGATACGCCCAGTTGCTCCAGCAAAGCCTGGGCGACCCACACGCCGCCGGTGCGAATGCCTATGTAGCGGGGCTCGGCGATGGCGCGGGACTTCAGGTGGGCTTTCAGGTCGCTGGCCATCCTCGGCAGCAGCTCGGCGGGCTTGGGCAGGGTCATCGGCGGTCCTCGCGTTCTGGAATCAGGAAGTTGCGGAGTTTTCGGCCAGCCAGCCTTCCAGCAGCAGGGCGGCAGCCAGAGCATCCACCGGACGCTCGCGGTAGCCGTCGCGCTGCCCCTGGGCCAGTCTCTGGCCTTTGGCCTCGAAGGTGGTCAGGCGCTCGTCGTGAGTGAATACCGGCAGATTGAAGCGGCCATTCAGGCGCCGGGCGAATTTTTCCGCGCGGGCGCTCATTTCGCTGGGTGTGCCATCCATGTTAAGCGGCAGGCCGACGACGATGGCATCGGGTTGCCATTCACGGATCAGGGATTCGACCTGCTGCCAGTCCGGTACACCATTCTGGGCTTTCAACACTTTCAGCTCGCGGGCCTGGCCGGTCACAGCCTGGCCCACGGCTACGCCGATCTGTCTGGTGCCGTAGTCGAAGCCGAGCAGCAGACGCAGGGGTTTCGAGTCGGCCATCAGGCGTGCCCGGCCTGGGCGGTGAGCAGGCTTAGATTCACGCCCAGTCGCGCAGCGGCAGCCGACAGGCGCTGTTCAGACGGAGTGTCGAAGAGGATGGCCTGGTCGGCTGGGCAGGTCAGCCAGGCGTTGTCGCTGAGCTCAGCTTCCAGCTGGCCGGCGTCCCAGCCGGCATATCCGAGCGCGACCAGGCACTTCTGCGGGCCGCCGCCATCGGCGATGGCGAAGAGAACGTCCTGGGAAGTGGAAAGTGCCAGTTCGCCGAGTTCCAGGGTGGCCTGGAAGCTGTGGCCGCTCGGATGCAGGACGAATCCGCGGTCAGTCTGTACCGGGCCGCCGGCGTAGATCGGCAGGCCCTGGCAACGTGCTGGCGGGGTGAATTCCGGGCGCAGCTGTTCGAGCACATCGCTCAGGCTGAGGCCGTTGGGGCGGTTGATCACCAGGCCCATCGCACCCTGCTCGTTGTGTTCCACCAGGTAGGTGACGGTCTGGGCGAAGTTCGGATCGGCCATGTGCGGCATGGCGATCAGGAAGTGGTGCTTGAGGTAGCTCGGTGCGCTTTTCATGTCGGCTAGTTTCAGGCTTAAGACGGCAGGCTTCAAGCGGCAAGGCTGAGGCGTGAGCGCCTGTGTCGCGGGGCGCTGAATAGAAGCCTAGAGCCTAGACGCAGTTGCCGCTCTCAATTGCTCGACAGGCGGTCGCCGCGCTCGAAACGCCAGGTGCGAATGATTTCTAGGCGATCGATGTCCGCCAGGTCGCCGGTGAAAGGCGCGAAGGGCGCCGCGAGGCGCACGATGCGCATGGCACCCTGGTCCAGTACCGTCTGGCCGGATGATTCCAGCACCTGCACTTCGTAGAGAGTGCCGTCGCGGTTGATTGAAACCAGGAGTCGAAGGTTGCCGTAGATGCGCTGGCGGCGGGCTTCTTCCGGATAATTGAGGTTGCCGACGCGCTCGATCTTCTTGCGCCACTCCTCCTTGTACCAGGCGCCCTTGTCGCGCATGGTCGAGGCCGCGTTGAGGCGGTGGATGCGTGGGCGCTTGGCATAGAGCTGGCGCTCCTTGTCCAGTTCCGCTTCGAGGCTGGCGATTTCGGCGGACAGCTGTGAGCTGTCGAAGGATGGTGCCGGCGTACTGTCGGGTTGTGGCTTGGTCTGCTCACGCTTGACCGTGGTCTTCTGCTGCTGCGGGCTCTTGGTTGCCACCGCTGCCTTTTGGGCTTCTTTCTTTGGGGCCTGGGGCGGGGCGGCAGGTGGCGTCGTCTTGCGGATTTCCTTGTCCTGGAACGGCGCCTGCTCGGTGGTCTTCGGCTTGGCCTTGTGCTCCAGCGTCCCGCTGCCCTGCTGGTTGGCCTGGGCGAGGAAGTCGGCTTTCTTCGGCTTCTCTTCGCTCTTGAAAGTCGCGAGGGTGATTTCCAGGGTCTTGCTGATTTGCTGCGGGTCGGCAACGGTAAAACCGACGCCGAGAATCAGCGCGACGTGCAACACGGCGGCGAGGAACAGGGTAAAGCCCAACCGATCCGCCGGGCGGACGCCGGCGGACAGTTCGGTGGAGGTATTCACGGCTGCGTTCATCGACAGTCAGCTTGCTTCAGATAGCGGCGCAGTCTGCCGAGCGTCCGCATAAAAGTCTATGAAGCACTCCGCGCCTCGAGCTTGCGGGCGATCGCATCCATCAATCGTTCGCCGATGCGTGTGTCGTAGGCCTTGTCGATCTCGCGAATGCAGGTGGGGCTGGTGACGTTGATCTCCGTGAGGTGCTCGCCGATCACGTCCAGGCCGACGAACAGCAGGCCTTTCTCCCGCAGGGTCGGGCCGACAGCGGTGGCGATCTCGCGGTCGCGGTCGGTCAGCGGACGGGCCTCGCCACGACCGCCTGCGGCCAGGTTGCCGCGGGTTTCGCCGGCAGCCGGAATGCGCGCCAGGCAGTAGGGCACCGGCTCGCCGTCAATCATCAGAATGCGCTTGTCGCCGTCCTTGATCGCCGGCAGGTAGCCCTGCGCCATGATCTGCTGGCTACCGTGGGCGGTCAGGGTTTCCAGGATCACCGAGAGATTCGGGTCTCCGGCGCGGTGACGGAAAATCGAGGAACCACCCATGCCATCCAGGGGTTTGAGAATGATGTCACGCTGTTCTTCGGCAAACTCGCGCAGAATGTCCGCTCGTCGGCTGACCACGGTTGGCGGCGTGTACTCGGGGAACAGGGTGGCGAAGAACTTCTCGTTGCAGTCGCGAAGGCTCTGCGGGCGGTTCACCACCAGCACGCCGGCCCGCTCGGCTTGTTCCAGCAGGTAGGTGGAGTAGACGAACTCGTTGTCGAAGGGCGGGTCCTTGCGCATCAGGATCACGTCCAGCTCGGCAAGCGGGGTGTCAGCCTCGGCCTCCAGTTCGAACCAGTGTTCGGGGTCGAGGAAAACTTTCAGTGGGCGCATGCGCGCGCGAGCTTCACCGTTTTTCTGGTATAGGTCCTGCTGCTCCATATAGAACAGCGACCAGCCGCGCTCCTGGGCGGCCAGTAGCATGGCCAGGGAGCTGTCCTTCTTGAAGGAGATTTGCGCAATGGGGTCCATGACGATCCCGAGGCGAACGCTCATGGGGGGTCTCCGCAACAGGTTTCAAGGGGCGCGCCAAGGCAGGCGGGCCGGTTGGATAAGGCGCTCAGGGTGGCGCCGGCATTGATTGCGGTCAAGGGAAAAACCTTCCTCGACAGGGGAGGTGAGGCAGATGCGGACGCCGTGTAGCTTGCGTCTGGAGACTGTGCTAAAAATGCCCGACGATTGGGTCGCAGCCCGTCGGTTGTAGGGCCTCAGGCACATATATAAAGCAGAATAACGACTCACCGAGGCGATGGTAGGGCGAACATGGAACAGCATTCCGAGGGTTTGAAGGTCATGGTGATCGACGATTCGAAAACGATTCGTCGCACAGCCGAGACTCTGCTCAAGAAAGTGGGGTGCGAGGTCATCACTGCAGTTGATGGTTTCGACGCCTTGGCCAAGATCGCCGATTCCCACCCGAACATCATCTTCGTCGACATCATGATGCCGCGCCTGGACGGTTATCAGACCTGCGCCCTGATCAAGAACAACAGTGCTTTCAAATCCACCCCGGTGATCATGCTGTCCTCCAAGGACGGCCTGTTCGACAAGGCCAAGGGTCGCATCGTCGGTTCCGATCAGTACCTCACCAAGCCTTTCAGCAAGGAAGAGCTGCTCGGCGCGATCAAGACTCACGTCCCCGATTTCACCCCGGTGGAGCAAGCCTCCTGAAGTCCGGCCTTATGGCCGGTGAAGCCTTTCCGTATGGGGAACACCATGGCTCGAATTCTGATTGTTGATGACTCGCCTACCGAGATGTACAAGTTGACCGCCATGCTCGAGAAGCACGGTCACCAGGTACTCAAGGCCGAGAATGGCGCCGATGGCGTGGCCCTGGCCCGCCAGGAGAAGCCGGATGCCGTCCTGATGGACATCGTGATGCCCGGCCTCAATGGTTTCCAGGCGACCCGTCAGCTGACCAAGGACGCCGAAACCAGCCACATCCCGGTGATCATCGTTACCACCAAGGACCAAGAGACCGACAAGGTCTGGGGCAAGCGTCAGGGCGCCAAGGATTACCTGACCAAACCGATTGAAGAAGACACCCTGATCAAGACCCTGAGCGCAGTACTGGCCGGTTGAATGCCGAGCCGGTCCCTGCAAGATAATTATTAGAAAAAGGCCAAGGCCGGTCGTCATGTCGGATTCGCAGACTCCCTTCCAGCTCCTGTTCGAAATCGACCAGCGCTGTCGCGCGCTGGCGGCGGGCCTGCCTGCGCAACAGCAGGTGGTGCAGAGCTGGAGCGGCATTGGTTTCCGAATGGGCGAGCGCCTGTTCGTGGCGCCTATGGGCGAGGTCAGTGAAGTGCTGCACGAGCCGCGCCACACTTCGCTTCCCGGTGTGAAGACCTGGGTCAAGGGCGTTTCCAACGTGCGCGGACGCCTGTTGCCGGTCATGGATCTATGCGGTTTCTTCGGCAGCGAGTTGTCGCCCCTGCGCAAGCAGCGCCGCGTCCTGGTGGTGGACCACCAGGAGATCTTCGCCGGGCTGATCGTCGACGAAGTCTTCGGCATGCAGCATTTCCTGGTGGATTCCTTCAGTGAGGAGTTGCCTCCCCTGGAGGCCAGTATCCAGCCCTTCATCCATGGTGTTTTCCATCGCGAGCAGCCCTGGCTGGTATTCAGCCCGCACGCACTCGCACAGCACCAGGAGTTCCTCGAGGTAGCTGTCTAGTTATTACGCAGGGCGCCCAGCGTCCTGTATCGGTCCCAGAGGCAGAACCCCGGGGCCGTGACTTCAAGGTTGGGCCGGCTTTGCCGGCCCTTTGGCGTTACATGGGAATAAAGTGGTTGGTCCAGGCGGGGGCCCGATAATGAAAAGACTAAACGCAGGCAATCTGTTTTCAGGGGTGCGCAGTACGTCGCTGATCGCTGGACTCTTCGTGGTCCTGATCATCGCCATCGTGCTGCTGTTCGCGAACTTCGCGTACCTCAACACCCAGGCGAACTACGACAAGGAATACATCAGCCACGCAGGCGAGCTGCGCGTGCTGTCCCAGCGTATCGCCAAGAACTCCACCGAGGCCGCGGCGGGCAAGGCCGAGGCCTTCGCTCTGTTGAAAGACGCACGTAACGACTTCGAGAAGCGCTGGAATTTCCTGGTCAAGGGCGACGCCTCTACCGGCCTGCCTGCCGCACCTGTTGCCGTGAAGGGCGAAGTGGATACGGTGCAGAAGGATTGGGACAGCCTGCGCAAGAACGCCGACGCCATCCTGGCCAGCGAACAGACCGTACTGTCCCTGCACCAGGTAGCCGCCACCCTTGCAGAAACCATTCCGCAGCTGCAGGTCGAGTACGAGGAAGTCGTGGACATCCTCCTCGAAAGCGGCGCGCCCGCCAGCCAGGTTTCCGTGGCCCAACGCCAGTCGCTGCTGGCAGAACGTATCCTGGGTTCGGTGAACAAGGTTCTGGCCGGTGACGAAGATTCGGTGCAGGCCGCCGACATGTTCGGTCGTGACGCCAGCCTGTTCGGCCGCGTACTGAACGCGATGCTCGAAGGCAACGCGGCGATGGATATCTCCAAGGTCACCAACACCGAGGCGCTGGAGCGCCTGCAGGAGATTTCCGAACTCTTCGAATTCGTTTCTGGTTCGGTGGACGAGATCCTCGAGACCTCGCCGGAACTCTTCCAGGTTCGTGAATCCGCCAACACCATCTTCACTGGCTCCCAGACCCTGCTGGACAAGGCGTCCGCCCTGACCACCGGCTTCGAGAACCTGGCCAATGGCCGTGGCCTGAACACCCTGGCCGGTTACGTGCTGGGCGCCCTCGCACTGGGCGCGATCATCCTCATCGGCCTGGTGATGGTACAGAGCACCCGTAGCCGACTGGCCGAAACCGCCGCGAAGAACGAACGTAACCAGGCGGCGATTCTGCGTCTGCTCGACGAAATTGCCGACCTCGCCGACGGTGACCTGACCGTGGCAGCGACCGTGACCGAGGACTTCACCGGTGCGATTGCGGACTCCATCAACTACTCCATCGACCAGCTCCGCGAGCTGGTTGAAACCATCAACCTGACTGCCGTGCAGGTGGCCGCCGCCGCCCAGGAAACCCAGGCCACCGCCATGCACCTGGCCGAGGCTTCCGAGCACCAGGCCCAGGAAATTGCCGGCGCCTCTGCCGCGATCAACGAGATGGCCGTGTCCATTGACCAGGTATCGGCGAACGCCTCCGAGTCCTCGGCGGTAGCGGAACGCTCCGTAGCCATCGCCAACAAGGGCAACGAAGTGGTGCACAACACCATCACCGGCATGGACAACATCCGTGAGCAGATCCAGGACACCTCGAAGCGGATCAAACGCCTCGGTGAATCGTCCCAGGAGATCGGTGACATCGTGAGCCTGATCAACGACATCGCCGACCAGACCAACATCCTCGCCCTTAACGCTGCGATCCAGGCGTCCATGGCCGGTGACGCGGGCCGCGGCTTCGCCGTGGTAGCGGACGAGGTACAGCGCCTCGCAGAACGTTCCTCCGCCGCGACCAAGCAGATCGAGGCGCTGGTGAAGACCATTCAGACCGACACCAACGAAGCGGTTATCTCCATGGAGCAGACCACTTCCGAAGTGGTCCGTGGTGCTCGCCTGGCCCAGGACGCCGGTGTGGCTCTGGAAGAGATCGAGAAGGTATCCAAGACCCTCGCGGCGCTCATCCAGAACATCTCCAACGCCGCTCGTCAGCAAGCGTCCTCCGCCGGCCATATCTCCAACACCATGAACGTGATTCAGGAGATCACCTCGCAGACCTCTGCCGGTACCACCGCCACCGCGAAGAGCATCGGCAACCTGGCGAAGATGGCGAGCGAGATGCGCAAGTCGGTTTCCGGCTTCAAGCTGCCGGAAGCTCAGGACATAGCCTGACCAGGGGAGGCGCCGCGGCCTGAGGTCGCGGCACGATGGCCATGAATCAAGGGCACGACAGCATGCAGTCGGGCGGCGTCTGGGCCTTGAAACCCCTGGCCGACATGACGACAGCCGAGTTTCACGACTGGCAGAAGCTACTCGAGGAACGCACCGGCGTGGTGGTCAGCGACCAGCGTCGGTCCTTCCTCCAGGCCAATCTCAGCGCGCGCATGCGCGAGCTGGGGGTCCAGGACTACGCCAGCTATTACCGCCAGGTCACCGACGGGCCGCGTGGCGCGGTGGAATGGTCGACCCTGCTGGATCGCCTGACCGTGCAGGAGACTCGATTCTTCCGCCACCCGGCATCCTTCGAACTGCTTGCGAATTACCTGCGTGGGCGTGTCGAAGGTGGCTTGGCAAGGCCCCTGGAGATCTGGAGCGTGGGTTGCTCCAGCGGTGAAGAACCCTATTCCCTGGCCATGGTGGCGGCCGAGGCGCTGGGCGGCACCGAGCAGCCGGAGTATTTCGGCGTCACCGGCACCGACATCAGCCTCAATGCCCTGGCCAAGGCCCGTGAGGGCCTGTATGGCGCCCGCCGCCTGGAACAACTGGAAAAAGCGCTTACCGAGCGCTATTTCCAGGCCCAGGACGATGGTCGCTACAAGATAGTGCCGAGCTTGGCCGCACGGGTGTGCTGTGCCCGGCTCAATGTGCTGGAACTGGCCAAGGCGCCAATGTCCGGCATGGACGTAATTTTCTGTCAGAACCTGTTGATCTACTTCCGCCGCTGGCGCCGTCGGGAAATTCTCAATCGCCTGGCCGAGAGCCTGGCGCCGGGAGGCCTGATGGTGCTGGGCGTGGGCGAAGTATTAGGTTGGCAACATCCGGACCTTGAGCCGGTGGCCAATGAACAGGTTCTGGCATTCACCCGGAAGGGATAGCAGACGGCTATGACTGATCGGCACGACTACGTTGCCCTCGAGTGGGTAAAGGGCGAGATCGCGGAAACCCTGAAGCAGGCACGGCAGGCCCTCGAGGCCTTCGTCGAGAACCCGCAGGACCCGACGCGCATGCGTTTCTGCCTGACCTATATCCACCAGGTCCAGGGCACGCTGCAGATGGTCGAGTTCTATGGCGCGGCCCTGCTCGCCGAGGAAATGGAGCGACTGGCCCAGGCGCTGATGGAAGGCCGAGCGGCCAACCGGGGCGAGGCCCTGGAAGTGCTGATGCAGGCCATCCTGCAGCTGCCTCCCTACCTGGACCGCATCCAGAGCGCCCGTCGTGACTTGCCGATGGTCCTGCTCCCGCTGCTCAACGACCTGCGTGCCGCCCGCGGCGACAACCTGCTCTCGGAAACCAGTCTGTTCGCGCCGGACCTTTCCAGCATGCTGCCTGCGCTGTCGATGGACACCTTGGCGCGCATGCGTACTGCCGAACTACCGGTCCTCCTGCGCAAGCTGCGGCAGATGCTGCAAACCGCCCTGGTCGGTGTAATCCGCAACCAGGACCTGGCCGCCAACCTCGGCTACATGGCGCGAGTGTTCGCGCGCCTCGAATCACTCTGCCAGGACGCGCCTCTCGGCCCACTCTGGCAGATCGCCTCGGGCCTGGTGGAAGGCCTGGCCAATGGCTCGGTGGTCAACGGTTCCTCGGTGCGCAACCTGCTGCGCCAAGTGGACAAGGAGCTCAAGCGCCTGCTTGAACAGGGCGCCGATGGTTTCAACCAGGCCGCTCCGGAAGACCTGGTGAAAAACCTGCTGTTCTATATCGCCAAGGCTCCGGCCCAGTCGCCGCGTATCCGCGCCCTGAAGGAGCGCTATCGCCTCGATGAAGCCCTGCCCGACACCGCCGTGGTAGACGAGGAACGCGCCCGCCTTGCCGGCCCCGACCGCGATGCCATGCGCTCAGTGGTTACTGCGCTCTGTGAGGAGCTGGTGCGGGTCAAGGACAGCCTCGACCTCTTCGTTCGCAGCGACCGCAGTGGGGTCGCCGAACTGGACTCCCTGCTGCCGCCGCTCAAGCAGATCGCCGACACCCTGGCGGTGCTGGGCTTCGGCCAGCCGCGCAAGGTCATCCTCGATCAGATCGACGTTATTCACGGCCTGTCGCTTGGCCAGCGTGAACCCAGCGACGCGGTACTGATGGATGTCGCCGGCGCGCTGCTCTACGTCGAAGCCACCCTGGCCGGCATGGTCGGTCCGGCGGACGAAGGCGCTGCGGAAGAAAGCCACCTGCCCACCACCGACGTGGCGCAGATTCACCAATTGGTCATCAAGGAGGCGCGCAATGGCCTGGAACAGGCCAAGGACGCGATTATCGAGTTCATCGCTTCGCAGTGGAACCATGAGCACCTGGCTCGCGTCCCGGAGCTGCTGACCCAGGCGCGAGGCGGTCTGGCGATGATTCCGCTACCGCGCGCCGCCGCCCTGCTGGAAGCCTGCAACCGCTACATCCAGGAACAGCTGCTGGCCCGCAAGGCCGTGCCCAACTGGCAGAGCCTGGATACCCTGGCCGATGCCATCACCAGCGTGGAGTACTACCTCGAACGCCTATCCGAGGACCATGCTGCCCAGGGCGACCTGATCCTCGACGTGGCCGAGGAAAGCCTGGAATCCCTGGGTTACCCGTTGAAGGAAAAGCCATCCATCCTCGATCGGGTGGATGAGGACGAGGCCCCGGCCCCCCTGGTCAATCCGCTTCAGGAAATCGAAGTGCTGGCGGCCGAAGAGTCGGAGTTGCACCAGCATCTTGATCCTGAAGACGAGCCGGAAGCGGTGATGCCCGAGGCATTCTCGTTCGTGCCGGCCGCCGATGGCGTCGACCTCGGCCTGGATGTAGAGCCCGAACCGCTTGGCGATGCCGCAACATCGGCCGTCGAGAGCGAAATGCTGGTTTCCGATGACAACTGGAGCCTGGGAGAGCTTGAGGCCGAGCCGGCCGCCGATAGCATCGATCTCAGCCTGGACGCACCGCTGGAATTGGCTGCTGCGACTGAAACGCCAACTGCTGCAAGTGAACTGACCGCATCCAATGATAGCTGGAGCCTGGACGATCTTGAGGCAGAGCCGGCCGCCAAAGCTATCGACCTCGGCCTGGACGCGCCGCTGGAACTGGCTGCTGCTGAAGTTCCGGTCGCCGAGAGCGAACTGCTGGTCTCTGATGACAACTGGAGCCTGGGCGAGCTGGAGACCGAACCCGCCGCCGAAAGCATCGACTTGAGCCTGGATGCTCCCCTGGAGCTTTCGGCCGAGCTACCTACTGCCGAAAGCGAACTGCTGCTCTCCGAAGACGATTGGAGTCTGGACGCGCTGGAGGCCGAGCAGGCGGCTGATACCATCGAACTCAGCCTGGACACTCCGCTGGAGCCCGAGGCCGTTGCGAGCCTGGAACTCGAGCCGATAAAGGGTGACGAGGTCCTGCCCAGCCTTGATCTGGCCGAGCTGGACAGCCTGCCCGCCTTGGCCGAGGAGCCGCTGGCGGAGGACGGCGAACTGCTCGACTTCAGCCTCGACACGCCGCTGGAGTTCGACGAGAACCAGCCGTTGCCGAGCTTCGACCTCGCCGACCTGGAAGAACTCCCGCCGGCCCTGCCTGGTGATCAGCCGGCGCTGGAAATGCCGCAAGCCGACCTCGAGGCGCTGCCGAGCCTGGACTTCGACGAGTTGGATACCCTGCCCGACGCCGAACCGGTAGTCGAGCTGGAAGCCATGAACCTGGAGGACCTGCCGGCTCCGCTGGAGTGGGACGAAGCCGCCCTCGCCGAACTTGGCCTGCCGGAAGTGGAGTTGCCCAGCGCACCGGAGGAAGCGCCGGTGCAAGAGCCTGCGGAACGGCCGCTGTCGCTGGCCGAAGTCATGGCAGCCCCGGTGCCCGCCTTCAATCCGCCGGCCCGCGAGGTGCCGCCGAGTCTGCTGCCACCGCCAGCCGACGAAGAACCCGTGGACGACGAGCTGCAGGAAGTCTTTATCGAAGAAGCCGGCGAAGTGCTGGAGACCCTGGCCGAGTACCTGCCGCGCTGGCGTGCCGATAGCAATGACCGTGACGCCCTGGGCGAAGTGCGCCGCGCCTTCCACACCCTCAAGGGCAGTGGACGCATGGTGCGTGCACTGGTCATTGGCGAACTGTCCTGGTCGGTGGAGAACCTGCTCAACCGCGTGCTGGATCGCAGCATCGAGACCAGTGAGCCGGTCTACCAGGTGGTCCAGGATGTGGTCGACCTGCTTCCCGCCTTGGTCGAGGACTACGCCGGCAAGGCCCAGCGCCAGCGTGATGACGTCGACCAGTTGGCCGCCACGGCTCACGCCCTGGCCAAGGGGCAACTCCTCCCAAAATCTGAAGCCCCGGGTTCAGATCAGGCCATCGAGCCCGTGGGCGAGCCGCATGCTCCGGTCATCACCGAGTCCGGCGAGGCGCTGGACCCGCAACTGCTGGAAATCTTCCGTAACGAGGCGGAACTGCACCTGGAAACCCTCGCCGGCTTCATCAAGGCCTGCGACCACGAATTGCCACAGACCATCAACGATGACCTCCAGCGTGCCCTGCACACCCTCAAGGGCAGCGCGCACATGGCGGGCATCCTGCCGATCGCCGAGATCGCCACGCCGCTGGAAAAACTGGCCAAGGAATACAAGACCAACCTGCTCAGCATCGACCTTTCCGAGGCCGAACTGCTGCGCGAGGCGCTGAACCTCCTGCATCAGGGCGTGGCCCAGCTCGACAGCACGCCGTTGGCGGCGATTCCCGGCACCAATGAACTGCTGGAGCGCATCCAGAAGCTGCATCAGGACCGATTGGACGCGGCCAGCGCCGCTCGCCGTGATGACAAGGGCGAGACTCGCGATCCGCAGATGATCTCCCTGTTCCTCGCGGAAGGCATGGACATCCTGCTGGACGCCGAAGATCTGCTGCGGCGTTGGCGTGAGCACCCGGCCGAGCGCCAGGAACTGGGCGCGCTGCTGGAAGAACTGAATACGCTCGGCCGTGGTGCCGAGATGGCCGAGCTGCCGCAGATCGAAGAACTCTGCGAGGCCCTGCTGGATGTCTACGGCGCTGTCGACGAAGGCAGCCTGCCGGTCAGCGAGCGCTTCTTCAGCGAAGCCGATGCTGCCCACGAGGCCCTGATCGGCATGATGGACCAGGTCGCTGCAGCGCTGGAGGTCACGCCCCAGCCGGAGCGTGCCCAGGCCCTGCGCACCCTGCTGCAGGACGTGGTCGACCCGACGGCCTTGGCGCTGCTGGAGCCTGGCATCCCCGATCTGGAGATCGAGGAGCTGGACGCGGACGCCGCCGATTGGGCGCGCGTCGACGACATCCCGCCGCTGCCCGAACTGGTGGAAGCGCCGCTGGCCCTGCAGGAAGTGGCATTGCCCGAGCTGGCGTCCTTCGATCCCGAACAGGCGCCCGAGACCGAGCCACTGGATGAGGTTCCGGCTGCCCTGGACGAAGAGATGGTGTCGATCTTCCTCGAAGAGGCAGTGGACATCCTCGATAGTGCCGGCAAGGCCTTGGAACGCTGGCTCGGTGAGCCGGACAATAAACCGGCCCTGCTGGCCCTGCAGCGTGACCTGCACACTCTCAAGGGCGGTGCGCGCATGGCTGAGATCCGCCCCATCGGCGATCTCGCCCACGAACTGGAATCCCTCTACGAAGGTCTGGTGGACCGCCGCTACAGCCATTCGCCGCGCCTGGCCGAACTGCTGCAGAAGAGCCACGACTGCCTCGCTTCGCTGCTGGAACAGCTCCAGGCCCGCCGCGCCCTGACCGATCCGCTGCAGTTGATCCAGGACATCCGGGGCTTTCGCCAGGGTGGTGCGCAGAGCCTGTCCGCCGCTGTAGTGCAGCCGTTACCCGAAGCCGAAGCCTTCGACGAGCAGGATTTCGACGACGAAGACGCCGCTGGTCCGGGCGAGCCGTTGGCAGCCGCCAACGAAGAGCTTGAAGAGTCGGAGCTGGATGTAGCCACCCAGGTCATGGACGAAACGTCCCTGTCCGAGTTGCTGGAAATGCGCGTTGCTGAAGAGCCGGCCGCCTATAGCGCCCCCCAGCCCTTCGATAGCGACCAGGACCCGGAGTTGGTGGAAATCTTCCTCGAGGAGGGTTTCGACATCCTCGACAGTGCCGGTGCCGCCCTGCAGCGCTGGATCGAGTACCCGGACAACAGCCTGGAAGTCGAGTCCCTGCAACGGGACCTGCACACCCTCAAGGGCGGTGCGCGGATGGCCGAGATCGGACCCATCGGCGACCTTGCCCATGAACTGGAATTCCTCTACGAAGGCCTTTGCGGCGGTCGCCTGCGGGCCAGCCCGGCCCTGTTCGGTCTGTTGCAGGCCTGCCAGGACCGTCTGAGCGAAATGCTCGACGCGGTGCGCGCACGCCGCCCCTTGCCTGGTGGGCAGGCACTGATCGACGCCATCCAGCGCTGGCGCACCAATCCCAGCGAACAGTTGAGCGTACCGAGTGCCGTGCATCTGCAGCCTGCCGCCGCGGATGACCTGGAAGCCGTGGCCGAGGCAGATATCCTCGACATCTTCCTGGAAGAGGCCGACGACCTCTTGGAGGCCATGGAAACCGCTATCGGCCGCTGGGAGGAGTCGCGCGAAGACGGCGCCCATGTGGAAGAGATTCTGCGCGTGCTGCACACGCTCAAGGGCGGTGCGCGGCTGGCCGGACAGAAGCGCCTGGGCGACCTCACCCACGATCTCGAACAACACCTGGTCGAGGCCCAGCAACAGGGCGCACCCTGGCCGGAAAGCCTGTTCCTCGATGTGCAATCGGGATACGAAGGTCTGCAGGCCGAGCTGGAAGACTTGCGCCAGCAACTCGATCAGAGCATCGCCGAAGACCTGGCGCCGCCGCACGTATCGAACCAGCCGGAAGTGCCCCAATTGGTCGCGCCAATCGTCGCCGCCAGCGTTCAGCCTCTGGTGGTCGGTGAAGAACGAGTGTTGCCGTTCGTTCACCGTGCCCGTGAAGCCGCACAGGAGGCCGCCGCGCGTCGCGCGCCTCAGGAGCTGGTGAAGGTACCTGCCGAACTGCTCGAAGGCCTGGTCAACCTGGCGGGTGAGACCTCCATCTTCCGTGGCCGGGTGGAACAGCAAGTCAGCGACTTCAGCTTCACCTTGAGCGAGATGGAGTCCACCATCGAGCGGGTGCGTGACCAGTTGCGCCGTCTCGACACCGAGACCCAGGCGCAGATTCTCAGCCGCTACCAGGCAGAAGCCGAGCGGGCTGGCTACGAGGATTTCGACCCGCTGGAAATGGACCGTCACTCGCAGCTGCAACAGCTGTCGCGAGCGCTGTTCGAGTCCGCGTCCGACTTGCTCGACCTCAAGGAAACCCTGGCGGCGAAAAACCGCGATGCGGAAACCCTGCTGCTGCAACAGGCGCGGGTGAACACCGAGTTGCAGGAAGGCCTGATGCGTACGCGCATGGTGCCCTTCGACCGCCTCGTACCCCGTCTGCGCCGTATCGTCCGGCAAGTGGCCAGCGAACTCGACAAGCAGGTGGAATTCGTCGTCGGCAACGCTGAAGGCGAGATGGACCGTACCGTGCTGGAACGCATGGTGGCGCCGCTGGAACACATGCTGCGCAACGCGGTCGACCATGGCGTTGAGAGTGCCGAGGCGCGCCGCGCCGCCGGCAAGCCGGAGAGCGGTACCATCCGCCTGAATCTCGGCCGCGAGGGTGGCGACATTGTCCTCACCCTGGCTGACGACGGCGCCGGCATCAAGCTCGAAGCTGTGCGTCGCAAGGCGATCGAGCGCGGCATGATGGACGTGGAGTCCGACCTGTCGGACCACGAAGTGCTGCAGTTCATCCTCGAACCGGGTTTCTCCACGGCCGACAAGGTCACCCAGATTTCCGGCCGTGGCGTCGGCATGGACGTGGTGCACTCCGAGGTGAAGCAGCTCGGTGGCACCATGAGCATCGACTCGATCCCGGGCGAGGGTAGCCGCTTCCTTATCCGCCTTCCGTTCACCGTGTCGGTGAACCGTGCGCTGATGGTGCTTTCCGGCGAAGACCTCTATGCAATCCCGCTGAACACCATCGAAGGCATCGTGCGTGTTTCGCCCTACGAGCTGGAAACCTACTACCAGCCCGATGCGCCTCGTTTCGAGTACGCCGGGCAGAACTACGAGCTGAAGTACCTGGGCGACCTGCTGGACAACGGCCAGCAACCCAAGCTGGTGGGCCAGAGCCTGCCGTTGCCGGTGATTCTGGTGCGCTCTTCCGAACACGCCGTGGCCGTGCAGGTAGACGCCCTTGTGGGGTCCCGCGAAATCGTGGTGAAGAGCCTCGGCCCGCAGTTCGCCGGCGTCCACGGTATCTCCGGTGCCACCATCCTCGGTGATGGCCGCGTGGTCGTGATCCTCGATCTGCTGGCGACCATTCGTACGCGCCACGCTCACCTGGTGCAGCCGCAACTGCGTTCGGCCAGCGCCACAGTCCTGCCGGCAGAGGTGGATCTGGAACGTCCGCCGCTGGTGATGGTGGTGGACGACTCGGTGACCGTACGCAAGGTCACCAGCCGCCTGCTGGAGCGCAACGGTATGAACGTACTCACCGCCAAGGACGGGGTGGACGCCATCGCCCTGCTGCAGGAGCAGCGTCCGGACATCATGCTGCTGGACATCGAGATGCCTCGCATGGATGGCTTCGAGGTGGCGACCCTGGTCCGCCACGACGAACGCCTGAAGGACCTGCCGATCATCATGATCACCTCGCGTACCGGTGAGAAACACCGTGAGCGCGCCATGGCCATCGGCGTCAATGACTACCTGGGCAAGCCCTACCAGGAATCGCTGCTGCTCGAATCCATCCAGCATCTGGTCAAACGGACATGACAGAGAAGACTTCCGCACGGATCGCCGTGCTCGCCGACACTTCGCTGCAGCGCCATGTGCTGCAGCAGGCTCTGACCGGCAATGGCTACCAGGTCGTACTCAACAGCGATCCGGCACGCCTCGATGACGAAGCCCTCGGTGCCTGCGAGGCGGACCTGTGGCTGGTGGACCTGGCCCTGTCCGAGGACTCTCCCCTGGTGGACAGCCTGCTGGAACATGCCAGCGCCCCGGTCCTGTTCGGCGAAGGCCACGCTCCCGAACGCCATTCCGAGCACTACCCGCGCTGGGAGCGGCGCCTGTTCGGCAAGCTGAAGAAGCTCGTCGGCGACCCCGCGGTGGCGGTAGGGCCGAGCCTGGAGAGCCTGCTGGCGGATGCCCAGCGTCCTGCGCGTCTCGAATTGCCCAGGGCACTGGCCGATACACCGCTGGTGGCAGGTGAGCCGGCACGCCAGGTTTGGCTGCTGGCCGCCTCCCTCGGCGGGCCGGCTGCGGTCAAGGCGTTCCTGGATGCCCTGCCCGGTGGCCTGCCCATCGGCTTCATCTATGCCCAGCACATCGACCCCAGCTTCGAGGGCGCGCTGCCCCAGGCGGTGGGTCGCCACAGTCAGTGGCACGTCAATCAGGTTCGTAACGCCGATGCCGTGCGCTGCGGCGAGGTCGTCGTGGCGCCCATCAGCCGTGAGCTGGATTTCACCGAAGACGGCCAGATGCAGGTGAGCGAGCGCCCCTGGCCAGAGCCCTACAGCCCGTCCATCGACCAGGCCATGCTCAACCTGGCCCAGCACTACGGCGCCCAATGCGGTGTCATCGCCTTCAGCGGCATGGGGAGCGATGGCAGCGCCGCGGCTGCCTACCTGCGCCGGCAAGGTGGACTGATCTGGACACAGAGCGCCGAGAGCTGCGCCTGCTCGAGCATGCCCGACAGTCTGCGCGAAGGTGGCTACAGCAGCTTCAGCGGCGACCCGCGCGAGCTGGCGGCGAAGCTGGTCGAACATCTGGCCGCACAGTGCAGCTAAAGGAATTCACATGAGCCAAGCCGTTACCACCCAAAACAGTTCCGCCAGCCTTACGGGGCTGCTGCTGCCGCTGTCCGACCGTACCCTGCTGGTGCCCAACGTGGCGTTGGCCGAACTCATTCCCTATCGCGCTCCCCAGGCGACACCGGGACTGCCGGCCTGGCTGCTGGGCCAGGTGGCGTGGCGCGACCTGCGCCTGCCATTGCTCTCCTTCGAGGCCGCCGCCGGTGGTGAGGCGAAGGTTGGTTCAGGTGCCCGGGTGGCCGTGCTCAACGCCCTCGGCGGTCGCCCGCACGTGAAGTTCATTGCCTTGTTGCTGCAAGGTATTCCCCGTTCGCTGAAGCTCGAAGAAGATGTGCGCCGTGCCAATGCGCCGCTGGCGGCGCTGGAGCTGGATTCGGTGCAGCTCGGCACCGACGTGGCGAAGATCCCCGACCTTGTAGCGCTGGAGCAGATGCTGGCCGATGCCGGTTTGATCTGATTCAGCGGGGCTGAATGCCGTGGGTTGGTCCTTGTGCAACGGGGCCCAGCATTTCTCCGGCTATTTCGCTCGTTGGGCTTCGCGCAGCTCAGACCAACCTGGCCAGAGCATGGGGCTAGAAATCACCCCAGAGTTGTTGAGCAACACTGAGCGCCACTACCGGTGCCGTTTCGGTGCGCAGCACCCGTGGCCCCAGTCGCGCGGCGTGGAAGCCCGCTGCCTTTGCGGCATCCACCTCAGCCTCGGAAAGCCCGCCCTCGGGGCCAATCAGGAAGGCCAGGTTGTCCGGCCTGGCGTGGCTGGCCAGGGGCTCGGCTACCGGGTGCAGGACCAGCTTGAGATCTGCCTGAATGTCGCGCTGCCAATCGCCTAGCGTGATTGGCGCGTGGATAACCGGTAGTACCGACCGGCCACATTGCTCGCAGGCGCTGATCGCGATCTGGCGCCAGTGGGCGAGGCGCTTGTCGGCGCGCTCGTCCTTCAGGCGCACTTCACAACGTTCGCTGACGATCGGGCTGATCTCGGCCACGCCCAGTTCAGTGGCCTTCTGGATCGCCCAGTCCATGCGTTCGCCACGCGACAGGCCCTGACCCAGGTGCACCCGCAGAGGCGATTCAGTCATACCGGCGAAGGACTCGCGCAGATCGACCCTTACAGACTTCTTGCCCACTTCGATCAGTTCGCCGAGGTACTCCTGGCCGGAGCCGTCGAACAGCTGTACGGCATCTCCAGCGGCAAGGCGCAGGACGCGGCCAATGTAGTGGGCCTGGGCCTCAGGCAGCTCGTGCTGGCCGAGGGAGAGCGGGGCGTCGATGAAAAAGCGGGAAAGGCGCATGGGCGTTAGGACAAAGGTGGGACAAGGCGCGCAGTTTAAGGCCTGGCGGCGATGCCGTGTAGGTTGGTGCTGAGCGCAGCGAAGCCCAACAATCGAGTTTCAAGACTGGATCGTCGGGCCTCGTCTAGTTCGGCCTAACCTGCGCAGAGGCGGTGATCAGCCCGGATCGCGGTGGTTTGGGTGCAGGTCCGCCGCCACCGGCACGCTCACCGAGTCGCGGGTGGCGATGTCGATGCCTTCGCTGGCCACCTCGGCAAGGAAGTCGATCTGTTCCTCGGTGATCACGTAGGGCGGCAGGAAATACACCACATTGCCCAGCGGGCGCAGCAGGGCGCCGCGCTCCAGTGCGTGCTGGAAGACTTTCAGTCCCCGGCGTTCCTGCCACGGGAAGGGCGCCTTGCTGGCCTTGTCCTGGACCATCTCGATGGCCAGCACCATGCCGGTCTGGCGCACTTCTGCCACGTGCGGATGATCCGCCAGGTGCGCGGTTGCGGTGGTCATGCGCATCGCCAGCTTGCGGTTGGCTTCGATCACCCGGTCCTGCTCGAAGATGTCGAGAGTGGCCAGGGCGGCGGCGCAAGCCAGCGGGTTGCCGGTGTAGGTGTGCGAGTGGAGGAACGCTCGCAGGGTCTGGTAGTCGTCGTAGAAGCCCTGGTACACGGCCTCGGAGGTGAGCACTGCGGCCATTGGCAGGTAACCACCTGTCAGGGCCTTGGACAGCACCAGGAAGTCCGGGGCAATACCGGCCTGCTCGCAGGCGAACATGGTGCCGGTGCGGCCGAAACCGACGGCGATCTCGTCGTGGATCAGGTGCACGCCATAGCGGTCGCAGGCCTCCCGCAGCAGCTTGAGGTAGACCGGGTGGTACATGCGCATCCCGCCGGCGCCTTGGATCAGCGGCTCGACGATCACGGCGGCGACCTCGTCATGGTGCTCGGCCAGGGCCTGCTCCATGTGGGCGAACATGGCGCGTGAGTGTTCCTCCCAGCCCATGCCGTCGGGACGCAGGAAGCAGTCCGGGCTGGGCACCTTGAGGGTGTCCAGCAGCAGCGACTTGTAGGTTTCGGTGAACAGGGCGACGTCGCCCACCGACATCGCCGCAACGGTTTCCCCGTGGTAGCTGTTGGTCAGGGTGACGAAGCGCTTCTTGCGTTCCAGTCCCTGGTTACGCCAGAAGTGATAGCTCATCTTCAGCGCCACTTCGATGCCGGAGGAGCCGTTGTCGGCATAGAAAACCCGGTCCAGGCCCTTGGGGGTGATCTTCACCAGGCGCTCGGACAGTTCAATCACCGGCTGGTGGCTGAAGCCTGCGAGGATCACGTGCTCCAGCTGGTCAACCTGGTCCTTGATGCGCTGGTTGATACGTGGGTTGGCGTGGCCGAAGACGTTCACCCACCAGGAGCTGACGGCATCCAGGTAGCGCTTGCCCTCGAAGTCCTCCAGCCAGACGCCTTCGCCCCTGCGGATCGGTACCACCGGCAAGCGTTCGTGATCTTTCATCTGGGTGCAGGGGTGCCAGAGCACAGCGAGGTCGCGTTGCATCCAGTCGGCATTGAGGCCCATGGGTCGTTCTCCTGTAGCGATCGGCGAAGCCTATGCAATGCCTCCGCCCTGGACAAGCAGGACGCTGCCTGCCGCCCGGAAGGCACGTCTGTTCGGGCCGTCGGGGCTGGCGTATCCTGCGCGCCAATTCAGAACGACACTGTTTTACCGGGGGAGATTTTCATGCCAGCAGCCTGGCGCGCCTTGGCGCTGATCATAGTGGGAGGGCTGAGTGCGACTGCGCTGGCCAAGGACAAGCAGCCGACGGCCATCGTCATCGGTGGCGGCATGGCGGGCCTGACCTCGGCCTACGAGCTGCAGCAGAAGGGCTGGCAGGTCACCGTGCTGGAGGCCAAGCCGAGCATCGGCGGGCGCTCTGGCCTGGCCGCCAGCGAGTGGGTCGGTAGCGCCAAGCTGCAGCCGAGCCTGTATCGTTACCTCGACCAGTTCAAGCTGAAGGCCGTGCCCGCGCCGGACTACGTGCGCAATCCAGGCTACCTGGTGAACGGTCGCTACTTCTCCGAGGCCGACCTGCTCAAGGAAGCGCCCAGTACCGTCGAAGGCCTGAAGCGTTTCGACAAGAGCCTGGATGACCTGGCCGCCTCGATCGACGATCCGATGAAGCCGCTGGCCAATCACACCCTGCAGACCCTCGACTCCATTAGCGTGGCGCGCTGGCTGGAAAAGCTGAGCCTGCCGCCGACTGCCAAGGCCCTGGTGGATCAGCGCATCCGCTCGCGCTACGACGAGCCGTCGCGCCTGTCGCTGCTTTACCTCGCCCAGCAGGCGCGCGTCTATCGTGGCCTGCCGGATACCGAGATGCGCGCTGCTCGCCTGCCCGGCGGCAGCCAGGGGTTGGCCCAGGCCATGGCCAAGCAGATCAAGACCATCAAGACCAACGCCCGCGTCTCCGCCATCGTGCAGGAGAAGGACGGCGTGACCGTGAAGGTCGGCGGTGCTGGCTACCAGGCTGATTACGTCGTGCTTGCCGTACCGCTGCCGGCCCTGGGCAAGATCAGCATGACGCCTTCTCTGTCGGCCCTGCAGCTGCGCGCGCTGAAGGACATCAACTACGGCTGGCGCGATCAGATGCTGCTGCAGTTCAAGAAACCGGTATGGGGCAAGAGCCGCCTTTCCGGCGAGGTCTATAGCGACCAGGGGCTGGGTATGCTCTGGGTCGAGCCGGCCCTGAAGGGCGGCGCCAACCTGCTGATCAACCTGTCCGGCGACAACGCCCGCCTGATGCAGGCTTTCGGCGACCGGCAGATGGTCGATCAGGTGCTGATCCGCTTCGACAAGCATTTCCCAGGCGCCCGCGAACAGTTCAAGGGCTTCGAACTGCGTCGTTACGGCAAGGATGCGTTGGCCGGTGGCGCCTACCTGGCCTATGGGCCGGGCGAAATCAGCCTCTACTGGCGCATGTGGGAGCAGCCTCTGGGGCGCGTGGTGTTTGCTGGCGAGCATACCGATGCGCTGTATCCAGGGACCCTAGAAGGGGCCCTGCGCAGCGGCCAGCGCGCCGCCACCCAGGTGGCCGACCTCAAGGCCGGCAAGGCCGTGGGTCCGGTCGAAACCGTGGCCGAAGCCAAGCCTGTAGCGACGCCCAAGGCGGCTGCCACGGCAGAGAAGAAGGGCTTCTTCTCCCGCCTGTTCAACTGAGTTGCACCTCCGGCGGCGGGTCTTTCCGCCGCCGGTCCCCTCCGCCGCGCCGTTCGGCAGCGGCTGACGAACTTTCAGTCAGTTCCTTCGACAAAATCCTGCAAAGATCCATTCGTTATAAATGATCGTATTGCTCGATATTTCAAAGCGAAATTTTCCGCTTTAATTCGATAGATTAGCCGCTAGGCTTTATCAGTCGCGTTCACCCAGCCTGTGTTTCCAAGGATTCATTTCATGCAATGGCGTAACTCTCCGTCCCGCTTCGGCCTGGTCAGTGTTCTTCTGCATTGGGGTGTGGCCATCGTCTTCGTCGGTCTGTTCGCCCTGGGCCTGTGGATGGTCGGTCTGAACTACTACAGCAGCTGGTACAAGACCGCTCCTGATATCCACAAGGGCATCGGCATCCTGCTGTTCCTGGTGATGGTCGCGCGCCTGGCCTGGCGCTTCATCAGCCCGCCGCCGCCGGCACTGCCCAACCATGGTCCGATGACCCGCCTGGGCTCCAAGGTCGGTCACCTGGTGCTCTACGTCGGCCTCTTCGCCCTGATGATTTCCGGTTACCTGATTTCCACCGCCGAGGGCCGTGGCATTGCCGTGTTCGGCCTGTTCGAAGTGCCCGCCACCCTCACCGCCATTCCTGACCAGGAAGATGTCGCCGGCGCCATCCACGAATACCTTGCCTGGGGCCTGCTGATTTTCGCCGGTATACACGCCCTGGCCGCTCTCAAGCACCATTTCATCGACCGCGACGCGACCCTGACCCGCATGCTCGGACGCGCCGCCAAATAATGCTGCAACCTTTCAACAAGGAGATTCACCGATGCTGAAGAAAACCTTCGCTGCCCTGACCCTCGGTGCCGCACTGTTCGCTGGCCAGGCCATGGCCGCCGACTACGTGATCGACAAGGAAGGCCAGCACGCCTTCGTCAACTTCAAGATCGGCCACCTGGGCTACAGCTACATCTACGGGACCTTCAAGGATTTCGACGGCACCTTCAGCTTCGATGAGAAGAACCCCGAGGCCAGCAAGATCAAGGTCACCCTGAAGACCGCCAGCGTTGATACCAACCACGCCGAGCGTGACAAGCACATCAAGAGCGGCGACTTCCTGAACGTTAGCAAGAACCCCACCGCCACCTTCGAGTCGACCTCGGTCAAGTCCACCGGCCAGGGCACTGCCGACGTGACCGGCAACCTGACCCTGAACGGCGTGACCAAACCCGTCGTGATCAAGGCCAAGTTCGTTGGCCAGGGCGACGATCCGTGGGGCGGCTACCGTGCCGGTTTCGAAGGCACCACCACGATCAAGCTGAAGGACTTCGCCATCCAGAAGGACCTCGGCCCGGCCTCCCAGGAAGCCGAGCTGATCATCTCCTTCGAGGGTGTGCGTTCCTAAGCTCGCTTTCCCGCAGTATCAGGACGCCGGCTCACAGCCGGCGTTTTGCTGTCCGGCTCACCATGGGACGTGCGGGCGTTCGGATGCCCGGCGTTGTGGGAGCGAAATCATCCGCGAAATCGACGTGAGGCAGCTCCGCCGATTCGTGCAGACAGGCCTTTGACCTGCATTGCGGTTGAAACCCCTCCTGCCGAAAATGCACGAACCCCCGGAAACGAAAACGCCGGCACTGGGCCGGCGTTTTCATGAGCAGGAGGGACTCAGCGATTGCGGGTCAGCAATGCTGGTTTCTCACCGCGCGGGCGGTTGCTCTGCTGCAGCTCGTCCAACTGCTCCGGCGTTGGGAAACGGTCGGCGCGGGACTCTTTCATGATGATCTTCGGAGCCGGTTTGTTGGCGCGAGGATCCTGAACCGCTGGCTCGTCGCGACTACGGGATACCAGTTGATCTTCACCACGGCGCTGGCCGTTGCCGCGAGTCTTGTTGGCGGGCTTGCCCTGACGCTGCTGGCCTTGCTTCTGGCCCTGTTGCTTCTGGCCGCTGCCCTGACCACCACCGCCTTGGCGCCGGCCCTGGTTCTCACCCTGGCCTTGCCCACGCCCCTGGCCGCTGCGGCCCTGGGCTTGTCCCTGGCCCTGGCCCTGGCCCTGCTTCTGACCCTGTTTTTGGCCTTGAGCCTGGCCCTGGCCGCCACGGCGCTGATTGCGACCCTGGTTCTGGCCTTTGGGCGGGTAGGGGCTGACGTAGTCGGCGCGATTGCCGAAGTTGTCCACGTCGTCGTCGAGGAACTCTTCAGGGTCACGATCAGCCGCCGGCTGCGGCGGGCGTTGCGGACGTGCCTGTTTGGGTTGTTGCTGCGGGGCTGCAGCCTTCTGCTCCTGGCCCTGGCCCTGCTGTTCCTGGCTTTTGCCTTTGCCCCTGCGGCGGTTGCGGCTCTTGCGCGGCTTGGCTTCGGAGTCGTCGCCAGCTTCCTTGGCCTCACTGGGACCCTGGGACGCTTGCTGCGGCTTGCCTTCGCGCTTGGGCTTGTCGGCGCGCGGCTGGCGCTCGGGGCGCGGCGCCCGGGCCTCGGGGCGTTCGGCTTCGACAGTCGCTGGGTCAAAGCCCTGGGTATCGCCGGCCGGGATCTTCTGCTTGGTCAGGCGCTCGATGGCCTTGAGCAGCTTGTCTTCGTCCGGGGCAACCAGGGAGATGGCTTCACCACTGCGGCCGGCACGGCCGGTACGGCCGATGCGGTGCACATAGTCTTCCTCGACGTTGGGCAGTTCGAAGTTGACCACATGGGGCAGTTGGTCGATGTCCAGGCCGCGGGCAGCGATATCGGTCGCCACCAGGATACGCACGTCGTTGGCCTTGAAGTCTGCCAGGGCCTTGGTGCGAGCGTTCTGGCTCTTGTTGCCGTGGATCGCCGCGGCGGGCAGACCGTGCTTGGTCAGGTACTCGGCCAGACGGTTGGCGCCGTGCTTGGTGCGGGTGAAGACCAGCACCTGTTCCCAGGCACCGACCGTGATCAGGTGCGCCAGCAAGGCGCGCTTGTGGCCGGCTGGCAGGTGGAACACGCGCTGCTCGATGCGCTCCACCGTGGTATTCGGCGGCGTCACTTCAATGCGTTCGGGATCGTGCAGCAGCTTGTTGGCGAGGTCGACGATGTCTTTCGAGAAGGTCGCCGAGAACAGCAGGTTCTGGCGCTTGGACGGCAGCCTGGCGAGGACTTTCTTCACATCGTGAATGAAGCCCATGTCGAGCATCCGGTCGGCTTCGTCGAGCACCAGGATCTCCACATGGGAGAGGTCGACGGCGCCCTGGCCAACCAGGTCGAGCAGGCGGCCGGGGCAGGCCACCAGGATGTCCACGCCCTTGGAAACGGCCTGGATCTGCGGATTCATGCCGACGCCGCCGAAGATGCAGGTGCTGACCAGATGCAGGTCACGGGCATAGAGCTTGAAGCTGTCATGGACCTGGGCCGCGAGTTCGCGGGTTGGGGTCAGGACCAGTACACGCGTCTGGCGCGGGCCGTGCCGCTGGGATTTGTCTGGGTGACCGTTGGGGAACAGGCGCTCGAGAATCGGCAGCGCGAAACCGGCAGTCTTGCCGGTGCCAGTCTGGGCCGCAACCATCAGGTCGCGACCTTGCAACACGGCGGGAATCGCCCGCTGTTGCACGGGGGTGGGCTGGGCGTAGCCGGCGGCTTCGACAGCGCCGACCAATGCCTCGGAGAGACCGAGGGAAGCAAAGGACATGGGAGATCCTGTGTAGTTCTAGGGGCTGGCCCGAAAGGGTGATCTTGTCTGGCTCGAATCGCAGCGATGGCTCGCGATCCCGACCGGTCCTGCTGGCTCTAGGGTGGCTCAGCATCCGGGCGTATGCCTGACGGAGCGCCGAGTATAACAGCTCCTCGAGAATGTACAGCCATCGCGGCGCTCAACGGTTGCTGGAGATTTCCTGGCCCGGTTCGCGGTAACGGGCCACGAGCTGTGCGTACGCCGGTTCCTGCTTGAAACGCCTGAGCGTTTCGCCGAAGGGCGCGGCCAGGCTTTCCAGTTGCGATTGACGGCGGAAGGCGAGGTACAAGCGGTCGCGGCTGATCGCCCTGGGATGACTGGCGATCTGCGTTTCCAGGCCCATCTGGTGGACGAGGTATAGGCCGGCGCGGCGGTCGTTGACCACGAGATCGACCCGATCGCGCACCAGCTTGCCGAGATTGGCCTCGTGGGTCGGCGCCGGTTCGCGGGTGAACAGTGGCGAGGTACGAAAAGCCTGGTCGGCGTACCAGTAACCGGGGGAAACACCTATCTTGAGGCCCCGAAGATCGGCCAGGCGCTGGAACGGGTAGGGTCGTTGCCGCGCATAGAACAGCACGAACTCCACTTCCGACAGCGGTTCTGCGGGGAAGACCATCTGCGACTCGCGTTCCTGATTGCGAAAGATGTCCAGCACCGCGTCGGCCTGACCGTTTTCCAATTCCATCAGGCAGCGCTTCCAGGGCATCAGACTCCACTGGACCTCGATGCCCATGCGTTGGAAAACGATGGCGCTGGCCTCGTAATCCAGGCCACGGAGTTGACCTTCTTCTTCGAATATGTAGGGCGCCCAGGGTTCGCTGACAATGCGCAGGGGCTCGGCCAGGGCGGCTGAGCCGAGACATGCGAGCAGGGTGAGAAGGACTATGCGAAGTACTGGCATGTGGCCAGATTACGTGGCCGCAAGCGCGATGGGTAGTAAGTCGAAGGTCAATGCGCCGAAGCTGTGACCGCCTTCGCCACTGGGGCGATCACGAAGGCGGCTACAGTCGCCATCAACCCAGGGGGCTGGCCAGCCCGGCCAGGGCCTGGTCGAGCACTTCGCGCGCCTGGTCGAGCACCTCGCGCTTCCAACCGTCCCGCTGCGGATAGAACGCGCCGCGCAGGCGCTCCTTGATGCGCTGGTGGACCGCCGGAGCGGTATTCGGGTGGTTTTGCAGCCACTGCTCGGCACGTAGTGCGGAGAGGACCTTGCGTCCGGGCAGCGTGCCGTATTCCAAGGTCAGGCCGTTGTACTGGGCCTGGGCGCATTCGCTCATCACCATCTGGTCGAGCGTGCCGTTGAGTCGGGCCGACACCGAGTTGCCTTCGGCGCTGTTGGTGACTTGCTCGCCCCACCAATGGCGTGCGCGGGCGATGTCTTCGGCACGCTGGCGGCCTTTGTAGATGCGCTCGCCGACGCCCTGTGGTCCGAGCCCGGTATGCACGTCGATCCAGGCGATACGCCGGCACTGGCGAGCGTGTTCGCGCAGTACCCGGCGCAGGGTCAGGTTGCTCCAGGTTGGGCGGGCGCCGGCGAAGAACAGGCCATGCGGGTCACTGTGCTGGCCCCGTGAAATAGCGGCCTGCAGGCTTTTCCTGCCATGACGCAGTGCATAGCCCACCAGACGCAAGTCGCTCAGCAGCCCCGGCCGCATCAGCCAGGGGGCCACCGCCCGGTAATCGGGGTTGTTCGCCAGCGGTTGGCCGAAGTCGACGAAGTTGCGATTCAGGTCGACGTTGTCTTCGTTCACCCGCCGCAACCAGGAGAAGCCGTAGGGATTGAGTGCGTGTAGGTAAAGCACGGCGAGGTTGTCGCGCCGGCAGCGCTCGTTCCAGTCTCCGTCGCGCAGACGGTCGATCTGGATCGCCGAGCCGCAGAATCCCTCGACGCCGTGACAGCCGCTGCTGATCACCAGCAGGTTGGCGGCGTCGCGCGGGCCACTGAAGGCCACATCCAGTGCAAGTTGCTCATTGTCGCGACCCTGCATCGGGTGGTTATGGGATTCCACGGTGAGGCGGCGCTGGTGGCAGATTTCGAGGAATTTTTCGCGGGCCTCCGCGTAATCGCGAGAGAAACAGGTCAGGTCCATTTCAGGTTCCGGGTCAGGCGCCTTTGGTCGTTCACGGGCGTAGCCGTGCCCGGGCACCGGCTTGTGGCCGGCGCCTGGCGACAGCGAATCAGGGTTGGAGGGCGTCCGGAGGCCGGGTGGGCCGCCAGATGTGGCGCGAGTCGATCAGGTTGTCGGAATCAGCACCCGGCCAATGCTGCTGATGCGTTGGCCGAACTCCACGGTGTCGATCTCGATCCGTGTACCGAATTCCGCGGACAGCACCTGCAGGCGCTCGAGGATGCGCCGTGCCTGCTGCTGGTTGTCCTCGCTGTCGAAGGCCAGGCGCGGAATGCCGCGCTCGGCGTCACGTCCTTCGAAGCCCAGTTCGATGGGGTGTAGCAGCAGTTCCTTGAGGCGGCCTTCGGCGTTGAAGCGGCATTCAGCAACCACGCTTTCGAACCAGATCGGCTCACTGAAGATGCCCACCACGCGTTTCCACTCGAGGAATTCGGCCGGAGTGGAAATGCGCGGGTTGGTGATGCCCTTGGGGCCGACGATGGCCTCGGCGGCCAACCATTCCATTTCTTCCCACTCGTCACGGGCAATCACCTGCTGGCTGTTGTCCATGAAGCAGAAATTGCCCAGGGAGTAGAGCAGCGGCTTGCCGTTGTAGACCTCGATGCCGCGGATCTGGTGCGGGCCATGGCCGCAGAGCATGTCGGCGCCGTTGTCCACCAGGCTGCGGGCCAGTGCCGGCAGGTAATTGGGCACTGAGGAGGTGAAGTTGTCCGGCTCGTGGGTGTGCTGGGCGACGATGGTGAAGTCGGAGGTTTGCTTGGCCTGGCGCAGGTTCAGCAGGATGTCCGCCTGGTCGCGCTTGTCGCACTCGTAGTGGATGCGTAGGGAGCCCGGCGCGGCGCTTGGGTCGACGCGGTAGTGCAGTGCCATCCCCAGGTGCACGCTGTGCTGGCCGTAGAGGGCTTTGAGCAGGTAATGGTCCTGGAACGCTTCCTGGTCGTTGAGGCGCTTGAGTACGGCGAAGTCTTCGGCCGATACCAGTCGATGGGGCGTTGTGCGCAGCGGGTTCAGGCCGGGACGCGGCGGCACCACGCCGAGGCCATCGTTGGCCGGTGAATTGGCTTCGAAGGTGGTTGCGTAGGAGATCAGTGACACCCGCGCGCAGTCCGTGTTGACGAAGGCCGGGGCGCGAGCGGCGGAGAGACTGGCGCCGGTTCCTGCGTGGGCGATGCCGGCGGCATCCAGCAGCTCATTGGTCATGCGCATGCCTGCCGCGCCCCAGTCCAGGGCATGGTTGTTGGCGCGGGCCATCAGGTTGAAGCCCAGGGCGGCGAGGTCCGCCGGGGCGTCCGGGTCACTGATCAGCCAGGCGAAGCCGGACTCGGCTTCCGGGTAGCCGTCGTAGGTCTTCAGGTCGATGGCCGAGCCTTCGTAGTTGCCGACCACCACATCGCCCCGGCCGAGGATTGCCAGCAACTCCGGCGACTTGCGCTTGAGCTTCTGGGCGATGGCGTGGGTGATGATGATGTCGCCAACGGCGACCACGCAGAAGCCGTCTTCGACCTCGGCCTCGCGCCAGGTGGGTTGCAACTCGAGGGTGGCGGGCCGCTGCTGCGGGGCTTTGACACGTTGATACATGGAGCGATTTCCTGACTCAGGCCTGGCACGGGGCCGGGGCGTTGGGGGATTGGGCTGCGCGAGCGGCGAGTTTCTGGCGGCTGCGCTCGGGGTCGATCAGAAACAGGCCCAGCAGGCCTCCGGCCAGCAGGGCTGTACCGAACAGGCCGACGGCCAACTCGAAGCCGAGGACCAGATCGCCGCCTTCCCAACCGATGGCCTGGCCGACTACGTGGGGGGCGAGCATGCCGGCGCTGGTCATCAGGCCGATGTGGATGGCCAACATGCTGCCGCGCTGTCGGGCTGGGGCGATGTAGGCGACGATGGAGTTGGCGAAGGCGGGCAGCAGGTTCACCACGATCCCGCCCAGCAGGTAGAGGCCTAGCGTGGCGAGCAGGCCCTGTTCGAAGAAGCCCATCAAGCTGAGGGCGACGCCACCGATCAGGCAGGCCACCACTGGCGGCAGGGCCATGGCCACCCGCACACTGGCGCCACGCTTGAGGGCGCGCTGGGAGAGGCCGGAAACCACCAGGTTGAGGACGATCACCCCGACAGTGGCTGCCATTACCACGTAGCCGGATTGCATTGGGCTCATGTGCAGGCCCTTTTGCAGATACGTGGGAACCCAGCTGTAGATCAGTGCCGTGGGCAGGTAGGTGCAGAAGCCGGACAGGGTGATGAAGACGAAAGTTCGGTTCAGCAAAAGGTGGCGGTAGGACACGGCGCCATGGCCCGGTTCGTTCTCGGCGTCATCGTGCCCGCCCTCGCGGCCCACCATCAACCACAGCACCAGCCAGACGAGACCGATGGTGGCGAGGATCAGGTAGCCGGAGCGCCAGCCCAGGTGCTGGATCAGCAGCGGCAGCGAGAGTGCGCCGAGGATGGCTCCGAGCATGATCGCCACCTGGATCAAGGCAGCGGGAAGGACTCGCTCACGCCGGTCGTACCATTTGAAACAGGCGTGCTGGGTTACCGCGGTGCCTGGGCCGCAGCCGGCGCCAAGCAGCATGCGGCTCGCCACCAGGGCGAAGAGGCTGCTGGAAAGGGCAGTCAACAATTGGGCGGCCATCCACACCACCGACATGCCGGCGAGGATGCCGCGGCTCGGTAGGCGGTTGGCGAGGAAGCCCACCAGCACGCCGGAAATGGAGTAGAGGAAGAAGAATGCGCTGCCGATGAAGCCGAACTGCTCGGGTGAGAGCTTCAGCTCGTCGATGATCTGCGGGCCGGCGAAGGCGAAGATGCTCTTGTCGAGCACGCTGATGACCATCACGGTCATCAGCAGCGCTACCACCAGCGGGCGGCGGCTGTCGGAAGGGGCGTTCATGCGTTTGCCTCGTTCAGGCTCGTTTCCACCAGGCGTGCCCAGAGGCTGGCGCCGAAAGGGATGGCCGCGTCGTTGAAGTCGTAGCCGGGGTTGTGGACCATGCAGCCGCTCGGCCCGCTGTTGCCGTTACCCAGCACCATGTAGCAGCCGGGCCGCACTTCCAGCATGGAGGCGAAATCCTCGCTGCCGAGATAACCGCTGGGAACGCTCGTCAGCACCGCTTCCTCACCCACCAGCTCACGCGCCACCTGTTGCAGCAGTGCGGTTTCGGCTGGGGTATTGATCAGCACGCCGATGCGCTCTTCGTAGTCCAGGTCCAACTCGATGCCATGGACCTGGGCGACGCCCTGGCTGATCTCGCTGATACGTTGGCGCAGCAGCTTGCGGATATCCGGATGGGTGGAGCGAACGCTGAGCTTCAGCGTGGCCACATCCGGGATCACGTTATGGGCCTCACCGGCCTGGATGGCGCCGACGGTGACCACGGCCACTTCGCCGGCTGGCACGTTGCGCGCGACGATGGTTTGCAGCGCCAGCAACAACTCGGCGGCAGCGACGATGGGATCGCGGGCCTTGTGTGGCATGGCGCCGTGTCCACCGACGCCGATCAGGCGGATGGTCGCCACGTCGGACGACGCGCTCATGGCGCCGGGCTGGGTCAGGAAAGCCCCCACCGGCAGTCCCGGCATGTTGTGCAGTGCGTAGACCGCATCGCAGGGGAAGCGCTCGAACAGGCCGTCTTCGATCATGCGTCGCGCACCACCCAGAGTTTCCTCTGCGGGTTGGAAGATCAGATTGAGGGTGCCGTCGAACCGGCGGGTTTCGGCGAGGTAGCGTGCTGCGCAAAGCAGGATGGTGGTGTGCCCATCATGGCCGCACGCGTGCATCTTGCCGGCTTCGCAGCTGGCATGGGGGACGCCGCTTTCTTCCTGGATCGGCAGGGCGTCCATGTCGGCGCGGATACCGATGCTGCGCGCACTGCTGCCGTTGCGCAGCACGCCGACGACGCCGGTACCGCCGACGCCCGCGAAAACTTCATAGCCCCACTGGCGAAGGTAGCCGGCCACCAATTCGCTGGTGATCCGTTCCTCGAAGCCAAGTTCGGGATGCTGGTGGATCTGGCGCCGAATCTGCGCGAATTCATCCTGCCAGGCCAGGATCTGTGGGATGAGCTGCATGGTTTGCCCTTGTTGTCGTGTTCAGCATGGCGCGCAGCATGCCGCAGCCCAGGGTGGCCGGGATAATCACCTCTGGGCATGCGTATCGGCTTTGGTTATGCACGCACTGCGGCGACGGCAGCACGGTGGGACGAGGCGGATTGCCTCAGGAGGTGGGGTTCAGCGACTGGCCGGCCTTGGCAGCGGGGTTCTTGTAGGCGTAGACCAGCTCGTCGGTGAGCGCCTGGGCTTCGCGCGTCATCAGTTCCTGGTCGCGGCACACCAGCGAGATGTTCATCGGCGGCACCTGTTCCACCAGATCGATCATCTCCAGTTCCTGGCCGAGTTTGCGCACATGGTCGAGGACCCGCAGCGACCAATAGCTAATCGCATCGGTATTCAGCGCCAGTTCGGAGAACAACACCACCGAGGCGCATTCGATGATCCGCTCCGGCGGCTCCACCTGATAGTTCTCGAACATCCAGCCGACCCGTGACTGCTCCAGTGAGTCCTGCAGCAGCCATTCCTGGTCGCGCAACTCGTTCAGGGTGCGCACATGGCGCAGCGGATGGCCTTTGCGCACGGCAAGCACCGTCGGCTGGGTGAACAGTTCGGTCCAGTGGAAGCCGTCACTGCTGCGGGAGGCGGGCAGGGAGGTGAGCACCAGATCCAGCAGGCCTTCGCGCAGGCCCTCCATCAGCTTGGAGGGGCGCAATTCGTGGATCTGCACCTGCACCTTGGGGTAGCGCTTGCGGTAGCGGTTGAGGCTGGCGATGAACTGGGCGCCGGGCGTTACCGGAGAGACGCCGATGGAGACCTTGCCGTCCATGACGCCCTTGAGGGTTTCGATCTCGTCACGGGCGCGGCGCACCTCTTCGAGGATCAGCCGCGCGCGGCGTACCAGGCGCTCGCCGAATTCGGTGAGGGTGATGCCGCGGTTGGAACGCACCAGCAGAGGTACGCCGAGTTCGGCTTCCAGTTCCTTGATGCCCTTGGACAGGGCGGGCTGGGAAATGTGGAGCAGCCGCGAGGCTTCCTGGATGCTGCCACTCTCGCAGATCGCGACAATGGCGCGGAGCTGGTGCAACTTCATGAATGGGCCCGGATGAGTTCGGTGGTGGGGCCGACTGTAAGGCAAAAAGTGGGCCGGGTGCTGTAAAGAGACGTTTCAGCCGGTGCGGCTATGCAGAGCGTTCGCGGATTCGCTTCTCCCGTAGGGGCGAACTCATTCGCCAAGGGTGGCGTAGCTGCCCCCAGCAGTATTCAAGGGCAGACCTTCGGCCTGCCTGGCGATTGAAATCGCCCCTACAAGGTGTCCATGGCCCGATCCGGTCAAGAAAAAGGCGGCCCGAGGGCCGCCAAGGTGGAGCACGATGCAAATCAGCGGATACCCGTGGCGCGCAGGGCGTTGGGAGTGAACTGCTTGCGGCTGTAGTTGATGCCGAACTGGTAGGCGTTCTTCTCTTCGTTGTAGAGAGCATTCACCGCGTAGCGACCAGACTGCACGTCGTAGTGGGTCTCGGCGTTGAACAGGGGCATCTGCTGATCATAGAAGAAGCTGGTATGACCTTCGGAAACGCGCCACAAGTTGCCGCGACCGTCGTAGGCGTCTGCTTCGGCGGCTTGCCAGCTGTCTTCGTCGATAAAGAGATCGCGTCGCGAATAGATGTGGCGCTGGCCCGGCTTCAGGGTCGCGGTCACATGCCAGACACGGTGCAGCTCATAGCGAGTGTGCTCAGGATTGAGGTGGCCGGGCTTGATGATGTCGCTGTACTTCAGCTTGGGCGAACCCAGCTTGTAGGAGTTGTAGGGGATGTACAGCTCCTGCTTGCCCACCAGCTTCCAGTCGAAGCGATCCGGCGCGCCATTGAACATGTCGAAGTCGTCCAGGGTACGCATGCCTTCGGCGCCGGGGCTGTCGTAGGCGATCTGCGGCGCGCGACGCACGCGGCGCTGGCCGGCGTTGTACTGCCAGGCCATGCGCGGTTCCTTGACCTGGTTGATGGTCTCGTGGATCAGCAGCACACCGCCGGCCAAGCGCGCCGGAGAGAGGAATTCCTCGCGGTAGAAGTAGAGGATGTTCTCCATCTCCGTGGGCGAGTAATCGGAGAGGCCCACCGGGTAGGCCAACTGCTGCTTGACCAGGCTCGGCGTGTAGGCGCCATTGGCCTGGGGCGAGGCCTGCACCACCTGGCGCTGCAGGGACAGCCCCCGGTAGCGGCCGATATGGTTCCAGATCACCTCCAGGCCGTCCTTCGGGATGGCGAAGGGCAGGCCGCCGCTTTTGTAGTTCTGCAGGCCGTTGCCGTTTTCCGCCAGCTGGGTGTGGGTGGCATTCTCGCGGCTGGCGTCCAGGTAGCCCTGGGGCAGGCTGATGGAGCGACGGGTCGGGTACACCGGAATCCGGTAGCTGTCCGGGTAGCGCTTGAACAAGGCCAACTGGCCTGGGGTCAGCTTGTCCTTGTACTGCTCGGCGTTCTGCGCAGTGATGGTGAACAGCGGCTGGTCGGCGGCATACGGGTCGGAAAGGAAACCATCGGCATCGCGGGTGCCGGCGTCCTTGGCCAGGCCACCGGTCCAGGCCGGGATGCTGCCATCGGCATTGCCGGCCTTCTCCGCGCCTATGGGCGTGAGGTCGGCGCCGAGGCGCGTGGCCTGGTCGACAGGCACTGCGGCCAATGCCTGGGTGGCGATCAGGCCGAGGCCGATGCAGCCGGCGCGCAGGAGTCGTGAATCGATCATGTTCAATCTCATGTGCAGGGACCTCAGAAGCTCGCGCCGACGCTGAAGGCGAGGAAGTCGCGGTCGGTGTTGGTGTTGAAGTCGCCGCCGAAGTAGTCGGTGTAACTCAGGCTGGCGGTGTAGGTGGACAGGTAGTCGGCGTCGAGGCCGACGCTCACCGACTTGTTGCCTTCGGTGAAGGACGGGCCGTAGCCCTCGACGTCATGGGCGAAGGCCAGGTTGGGCTTTAGGTTCACACCGGCGATGGCGTCGTTGAACTCCAGTTGCGCGCGCAGGCGGTAACCCCAGGAGTTCTGGGTATAGAAACCCTTGTCGGTGCATTGGTCGGGGTTAGCGGTGTTAAGCAGGCGGGTGCACAGCTGGTTGCCGCGCAGCGTGCCCACACCGGGGATGGTCGCGGTGCCGTCCCCCGCCAGCGAGCCCATGCCGTAGACGCTGCTGCGGCCGAAGCGCAGGTCGGTACCGTCGGTGGAGCCGAGGTCGCCGATATGGCTGAAGCCCACCTCGCCGACGATGTTCAGGCGGTCCGCGGCCAGCACCTGGTCGAAGCTGTGTATCGCCGTGACCTGGGCCTGGGTGAAGGGCATGCGCTTGTAGCCCTGCACCGGGCTGCCGGGCGCCGTGTCGGCCCAGTCGGTATCGAAGATTGCCAGGCCCTTGAGGCGCAGCAGGTCCGTCAGTTGGCCAACGCTGGCCGCGGTGGAAACATCGGTGCCATTGAGCGCCAGCGGCATGTTCGGCCGGTGGCTGATCTCGCCTGACAACGCGGTGCCATCCGGGGTGGTGGTGGCGAAGCTGATGCCGTAGAGGCGGATGTCTTCGGGGTAGGCCAGGTGGTAGCGTGCAGTCGCCGGGCCTGGCGCGCCGTTGATGGCGGCCAGGCTGGGGCGGCCCACGGTCCACACGCTCTCCGGGGTGCGGCTGTGGTAGTTGAGCGCGTAGAAGCCGAACTCGGTGTCGTTCAGCTCCGGTACCAGCCAGCGCAGGGCCACGCCAAACTGGCCGCCGTCGCGGGCGTCGTCGTCGGCCTCGCGCGGTACCCAGCCATAGCGTGCAGGGTCACGATCGAAGTCGGTGCCGAAAGTGGTCATGCCGAGGTTGCAACCCTGGGGCGCGGTGTCGCTGCCGAAGAAGGTGCCGCAGTTGTCCAGAACGGTCTTGTCCCACTCCAGTTGGTAGAAGCCTTCCACCGAGAGGTTCTCGGTCAGGCCCTGGGTGGCGTAGAGCATGTTCACCGGGATCAGGCCTTCCTTGATCTCCGAGCCCGGTCGACGGAACGAGGCAACGTCGGTGGGGTTGATGGCGTTGATACCGTTGCCGATGAAGGTGCTTTCGCCCCAGCTCACCACCTGTTTGCCGGCACGCACGCTGCCCGGCAGGTCATCGATCAGGTAGTTGTGGTAGACGAAGGCGTCCAGCAGCTGGGTGCCGGATGATTTGGCCGCGTTGTCGCGGCCGCTGTCGTCTATGTCGTAGAGCGGGCGGTGCTCATCCTTCAGCTCGAAGTCGTACCAGTACTTGCCGCGCAGGAAGACGCCGGTGTCGCCGTACTTGAGTTCGAGGTCATGGATGCCCTTGAAGATCTTCGAGAAGGTTTCGCCCTTCTTGAAATTCAGTCGTCCGTCGTCGCTGGTGCGGGTCGACGCGGTTCCACCGTTGGCCTTGCCGATGAAGGCAGCGTCGGCCTCGTCCATCGCCCAGCTGGCGCCGATGGACAGCGACGAGTCGAAACGTCCCTCGATTTCCCCGATATTGAAACTGGCGGCTTTTGCAGGTTGCGCGCTCGAGAGTGCTACAGCCAGGGCCAGAACGCTGGGATACATGGTCCCCGCGCCTTTTGTTGTTCTTTTCATGATGCTCTCCGCCTGGTCAAAGAAGGCCCGCGGAAAGACCCGCCGGGCACACGCTTCTTTGCAGCCTGATGACAGGTGCGGGGGCATCCTAGGTAAGGCGGTGGCGTCCTGACCTCTGAATAATCCTTATGCCCATAGCCAAAGGTGAGGATGGTGGACGTGCGGGAAGCGACGGGGAGGGAGCAGAAACCCGGAAACACCGATCTGGTGGGCGCTGGCCGCAAATAACCGGGGGTTATCCCGATAAGCAGGATGTGAGGGTGATGCGGCGTACTGGCGAAACCGGCACCGATTGTGGGAGCGAATTCATTCGCGATTCAAATCGCTTGTACATAAATAAAAAGGCCGGGACAGTGCCCGGCCTTCTTGTCTTCTACGCAGAACTCAACGCGGCAGGTTGAGGTTCTTCCAGACCGCCAGGCTCGGTTCAGCCTGGTTCAGGGTGTAGAAGTGCAGGCCAGGGGCGTCGCCCTGGAGGAGCTGTTCGCACATCTCGGTGATCACCTGCTCGCCGAAGGACTGGATGCTCTGCACGTCATCGGCATAAGCCTCCAGTTGCTTGCGGATCCAGCGCGGGATTTCCGCGCCGCAGGCGTCGGAGAAGCGGGCCAGCTTGCTGTAGTTGGTGATCGGCATGATTCCCGGTACCACCGGGATATCCACACCCAGCTTGCGAGCACGTTCGACGAAGTAGAAGTAGCTGTCGGCGTTGAAGAAGTACTGGGTGATCGCGCTGCTGGCGCCGGCCTTGACCTTGCGCACGAAGTTGGCGAGATCGGCCTCGTAGCTGCGCGCCTGGGGGTGGACTTCCGGGTAGGCGGCGACTTCGATATGGAAGTGGTCACCGGTTTCCGCACGGATGAACTCTACCAGTTCGTTGGCAAAGCGCAGCTCGCCGCTGGCCATGCCCATGCCCGATGGCAGGTCGCCGCGCAGGGCGACGATGCGCTGGATACCGGCGTCCTTGTAGTGGGCCAGCAGGGCACGAAGTTCGGCCTTGCTGTCGCCGACGCAAGACAGGTGCGGGGCGGTAGGCACCTTCACCTCGCCGTCCAGCTGCAGCACGGTCTGCAGGGTACGGTCGCGGGTGGAGCCGCCGGCACCATAGGTGCAGGAGAAGAAATCCGGCTGGTAGTTGGCCAGTGTGCGGGCGGTGGCCATCAGTTTTTCGTGCCCGGCTTCGGTCTTGGCGGGGAAGAACTCGAAGCTGTAACGGCGTTCTTGGGACATGGGTCTTTCCAGGCTCGGGAGCTAGAGACGGAGGGCGTACCCTCCGCCAGGCTGAAAACGGGGGTGAACGGGACGGGCCCGTCCACCCGGACCATCAGTAGCGGTAGGTGTCCGGCTTGAAGGGGCCTTCCACGGTCACGCCAATGTAGTCGGCCTGCTGGCGGGTCAGCTGGGTGACCACGCCGCCGAAGCCCTTGACCATTTCCAGGGCCACTTCTTCGTCCAGCTTCTTCGGCAGCACTTCCACGGTCAGGCGCTGGGCCTTCTGGTCAGCCGAGAGGTTGGCGAACTTCTGCTCGAAGAGGTGGATCTGCGCCAGCACCTGGTTGGCGAAGGAACCGTCCATGATCCGGCTCGGGTGGCCGGTGGCGTTGCCCAGGTTAACCAGGCGGCCTTCGGCCAGCAGGATCAGATAGTCCTCGTTCAGCGGGTCGAAGCCGTCATTGCCGGTGCGGTGGATCTTGTGCACCTGGGGTTTCACTTCTTCCCAGGCCCAGTTCTTGCGCATGAAGGCGGTGTCGATTTCGTTGTCGAAGTGGCCGATGTTGCAGACCACAGCGCGCTTCTTCAGGGCCTTGAGCATGTTGGCGTCACACACGTTGACGTTGCCGGTGGTGGTCACGATCAGGTCGATCTTGCCCAGCAGCGCGGCGTCGACGCTGGCTTCGGTGCCGTCGTTCAGGCCGTTCTTGTACGGGGAAACGACTTCGAAGCCGTCCATGCAGGCCTGCATGGCGCAGATCGGGTCGACCTCGGAAACCTTCACGATCATGCCTTCCTGGCGCAGGGACTGGGCCGAGCCCTTGCCCACGTCGCCGTAGCCGATCACCAGTGCCTGCTTGCCCGACAGCAGGTGGTCGGTGCCGCGCTTGATGGCGTCGTTCAGGCTGTGGCGGCAGCCGTACTTGTTGTCGTTCTTGCTCTTGGTCACCGAGTCGTTGACGTTGATCGCCGGGACTTTCAGGGTGCCGGCCTTGAGCATGTCGAGCAGACGGTGCACGCCAGTGGTGGTTTCTTCGGTGATGCCGTGGATCTTCTCAAGCATCTGCGGGTATTTCTTGTGCAGGATCTCGGTCAGGTCACCGCCGTCGTCCAGCACCATGTTGGCGTCCCACGGCTGGCCGTCCTTGAGGATGGTCTGCTCGATGCACCACTCGTACTCTTGCTCGGTCTCGCCCTTCCAGGCGAAGACCGGGATACCGGCGGCGGCGATGGCGGCAGCGGCCTGGTCCTGGGTAGAGAAGATGTTGCAGGACGACCAGCGCACTTCGGCGCCCAGGGCGGTCAGGGTCTCGATCAGCACGCCGGTCTGGATGGTCATATGGATGCAGCCGAGGATCTTCGCGCCTTTCAGGGGCTGCTGGCCGGCGTACTTGCGGCGCAGGGCCATCAGGGCGGGCATTTCGGATTCGGCGATGATCAGCTCGCGGCGGCCCCAGGCGGCCAGGGAAATGTCGGCGACCTTGAAGTCGTTGAAATCGGCAGGCGTCATGACAGCGCTCATGCGTGAGTCTCCATTCGTAGTGTGCGAATGGGCGCCGTTGATGCGTTTGTCGATCAGCGGGTTGCCGACCGGGTCTACGCCCCTTCCGAGCCTGACAGGCGGAGCCTGATTCGAAACAGGCACCACTTGCTGCAGCGCCCCTCGGAAGGGAGGCGGGAACGACCGGGCTGTGCCGGTCGTTTGGAAAACCTGCGGATTATAGCGACGCTGGCGGGCAAGCCCAAGGCTTTCCGTCGCCCCGACGAGCACCTATCGCCGCCATTGAAAGCCTTGCCGCGACAAGCGGTGGATGGCCGTTCATGATCCATTCCATCCCACACAAGGAGGACGTTGCATGAACTTCCATACGCGTAAATGGATCAAGCCCGAAGACCTCAACCCCAACGGCACGCTGTTCGGCGGCAGCCTGCTGAAGTGGATCGATGAGGAAGCGGCCATCTACGCCATCATCCAGCTCGGCAACCAGCGCGTGGTCACCAAGTTCATCTCCGAGATCAACTTCGTCAGCTCGGCGCGCCAGAGCGACATCATCGAGCTGGGCATCACCGCCACCGAGTTCGGCCGCACCTCGATCACCCTGTGTTGCGAAGTGCGTAACAAGATCACCCGCAAGAGCATCCTGACCATCGACAAGATGGTCTTCGTCAACATTGGCGAAGATGGCTTGCCGGCGCCCCATGGCAAGCGGGAGATCACCTACATCAAGGACCAGTTCAAGGAATAGGCCGCGCCATTGGCCGAGGTGCCGATCATTGCGAACGGCCGGCCATGGCTGTGTGTGAAAGGGGAGGGCAGGCTCGCCGCCTGACCCGACCCTCACGGAGCTGCCATGACCCTTGCCTACTGGTGCGTACTGATCGCGCTGTTCCTGCCCTACCTGTCCACCGCCGCGGCCAAGTTCACCGGGGGTGATTTCGGTTTCCGCCAGAACCACGATCCGCGCTCGTTTCTCGCCAGTCTCGATGGCTGGCGCAAGCGCGCCCACAACGCGCAGCTCAATGCCTTCGAAGTCACTCCGGCGTTCGTTGCGGCGGTGATCATCGGCCACCTGGCCGGCACCGCCAGCCAGGACACTCTGGATATGCTCGCTGTCGCCTTCATCGCCAGCCGCGTGCTGTATTTCATCTGCTACCTGGCCGACTGGGCTGCGTTGCGTTCCGTGGTGTGGTTCGCCGGCATGAGCTTGATCGTGGCAGTGTTCGTCGTTTCCGTCTGATCCCCGCGGTCAGCGGTCCCAGGCCTCTTGCGCGGCGGCCAGCTCGGCTGGCACCTCCTCCAGCTTGGCCTGGCGTTTGGCGATCAGGGCGAGCGGGCGGGAAAGGTGTCGCTTCATCGGTTTTCTCCTTGGCTGCGAACGACCTGATTGTGGCTGGAGAAGCGCGTCGCTACGGCGCGGATCTCCAATTCCATGTTCTGCGACAAACTGTCGCCAGGCTTGGTATTTGCCGGACAGGTGGGGATACTGTCGCCCGCCTCCAGTCCTACCCGTGATCCTGTCGATGAAAGCCATGAAGCTTCTGATCCTTGCTGCCGCCTGCCTGGGCCTTGCCGCCTGCGGTGGCGTGGACCCCAATTCGCCGCTGGGCAAGCGCCAGGCGATCTTCAAGGAGATGCTGCGCACCAGCGAGGATCTCGGCGGCATGCTGCGCGGCCGTATCAGCTTCGACGAGCAGCGCTTCGCCACTGGGGCGGCCAAGCTCGACCAACTGTCCCGCGAGCCCTGGCAGCACTTCCCGCAGGTTCAGGAAGGCGACGCGGACAGCGCTGCTCGTGACGAGGTCTGGCAGCGCCAGGAGCGTTTCAAGGAACTGGTGCGTGAGCTCGAGGCCAGCACAGGCCAGCTTGCCAGCGCAGCCCAGGCCCGTCCGGTTACCGCCCAGGGCGTTGCGCCGCTGGTGCAGAAGGTAGAAGACAGCTGCGAGGCCTGTCACAAGGAGTTCCGCGCCTACTGAGGCGCGGAAAATCCATCTACCCCGGTGACCTCAAGGTGGTCCGCCAGCGCGAGTACCTCGCGGTGCTGGAAGAAGGCCACCAGTTGTCTGGCCTTGCCCGGCCCGACGCCCGCCAGTTTTTGCCATTGCGCGGCTGTCCTGCCCGCCAGCGCCTTCCAGCCCCCCTCCGGCTCCTTCGCGCCTGCGGGCGGTACCCCCAGCGCGTGCAGCCATTGCCTGAAAGGCCGCCCACGGGCTTGCTGGAAAATTTCCGCCAGGGCGGTCGCGCGCGTCGCGCCGATGCCCGGCCTAGCCGCCAATGCGGCGGCGTCCAGATCCAACCAGCCCAACAGGCCATTCAGTTCCAAACGCGCCCAGGTTCCGCGTCCCAGCCCTTCCAGCGCCAGGCCCTTGGGGCCACCCAGCCACTCAAGGCGTGAAAGGAACTGCTCCTGGCAACCGGGTTCCGGGCGAAAGCAGCTGAGGGCGTGATAACGGCTGGGCGAAGGCGCCTCCACCAAGGGCCGTTCGGTAGCACGCAAAACCACGGATTCAAGCCGTGGAATGGTGAGACCGGCCAGTGCAATGGCGACCTGGTCGCCGGGGCGGATATCCAGTTCATGCCAACGCCTGAGCGAGCCAAGGCCGACGCGTTGTATGCGCCGGCCATCCAGTTCGACCGGCGACAGTTTCAGCAGCGGCGTGACCCGACCGGTGCGCCCCACCTTGAACGCTACTGAACGCACCTCCGCCAAGGCCTTGGCGAACGGGTACTTCCAGGCCACGGCCCAGTTCGGCGGTTGCGGCTTCCAACTCCCTGCCGCGGGCCGCGTACCCTGGCGAATGACGATGCCGTCACTGGCAAACGGCAGTGGCGAGCGGTACCAGCGTTCGCGCCAGGCAGCGATTTCTTCGGCGCTTGCGACGGGACGGCTCAGCGCCACGGCATCGGCGAAACCCATGGCCTGAAGGCCTTGCAGGCGCTTTTCCATCTGCGCCGGCCCGTCCGGCCAGTCCCAGGCGAAGAAACCAATGCCGCGGGCATCGTGCTTGGCCAGCGCCCGTCGATTGAGCAATCCGGCTACTTTGCCGCGTGCACCCTGGCCCCCGCGTTGTGCCTGTACATGGCCTTCCAGCCGCCAGTACAGCTCACCCTGGAGTATGGCGTCGTCGATGCCGGCCAGACGCTCGGGAACGGCGGCAATGCGCCTGGCCTGATGCGTCCAGTCCTGCCCCTGGCTGCCGTCGCCCCGGCTGATGGCCCGGACCAGGCGGCCTTCGCGATAGACCAGGGTGACGGCTACGCCATCCACCTTGGGCTGGACCCAGAGGTCACGGCGTTGGCCCATCCAACGGCGCAGGTCGTCGATGTCCCGCAACTTGTCTAGGCCCGTCTGAGCAACCGGATGGAGGGTCTTGCCGGGGTTGCCCGCAAGGGGATCGCGTACTGGCGATGCTGCATCGGGAAAGCAGTCACGCAGGAGGGCGAGTCGCGTACGGGCCTGGTCGTAGAGTTCGTCGTCCACCGTCGCGCGGCCCTCGCTGTGATAGGCGAAATCCCAGTCGGCGATTCGGTTTGCGAGGGATGCAAGTTCGGCTTTGGCGCGGTCGCTTTGCCAATCAGGGCAGGCGTCGGCCAGGGCGAGGCCGGGAAGGAAGAAGAGAAGGGATGTCCAGGGTTTCATGGCGAGCCTCCTTGCTCATCGGGAAGGCGGCCAGTCTAGGAGCGGGATTTGTCAGCGGGCGCTGAATCGCTTGTCCGTTCGGGCGTGGTTGGTTGTGGGCATTCGGGATCGCCCCGGTTGCCCAACAAAAAGCCCCGCACGAGGCGGGGCTTTCTGCAGATCGGTCAGGGCTTAGACGCCGGCGGCGATGCGCAGGGCTTCGGCCTTGTCGGTCTTCTCCCAGGTGAACGCGGTGAAGGTGTCTTCGCCGTAGGTCATTTCATAGGGATTGCGACCGAAGTGGCCGTAGGCCGCGGTCGGCTGATACATCGGGTGCAGCAGGTCGAGCATCTTGGTGATCGCGTACGGACGCAGGTCGAAGTGCTCGCGAACCAGCTGGACGATCTTCTCGTCGCTGATCTTGCCGGTGCCGAAGGTGTTGATCGAGATGGAGGTCGGCAGGGCCACGCCGATGGCGTAGGACACCTGGATCTCGCAACGCTCGGCCAGACCGGCGGCGACGATGTTCTTGGCCACGTAACGGCCGGCGTAGGCAGCCGAACGGTCAACCTTGGACGGGTCCTTGCCGGAGAATGCGCCGCCACCGTGACGGGCCATGCCGCCGTAGGAGTCGACGATGATCTTGCGACCGGTCAGGCCGCAGTCGCCCACCGGGCCGCCGATCACGAAGTTGCCGGTCGGGTTGATGTGGAACTGGGTGTCCTTGTGCAGCAGCTCGGCCGGCAGCACGTGCTTGACGATCAGCTCCATCACGCCTTCGCGCAGGTCGGAGTACTTCACGTCGGGGTTGTGCTGGGTCGACAGCACGATGGCGTCGATCCCGACGACCTTGCCGCCTTCGTAGCGGCAGGTGACCTGGCTCTTGGCGTCCGGACGCAGCCACGGCAGCAGGCCGGACTTGCGCGCTTCGGCCTGACGCTCCACCAGGCGGTGGGAGAAGCAGATCGGGGCAGGCATCAGCACGTCGGTTTCGTTGCTGGCGTAGCCGAACATCAGGCCCTGGTCACCGGCGCCCTGGTCTTCCGGCTTGGAGCGGTCAACACCCTGGTTGATGTCGGGGGACTGCTTGCCAATGATGTTCAGGATGCCGCAGGTGGCACCGTCGAAGCCGACGTCGGAGCTGTCGTAGCCGATGTCGATGATGACCTTGCGCACCAGCTCTTCCAGGTCGACCCAGGCGGAGGTGGTGACTTCACCGGCGATGATCGCAACGCCAGTCTTGACCAGGGTTTCGCAGGCAACGCGAGCGTGCTTGTCCTGGGCGATGATGGCGTCGAGGACGGCATCGGAAATCTGGTCGGCGATCTTGTCCGGATGGCCTTCGGACACGGATTCGGAGGTAAACAGGGAGTATTCGCTCATCTATCGGTTTTCCTATTCGTTACCGGTGGGTGAGTTCGCTTCGTGAATCCGGTTTGGCGAAGTGCCGCACCTGAATCTGAAAGCCGTTTCGCAAGCCAATGTAGAGGCTCTCGCCGGGCGTGAGCCCCGCGGCATTGGCCCAACGGGCCAGGTCGTCCTGTTCGAAGCCCAACCATAGATCGCCGCAGGCCTCCCTGGCCCAACTCTGGTTGTGGCTGCACAACTCGGTCACCAGCAGCGCGCCGCCAGGCTGCACTCGCTGGGCCAATTGTTTCATCGCATCGGCCGGCGCCGCGAAATGGTGCAGGACCATGTTCAGCACCACGCAGTCGGCGGCCGCCTGCTCGTCATTCAGGGCATCGGTCAGTCGCAGTTCTACGTTACCGAGGCCTTCTTCGTTACAGCGCATGCGCGCCAGTTCCAGCATGGCCGGGCTGTTGTCCAGCGCCGTGACCTGGCTGAATCGCCGTGCCAGATCTGGCAGGAAACCGCCGTCGCCGGGGCCGACTTCCAGGGCGGTGGAGCCGGATTCGAAACCCAGTGCGTCAAGCAATGCCAGCACGCTGTCACGGTATTGCGGCAATCCTGCGATGAGGTCTTGCTGCGCCTGGAATTTTTCCGCCGCACGGGCGAAGAAGTCGCGGCTGACCGCTTCGCGCTGGGCATGCACTTCGGTGATGCGCCCGGCGATGTCTGTCGGTAGCTCCAGCTCGTCCACTTCGGCCAGCAGGGCCGCGTGCAACATGCCGCCGATCCGCTCGTTCTGCGCCAGGGCACGGCGATAGAAGATCGCGTTGCCTTCGCGCCGGGTGGCCACCAGGCCTGCCTGGGACAGCACCTTGAGGTGGTGGCTCATGCCGGATTGGCCGGTGGCGAAAATCTGCGCCAGCTCCAGCACTCCGAACGAGTCGTTGGCCAGCACCCGCAGCACGTTCAGGCGCAGCGGATCACCGCCGGCCTTGCACAGGGCGGCCAGCTCGTCGCTGTCGTCATGACGGATCTGGGGTACGCGCAGGCTCATAGGTGGCGCAGTCTAGCCCCCGGTCCCGGTCGTCGCAATGCCAATATCAAAAAGTTTTGATATTGGGTGATCGACGGTTAGTCGGCCTTTCGCACCAGATCGAGGAAAGCGGCCGGGGCGGGGCTCAGGTTCTGCTTCGGCCGCCAGATGGCATGCAAAGAGCGCTCGATACGCAGGTCCGCTACCTCCAGGCGTACCAGACGGCCGCTGGCCAGTTCCTCGCGAACCATGTGCGGCGAGAGCCAGGCAATGCCACGGCCATCCTGCACCAGCCGCTTGAGCGCTTCCGTGCTGCCGATGGACATGCGCGCGCGCACTTCTATGCCGCGCTCGCGGTAGGCCTGCTCGACGCTGGCGCGGGTGGCTGAGCCTTCCTCGCGCAGGTAGTGGGGCTGACCGGCGAGCTCCCGTGCGTCGAGTCCACTGCGCCCGGCCAATGGGTGCGCCGGTCCGGCAACCGGGAGCAGGCGGTCACGGTCCAGCAGGTGGCTGGCGAAGGCCTGCTCATCGAAGGCGCCTTCCACGAATCCCAGGCTGATGCTGCCGTCCTCCAGTTGCGCGGCCACCTCGCGGGTATTGCTCACGGACAGGTCGATCGCCACGCAGGGGTGCAGTCGGTGGAAGCCCTCGATCAACTCCGGCAGCAGGTAGCTGCCCAGGGTGGCGCTGGCCCCCAGGCGCAGTTCGCCATCGTCCAGGCTGGCGAAACCGCGCAGGTCGCGCTCGGCTGCTTCCTCCAGGGCGAAGATGCGCTGGGCGTAATGCAGCAGCCGCTGGCCGCCTTCGGTCAGACTCACTCCGCGCGGGCGTCGATCGAACAGTGGCAGGCCGATGCTGGCTTCCAGGTCACGGATTTCCCGTGTCACCGCCGGCTGGCTGATGAATAGGCGTGCTGCACCGGCGCTGACGCTGCCGCTCTCGGCGACCGCGAGAAAGACCTTGAGGTGATGAAGATTCATAGATGAAAGGCATGCCAAAGATGCTGAATATGTATTTTTCATATAGCACAGCGCTCCCTACTCTGGCTCCGACATTCATCCCGCCACGGGATCACCCGACCGGAGTCCGCGATGCCTCGCCCCTTCACCCGTCTTGCCGAACCCTTCGCCTTCGTTCGTCAGTTCACGCCCAGCTGGTTTGCCATGACCATGGGTACTGGCGCGCTGGCATTGGTGGTGGCGGCACTGCCTTGGGGCGGGGCGATCGAGGCGCAGCTTGCGGAAGGCCTGTGGTTGTTCAACGCCGTGCTCTTTGGCGGCTTCGCCCTGCTGTTCCTTGCCCGCGTCCTGCTGTTCCGCGACACCGTGCGGCCCATGCTGTTGCACCCGGTGCAGTCGATGTTCCTCGGCGCCATCCCCATGGGGTTGGCGACCTTGATCAATGGCCTGGTGCTGTTTGGCGCGCCGCACTGGGGCTCCCAGGTGATCGCCCTTGCCCATGGCCTCTGGTGGCTGGATGTGGTGCTGGCCCTGGGCGCAGCCTTGCTGGTGCCTTACCTGATGTTCACCCGCCAGGATCACGCCCTGGAGAAGCTCACTGCAGTCTGGCTGCTGCCCATCGTCGCGCCGGAAGTGGCCGCCGCCGCAGCCGGAGTGCTGGCGCCGCATCTTGCCCCGGAAGCAGCGCGGCAGATGCTGGTGGTCGGCTACCTGCTATGGGGCGTGTCCCTTAGCCTGGCGTTCTCGCTGATCACTCTGGTGCTGCTGCGCCTGGCCCTGCACAAGCTGCCGGGCAGCGAATTCGCCGCCACCAGTTGGCTGCCAGTCGGGCCGCTGGCCACTGGCTGCCTCGGGCTGTTGAGCCTGGGCAAGGCCATGCCCGCTGCCTTTGCCGACACGCCACTGGCGGGCGTGGCGGAACTCGCTCGTGATCTTGGCCTGCTGGGTAGCCTGCTGCTGTGGGGCGCCGCGCTCTGGTGGCTGGTGATGGCGCTGTTCTGCACCCGTCGCCACCTGCGCCAGGACATGCGATTCAACCTGGGCTGGTGGGGCTTCACCTTCCCCCTGGCGGTGTTCACCCTGGCCACCTTTGAACTCCAGCGGCGCACCGGCATGGACTTCTTCGGGCCGATTGGCGCGGCGCTGGCGCTCGGGTTGGCGCTGATCTGGCTGCAAGTGATGGCGCGGACACTGGCCGGACTCTGGCACGGAGAGCTGTTCCAGGCGCCCTGCCTTGCGGCTGCGGGAGGACTTTCGCGCAACTGACCGGTGAACAGCGACCATCTGTGATTGCCCGCGACCTGCCGGCTGGGCGAAAATAGCGGCCTTTTTTCGATTAGCCGTCTATTCAGACCTGCAGGAGATAAGCGATGCCCAGCCGTCGTGAGCGTGCCAATGCCATTCGTGCCCTAAGCATGGATGCTGTGCAGAAAGCCAACAGCGGCCACCCCGGCGCCCCCATGGGGATGGCCGATATCGCCGAAGTGCTCTGGCGGGATTACCTGCAGCACAACCCGAACAACCCCGAATGGCCCAACCGTGACCGCTTCGTGCTGTCTAACGGCCACGGCTCGATGCTGAACTACTCGCTGCTGCACCTGACCGGCTACGACCTCACCATCGAAGACCTGAAGAACTTCCGCCAGCTCGGCAGTCGCACTCCGGGCCACCCGGAATACGGCTATACCGCCGGCGTCGAGACCACCACCGGTCCGCTGGGCCAGGGCATCGCCAACGCTGTTGGCTTCGCCATCGCCGAAAAGACCCTGGCTGCCCAGTTCAACCGTGACGGCCACAACATCGTCGACCACAACACCTATGTGTTCCTCGGTGATGGCTGCATGATGGAAGGCATTTCCCACGAAGTTTGCGCACTGGCCGGCACACTCGGTCTGGGCAAGCTGGTCGCCTTCTACGATGACAACGGCATCTCCATCGATGGCGAAGTCCACGGCTGGTTCACCGACGACACTCCGAAGCGCTTCGAAGCCTACGGCTGGCAGGTGATCCGCAACGTCGACGGCCATGACGCCGATGAGATCAAGACCGCCATCGAGACCGCGCGCAAGTCCAGCGACCGTCCGACCCTGATCTGCTGCAAGACCGTGATCGGCTTCGGCTCGCCGAACAAGCAGGGCAAGGAAGAGTGCCACGGTGCCCCGCTGGGCAACGACGAGATCGCCCTGACCCGCGCCGCCCTGGGCTGGAACCATGCGCCCTTCGAAGTCCCGGCCGACATCTACGCCGAGTGGGACGCCAAGGCCGCCGGCGCCTCTCGCGAGGCTGAGTGGAACGAGCGCTTCAAGGCCTACGCCGCCGCCCATCCGGAACTGGCCGCTGAATTCCAGCGCCGCATCAAGGGCCAGCTGCCGGCCGACTTCTCCGCCAAGGCCGATGCCTATATCGCTGAGGTGGCCGCCAAGGGCGAAACCATCGCCAGCCGCAAGGCCAGCCAGAACGCCCTGAATGCCTTTGGCCCGCTGCTGCCGGAATTCCTCGGCGGCTCGGCTGACCTGGCCGGCTCCAACCTGACCCTGTGGAAGGGCTGCAAGGGTGTGTCCGCCGAGGATGCCTCTGGCAACTACCTGTTCTACGGCGTTCGCGAGTTCGGCATGAGCGCCATCATGAACGGCATCGCCCTGCACGGCGGTTTCATTCCCTACGGCGCCACCTTCCTGGTGTTCATGGAATACGCCTGCAACGCCGTGCGCATGGCTGCGCTGATGAAGAAGCGCGTGCTGTTCGTCTATACCCACGACTCGATCGGCCTGGGCGAAGACGGCCCGACTCACCAGCCGGTGGAGCAACTGGCCAGCCTGCGCTGCACCCCGAACCTGAACACCTGGCGTCCGGCCGACGCGGTGGAATCCGCCGTGGCCTGGAAGTCCTCCATCGAGCGCAATGATGGCCCGAGCGCGCTGATCTTCTCCCGCCAGAACCTGCCCCACCAGGCTCGCGACGCTGACCAGGTCGCGAACATCGCCCGTGGCGGCTATGTGCTGAAGGACAGCGACGGCGAACCGGAACTGATCCTGATCGCCACCGGCTCCGAAGTGGGCCTGGCTGTCCAGGCCTTCGAGGCGCTGACCGCCGCCGGTCGCAAGGTGCGCGTGGTGTCCATGCCGTCCACCAGCCTGTTCGACCAGCAGGACGCCGCGTACAAGCAGGCCGTGCTGCCGGTACAGGTTGGCGCGCGTATCGCCATCGAAGCTGCCCATGCGGACTTCTGGTACAAGTACGTCGGCCTGGAAGGTCGCGTGATCGGCATGACCACCTTCGGTGAGTCGGCGCCGGCCGCTGCACTGTTCGAACACTTCGGTTTCACCGTCGACAACATCGTCGCCACCGCCGAAGAACTGCTCGACGTCTGACCCGTTAATAGGAACGAGCTTGCTCGCGAAGCGTTTGTTTCGCGAGCAGGCTCGCTCCTACGGGGTTTCTTCTTCCTTTCCGGCCCTGCGAGCGCACCATGCCAAGCAACCGCCCCTTCAAAGTCGCCCTCAACGGCTACGGCCGCATTGGCCGTTGCGTGCTGCGCGCGCTCCACGAGCGTAGTGGCGGGGCGAGCTTCGAGATCGTCGCGCTGAACGACCTGGCCGATCAGGCCAGCATCGAATACCTGACCCGCTTCGACTCCACCCACGGCCGCTTCCCTGGCGAAGTCCGCGTGGACGGCGATTGCCTGCACATCAACGGCGACTGCGTGAAGGTGCTGCGCCACGCCGAGCCTGAGGGCATCGACTGGGCCGCCCTGGGCGTGGATCTGGTGCTGGAGTGCTCCGGCCAGTACACGCACCGCGAGCAGGCCGAGCGTTTCCTCGCTGCCGGCGCGCCGCGTGTGCTGCTGTCCCAGCCGATGTCCAACGAGTCGGACATCGACGCCACCATCGTCTTTGGCGTCAATCAGGACAGCTTGACCGGCACCGAGAAACTGGTGTCCAACGCATCCTGCACCACCAACTGCGGCGTACCGCTGCTGAAACTTCTCAACGAGTCCGTGGGTCTGGAGTACGTCTCCATTACTACCATCCACTCGGCGATGAACGACCAGCCCGTGATCGACGCCTACCACCACGAAGACCTGCGCCGCACCCGCTCCGCCTTCCAGTCGGTGATTCCGGTATCCACCGGGCTCGCCCGTGGTATCGAGCGCCTGCTGCCTGAGTTGACCGGGCGCATTCAGGCCAAGGCGATCCGGGTGCCGACGGTGAATGTGTCCTGCCTGGACATCACCTTGCAGACTGCCCGCGACACGTCGGCCGCTGAAATCAATCGTGTGCTTCGCGAAGCCGCCGAAAGCGGTCCGCTGAAAGGTCTCCTGGCCTACACCGAGCTGCCCCACGCCAGCTGCGATTTCAACCACGATCCCCATTCCGCCATCGTCGACGGCAGCCAGACCCGTGTGTCCGGCCCGCGCCTGGTCAACCTGCTGGCCTGGTTCGACAACGAATGGGGCTTCGCCAACCGTATGCTCGATACCGCAGACCACTATCTGCGGGTTTCCGCTGCTTCTCGTTAACTACCAGCCCCCGTGAAGGACTGACCCCATGACCGTGTTGAAAATGACCGACCTCGACCTCCAGGGTAAGCGCGTGCTGATCCGTGAGGATCTCAACGTGCCGGTGAAGGACGGCGTCGTGAAGAGTGATGCGCGCATCCTTGCCTCCCTGCCGACCATCAAGCTGGCATTGGAGAAGGGCGCGGCGGTAATGGTCTGCTCCCACCTGGGCCGTCCCACCGAAGGCGAGTTTTCTGAAGAGAACAGCCTGAAGCCGGTGGCTGACTACCTGAGCAAGGCCCTGGGCCGTGAAGTGCCGCTGGTGGCCGACTATCTGGGCGGCGTCGACGTTGCCCCCGGCCAGGTGGTGCTGTTCGAGAACGTGCGCTTCAACAAGGGCGAGAAGAAGAACGCCGATGAGCTGGCGCAGCAATACGCGGCGCTGTGCGACGTCTTCGTGATGGACGCCTTCGGCACCGCCCACCGCGCCGAGGGCTCCACTCACGGCGTGGCCAAGTTCGCCAAGGTCGCTGCGGCCGGCCCGCTGCTGGCCGCCGAGCTGGACGCCCTGGGCAAGGCCCTGGGTAACCCGGCCCGTCCGATGGCCGCGATCGTTGCCGGCTCCAAGGTTTCCACCAAGCTGGACGTTCTGAATTCCCTGTCGCAGATCTGCGACCAACTGATCGTTGGTGGCGGCATCGCCAACACGTTCCTCGCTGCCGCCGGCTACAAGGTGGGCAAGTCCCTGTACGAAGCCGACCTGGTGGATACCGCCAAGGCCATCGCCGCGAAGGTCAGCGTGCCGCTGCCGGTTGACGTGGTGGTTGCCAAGGAGTTCGCCGAGAGCGCCGCTGCTACCGTCAAGGCCATTGCCGACGTCGCCGACGACGACATGATCCTGGACATCGGTCCGCAGACCGCTGCCCAGTTCGCCGAGCTGCTGAAGTCCTCCAAGACCATCCTCTGGAACGGTCCGGTCGGCGTATTCGAGTTCGACCAGTTCGGCAACGGCACCAAAGTCCTGGCCCAGGCCATCGCTGAAAGCCCGGCCTTCTCCATCGCCGGCGGTGGCGACACCCTGGCCGCGATCGACAAGTACGGCGTGAACGAGCAGATCTCCTACATCTCCACCGGCGGTGGCGCTTTCCTGGAGTTCGTCGAAGGTAAGGTGCTGCCCGCCGTGGAAGTGCTGGAGCAGCGCGCCAAGGCGTAACGGCCTGCTGCGCGTCGGAATAGCTGCGTTGAAAATGGCTTCAGACTGCTCATTTACAGTCGTAAACTCCGCGTCTTCAGCCATTTTCGCCTTGCTCTTTTCTAGCTCGCGAGGCCGTGAAGATCAGTGTCGCTGGTGTAAAAGGCCTAAACCATGGCAGGCCCCCGTGGTCCCTTGATAGGGGATGCAAAGAGGAGTGCCTGCCATGCGCTACGCTGCGATTCTGCTGATTCTCTGTGCTGGACTCTGGGGTTGTGCCGGTGGCAAGCCGTCCAGCACCTGTGAAGTGATCAGCCCGCCCCAGGTGATAGTCCCGAGCAACCAGGACGACCAGCGGGTGGAGGCTCAGGCCAGTGGCGACCCCACTATGAGCGATGAAGGACAACAGCACTGCCCATGACGGAGCGGTGCGCGGATGGCCGGAGCCATCCCCCAAGGAGACGTGGATGAAAGGATGGTTCGCCTTCGCGGGCGTCGCGCTGTTGGCGGGTTGCGCTGGTCAGCAGGCCCCCAGCGACGACTGGGCCCGCTGGGTCTGCGACAGCCAGGCCGAAGTGCTGTGGCGTTTCAGTGATGCGACTCAGGAGAGCATCGACCTGCGCCTGGGTGGTGGTGACATCGTCCACCGCCTGAAGCGGGAACCCTCGGGCTCCGGCGCGCTCTACAGCGACGGCAACCTGGCTTTCCACACCAAGGGTGATGAAGGCCTGGTCTACTGGGTGGCGACCGATGATCTGATCGGTCGCGGCTGCAAGGCCCTCTGACCCGTTTTTGATTTCCCCCGGGGTTGGCGGATGACCGCTCCTCCCCGGGAACTTGAACCCGGCCTGCCCCTGCGGCAGGCTTTGTAATTTGACAGCCCACCCAATCGGGAGACTGAAACACCATGGCACTCATCAGCATGCGCCAGATGCTGGACCACGCCGCCGAATTCGGCTACGGCGTTCCGGCTTTCAACGTCAACAACCTGGAACAGATGCGCGCCATCATGGAAGCGGCCGACAAGACCGATTCCCCGGTGATCGTGCAGGCCTCCGCGGGTGCTCGCAAATATGCCGGCGCTCCCTTCCTGCGCCACCTGATCCTGGCTGCCATCGAAGAATTCCCGCACATCCCGGTGTGCATGCACCAGGACCACGGCACCAGCCCCGACGTCTGCCAGCGCTCCATTCAGCTGGGCTTCTCTTCCGTGATGATGGACGGCTCCCTGCGTGAAGACGGCAAGACCCCGTCCGACTACGAGTACAACGTCCGCGTTACCCAGCAGACCGTTGCCTTCGCCCACGCCTGCGGCGTGTCCGTGGAAGGCGAACTGGGTTGCCTGGGTTCCCTGGAAACCGGCCAGGCCGGCGAGGAAGATGGCGTTGGCGCGGAAGGCATCCTGGATCACAGCCAGATGCTGACCGACCCGGAAGAGGCTGCCGACTTCGTCAAGAAGACCCAGGTGGACGCCCTGGCCATCGCCATCGGCACCAGCCACGGCGCCTACAAGTTCACCAAGCCGCCGACCGGTGACATCCTCGCCATCGACCGCATCAAGGAAATCCACAAGCGCATCCCCAACACCCACCTGGTGATGCACGGTTCTTCCTCCGTTCCGCAGGACTGGCTGGCGATCATCAACGAGTTCGGCGGCGACATTAAGGAAACCTACGGTGTGCCGGTCGAAGAGATCGTCGAAGGCATCAAGTACGGCGTGCGCAAGGTCAACATCGACACCGACCTGCGTCTGGCCTCCACTGGTGCCATCCGTAGCTTCCTGGCCAAGAACCCGGCCGAGTTCGATCCGCGCAAATACTTCGCCAAGACTGTCGAAGCCATGCGCGACATCTGCATCGCCCGTTACGAAGCTTTCGGCACTGCCGGCAACGCCTCCAAGATCAAGCCGGTCTCCCTGGAAGGTATGTTCCAGCGTTACGCCAAGGGCGAGCTGGCCGCCAAGGTCAACTGATCCCGTCGTGCTTCACGAGGAGCCCCGCCATGCGGGGCTCTTTCGTATCCGGCAACAGGAGTTTCCGATGCGCCTGCCCCTGATGATGGGTTTCGCCCTGCTGCTCACGGGTTGCGCCGGCCAGCCGCCGGTGGCCCCTGCGCCGCCGCCCGAGCCGGTAGCCAGCGATCCGCAGCAATGCCTGGATCGCACCGACTGCACCACCAAGACATCGCGCACCCTGATGTTCGTCTTCGACTATGCCGAAGCCGGCGGCGCCCTGGTGCAGCGTAAGGGCGTCTGGTTGTTCACGCCGTCGGCGGCGAAACCGTCCGGCTGGCCGTCGTTGAAGATCCGCCTGGCCGACCCGCCCGCTGGGCGCTTCGAGTTCGCCAGCCAGTGCCCGGCGGGCGATTGCCGGATCAGCGAAGGGGATCTGCTGCGGGTGTATCGCAGCTATCTGGGCGGTGACCCCTGCTCGTTGCTCGATCCGAAGGCGCTGGCGCGGTGCGTCGAGCCCGTCACCCCCAGCCCCTCTCCCTGAGTGAGAGGGGCGCCAGTTTGTACCAAGGCCGTCGTTTGAGTTCGGCATCACGCCCAGTTTCCAGCGTCTGCATGCATTCAGGCGCGAGTCACCCCTCTCCTCTTCAGGGAGAGGGGCCAGGGGGGAGGGGGCTCAAGGCGCCCGATGCTCGATCTTCAGGCTGTAGAAGGTCGCCGCTCCCGCTTCCGTCTCATATCCCTCGTTGTCCTGCGCATACACCCCCGCCTTGAAGTACAGCGGTTTCGGCGCCCAGGCTGTGGAGAGCTGTTGGCTCCACAGGCTGCCATTGACCATGACGCTGAGCAGACCGTTGGGTGTCAGGTCGATCACGTAACTGAAGCGCTGGTTGAGCGGGATGCCGCTGAGCAAAGGGATCACCACGCTGGTTTCGTCGTCGGGGGAGTTGCGCACCTTGGCGACGATGTTGGCGGTCTGCGTCTTGGTCTTGAACTGGTACTCCAGCTTGAGCATGGGGCTGGTGCTGCCGTAGGCGTGGATCTGGCCGATTACCAGCTTGCCGGTGGAGGGTACCTGGCTGACCGCAAGGTTGGCGCTGAGCAGGTTGTCGGCGCTGGGGTAGGTCCAGTTGCGCAGCTTGCCATCGGCATAGGTTTCGCGCAGTTCGCTGCGTGGGTAGACGGCGTTGGCAGTAGTGCTGCCGTTTACCGGTACCCAGAAGCGCACGGTGGCGCCGTCATTCTGGAAGTAGTAGTCGCGGTAGCCGCCCACCAGTAGCGGGGTTTCGATGGTGACAGCGGGTACGCCTACGGGAAGGGTCAGGTTCCAGGTGGAGAGGTCGATCATCACGGAGTTCTCGAAAGAAGCTTCCGGTCGGGCGCTGCGAGTCCACGTCACACGAATGCAGGACAGTGTTCCGGCCAATGTCGCTCGAACCAAAAGTGAGGTTGCATGTGGCAGTTGCCCGCCGTTTCGTCCGAAGGCGTTTGGCCGTCTCGCGAGCGCTTTATACGAAGGCGCTGGTGCCTTTGTCAGTTACCGATTGTCGGCATATTGGCGTCAATAATACGTCAAATCTGGCATTGGCCAGTATTGCGATATTGCCTTTCCGTGGGCAGCAGAAAACGGCCGGAAATGACCGGCCTTGATGGATAAGGAAATTTTCTGATCAGCCGCGCCGGTTTTTTGAAAGGCTCTGGCTCGGTGCTATCAGCGATGTCTGTGGTGCGCTCGAAGGGGAATTTGCTGGAACCTTGAACTGCGTCGCAAAGCCCCTGGGAACTTTTCGGGAGGCAGTCGACTGGTCGGGAGACGCTCGCGGTTCGCCCTGCTCGGGTAGACTGTCGCGCCTTCAATTTCCGCCTGTTTCGTCATGACCAGTCTCAAGTACCTCCGTGGCTACCCGGCCAGCCTCCAGGACCAGGTCGCGCAAATGATCGCCACCGGCCGTCTCGGTGATTACCTGGAGCGGCGTTACCCGGGACGGCATGAGGTGCAGAGCGACAAGGCGCTGTACAGCTACGCCATGGCCCTGAAGCAGGAGCACCTGCGCAACGCTCCGGCGCCGGACAAGGTGCTCTACGACAACAAGCTCGATGTGGTGCACAAGGCCCTTGGCCTGAACACCGCGATATCGCGGGTTCAGGGCGGTAAGCTCAAGGCGAAGAAGGAAATCCGCGTCGCCTCGCTGTTCAAGGAAGCCGCTCCGGAGTTCCTGCAGATGATCCTGGTCCACGAGTTGGCGCACCTGAAGGAGCGCGATCACACCAAGGCCTTCTACCAGCTCTGCGAGCACATGCTGCCTGGCTACCACCAGCTGGAGTTCGACCTGCGCATCTACCTTACCTGGCGAGAACTGCCGACCTGACCGGAGCTGGCTCGTCGCTTTGATCGGATCACGCGCCATCGGTCCAGCATCGGTGTTCGGCTCCAGCGCACGGGGGCATGAAAAGCAATGTCTGCCCGACTAGGCTCATAGGTAGCAGCCGACCGAGGCCCGCGGACATGCGTCCGAGATTTCGTACCCTCTGCGTCATTCTCTGGGTGCTGGGCCTGATCCCCTTCGCCGATGGCCGTGAACTGCTCGCGGTCGGCACCGAATTCCCCGGAATCTATGTCCTCGATGCCAAGGGCGCACCCAGTGGTCTGGGCATCGACGTGATGCGTGCGATCGCCAGCGACCTGGGCGATCAGGTGCGCTTCGAAAGCTACCCCTGGGCGCGCGCCCAGAAGCTGGTGGAGGAGGGCCGCGCCGATGTGCTGATCGGCCCCTATCGGACCGCCGCACGGGAGCTTCGCTTCCAGTTTGCCGAGCCCGGCTTCTATCGCGACAGCGTGGTGTTCTACGCGCGCAGTGAGACGTCCTCCGCCTGGGACGGCACCCTGGCAAGCCTGAAGGGACAACGGATCGCCATCATCCATGGCTGGATCTACGGCGAGCGATTCGAGGCTATGCGCGGCCAGCTGGACCTGCATGTAACGCCCTCGGTCGAACTGGCGTTCCGGCTGCTGATGGCGGGCCGCGCCGACCTGGCCGCGAGCAACGAGCGCGATTCCCGGCCGCGCATAGTGGAGCTGGGCATCTCCGGCAAGGTGAGAAAGCTCACGCCGGTGATCGATACCCAGGTCGGCTACTTCGCCTTGCCCAGGGGGGAATCCCACCGACAGCTGCGCGACGACATCGGTCGTGTGCTGAAACAGATGCGTGCCGATGGTCGGCTGAAGGATCTCGCCAGGCCCTATGGCGTGCCGCTGCCCTGAGCAATCCGTCCGATTGGCATCAGACTCCCATGGGCGCCGTGATGGCGCATAGCTACACTGCGGCCACAAAAAATGGGGAGAACCGTGTTGAGCGCAGCAGAGTCGGATTACTCGATCTACCGAAAGGTGGTCACGCAGCTGATGAATGGCGAGGAGCAACTCCCCAGCCTGCCAATGATCACCCTGGACATCCGCCGCGCCCTGGCCGACCCGAACGTATCCGTCGCGCGTTTGAAGCAGGTGATCAGCAAGGACCCGGCACTCAGCGCGCTGCTGATGAAGCACGCCTCCAGCATCATGTTCCGCTCCAGCACGCCGCCGCGGACGCTGGAAGATGTGATCCGTCTGCTCGGCCTGCAGGAGGTGGATCGCATCACCCTGATCCACAGCCTGAAAAGTCTCTTCACCCTCCACAGCGCCGCCCACAAGCAACTGTTCATCGGTGTCTGGGGACGGCTTACACGTCATGCCGCCATCAGTGCGGTGCTTGCCCGCCCCCTGGGTTTCACCTCGCCAGACCACGCAATGCTGGCCAGCCTGCTCTGTGATGTCGGCGATCTGGCGGTGCTCTCCGCCTTCAAGGACGCCAGCCAGGTCCCGAGCCCAGAGGTCTACGCACGTCTCTGCCAGGAGTACGGCCAGTCCCTGAGTGTGATCGTGCTGAAGAAATGGGCGGTGGATCAGAGCTACATCGACGTCGTGCGCAGCGTCAGGCAGTGGGACGTCGACAGTGGCGGCCGGCTCAGCCTGATTGATCTGGTAAACCTGGGGCTCTACCACGCCCTGCGCGATGAGGGGCGACAGGCCCGGCTGCCAGCCATCGAGCAGTTGGCCGCCTACCGTAAGCTGGCGCCTCCGCTGGATGCCCTGGACGCCGACGGTGGTCTGGCCCTGGTGTCCGCGCACCAGGATGCGATCCAGCGCATGGTCAGCCTGCTGCGATAGAGGGCGCACCTATACTCAGGCGTACCGCTGCCCTGGGGTGTTTCATGCGCCGACTCTCGCTGCTGTACCTCGGTTTGTGCCTGTGCTGGGCCGGCACCGTCGCGGCTGCCGAGCAATGGCGAGTGGCCGTGGCTGAAGTCCCCGGACTGGCCGAAGCGGATGGCACCGGACCACTGCTGGACCTGGTTCGAGCCATGGACCAGCAGCTCCCGGATATCGATTTCGAGCTGCAGATCATCCCTTTCGCACGCACCTTTCACCTGCTGCAGAACGGTCAGTGCGAGTTCCAGGTGCCGTTTCTCGGCAACCTGCCGCGTTTGCCGGCTGGGTTGCGCTATGGCTCGGGCCTGCTCTGGGAGGTTCGATTCGGCCTGTTCACCCGGCGTGCCAATAGCCTGAGCGTCGCCCAGTTGCTTGATCCGGCCCATGCGCTCAGTAGCGAGCGGCTGGCCGCAAGCGGTCTCGATGCCGGCCAGCAGGCGCAACTGATGCCGCTGCTGGGACACAGCTGGCGCGTGGATGAGCTACAGGAGCAGCTCGCCGCGCCGACCGTGACACCGGCCCTGCGCAGCCTGGCCTTTCCCTACAAGGTCGAGACTGATCGCGCCCATGCGCCCTGGCTTGGCTTTCCGGCGCTGTCTGGCAACAGCATCGAGGCCAGCCTGCAGAAGCTGGTGCGCGGCCGCATCGATGGCTACGTCTTCGCCGTGAACGAGACCGAACACGAAATCGATCGCCTGGGACTGCGTGAACAACTGCGCGCCCAGGATTTCGGCCTCTATCCGGTGAGGTGGCTGGTACCGGATACCCCGCGTGGCAGCCACGTGGACAAGCGCCTGACCGAAGCCTTGCGCAAGCTCCAGGCGCAACCTGGCTTCCAGCGGCTGCAGGCTCCATTGAACAAGCCGTCTCGGGACTGGAAGCCCTGGCCCTGATACAGCCGCGCGACATCCTCGGTCGAGATCGTGACCGGCCTCTTCTGTGCAATAGCACAAAGCTACTATTCTCCGGCGGTTAATCCCCGTTCCCAGGGGAGTCCTCCACAAAAAGAACGAAAGGCCGGACACATTGCCCGGGAGACACCCTCCCGCCTGGCACGGGTGACCGGAACCAGACGAGGGGTCGCAATGACAGCTTTGCTCACGCCAGGGGTACGCCTACTCGAGCGCTTCAGTTTCGCCCGCAAGTTCCAGTTGCTCTTCCTGTTGTTCATCCTGCCCCTGGGTTATGCCCTGTCCGTGATAGTTGGTGATTACCGTGATCGCCTCGGGGTCGTGGACGGCGAACTGAGCGGCTTGCGAGTCGTGCAGGCCCTTTCCGTCGTGCAGCATGAACTCGATGGCCAGCGCTTCCTGCTGGCGCGCCTCAAGGGTGGCGACGAGCGCGCGCGCCCGGCGCTGGAACAGCGTGCCGCCGCATTGGCCAAGGCGCTGGATCAGGTGGCGGTGCAGCTCAAGGTGGAAGGCATCGCCGGGCAGAGCCAGGTGCTGTTCGATGAGCTCCAGGGGCGTGCCAGTCAGGTGAAGCTGGACGGGGTACTGTCCCTGGCGCTTCCCGACGGGCTGGAGCGCTACCAGGGCATCCTGCAGGTGCTCCAGGCACTGCGCGAACAGGTTGCCACCGATTCCGGGCTGATCCTCGATCCCTGGCTCGACACCTATCTGATGATGGAGCAGCTCACCAGCGTGCAACCGCGCCTGCAGGAAACCCTGGGCAGCTTCGCCAGTAACGGCCATGGGGCGTTGGTGGCGCAGCACTTCACCCTGCAGAGCCGGGTGGCTCTGCGCGACCTGCGTCGCGCCCTGGGGGACACCGCGCGCCAGTTGCGCAAGGCCCGCAAGGCGCTGGCCCTGGCGCCGGGTGACATGAGCGCGCTGGAAGCGCCGTTCGCCGCAGCGGACGAAGGCATGGCCGGCTTCCTCGCCGGGGTGGACAAACAGGTCTTCGAGTCAACGCCTTTCACCCTGACACCTGCGCAGTTCGTCAGTCTGGTGGACGCACTGAACGGTCGCCTGCAGGACTTGCAGCAGGCACTGCAGGCACGCATGGCGTCGCGCCTGGGCGAGTATCGCGAACAAGCGCTGGGCAGCATGACGGAGGTGATGGGGGGGTTCGCGGCGCTGACGCTGCTGGCGTTGTACATGCTCCTGTGCCTGAACCAGTCCATCCGCCGGGGCACCGCGAGCATCACCGAAGCGACCGAAGGGCTGCGCGGCGGTGATCTCAGGGTCACGGCGAGGGTCCATGGACGCGACGACCTTGCGGGCATTGCCGAGGCCCTCAACGCAGCCCTGGCGCAATTGCGCGAGTCGTTGCTGGGGGTGAATCGCGAAAGCGAACAGCTGGGCGGCACGGTCGAGCAGCTCAGCAACCAGGCGCGGAATACGCTGGTATCAGTGGAACAGCAGCAGGGCCAGGTCAGCCAGATTGCCGCTGCCGCCACCCAGTTGGCTGCAACTGCCCAGAGCGTCGCTTCGAGTTGCGAGGACGCCGCCCGTGATGCGCTGCACACACGTGAGATCGCCATGCAGAGCAACCAGCGCAGCGCGCGCACCAGCGCCAGCATGAATCAGCTCAGCAGCAACCTGGGCAACAGCGTGGCTGCGTTGCAGCAGCTCCGCGAGCAGACCCGGCAGATCAACCAGGTGGTGGATGTGATCAAGGGCATCGCCGAGCAGACCAACCTGCTGGCGCTGAACGCCGCTATCGAAGCGGCGCGGGCCGGCGAGCAGGGGCGTGGCTTCGCCGTGGTGGCGGACGAAGTGCGCAGCTTGTCCCGGCGTACCCAGGACTCGACCGCCGAGATCGCGCAAACGGTCGCAGCGTTGCAGACCGTGGTGGGCGAGACCGTGGCACAGATCGAGGCCGCCTTCGGCCAGGCCGCAACCGACGTGGATAACGTGCTGGCCATGGGCGCCGACCTTTCCGGGATCGCCGAGGCGGTGCAGCGGGTGAGTGATCGCCTGGCGCAGATTGCCACCGCTTCCGAGCAGCAGGCCGCCACGGCGGACGAGGTGAGCGGCAGCATCCAGCAGGTGGACCAGGCCGCCAACCTGTTGCTGCAGGGCGCGCAGTCCGTCCAGGTGGCCGCCCAGCAGCTGCAGCAGGGCAGCCACGCCCTGACCCAGAACACCGGCCGCTTCCGTCTCGCCTGAGGAAGCAGCCGGGCCGGCCCTCAGACTCTCCAGAAGGGTTTGAGGGCCTCATCCAGCGCTTGTTCGCGGGTCAGGCCAATGTCCCGCAGGGCGTGGTCATCCAGTTCCAGCAGCTTGCGACGGGTGTGCAGGCGCATCCAGAAACGGTCCCAGCGATTGCCCGACAGGGCGGATGCGAGGGATACAGGCGTGCGCTGCTCCTGTTCCAGTTCCCGTGCGTGGAGAGTCAGGCGTACATCGCTCAGGCCGTTCATCATTGCGTTCCTCATGCCCTGTGGTGGATCGGGGTGAGAACATGATGTCCGTCGGCAATTTCACAATACAGATTCACGATCTGTATATTTTCTTCATACAGATTGCGTGGTTTTCTATCTGAATCCCCAGTTCAGCACCCATCTGTAATGGTCCTGCTGCGTGTTAACTCCGATTCAGGAGACTGTCATGAAGCTCTACATCAAACTGGCCGAAACTCTTGGCGAGCGCATCGAACAGGGCTATTACCGCCCCGGCGACCGCCTGCCTTCGGTGCGTGCACTGAGCCTGGAGCACGGCGTGAGCCTGAGCACGGTGCAGCAGGCCTACCGGATTCTCGAGGATGGCGGACTGGCTGAACCCAGGCCGAAGTCCGGCTACTTCGTGCCGCCGCGCCGTCAGACACCCGCGCTGCCGGCGATGAGCCGCGCGCCGCAGCGGCCGGTGGATGTATCGCAGTGGAACGACGTGCTCGATCTGATCAAGCGCAGCGCCAAGGACAACGTCCTGCAACTCGGTCGCGGCATGCCTGACATCACCAGCCCGACCTTGAAACCCTTGTTGCGCAGCCTCGGCCAGATCAGCCGACGCCAGGACGGCAGCGGCCTCTACTACGACAGCATCTACGGCACCGAGGCGTTGCGTGAACAGGTGGCGCGCCTGGCGCTGGATTCCGGTTGCCAGATCCCCGCCAGCGATATCGTCATCACCACTGGCTGCCACGAGGCGCTGTCGGTAGCGATTCGCTCCACGTGCGAGCCGGGTGACATAGTCGCGGTGGATTCGCCGAGCTTCCACGGCGCCATGCAGACCCTGAAGGGCTTCGGCATGAAGGCCCTTGAGCTGCCCACGGACCCGCTCAACGGCATCAGCCTGGAGGCGCTGGAAATGGCCCTGGAGCAGTGGCCGATCAAGCTGATCCAGCTCACCCCGAACTGCAACAACCCGCTGGGCTACATCATGCCGGAGGCACGCAAGCGCGCCCTGGTCACGCTGGCCCAGCGCTACGACGTGCCGATCCTGGAAGACGACGTGTACGGCGACCTCGCTTACCAGTACCCGCGTCCGCGCACCATCAAGTCTTTCGACGACGACGGCCGTGTGCTGCTCTGCAGTTCATTCTCCAAGACAGTGGCGCCGGGTATTCGCGTCGGCTGGATCGCTCCCGGCCGCTACCTCGACCGCGTGCTGCACATGAAGTACATCTCCACCGGCGCCACGGCGACCCAGCCGCAACTGGCGCTGGCCGAGTTCATCGGCAAGGGCCACTACGAACCGCACCTGCGGCGCATGCGCAGCCAGTACCAACACAGCCGCGACCAGATGATTGACTGGGTGATGCGCTATTTCCCCGAAGGCACCCGCGCCAGCCGGCCCCAGGGCAGCTTCATGCTGTGGGTGGAGCTGCCCGAGGATTTCGACACCTTGCGCCTGAACCGCGCCTTGCTGCCCAAAGGCGTACAGATCGCCGCCGGCAGCATCTTCTCCGCCTCCGGCAAGTACCGGAACTGCCTGCGGATGAACTACTCCTCCAAGCCGACCCCGGCGATCGAAGCGGCGGTGCGGAAGGTGGGGGAGACGATCAAGGAGTTGATGGGGGCGTAATCCGGGGTTTCAGGGCGTTTTCCTGTAGGAGCGAATTCATTCGCGAAAACCGCGAATGAATTCGGCAGGATGAGGCAGGCCAGTGGCCCGCATCGCGAATGAACTCGCCCCCACGGGCTCGGTTCCATTCAGAGCCAGTGTGCGTCCCAGAAGGGATAGTCGCCGATGTGGGCCACCAATCCTGCCCGCAAAGGGTTGGACACGATATAGCGAGCGACCTTCAACACATCCTCGTCCCGCCGCAAACCGTGGTCATGGAACCCGGGCTGCCAGACCACGCCGTCAATGCCCGACTGCATTCCGAGCTGTCTCGCGGACCGCCCCTTGAAGACCTTGACGACGGTCGAAAGGGAGATGGGTCCCCTGAGTTGAAACAGCCAATGCAGATGGTCAGGCATCAGTACCCAGGCCAATGAATTGATCACATTCTGCTCATGCAAGCGACGTAGCTCGGCGATGGCGATTCGGGCGTGGGTGAAGTCCCTGAACAGGGGCCGTCGGCCTTCCGTAGTGGTGGTGATGTGGTAGATCTGGCCGGGCAGAGAAATTCTGCCCGCCCTGAGGTCCTTGCTCGGCATGTCCATTGCGTCCTGATGTCGAAGGCAAAGACTGTAAAAGTCCGTGGCAGAAGCCGGCGCCTGCCGAAGCTGGGAATTCACTGAATGTAGCGAACGGATGAACCCCTACGACTTGTGGGAAAGCATTCGCGAATGAATTCGCTCCCACAAGGCATGTGGTGCAGGCGGCGGATGACTCTCCTACGCCACCTTCCCCTCATTCAGCAGATGCGCCGCCAGGGTCCGCAGCGCCCCTAGCTGCCGACAGATCAGTCCCAGCTCGGTCTGCACCAGGCGTGGGCGGTCGTCCATGTCTTCCGGAAGCTGCTCCAGGGCCTTGGCGAGTGCATCCTCCTCGTCGCGATGGATACTGATCGGGCGGCGGTCGGTCAGGCCCTGGGCGATGCAGTCCAGGCTTTCGGCAATCTGTTCGGCGGCTTCATTGATGGTCGGCGTCAGGGCTTCACCGGGGGTTTCGCTGCGGTGCGCGCCGAGCGCGGAGAGATAGCTCAGCAGCGTGTGGGAAAGCACCAGGAAGCGGAAGCCGATGTCCGCTTCCTTCCGGAAGTGGCCCGGCTCCATGAGCATGTTGGAGAGGGTGGTGGACAGCGCCGCGTCGGCGTTGTGGGCGTTGCGTCGGGCCAGGCGGTAGGCCAGGTCGTCGCGTTTGCCGATGGCGTACTGCTGCATGATCTGCCGCAGGTAGCGGCTGTTGCAGGCGAGCGTGTTGGCCACCACCTGGTTGAGCCGGCGACCCTGCCAGTCGGGCAGGATGAAGATCACCGCCAGGCCGGCGATCAGCGCGCCGAGCAGCGTGTCCACCAGACGTGGCAGGAACAGGCCGTAGCTGTTGCCGATCTGGTTGAAGCAGAACAGCACCATCAGCGTGATCGCGGCCGTGGCCAGGGTGTAGCGAGTGGCGCGGGTGGCGAAGAAGATCACCCCGGCGACCACCGCGAAGACCGATTGCACCAGGGCGCTGGGGAACAGGTCGAACAGCGCCCAACCCAGCGCCAGGCCGAGCAGAGTGCCGACGATCCGCTGTACCAGTTTGCGCCGGGTGGCGCCAAAGTTGGGCTGGCAGACGAATACCGTGGTCAGCAGGATCCAGTAGCCCTGCTCGGGGTGGATCAGGTGCAGCACGCCATAGCCGGCGGTCAGGGCCAGGGCCATGCGCAGCGCGTGGCGGAACACCAGGGATGTGGGGGTGAGGTTCTGCCTGAGGCGTTCCCAGACGTCTTTCAGTCCTTTCGGCGAGCGATCCAGCAGGCTGGCGTCCTGGGCTTCGGCGAGGGCGTCGGGGTTGCTGGCATCGATCAGCAGGCGGTCAAGGGTGCCGAGGTTGCGCGCCAGCGCGTTGAGCGAGCGCAGCAGGCCGCGCCAGGCCGGATTGCTCTGGATGCGCAGGTGCTCCAGGGATTTGTTCAGGTCTTCCAGGGCCTGGGCTCCGTCCAGGTAGTCGAAGGGCTGGCGCATCTGGATCGCGCGGCCCAGTGCCTGGCAGGCGCCGCCTTGCTGGCGCAGCAGGCGTTGGCAGCGGAAGAGTACGTCACTATGGAAGAAGGCTTCGGCCAGCTCGTTATAGGCGTAATGGGAGGAGCTGGCGCGCTCGTGGATGTCTTGCGCCAGGAAGTAGAGCTTGAGGTAGCGGCTGACCTTTGGGCCGGGCCGGCCGTTGCCGACCCGGTGCAGGATGATCTCCTTGGTTGCGTTCAGTGCGGCCACGACCTTGCCGTTCTGCCGCGCCAGTTCCAGCCGACGGGCTTCCACGTCGAGCTGGCGCACCGGTTCCAGCAGCGCTGACTTCAGTTTGAGGTACTGTCCCAGCTCGCGGAACAGCCGGGCCAGGCTCTGCTGCACCGGCTGGTGGGTGAAGAGCGCCTGCCAGAGTACCGAGAGCAGGCCGTACCAGGCGGCGCCGGCCACCAGCAGGGCGGGTTCCTGCCAGAGGTTGGTGAGCACACCGCCGCGCTGGTCGACGCCGATCATGGTGTAGATGGAGAGGATCAGCGTCGCTGAGGCGATGGTGGCGTAGCGCTCGCCAAGGGCGCCGAGCATGGTCAGGCCGAAGCTGGCCACGGCCAGGGCGCCGACGAAGACCCATGGATAGGGGAACAGCAGTTCCACGGACAGCGAGGCGACGCTGAAGCAGCCGAGGGTCACCAGCAGTGCCGTCAGGCGCCCCTGCCAGCTGTCGTCGGTTTCTGCCAGGGCGCTGGCAATGATGCCGAGGAAGAGTGGAATCAGCAGGTCCAGGCGGTCCTGCTGCCAGCACAGCGCCATGCTCCCAGTGAGGGCGACGAAGACGCGCAGGCTGTAGCTGAACTTGTCCAGCGCCCAGAGGCGGCGCAGCGTTTGAGTGAATCGGGTCGAGGGCATAGGGGCCTTGTGGGCGAATGTCCGTGTACGGCTGTGCTGCCGGGTACAGCCTAAGGGCAGCGGGTGGCGCTGTCAGCCACCCTGTCGCATTCGATGCTGGAGCGCGGCGCGAGTCACATTGCGGGGTCGCTGAATCAGGCACGGAAGTACCGGGTATCTGGTCGCTGCCGAAGTTTTCGTGCAGTCTTGGCTACCTGCCGGCCAGACCTGTTCTCGGATGCCTTTGCATGAGACGACGCTGTGGTTTTGCCTTCTTCGCCCTGCTTCTCGCCACCGCGAGTGCCCCTGCTGAAACCTTGCGCATGGCCGCCGATGTCTGGCCGCCCTTCACCGATGCCAGTCTGCCGGGCAATGGACTTGCGAGCGAGTTGGTGAGCACCGCGCTCAAGCGCGCCGGGCACCGCCCCGAGTTTGTCCAGGTGCCATGGGCTCGCGCCCTACGCGGAGTCCAGGTGGGCGATTACGACCTGATCGTCAATGCCTGGTACAGCGAGGAGCGAGCGGGCTACGGTGAGTTCTCCAAGCCGTACCTGACCAATCGCGTCCTCTTCCTCAAGCGCAAGGGCAGCGATTTCCTGTTCCAGTCGTCGGCCGATCTGAAACACCAGAGCATTGCCGTGGTGCGTGGCTATAGCTATCTGCCGAGCTTCGATGCCGATGCGGGACTGAGCAAGGTGCCGGTGAAGAACTTCCAGATGGGGGCACGAATGCTTGCCGCCGGGCGTGTGCAACTGACCCTGGAAGACGAGTTGGTAGCGCGCTTCTACCTCAATGGAGAGCTGGCGGGCATTCGCGACCAGCTGGAGTTCCTGCCCCGGCCGCTCAGCGAGAATGGCTTGCACATCCTGGTGCGCCGTAGCCACCCACGGCATCGGCAATTGGTGGAGGAGTTCGACCAGGCCATGGAGGCCATGCGCGAAGACGGCACCTATCAGTCCATCTTCGCCCGCCACGGCCTGTCCAGCCCCTGACAAGGCCTCCTGCACGTCGGAATGACTGCGCTGCGAATGGTTCGCAGAGGTCGGATTCCGACGCAGGTCAGAGGATGCGAACCTTGTAGGTGCGTCCCTTGATCTTGCCTTCACTGAGGCGTTTAAGCGCTTGCTTGGCAATCCCGCGCTCGACCGCGACGAAAGCCTGGAAGTCGAAGACGGCAATCTTGCCCACCTGGCTGCCCGGAATCCCCGCCTCGCCGGTGAGGGCGCCGACGATGTCGCCGGGGCGAAGTTTCTCCTTGCGGCCACCATTGATGCACAGGGTGGCCATGGGCGGCAGCAGGGGATCGCGGTTCTTCACGATCAATTCATCGAGGCGCTGCCAGCTCAGCGGAGCTTGCTGCAGGTCTTCGATGGCTTGGGCGCGGTTGGCTTCGGCCGGCGCCACCAGGCTCAGGGCCAGGCCCTTCTCGCCAGCGCGGCCGCTGCGGCCGACGCGGTGGATGTGCACTTCCGGGTCGCGGGACAGCTCGACGTTGATCACCGCTTCCAGGCCGGCGATGTCCAGGCCTCGAGCGGCGACATCGGTGGCCACCAGCACGCTGCAGCTCTGGTTGGCGAACAGGGCCAGCACCTGGTCGCGCTCGCGCTGTTCCAGGTCGCCATGCAGCGACTGCACGGAAATGCCGTTGTCGCGCAGATGGGCTTCCAGTTCCTGGCACTGCTGGCGGGTATGGCAGAAGGCGACGCAGGACTGCGGACGGTTGCTTTGCAAGAGGCGCAGTACGGCATCCATGCGCTGACGCGGGTCGATTTCGTAGAAGCGTTGCTCGATCTGGCTGTCGTCGTGCAGGGCTTCGACCTTCACCTGCTGCGGTTCGCGCATGAAGGTCTTGGCCAGTTGGGCGATGCCGGCTGGGTAGGTGGCGGAGAACAGCAGGGTCTGCCGACGCGCCGGCAACTGGCCAATGATATCGGCGATGCTGTCGTAGAAGCCCATATCGAGCATGCGGTCGGCTTCGTCGAGCACCAGGGTGTTGAGGCCGTCGAGCACCAGAGTGCCTTTGCGCAGGTGCTCCTGGACACGGCCAGGGGTGCCGACGATGACGTGGGCGCCATGCTCCAGGGAGCCCACCTGGGGACCGAACGGGACGCCGCCGCAGAGGGTCAGCACCTTGATGTTGCCGTGGCCACGAGCCAGGCGACGGATTTCCTTGGTCACCTGATCGGCCAGCTCGCGGGTGGGGCAGAGCACCAGTGCCTGGCAGCCGAAGAAGCGCGGGTTGAGCGGCTCCAGCAGGCCAATGCCGAAGGCAGCGGTCTTGCCACTGCCGGTCTTGGCCTGGGCGATCAGGTCCTTGCCCTTGAGGATCAACGGCAGTGCCTGGGCCTGGATCGGCGTCATGTCGCGGTAGCCCAGCGTCTCCAGGTTGGCCAGGGTAGCCTCGGAGAGGGGCAGGGAAGAGAAGGCGGTGGTGGTCACGGGGCGGGCCTGAAAGTCTAAATGGCGCGCAGTTTAGCAGGCTCCTGCGCGCCTCCCCCGTCACTCGTCGATATCGCGGTGCACGCGGCGCACCGCACGCCCGCTATCGGGCGGCAACTGGAAGAAGATTGCCGCCGCCAGCAGGGTCAGTGCACCAACACACAAGTAGGTCGCCTGGAAGGCCTCCAGCACGCTGGGCGCGTCGGGTTTGCCAAAGCCGCCGAGCAACGCCGCCGCCACCGCTACGCCGAGGCTCATGGACAGCTGCATCACCACGGACAGCAAGCTGTTGCCGCTGCTGGCCTGGTGGTCGTCGAGGTCCAGCAGGGTGACGGTATTCATCGCCGTGAACTGCATCGAGTTCACCGCTCCCAGTACTCCCAGGTGCAGGAGCAGCAGCGGGTAGGGTGTATTGGCGTCGATCAGCGACAGGCTGGCGATCATCGCCCCCAGCAGCACCGTGTTGCCGAGCAGCAGGCGGCGATAGCCGAGGCGGTCCAGCAAGGGCTTGGCCAGGGGCTTGGCGGCCATGGCCGAGAGCGCCAGGGGGATCATGGTCATCCCTGCCTGGGCTGGTGGGTAACCCAGCGCGACCTGCAACAGCAGCGGTGTGAGGAAGGGCAAGGCGCCGCTGCCGAGACGCGAGAAAAGGTTGCCAAGAATGCCGGCGGCGAAGGTCCGGGTGCGAAACAGCGAAGGCGCGAACAACGGCCGCTCGACTTGCACTGCATGCAGCCAGTAGACGGCGAGGCAGGCCAGGCCGCCGAGCAGCAGGAGCATCACCCGCACATGGGGCAGGTGAAGCTCACCCAGGCCTTCCAGGGCGATGGTGATCAGCACCATGGCGGTGCCGAAGAGCAGGAAGCCGAAGAGGTCCAGCCGGACCGATCCGCTGCCGCGCAGGTCGGGCATGAAGCGCCACGCGGCAAGTCCGCCGACCAGGCCCACCGGGATGTTGATCAGGAAGATCCAGTGCCAGCTGACGTATTCCACCAGCCAGCCGCCCAGGGTCGGACCGATGAGCGGACCGACCAGGCCGGGCAGGGTGATGAAACTCATGATCCGCACCAGCTCCGTGCGTGGATAGGCGCGCAGCACGACCAGCCGGCCCACCGGCATCATCAGAGCGCCGCCAAGGCCTTGCACCACTCTAGCGCCCACCAGTTGCGGCAGGTTCGAGGACAGCGCGCAGAACAACGAGCCCAGGCTGAACAGCAGCACGGCGCCAAAGAACACCCGGCGTGTTCCGAAACGGTCGGCGATCCAGCCGGAGGCCGGAATAAGCAGGGCCACGGTCAGCATGTAGGCGATGATCACCGACTGCATGCGCAGCGGGTCTTCGGCAAGGTCGCGGGCCATGGCGGGCAGGGCGGTGTTGAGGATGGTGCCGTCGAGGGCCTGCATGAAGAAGGCCACCGCCACCAGCCAGGGCAGCATGCGGGTGGTGCGGGCATCGAGGGAGACGGGCTCGGCCATGTCGATCCTTACTTACGGGACCCTGCGCACTTTAGGCGCCGGCCGCTTCCCTTTCCACCCGCGAAGGATCACGGCGTACTGGCCGACGGCTGCTAGGCTTGCCAGTATCCGAACCTCCCAACCCATACCATGGAAGGAATGTCTCCATGCGGACCCTCTGTGCGCTGCTGCTGAGCTTGATGAGCGCCGCCCCTTGCCTGGCCGCGGAGTGGTTTCCGTTGCAGGTCGAGGTGGATGGACGCGATGCCAGCTACCGGCCGCTCACCGGCGCGAGCAAGCCCTGGCGCATTTGTGCCCTGTTGCCCCACGGCATGGACCGTTACTGGTGGGGCGTGGCCTGGGGGTTGGATGAGGAAGCGCAGCGCCAGGGCATACAGCTCGGCGTTTACGAGGCCGGCGGTTACCAGTTCCCGGACATGCAGCGCGCGCAACTGACCCGCTGCATCCAGCTCGCCGCCGATGCGTATGTGATCGCCGCAATCGGTGCCAAGGGGCTGTGCGACGAGATCGCCCTGCTGCATCGCGACAAGGTCCCGGTGATCGACCTGATCAACCGCATCGACTGCCCGGGCATCACCGCGATGTCCCAGGTGGATTTTGCCGATATGGCCAAGGCGGCCATGGCTTACATCCGTGATCACAGCGGCGGGCGACCGGTGCGCGTGGGTTGGTTGCCGGGTCCTGAGGATGCCGGTTGGGTCGCTGATGCCGAACGTGGGCTGAAAGAGTTCGGCTCGCAGGCTGGGGTGACGCTGATAAGCGGTGGCTACGGCCCGGTGGACCGCTCCACCCAGGCGGTGCTGGTGCGCCAGTTACTCGCGCGTGAGCCCGGACTCGACTACATCCTTGGCAATGCCGAGGCCGCGGCCTTTGCTGGCCACCTGGTGCGTACTGGCGGCAGCCGCTACAAGGCCCAGGTGGTTTCGCTCTATGCCACGGAGCGGGTGCTGGAAGAAATCGCCGACGGCACGGTCCTCGCCTCGCCCACTGACTCGCCGGTTATCCAGGCACGGGTCGCAGTGGATCTGGCGATCCGTGCGCTGGAGGGCAAACAGTCGCCGCAGCGGGTCAGCCCGCGAATCGAAGTCATCGACAAGGACAGCCTTCAGCGATTCGACATCAGCCGCCTGATGCCGCCCAGCGGGCACTGGATGATTCGGCAGGACCTGCCGGAGTAGGGTTGCCGAACAGGAATCCGATGTGGGAGCGGTTTCAACCGCAATGGGATGCCACGCGGATCGCGAATGAATTCGCACAAGGGAAATTGACCCGAAACGAAAAGGCCCCTGGTGCGCTGCACCAGGGGCCTTCGTTGTTGCGCAGGTGCCTTACAGCTTGCGAACCGGGGTTCCGCGCACCGGCTTGTCGCCCGCCACGTAGTAGTCGGCGGTGCTGCGCGGCAACGGCTTGCGCCCGCGGATTCGGTCGGCGATCTTCTCGGCGATCATGATCGTGGTCGCGTTGAGGTTGCCGGTGATGATCTCCGGCATGATCGAGGCGTCCACCACCCGCAGGCCTTCCATGCCATGCACGCGGCCCTGGCCGTCCACCACAGCCATGTCGTCGGTGCCCATCTTGCAGGAGCAGGATGGGTGGAAGGCGGTTTCGGCGTGGGTTCGGATGAACTCGTCCAACTCGGCATCGGACTTCAGGTTCGCGCCCGGGCTCAGCTCGCGGCCACGGTACGGGTCGAGTGCGGGCTGGCCCATGATTTCGCGGGTGATGCGGATACCGTCGCGGAACTCCTGCCAGTCCTGTTCGTGGGACATGTAGTTGAACAGGATGCTCGGGTGCTGGCGCGGGTCCTTCGACTTCAGGTGGATGCGACCACGGCTCGGCGAGCGCATGGAACCCATGTGGGCCTGGAAGCCATGTTCCTTCACCGCATTGCTGCCGTTGTAGTTGATCGCTACCGGCAGGAAGTGGAACTGAATGTTCGGCCACTCGAACTGCGAGCGGGTACGGATGAAACCACCGGCTTCGAACTGGTTGCTGGCGCCCAGACCGGTGCCGAGGAACAGCCACTGTGCGCCGATGGCCGGCTGATTCCACCATTGCAGGGCGGGGAACAGCGACACCGGCTCCTTGCAGGCGTACTGCAGGTACAGCTCCAGGTGGTCCTGCAGGTTGGCGCCTACGCCTTGCAGGTCATGTACGACCGGAACGTCGAGATCGCGCAGCAGGGCAGCAGGGCCGACGCCGGAACGTTGCAGCAGTTGCGGCGAGGCGATGGCGCCGCTGCACACCAGCACTTCGCGGCGGGCACGCGCGGTGATCGGGGTGTCGCTGTTGCCCTTGAGGTAGGCAACGCCGATGGCACGCTTGCCGCTGAACAGGATGCGGTCGGAAAGGGCGTGGGTGACGATGGTCAGGTTGGGGCGGTTGCGCGCCTGGTCCAGGTAGCCGCGACCGGTGGCAGCACGACGGCCTTCCGGGGTCACGGTACGGTCCATGGGGCCGAAGCCCTCCTGCTGGTAGCCGTTGAGGTCGTCGGTACGCGGGAAGCCAGCTTGCACGCCGGCCTCGACCATGGCGTGGAACAGCGGGTTGTTGCCGGTCTTGGGCGTGGTCACGCTCACCGGGCCGTCGCCACCGTGGAAGTCGTTCGGGCCGATGTCGCGGGTTTCCGCCTTGCGGAAGTAGGGCAGGCAGTCCAGGTAGGTCCAGTCCTCCAGGCCCGGGGCCTTGGCCCAGCCGTCGAAGTCCAGGGCGTTACCGCGGATGTAGCACATGCCATTGATCAGCGAGGAACCGCCAAGGCCCTTGCCACGGCCGCACTCCATGCGGCGGTTGTTCATGTAGGGCTCCGGATCAGTCTCGTAGGCCCAGTTGTAGCGGCGACCCTGCAGCGGATAGGCGAGGGCGGCGGGCATCTGGGTACGGAAGTCCAGGCGGTAGTCCGGGCCGCCGGCTTCCAGCAGCAGGACGCTGACATCGGCGTCTTCGGTCAGGCGCGTGGCCAGCACGTTACCGGCGGAACCGGCGCCGACGATGATGTAATCGAATTCTTGGGACATGTGGCTTACCTGCTAGAAAAACCGGAGTCGCCTCCGGGGCACGGCATCTTGTTCTATGGTGCGGCCCGGTATGCTCCGGGCCGCCTGGGCGCTGGCGTCGGTCAGAACACCGAGTAGTAGTCGCCCATCTCGACCTGTACGGACTTGATGCGGGTGTAGTGGGCCAGGGTGGTCAGGCCGTTCTCGCGGCCGACACCGGACTGCTTGTAGCCGCCCACCGGCATTTCGGCGGGGGACTCGCCCCAGGTGTTGATCCAGCAGATGCCGGCTTCCAGCTTGTGGATCACACGGTGGGCGCGGGCCAGGTCACGGGTCACGACGCCAGCGGCCAGGCCGTAGTCGGTGTCGTTGGCGCGGCGAATCACTTCTTCTTCGGTGTCGTAGACCAGGATGCTCATCACCGGGCCGAAGATTTCCTCGCGGACGATGGTCATGTCGTCGGTGCAGTCGCTGAACACGGTCGCGGCCACGTAGGCGCCCTTGGCGTATTCACCGCTGGTGACGCGCTCGCCGCCGATCAGCAGGCGTGCGCCTTCCTTGCGGCCGGCTTCGATGTAGCCGAGCACGCTTTCCATGTGGGCGAAGCTGGTCAGCGGGCCGAAGTTGGTGTTGGCGTCTTCCGGATTGCCCAGGCGGATGCGCTTCACGCGCTCGACCACCTTGTCCTCGAAGCGGGCCTGCAGGGCGCGCGGCACGAACACTCGGGTGCCGTTGGTGCAGACCTGGCCGGAGCTGAAGAAGTTGGCCATTACGGCGATGTCGGCGGCGCGGTCGAGGTCGGCATCTTCGAAGATGATCAGCGGCGACTTGCCGCCCAGTTCCATGGTGACTTCCTTCAGCGAGGAGCTGGAGGCGCTGGCCATCACCTTCTTGCCGGTTGAGGTGCCGCCGGTGAAGGAGATTTTCTCGATCTGCGGGTGCTCGGTCAGCCACTGGCCGACTTCACGGCCGCTGCCGGTCAGCACGTTGAATACGCCGTCCGGCACGCCGGCTTCGGTGTAGATCTCGGCCAGTTTCAGGGCGGTCAGCGGGGTGACTTCGCTGGGCTTGAAGATCATCGCGTTGCCAGCGGCCAGGGCCGGGGCGGACTTCCACATGGCGATCTGTACCGGGTAGTTCCAGGCGCCGATACCTGCGACCACGCCCAGGGGCTCGCGGCGGGTGTAGACGAAGCTGGTTTCGCGCAGCGGGATCTGCTCGCCTTCGATGGCGGGGATCAGACCGGCGTAGTACTCGATCACGTCGGCGCCGGTGACGATGTCCACGGCGCGGGTTTCGGCCAGCGGCTTGCCGGTGTCCAGGGTTTCCAGTTCGGCCAGTTCGTCATTGCGCTCGCGCAGGATATCCACGGCGCGGCGCAGGATGCGCGAACGCTGCATGGCAGTCATCGCGGCCCACACCTTCTGGCCTTCGATGGCGCAGGCGACGGCGCGTTCGACGTCTTCCTTGCCGGCGCGCTGGACGTTGGCCAGGACTTCACCATTGGCCGGGTTGATGGTCTCGAAGGTGGCGCCACTGGTGGAGTCGACGTAGCGGCCGCCAATGTAGAGCTTCTGTTCTTCGAATCGGGCCATGGTGGTTGTCCTCTCTAGGTGTTGTATGCGCAAGGCGGGCGGCTCAGGCCGCCTGCTTGGTCAGTTGTTGATCAAGGAATTCGTAGGCGAGCCGGCGGGCCTGCTCGGTTTCGAAGGCTTCGCCGGAGAGCGCGCCGCGCAGCCAGAGGCCGTCGATTAGGGCGGCCAGGCCACGCGCTGCAGTACGGGCGCTTTCCACATCGAGTTCGCGGCGGAACTGCCAGCAGAGGTTCGAGTAGAGGCGCAGGTCGTTGATGCGTTGCAAACGGCGCAGGGACGGCTGGTGCATGCTGCTGGCCCAGAAGGCCAGCCAGGTCTTCATGGCCGGGCCGTTGACCTGGGTCTCGTCGAAGTTGCCGTCGATGATGGAACGGATGTAGCCGCGCGCACTGTCGTCGCGCATGGCTTTGCGGCGCTTGCGCACTGCGTCCTGCAGATCGTTCATGAGGAAGCGCATGGTGGCTTCCAGCAGTCCGTTCTTGTCCTGGAAGTAGTGACTGATGATTCCGTTGGAAACCCCGGCGAGCCGCGCAATGTAGGAAATGCTGGCGTCGCCCATGCCTACCTGGTCCACCGCCTCGAGTGTGGCGTGAATCAGTTGGGTGCGCCGCAGGGGCTGCATTCCGACTTTTGGCATGGGTTTCCTCCGCTTCCGGAACCATTCCGGTAGGTCGAAAATCAGCCTACTTTATTTTTATTGAACGTTCAAACAACAAAGAATAAGCTGCGCACCATGGAACGGGATGCGGCAGTTCGCCGCACCTGATTTCAGGCCTTCGGCCGGGGGTTGCCACCCGTCGCCGGTCGCGGGCGCGGGTCTGTCGTTGCGCCCTGTGGGCGCCTGCTTTCACTGCCTTGGTATTTCCAAATGAGTAAAGCTCCAACAACAAAAAATCATGAGAAGGTGCGCCTGAACCCGGTCGTGTTCTTCGGCTCCACTGCGCTGATCATGCTTCTCACGGTTGCCTTGATTGCGTTCCCCGAGGGCGCCGGCAGCGTGCTCGGCAAGGCCCAGGCCTGGCTGTCGCGCAGCTTCGGCTGGTACTACATGCTGGCCATCGGTGCGTACCTGTTCTTCGTCCTCTATGTCGCCTTCTCCCGCTACGGCAACCTGCGCCTGGGTGCTGACGACAGCCGTCCGGACTTCAGCTACGGCGCCTGGGCCGGCATGCTGTTTTCCTCGGGCATCGGCATTTCGCTGCTGTACTTCGCGGCGTCCGAACCCATCGACCACCTCTACAACCCGCCGGAAGGCGAGCCGGGCAGCCAGGCCGCCGCGCGCCAGGCATTGCAGTTGACCTTCCTTCACTGGGGTGTGCACGGCTGGGCCATCTATGCATTGGTGGGCCTGGCGGTTGGCTACTTCGCTTACCGTCACAACAAGCCCCTGGCGCTGCGTTCGGCGCTCTACCCACTGTTTGGCGAGCGCCGTATGAAGGGCGCGGTGGGTAATGCAGTGGACTGTTTCGGCATCTTCGTGACCCTGCTGGGCCTGGTGACCAACCTGGGTATCGGTTCGCTGCAGGTGTCCTCCGGCCTCGAATACCTGTTCGGCCTGCCCCATAGCCAGGGCTCACTGCTGGCGGTGATCCTGGTGATGAGCGCGGTAGCCACCCTGGCCGCGGTATCCGGGATCGAGAAAGGCATCCGCCGCCTGTCCAACCTGAACATCATCCTGTTCAGCGGCCTGCTGGTGTTCGTGCTGCTGGCCGGCGAGACGCTGCACCTGCTCAACGGCTTCGTGCAGAACCTCGGTGACTACCTCAACGGCCTGGTGCTGAAGACCTTCGACCTCTACGTCTACACCGGACAGTCCGGCAAAAGCGAAGAGTGGATGGGCCTGTGGACCCTCTTCTACTGGGCCTGGTGGATTTCCTGGGCGCCCTTCGTCGGCATGTTCGTGGCTCGTATCTCCCGTGGGCGCACCGTGCGCGAACTGGTCAGCGGCGTGCTTCTGATTCCGCTGGGATTCACCCTGGCCTGGCTGTCGGTATTCGGTAACAGTGCCATCGACCTGGTGATGAACCAGAACGCAGCGGATCTCGGCAAAGCCGCGCTGGAGCAGCCGGCCATGTCCATCTACCTGCTGCTGGAGCATTACCCCTGGTCCAAGGCGGTGATCGGCCTGTCGATCTGTGTTGGCTTCGTGCTCTTCCTCACGCCTGCCGACTCCGGCTCGGTGATGCTGGCCAACCTGTCTCGCGAGGAAGGCGACCTGGACGAAGACGCGCCCAACTGGCTGCGTATCTTCTGGTCCGTAGTGGTGACCCTGGCGACCATCGGCCTGCTGTTCGCCGGCAACTTCACGGCGATGCAGACAGTGGTCGTGTTGGCGGGCCTGCCGTTCTCGGTAGTGCTGCTGCTCTACATGTTCGCCCTGCTCAAGCAGATGAAGGCCGACGTGGCGGCGCTGGAGCAAGCGCCGAAGCACCCGAAAGTCGTCCAGTTGCATGGCGAAGCGGCCTGATCGGCCAACAACTCTGCAATGAAGAAGCCCGGTCTCTGGACCGGGCTTTTTTATGACGCCTGGGCGCTTGTCCTGTAGGGCGATTTCAATCGCCAAGCAGGCCGAAGGTCTGCCCCGGTATGTTGAATGGGTCAGCTGCGCTGCCCATCGCGAACGAATTCAGGGATCAGCTCTCGGCCTTGGCCAGTTGCTGGTCCAGGTAGTCGTAGGCGATCTGCAATGCCTGCTCGATATTGAAACCATCACCCGAGAGGGCGCCGCGTAGCCACAGACCGTCGATGAGCGCCGCCAGGCCGCGGGCGGCGGAACGCGCCTGGTCCTGGGGCAGGGTACGGCGCAGTTCGCAGCACAGGTTGGAATAGAGCCGGTGGTCGTTGATGCGCTGCAGTCGACGCAGGGAAGGCTGGTGCATGCTGGCGGCCCAGAAGGCCAGCCAGGTCTTCATGGCCGGGCCGCTGACCTGGCTGTCGTCGAAGTTGCCGGCGACTATCGCACGCAGGTGCGCGCGGGGGGTGTCTTCGCGCAAGGCGGCGCGTCGCTGGCGTACGGCGCTGCTCAGGGCCCCCATCAGGTGGCGCATGGTCGCGTCCAGCAGGCCGTTCTTGTCCTGGAAATAGTGGCTGATGATGCCATTTGAGACGCCGGCGATGCGGGCGATATAGGCGATGCTGGCATCGCCGAGCCCCACCTGGTCGACGGCTTCGAGGGTGGCCTGGATCAACTGCGAGCGACGGATCGGCTGCATTCCGACCTTGGGCATCGGGTACTTCCACCATTTTGCGTGGGAATTGGAAGCGCGCAGTCTAGGGGGAATTTGATTGATCGATCAATCGAGCGGGTTGATCGGGGGAAGGGACGGCCTGCTCTCTGGGATTGAAAGGGGCAGCTTCGCCGCCCTTGACGAATGATTTCACCCCACAGGACTCCCTGAAAGCAAAACGCCCCCGCAGGCAGGGCCGGCGAGGGCGTTTGGACTGCGCGAGCGTGGCTTACTTCAGCCACTCCTCCACGCGCTGCGGGTTCTTGGCGATCCATTCCTTGGCAGCGGCTTCCGGCTTGGCGCCTTCGCGGATGGCCAGCATCACGGCCCCCACTTCTTCGCCGCTCCAGGAGAATTTCTTCAGGAAGGCGGTGGCATCGGCGGCCTTGGCTTCCAGGCCAGGGTTGACCACGGTGTCGACGTGCTCGTCATCGCCATAGACTTTCTTCGGGTCTTCCAGGAAACGCAGCTTCCACTTGGCGAACATCCAGTGCGGAATCCAGCCGGTCACGACGATCGGCTTCTGTGCTTTCTCGGCGCGGGTAAGGGCGGTGGCCATGGCCGGGCCGGAGCTGGGCATCAGTTTGATGTCGAGGTTGTATTGCTTGATCGCATCCTCAGTGCGGCGCATCACACCCGCGCCAGCGTCGATACCGGTGATCTTGCCGTCGAAGTCGGCCTTGTAGGTGTTCAGGTCTTCGATGGACTTGGCCTGCACGTAGTCAGGGACGATCAGGCCAATCTTGGCGCCCTTGTAGTTGGAGCCCAGCACCACGACCTTGTCCTTCAGCTTTTCGAAGTACTCGCCATGGGTGGCGGGCAGCCAGGCCGAGAGGGTGGCATCCAGATCGCCACGGGCCACGCCTTGCCACATGATCGCCGGCTCGACGGGCTTCAGTTCGACGCCATAACCGAGTTTCTCTTTGAGGATTTCGCCCGCGACATAGCTGGCGGCGACGCTGTCGTCCCAACCGTTCACGAAACCGATCTTCAGGGTTGGTTTGTCAGCGGCGTTGGCCATGCCCATGCCGAGGGCAAGGGCGGCGACGCCGAGGGTTTTCAGGTACAGGGATTTCAACTTGCGCATACGTATTGCTCCATCAGGTGGGATTGGCAGCCAACTACGTGGTCGATGGCCCGTTCTCTGGCGGGTTCGCGACGGTGCCCGTCGTGACCCGTCGCCGGGCCACGATTGGCGAAATGCAAGGAAATGGGCTCCGTGAAGGAGCCCGGGGATTACAGGCCGATGTGTTTCTTCACGGCAGCAGCGCCGTCCTGGCCGTCATAGGTGGTAACGCCGGCCAGCCATTTGTCGAGCACGGCCGGGTTGGCCTTGAGCCAGCCGGTGGCGACTTTCACCGGATCTTCCTTCTCCAGGATCTTCTCCATCAGCTGGCTTTCCATTTCGACATTGAACTGCAGGTTGTTCAGCAGCTTGCCGACGTTGGCGCAACGCTGTTCGTAGTCCGGCGGTACCACGGTGAAGACCTTGGCAGCGCCATAGTCCGGGCCGAACACGTCATCGCCGCCAGCCAGGTAGGTGATGTCGAACTGGGTGTTCATCGGGTGCGGTGCCCATCCCAGGAACACCACTGGCTCCTTCTTCTTCACCGCGCGCTGCACCTGGACCAGCATGCCCGCCTCGGACGACTCGACCATACGGAACTCACCCAGGCCGAACTGGTTGCCCTTGATCATCTTGTCGATCAGCAGGTTGCCGTCGTTGCCTGGCTCGATGCCGTAGATCTTGCCGCCCAGCTGGTCCTTGAACTTGGTGATGTCCTGGAAGCTCTTCAGGCCAGCGTCAGCTGCATAGGTAGGAACTGCCAGGGTGTACTTGGCACCTTCCAGGTTGGGGGTCGGCAGCACCTTCACGCCGTTGTCCTTGGTGAAGGGCTCGATCACCGCGTCCATGGAGGGCGCCCAGTAGCCGAGGAAGACGTCGATCTGCTTGTTCTTCACGCCGGTGAAGGCGATGGGCACAGACGCCATGATCTTGCGCGGGGTGTAGCCCAGTCCTTCGGTCAGCACCATGGCAACGCCGGTGGTGGCGGCAATGTCGGCCCAGCCGATCTCGGCGAAACGAACCTGCTTGCAGCTCTGCGGCTCCTGAGCCCAGGCACCCTGGGCCAGCGCGCAGGCCAGCAGGCCCAATGCAGCGACTTTCTTCATTTTTTTCATTAGCGACTCCCTGACATTGAAAAGGTGAAGCGTTCTTAGTGCGCTTGCTGCCGCTGCAGTTTGGCTCCGAGCCGGCCAAAGACACTGCCACGGGTCGATGTCTGGCGGGTACCGAAGCTTTCGGTGATGCGGTCGAGGATGATCGCCAGCAGTACCACGGCCATGCCGCTTTCGAAGCCCAGGCCGATGTCCAGGCGCTGGATACTGGCGAGTACGTCGTTACCCAGACCGCCGGCGCCGACCATCGACGCGATGATCACCATGGACAGCGCCATCATGATGGTCTGGTTCACGCCGGCCATGATCGACGGCATGGCATTCGGCAGCTGCACTTTGTATAGCAGTTGCCAGCTGTTGCAGCCGAAGGATTGACCGGCCTCGACGATTTCCTTGTTCACCTGGCGGATACCCAGGGCGGTCAGTCGCACCGCCGGCGGCATGGCGAAGATCACCGTGGCGATGATGCCGGGCACGCGACCGAGGCCGAAGAGCATGGCCGCCGGGATCAGGTAGACGAACGCAGGCATGGTCTGCATGAAGTCCAGCACCGGGCGGATGATCACGGCGACGCGCTCGCTCTTGGCCGCCCAGATGCCCAGCGGGATACCGAGCAACAGGCTGATCAAGGTGGACGAGAAGGTCAGGCCGAGGGTGACCACGGTCTGCTCCCAGAAGCCGGTCAGCACGATCAGGATCAACGATGCGGCGGTGAACAGGGCGAACTTGACGCCGATGCGCCAGAGGCCGAGGCCGACGAATACGGCAATCAGCACCCAGGCCGGCGGCCACATCAGGAAGCGTTCGATCAGCTCGGAGAAGCCGCTGACCACGTTGCCGACGCTTTCGAAGGCGCCGCTGTAGTTTTCGAGCAGGTGCTGGACGACGTCATTCACCCAGCTGCCAAGATCCAGTTTCTCGCTCATCGTCATTCTCCCCGCAGGCGGCTCAGCAGGCGGCCTTTGCTGATCGCACCGCTATAGCGGCCACTCTGGTCGACCACCGGGATCGGCCCCTCGTTGATCACCAGGCGCTGGATGACGCTGTCGAGTGGCAGGTCTTCCGGTACTGGGTCGATGTGCTTGAGCAGGTTCTGCTCCAGGTCCAGGGTGCGGCCACCCTCGACCAGCAGCGCGATCTTCTCGAGGCTGATGGAACCACGGAAGTTGTTCTTCTCGTCGACGATGAAGGCGTAGTGCTTGTCCAGGGCCTGCAGCTTCTGGCAGACCGTCTGTGCGTCCGGCGCCTTGCCGTTGTGCACGAACAGCGGAACGCTGTCGGACTTGAGCTGGCCAGCGGTGAGGTAGCGGCTGGTATCGACCGTGTTGAAGAAGTTGCGCACGTAGTCGTTGGCAGGGTTCTCGATGATCTCCTGGGGCGTGCCCACCTGGATCAGCTTGCCGCCTTCCATGATGCCGATGCGCGAACCGATGCGCATGGCTTCCTCGATGTCGTGGGACACGAAGATGATGGTGCGGCTGTGCTTCTTCTGCAGGTCCAGCAGCACATCCTGCATCTCGCGGCGCTTGAGTGGGTCGAGGGCGGAGAAGGCCTCGTCCATGATGATCATCGACGGGTCCACGGCCAGGGCGCGGGCCAGGCCCACACGCTGCTGCATACCGCCCGAGAGTTCATGGGGATACTTGTGGGCGAAGCTGGCCAGGCCGACCTGCTCCAGCACTTCCATGGCGCGCTTCTCGCGTTCCTTCTTGCTCTTGCCTGCTACTTCCAGGCCGAAGGCCGCGTTGTCCAGCACACAGCGCGAGGGCATCAGGGCGAAGGACTGGAACACCATGCTCATGTCGCGGCGACGCAGGTCGATCAATTGCGACGTGGGTAGTTTGGCGACGTTCTGCCCGTCGATGAACACGTCACCGGCGGTTGGCTCGATAAGACGGTTGATCAAGCGGATCAGGGTCGACTTGCCCGAACCCGACAGGCCCATCAGCACGAAGATCTCGCCTTCGTTGACGCTGAAAGACACGTCGCTGACGCCAATCACGGCGCCGCGCTCAGCCAGGATCTTTTCCTTGCTCCAGCCCTGCTTGAGTAAATCGATTGCTTCTTGTGGTTGTTGCCCGAAAACCTTGTAGAGGTTTTGAACCACGATCTTTCCAGACTGCATGGGATATTTCCCCTTCAGTAGACATCCAGGACAGCTACACGGAGCCAGAACCGGCGCTCGACGACGCTCAGCCCGGTGATGCCGACTGTCTTGCCTGTGTGGATAACAATGTTTCGAGAACCTCGCAGCCCTCTGGCAGTGTTACGAAACCCATTCCCTGGGCGGGTTCAGCACCTCGGCCGGAGGTGCGCGTACTTCCGAAATTTCTTATTAGGCCGACCTCTATTCGGGGGGAGGTCGCCGCTTGTGTTCTTCGGTCCGGAGCGGTGTGCTCACGGTCTGCCGGTCCACGGGAACCGACAGCGACGAAATCGGGTGACTCAACGATAAAGCCTTGAGGCCTTGGCAATTGTCGGTTTGCGACGTTCATATGTTGCGCGACGACATGGCCTATGGATATCGCAGGGTGCGACGCATCACGGCGCTTTGGCCTGGGTAAGGGTCACCGGTAGCGCGCTGCCGTCACGCGCGGTGACACCCTGCAGCCAGGCAGCCAGGGTGTCGGGATTGGCTTTCAGCCATGCCTTCGCTTCGCGTCTACGATTGGTGCTCTGATTCAGTATGGCCTCCATCAGGTGGTTCTCCATGGCCAGGCTGAATTTGAGGTTCTTCAACAGTCGCCCCAGGTTCGGGCACTCCTGTGTCAGGCCCTTGCGCACGGTGGTGTAGACCGTGGCGCCCCCGTAATTCGGGCCGAACCAGTCGTCCCCTCCCTCCAGGTAATGCATCTGCAACTGGTTGTTCATGGGGTGCGGCTCCCAGCCGAGGAACACCACCCATTGCTTGAGGTGCTCGGCGCGCTTCACCTGGGACAGCATGCCGCCCTCGCTGGACTCCACCAGTTTGAAGTCGGCAAGGCCGAAGGTGTTCCCCGCGATCATCTTCTGGATCAGCTTGTTGCCGTCGTTACCTGGTTCGATGCCGTAGATCCTGCCGCCCAACTGCTGCTTGAACTTCGCCAGGTCGGCGAAGCTCTTGACACCGCCTTCCCAGGCCGCCTGGTTTACCGCCAGGGTGTACTTGGCGCCGGTGAGGTTGGCGCCGAGACTCTCCACCGTGCCTTTATCCAGGTAGGGGCGGATGTCGTTTTCGCTTGCCGGCATCCAGGTGCCGAGGAAGACATCGATCTTGCCGTCACTCATCGTCTTGTAGGTGTCGGGCACCGATAGGCGTTTGACCTTGGTGATGTAGCCGAGCTCGCTCAGCACGTGGCGGGTGACGGCGGTCGTGACGGTGATGTCGCTCCAGCCGACGTCGGCGAAATGCACCGTGGAACAGCGTTCTGGATCGGCGGCGGCCAGGGTCGATTGGGCACTGAACAGGGACACAGCCAGCAGCGACGCTGCCAGCAGGGGAGTGGTGGGTCGAGTCATGGGAAGGGTCCATCCACAGCAGGATTTATTGTCGTTTTCCGGACTCGCGTGGCTGTCGGACTGCTGCAGGCCCCCGCCCCCGGGCGCGGGAATGATGCGGGCCAGACGCATCGCCTGACTACCGACCCGGTCGCACTCAGAACTTATCTGTCGCGGGTAATGCAAGGAAACAGGTGGGAGCGCGGGATCGCCTGTGGGAGCGATTTCAATCGCGATTGCAGGCCTTGGGCCTGCCCCTTTCTTCCTTGTGGAGTCACTGCGTACACCTTTCGCGAATGAATTCGCTCCCGCAAGGGCAGGCCGTTCCGTGCATCGGGCACGACGTATTTGGATACGAGCAAGTCGGTGTGGGAAGTCCTTGCTTCGTTGAAATGTCGATCATGGCGCCAAGTGTGATCCTTACCGGAGTTGCCTCGTGGCTATCAGCGTGTTCGACCTGTTCAAGATCGGTATCGGCCCTTCCAGCTCGCACACCGTGGGCCCGATGCGGGCGGCGGCGCTGTTTGCCACGGCGCTGCGCGAGCGCGGCCTGCTGGAGCAGGTGACGCGGGTCGAGGTGCGCCTGTACGGCTCGCTGTCGGCCACCGGCGTCGGCCACGGCACCGACCGCGCGACCCTGGTCGGGCTGATGGGCGAATGGCCGGATCGGGTCGACCCGAAGCAGATCGCCCCGCGCATCGAGGCGCTGCAGGCGTCCCGCGAACTGCTGTTGGGCGGCAGCCACCCGGTGGCCTTCGACTGGCAGCGCGACCTGCTGCTGCTCGAGGAAAACTTGCCGTACCACCCCAACGCCATGACGCTGATCGTCGAAGGCGAGGCGGGTGAGCTGCACCGCGACACCTACTACTCCATCGGTGGCGGCTTCGTGGTCGACGAGGCCCAGGCCCGCTCCGGTCAGCTCGACCAGGACACCACCGAGCTGCCTTACGACTTCTCCAGCGCCGAAGAGCTGCTGGAACTCTGCCAGCGCCACAACCTGCGCATTGCCGAACTGATGCTGGCCAACGAGAAGGCCTGGCGCAGCGAGGCGGAGATCCGCGCCGGACTGCTGAAACTCTGGGACGCCATGCAGGAATGCGTGAGCAATGGTCTCGGCCACGAAGGCATCCTGCCCGGCGGGCTGAACGTGCGCCGGCGTGCCGCCAAGCTGCACCGCAGCCTGCAGGAACTGGGCAAGCCGAACGTGATCGGCAGCACCATGAGCGCCATGGAATGGGTGAACCTCTACGCCCTGGCGGTGAACGAGGAAAACGCCGCCGGCGGGCGCATGGTCACCGCGCCCACCAACGGCGCGGCGGGGATCATCCCGGCGGTGCTGCACTACTACATGCGCTTCAACCCCGAGGCCACCGAAGACGACGTGGTGAACTTCTTCCTCGGCGCGGCGGCGGTGGGCATCCTGTGCAAGAAGAACGCGTCCATCTCGGGTGCCGAAGTGGGCTGCCAGGGCGAAGTCGGCTCAGCCTGCGCGATGGCGGCGGCGGGGCTGGCGGAAGTGCTGGGGGCGACCCCGGCGCAGCTGGAGAATGCCGCCGAGATCGGCCTGGAGCACAACCTCGGGCTGACCTGCGACCCGGTGGGCGGGCTGGTGCAGGTGCCGTGCATCGAGCGCAACGCGATTGCCGCGGTGAAGGCGATCAACGCGGCGCAGATGGCGCTGCGCGGCGATGGCGAGCACTTCATCTCGCTGGACCGGGTGATCCGCACCATGCGTGACACCGGCGCCGATATGCACGACAAGTACAAGGAAACCTCACGCGGTGGTCTGGCTGTCAGCGCGATCGAGTGTTGAGCCTTCATCGACCAGCCTGCCCGCCGCTGCCCCGTCCTGGTGCGCAAAGCGGTGGCAATGAGTAAGACCGGATGGTCACGGTGTGAGCCATTCGTCTGTTACTGACGATTGTGTCCTACGGCGCGGGGTGACATTTGCTGACACCTCCAGTGCTACCTAAGGCCCCAGGCCCCGGAATGCACGGGCCGGGGCAGTCGTAAACAGAATGATTCTGTCGCTCTCACCTAGGCCCAGTGGCACGGGCCTTGGATGAAACTCGCCATTTTTAATTGAATGACCAATCAAGATAGGCACGACCTTTGCCTAGATTTGGTATCACCTGGTTTAGCCGTACCAGGACATAACAAAAAGCCCCGAAACGGGGCTCCGCCCGTGCCTAGTCTGAGGGTTTCGCTAATGTCACAGTTCAACCAAGGGGCTCAACCCCAGAACCGTGTTCCCCAGTCCATCGGTTTTCTCCTGCTGGACAACTTCACCCTGATTTCCCTGGCGTCCGCGGTGGAACCGCTGCGTATGGCCAACCACCTTTCCGGTCGCGAACTCTACCGTTGGTACACCCTCAGCCAGGGCGCCCGCCCGGTCAGCGCCAGTGACGGCCTGCAAATCACCCCCGACAGCGGCCTGGACAATGCTCCGGCCCTGGATGCCGTGATCGTCTGCGGCGGCGTCGATATCCAGCACAGCGTCTGTCGCGAGCATGTGCAATGGCTGCAGTCCCAGGCTCGGCAGGGCCGTCAACTGGGTGCCGTGTGCACCGGCAGTTGGGCGCTGGCCAAGGCCGGGCTGCTCGATGGCTTCGAATGCAGCGTGCACTGGGAATGCCTGGCGGCGATGCAGGAAGCTTTCCCGCGTGCCGGCATCAGTACCCGCCTGTTCTCCATCGACCGCAATCGCTACACCTCGTCCGGCGGCACTGCGCCCATGGACATGATGCTGCACCTGATCGCCCGCGAGCACGGTCGTGAACTGGCAGCAGCGATCTCCGAGATGTTCATCTACGAGCGCATCCGTAACGAACAGGACCACCAGCGCGTGCCGCTCAAGCACATGCTCGGTACCAACCAGCCGAAGCTGCAGGAAATCGTCGCGCTGATGGAGGCCAACCTGGAAGAGCCCATCGACCTCGACGAACTGGCCTGCTACGTCGACGTCTCGCGCCGCCAGCTGGAGCGCCTGTTCCAGAAGTACCTGCACTGCTCGCCGTCGCGCTACTACTTGAAGCTGCGCCTGATCCGCGCGCGTCAGCTGCTCAAGCAAACCGCCATGTCGATCATCGAAGTGGCCTCGGTGTGCGGCTTCGTCTCCACGCCGCACTTCTCCAAGTGCTACCGCGAGTACTTCGGCATTCCGCCACGCGACGAACGTGCCGGCCAGAACGCCAACGTGGTGGCCCTGATGCCGGTGCCCGACGAGTTGGTGCGTAACGCGCCGTCCACCGCCGGCGTCGCACTGAGCCGCGCCCAGGGCGAGTCCACCTTCGCCAGCGTGCGGGTGGTGTGAATTCTCGGCCCGCGGGAGCGAATGAATTCGCTCCCGCGACGAGTGGGTAGGGTGCGCCGTGCGCTCCACGTAATCCCCGCGGTGCGCCGTGCGCACCCTACGGGAATGAAGAAGGGCGCCATTGGCGCCCTTTCTCGTTTCCCGGATTCAGCGTGTCAGCGTGGCACCAGTGCCGGCAGCAGGGTGCGCGAAATGGCTTCGCGCACGTTCGGCAACAGCGTGGCGCTGCCCCCCAGCAACTCTTCCACCAGGCGCCGCAGGGCGACCGCGCGCTCCGGGCTGAGACCGCTCACGGCCTGCTCGCAGGCCTGCTCGGCGCTCACCCCTGGCGGTATGCTGATTCCCAGCGCCACCAGGCGCTCGCGAAAGTCTTCCTGGTCGATCAGATCGGCATGCATCATCGCGCTATTCCTCCGCGTCAGGTGCTGCGCGATCAGCGCAGCACGCCCTCTTCCAGCAACAGTTTGAAGATAGCTTCGGCGCCCGCCTGCGGCGAGACATCCTTGAGTACCTGGCCGCCACCGCCTGATGCCTTGGCGGTCGCCGCCTTCATCCGCTCGGCGCCGGTCTTGGCCTTGATCACCTTGAGCCGCTTGGGCCGTGGGCGGGCCGGTTGCAGCTGGGCCTCGGCGAACAGTACATCCTCCACCAGCTCGACGTCTTCCGCTTCGATGCGACCCCGCCGGGCCGGGCCGAACGCGCTCTGCCGCGCAGTGGGTGCGGCGTTGTCGACACTGGCGAGGAAGGGCAGGCGCACCTTCAGCCGGCGGCGCTGGCCACGAGGCAGGGCTTGCAGCACCTGGGCCACGCCATTTTCGACTTTCTCCACCTCGGCAAGACCTACTACCAGCGGCCAGCCCAGGCGTTCGGCCAGCAGGTAGGGCAGCAGCCCCGAGCCTTCGCCGGTTTCCGCCTGGCTGCCGGTGAGCACCAGCTGGGCGCCGCTCTCGCGGAGGAAGTCCCCCAGCGAATGCAGGGCGTCGTCCTGCGGTCCCTGCTCGAGGACGATCAGTTCATCCAGACCCATACCCAGGTAGGCGCGCAAGGCTTCTTCATGGGGGTTGCCGGCATGCAACACGCGCAGGCGTGGGCCCGCCAGGCGCAGGCCGAGTTCCACCGCGCGGGCATCCTGGTCGGCGCGGCGCGCACGGCCCGAGGTGGGATGCGCGCCGATGGAGACCAGGCTGACGATCTTCAGTGCGTCATGCGGCATCGCGTGCCCCTCCCTGACGGTATTCGGTGGCCAGCTGGATCAGCGCGGCGAGGATGGCGCCGGAGTCGCCGATCACCGAGAGATCGGCGCGTTTGATCATGTCGCAGCCCGGGTCCATGTTCACCGCCACCACCTTGTCGCAGGCGCCGATGCCCTGCAGGTGCTGGATGGCGCCGGAGATGCCCACGGCCAGGTAGACCCGTGCGGTGACCCAGGTACCGGTGGCGCCGACCTGGCGGTTGCGCGGCATGAAGCCGTCGTCCACCGCCACGCGGGAAGCACCTTCGGTAGCGCCCAGGGCCCCGGCGGCCTCGTGGAACAGTGCCCAATCCTTCACCCCGTTGCCGCCGGAGAGAATGAACTCCGCTTCGGCCATGGGGATCTGCGCCGGGTCCACGGCTACCGGGCCGAGATCCTCGATGCGTGGCAGGCTGTGGGCAATGTTCGCTGTCAGGTCCAGCTCACGGGCTTCATGACGGGTTTCGCTGACCGGTTCTGCGCACTCGGCCGCAGCGAGGATCAGACGGGGCACGCTGCGTACCAGGTCTTCGCGACCCGCACCTGCGCGTCCGGTGGCCTGTTCATTGGCGACCTGCCAGACGCGGGTGGCCGGGCGCTCACCCAGCTTCGCGGCCAGCCGACGACCCAGTTCGCCGCCACCGGTGCGGCTATCGGGCAGCAGCCAGTGACGTGGGGCCAACTGGCTTTCCACGGCGCTCAACGCCAACACGCGGGCTTCCGGTGAGTAGCCATCGAACTCGCTGCCTTCGATACGCAGGATGCGGTCAACGCCTGCGGTGTCGAAGGCCGATTCCTTGTCCTCGCCGAAGAGCACGGCAACCACCGCACCCTCGCTGCCGGCCAGCTTGTTGGCCAGGCCGAGGAGGTCCTTGTCGTGGCTGGACAGACGGCCACCGACCATGTCCGGCACGACGCAGATGTGGAAGGCCGGTTGTTCGATCACGTGCAGCGGCAGCTGTATCACCTCGCTGGCGGCGCTGCGTTTGCCGGCAGTGCCCTGCTGGGCACCGCTGCGGTCAATGCGTTTTACGCCGTTGGGGCCGATGAATCCGGCAGCCGCGGCGTGGGGATTCTTGCGGATCAGGCCGTTGGGGCCCATCCAGCTCGTCTGCCCCTGGTTTTGCATGGCGGCATGCAGGGGGTGCAGGCGGTTGCGGGCGATCCACTCGGCACGCGGGTCGCGGCGGATGATGTCGCTCATGGGCGGGTCTCCAATGGCGAGTCGGAATGCATCGTAGGAGCGAGCTTGCTCTCGAAGGGGATCACGTCGGCGCCGTGGCGGTTCGCGAGCAAGCTCGCTCCTCCACGTGCTGCCAGTGCTGTGCCTACCATCACGCCACCTCCACGGCAGCTTTAACCGCCGAAGGCTTTTTTGCTTCCACCGGCGCCTCGATCAGCACGTCGGCTACCAGTTCGGCGATGTCCTTGATCTCCGGGCGGGGCGCTACCACGCCTTCGAGCATCGCGGTGCACTGCGGACAGCCCACGGCCACCAGCTCGGCGCCGGTTTCCTTGATGTCCACCATGCGCATGTCCGGAATCCGCTGCTTACCGGGAATGTCGGTGATCGGCGCGCCGCCACCACCGCCGCAGCAACGGGAACGGAAGCCGGAACGTTCCATTTCCTTCACTTCGATACCGATGGCCTTGAGCACGGCGCGCGGAGCTTCGTACTCGCCGTTGTAGCGGCCCAGGTAGCACGGGTCGTGGTAAGTCACGCTGCCGCCCTTGTGCTGGCCGAGGCTGAGGCTGCCACCTTGCACCAGTTCGTTGATGTAGGTGCTGTGGTGCAGGACTTCGTAGCTGCCACCGAGGGCGCCGTACTCGTTCTTCAGCACATGGAAGCTGTGCGGATCGCAGGAAACGATCTTCTTGAAACGGTACTGGTTGAGGGTGGCGATGTTGCGCTTGGCCAGTTGCTGGAAGGTGGCCTCGTCACCCAGGCGCCGTGCCACGTCACCGCTGTCGCGTTCTTCCAGGCCGAGCACGGCGAAGTCGACGTTGGCGGCCTTCAGCACTTTGACGAAGGCTCGCAGGGTGCGCTGATTGCGCATGTCGAAGGCACCGTCGCCGACCCAGAACAGCACGTCGGCCTGCTTCTTCTCGCTCATCAGCGGCAGGTTCAGGTCAGCGGCCCAGTTCAGGCGACCGCCAGGGGCGAAGCCGCCGGGGTTGTCGGTGGCGATCAGGTTTTCCAGCACCTCGGCGCCCTTGTTCGGAGTGGCGCCCTTTTCCAGGGTGAGGTGACGGCGCATGTCGACGATGGCATCGACGTGCTCGATCATCATCGGGCATTCCTCGACGCAGGCCCGGCAGGTGGTGCAGGACCAGAGGGTGTCCGCTTCCACCAGACCCTTGCCGCCCTGGACCACGATCGGCTGGTGCGGGCCACCGGCGTGTTCGCCCAGCGGGATACCCGGATACGGGCTGCCGGCGAACTTGGCGTCATTACCGCCAGCGAGACCGATGACCATGTCCTGGATCAGCTTCTTCGGGTTCAGCGGCTGGCCGGCGGCGAAGGCGGGGCACACGGCCTCACACTTGCCGCATTGCACGCAGGCATCGAAGCCGAGCAACTGGTTCCAGGTGAAGTCGGTAGGCTTTTCGACGCCCAGGGGCGCCTCGGGGTCGTTCAGGTTCAGCGCCTTGAGGCCGGTGGAACGGCCGCCGCCGAAGCGCTCGGCGCGGCGGTGCCAAGCCAGGTGCAGCGCACCGGCGAAGGCGTGCTTCATGGGGCCGCCCCAGGTCATGCCGAAGAACAGCTCGGAAACACCCCAGGCGACGCCAATGGCGAGGATACCGGCGAGGAACCAGCCGCCGAAGCCTTCCGGCAGGATGCCGGCCACCGGCAAGGTGGCGATGAAGAAGCTCGCCGAGAACATCAGCAGGCTCTTCGGCAGGCGCATCCATGGCCCCTTCGACAGGCGGGACGGCGGATTGCTGCGGCGCTTGGCGACGAAGAGGGCGCCTACGAACATCAGTACGGTGGCGGCGAGCAGGGCGAAGCCGAGGATCCGGCTGTGCAGGCCAAAGCCATGCACCACGATCGCCAACAGGGCCGACAGCACGAAACCGCCGGCAGTCGCCACGTGGGTCTTGGACATGTATTTGTCGCGCTCGACCACATGGTGCAGGTCCACCAGGTAGCGGCGTGGCATCTTCATGAGGCCGCCGATCCAGTCGACCTTCGCGGGTCTACCCCGGCGCCACATGAAAAAGCGCTTCGCGGCACCAAGCACGGCAAGGCCGAGGGCGGCGAAGAGCAGGATGGGAAGAAGGGTGTTCAGCATTGTTGGTCTCCTACCGGGACCTGGAAGCGGCACGGATGGCTCCCTCTCCCTCTGGGAGAGGGTCGGGGTGAGGGAAGCTTGGCGTTACTGGGAGTCCGTACCGGCCCTTGCCACCCCTCACCCTCGGCCCCTCTCCCAGAGGGAGAGGGGAGCGCTCATCAGAAGTCCTTGCACAGACGCAAAGCGTCGTAGATCGCCGCGTGGGTGTTGCGCTGGGCCACGCAGTCGCCGATCCGGAACAGCAGGTAGCCGTCGCCGGGCTGGCTCAGGCAGGGCTGCGGCTTGATGGCGAACAGTGCCTCCACGTCGATCTGGCCCTTGTTGCGCGAACCTTCCTTGAGCGCGTAGTACAGGCCCTCGTCCGGACGCACGCCGTTCTCGATGACGATCTGGTCCACCACGCGCTCTTCGCGGGCGCCGGTGTACTCGTTCTCCAGTACCGCCACCACCTTGTCACCCTCGCGGTAGACCTTCTCCAGCATCAGGTCGCCGGTCATGATCACTTCCTTGGGGTACATGCTGCGGTAGTAGGTCGGGAAGGTGGTGCCGCCCATGGCGATACCCGGCTTGATGTCGTCGGTGACGATTTCAACCTGGGCACCTTTCTCGGCGAGATAGTCCGCTGCCGACATGCCGCCAAACTCGCAGATGGTGTCGTAGACAAGCACATTCTTGCCCGGCGCCACGGTGCCGTTGAGCACGTCCCAGCTGCTGACCACCAGGCCTTCCGCCGCGCCCCAGTGCTCGTTCTGCTCCAGGAACGGATGGCCACCGTTGGCCAGGACGACGATGTCCGGCTTGAGGTCGAGAATGGTGTCCGGGTCGGCCGCGGTGCCCAGGCGCAGGTCGACGCCCAGGCGCGCGATCTCCAGTTGGTACCAGCGGGTGATACCGGCGATCTGGTCACGCTGCGGCGCCTTGGAAGCGATGGTGATCTGGCCGCCGAGCTGATCCTTCTTCTCGAACAGCGTCACGTCGTGGCCACGCTCGGCCGCCACGCGCGCCGCTTCCATGCCAGCCGGGCCGCCGCCGACGACGACCACCTTGCGCTTCACGCCGGTGGTCTTCTCGATGATGTGCGGTACGCCCATGTATTCGCGGGAAGTGGCGGCGTTCTGGATGCAGAGCACGTCCAGGCCCTGGTACTGGCGGTCGATGCAGTAGTTGGCGCCAACGCACTGCTTGATCTGGTCAACCTGGCCCATCTTGATCTTGGCGATCAGGTGCGGGTCGGCGATGTGGGCGCGGGTCATGCCCACCATGTCCACGTAGCCGCCTTCCAGGATGCGGGTGGCCTGGTTCGGGTCCTTGATGTTCTGCGCATGCAGGACCGGGACGTTGACCACTTCCTTGATGCCGGCCGCCAGGTGCAGGAAGGGCTCCGGCGGGAAGCTCATGTTCGGGATCACGTTGGCCAGGGTGTTGTGGGTGTCGCAACCCGAGCCAACTACGCCGATGAAGTCGATCATGCCGGTGTCGCTGTAGTACTTGGCGATCTGCTTCATGTCGTCGTGGGACAGGCCGTCCGGGTGGAATTCGTCACCGCAGATACGCATGCCGACGCAGAAGTCGTCGCCGACTTCAGCGCGTACGGCCTTGAGCACTTCCAGGCCGAACTTCATGCGGCCTTCGAAGGTGCCGCCCCACTCGTCGGTACGCTTGTTGACGCGCGGGCTCCAGAACTGGTCGATCATGTGCTGGTGCACGGCAGACAGCTCGACGCCGTCCAGGCCGCCTTCCTTGGCCCGGCGCGCGGCCTGGGCGTAGTTGCCGATCACGCGCCAGATCTCTTCTACCTCGATGGTCTTGCAGGTAGCGCGGTGCACCGGTTCGCGGACGCCGGACGGCGACATCAGGGTCGGCCAGTTGAAACCATCCCAACGGGAACGACGCCCCATGTGGGTAATCTGGATCATGATCTTGGCGCCGTGCTTGTGCATGGCGTCGGCCAGATTCTGGAAGTGCGGGATGATGCGGTCGGTGGACAGGTTCACCGAGCTCCACCACTCCTGGGGGCTGTCGATGGCCACTACCGAGGAACCGCCGCAGATGGCCAGGCCGATGCCGCCCTTGGCCTTCTCTTCGTAGTACTTCACATAGCGGTCGGTGGTCATGCCGCCGTCGGTGGCGTAGACCTCTGCGTGGGCGGTGGACAGCACACGGTTGCGGATGGTGAGTTTGCCGATCTGAATCGGCTGGAACATTGCTTCGAATGCCATTGCCCTTTCCTCGCCTTACAGAGGTTTGACGATGAACAGGCCGTCGTCGTGGCCTTCTTCGGAGCCGCTGTACACCTGTTCGGCGACAGTGCGGATGCTGCTGCCACGGGCCTGGAGGATCTGGTCCATGGCGCCGGCGAACCAGCCGGTGAACATGTAGTCGACCTTGCGACCGACCTTGCCGTACACGTAGACGAAAGCAGAGTGCTTCAGGCGCACCTCGGCGGTGCCCTTGTCGAGGTCGATGGATTCGATCTGGAACAGGCCCCAGCCGCGCTGGGACAGACGCTTCATGTAGTGCTCGAACACCGCCACGCCTTCCAGGCCATGGCATTCGGCTTCCTTCTCACACCAGTGCCAGGCGGACTTGTAGCCGGCTTTGTAGAGGATCTCGGCGTAGCGCTCCGGGCCCAGTTCGGCCTCGATGCCCATGTGGTTGTTCACGAAGAAGTGACGGGGCACGTACAGCATCGGCAGGGCGTCGGTGGTCCAGACACCGGTTTCGCTGTCGACTTCGATGGGCAGTTCGGGGGCGTGTTTGGCCATGTTGTTCTAGCTCCGGAATTCGATTGGGCCCGGCTGCGGGCCGAATTAACCCCCTCTCCCTCTGGGAGAGGGTTGGGGTGAGGGTTTAAGGGGGTGCGAGCGGGATTCGACATCCCTCACCCCCGGCCCCACTCCCAGAGGGAGAGGGGCGAAGAGCGCTTATTCGCCCCAGACGTCCTTCAGCACGCGGACCCAGTTCTCGCCCATGACCTTGCGCACGACGCGCTCGGGCATGCCGCGCTTGAGCAGGGTTTCGGTGAGGTTGGGGAACTCGCCCACGGTGCGGATGCCCAGCGGGTTGACGATTTTCCCGAAGTTGGTCAGGCGGCGGGCGTAACCCTTGTCGTGGGTCAGCCACTCGAAGAATTCCTTGCCATGGCCCTGGGTGAAGTCGGTACCGATGCCGATGGCGTCTTCGCCAACGATGTTCATCACGTACTCGATGGCTTCGGCGTAATCGTCGATGGTCGAATCGATGCCCTTGGCGAGGAAGGGAGCGAACATGGTCACGCCGACGAAACCGCCGTGATCGGCGATGAACTTCAGCTCTTCGTCGGACTTGTTGCGTGGATGTTCTTTCAGGCCGGACGGCAGGCAGTGGGAGTAGCAGACAGGCTTCTTGGATTCGAGGATGACTTCTTCGGAAGTCTTGGAACCCACGTGGGAGAGGTCGCACATGACACCGACACGGTTCATCTCGGCGACGATCTCGCGACCGAAGCCGGAGAGACCGCCGTCGCGCTCATAGCAGCCGGTGCCGACCAGGTTCTGGGTGTTGTAGCACATCTGCACGATGCCCACGCCCAGCTGCTTGAACACCTCGACGTAGCCGATCTGGTCCTCGAACGCATGGGCATTCTGGAAGCCGTAGAGAATGCCGGTCTTGCCTTGCTCCTTGGCCTTGCGGATGTCGGCGGTGGTTCGCACCGGAATCACCAGGTCGCCGTTCTCGCGGATCAGCTTGTTGCTCGCGGTGATGTTGTTCACCGTCGCCTGGAAGCCCTCCCAGACCGACACGGTGCAGTTGGCTGCGGTCAGGCCGCCCTTGCGCATGTCTTCGAAGAGTTCACGGTTCCACTTGGCGATGATCAGACCGTCGATGACGATGCTGTCGGCGTGCAGTTCGGCTGGGCTCATCAGGCTGTCCCCTGTTATCCATGCGCCGAATCTTCTGCCGGCGCTTTGAGGGGAGCATATCCCTGGGGAATCCGGCGCTATCGCGCAAAAGCGACCGGGGTATTGCCGAAAGCGTCAAGCCGGTCGCGAATGGGCAAGCGGGGTTCGGATGGGGGGGGTTCCAAGGCGCTGGCACCGGCCTGTGTGAGCGAATTCATTCGCGATTGCACGTCGAAGGCGTGCCCTTGGAGCAACAAGGGCTGCTGCGCAGCCCTTTCGCGAATGAATTCGCTCCTGCAGGAGTGCATCAGTTGATCCCCGGAAGCACCACAGGTCCGCCTCGCCCCAAGTACGCGCGCGAAGCACCTATAAAGAAGGTAAGAGCGCCGATTTCCCCCAAGGTCGGTTTCAGGATGCGCAGGGTCGCAGGGGTGAAATTCCCGAATGGCGGGAATGGCAAGCTCCCCGAATGCTCTGGACTAGTGCGCAAAGACGCCCGGACAGGGCGCAAGGACGGCCGCCGCAAGGCCACGCTCCGTGACGTGGCAGGTGAGCCGCAGCCGATACCTCCGGACGACGAATGGCATTGACCTGTCGTCCGCGAAGCAGAGGAACGCTGTATGCCCGATGAGACGCTTCACCTGCCTCTGATCCACAGTGTGCTGGAGCGCGAGAAGAGCGCCCCCGGTGCCCTGTTGCCGATCCTGCATGCCATCCAGAGTGGTGTCGGGTACATCCCCGACGTCGCTATTCCCGAAATCGCTCATGCACTCAACCTCAGCCTGGCCGAAGTGCGCGGTGTGATCAGCTTCTACCACGACTTCCGCACCACGCCGCCGGCGCGCCATACCCTGCGCCTGTGCCGCGCCGAGTCCTGCCAGAGCATGGGTGCCGAACAGTTGGCTGCGCAGCTGCGCGAGCAACTTGAGCTGGACGACCACGGTACGAGTGCCGATGGCCAGATCAGTTTGCGACCGGTCTACTGTCTGGGCGCCTGCGCCTGTTCGCCGGCCCTCGAACTGGATGGTCGCGTGCATGCACGGCTCACGCCCGAGCGCTTGCGTTCCCTGGTGAACGGTTGCCTGGAGGACGGTTCATGCTGAGGCTGTGCATTCCCTGTGATTCCGTCGCCCGCGCTGTCGGGGCAGACGACGTGGCAGCTGCGTTCGCCCACGAGGCCGAACAGCGCAATCTGCCGCTGGAGATCAAGCGCACGAGCTCCCGAGGCCTGTACTGGCTGGAGCCGCTAGTGGAGCTGGACAGCGCCGAGGGTCGGTTGGGGTTCGGTCCGGTGGCACCTGAAGACGTGCCGTCGTTACTGGACGCGTTGCAAGGCAATGCGGGCGCCCATCCATTGGCCTTGGGGCCGGTGGAGGAAATCCCCTACCTGAAGAGTCAGCAGCGCTTGCTCTTTGCCCGGGCCGGCATCACCCGGCCGCTGTCACTGGATGACTATCGCGCCCACGACGGCTTCGAGGGCCTGAGCCGCGCGATCAGCCAGAAGGGCGACGATATCGTCGCCGCTGTGCTGGATTCCGGCCTGCGTGGCCGGGGTGGCGCAGCCTTCCCGGCCGGCATCAAGTGGCGCACCGTGCGCGGGGCCGTGGCCGAGCAGAAGTACGTGGTGTGCAACGCTGACGAGGGCGACTCCGGCACCTTCGCCGACCGCATGCTGATGGAAGGCGACCCCTTCCTGCTGATCGAAGGCATGGCCATCGCCGGCCTCGCTGTCGGCGCAACCAAGGGCTACATCTACGTCCGCTCCGAATACCCGCAGGCTGTGGACAACTTGAACGCCGCGCTGGCCATTGCTCGTGACGCAGGCTTCCTTGGCCAAGACGTGGGCGGCAGTGGCCTGGCCTTCGACCTGGAAGTGCGCGTAGGCGCCGGTGCCTACATCTGCGGTGAAGAGACCGCTCTGCTGGACTCGCTCGAAGGCAAGCGCGGCGTGGTCCGTGCCAAGCCGCCGCTGCCGGCGCTGCAAGGCCTGTTCGGCCAGCCGACCCTGGTGCACAACGTGCTAACCCTGGCGTCGGTGCCGGTCATCCTCGCCCGTGGCGCGCAGTTCTACCGGGACTTCGGCATGGGCCGCTCGCTGGGCACCATGCCCTTCCAGCTGGCCGGCAACATCCGTCACGGCGGCCTGGTGGAGCGCGCCTTCGGCCTGACCCTGCGCGAGCTGGTGGAAGACTATGGCGCCGGCACTGCCAGTGGCCGCCCGCTGAAGGCCGCGCAGGTGGGCGGCCCGCTGGGCGCCTGGGTGCCGCCGTCGCAATTCGATACGCCGCTGGACTACGAGGCCTTCGCCGCCATGGGCGCGATGCTCGGTCACGGTGGTGTGGTGGTCGCTGACGACAGCCTGGACATGGCCCACATGGCCCGCTTCGCCCTGCAGTTCTGCGCCGAGGAGTCCTGTGGCAAGTGCACGCCGTGCCGTATCGGCTCCACCCGGGGCGTGGAAGTGGTGGACCGCCTGCTGGCGGCTCCCAATGCCGCCGCGCGGGACGAGCAGGTGATTCTCCTCAAGGACCTCTGCGACACCCTGACCTACGGCTCGCTCTGCGCTCTTGGCGGCATGACCGCCTACCCGGTGACCAGCGCTCTCAAGCATTTCCCTGCCGACTTCGGTCTTGAGCCAGTGGAGGCCGACCAATGATCAATATCTTCGATCCTGCCAGCGACATCGACCTGGGCACTCCGGCCCGCGAAAGCGACGTGCAGGTCAGCCTGAGCATCGACGGCCGCGAGATCAGCGTGCCGGCCGGCACCTCGGTCATGCGTGCCGCGGCGCTGCTTGGCACCACCATCCCCAAGCTGTGCGCCACCGACAGCCTGGAAGCGTTCGGCTCCTGCCGTATGTGCCTGGTGGAGATCGACGGCATGCGCGGCTATCCGGCCTCGTGCACCACGCCGGTGAGCGAAGGCATGGTGGTCCATACCCAGACGCCCAAGCTCGCCACCCTGCGCCGCAATGTGATGGAACTGTACATCTCCGATCACCCGCTGGACTGCCTGACCTGCTCGGCCAACGGCAACTGCGAGCTGCAGACGGTCGCCGGCCAGGTGGGCCTGCGCGAGGTGCGCTACGGCTACGACGGCGCCAATCACCTGGATGAGCAGAAGGACGTCTCCAACCCCTATTTCGACTACGACCCGAGCAAGTGCATCGTCTGTAACCGCTGCGTGCGTGCTTGCGAGGAAACCCAGGGCACCTTCGCCCTGACCATCAGCGGCCGTGGCTTCGAGTCTCGCGTCGCTGCCGCGGGCGGCGACAATTTTCTCGACTCCGAGTGTGTTTCCTGCGGCGCCTGCGTACAGGCTTGCCCGACCGCCACGCTGATGGAAAAGAGCGTGGTCGAGATGGGCCAGCCGGAGCGCAGCGTCATCACCACCTGCGCTTACTGCGGCGTGGGCTGTTCCTTCCGCGCCGAGATGAAGGGCGACCAGTTGGTGCGCATGGTCCCGGACAAGAATGGCCAGGCCAACCACGGCCACTCCTGCGTCAAAGGCCGCTTTGCCTTCGGCTACGCCACCCATCCGGACCGCATCACCAAACCGATGATCCGCAAGCACATCGACGACCCCTGGCAGGAAGTCAGCTGGGACGAGGCGGTTACCTATGCAGCCAGCGAGTTCCGGCGAATCCAGCTCAAGTACGGGCGAGATTCCATCGGCGGCATCACCTCCAGCCGCTGCACCAACGAGGAAACCTACCTGGTACAGAAGCTGGTGCGCGCCGGCTTCGGCAACAACAACGTCGATACCTGCGCCCGCGTCTGCCACTCGCCCACTGGCTATGGCCTCAAGCAGACCCTGGGCGAGTCCGCCGGCACCCAGAGCTTCGACTCGGTGATGCAGGCCGACGTGGTGCTGGTGATCGGCGCCAACCCCACGGATGCCCACCCGGTGTTCGGTTCCCAGCTCAAGCGGCGCTTGCGTGAGGGCGCGCGACTGATCGTCATCGACCCACGGCGCATCGACCTGGTGGATTCCCCCCACGCCCGCGCCGAGCTGCACCTGGCGCTGCGTCCGGGCACCAACGTGGCCATGCTCAACGCCCTGGCCCACGTGATAGTCACCGAGGGCCTGGTCAACCAGAGCTTCGTCGACGCCCGTTGCGAGGCAACGGATTTCACCCGCTGGCGCGACTTCGTCAGCAAGCCGGAAAACTCGCCTGAAGCCTTGGGGCCGATCTGTGGCGTGTCGCCTGACGACATCCGCGCCGCCGCCCGCCTCTACGCCACCGGCGGCAACGCGGCCATCTACTATGGCCTCGGCGTTACCGAGCACAGCCAGGGCAGCACCGCGGTCATGGGTATCGCCAACCTCGCCATGGTCACCGGCAACATCGGCCGCGAGGGCGTCGGCGTGAACCCGCTGCGCGGGCAGAACAACGTCCAGGGTTCCTGCGACATGGGTTCCTTCCCCCACGAGCTGCCGGGCTACCGTCACGTCTCCAACGACGCGGTGCGCCACCAGTTCGAACAGGCCTGGGGCGTAACCCTGCAGCCCGATCCGGGCCTGCGCATTCCCAACATGTTCGAGGCGGCCCTCGGCGGTACCTTCAAAGCCCTCTACTGCCAGGGCGAGGACATCGCCCAGAGCGACCCCAACACCCAGCACGTCACTGCCGCTCTGTCGGCGATGGAGTGCGTGGTGGTGCAGGACATCTTCCTCAACGAAACCGCCAAGTTCGCCCATGTGTTCCTGCCGGGCAGCTCGTTCCTGGAGAAGGACGGCACCTTCACCAATGCCGAGCGGCGCATCTCGCGGGTGCGCAAGGTAATGGACCCGCTGGGCGGCAAGGCCGACTGGGAAGCCACAGTGGCCCTGGCCAATGCGCTGGGCTATCGCATGGACTACAAGCATCCCTCCGAGATCATGGACGAGATCGCGCGCCTGACGCCGACCTTTACGCGCGTCAGCTACGCCGAGCTGGATCGCCATGGCAGCCTGCAGTGGCCGTGCAACGACGCCGCCCCGGACGGCACCCCGACCATGCACATCGAGGAGTTCGTACGCGGCAAAGGGCGCTTCATGCTCACCGGCTATGTGCCCACCGAAGAAAAGGTCAACAGCCGCTACCCGCTGCTGCTGACCACCGGCCGCATTCTCAGCCAGTACAACGTCGGCGCCCAGACCCGACGTACCGACAACGTTGCCTGGCATGAGGAGGATCGCCTGGAAATCCACCCGAGCGATGCCGAAAGCCGGGGTATCAACGAAGGCGACTGGGTGGGCGTGGGCAGTCGCGCCGGGCAGACGGTACTGCGTGCCAAGGTGTCCGAGCGGGTGGCGCCGGGCGTGGTGTACACCACCTTCCACTTCCCCGAATCGGGGGCCAACGTGATCACCACCGATAACTCCGACTGGGCCACCAACTGCCCGGAATACAAGGTGACGGCGGTGGAGGTCTCAAGGGTCTACCAGCCCTCCGAATGGCAGAAACGGTATCAGCAGTTCAGTGACGAACAGCGGCGCCTGCTGAAGGAACGCCGCAGGACCGAAAAAGTCGAGGTACGCCGATGAGCACCGACAACCTGATCAAGATGGCCAACCAGATCGCCCAGTTCTTCGCCTCCGAACCGGACAAGGAGCAGGCTGTGAAGGGGGTGCGTACACACCTGCAGAGCTTCTGGACGCCGGCCATGCGTATCGAACTGATGGCTTGGCAAGTGGAACACCACGGTGAAAGCCTGCATCCCCTGGTCCAGCAGGCGCTGGCGGAGCAGGGGAGGGTGGCGTAGCCAGCGGTTTGTTCCTTGCAGGGGCGTGTTCATTCGCCAAGGGTGGCCTGGTTGCCCCTGCAAGGTTTCAGGGCAGACCTGCGGCCTGCTTGGCGAATGAATTCGCCCCCACAGGCTCCTGATCCGGATGCTCATGCCGGTCCTGGCTCGGGCAGGTGTTGAAGCGCGCGCGGTAGGCGCGGGAGAAGTAGGACGAGGACTCGAAGCCGCAGGCCAGCGCTACCTCCAGCACGCTCATGTCGGTCTGGCGCAGTAGCTGCCTGGCCTTCTCCAGGCGCAGGCCGAGGTAGAAGTTCGACGGCGTCTCCTTCAGGTGCAGACGGAACAACCGCTCCAGCTGGCGCGGCGTGACGCTCACCAGTTCAGCCAGCTCCCGCGAAGTCAGCGGTGTCTCGCTGTGCCGCTCCATTTCGCCAATCACCTGCACCAGCTTCTTGTTGTGCACATGGAAGCGGCTGGCGACCTGCATGCGCTGGTGGTCCTGCTGGGTGCGGATGCGACCCAGCACGAACTGCTCGGATACCTGCAGCGCCAGGGCTTCGCCGTGGCTGCGGGCGATCAGGGTGAGCATCAGGTCGAGGCTGGCGGTACCGCCGGCACTGGTGATGCGCCGTCCATCGATCTCGAAGAGTTCCTGGGTGACGCTCAGCGCCGGGTAGCGCTCCTGGAAAGCCTCGATGGCTTCCCAGTGCAGGGTCAGGCGCTGCCGGCTGAACAGCTCGGCTTCGGCCAGCACGAAGCTGCCGGTATCGATCCCCCCCAGCAGCAACCCCTCGTGCTCGGCTCGGTTTAGCCAGTGGGCCAGACGTGGGCCGAAGCTGGCGAGCGGGTCGAAGCCGGCGACCACGAACAGGCAATCCCCGTCCGGTGGAGTCTCCAGCCCGCCGTCGACATTCAGCGACATGCCATTGCTGCCCGCTACCGGCCCGCCGTCCAGACTGAGCAGGTGCCAGCGGTAAAGCTCGCCGCGAAATCGGTTGGCCACCCGCAAGGGTTCCACCGCCGACATCAGTCCCATCATCGAGAAGCCAGGCAGCAGAAGGAAGCTGAAAGTCTGGGACATGATCGGTTTCCACGGGTGGGATAACCCACTAAAAGGGAATGGCCAGGAGAGCGCAAGAAAGGTGGTCGTTCCTGTTCAACAGGTGGTCGTTTTAGTTCGAATCGTTGGGCGCAACGCTGCGTAATTTGTGTCCATCGGGTTGTAGTGGCGCCCGAAAACGGAAGGAGTCGCCCCCGGCTCCTGCACAACAAATACATGAACCGTTTGGCCGCAAGGGGAGCATCAATGAAACGTCTTACTGCATTCGCTGGTTGCTGTTTGTTCGCCCTCTCCAGTTCCGCCGCATTCGCCGCCGAAGACGCCAGTTGCCAGAAGATCCGCGTAGGCGTGGTCGGCTGGACCGACGTTGTCGCCACCACCGCCGTTGCCAACGAACTGCTTGGCAGCCTGGGCTACCAGACCAGCCAGACCCAGGCCTCGCAGCAGATCATCTTCGCCGGCATCCAGAAGAAACAGGTCGACGTCTTCCTCGGCTACTGGAAGCCGATCATGGACGACAACATCAAGCCCTTCCTCGAAGCCAAGTCGGTGAAGGTCGCCGCAGAGCCTTCGCTGAGCGATGCCATCGCCGTACTCGCCGTACCCACCTACACCGCTGAGTCGGGCCTGCGCACCTTTGCCGATATCGCGAAGTTCAAGGACCAGCTCGACGGCAAGATCTACGGTATCGAGTCCGGTTCCGGCGCCAATACCGCGATCCAGAAGATGATCGACACCAACCAGTTCGGCCTGGGCGGCTTCAAGCTGGTGGAGTCCAGCGAGGCGGCCATGCTCACGGCGGTCAAGCGCGCGGTGAAGAACAACAAGCCGGTAGTCTTCTTCGGCTGGAAGCCGCATCCGATGAACATTCAGATGCCCATCACCTACCTCACCGGTAGTGAGGACGTGTTCGGCCCCAATGATGGCGCCGCCACGGTCTCTACTGTCACCGCTCCGGACTTCGCCCAACGCTGCCCCAACGCAGATCGCCTGCTGACCAACCTGCGCTTCACAAGCGCGCAGGAGGCGGAGCTGATGCAGCCGATCATGGAGCGGCAGGACCCGGCCAAGGTCGCCCGCCAATGGCTCAAGGCCAACCCTGAAGTGGTCAAGGGCTGGCTCGCCGGGATCACCACCTTCGACGGTAAGAGTGGCATTGATAGCGCCCTCGCTTCGCTGAAGTAACTCAACGCACCGCCCAGTGCGCGGGCCAGCCCGCGCACGGTTTCCGATCGCCTCGCAGAAGGATGAAACAACCGTGAACTACGAAGTCATCGTCACCTGTGCCGTCACCGGCGCCGGCGATACCGTCGGCAAGCATCCGGCCATTCCCGTCACTCCGAAGGAAATCGCTGCCGCCGCCATCGAAGCCGCCAAGGCCGGCGCCACCGTCGCGCACTGCCATGTGCGCGACCCGAAGACCGGCAAGCCGAGCCGCGATGTGGCCTTGTACCGCGAGCTGGTGGAGCGCATCCGCGAGAGCGACACCGACATCATCATCAACCTCACCGCCGGCATGGGCGGCGACCTGGAAATCGGCAAGGGCGAGCAGCCCCTGGAGTTCGGCACCGGCACCGACCTGGTCGGCCCACTGGAGCGATTGGCCCATGTGGAGGAGTTGCTGCCGGAAATCTGCACCCTTGATTGCGGCACCCTGAACTTCGGTGATGGCGACTTCATTTACGTCTCCACCCCGGCACAACTGCGTGCCGGCGCCAAGCGCATTACCGAGCTCGGCGTGAAGGCCGAGCTGGAAATCTTCGACACCGGCCATCTCTGGTTCGCCAAGCAGATGCTCAAGGAAGGCCTGTTGGAAGATCCACTGATCCAGATCTGCCTGGGCATCCCGTGGGGCGCACCGGCCGACACCACCACCATGAAGGCCATGGCCGACAACCTGCCGCCGGGCATCACCTGGGCAGGCTTTGGCATCGGTCGCTCGCAGATGCCGATGGTGGCCCAGGCAATGCTGCTGGGCGGAAACGTCCGCGTAGGCCTGGAAGACAACATCTGGCTGGATCGTGGCGTGCACGCCAGCAATGGCCAGTTGGTGGAACGGGCCATCGAGATCATCCAGCGCCTTGGCGGCCGTGCCCTTACTCCGGCTGAAGGGCGCGAAAAGATGAAGCTCAAGCGCCGCTGACCGTACGCACGTGTAGGAGCGAGCTCGCTCGCGAATGACGCTTCCAGGAGCTTCGCGAGCAAGCTCGCTCCTACGGACTGTTTCCCCGGAAACCCAATTCGATTTGCCCGTCCAGGAGCCACTATGTCCTTCGTCACTCAGATCAAGACCTTTGCCGCCCTCGGCAGCGGCGTCATCGGCAGCGGCTGGATCGCCCGCGCCCTGGCTCACGGCCTCGACGTCATCGCCTGGGACCCGGCTCCCGGTGCCGAGGCCGCCCTGCGTTCGCGCATCGCCAATGCCTGGCCTGCGCTGCAGAAACAGGGGCTGGCGCCCGGTGCTTCGCAGGAGCGCCTGCGCTTTGTCGAGACCATCGAGGAGTGTGTGCGCAATGCCGATTTCATCCAGGAAAGCGCTCCCGAACGTCTCGATCTGAAACTCGACCTGCACGCGAAGATCAGCGCTGCAGCACGTCCGGATGTGATCATCGGCTCGAGCACCTCGGGCTTGCTGCCCAGCGAGTTCTACGCTGACGCGGTTCATCCGGAGCGCTGCGTGGTTGGCCACCCGTTCAACCCCGTCTATTTGCTGCCGCTGGTGGAAGTGGTAGGCGGTGAGAAAACCGCGCCAGAGGCTGTCCAGGCCGCGATCGAAATCTACACCGCACTGGGCATGCGTCCACTGCACGTACGCAAGGAAGTGCCCGGCTTCATCGCTGACCGCCTGCTCGAAGCCCTCTGGCGCGAGGCGCTGCACCTGGTGAATGACGGCGTGGCCAGCACCGGCGAGATCGACGATGCCATCCGTTTCGGCGCCGGCTTGCGCTGGTCGTTCATGGGGACTTTCCTGACCTACACCCTGGCAGGTGGCAATGCCGGCATGCGGCATTTCATGGCCCAGTTCGGCCCGGCGTTGCAACTGCCGTGGACCTACCTGCCGGCGCCGGAACTGACCGACGCCCTGATCGACCGGGTGGTGGAGGGCACGTCCGAGCAACAGGGGTCGCGCAGCATCGCCGAGCTGGAGCGCTACCGTGACGACTGCCTGCTGGCGGTCCTTGGCGCCGTCCGCGAAACGAAGTCGGCACACGGTTTCGCCTTCGCCGAGTGATCCATTCGTTGGACCTCGCAGGCCAGCACCAACCTACGGGAATGCGGTAGGTTGGTGCTGAGCGGAGCGCAGCCCAACATCCTGTATCGGAGCCATAGCATGCCCACAGCCCTGACTACCTACCGCACCGCCGTCCTTCCAGACTGGGTGGACTACAACGGTCACCTGCGGGATGCGTTCTACCTGCTGATCTTCAGCTACGCCACCGATGCCTTGATGGACGAAATCGGCCTTGACGAAAAGGGACGTGCCGTCACGGGGCACACGCTGTTCACGCTGGAATGCCATCTCAATTACCTGGCGGAGGTGAAGTTGGGTGCCGAAGTGGAGGTGCGCACGCAACTGCTCGGCCATGACGCCAAGCGGCTGCAAATCCACCACGGGCTGTATCTGAAGGGGGGAGATGAGTTGCTGGCGGCCAGCGAGCAGATGCTGATGAACGTGGATGCCGAGGCCTCGCGGTCGGCGGTTTTCGCTGCCCCTGTGGCGGCGAAGGTCGAGGTAATCGCTGCGGCTCATTGCGAACTGCCACGGCCTCGGCACGTGGGTTGTGTGATCGGTCTGCCGCCGCCTCGCTGAGGCGGCGTCAAACCAGGCTGGCGTGTGCGCTCAGGGGGTGGGTACCACGTAACGGCGGGCGAAGTCGATCAGGTCGACCTGGTTGCGGGTCTTCAGCTTGTCCATCAAACGGGATTTGTAGGTACTTACTGTCTTGTGGCTGATGAACAGCTGCTTGGCGATTTCCTGGTTGTTCTTGCCATTAGCCAGATTCTGCAGGACCGCCAGCTCGCGGTCGGACAGCGTATCCAGCAGATGGCTATCGCTGCATTCTCCGCGCTGCGAGGAATCCGGCAGGTGCACGGTGCTGGGGAACAGGCTGTACCCGGACAATACCGATCGCACGGCCGAGATCAGGCTGACCGCCTGTTCCTGCTTGGACATGTATCCGGTGGCGCCCGCCTGCAGGCAGCGGTTGGCATACAGCGAGGCCGGCAGCGATGTCAGCACCAGCAGCTTGAGGTTGGCGTCCATGCTGCTGAGCCGGCCCAGCACTTCCAGGCCATCGAGCTTGGGAATGGCGATATCCAGAATCACCAGGTCGGGGCGAAGCGCACGCGCCATGCTCAGGCCTTCTACTCCGCTCTCGGTCTCACCGACCACTTCGTAGTCTTCTCGCTCCAGCAGTACACGAGTTGCAAATCGGATCATGGACTGATTGTCGATCAGCAGTACCTTGTTCATCTGTTGGTTCTCCATGTCAGGTTTCCAATGAGTACGGAGCGCTCACAGGCCTTCTGAAATTGCCGTTGAAAACGGGGGGGCTATCGAAGATGCGGATGGCCACGCCGGCCCATTGAGGTTTGGGTTCGTTTCGCTCAGCGCCGAGATGAGTCAAGTTGGCATTAACTGAAATCCTATTCAGAATCTAAGCAACTTGTCGTTCAGACTGATCCGATAACTTCGTACTAACTTTCACCTGCCCTTGAGGCTTGCCAGCACTGTTTTTGGGTATCTCAAGTAGCGGGTGAATGTTCAGGGCCGGAAGTATATTGGCGGTTTGCCTTTTGATTTGACGTTTAGGAAGTTTCCTACAGCGCCTGTAGGCAAGCTTCCTGGAGTGTTCCCCAGCCCGATTAAAGTGCCCTATCTCAACTAATGTTCTGTTCATTCAATTCTTCGAGGCGGACTGGCCAGGTGACCTGTAATTTCATTTCCAGAGCACGGCTGCTGCCTGTCCTGTTCCTCTGCTGGCTATTTCTGGCCGGGACAGCTGCCTACGCTTGGGAGGATGCCCGCCCACTAGTCCTTTCCAGCCAACTGGTGGTCGACCAGCAGGAACTGCTGATCAGCGAGGAAGACTGGCACTGGCTACGGCAAAAGCGCGAGCTGGTGCTGGGGGTTGCGGGTGGCGAGTTCGCGCCCATGGAAATCATCGGACGTGCTGGTGGCTACGAGGGCATCGCGGCCGACGCTATGGCACTGGTCCAGCAATTGCTCGGCATGCAGGTCCGGCTGCGTCGTTATGCTGACCGGCCGGCCCTGCTGCAGGCCCTGGTCGCCGGCGAGATTGACCTGCTGGTTGGCGACGGGCAGGACGGTGCCGGCCTGCCGGTCGTTCGCAGTCTGCCCATTGCGACCGATCGCCTGGCGCTGTTTCGCCGCTATGACGATAAGCGCGACTTCCCGCAGGACCTTGCCGGCATCACCGTAGCCCTGGTGCCTGGGCACGACCAGGCCCTCGGCCAGCGTTATCCCGGCGCGCGGCAGGTTGTTGCCCGATCGGTGGAGGATGGTCTGGCGGCGGTGGCGTTCGGCGAGGCTGACTTGCTGCTTGGCGACCTGCTTCCGGTCTATTACCAGCTCAACCGCAACTTCTACGGCATGGCCAGGTTCGACCGCTTTGTCGACCAGCCGGATGTCGGTATCGCATTCATCGTTCGGGAGCAGGACCAGCGCCTGTTGCGTAGCCTCGATGCCACACTGCGGGCGGTTGGCCGGGCGCGGCTCGACGAGATATCCCGGCGCTGGATGGGCATTGGTGTGATTCCAGTGCGCGACCTGCAGCCGCTAACCCCCGAGGAAGCACGCTGGACGCAATCCCATCCAGTCGTGCGGCTGGTGATAGACGACGACAAGGCACCGCTGGCGTACTTCGACGAGAGCGGGCAGTTGCGTGGCGTTGTGGCGGACCTGTTGGAAATGGTCTCGGTACGCACCGGGCTGCGCTTCGAGGCAGTCAGTCATGCCGGGGGGCCGGCACGCCAACTCGAAAACCTGCAAAGCGGCGATGCGGACCTGGCCATCCTGACCCCCAGCAAGGAGCGCGAAGGCCAGCTGCGCTTCACCCGGCCTATCGCCAGCAGCCCCTTTGTGCTGGTGGCGCGCATGGACGCAGGCGGGCAGGCCGAGCCGATCGGGAGGAGCGGTCAGCGCCTGGCCGTCAGCCGGGGTAACGTGGCCCGGGAAGAGGTCCACCGGGTCTACCCGGAGATGCAACTGGTCGACGCCGTTTCCTCTCTGGATGCCATGAACATGGTCCGGTCCGGCGAGGCTGACTATGCGTTGGTGGCAATGCCGGTGGCGCAGTACTACACCGTGCCCCTGTTCGAGAACAGTTTGAAGATCGCGACCCTGGTACCCATCGAACCGGCGCTTGCCAATTTCGCCGTGCGCCGCGCCGATACCGAGTTGTACTCGATCATCGAGAAAGCCCTGGCCAGCATTTCGCCGGACGAGCTGAACGCAGCCTCCAATCGCTGGCGCGGAAGCCAGGGCATGAGCCCGCAGACCTGGCGCGACTACAGCACGCTGATTCAGCGCATCCTCATCGGTTCGGCCCTGTTGTTGCTGCTCGTTCTGGCCTGGGTCCTGCACCTGCGGCGCGAGGTGCGTCGCCGACAGACGGCCGAGCGCCAGCTCAGCGACGAGCTGCGCTTCATCGAAACCCTGACCGACAGCATGCCGCCACCGCTCTATGTGCGGGATACCGAGGGGCGGCTGCTATCGTGCAACCGCAGCTATTCGACCAGCCTCGGACTGGCTCCGGAACAGGGGCGTGGCCTCACCGCGATGGAGCTGCCCGCGGATGTTTTCGAGGCAGCACCGGAATTCCACCGCCTGTACCTCCAGGCCATGGCGGAAGGGCGGATGATCAAGGGCGTCCACCACGTTCGACTCGGCGGCAAGAGCCTGTGGATCGATCACTGGATCCAGCCCTTCCAGGACTCCACCGGCAAGGTGAAGGGCGTGATCTGCGGGTGGCTCGACATCACGGAGCATCGTCATCTGGTGCAGGAGCTGGAGTCGGCCAAGAACCTGGCCGATGAAGCCAGCCGGGCCAAGACTACGTTCCTCGCGACCATGAGCCACGAGATCCGTACGCCGATGAACGCCGTGATCGGAATCCTCGAGCTGGCATTGAAGCGCGCTGCCGATCAGCCCATCGACCGCTCCAGCATCGAAGTCGCCTACGGCTCGGCGCGAAGCTTGCTGGCGCTGCTCGGCGACATCCTCGATATCGCCCGTATCGAGTCGGGCCGGCTCAGCCTGGCGCCACAACGGGCCAGCCTGCGCGAGCTGGTGGAGTCGGTGGCAAGGGTGTTCGACGGGCTGGCGCGGCAGAAACGCTTGAGCCTGTTGCTGGATATCGATTCCAGTATCCAGGGCGACGTGCTGGTGGACGCCCTGCGCTTCAAGCAGATCCTCTCCAACCTGATCAGCAACGCCATCAAATTCACCCGCGAAGGCAATGTTCGTGTGCACATCCACGGTGAGGAACTGGAAGGCGAACTGCTGCGTGTCCATCTGGCTGTCGAAGACACCGGCATCGGTATCTCGCAGGAGGAGCAAGGGCGGCTGTTCCGCCCCTTCGCCCAGGTGGAGCGTGGCAATCACCAGACAGAAGGCGCAGGCCTGGGGCTGGTCATCAGCCGGTCGCTCTGCGAAATGATGGGTGGCCGGCTGAGCCTGACCAGCACGCCCGGCCAGGGCACGCGGATCGACGTGGAGCTGCGCCTGCATCGTCTCGAGTCTGTCGACGAGCCGGCGCTGCCCTCGTCCGATGGCGTACTGCAACGCCGCAGGTTGCGCGTGCTGGTGGTCGATGATCACCCGGTGAATCGGCAGATCCTCGCCCAGCAACTGGGTTACCTGGGACACGAAGTGGTTGCGGTCGAGAATGGCGTGGAGGCCCTCGCTGCCTGGCGGGCGTATCCGTTCGATGTGATTGCCACCGATTGCCACATGCCTCGGATGAGTGGCGCCGACCTTGCCCGCGCTGTTCGCGCCGAAGAGCGCCAGGGGCTGCGTCCGCCGACGCTTATTCTCGGGCTTACGGCCGATGCCCAGCCGGAAGAAGTCGAGCGGGGACTGCAGGCTGGCATGGACGACTGCCTGATCAAACCAATCGGCCTCGACCTGCTGGAAGAAAAGCTTTGGGGGGCGTCTGGAGGCGTGCCCGTGGCCGATACGAACTCGACGCCAGCATCGACGGGTCCCGCGCTGTTCGACCTGTCGCCACTGGCACCGCTAACCGGCGGTGATAGCGTGCTGATCCGCAATCTGGTGAACGAGTTGCTGGAGACCAATCGCCGGGATCTGGCGCCCTTGGTCGAGTTGGCCGGGAAGAGCGATGCGCCGGCACTGGCGGAACTCGCCCACCGACTCAAGGGTGCCGCACGCGTGATCCGGGCGGAGACGCTGATCGCCGCCTGCAACAGTCTCGAACAGGCGTGCAAGCTACCAGCGCCACAACCCTCCGACCTGCGCGCGGGTGCGGACAGACTGCGCGGGGCGATGCTGGAGCTGGAAAGCGCGTTGTTGGCAGAGATGGCCCAGGGGGATCAGTGAATTCCGGGCTGCGGATGATTGGCCAGCAGGTTACGGAAGCTACTGCGATCCAGTGGCCGCGCGAAGAGAAACCCCTGCGCCACCTTGCAACCGAGTGACAGCAGACGGTCACGCTGCTCGTTGGTTTCCACACCTTCCACCACCAGGGTCAGGTCCATGGCATCGGCCATGGCGACGGCGCTGCTGATGATCGCCCGGCTGCGTGGCTGGTTGTTCAGCTTGCGGACGAAGGCGGCATCCAGCTTGACCTGGCTGAAGGGCAGTTCACACAGGCGATCCAGTGATGAGTAGCCGGCACCGAAGTCATCCATGGCCAGTCCACAACCCATCAGGCGCAGGCGAACGAGGCTTTCCAGGCTGGCTGCTGGCGCTTCTACCAGGCCGTTTTCCGTGAGCTCGAAGGTCAGTCCGGAGCCTGGCAGCCCAGCCGATTCCAAGGCCAGGCCAACGCGCTCGGCGATGTCGAGGTTGCCCAGTTGCCGGGGATGGATATTGAAGGCGAGGTTCACCTGACGGCCGCTGCGGGCGAGTTCCTGTTGCAGTTCGAGGCCTTGTTCGACGAGCTGCCAGAACAGGCGATCGATCAGGCCATGGCGTTCCATGACGGGCAGGAAATGGCCCGGCGACAACAGGCCCCGCTGTGGGTGGCGCCAGCGCGCGAGAACTTCTGCGCCGTGCAGTTCACCGCTTTCCATGCACACCTTCGGCTGGAAGAACGGCTCGAATTCACCTTGCGCCAGGCCCTCGAGGATCTCCTCCAGAGTGGGTGGCGCGCTCGTCGTGGTGAAGGCTTCTATCCTTGCCGGAAGTGCGGCGTGGCGTTCCAGCAGGCCGGCTGCGCGCTGCATGTCGAAGGGCTTGCCGAGGTCACCGAGGAAGTCCAATCCAAGGCAGCGGATCATGGCTATTGTCGCTTGACGCAGCTCGGGTTCCACTTCGCTGCTGAGGATCACCGAACGGATGACGCCGGCCTGGCTGGCATGGCGGAGGAAGGCTGCTCCATCCATGCCGGCCATGCGCAGGTCGCAGAACGCGATGTCGACCCCGCCGCAGGATTTGAGCAGGGACAAGGCGCTGGCACCGTCCTCCGCTTCGTGGATATTCACGAGCCCCAGCTGCCGAAGGGCGGTCACAGCGATCAGGCGCTGGAACGGTTCGTCTTCCAGGACCAGAATGCTCAGGTTCTTCATGGCGGGCTCGACATAATTTGGGATAACGGCCAAGTTACATAGCGATGCACGCCTCCAGCTAGGCGATGCTTCCTAGGCGGCTGTAGGAAATTTCATCGGTGGTCGGCTTCGGCCAAATTTGGGTGCAGCGTCATGGATGTCTGGCCCCTTTTTCGAGGTTGCAATGAGAAGTGCCCTGATCGTCGACGATCATCCAGTGATTCGCATGGCCGTCCGCATGTTGCTGGAGCGCAATGGGATGGAAGTCGTCGGTGAGGCTGACAATGGCGTCGATGCCTTGCAGCTGATCCGCCAGCATGAGCCGGATATCGTCATTCTGGATATCGGCATTCCACGTCTCGATGGCCTGAATGTCATCTCGCGAATCCAGGCGCTGGGACTGGACAGTCATGTGCTGGTGCTGACCTCGCAATCGGCGGAGGGCTTCGCCCAGCGCTGCTTCCAGGCAGGGGCAAAGGGCTTTGTCAGCAAGGAAGAGGACTTGCAGAACCTGCTGACGGCCATCAACGCCATCAACGCTGGATTCACGGTCTTTCCGTCCACTTCGCTGAATGGCAGCCAGACACCCGTGCTGAGCGAAAGTGAGCTGGTGGAGCGGTTGTCCAACCAGGAACTGATGGTTTTGCAGTACCTGGCGACCGGCCTGTCGAACAAGGAAATTGGCGAGCGCATGCTGCTTAGCAACAAGACCATCAGCACCTACAAGACTCGCATTCAGCAGAAGCTCAACCTCGGGTCTTTGCTGGAGCTGATCGAATTCGCCCGTCGCAATGACCTTGCAGAACGACCCGAAGGCTGACTTTTCGTCCGTCAGCCCTGGCAGTTGAGCCGATAGCGCTGGTAGTTGCTGGATTTGTCCTGCGGCGGTAGCGCGTAGGGGGCGGAGCACTGCTTGCCGCTCCACTTGATGGTCAGCGTGGCCTGCTCTTCTTCGACCATAGCCAGAGCCCGTCCGCTCGGGTCCGAGATGGCGAGCTGCTTGCCACTGGCATCCTCCAGCGAGGCGCCGAACGGAATAGGCTCGCCCAGGCTGTCGAACAGCTGGAACTGGACGCGGCGACCCTTTTTCCCTTCGTACCGGGCCCGGACTATAGCTCCGCGGCGTGGTACCACCTGCTGCGTGGCGTTTTCGATTTCGATACCGCCGCCAAGGTTGCGAGTGTCCAGAGTGATCCAGTTGACCCGGTAGGGTTGGGCGTTGGGCATTACCGCATAGCCGTTGTAACCGGTTTTCACACCGCTGTAGTTGCTGAGGCCAACGCCTGGGATATCGGGGACTTCCACCAGGGCGAACGTCTCGCCCACTGGCTGGCCCAGGTTGATCCCGCCGGCATGGGCGACAACGGAGCCGGCCAGGGTGAGGCTCTCTGCCGTATAGCCGCTGCCTTTGCTGTAACCCAGGGTTATGTCCGCCATCGACGTGCGGCTGTTCAGGCTGGCCGATGCTGAGCTGCCACTGCCGCTGTTCTTGCTGCCCTGCACCGAGTAGGAAGTATCGTTGTCATCGGACAGGTAGCCGTTAACCCCTACCTGGGTGCTGTCGCTGTGCTTCTGGCTGGTGGTCGAGACATAGGCACGTGGCGCGCGTGGTCTCGACCCCAGCGGGAAGGAGACGGACAGGTTGAACTGGGTGTCGTCGTTCGACTGGCCGGAGGAGCCGATGTTTCGCGTCTGGCTCACGCTGAAGCTGTAGCTGACGTCGCGCCAGCCATTGGAGTAGCCGGCGGAATAGCTGCGCGATCCTCCACGATTCCAGTAGCGCTCGTCGCTGGCGTTGATGTAGAGGTTGCCATACTGGCGCTGGCCCAGGGTCTGGTTGACGGTCAGGTCGGTACGGATTTTCGAGCGGCCACTGGTAGCCGGCATGCCGCTGCTGAGCTCCTGGACATGATCGGAGAGCGTCCGGTAGCCCTCGGTGGAATAGCGGTAGGCCGCCAGGGTGAAGCTGGTATCGGTTCCGGTGAAGGTTTTGGCGTACAGCGCCCGCAAGCTGTTACCACGCGCGGAAAGTCCGCGCACCTTGCTGGCTGAGTGGGTCAGGTCGACTGACACAGCGCCAAGCGACGTGTTGCGGCCGGCACCGACCGAAACGGCGTTGAAATCCTGGGTCGCCTGGGCGCCGACAATGCTGGTGAGGTTGCTGCTCACGCCATAGGCTGCAGTACCGCTGACAAACCCAGGCGTCTGCTGGTCATCACTGTTGCTGTTGAACTCACCGGCTGAAACGCTGTACTTCAATTGACCTTCGCGGACCATGGTCGGCAGGCTGGAGAAGGCCTGCCGGCTCACTCGGCGGCGGCCATCAGCCTCGATGATGGTGACTTCCAGGTCGCCATTGGAGCCGGTGGGGTAGATGTCGCTGATCTCGAACGGACCCGGTGAAACGGTCGTGGAGTAGAGGATGTAATCGTTCTGGCGGATTTCCACCGTTGCGTTGGTTTCCGCCACGCCGCGAATGACCGGCGCGTATCCGCGCTCGCTGTCTGCGCGCATGGCTTCGTCGGACGCCAGCTTGATGCCGCGATAGCGCACGCTGTCGAACAGGTCGGCATCGGAGTAGATCTCGCCCAGGGTGAACTGCCCCTTGAGGCGGGTGACATCGTGCTGCAGATAGGTGCGGTTGCTCTTGAAGGTACTCGGCCGGCCAGTACCGGTCCGATAGTTGGATTCGTTGCGCAGGCGCCAGGAACCGAGGTTGATGCCACTTCGCAGGCCCATGTTGTTGGCAGTCTGCCGGCCGTAGTCATCCCGGCTCCGGTTGGCATTGAACTGGTAGTTGACGAAAGCCGCGTTGACGCCGTTGTCCCAGAGCGCCGGATCAACGTAGCCACGACGGCCCCGAAGCATGGCGACCTGGGGGATGCTGGCGTTCAGGCGCAGGCGGGTCGAGTCGAAACGCAGTACGGCCTGGTCGATCAGCGTCGCCAGATCAAGACAGGTATCGTCCGCCTCGGGGCTGAGCCTGCCTTGCTCTATCAGCTTGGCCATGTCGATGCCCAACAACTGCAGCAGGTCGAAGTTCAGGCAGGGCTCGACGACACTGGTTTGCGGGTTGCGCAGGAAGTCGATGTCCCGGCGGCCGACCAGTATTCCATTGGTGTAAAGGTCAACCCGATAGTTGCCGGGCAGGACGCTGTTAGCCTGCAGAAGGTTCTGCAGATCGACTGCGGAAGGCGCGCCTTTCAGAAAGGTGGTGTTGAACGATTCGATCTGTGGATCTTCCACCGGCAGCGGTTCGGGATGCTCGGCGCCGAATACCATCGAGGGAAGAGCCAGGGCAATGGCTAGCGCGAGTCTGCTGGGGCGTATCATCGGCGGGGGCTGCCGGTTGGCTGCCGCCAACTTCGCGTTCTGCTCCGATGGGTGACTGGGCCAATTGCTCATTTCTCAATGCCTGCGAAAAGCCTGGTTCACCCCCGGTGAATGAGCGGTGCCAGGCAGGAGCCTGTGACGCCCGCCAGAGGTGAACCAGAGGATTAGGGAAGGGGCCGTTACGACGCCCGGTCGGAGCGTTTTGCCGAGGTGCCCGCGGAGCTGCCGGTCGAGAGCCGTGCGGAGTAAGGCACCTGTGCGCCGTAGTCATTGATGCTGGAGAACGACAGCTCGACGGAGCCCGCGGAGATCGGACGCGGGATGCCGAACGTCTTCTCGTCGCCAGGTGCGACCATCACGGATTCGACGGCCACTTCGCTTCCCAGCTTCACGTCGCTCATGGACACGTGATAGTTGCCGGGGTTGCGCACTTTGAGCTCTGTCTTGCCGGCCTTGGACACCAACTGCCACTGCAGTTGCTCGGGGGCCTTGCTGGCTTCACCGTTCAGGCCCGCCGGGCGGAAGAACACCTTGATCCGCTGGCGTACCGCCAGTTGCAGCGTGTTCTCGGCAGCCGTGGCCTGGGGGATTTCCTGGACGTTCAGCCACACCACCGACTCCCTGTCGCCGGGCATGCCGCTACCCTCGAACAGGACGCGAAGTAACTGCTGCTCGTTCGCCGGGACGCGTGCCAGGGGTGGGGTCACGGCAAAAGGTGGGGGGGCGTCCGTGTCATTTGCGCTATCGATCCATGACTGGACCAGGACATCTTGGCCGCCATTTCGGACGGTGACGCTGGCCTCTTTGTCGGCGCTGTTGAGAATGATGCGGGTGGAGCTGAGGGATATTCCCGCGAAAGTTTGGGACGCCAGCACCAGGCTCAGTGCGCCCAGGCAGGCAGAGATCGTACGACGGAGCATAGGTTTTACCACCAGGTACCAGGGAGGTGGCGAGGCCGGGTGGCCTCGCCCATCTTCAGGGACGCAGTACCGGCTTATTCGTACTGCAGGGTGAACGGCAGGGTCGCGTCACCTTTACCCGCAGTGGCGGACTTCGGGTCAGCGGTGGTGACGTAGGCGGCCGAGAAGGTGAGGGTGGCGTCGGCACCGTTCAGCTCGCTCTCGATCTTGGCGGTAGCCGGGGCGCTCAGGTCGACGATCTGGCCATTGCTGTCCATGATGGCGATGCCGACGTTCTTGGCGGACTCGGTGCCGGGGTTCAGGGCCAGGACCTTTTTACCGGCAACGACGCCGGAGCCGGACTTGGCGTCGAACAGCATGGCAACCTTGGTGCCTTCGTTGCAGTTGATCTTCAGGTTGAAGTCAGCGGCTGCCAGGCGGCCACCGGTTGGTGCGGTGTCGCTGCCCATGTCCTTGATGGAGACGGTGCCCATAGGTACGGAAACGGATTTGTCCTTGCCGGCGGCGCCTTCGACCGAGCAGGCGTCGTTGTTGATCATGCCGGTGAAGTTGATCTGGCCATGACCAGCATCGGTGGCGGCGAAGGCGGAGCCGCTGGCGGCGATGACGGACGTGGCGAGGAACGCGAGGGAGAGCTTTTTCATTCTTTACTCCAAGATAAATTGATCACGAAAAGTGCTGCATCGAAATGCCGGGCCACGATAATCCCTGTTGAGTTTTGGGTATGTCGGATGGGGTTCTTGGCTCTGTAAGGAATTTACGACGACGTCGGTAGCTCGTTTCTCGCCGATTTCTCAAGGCCACTTTCGGCGGGGCTGGAAAACGTCGTGAAACTTGTCAGCGGCCCTGTTGCATGGCTTTCGCGAGTCTCTTGGTGCTTTGTGGCGAAGCGTGCAAAGAAAGGAAGTCAGGCGAGGCGTCGGTTTCAGACCCGGGTGCAGCCCGACGTTCAGGAGCTTGTGTGCCTGCCCGGGTTGGAATGGATTCTGCGCGAGGGCGTAGTCGATCCGTATCTCGGATCACCTGATGGAAGACCCGACATTTCGTGATTAAACACCCTCTGTTCTGCGATAGAACGTGCGGTGGGGCGCTGCCTCCACCGGGGCCTGACAAGGTCCGGTGGGGGCCTGGTGCATTCAGTTGAACGTGACTACCACCACCTTGCCGCGGATCGTCGAGCTGGAGGTGCTGGCGACTTCAAAGGTGCTGATGGAGGACGTGTCAGCCACTCCTGCGCACAGCCCGCTCGCGGCGGGGACTGCTCCGGCGCCGTTTGGGCTGATGCCGTTGGCGCGACCCGCATGCCGGTGCCAGGTGGCTGTGGAATACTCACATGGCCCCCTCTCAATGCTTCCTACGAAGTGAATGACTCCATGAGTCGTCTTACCGTCGCTTGCGTGAGAAACCGCTGAAATTACGGTCAGCAGCAGCGCTACGGAGATAAGGATTTTCTTCATGGCATTACCCTCTGTCTGACGTAGGGTCAGTAAAGATCAGACGGCTCTGACGTACTAGATCTTGAGGTTTCCGATTTTTCTGTAGGAATTCGCGGTCCGTCTGAAGTCGCTTCGCATCCTTCGGAGATTTCCTATAAGGAGTGTGTGTTTATCCTCAATTCGTCTGGAATGGGAAATTTCACACAACCAATCTCTCTGAGTATCTGGAGATCATTGAAGGTTTTTCTTGGTTGACGGTGTGTCAGGAAGGGCGCTGGCTCGCAGCGATCAGGAATGGCCGGCAAAAAAAGCCCCCGTCAGGGCCGACATCCCGACGAGGGCGAGGGTGGTCCTTGGGGACCTCAGTGTGATCGTTCGGACCAGGCCTTGAGCAGGCTCGAGGCCAGTCCGTAAAACGTCAGGAGAATAGCGAAGCCCAGGCATACGGACATGGCTGTTCCTCCGGCTCCAGGAGGACGACCGAGGTCGCCTCGCGGAGCTCTCTGGATGAATTACTCGTTGACCTGGCGCAGCTTGGTGGCCGGGGTATCGCCCAGGTTGTTGAGCATGCGTTCGCTGTACCAGTCGAGGAAGTTGATCACGCCGAACTCGTAGGTCTTGGAGTACGGGCCGGGCTGGTAGGCCGTGGAGTTGATGCCGCGCTGGTTCTCTTCGGCCAGGCGGCGGTCCTGGTCGTTGGTGGCATCCCAGACTTCACGCAGGCGCTGCACGTCGTAGTCCACACCTTCTACCGCGTCCTTGTGTACCAGCCATTTGGTGGTGACAACGGTTTCCTGGGCACTGATGGGCCACACGGTGAACACGATCATGTGATCGCCCATGCAGTGGTTCCAGGAATGCGGCAGGTGGAGGATGCGCATGGAGCCCAGGTCCGGGTTCTTGATGCGGCCCATGAGTTTCTTGCTGCCCTGTTTGCCGTCCATGGTCATGGAAACGGTGCCGTCGAGCAGGGGCATGCGCACGATACGGTTGCGCAGGCCGAAGCTGGCGTGGGCGTAGGGGATCTTCTCCTCGTCCCAGGCCTTGGTGCAGGCGGCGACCTGGTCCTTGAAGGCCTGGCTGGCGCGCGGGTCGGTGACGTCGTCCCATTCCAGCAGGGTCTTCAACAGCTCCGGGTGCGAACCGTTGCAGTGGTAGCACTCGCGGTTGTTCTCGAGCACCAGCTTCCAGTTGGCCGCTTCCTTCAAGGTGGTCTGCACGGCCACCTTGGTGTTCTCCATGTCGTACGGCTCCATGTAGTGAGCCAGGGTGGCGAGGAAATCGTCGATGGCCGGCGGGTTCTCGGCCAGGGAGATGAAGATATAGCCGCCGGCGGTCTTCACGTTCACCGGTTTCAGGCCGTATTCCTTCATGTCGAAGTCGGCGCCCATCTCGGTGCCGGCGAACAGCAGGCGACCGTCAATCTCGTAGGTCCACTGGTGGTAGGGGCAGACCAGCTTGGCGACCTTGCCCTTTTCACTGACGCAAAGGCGCGAGCCACGGTGGCGGCAGACGTTGTGGAAGGCATGAACCTGGCCCTCGGCGCCACGAATGACGATGATCGGGTTGTCGCCGATCTGCAGGGTCAGGTAGTTGCCCTTGGCGGGGATTTCGCAGGTCATGCCGGCGATCAGCCACTCCTTGTGGAAGATCTCCTGCATGTCGATCTGGAACAGGCGTTCATCGTTGTAGAACGGCTGCGGCAGGGAGAAGCTGTGATCGCGTTCGCGGAGCATTTCGGCCGTGGCCTTGCGTGCGGGTTCAAGCGGATCGCCCAGGCTCAGGGTGGAAGTGACGTCCATCGGTAACTCCTCAATGGCAGGTCGCGCCGGCGACCGCCGCAAATAAGTGGCTGGTTCGGTTGTCACGCAAGGCGGCGTGACCTGCCCTCGTTTCTCGCCTGCCGATTGGCTGCCCTGCTGCGGGTGCGAGGGTGGTTCGCTCGGAAGCCTTATGGTTCGGCTGGGAATGAGTGTGCTGGCGCTGGGAGGTACGACCTTGTCTACGGGCGACATGGGAACATCCGTTTCCGACGCGCAAGCCCCGGTGGTTGCTGGCAGGTCGCGATGAGCATGTGAATGTCGCGGACAGGTAAATGGGCCGTTTTTGCGTTATTCACAATCCGCCACATTAGGCCGATATCCGGCCACGCGCGGAGCAGCGTCCATGACCAACAACTTCCTTAATCCGATCACGACCCAGACCTGGACCAACGGCCGGCACATGGTTCGCTGCGTCAAGGCGATCCAGGAAACCTGGGATGTACGCACCTTCTGCTTCATGGCCGACCAACCGATGGTGTTCTTCTTCAAGCCGGGGCAATTCGTGACCCTGGAGCTGGAGATCGACGGCCAGCCGATCATGCGCTCCTACACCATCTCCAGCTCGCCGTCGGTGCCCTACAGCTTCTCCCTGACCATCAAGCGCGTGCCCGGCGGCAAGGTCTCCAACTGGCTGCACGACAACCTTAAAGAAGGCGACGTGATTCCAGTGCACGGCCCGGTCGGCCTGTTCAATGCCATCGACTTCCCGGCGGAAAAGGTGCTGTTCCTCTCCGGTGGTGTCGGCATCACCCCGGTGATGTCCATGGCGCGCTGGTTCTTCGACACCAATGGCGCGGTGGACATGATCTTCGTCCATAGCGCGCGGACGCCGAAGGACATCATCTATCACCGCGAACTGCGCCACATGGCTTCGCGCATCGAGAACTTCAAGCTGCACCTGATCTGCGAGAAGTACGAAATCGGCGAAACCTGGTCCGGTTATCGCGGCTACCTGAGCCGCGCGATGCTCGACCTCATCGCTGGCGACTTCATGGAGCGCGAGATCTTCTGCTGTGGCCCGACGCCTTACATGGCGGCGATCAAGCGCCTGCTGGAAGCTGCCGGCTTCGACATGAAGCGCTATCACGAAGAAGCCTTCGGCCCGACGCCGCCAGAAATTCGCGCGGAAGTTAATGAACATGCTGCCGAGGCGGCCGAAGCCGCTGCCGAAGTGCCGGCGGGCGACATGAACCTGGTGGAGTTCACCAGCACCGGCAAGAGCATCCGCGTGGCGCCGGGCGAAACCGTGCATTCGGCTGCCGCCAAGGTCGGCCTGCACATCCCGAAGGCCTGCGGCATGGGCATCTGCGGAACCTGCAAGGTGATGAAGACTGCTGGCGAGGTGGAGATGGAACACAACGGTGGCATCACCGACGAAGACGTCGCCGAGGGTTACATCCTTTCCTGCTGCAGCGTTCCCAAGGGCGATGTGTCCATCGACTACTGATGGTTTTCTGAGCAGTTCCTGCCAGCCCGCGTCGGTCGAGGGCTGGCGCCATCTATCCACAGCTTGTGGACGCAGCGTTGCACTGCTGTTGTGTGCAACTTGCTGAATTCGCTGAAAAAACCACCAAACTTCGGCAGAAGGCGCAGCTTGCGGGCAAGCGCCAGGCACGAACAGCTTGTCCACAGCCTGGTCCACTGTTCGTGGGGGTAACCCCCGCTATGCTTGTCCGGGCCTTTTTCCGCCGGCGCGCTGCCTGCGCCGGTCCCTTGCGACCTGCCTGAGGTGCCCATGCCATGAAACTCTATTACTCCCCCGGAGCCTGTTCCCTCGCTGTGCATATCGTCCTGTGCGATATCGGCAAGCCCTTCACCCTGGAGAAGGTCGACCTGGCTACACACAAGACGGCGGACAACTGGGACTACTACCGCAGCAATCCCAAGGGTTATGTGCCACTGCTGGAGCTGGACAACGGCCAGACGCTGACCGAAGGGCCGGTGATCTGCCAGTACCTGTGCGACGAGGCCGGGCGCACCGACCTGATGCCGCAACATGGCGACTTGCTGCGCTATCGCGTCATGGAGTGGCAGGCGTTCATCAACAGCGAAGTGCACAAGACACTGGGTGCCCTGTTCAACTCGGCACTGGATGAAAAGGCCAAGGCCACCTACGCCGGCATGGCTCACCGGCGCCTGCTGTGGATTTCGCAACAGCTGCATGGTCGCCAGTTCCTCACCGGCGATGCCTTCACTGCGGCGGATGCTTATCTCTTCACGGTGACCAACTGGACCGGTTTCGTGAACATGGATATCTCCGACTGCCCCGATCTCCAGGCCTTCCAGGGGCGCGTAGCAGCACTCCCGGCCGTGCAGGCGGCGTTGAAGGCGGAGGGGTTGGTCTGAGTGAGTAGCAAACCGGCTGTGGGAGCGATTTCAATCGTGAAAGGTTCACGACGAACTTTCGGTCCGCTTCCGCGAATGAATTCGCTCCTACAGAAGACAACACCGCAGTTGCACCCGCTTCAATCCTCCTCCTGCACCGCCTTGTAGCTCCCGGCAAGTTTCTGCTGCACGTCCTGCGGCGCGGCGCTGTAGTGGCTGAGGATCATGCTGAAGGCGCCATGGCCCTGAGTGATTGCCTTGAGGCGACCGGCGTAGCCGTCCAGCTCTGCCAGGGGAACCTGGCCGAATACCAGCGCGAGGCCCTGGGACAGCGACTCTGTACCGGTGACCTGGCCGCGACGGCCGATGAGGTCCGTCGTGATATCCCCAAGATTGGCTTCCGGCGCGGTTACTTCTACCGCCACCACTGGTTCGAGCACCACTTCGGAGGCGGCGCGCAGGGCATCGAGCATGGCCTTGCGTCCGGCAGCCTGGAAAGCGATGTCCTTCGAGTCCACCGGGTGGTGCTTGCCGTCATAGACAGTGACCTTGAGGTCCTCTACCGGAAGGCCCGCCAGCGGCCCGCAGGCGAGTACCGAGCGCACGCCCTTCTCCACCGAGAGTATGAACTGCGACGGAATCACGCCGCCCTTCACCTCATCGGTGAAGGCGAACCCGCTGCCGCGCGGCAATGGCTCGATGCGCAGGAACACCTCGCCGAACTGGCCGGCGCCGCCGGTCTGCTTCTTGTGTCGGCTGTGCCCCTCGGCGGGGCGGGTAATGGCTTCGCGATAAGGGACCTTGGGCGGACGGGTTTCCACTTCCAGCTTGTAGGTGCCGGTGATGCGATCCAGCAGGTAGCGCAAGTGCAGCTCGCCCATGCCGCGCAACACGGTCTCCTGGGTGGAAGCCTGGTAGTCCAGCTTCACGCACGGGTCCTCTGCCTGCAGCCGGCTTAGCACCTCGGCGATGCGCTGTTCATCGCCGCGGCGTTTGGCCTCGATTGCGAGGCCTTGCATGGGCGCTGGGAAATCCAGGGGCTTGAGATGAATCTGGTCCTCGTCGTGGGAGTCGTGCAGGACCGAATCGAATTCCACTTCGTCCACCTTGGTCAGGGCACCGAAATCACCGGGGACCAGTCGGGTCACTTCCTCATGGCGCTTGCCTTGCAGGCGCAGAAGATGACCGAGCTTGAAAGGCTTGCGCCCATCGCCGACGAACAACTGCATGTCGCGCATCAGGGTGCCCTGGTGTACACGGAAAATGCCCAGCTTGCCCACGAAGGGGTCGATCACCACCTTGAAGACGTGGGCCAGTACGTGTTGCTGTGGGTCAGGCCGGGAACGGAAGGTTATGGCATCCGCTCCCTCGCCCTTGAGAAAGAGCGGGGGGTTGCCCTCAGTTGGGTTGGGAGCCAGGCGCGCAAGGATATCCAACAACTCGGCCACTCCCGCACCGGTGCGTGCAGAGGTGAAGCACAGGGGAATCAGGTGCCCTTCGCGCAGTGCCCGCTCGAAGGGTTCGTGCAGTTCCGCCGGAGCGATCTCGCCCTGCTCCAGGTAGCGCGCCATCAGTTCCTCGTCTACTTCCACGACCTGGTCGACCAGGGCCTGGTGCGCTTCGGCCACCGAGGAAAAGTCGGCATCGCCGGCCGGCTCGAAGAAGCAATCCACCACGCGGCTCGCATTGTCTGCTGGCAGGTTCAGCGGCAGCACCTCCTTACCGAAGACTTCCCGCAGGTTGGCCAGCAAGGCGGGGAGATCGACCCGCTCGGCGTCGATCTTGTTCACCACCAGCATCCGGCACAGCCCGCGTTCGGCGGCCATAGCCATCATGCGGCGCGTGGTCAGCTCGATGCCGCTCTGAGCATTGACCACCACCAGTGCGGTTTCCACCGCCGCCAGGGCGGCAATGGACTGGCCGATGAAGTCCGGGTAGCCGGGCGTGTCGATCAGATTGAGTTCGGCACCCGCGTGGCTGCAGTGCGCCAGGGCCGAGGCGAGGGAGTGGCGGTACTCACGCTCCAGTGGATCGAAGTCACAAACCGTGTCGCCGCGCTCCAGACTGCCGGCGCTGGCAATCGCGCCGCTGCTCTGCAGCAGGGCTTCGGTCAGGCTGGTCTTGCCGCTGTCGCCATGGCCGACCAGGGCGACCGTTCGAATGGATTCCACCGAGTAGTTCGCCATGAGTACCTCCGCACACTGGGTGTTTCCAGTATAGGCAGGCGCCCCATGCCTGCCCCGGATGTCCGGCGCTTTCCGCAACCTGTTGATATTGCTTGAAAAATGTACGAATCACTGCAGGCCGCGCCATTCCTGGTCCCGGCAAGTGTCTGTACAGCTTGTCCACAGAAGGCTCCACCGGCTTTGTGAGTAAGAGCAGGGTTTTCCACCGTTCAAGGTGCGATCAGGGGCGTTCGGAAGCAAAAAAGTTCGACTGATCGGTAATTGATCGACAGGCTGTACAGCCCGCGAATGCTGGCTTTGGGTGACTTGCAAAGAGTTTTTCCACAGGGTTCTTCACGACTTTTGTGTGAAAGTTTTCGGCGAGCGGGATCTATTTTGTGTGAAAAAGGCTGAAGGCCAGAAAAGACGGGGCTTTAGCTATACAGCGGCATCAACAGATTTTCCACAGTCTTATCCACATGATCTGGGGGTAATCGGCCCGCTGATGTTGCTTGGTCAAAAGATGAACAATTCGGTGTATCGCAGGCGAGACTAGGGCTTCAGGAAGTTTTCCACAGTTTGTGTACCTTTCGCTGCACAGATTTTGTGTGGAATAAATCGCAAGTTCTTGAAATAGATCAGAAAATATCCAAGTACTGGGATGCCACGGCTGGCGCGGGCTGCAGCCTTGGCTCTACAGATTGTCCACAGCGTGATCCACGGAAAACGGGGGTAAGGCGGGAAAAGGGCGGGGCGCACGTCTGTGGGAGAAACTTGTGGGGGCGATTTCAATCGCTATGCAGGCCGCAGGCCTGCCCGCCGGAGCGACAAGGGCGCAACTGCGCGGCCCTTAGCGAATGAATTCGCCCCCACAGGGGAAGGAAGCGGGAGGCGTGGATCAGGCCCCCATCGCCGCACGGATATCCGCGGCCAATTCACGCACGCGATCCATCTCGGTGTCCCAGGAGCACATGAAGCGGGCACCACCGGCGCCAATGAAGGTATAGAAACGCCAGCCCTTGGCGCGCAGGTAGTCCAGCGCCGGCTCGGACATCTGCAGGAACACGCCGTTGGCTTCCACCGGGAACATCAGGCTCACGCCCGGTACGTCGGCAACCAGTTCGGCCAGCAGCTGGGCGCAGGCGTTGGCGTGCTTGCCGTAGTGCAGCCAGGCATCGTCCTGCAGCAGGCCAACCCAGGGAGCGGCGAGGAAGCGCATTTTCGAAGCCAGCTGGCCGGCCTGTTTGCAGCGGTAGTCGAAATCTTCGGCCAGCTCGCGATTGAAGAAGAGGATGGCCTCGCCTACTGCCATGCCGTTCTTGGTACCGCCAAAGCAGAGTACGTCCACCCCGGCCTTCCAGGTCAGGTCAGCCGGCGAGCAGCCGAGGAAGGCACAGGCATTGGAGAAGCGCGCTCCGTCCATGTGCAGGTTCAGGCCAAGCTCCTTGCACACCTGGCTGATGGCGCGGACTTCCTCAGGGCGGTAGACGGTGCCCACCTCGGTGGCCTGAGTGAGGGTGACCACGCGGGGTTTGGGGTAGTGGATATCCTGGCGTTTCAGGGCGATCTCGCGGATTGCCTCGGGGGTCAACTTGCCGTCGGTGGTCTTGGCCAGCAGCAGCTTGGACCCGTTGGAGAAGAATTCCGGCGCGCCGCATTCGTCGGTCTCGACGTGGGCGGTCTCGGAGCAGATCACGCTGTGGTAGCTCTGGCACAGAGAGGCAAGGGCGAGGGAGTTGGCCGCGGTGCCGTTGAAGGCGAAGAAGACTTCGCAGTCGGTTTCGAACAAGTCCCGGAAATGGTCGGCGGCCCGCGCGGTCCACTGGTCATCGCCATAGGCGCGTTCATGGCCACGATTGGCCTCGGCCATCGCGGCCCACGCTTCCGGGCAGATACCGGAGTAGTTGTCGCTGGCGAATTGCTGGGTCTGGTCGGTCATGTCCTGGTCCTTCTGTCCGTTCGCCTGCAGGCACAGGCGTATGGGGCCTAACTTTACGCCAGGTTGGACGCTTGGGATTCGTTAGAGGCGACATCCTTTTCCATGGCTGGCGCCTGGTCAGGCAAGGGGAACTCCCGAGGCCATCCAACCCTCAGAAACCAAGAGCCCGCCTCACGGCGACGCCCTGCCCAGGAAGGAGGAACCGACATGCGTTACCCGACCCTGATTGCCCTGTTCATCCCCGTGCTGGTCGGCCTGCCGGCCGTAGCCGCCGAATGGCCGAGCGGCGAGCGCGACCACTTCATTCAGGAGTGCAAGACCAGTGCCCAGGCCAATGTCCCCGGCGACAAGCTACAGCGTTATTGCAGTTGCGCCGCCGACCGCGTCAGCAGCGAGTTCAGCACCACCGAACTCGAAGTGTTGAAGACCCAGAAAACCCCCTTGCCCGAACAGACTCACCAACGCCTGATCAAGGTGTCCCAGTCCTGCCTGAGTCAGCTGAACGGCTGAACACAATCTGTTCGATCGGCTGCAGCCCAGGCATTTCGCGGGCTGCGTGGCCGCTCCCACAGTTTGTCCACAGGAACGTCCACGCTTTGTGGGGATAGCCGTCAGTCGACGGGCTGCCAGGCCAACGCCCGCGTGCGGACATCTTCCGGAAATGCCCGGGCCTTGCGTGCCAAGGTGTCCAGGTGCACGCCCACCAGGGTCGTGACGGCGGCGATCTCGCCGGTCTCGTCATTGCGCATCTCGTGGCAGAAGCGGATCGACTTGTCCTTCACTTCCAGCACCCGCGAGTGAATGGACACCACATCCCCGGCATGCAGCTCGCGGCGGTACTCGATCCGCTGTTCCACCGCCGCCATCCCGGCGTTCTCCCCGCGCAGGCGCGAAGGGGCCAGGCCCAACAGCGTGAAGAGCTGCCAGGTCGCTTCGTCGAACTTGCCGACGTACCACATCACGTTCATGTGACCCATGTGATCGCAATGCCAGGGATAGACGGCACCGCGGTAGGTCAGGGAATCACTCATGTCAGGCTGCCTCGTTCTGCCGGGAATGTTCAAAGTCCGCCAGCACCTGGGGGAACTGGTTGATCACGATGGAAAGATGCCCCTCTTGTGGGTAAAGGCGCAGGCTCGCGCGGGGCAAGCGCGCCTGGAGATAGCGCCCCATGGCCTCCGGTACGTGGCGGTCGAGGCCGCTCTGGTAGAGGTGCACGGGCGCCTGGATATCTTCCAGCGCGTAGGGACGGGGCGCGGCGATCAGCCCAGCTTCCAGGCAGGCACCGCGAATGCCTTGGCGATAGGCCTCGGCCAGAAAGGTCGCGAAGTCTTGCGCAGCCAGTGGATCATCTGTCAGCAACTGGCGATCCGGCTCTGCCAGAAGGCCAGCGAGGCCTTTCAGTGCGCGCTCCGGGGTGTGCAGGAACATCAGTCGATCCAGTGACAGCAGCGGGCTGGCCAAGTGGGGATGGAGGCGGGCAAGGCCGAACATCACCTTGAGAGCCGGCAATTGCGCCGTACGCAGTTCGGGGATGTCCATTGGTCCCATGCCGGCCAGCAGCCCGACGTAGTCCAGGCGCTGACCCATCTGATGGGCACAGGCCAGCGCATAGGGGCCACCGCAAGACACGCCGACCACGCCGAAGCGCCGATGGCTAAGGGTATCGGCCATGAAGGCCACGTCGTCGGCCCAGTCGAGGATGCTGCGACCAGCCTGGTAGTCGGACCAGCCGAAACCGGGCCGATCCGGCGCTACCAGGCAGACGTCGGCCGCCAGGGCTTGATCATGGTGCAGCGCGGCTTGCAGGCGGCTGCCGGGAAAACCGTGGAAGTAGTAGAGCGGGCGGCCTTCGCTGGCGCCGTAGAGCTGGTAGGCCAGGGTGCGGCCGTCTGGCAGCCGCAAGCGCCGGGGCCGGGCATCGGGTCGTGTCATGGGGAATTCGGTTCAGCGTTGGTTGCGGGCATGGGCCCCGGCAAGCAGCCGGTCGGTGGCGACGATGGCGCGGCTGTGCTGGCCCTCGCCAATCAGGCCGCCCTCGTCAAAGGCTTCGACCTTGAACAGGTAGAGTTTGCCTTCCTGACCGAGGAAGGTGGCGCGGGCCGATACGCGGACGCCCACCGGGGTGGCGCCGAGGTGGCGGATATCCACACCGACGCCCACCGAGAGCTGGCCGTCCTGCAGCAGGGGACGCATGCAGCGCGATGCGGCCAGCTCCATCAGGGCGATCATGCGTGAGGTGGCGAACACCTCGGGGAAATCGTCGTCAGGGGAGAGGGGCAGGGCCTTGGCGGTGTCGCTGGGCAGGACGATGAAATCAGCCTCTACCTGGGTGCCGGGATTCATGGGGCGGGTCTCCGTTGTTCTTGTGACTTGAACGTTAGCCTGGGTCTCGGGCTGCTCATAATTTGAACGGAAACTTTTATACCAGCAGCCAAAGCCGGGGGTGGCGCGGGTTACAAAATTTAAGCGTGCGTTTAATTTTCCCTGGGCTGTGCATTTACTGATCAGTTCCGGCAAAGGCCCCGGCCACCGGGCCCCTGGCCGGACGCTCACACCTTATCCACAAGCCCCTGCACAGATTCTGGGGGCAGCTCTTTCTACAAGTGGCTGAAATGGTTCAAGAATTGACCATTTGGCTGGAAGTGGCGCAGTGCCTGGGGCTGGGCGGTGGCTCTACAGCTTATCCACAGCATGATCCCCGGTTTCTGTGGGCGAGGGCGGTGCCCCCGTACATTTTCGGGTCGGATACGGACAGATTCTGCTGATGCCGGATCGGGAGAATCCTGTAGGGAAGGGCAGGCCTGCGGCCTGCAATCGCGATTGAAATCGCTCCCACAGATGTATTCGGGGAACCGGCATGGCTATCAGCGTGTTCGACCTGTTCAAGATCGGTATCGGCCCTTCCAGCTCGCACACCGTGGGCCCGATGCGGGCGGCGGCGCTGTTTGCCACGGCGCTGCGCGAGCGCGGCCTGCTGGAGCAGGTGACGCGGGTCGAGGTGCGCCTGTACGGCTCGCTGTCGGCCACCGGCGTCGGCCACGGCACCGACCGCGCGACCCTGGTCGGGCTGATGGGCGAATGGCCGGATCGGGTCGACCCGAAGCAGATCGCCCCGCGCATCGAGGCGCTGCAGGCGTCCCGCGAACTGCTGTTGGGCGGCAGCCACCCGGTGGCCTTCGACTGGCAGCGCGACCTGCTGCTGCTCGAGGAAAACTTGCCGTACCACCCCAACGCCATGACGCTGATCGTCGAAGGCGAGGCGGGTGAGCTGCACCGCGACACCTACTACTCCATCGGTGGCGGCTTCGTGGTCGACGAGGCCCAGGCCCGCTCCGGTCAGCTCGACCAGGACACCACCGAGCTGCCTTACGACTTCTCCAGCGCCGAAGAGCTGCTGGAACTCTGCCAGCGCCACAACCTGCGCATTGCCGAACTGATGCTGGCCAACGAGAAGGCCTGGCGCAGCGAGGCGGAGATCCGCGCCGGACTCCTGAAACTCTGGGACGCCATGCAGGAATGCGTGAGCAATGGTCTCGGCCACGAAGGCATCCTGCCCGGCGGGCTGAACGTGCGCCGGCGTGCCGCCAAGCTGCACCGCAGCCTGCAGGAACTGGGCAAGCCGAACGTGATCGGCAGCACCATGAGCGCCATGGAATGGGTGAACCTCTACGCCCTGGCGGTGAACGAGGAAAACGCCGCCGGCGGGCGCATGGTCACCGCGCCCACCAACGGCGCGGCGGGGATCATCCCGGCGGTGCTGCACTACTACATGCGCTTCAACCCCGAGGCCACCGAAGACGACGTGGTGAACTTCTTCCTCGGCGCGGCGGCGGTGGGCATCCTGTGCAAGAAGAACGCGTCCATCTCGGGTGCCGAAGTGGGCTGCCAGGGCGAAGTCGGCTCAGCCTGCGCGATGGCGGCGGCGGGGCTGGCGGAAGTGCTGGGGGCGACCCCGGCGCAGCTGGAGAATGCCGCCGAGATCGGCCTGGAGCACAACCTCGGGCTGACCTGCGACCCGGTGGGCGGGCTGGTGCAGGTGCCGTGCATCGAGCGCAACGCGATTGCCGCGGTGAAGGCGATCAACGCGGCGCAGATGGCGCTGCGCGGCGATGGCGAGCACTTCATCTCGCTGGACCGGGTGATCCGCACCATGCGCGACACCGGCGCCGACATGCACGACAAATACAAGGAAACCTCGCGCGGTGGTCTGGCCGTGAGTGCCGTGGAGTGCTGATGCCATGAGCGCCTTCCAGACTCTTGCCAAGCCCCTGCAGCGCCTCGAATCCATCGGCTTCCTGCTGCTGGACGAATTCAGCCTGATCGCCCTGGCCGGTGCGCTGGAGTCGTTGCGGCTGGCCAACCAGTTGTCCGCAACGGGCCTCTATCGCTGGTGCACCCTGACTTGCGACGGCACCCCGGTGCGCGCCGACAACGGCATGCAACTGACGCCCGAAGGCAGCCTCGCCGAGGCACGCGAACTGGACGCCCTGATCCTCTGCGGCGGCGACGGCGCGCCACTCGCCGACTCCGGATTGCTCGCGCAACTCCGCGACCTGTCTGCCCACGGCGTGAAGCTGGGTGCCCTGGGGTCTGCCCGCGCTGTGCTGGCCGAGGCCGGTCTGCTTCAGGACGGCGAAAGTATTCCGGCCTGGGCCAGCCGGCTGACCCTGCGCGATGCCCTCGCCAGCGCGCAGCCCAAGCTGCAGGAAGTGATCGCGTTGATGGAGGCCAACCTGGAAGAGCCCATCGAACTGGATGATCTGGCCAGCTTCATCGAGCTGTCGCGGCGCCAATTGGAAAGGCTGTTCCAGAAGTACCTGTGCTGCTCGCCATCACGCTACTACCTCAAGCTGCGCCTGCTGCGTGCCCGTCAGCTCCTGCGCCAGACCGCCCTGCCGGTGGTGCAGGTGGCCTTCGGCTGCGGCTTCGTCTCCGCGCAGAATTTCTCCAAGTGCTACCGCGAGCACTTCGGCATCCCGCCCAGCAACGAGCGGCTGGACAAGCCGCAGCTCTGCCGCAGCGCCATGCACTGATACCGAGTGGCACCACCTTAGGGCCCGCCCGTGCCTGGCAGCACGGTTCGGGCCTGTTTTTTTGGTGGGTCTGTTGGCGACTTCCTTGTAGGGGCGAATTCATTCGCCAAGCAGACCAAAGGCCTGCCAATGGGACTTTCAGGCGGGGCAGCTGTGCTGCCCTTGGCGAATGAATTCGCCCCTACAGAAGAGCAGTCCGCGCCTACCGGCTAGCCCGAGTCGACCCCATTTCCCTCACCCAACCCTCGCCTTCCGGGAGAGGGTGACCTGGCCTCAGAGCGCCCCAGCGGATCTGACCAATTTCGGGTCGGATTCGTACAAAAGATGGTGGGGGGCTTCTGTTGCAATGCTTTCCAACGGCCCACCAGCCCGGTGTGTCGAGTCAGTGGAAAACAACAAGGGTTCACCGCCATGCAAATGCCCAAGACACTCCGCATCCGTAACGGCGACAAGGTTCGCTCCACCTTCTCCGCCCAGGAATACGCCAACCGCCAAGCCAAGCTGCGCGCTCATCTGGCAGCGGAGAACATCGACGCCGCGATCTTCACCTCGTACCACAACATCAATTACTACTCCGACTTCCTCTACTGCTCCTTCGGCCGCCCCTATGCCCTGGTGGTCACCCAGGACGACGTCATCAGCATCAGCGCCAACATCGACGGTGGCCAGCCGTGGCGCCGCACCGTCGGCACCGACAACATCGTCTACACCGATTGGCAGCGCGATAACTACTTTGTCGCCATCCAGCAGGCCCTGCCCAAGGCCCGCCGCATCGGCATCGAACACGACCACCTGAACCTGCAGAACCGCGACAAGCTGGCCGCCCGCTATCCAGAGGCCGAACTGGTCGACGTGGCCGCCGCTTGCATGCGCATGCGCATGATCAAGTCCGCCGAAGAGCACGTGATGATCCGTCACGGCGCGCGCATCGCCGACATCGGTGGCGCGGCGGTGGTGGAAGCGCTGCGTGACCAGGTGCCGGAGTATGAAGTGGCGCTGCACGCCACCCAGGCCATGGTCCGCGCCATTGCCGACACCTTCGACGAAGTGGAGCTGATGGACACCTGGACCTGGTTCCAGTCCGGCATCAACACTGACGGTGCGCACAATCCGGTGACCACCCGCAAGGTGAACAAGGGCGACATCCTCAGCCTCAACTGCTTCCCGATGATCGCCGGCTACTACACCGCGCTGGAGCGCACCCTGTTCCTCGACCATTGCTCCGACGACCACCTGCGGCTGTGGCAGGTCAACGTCGAGGTGCACGAAGCCGGCCTCAAGCTGATCAAGCCCGGTGCGCGCTGCAGCGATATCGCCCGCGAGCTGAACGAGATATTCCTCAAGCACGACGTGCTGCAGTACCGCACCTTTGGCTACGGCCACTCCTTCGGCACCCTCAGCCACTACTACGGCCGCGAGGCCGGGCTGGAGCTGCGAGAGGACATCGACACGGTGCTGGAGCCGGGCATGGTGGTGTCCATGGAACCGATGATCATGCTGCCGGAGGGCCTGCCGGGCTCCGGTGGCTACCGCGAGCACGACATCCTGATCGTCAATGAGAACGGTGCCGAAAACATCACCAAGTTCCCCTACGGCCCGGAGAAAAACATCATCCGCAAGTGATCCAGACCACGCCCGCGCAGAGCCGACCTCCTGCGCGGGCCGTGGTTTTGCCTCACCACAACAAGAATCGACGCGCGGCATTCACGGGGCCCATGCCCCGCGCACGCGCCGCCCTTTGACTACCCGCTGCCGAACTAACACGACATAACAATAGAGGTACAGGCAATGGTCAGGTTTATTGCAGGAACGCTCCTCCGGGGAGCGGCCGACAGTGTGTCCTTCAACAACGGTCGGGGCGCTCCCGTCCATACTCCAGTCTTCCAGGCGCACCTCCCGATCGACGGAGGTGCCCAATGAGTACATCCAACCAGACCCTGGCCTATGGCCAGTCCGACAGCCAGATGGCCAGCATCGAGCGCAGCACCCTCCGCCGCGCGGCGACCGCCAGCTTCATGGGCAACTTCGTGGAGTGGTTCGACTACGCCGCCTACGGCTATCTGGCCGCGGTGATCGCAGTCGTGTTCTTCCCTGCCACCGACAAGACCACCGGCCTGCTGGCGGCTTTCGCGGTGTTCGCCATTTCGTTCATCGTCCGCCCCATCGGCGGCATCGTCTGGGGCCATATCGGCGACCGTTACGGCCGGCGTAACGCCCTGTCCCTGTCCATCCTCATCATGTCTGGCGCCACTTTCTGCATCGCGCTGCTGCCGACCTACGCCCAGGTGGGCATGTTCGCGCCGCTGCTGCTCCTGCTGATCCGCCTGGTGCAGGGCTTCTCCGCCTCCGGAGAATACGCCGGCGCGGCGGCCTTCCTCGCCGAGTACGCGCCAGACAACAAGCGCGGTTTCTACACCTGCCTGGTGCCGGCCAGTACGGCGGCGGGGTTGCTGTTCGGTTCGCTGTTCGCGGCACTGCTCTATTCGCAGCTCGATACCGAGCAACTGCACAGCTGGGGCTGGCGTATTCCGTTCCTGTTGGCCGCTCCGCTGGGCCTGATTGGCCGCTACATTCGCCTGCACCTGCAGGACACCCCCAAGTTCCGCGAAATGGAACAGGCGATGGAGAAGAAGGAAGCCGAGCACAAAGTGCCGATCCGCGAACTCATGGGCGTGCACCGCAGGAAGGTGCTGGTGGCCATTGGCGTCACCTGCCTCAACGCGGTGGCCTTCTACCTGATCCTCAGCTACATGCCGACCTATCTATCCACCGAGATGGGCATGAACGAAACCGATTCCTTCCTGGCGTCTACCGTGTCGCTGGCGACCTACATCGGTTTCATCTTCCTGATGGGCAAGCTGTCCGACCGCTTCGGCCGCAAAACCATGCTGATCGGTGCGTCGCTGCTGTTCCTGGGGCTCACGGTGCCGCTGTTCGGTCTGCTCGAAGGGCAGGGCTTCGCCTTCATCCTGCTGATCCAGATCGCCTTCGGGCTGATGTTGGCAATGAACGACGGCACCCTGCCGTGCTTCCTCGCCGAGGTCTTCCCGACACGAGTGCGCTACAGCGGCTTCGCCTTCAGCTTCAACACGGCCAATGCCCTGTTCGGCGGCACCGCGCCTTTCATCGCCACCTGGTTGATCAGCCAGACCGGCGACAAGCTCGCACCGGCCTGGATGCTGGTGGCAGCGGCGGCCGTGGCCCTGCTGGCGATGCTGTGCATCTGCGAGACGGCGCACCGCGCACTGGCGGACGACTGAGGACTGGCGATCCTGCCAACTTCGGGTCGGATACGTACAAAAGTCGGCCATTCACTTCTGCTGCAATGCCATGAGCGGAAGTCCGTCTGGCGCCGACAATTCCTGGAGTATTTCGATGAGCAAGAGTGTTTTTGTAGGTGAGCTGACCTGGAAGGAGTACGAGGCGCGTGTCGCGGCAGGTGACTGCGTGCTCATGCTGCCGGTCGGCGCCCTGGAACAGCACGGCCATCACATGTGCATGAACGTCGATGTGCTGCTGCCCACGGCGGTGTGCAAGCGGGTCGCCGAGCGCATTGGTGCGCTGGTCATGCCGGGGCTGCAGTACGGCTACAAGTCCCAGCAGAAGTCCGGCGGCGGCAATCACTTCCCCGGCACCACCAGCCTGGATGGCGCCACCCTGACTGGCACGGTGCAGGACATCATCCGCGAGCTGGCGCGCCATGGTGCGCGTCGCCTGGTACTGATGAACGGCCACTACGAAAATTCCATGTTCATCGTCGAAGGCATCGACCTCGCCCTGCGCGAGCTGCGCTATGCCGGCATCCAGGACTTCAAAGTGGTGGTGCTCTCCTACTGGGACTTCGTCAAGGACCCGGCTGTGATCCAGCAGCTCTATCCCGAGGGCTTCCTCGGCTGGGACATCGAGCACGGCGGCGTCTTCGAGACCTCCCTGATGCTGGCTTTGTACCCGGACCTGGTGGACCTGGACCGCGTCGTCGATCACCCACCTGCAACCTTCCCACCCTATGACGTGTTTCCGGTCGACCCGGCCCGTACGCCGGCGCCGGGCACTCTGTCGTCGGCGAAGACGGCCAGCCGAGAGAAGGGCGAGTTGATCCTGGAGGTCTGCGTCCAGGGCATTGCCGACGCTATCCGCGAGGAGTTCCCGCCCACCTGACGAGGCATTGCGCCACCCCGAACAGAACAAGCGACTTCACAATTACAACAAGTGACCGCCGCGGCGGTTCGCGAGGAAGTTTCAGCTATGTCGAATTCAGACGCGCACAAAGAGTACGGACTCAATCAGGTCAAACCGGCGGAGCGCAGCTTCGGCTTCGGCGACACCGTGTGGACCTGGTTCGGTTCCGGCATCAACACCGGTTCCTGGTTTTTCGGCGGCATGGCCGCTTCACTGGGCATGGTCTTCGTCCTGCAGTACAGCCTCCTCTGGCTACCGTTGATGATGATTCCATGGGCGGCAGTGGCCTATATCGGCTACCGCTACGGTGCCAGTACGGCCGTGGTGGCCCGTCCCGCCCTGGGCACCAAGGGGTCGCGCCTGACCGGCGTGGCCCAGTTCCTGGTGCTGATCGGCTGGCCCAGCGTGAACAGCTTCATTGCCGCTATTTCCCTCACCCACGTGTTCGGCGCAGCGTTCGGCTGGCCGACCTTCGGCCAGCCCGGCTCGGCGGGACCGATGGTGCTCGGCATACTGCTGACCGCCGTGGCGCAGGGCATCATCACCTTCCTTGGCCATGAGGCGATCCGCTATCTGGAGCGCGTGGCAGGCGTGCTGCTGCTGGTGCTCGGTGTCTGGGTCAGCTACATCGTGCTGTCGCAGTGGGATCTGGGTGAGCTGATGGCGTTCAAGGTGGCGAACCCGGCCCACTCGGTGGCCTTCTACATTGACCTGGCCTTCGGTTTCTCCTGGACCTGGGCCCAGGTGGCGGACTTCTCACGCTTCGCCAAGACCGGCAAGGCTGCCACCGTGGGCAGTTGGCTGGGGCTCAACGTAGGGCAGGGCTGGTTCATGCTGATCGGCGCCATCGGCACGATCGGGGTGGCACTGCAAACCGGCAGCATCGACCCCAACAACTCCGACCCCAGCTCCACCCTGGCTACCCTGGGGCTAGGCCTGGTGTCCTTCCTGGTGCTGATCTTCGCCACCGTCAGCACCAACGTCACCGTGCTCTACGGCTCCGGCATGGGGCTGCTGGGGGCGTTCAAGAGCCTGACCCCGAAAAAGGCCCTGGCGATTATCGTTGTGCTCCAGCTGGCGCTGTGCTTCGTGCCCATGGCCTTTGACTCCTTCCTGCATTACTTCGAGACCTTCCTCGGCGTCATCGGCGGCCTGTTCATCCCGCTCTGGACCATCATCCTGGTCGACTACTTCTGCGTGCGCGGCAAGCGCATCAGCGACCGCGACCTCTTTGCCGAGTCCGGCGGCGCCTATTACGGCAGCAATGGCTGGAACCCGGCGGGTATCACTGCGCTGGTGCTAGGTTTTGCGGTGTACTTCGTGTTGGCCCATGTGTTCAAGGACGTAGCCGAGCAGATCACCGCGAGCTTCCCCGCCATCCTGGTATCAGGGCTGGCCTATTGGCTGTTGGCAAAGAAGCCGGTAGTGGCCCTGAGCGGAGGAGTTGAACAGGACGCTTGACGCGCGAGGTACGGAAATGAAAACGCCGCCCCCGAGAGGAGGGCGGCGTTTTTGTTTTCGGCGAGGTTCAAGGCGACTCCCTTGCAGTGGCGAATGAGTTCGCCCCTGCAGTTCTCGGTCGACGATCAGGAGTGCAAGGGACTCTGCTTGCGCTCGCCGCGCGGCGAGTGGCCGAAGAAGCGGCTGTAGCACTTGGAGAAGTGCGCCGGTGAGGCGAAGCCGCAGGCCAGGGCAATGTCGCGGACCTGCGACTCGCTGCGCAGCAGCAGGTCGCGGGCGCGGTTCAGGCGCAGTTCCAGGTAGTACTGGCTGGGGGTGCGGTCCAGGTACTTGTGGAACAAGCGTTCCAGTTGGCGCACCGACACTTCGTTGAGCTGCGCCAGTTCTTCCAGTTCCAGGGGTTCTTCCAGGTTGGCTTCCATGATTGCGACGATCTGGCTCAGCTTCGGCTGTGCGTGGCCGAGCTTCTGCCGCAAGGGGATGCGCTGCTGTTCGCGGGCGCTGCGCATGCGGTCGCAGAGCAGCAGTTCGGCAGCGCGGGTGGCGATCTCCACGCCACCCGGCTCACGGGCGATCAGTTGCAGGGTCATGTCCATGGACGCCGTGCCGCCGGAGCAGGTGTAACGGTCGCGATCCAGCTCGAACAGCTGGTTGGAGATGACGATGCCGGGGAACTTGTCCTTCACCTGCTCGATGTCTTCCCAGTGCACCGTGCAGCGATAGCCCTTGAGCAGCTCAGCGCTGGCCAGCAGGTGGCTGCCGGTGCAGATTCCGCCCAGTGCCACGTCGTGCTGGGCCAGCTTGCGCACCCAGTTGAGCAGGCGCCGGTCATAGCGGGTCGGCATGGGGTTGGAGCCGACGACGAACAGGGCATCCAGTTCGGGGGCGTCGTCAAGGCTGTGATCGGGAACCACGCGCATGCCGTTGCTGGCCTGCACTGGTTCGTGGTCGGCGGCGATCAGCAAGGTGTGGAACAGGGTGCGCTTGGCGGCCAGGTTGGCCATGCGCAGGGTCTCGATCGCCGAGGCGAAGCCGATGGTGGTGAAGTTGGGGATCAGCAGAAAGCCGAAGGTCTTCACTGCGGCCGGCCGGGGCTGGGCCTGGAATTCGTCGACGGACGGCGCCGCAAGGTTTGCAACAGCCATTGGTTCTTCCTCCGCTGCATCGACTGTCGTTTTTGGGTATTGGCGGGTGAGGCAGAAGTCGAAGTGCAGTTCTGTCTTTTTATTGTTTTGCGGCGCTGGAGCGGGCCGGCGCCGGGGTCCAGCTTACACCCATTCCAGCCCTGCATCAGCGGCGTCCCTGCCCGACATCCGGGGTTCAGCGAGGCGGTCTCCGGTAATCGAACGGTATTCCTTCGCCGGCAGGGTAGGTTTGGGCATTTACACGTCGCAAACAGGCAAACGGGGTGTCGGGCTAACTCGCACAATCGGCCCCAACAGGCAGATACCGACAGCCCTCCAGTGGTCGGTTCCGGGCCCCAAAACAACAGAGACGACAGCGGGTTGTCGCAGGAGATCATCGATGTTCAGCAAGCAAGACCAGATCCAGGGTTACGACGACGAACTGTTCAGCGCGATGCAGGAAGAAGAGCACCGTCAGGAAGACCACATCGAGCTGATCGCCTCGGAGAACTACACCAGCAAGCGCGTGATGGAAGCCCAGGGCAGCGGCCTGACCAACAAGTACGCCGAAGGCTATCCGGGCAAGCGTTACTACGGCGGCTGCGAGTTCGTCGACAAGGTCGAGCAGCTGGCCATCGACCGCGCCAAGCAACTGTTCGGCGCCGACTACGCCAACGTCCAGCCGCACTCCGGTTCCCAGGCCAACAGCGCCGTCTACCTGGCCCTGCTGAACGCCGGCGACACCATCCTCGGCATGAGCCTGGCCCACGGCGGCCACCTGACCCACGGCGCCAAGGTGTCGTCTTCCGGCAAGCTGTACAACGCTGTGCAATACGGTCTTGATACCGCCACCGGCCTGATCGACTACGACGAGGTCGAGCGCCTGGCTGTCGAGCACAAGCCGAAGATGATCGTTGCCGGCTTCTCCGCCTACTCCAAGACCCTCGACTTCCCGCGCTTCCGTGCCATCGCCGACAAGGTGGGTGCGCTGCTGTTCGTCGACATGGCCCACGTCGCCGGCCTGGTCGCCGCCGGCCTGTACCCCAACCCGCTGCCCTACGCCGATGTGGTTACCACCACCACCCACAAGACCCTGCGCGGTCCGCGTGGCGGCCTGATCCTGGCCAAGTCCAACGAAGAGATCGAGAAGAAGCTGAACTCCGCCGTATTCCCCGGCGCCCAGGGCGGCCCGCTGATGCACGTGATCGCCGCCAAGGCCGTGTGCTTCAAGGAAGCGCTGGAACCCGGCTTCAAGGATTACCAGGCCCAGGTGATCAACAACGCCCAGGCCATGGCCAAGGTGTTCATCGATCGCGGCTACGACGTGGTGTCCGGCGGTACTGACAACCACCTGTTCCTGGTCAGCCTGATCAAGCAGGGCAAGACCGGCAAGGAAGCGGACGCCGCCCTTGGCCGCGCCGGCATCACCGTGAACAAGAACGCCGTACCGAACGACCCACAGTCGCCTTTCGTGACCTCGGGCATTCGCATCGGCACCCCGGCCATCACCAGCCGTGGCTTCAAGGAATCGCAGAGCACCGAACTGGCTGGCTGGATCTGCGACATCCTCGACCACCTCGGCGATGCCGACGTCGAAGCCCAGGTGGCCAAGCAGGTTGCCGGCCTCTGCGCCGACTTCCCCGTCTACCGCTGATCCAGGAGTCCGAGCATGCAACGTTATTCCGGCTTCGGCCTGTTCAAGCACTCCCTGAGCCACCACGAGAACTGGCAACGCATGTGGCGCAATCCGACGCCGAAGCCGGTCTATGACGTGATCATCGTCGGTGGTGGCGGCCATGGCCTGGCCACTGCCTACTACCTCGCCAAGGAATTCGGCGTGAAGAACGTCGCGGTGGTGGAGAAGGGCTGGCTGGGCGGCGGCAACACCGCGCGCAACACCACCATCGTCCGCTCCAACTACCTGTGGGACGAGGCGGCACAGCTGTACGAGCACGCGATGAAGTTGTGGGAAGGCCTGTCCCAGGACCTGAACTACAACGTGATGTTCTCCCAGCGCGGTGTCTACAACCTCTGCCACACCCTGCAGGACATGCGTGACTCGGCGCGCCGGGTGAACGCAAACCGCCTGAACGGCGTCGACGGCGAACTGCTGGACGCCCGCCAGGTAGCCGAGGAGATTCCTTTCCTCGACTGCAGCAAGAACACCCGTTATCCGATCATGGGTTCCACCGTTCAGCGTCGTGGGGGCGTGGCCCGTCACGACGCCGTAGCCTGGGGCTACGCTCGCGCCGCCGACGCCCTGGGCGTCGACCTGCTGCAGAACACCGAGGTGCTCGGTTTCCGCAAGCAGGATGGTGCGGTGATCGGTGTCGAGACCAATCGCGGTTTCATTGGCGCCAAGCGCGTCGGCGTGGTCACCGCCGGTAACTCCGGCCACATGGCCAAGCAGGCCGGTTTCCGCCTGCCGCTGGAATCCCACCCGCTGCAGGCCCTGGTGTCCGAGCCGATCAAGCCGATCATCCACAGCGTGATCATGTCCAACGCCGTGCATGGCTACATCAGCCAGTCGGACAAGGGCGACCTGGTCATCGGTGCCGGTATCGACGGTTACAACGGCTACGGCCAACGTGGCTCCTACGGGACCATCGAACACACCCTGCAGGCCATCGTGGAGATGTTCCCGATCCTCTCCCGCGTGCGCATGAACCGTCAGTGGGGCGGCATCGTGGATACCACCCCGGACGCCTGCCCGATCATCTCCAAGACCCCGGTGAAGAACCTGTTCTTCAACTGCGGCTGGGGCACCGGCGGCTTCAAGGCCACTCCGGGTTCGGGCCACGTCTTCGCGGCGAGCCTGGCGCGTGGCGAGATGCACCCGCTGGCCAAGCCCTTCTCCATCGACCGTTTCCATACCGGCGCACTGATCGACGAGCACGGCGCCGCTGCCGTGGCTCACTAAGGAGAATCGCCATGCTGCACATTTTCTGCCCCTACTGTGGCGAGCTGCGCTCCGAAGAGGAATTCCATGCCAAGGGCCAGGCGCACATTCCGCGCCCCCTGGACGCCAACGCCTGCACCGACGAGGAGTGGGGCGACTACATCTTCTTCCGCGACAACCCGCGCGGCATCCACCACGAGCTGTGGGTGCACGCTGCCGGCTGCCGCAAATACTTCAACGCCACGCGCCACACCGTGAGCTACGAGATCCTCGAAACCTACAAGATCGGTGAGAAGCCCACTGTCACCGAGGCCAACGTCGGCGACAAGAAAGCCGCGACCGCAGGAGTAACGGCATGAGCCAGGTCAATCGCCTTCCCAAGGGTGGCCGCGTCGATCGCAGCCAGCCGCTGACCTTCACCTTCAACGGCCAGAACTATCAGGGCTTTGCCGGCGACACCCTGGCAGCCGCATTGCTGGCCAACGGCGTCGATATCATCGGCCGTAGCTTCAAGTACTCCCGTCCGCGCGGCATCGTCGCCGCCGGTGCGGAAGAGCCCAATGCCGTGCTGCAGATCGGCTCCACCGAAAGTTCCCAGGTGCCGAACGTACGTGCCACCCAGCAGGCCCTCTATGCAGGCCTGGTGGCGACCAGCACCAACGGCTGGCCGAATGTGAACAACGACGTCATGGGCATCCTCGGCAAGGTCGGCGGTGGCATGATGCCGCCCGGGTTCTACTACAAGACCTTCATGTATCCGCAGAACCTGTGGCTGACCTACGAGAAGTACATCCGCAAGGCCGCCGGCCTCGGTCGTGCGCCCCTGGAAGTCGACCCGGACATCTACGACCACCTGAACCAGTACTGCGACGTGCTGGTGGTCGGCGCCGGCCCTGCTGGTATCGCCGCTGCACTGGCCGCCGGCCGCAGCGGTGCCCGCGTGATCCTGGCTGACGAGCAGGAAGAGTTCGGCGGCAGCCTGCTGGACACCCGCGAGACCCTGGACGGCAAGCCCGCCTCGGAATGGGCGGCCAAGGCCATCGCTGAACTGGCGAAACTGCCGGAAGTGACCCTGCTGCCGCGCGCTACGGTGAACGGCTATCACGACCACAACTTCCTCACCATCCATCAGCGCCTGACTGACCACCTGGGCGAAGTCGCGCCCCATGGCCAGGCCCGTCACCGCGTTCATCGCGTCCGCGCCAAGCGTGTGGTGCTGGCCGCCGGTGCCCACGAGCGTCCGCTGGTGTATTCGAACAACGATGTCCCCGGCAACATGCTCGCCGGCGCCATCTCCACCTACGTGAATCGCTATGGTGTGGCCCCGGGCCGCCAACTGGTGCTGTCCACCAACAACGACTACGCCTACCGTGTCGTGCTGGACTGGCTCGACGCCGGCCAGAAAGTGGTGGCCGTGGCCGACGCCCGCAGCAACCCGCGCGGTGCCTGGGTCGAAGAGGCCCGCGCCCGTGGCGTACGTATCCTCACCGGCAGCGCCGTGGTCGAGGCGCGTGGCAGCAAGCGCGTCACAGGTGCCCGCATCTGCGCCATCGATCTGAAGAGCCACAAGGTCACCAGTCCGGGTGAAGTGGTGGAATGCGACCTGATTGCCAGCTCCGGCGGCTACAGCCCGGTGGTACACCTGGCGTCGCACCTGGGCGGCAAGCCGACCTGGCGTGAAGACATCCTCGCCTTCGTGCCCGGCGAGGGCTTCCAGAAGCGCATCTGCGCCGGTGCCGTGAATGGCGTGTTCGGTCTGGGCGATGCTCTGGCCGACGGTTTCGAGGCCGGTGCCAAGGCTGCTGGCGAAGCCGGCTTCAAACTGGTCGAAGGCACTCTGCCCAAGACCGAGAAACGTAAGGAAGAAGCGTCCGTGGGCCTGTTCCAGGTGCCCCACGACAAGTCCACTTCCCGCGCGCCGAAGCAGTTCGTCGACCTGCAGAACGACGTCACCTCCGCCGGTATCGAACTGGCCACCCGTGAAGGTTTCGAGTCGGTCGAACACGTCAAGCGCTACACCGCGCTGGGCTTCGGTACCGACCAGGGCAAGCTGGGCAACATCAACGGTCTGGCCATTGCCGCCCGTTCGATGGGCATCAGCATCGCCGAGATGGGCACCACCATGTTCCGCCCGAACTACACCCCGGTGACCTTCGGCGCGGTAGCCGGTCGTCACTGCGGTCACCTGTTCGAGCCCAAGCGCTACACCGCGATGCAGCGCTGGCATCTGGAGCAGGGTGCGGAGTTCGAAGACGTCGGCCAGTGGAAGCGTCCGTGGTACTTCCCCAAGCGCGGCGAAGACATGCACGCCGCAGTGGCCCGCGAATGCAAGGCCGTGCGTGACAGCGTGGGCATCCTCGACGCTTCCACCCTGGGCAAGATCGATATCCAGGGCCCGGATGCGCGTGAGTTCCTCAACCGCGTGTACACCAACGCCTGGACCAAGCTGGACGTGGGCAAGGCCCGCTACGGCCTGATGTGCAAGGAAGATGGCATGGTCTTCGACGACGGCGTGACCGCCTGCGTCGGCGAGAACCACTTCATCATGACCACCACCACCGGCGGTGCCGCTCGGGTGATGGAATGGCTGGAAATCTACCACCAGACCGAATGGCCGGAACTGAAGGTGTACTTCACCTCGGTCACCGACCACTGGGCCACCATGACCCTGTCCGGCCCCAACAGCCGCAAGCTGCTGGCCGAAGTTACCGACATCGACCTGGACAAGGATGCTTTCCCCTTCATGACCTGGAAGGAAGGCCTGGTGGGTGGCGTACCGGCACGAGTGTTCCGCATCTCGTTCACCGGTGAGCTGTCCTACGAAGTCAACGTGCAGGCCGACTATGCCCTGGGCGTTTGGGAAAAAATCGTCGAGGCGGGCAAGAAGTACAACCTGACCCCCTACGGCACCGAAACCATGCACGTACTGCGGGCCGAGAAGGGCTTCATCATCGTCGGCCAGGACACCGACGGTTCGGTGACCCCGGACGACCTGAACATGGGCTGGTGCGTCGGTCGCAACAAGGCCTTCTCCTGGATCGGCTGGCGTGGCATGAACCGCGAGGACTGCCTGCGCGAAGACCGCAAGCAACTGGTGGGCCTCAAACCCATCGATCCGAACAAGGTGCTGCCGGAAGGCGCCCAGCTGGTGTTCGATCCGAAGCAGTCCATCCCCATGAAGATGGTCGGCCACGTCACCTCCAGCTACATGAGCGCGACCCTGGGTTATTCCTTCGCCATGGCCGTGGTCAAGGGTGGCCTCAAGCGCATGGGCGAGCGCGTGTTCGCGCCGCTGGCCGATGGCAGCGTGATCGAAGCCGAAATCTGCAGCTCCGTGTTCTATGACCCGAAAGGGGACCGCCAGAATGTCTAACGTGAACGTCTACAAACAGCGTCCTGATGCCGCCCATGCCGAATCGCCGCTGTACCACGCCGGCCTCGACGAGCTGGCGCGCAAAGGCAAGAGCAGCGCAGGGGTTACCCTGCGCGAGAAGAAGCTCCTCGGCCACCTGGTGATCCGTGGTGACGCCAAGGACCCGGCTTTCGCTGGTGGCGTGCACAGCGCCCTGGGCCTGGAGCTGCCGGTGGCCCTGACCCTGGTAGCCAGTGGCGAGACTTCGCTGCAGTGGCTGGGGCCGGACGAGTGGCTGCTGATCGTGCCGAGCGGCCAGGAGTTCGAGGTCGAACAGCGTCTGCGCAAGGCGCTGGACGGCCAGCACATCTCCGTGGTCAACGTCAGCGGCGGCCAGACCATTCTCGAGCTCTCCGGGCCCAAAGCCCGCGAGGTCCTGATGAAGTCGACCCCCTACGACGTGCACCCGAGCAACTTCCCGGTGGGCAAGGCCGTTGGCAGCACCTTTGCCAAGGCCTCGCTGGTGATTCGCCATACCGGCGAAGACACCTGGGAACTGCTGATCCGCCGCAGCTTCTCCGACTACTTCTGGCTCTGGCTGCAGGATGCCAGCGCGGAATACGGACTGGCGGTGAAGGCCTGACCGATACGGGTTCCTCGTAGGTTGGTGCAGAGCGCAGCGAAGCCCAACGACTCGGGGCCCGGATGGACTTCAGGGAGCGCTGCGCGCTCCTTGTTGGGCTTCGCAAGCTCAGCACCAACCTACGTTGTTGCGCCGTTGGAGATCGAGATGAGCCGCACACCCGATACCTGGATTCTCACCGCCCACTGCCCGAGCGTGCTCGGTACCGTGGATGCAGTGACGCGCTTTCTCTTCGAGCAGCGCTGCTACGTCACCGAACACCATTCCTTCGATGACCGGCTGTCTTCGCGCTTCTTCATCCGTGTCGAGTTCCGCCAGCCGGACGACTTCGACGAGCAGTCCTTCCGCGCCGGCCTCGCCGAGCGCCTGGCGCCCTTCGATATGCAGGTGGAACTGACGCCGCCCGGTTATCGCGCGAAGGTGGTGCTGATGGTGTCCAAGGCCGACCACTGCCTGAACGACCTGCTCTATCGCCAGCGTATCGGCCAGTTGGCCATGGATGTGGTCGCAGTGGTGTCCAACCACCCGGACCTGGAGCCGCTCGCCCGCTGGCACGGGATTCCCTATCACCACTTCCCCCTCGACCCGAACGACAAGCCGTCGCAAGAGCGCAAGGTGTTGCAGGTGATCGAAGACACGGGTGCCGAACTGGTGGTGCTCGCCCGCTACATGCAGGTGCTGTCACCCGAGTTGTGCAAAAGGCTCGATGGCTGGGCAATCAACATCCACCACTCGCTGCTGCCCGGCTTCAAGGGCGCCAAGCCCTACCACCAGGCCTACCAGAAGGGCGTCAAGCTGGTGGGGGCCACGGCGCATTACATCAATAACGACCTGGATGAAGGTCCGATCATCGCCCAGGGCGTCGAAGCGGTGGATCACGCGCACTACCCCGAAGACCTGATCGCCAAGGGCCGCGACATCGAGTGCCTGACCCTGGCCAAAGCCGTCGGCTACCACATCGAACGCCGGGTGTTCCTCAACGCCAACCGCACGGTGGTGCTCAACGCTTGAGGCTTTTCCCCTCTCCCTTCCGGGAGAGGGTCGGGGGAGAGGGTGCGCCTTCTTCCGTCAGATTCAATGGTGCGCACGGCGCACCCTGCTTTCACGGAGTCCGCCTCTGCCAGGTTTCACCGGTGGGCTCCGGCAACAGACGCAAGCTCCAGTGCAAGGCCGCGTGGCCGTCGGTCGCGCCTTTGTATTCACAACAACAACGGAGAATTACGCATGTCTGGTAATCGTGGTGTCGTTTATCTCGGTTCGGGCAAGGTCGAAGTCCAGAAGATCGACTACCCCAAAATGCAGGACCCTCGCGGCAAGAAGATCGAGCACGGGGTCATCCTGAAAGTCGTCTCCACCAACATCTGCGGCTCGGACCAGCACATGGTGCGCGGTCGTACCACCGCCCAGGTAGGCCTCGTGCTTGGCCACGAGATCACCGGTGAGGTGATCGAGAAGGGCCGTGACGTAGAGAACCTGCAGATCGGCGACCTGGTTTCCGTACCCTTCAACGTGGCCTGCGGCCGCTGCCGTTCCTGCAAGGAAATGCACACCGGCGTTTGCCTGACCGTCAATCCGGCCCGCGCTGGCGGCGCCTACGGCTATGTCGACATGGGCGACTGGACCGGTGGCCAGGCCGAGTACGTGCTGGTGCCCTACGCCGACTTCAACCTGCTCAAGCTGCCGGATCGCGACAAGGCCATGGAGAAGATCCGTGACCTGACCTGCCTTTCCGACATCCTGCCCACCGGCTACCACGGCGCCGTAACTGCCGGCGTTGGCCCGGGCAGCACCGTGTACGTGGCCGGTGCCGGCCCGGTCGGCCTGGCCGCTGCCGCCTCCGCTCGCCTGCTGGGCGCCGCCGTGGTTATCGTCGGCGACCTCAACCCCGCCCGACTGGCCCACGCCAAGGCGCAGGGCTTCGAGATCGCCGACCTGTCGCTGGACACCCCGCTGCACGAGCAGATCGCTGCGCTGCTGGGAGAGCCGGAAGTGGATTGCGCGGTGGATGCGGTGGGCTTCGAAGCTCGCGGCCACGGCCACGAAGGTGCCAAGCACGAAGCCCCGGCCACTGTGCTGAACTCGCTCATGCAAGTCACCCGCGTGGCCGGCAAGATCGGTATCCCCGGCCTTTACGTCACCGAAGATCCGGGTGCCGTGGACGCCGCGGCGAAGATCGGCAGCCTGAGTATTCGCTTCGGCCTCGGCTGGGCGAAATCCCACAGCTTCCACACTGGCCAGACCCCGGTGATGAAGTACAACCGCGCACTCATGCAAGCGATCATGTGGGACCGCATCAATATCGCCGAAGTGGTGGGCGTGCAGGTCATCAGCCTGGACGACGCACCGCGTGGCTATGGCGAGTTCGATGCCGGCGTGCCGAAGAAGTTCGTCATCGACCCGCACAAGACCTTCAGCGCGGCCTGATCGACTGCAATACCCCCGACGCCGTGATGTGACAGCCGCGGCGTCTGTCCCTCAAGGGGCCCTTCGGGGCCCCTTTTTTTGTATCCGGCGAAAAGTAGTAAACCTGCAAGGGCATCATTCTTCTTCCAGTTCGACAAAGCGCTCGAGACTCACCATATCCAGCTTGATCCGCCCGACGAAGGCGGAGAACGCCAGGGTAGCGGCCAGGCGACGCAGGTCGGCGGCCCAGGGCGGAACGTAGCGTGGCTGCTCCAGCCAGCCGGATTCGAACAGCGGCGACAGGCGCACCACGTCGCCTGCGCTCATCCGCCCGGCGAACAGCTGGCGCAGCAATTCCGGGCGGTTGTCGCGCACCGCCACGCGCAACAGGGTGTGCACGCCAAGCATGCCGATCACGTAGCACGCGTCCTTCGTGAAAGCACTGCCACCGCGGACATCGGCGCCTCGGAACACGCGCTGGGTTGAGCGGAACGACTCTTCTTCGGTCTGCCCTGCGTCCAGGAAGCCCTTGAACACCTCAATGAAGTCGGCACCGTCGAGTGCCTGCTGTACCGCCACCACTCGCAGGGCGATACGGCGCAGCCGCTGGATGTCGATGCTGCCGGTGATCAGCTCGGCGAGCATGGCGATGCCTTCCTGGGTCAGCGTCGTACGCGGTGCGCCAAGGGCCAGGCTGGTCAGTCGCTTCTGCGCCCGACCGTTCAGTGCGGTACCGGCATGGACGAATGCCTCGTGCTGCAGCAGCTGGGCCTTGTCCAGCTCGGAAAAACGCGCGGAAGCCCGCAGGCGGATGCGGGTGGCGCCGGCGATGGCTTTTGAGGCGAGGTCCGGGTCCACCACGACGCGAACCTTGTCGGGGCCGAAGAAAGCGTCCACTTCGGTGCGCATCCAGGTGGCGAAGTCCTCGGCGGGGATGCAAGCGTCGGTCGCGGGGATGCAGCGACTGTCCAGAAGGGCGTCGGTGGTGTCGAGGAAGAAGCGCGCCGCGTCCAGGGGCGTCATTTTCTGCCGTTCGTAGTAGTGATCGGGACGCTGGTAGAGACGCGCGGAGTAGTCGCTGAAGGCTGGCGTGCCGATGGCGCCCAGCATGTGTCCGGCGCAGGCGTAACTGCGTGCGGTGGCGGCGAGGAAGGCGCCGGCCGGGTGGCCCTTGTCGCATTGGCCGGCAAGGGTTTCCAGGGCTTCGATCTCGGCGCTGTGATCCCGGGGGTTCAGTGCCACTTCGGGGAGTCTCGGGCGCCCGGCGCGCCAGTCGTCGAGAAAGCGTTCTTCGATGCCATCGGGCCAGGCAATGGCTTCCAGTACGCGAATCTTGCGTGCCAGGCCGGGGAGGGCGGCATCGAGTTCGGCGATGCGGTTTTCGCTCATGGCGGCAGACCGGGGAGGGTGTTCTTCAAGGCTAGTTCACGGCTGCCGTGTGCAGGGATGTCCGGGGGCGACGCCAGGCAACCGACAGAATGTCGGGAACGCAGACCCCGGTGCCGCAGTCATAAGGCCGAGTCTCCGCTCACAGTCCGGTACGTAGTGTTCCGGCGCGGACTTTTCCTTGAGGTCGACCTATGCACATTTCCCGAAGCCTGACACTGGCGACCATGCTGACCCTGGCGGCCAGCCCGGTATTCGCCGTTACCCTGGGCGATGTCGTCGCCGCCGCTGCCGCGAGCGGGCATCAGGAGACGGCACCGGGTGTTGCGCCAGCGGAGTCGGCGGCGTTGCTGGAGCAGTTGGGTGGCCAGTTGCAGGTCAGCCCGGAGCAGGCTCTGGGTGGACTGACCGCGTTGTTCGGCCTGGCGCGCAACAATCTGCCGGCCGACCAGTTTGCCCAGCTCGACCAGGCGGTGCCGGGTGTAGGTGTGCTCACTGATCCTAATACCCAGGGGTTGCTCAGCAGCATCGGCGGCTTGCTCGGCCAGCAGTCGGGCAACGTCCTGGGCAGTCAGCCCGGCGTGCTCGCCGGTCAGCAGATGCACAGCATGACTGACGTGAGCCAGGCGTTCGGTTCGCTGGGGATGGATAGCGGCCTGATCGGCCGGTTCGCTCCGCTGATCCTGTCCTTCCTCGGCCAGCAGGGCCTGGCCGAATCGCTGCTGCAGAACCTTGGCAGCCTCTGGCAATGGACCGTACCGCAGGTGCCGTCCAGCCCGGCCAATCCGGCTGGCCAGGCCGTTCCGGTGAATGGCCTGTCGACCTGAAGCAACTCGCGGGCGGGCGTTTCGGCGCCTAGCCCCGCACCTGCGCACGCAGCTGGCCGATGCGCGCGTCCTTTTCCTGCCATAGCAGGCTCACCCAGTTCTGCACGTACTGGCGGAATTCCCCATCGTTCTCGTAATCGCCCTGCCACAGGGCGGGGTCCAGCGGACGGGTCTGGATATCCACGATGACCTGTGGCACCCGGCCGGACAGCAACGCCCAGAAACCCGGCACGCCGTTACCGGGGTAAATCAGGGTGACGTCGAGAATGGCATCCAGTTGCTCGCCCAGCGCGGCCAGGACGAAGGCGACGCCGCCGGCCTTGGGTTTGAGCAGGTACTGGTAGGGCGAACCCTGGTTGGCGTGTTTCACGGGAGTGAATCGGGTGCCTTCGAGGTAGTTCACCACTGTTACCGGCATGCGCTTGAACTTCTCGCAGGCGGCTTTGGTGATTTCCAGGTCCTTGCCCTTCATCTCCGGGTGTTTGTCCAGGAAGGCCTTGCTGTAGCGCTTCATGAAGGGGTAGTCGAGGGCCCAGAAGGCCAGCCCGAGGAAGGGCACCCAGATCAGCTCCTTCTTCAGGAAGAACTTGAAGTAGGGCGCCTTGCGGTTGAAGGCCTGGACCAGCGCGGGAATGTCCACCCAGGACTGGTGGTTGCTGATGACCAGGTAGGACGTGTCGTTGCGCAGCCCCTCGCCGCCACGGATATCCCAGTGGGTCGGGGTGAACACGGCGAACACACGCTTGCAGTTCTCTGCCCAGGCTTCGGCGATCCACATCACGCCGCGTGAGCAGGCGTCGCGCAGTGCCTGGCCGGGCAGGACCAGCTTGAGCAGGGCGACGGCCAGCATCGGGCCGATCAGGATCAGGGTGTTGAGCAACAGCAGCAGGGTGGTGGCGATTCCGGTCAGCAACGGCCGCATGGGTCCTCGACTCCTCGTCCTCTGGTGTGCGCGCCATCATAACCAGTCGCTGCCGATGCGACGAGCGGTCAGCCCTGGCTACAGGTGCCTGTGTCCGGCTGGCCGAGCTGGATTATGCTGTCGCCCTGATATCGCCTGCCATGCGAACCCGACGTGCTGAAACGAATAGCCGTGGCCGATTTGCGAATCGGCATGTACATCCAGGAGTTGTGCGGCTCATGGATGGACCATCCCTTCTGGAAGACCAGTTTCCTCCTGGCCAGCGGCAAGGACCTGCAACGCATTGTCGACAGCACTGTGGGCGAAGTCTGGATCGACACTGCCAGGGGATTGGATGTCGACGCAGGGGAAAGCGCCGAAGAGGTCGAAGCGCAGGCCGAAGGCCAGTTGCAGTCGGCGGAGGCGCAGGCTCCAGTCCACACCGCCGAGCCGGTCAGCCTGGAAGAGGAAGTAGGCCGTGCCTTGCGCCTGTGCGCCCGCTCCAAGCAGGCGGTGGTGGCAATGTTCAACGACGCCAGACTGGGCCACGCCGTGGAAGTGGAGCAGGCCGCCGTCCTTGTGGAGCAGATCACCGAGTCGGTGATCCGCCACCCCAATGCGCTGATCAGCCTGGCGCGACTGAAGACCAGCGACGAATACACCTACATGCACTCGGTGGCCGTTTGCGCGCTGATGGTGGCGCTGGCGCGTCAGTTGGGGATGGCTGACGACCAGGTGCGCGAAGCGGGCCTGGCCGGCCTGCTGCACGACATAGGCAAGATGGCGGTGCCGTTGGAGCTGCTGAACAAGCCGGACAAACTCACGGATGGCGAATTCATCGAGGTGCGCAAGCATCCCACGGCCGGCGCGCGCATCCTGCTCGATAGCCGTCAGGTCAGTGCCGCGGTACTGGACGTCTGCCTGCATCACCACGAGAAGTTCGACGGGACCGGCTATCCGCATCGCCTCGCTGGCGAGAAGATCAGCCTGCTGGCGCGCATGGCGGCGATCTGCGATGTGTACGACGCCATCACCTCCGATCGCCCCTACAAGCAGGGCTGGAGCCCCGCCGAAGCGCTGCGCAAGATGGCCGAGTGGACCAAGGGCCACTTCGATCCCCATGTGTTCCAGGCCTTCGTCAAATCCGTTGGAATCTACCCCACCGGCTCGCTGGTGCGGCTGGAAAGCGGCCGCCTCGGCGTGGTGCTGGAGCAGCATCCGCAGTCGCTGTTGACCCCTCGGGTGAAGGTGTTCTTCTCGGCCCGATCCAAGGTGCCCATTCCCCAGGAAGTGGTCGACCTGTCCAGGGGCGATCGCATCGAAAGCCGCGAGTCGCCAGAGGACTGGGGTTTCAAGAAACTCGATGAGCTCTGGAGCGGAGTGACAAACGGACGCGGCTCTCTATTCGATTGAATCCGAACCATTGGCCCTCCGGCCAGTCCCAGAACCGTACCCCCTCAACCAGGAGAGACTGCGTTGAAACCCCTGATTGCCCTGCTTGCACTGGTGGCCCTGCCTGCTGTCGCCGCCGAGGAACCCACCCTTTACGGCCGCTACGAGTACGTGCGCCTGCCGGAGATCGGCCAGACCATGAAGGCGAAGATGGATACCGGTGCCCTTACCGCGTCTCTTTCAGCCAAGGACATCGAACGCTTCAAGCGCGATGGCGAAGAATGGGTGCGCTTCCGCCTCGCCACCAAGGGTGCCGATGACACGGTGTTCGAGCATCGCCTGTCACGCATGAGCAAGATCAAGAACCGCGCCGACGAACTGGGCGAGGAGGACGAAGCGCCCTCGGCGGAGATTTCCAAGCGTCCGGTGGTGGACATGGAGATGTGCCTGGGCGGCGTGAAGCGTACGGTGGAGGTCAACCTCACCGACCGTTCCAGCTTCAACTACCCGCTGCTGATCGGCGCCAAGGCCCTGCGCGAGTTCAAGGCCGCCGTCTACGCCGGACGCAAGTTCACCGCCGGCAAGCCGCAGTGCTGATTGACGGGGAGAGTGCCCTGCGGCACTTTCCCCTGTCACCTCCATGAGCCGGGACGCCCATGCCGCACATCCTCATCGTCGAAGATGAATCGTCCATCGCCGACACACTGGTCTATGCCCTTGAGGCCGACGGTAATGCCACGACCTGGCTCAACCTCGGCGGGCCGGCGCTGGAACTGCTGCGCCAGCAAGCGGTGGACCTGGTCATCCTCGACGTGGGCCTGCCGGATACCAGCGGCTTCGAACTGTGCAAGGCGTTGCGGCGTTTCTCCGAGGTGCCGGTGCTGTTTCTCACCGCGCGCAACGCCGAAATTGACCGGGTGGTTGGCCTGGAGATCGGCGCTGACGATTACGTGGTGAAGCCTTTCAGTCCTCGCGAAGTCGCGGCCCGCGTGCGTGCGATCCTCAAGCGCACGGCCCCTCGCGACACGACAGCGGCGCCCAGCGCCGGCGGGCCATTCCAGGTGGACGGAGAGCGGGTGCGCATCCACTACCACGGCCAGCTGCTCGGACTGACCCGTCATGAATTCCGTCTGCTCCAGGCCCTGCTGGCGCAACCCGAAAGGGTCTTCAGCCGCGAACAGTTGCTGGATGCCCTGGGCGTGGCCGCCGACGCCGGCTACGAACGCAACATCGACAGCCACATCAAGAGCCTGCGCGCCAAGCTGCGCCAGGTAGCGCCAACCGCCGAGCCCATCCAGACCCATCGCGGCCTGGGCTACAGCTACTCGCCGGATCACGCCTGATGCCTTTGGGCATTCGTATCTTCCTGGCCTACTTCCTCTTCGTCGGGCTGGCCGGCTGGTTCGTGCTCAGTACGGTGATGGACGAAATCCGCCCGGGCGTGCGGCAGACCACCGAGGAAACCCTGGTGGACACCGCCAACCTGCTGGCAGAAATCCTGCGTGACGAGGTGCGCGCCGGCACCCTCGACCAGGGCCGCCTGCCCGAGCTGCTGCGCGCATACGGCCAGCGTCAGCCAGGGGCGGACATCTGGGGCGTTCGCAAGACGCAGGTGAACCACCGTATCTACGTCACTGACAATCAAGGCGTGGTGCTACTGGACTCCAGTGGCGTAGCGGTGGGCCAGGACTATTCGCGCTGGAACGATGTCTACCTGACCCTGCGCGGCCAATATGGCGCGCGCTCCAGCCGGGAAGACCCGAACGACCCGGATTCGTCGGTCATGTACGTAGCCGCGCCGATCCGCGATGGCGAGCGGATCATCGGCGTCGTGTCGGTCGCCAAGCCCAACGCTTCGCTGCAGCCGTACATCGAGCGCTCGCAGAGACGCCTGGCCTGGCTCGGTGCCGGATTGATCGGCCTCGGCCTGTTGGTGGGCGGGTTGCTCTCCTGGTGGCTGAGCCGCTCGCTGTGGCGCCTGCGCAACTACGCCCAGGCGGTGAGTGAAGGGCAGCGCGCGGAACTGCCGGCCATGAGCGGCGGGGAGCTGCGCCAACTGGCGACCGCGGTGGAGCGCATGCGTACCCAGTTGGAAGGCAAGGCCTATGTCGAGCGCTACGTGCATACCTTGACCCATGAGCTGAAGAGCCCGTTGGCGGCCATTCGCGGCGCCGCCGAACTATTGGAAGGCGAGATGCCGGCCGAACAGCGGCAGCGCTTCGTGGCCAACATCGGCAACGAGGGGGCGCGCCTGCAACAACTGGTCGAACGGCTGCTCAACCTGGCCCAGGTAGAGCAGCGCCAGGGGCTGGAGGAGCAGGTGCCGGTGCCGCTTCGCGAACTGGCTGATGAGTTGCTGCAAGCCCAGGCGGCGCGGATCGAAACAGCGGGCTTGCAGGTTGAGAACCGGATCGCACCAGGATTGTGCGCGATCGGCGAGCGATTCCTACTTAGCCAGGCCTTGGCGAACCTGCTGGACAACGCCCTGGACTTTACCCCCTCCGGTGGCCTGCTGCGGCTGGAAGCCGCGCAGCAGGGCGATTGGCTCGAGCTGCGCGTGTTCAACCAGGGAGAACCCATCCCCGAGTTCGCGCTGCCGCGCCTCACCGAGCGCTTCTATTCGCTGCCGCGCCCTGCAACGGGGCGCAAGAGCACCGGCCTCGGCCTCAATTTCGTGCAGGAAGTGGCCGGGCTCCATGGCGGAGAACTGCGTGTACTGAATGTCGAGGGTGGCGTCGAAGCCTGCCTGCGACTACCTGCCGTCGTGGATTGATATGCGGCCGCCGCCCGGTGACGTCGGCCGTATCCACCATCGACTATAAATTGACCAGGACAACGCCCTGACTTTCGGCGGGTGTCGCCACCCTGTAACCAGGTTTTGGCTTGATTCTTGATTCGGTCGTTTTGCAAAGCGTCGACCTTTGACTACAAGAACCTCAGGCCCTTCAGGAGCTGCTGGATGAAAACCGTCGCCGAGATTCTCAGAGCCAAATCCCATACCCAACTCTTCAGCGTCGACCCAACGACCACCGTACTGGAAGCCGCCCTGCTGATGGCCGAGAAGGACATTGGCGCGCTGGTAGTGATTCAGGGCGGTGAACTGGTGGGCATCGTCACCGAGCGCGACTTCGTCCGCCGTGTGGCCGCGCTGGAACGTTCGGCCTATGCCACCACCATCGAAGAAGTGATGACCTCCAATCTCTTCGTGGTGACCCCGCGTGACAGCAACCAGTACTGCATGCAGCTGATGACCGAAAAGAACCTGCGTCACCTGCCTGTACTGCACGACGGCAAGCTGGTGGGCCTGCTCTCCATCCGCGACCTGGTTCGCGACATCACCGCCGAACAGGAAAGCCTGATCCAGCATCTGGAGCAGTACATTCGCGGGGCATAACCCAACCGCAGGTTGGCCTCACTTGTAGGGTGCGCTGTGCGCACCTCTGCTTATGGGGCGGACTTCCGTTGCGCACGGCGTACCCTGCGATCGGGCCTGGTGAGCAAATCGGACGCAGGTTATGAAAAGGGTCAGCTGCGCTGCCCTTGGCCAATGAGTTCGCCCCCACAGAAGAAGCACACCGCAACAAGCTTCTGCCTCCCAATCCCCACACACTCTCCACACATTCCCCATAAGCCCACCTCAGGCGCTCAGCAGACTCTCCCCATCCCGACACAAGGAGAGTCGCCATGACCCGAACCCTCGGATTCAAGCTGGGCACCATCGCCCTGTTGATGCTGTTGTTGATGATCCCGCTGATGCTGATCGACGGTCTGATCGGAGAACGCCAGGCTGCGCGTGATGGCGTACTGGCGAACATCGCCCAGAGTTCCAGCTACAGCCAGCGGATCACCGGGCCGATCCTCGTGGTGCCCTACAAGCGCACGGTGCGCGAGTGGAAGACCTACGAGCAGACCGGCCAGCGCCATCTGGAGGAACGCGAGGTGAGCAGCCGGCTGTACTTCCTCCCGGAGCGCTTCAACCTGGCCGGAAGCGTCGACACCGAGCTGCGTGCGCGGGGCATCTACAAGGCGCGGCTGTACAAGAGTGACAGCCAGATCAGCGGGCAGATTCTGGTTCCGGCCAACTATGGCATCGGCGACGACCTCGGGGACTACCGCTTCGAACAGCCGTTCCTGGCAGTGGGTATCAGTGATATCCGCGGCATCGGCAATGCCCTGAAGCTGCGTTTGAACGGCCAGTCCCTGGACTTCCAGCCCGGCAGCGGCGATCGCCTGCTGAACGGGGGCGTCCATGTGCCGTTGGCGTCGCTGCAGGCGGGCGTCGTGCAGAGCCTCGACTTTGCCTTCGACCTCAAGCTGCAGGGCACGTCCAGCCTGAGCGTCACGCCGGTGGGCCGCGATTCGCGAGTGGAATTGAGCTCGTCCTGGCCGCACCCGAGCTTCATCGGCGAGTTCCTGCCGAGCGAGCGCAACATCGATGCCAACGGCTTCAGCGCTACCTGGCAGACCAGCTTCTTCGCCACGAACCTGCAGGAAGCGCTGGCGCAGTGCACCGATGGTGAGCAGTGCGATGCCTTCTACTCGCGGGACTTCGGCGTGAGTTTCGTTGACCCGGTGGATCAGTACCTGAAGACCGACCGCGCCATCAAATACGCCTTGTTGTTCGTCGCCCTGACCTTCGCCGGCTTCTTCCTGATGGAAGTGCTCAAGCGTCTGGCGGTGCACCCGGTGCAGTACGGGCTGGTGGGGCTGGCCCTGGCATTCTTCTACCTGTTGCTGCTGTCGTTGTCCGAGCACCTGGAGTTCGTCATTGCCTATGCCATCTCGGCGTCAGCCTGTGTGGCGCTGGTGGGGTTTTATGTCAGCCACGTGCTGCACAGTTGGCAGCGCGGTGGTGGTTTCACCCTGGGGTTGGCGGCGCTCTACGGAATGCTCTACGGCCTGCTCAGTGCAGAGGACTATGCGCTGCTGATGGGCTCCCTGCTGGTGTTCGGTCTGCTCGCCTGCGTGATGGTGCTGACCCGCAAGCTCGACTGGTACGGCGTTGGCAGGGCCCAGCCAGCCAACGGCAACTGAGGAGGAGCGACCATGCGTGCACTGGTGCAACTCGGCGGTTGTTTCCTGCTCGGCCTGGTGATTTCGGTGCTGCTGCTCGGCAGTCTGATGTTCGCCGGCGCCTTCGGTTTCATCGATCTCTGGCTGTTCACGGGAAAACCACTGGCGGGGCTGGCCCTGGGGCTGCTTCCGGGTGGTTTCTGGCAGGGCCTGACCGGCGTGGTGGACGCCGCGAACAACCCGGCCCTGCGGTCCTTCCTGGAACTTTGCGCGGCCTTGGGCCAGGGTGCGCTGGTGCTGGCGGCAGGCTTCTTCCGCCTCTGGTACCGGCGATCGGGGGGTGTGGAATGAGGTTGCTGGGGCTACGGGAGGATCAGGAGTGCGCGGCGAAGCTGGCAGCGGAGCTGGACAGGTTGTTCAGCGCCTGTCTGCCCCGCGCACAGCGAAACTCAGTGGGCAGGCGCCGTGGCCAGCAGCGAAGGGCGCTGGCTGACGGTTGAATACCAGGCGGCCAGTTTCGGGCAGTCGCGGCGCCAGTTGAGATCGGGCATGCGGAAGTCCAGGTAGCCCAGGGCGCAGGCGGCGCTGATGGCAGCCACGTCGAAGCGCTCGTCCAGTTCGTCGGCGGCCTTCTCGAAGGTTTCCAGGGCGCGATCGATCTTGCCGCACTGGCCCAGCACCCAGTCGTCCCAGCGCCTGTCTTCCGGGCGCAGGAAGGTTTCGTAACGCACGAGGATGGCGGCATCCAGCACCGCGTCGGCAAGAGAGGCCAGGGTCAGGCGCCGCCAGCGCTCTCCACCGTCACGGGGGATCAGGGGTTGACCGCTGTGCTGGTGGTCGAAGTAGTCGAGGATCACGCGGCTGTCATGCAGCACGCTGCCGTCGGGCAATTGCAGGGCGGGAATCTTGCCGGCGGGGTTGTGCTCGTTCACCTCGACGCTGGGGTTCACCGGTGTGAGGGTCACGCCGTGCAGTTTGACCCTATCCAGCTGATCGGTTTCGTGGAGCAGCACCATGACCTTGCGGACATAGGGGGACGTAGGGGAGAAGAACAGGGTCAGGCTGGCGCTCATGCGGATTCCTCGGCGTCTGCAGCGGTGCAATGGCGCAGTTATACCGCATTGGAATGCTGTCGGGCATGTGGGACCCCTGTCGCAGGAGCGGCATCACGTTTGTTGGCGCGATTCGATCGCGAAGCGACCCGAAGGGCCGCCTTGCGCTGGCTAGTGGATCACCGTGCCGCCTCCTCGAAAATTTCCTCCCACAGTTCAGTATCGGATCATCACCAGGCGATCCTGGGCGGACTCGGCTCCCCAGACTTCGCCGGTGCGCCCGGACAGGTGGGTCACGCGGGCTGCGGGTCGGTCGCTGGGAAAACTGGCGAAGTGACGACTGAACGGGTTGAAGCGAAGGATGGCGTTGGCACGATAGTCGCTCAGCCAGACCCGTTCCTGCTCATCGACGTAGAGTGCGTGGGCATCGGCGTTGCGGCCGGGTATGTCCCAGCTACTCCAGGTTTCTCCCAACGGATCGAAGCGGCTCAGGCGCCCGCTGCCGGCCTCGCCGACCCAGAGGGTGCCGCGCGAGTCGCTCCAGATCAGGCGAGGTCCGGCACTTTCGTCTGGTACATCCACCAGCGTGGCGCTACCGGAGTCGGGGTCGATCCGGCCGATGTGCCGGGCGGCTTCATTGGCGTACCAGACCTCGCCATTGGGTGTCACGGTGATGCCATTGGGGCCGGGGCCACCCGGTGCCGGCCAGGTTTCCATGCTGTTGTTGGCCGGCTTGAAACGACCGTAGAAGCCCCGTTGTCCGGTGAACCAGAGGTCACCGTTGCGATCCATCGCCAGGCCTTCGAGGCCGATGCCGGTCGTGTTGCCCTTTAGCGGGAAGGTGCGCACGGAGAGGTCTACGGGGTCGACCCGGACCAGTGCGTCCAGGCCGGGGTCGGTGATCCAGGCGGCGCCGTCGTGGTCCACCACCAGGGCGCGGGGAGAGGCACCTACGCCCAGGGTAATCAACTGGGTTTCTCCGGTCAGGGGGTCGAGCAGTCCGACTGAGCTCACGCGCTGGGCAGTGAACCAGACACGTCCATCAGTGGCTGGCGCTACGTCACGCGGGCTGGTTCCAGCCGGCACCGGGAAGTAGGTGACATCCGCCGCCGTGACCGTCCCGCAGAGCAGGGCGGCGGACAGGGCGAGGGCGAGTGGACGGATCATGGGAAGACCTCCGCTTCCTGGGTGGTCTTCAATCGACGCCCAAGGGGCGGAGCGGGTTCGAAGAAATCTACCGGATGGTACGTCTCAGAGTGCGGGGACGTGCTGCCGGCGTTGCCAGCGAGCGAGGGCGGAGGCCAGGGCTGCCGGGGTTTCAAGGCCTTGGCGGCGAGCGCGGCTGAAGAGGATCAGGGCGATCTCGGCGGTCACCAGGGCATCGGCGCTGGCGTTGTGGCGTTGCTGCACTTGCAGGCCGAAGTACTCCACCCACTGGTCCAGGCCGCCGTTGCGGATTCCCGACTCGGGGCAGAGCATGGGCGCCAGTTCGGCAATGTCGAGAAAGCAGTGGCGCAGCCGGTGGTCGAGGTCCTGCTTGAGGGCGCGGCTCAACATGCGCTGATCGAAGGTGGCGTGGAACGCCAGCAGTGGACTGTCACCGAGGAACTCCATGAATCCCAGCAGAGCCTCGGCTGGCTCCACACCGGCTGCCAGTTCGCTCGGCGCGATGCCATGGATCAGCACGCTGGCGTTCAGCTTGCCGGTTTCGCGTTGCAGGGTGCACTCGAACTGATTGCCCAGGTCGATGGCGCCGTCGTCGATGCTCACCGCACCTATGGACAGCACCAGATCCCGGCTCATGTTCAGGCCGCTGGTTTCCAGGTCGAGGACCACGAAGCGCTGCTGGCGCAGGGGACGTGCGTCCAGTGCCTGCGGGTCAGGCAGGCGGTCGCGACGGGCTGCCATGTCCGGGGCCAGTGGCGTGCGGCGGGAGAACCAGGGGAAACCATTCATAGCTGATAGCGTAGCGCCAGGCTGGACTGCAGGCGCTGGGCCTGCCGGAACGACTCGCGCAGGATGCGCCGATCCAGGTGATTGAGGGTATCCGGGTCGAGCCGGTTGGAGTACGGCAACCCTTGCCGCGCCTGGTGCTGGTGCTGCTGCATGCGGGTCTGTTGGATGAAGTGGTAGGCCTCTTCATAGGCAGCACCATCCTGGGCATCCACCACCTCACGCTCCACCAGCTGACGCAGGCGCTCCAGGGTGCCGCAGGCGCTGATGCCGTGGGCCAGCGCCAGCAGCCGGGCTCCGTCGACGAAGGGAGTCAGTCCCTGCACCTTGAGGTCGAGGGTGTCTTTTTCGGCGCCCTTGCGAGCGACCACGAAATCTCGGAATCGACCCACTGGCGGGCGCTGGCGCAGGGCGTTGTCGGCCAGCATGCGCTGGAACAGGCTGTTGTCGGCCACCAGTACCAGCAGTTCCCGCTGCAATGCCGCGCAACCCTCGGTGGGGCCCCACACCGCGCGCAGGTCGAAGTAGATGGAGGAGCCCAGCAGGTTTTCCGGCGTTGCGTCGCGGACGAAGCTGGCGAAGCGCCGACTCCATTCGCTGCGGGACAGGCAGAGCTGGGGGTTGCCGGCCATGATCCCGCCCTTGCAGAGCTCGAATCCGCATTGTGCGAGGGATTGGTTGATGCGCTCGGCAAGCGGCAACAGGCGGCCGCGAATGGCGGCGGCCTCCACCGCATCGGCAGCTTCGAAGAGGATTCCGTTGTCCTGGTCGGTATGCAGGGTCTGTTCGCAGCGGCCTTCGCTGCCGAAACAGAGCCAGGTGAAGGGGATGCCCGGGTCGCCCATTTCTTCGAGGGCCAGCTCGATGACGCGGCACACGGTGTGGTCGTTGAGCAGGGTGATGATGCGGGTGATCTGCGTCGAACTGGCGCCGTGGGCGAGCATGCTGTCCACCAGGCGCTGGATTTCTCCCCGCAGGGCAGCCAGGGTCTCGACCCGGCCTGCGTGGCGGATAGTGCGCGCCAGGTGCACCAGGTCGACCCGTTGCAGGGAGAACAGGTCCCGCTCGGAAACCACACCCAGCAGGCGCTCGTCGCTGACCACGCAGACATGGGCAATATGCCGCTCGGTCATGGCGAGGGCTGCGTCGAAGGCACTGGCTTCAGGTGGCAGGTGGAAGGGTGCCTGGGTCATGACTTCGGCGATGGGTTGGGCCAGGTCGGCGCTGGCGTCGGCGATCACCCGGCGCAGGTCGCGCAATGTGAAGATGCCCAGCGGTCGCTGTCTGGCGTCGATGATCACGATGCTGCCCACCTGCTGCTCGTGCATCAGTCGTACCGCGTCGCGCAGCGGCAGTTCTGGCAGGCAGGCGATGGGGTGACGCACCGCCAGCTCACCCAGGCGGGAATCCAGAGAGTACTGGGCACCAAGGGTTTCCGCTGCACGCAGCTGGACCTGCTGGTTGACCTGATCGAGCAGGCTGCTGACACCGCGCAGTGCGAAGTCGCGGAAGGGGTTGGAAAGGGCGAACAGCTTTATGAAGGCGGCCTTGCCCAGCAGCAGGCAGAAGGTGTCTTCGCCGGCCAGGTGCTCCGTTCGGGTGGCGCGCTCGCCGAGCAGGGCTGCCAGTGGGAAGCATTCGCCGCTGGCGATCTCGAAAGTGGTCTCGGTACCGCGTCGCGCCGAATGCGGGCGTTCGCCCACAACACGCCCTTGCTTGACGATATAGAAGTGCTCCACCGGCCCATCCTGGGGCTTGAGGATGGATTCACCCGCCGCATAGAAACGCAGCAGGCAATGCTCGACGAGAAAGGCGAGGTGGGCGCTTTCCATCTGATTGAAGGGCGGGTACTTCTGCAGGAACTCCATGGTGCCATGGACGTTCTGCAGCACCGCTTGTTTGCCGGCCTGGGCGAAGGCGTCTGCCTTGGTCATCTTGTTGCCCGTCGTTCTTGTTAGGAGAGTCATGCTGCGCGTGGCGGCAGGGGACACAAATTGGACGTAAGTCTAAGGGTGTGCAGGCAGATCGTCGGAAATCCCGATAGGCCGCTACCGTTCGGCGGATGCTGCATTCTGCACGGGAACTTGCTTGCATTTTGCGTATCCGACCAGCGTGCCCCGTGCTAAAGCTACTAGTGAGGGGAGTTGGGCCTGCTATGGAAGGCCCCTTCGAGGAACGACCCCATGAGTTACGGTGACCTGCTGAGCGAAGCCGAGCTGCAAGCGCTTGATGAAATCATGCGCGTACCCAGCGCGCCGCCCAGTGTTCTGCTGGTGGATGACGACGAGTCCGGGCGCGATGCCCTGGCCGATACGCTGGTTGCCCAGGGGATTCCGTGCATCACCGCCGAAAGTGGCGAAGAGGCTCTGGCGCTGCTGGTCACCCGTCCCTCCATCGGCCTGATGATCACCGAACTGCACATGCAATGCGGCAGCGGCCTCGAGCTGGTGCGCCAGGTGCGCCAGTCGGCTCGGGCGACCCTCCCGGTCATTATCATTTCCGGCGACGCCGACGTGCAGGACGCCATCGAGGCGATGCACATGAAGGTGGTCGATTTCATGCTCAAACCGGTGGACATGAGCCGTCTCACCAACCTGGTACGCAATGAGCTGGGTACCCCGCCCGAACCCAAGGCTCCGCCACCCGAGGTGCGCCCCAGGCCGGCGAAAGCGAAAGCCAAAGCGAAAGTCATCGCGCTGAAAAGCGCCTGAAAAAAACCGCCAGGGACAGGCGGTTTTTTTATGTCTGTCACCGCGCCTCAGTGGTGAGCGCTGTCCACTGCAATCTCTTCGCCGGATACATCCGGGTGCTCTGCGTGGCGCTCGGCGATGGCGTAGTGGATCAGTGCGCCAAGGCCGGCACCGAAGAACCAGGAGAACTGCGACAGGGACTCGAACGCGGGTAGCAGTGCCAGCACGATGGCGATCAGCGCCGATGGGATGAACGCCGCTACCGCCCGAAGGTTGACGCCGCGACGATAGTGGTAAGCGGCGTCGCGACTTTCACTGTAGAGCTCTGGCAGATTCACCCGACCGCGGCGCACAAGGTAGTAGTCGGTGACGATGATCCCGTACAGCGGGCCGAGCAGGGCGCCGAGGCCGCCGAGGAAATACAGGATCACCGCCGGGCTGTTGTACAGGTGCCAGGGCAGGATGAGCACTGCGATGGTGGCGCTGAGCAGGCCGGCGCGCCGGAAGTTCAGTAATTTCGGCGCCAGGTTGGTGAGCACGTAGGCCGGGGCGACGAAGTTGGCCATGATGTTTACCGCCACGGTGACGATCAGGAAGGCCAGGCAGGCCAGCACCAGGCCTGCGGTGTTGGGGATGCTGGCGACGATCTCGGTCGGGCTCTGCACCAACTTGCCGTCGATGCTGAACTGCGCACCGGCAAGCACCACTGCAATAAACGCAAAGCCCAGCATGTTCACCGGCAACCCCCAGAAGTTACCCACGCTGATGGTGCGGCGGTCCGGGCAGTTACGAGTGAAATCGCAGAAATTCAGAATCATGGTGCCGTAGAGCGACACCCAGAGTGCGGCTGCGCCCAGCACTTTCAACCACATCGTCGAGCCACTGTAGCCTTCACCGGTTGACCAGGTGATGGAAAAGCCGCTGCGCTGGTACATCCAGAAGGCCAGGGCGGAGAAGGTCACCAGGATCACCGGCCCGGCGAAGGATTCGTAACGGCGCACCATCTCCATGCCATAGGCGAAGATCACCAGCTGCACGGACCAGATGCCGAGGAAGGTGATCCAGCCGAGTGTCGACAGGCCGAGAATCGAATCCTGGTCGAGCTCGCGCAGTCCCGGCGCCACAGCGGCCAGCAGTACGCGCAGTACGACCGAGGCAAGGTAGGTCTGGATGCCGAACCAGGCGATGGCGATGACTGCGCGGATGAGCGCCGGAACCTGTGCGCCGTGGATACCGAAGCTGATCCGGCACATCACGGGGTAGGGGAGGCCGGTTTTCTGGCCCATATAGCCGGAAAGGTTCATCAGTCCATAGATCACCAACGCGCCAAGGGCGAAGGCCGCAAGGATCTGCGCGCCACTCATGCCCAAGGCAAAGAGGCCGATGGCGAAGGAATAGTTGGCGATGTTGTGCACATCGTTGGTCCACAACGCGAACAGGCTGTAGCGCCCCCAAGTGCGATTTGCCGCGCGGGTTGGCGCCAGGTCGGCGCTATACAGGCGCGGGCTCAGGGCGACCGCACCTGGAGCCACTGAATCGGCGGATGGGGCATCGAGCGGGGTAGCAGCGGAGAGTGGGGTGGGCGCCATGGGGCCTCCGTGAACTTGTGTGCACTGTTTTTGTGTTTTTTGTATGCAAGCCAGTTTCGTGCCACCCGGTGGGGGCGATGATTCTGGGGGTGATGCCGCGCCTGATGTGCACCACTTGAGGTCATCTCCAGCCCAGTTATGGCGCGTACTTCATCCGTTCATCTGAAATTTGTCTTTGTATTTCATTAACTTGCTAGTCAGATTTGCGTGCGATGGACTGAGGTTGAAAGTGGGGATTTTGTACACAAGTTTTGTATGCAAGCGTTACGTCGATGCCCGCGCTACTTTTTCGCGGGCAAGAAAAAACCGCCTCGAAGGGCGGTTTTTTCATGAGCGGACCTTAGATCCCGTTCTTAGCCTTGAACTCACGGCGACGACGGTGCAGGACCGGCTCGGTGTAGCCGTTGGGCTGCTTGGTGCCTTCCACTACCAGTTCCAGCGCGGCCTGGAAGGCCACGTTGTCGGCAAAGTTCGGCGCCATCGGGCGGTACAGCGGGTCGTTGGCGTTCTGGCGGTCGACCACTGCGGCCATGCGCTCCAGGCTCTCGACGATCTGGGCCTGGCTGACGATGCCGTGGCGCAGCCAGTTGGCTAGCAGCTGGCTGGAGATACGCAGGGTGGCGCGGTCTTCCATCAGGCCGACATCGTTGATGTCCGGCACCTTGGAGCAGCCGACGCCCTGGTCGATCCAGCGCACTACATAACCGAGGATGCCCTGGGCGTTGTTGTCCAGTTCGTTCTGGATCTCTTCGGCGCTCCAGTTGGTGTTCGGTGCCAGCGGGATGGTCAGGATGTCATCCACCGAGGCGGCGGCGCGCTTGGCCAGTTCGGCCTGACGGGCGAACACGTCGACCTTGTGGTAGTGCAGCGCGTGCAAGGTGGCGGCGGTCGGCGAAGGTACCCAGGCGGTATTCGCGCCGGCCAGCGGGTGGCCGATCTTCTGCTCGAGCATGGCGGCCATCAGGTCCGGCATGGCCCACATGCCTTTGCCGATCTGCGCCTTGCCTTGCAGGCCGGTGGCGAGGCCGACGTCGACGTTGTTGTTCTCGTAGGAACCGATCCACTTTTCGGCTTTCATGGCGCCCTTGCGCACCATGGCGCCGGCTTCCATGGAGGTGTGGATTTCGTCACCGGTACGGTCGAGGAAGCCGGTGTTGATGAACACCACGCGCTCGGCGGCGGCCTGGATACAGGCCTTCAGGTTGACGGTGGTGCGGCGCTCTTCGTCCATGATGCCGACCTTCAGGGTGTTGCGCGGCAGGCCCAGCACGTCTTCCACGCGGCCGAAGATTTCGGTGGCGAAGGCCACTTCTTCCGGACCGTGCATCTTCGGCTTCACGATGTACATCGAGCCGGTGCGGGTGTTCTTGCGGCTGGTGTTGCCCTTCAGGTTGTGCAGTGCGATCAGGCCGGTGAACAGACCGTCCTGGATGCCTTCCGGTACTTCGTTGCCAGCGGCGTCGAGGATGGCCGGGTTGGTCATCAGGTGACCGACGTTACGCACGAACAGCAGGGAGCGGCCGTGCAGGGTCAGCTCGGTGCCGTCGGCCTTGGTGTAGACGCGGTCCGGGTTCATGGTGCGGGTGAAGGTCTGGCCACCCTTGCTGACGGATTCAGCCAGGTCGCCCTTCATGAGGCCGAGCCAGTTGCGGTAGACCACGACCTTGTCGTCGGCATCGACGGCGGCGACGGAGTCTTCGCAGTCCATGATGGTGGTCAGCGCGGATTCCATCAGCACGTCTTTCACGCCAGCGGCGTCGGTCTGGCCGATGGGGCTGGTCGGATCGATCTGGATTTCGAAGTGCAGGCCGTTGTTCTTCAGCAGCACAGCGGCGGGCTTGGCAGCGTCGCCCTGAAGTGCGATGAACTGGGCGGCACTCTTCAGGCCGACTTCGTTGCCGTTCTTCAGGGTCACGGCCAGTTGGCCGTTCTTCACTGCATAAGCGGTGGCATCGACGTGGGAGGCGCCTTCCAGCGGCGCGGCCTCGTCGAGGAAGGCGCGGGCGAAGGCGATCACCTTGTCACCGCGAACCTTGTTGTAGCCCTTGCCCTTCTCGGCGCCACCTTCTTCGCTGATGGCGTCGGTGCCATAGAGGGCGTCGTAGAGCGAACCCCAACGCGCGTTGGCGGCGTTCAGGGCGAAGCGAGCGTTCATCACCGGTACGACCAGCTGCGGGCCGGCCATGGTGGCGATCTCTTCGTCGACATTCTGGGTAGTGGCCTGGAAGTCTGCCGGTTCCGGCAGCAGGTAGCCGATCTCCTGGAGGAACGCTTTATAGGCCACTGCGTCGTGGGCCTGGCCGGCACGCGCCTGGTGCCAGGCGTCGATCTTGGCCTGCAGTTCATCGCGTTTGGCGAGGAGGGCTTTGTTCTTCGGAGCCAGGTCGTTGATGACGGCTTCCACACCGGCCCAGAACTTCTCGGCGGCAATGCCGGTTCCGGGGATGGCTTCGTTGTTCACGAAGTCAAACAGGACTCTGGCGACCTGAAGGCCACCGACTTGAACGCGCTCAGTCATTGCTTGCCTCACTCTGCTCAATATCCGCTCGGACCGGGGGTTTCCCTTCTTGTAGTCCGAAGCGCGGCATACTACATGAAGCCGTTGTGAAAATCAGTGGGGTCGCGTCGCTATGCGACTAAAAGCTGGTTTATGGTCACAACGGCGGGCAGAATGTTCGCAAAAAACTGGCGCTTTGTTCCAGTTAAATCTGAAAAATGTACACGATTTATTTTTCATTTGAACTGCGACAGGCCGTCGCACGGGATTCCGCGCGGGTTTTTCGGCGCTTTCCTATACTCCAGCGGATTCGTCCAGGAGCCTTTCCATGCCTGTGTATGCCGCCACATTCAGCGATCTTGATGACCTATCCAGCCTTTTTGCCGGCTATCTCGAGTTCTACCAGGTGCCCAGGCCTCAGACGGATATCCGTGCGTTCCTCGAGCAGCGGCTGGATCGCGGTGACTCGACGCTGTTCATCGCCCGTGGTGACGATGGCGTTGCCCTCGGCTTCACCCAGCTCTATCCCTTTCTCTCGTCGCTGGCGCTGGCACCAGCCTGGTTGTTGAGCGATCTTTATGTAGTGCCCGCCGCCCGGCGCCAGGGCGTCGGGGAAGACCTGATGAACGCTGCCCGCGCCCATGCCGAACACACGGGCGCCTGCGGCATCCAGTTGGAAACCGCGAAGACCAATCTTGCCGGCCAGGCGCTTTATGAACGACTCGGCTATGTGCGGGACGAGATTTACTTCACCTACTGGCTGAGCCTGGCCTGACGCCGGGTGCCGGTTCCCTACATATAAGGAGTCGAGCGTGGATCATCTGGTACTTACTGTCATCGCAGCGGACCAGCCCGGGCTGGTGGAACGTGTCGCGCAGTGCATCGCCGCCCATGGTGGCAACTGGTTGGAAAGCCGTATGTCGCGCATGGCCGGGCAGTTCGCCGGGATACTGCGCGTAGCGGTCCCGGCCGAGGGTTACGACGAACTGGTTGAGGGTTTGCAAGGCCTCAGCGCCGACGGCATCCGCGTGATGCTGGCGCAGAGCGGCATCGAGCCCTCCTGCACCTGGAAGCCGATCCTGCTGGATCTGGTGGGCAACGACCGGCCGGGCATCGTCCGTGACATCACCCGCCTGCTGGCGGAACTGGGTGTGAACCTGGAAAGCCTGATCACCGAGGTGATGCCGGCGCCCATGAGCAGCGAACCGTTGTTCCACGCCGAGGCCGTGCTGGCGGTGCCGCTGACTCTGTCCCTGGATGTGTTGCAGGCCAAGCTGGAGACCTTGGCCGATGACCTGATGGTTGAATTGAATCTGCACCAGGAAAAATGAGTGGCGATCGGGTGGAAATCCAAGGTGCGGATTTCCACCTTGGCGATCAGCTGTTGCGCCTCAGGGTCAGCCAGGCGTCAACGCTATAGATGGCCAGGCCTGCCCAGATGAAGCAGAAGGCAAGCAGCTTGCTCGGGTCGAAATGCTCGTCGAACAGGAAGATCGCTTGCAGCATCACCAGGGTCGGCGCCAGGTACTGGAGAAAACCCAGGGTGGTGTAAGGCAGGTGGCGCGCGGCAGCGTTGAAGCACACCAGGGGCACCAGGGTGATGGGGCCCGCCGCGATCAACCAGAGCGCCTCGGGTGTTGACCAGAAGCTCGCCTGGGAGGAGGTCGCGCTCGGAGTCAGCAGCAACCAGCCAACGGCCAGGGGCAGCAGCAGCCAGGTTTCGACGACCAGCCCGGGCAGGGCCGCCACCGGAGCCTGCTTGCGGATCAGTCCGTAGAAACCGAACGTCAGCGCCAGGGTCAGCGACACCCAGGGTAGCGCGCCGACTTGCCAAATCTGTTGCGCGACGCCGATGGCCGCCAGCAGTACGGCGATCCACTGCAGGCGACGCAAGCGCTCGCCGAGAATCAGCATTCCCAGCAGTACGTTGATCAGCGGGTTGATGTAATAGCCCAGGCTGGCTTCCAGCATTCGTCCGTTGTTCACCGCCCATACGTAGACCAGCCAGTTGCCGGCGATCAGCATGCCGCTGGCGGCGAGTACCCCAAAGCGCTTGGGGTTCTCGCGTAGCTCGCGCAACCAGCCCGGGTGCTTCCAGACCAGCAACAAGGCTGCGCCGAACAGGGCCGACCACATCGCGCGGTGAACGATGATCTCCAGCGCCGGAACGCTCTGGATAGCTTTGAAGTAGAGCGGAAAGAGGCCCCAGATGACGTAGGCGGTGAGCCCCAGGATGTACCCGCGACGCGGGTCGGCGGTTGCCATGGAATGTCCTTGCTTAGGCAGCTAACGAGTGGTGCGACATTCTAGTGGGCGACGTCGTGGCTTGTCTGTGTGCTCAGGTTTTTCCGCAAGGCCGTGCAAGCGAAACACGTAAGGCGTTCTTTACGGCAGCTGGCGAGCGCTGCTCCTTGTAGCGGCGAATGAATTTGCCCCTACAAGGAGGTGGCAGGTTCAGAACAGCTTCAGCGGTTCTTCGTCCAACGCCGAAATTTGCTCGCGCAGGGTGAGGATCTGGTCGCCCCAGTAGCGTTCGCTGCCGAACCAGGAGAAGTGCATGGGGAAGGCCGGGTCGTCCCAGCGGCGGGCGATCCAGGCGCTGTGGTGCATCAGGCGCAGGGCGCGCAGGCCTTCGATCAGCGGCAGTTCGCGGCGGTCGAAGTCGTGGAACTCCTGGTAGCCGTCCATCAACTCGGAGAGCTGGCCGAGGCGTTCCTGGCGATCCCCCGCCAGCATCATCCAGAGATCCTGCACCGCCGGCCCCATGCGGCAATCGTCGAGGTCCACCACATGAAAGACCTCGTCACGGCACAGCAGGTTGCCGGGGTGGCAATCACCGTGCATGCGAATCGGTTGGTAGCGCACTTCGGCGAACAACTTGTCGAGGCGCTTAAGCAGATCACGGGCGACCGACTCGTAGGCTGGCAGCAGGCTGCGGGGAATGAAACCGCCTTCCAGCAGGGTCGCCAGGGACTGGTGGCCGAAGTTTTCCACCGCCAGGGTTTCGCGGTGCTCGAAGGGGCGGGTGCTGCCGACGGCGTGCAGGCGACCGAGCAACTGGCCGAGGCGGTAGAGCTGGTCGAGGTTACCCGGCTCCGGTGCGCGGCCGCCGCGACGAGGGAACAGGGCGAAGCGGAAACCGGCGTGCTCGAACAGGCTCTTTCCGTCGCGTTGCAGCGGCGCTACTACCGGCACTTCGCATTCGGCCAGTTCGGCGCTGAACCCGTGCTCTTCGAGAATCGCTTCGTCGCTCCAGCGCTGCGGTCGGTAGAACTTGGCAATCAGTGGCTCAGCGTCCTCGATGCCTACCTGGTAAACGCGGTTCTCGTAGCTGTTCAGCGCGAGGATGCGCATATCGCTGAGAAAACCGAGGCTTTCCACAGCGTCCAGTACCAGGTCGGGTGTGAGGTCATCGAAGGGGTGGGACATGGGCAACTCCGGCAGTCAGGCGCCCAGTCTATCCCCAATGGTCGCGCAGCGTACGGTTGACGGGCCTCAGAGCGCGGTGCCGAGCAGCACCTGAGCGGGCGCGAACTGCGCGCGCACGCTGTCGCCGGCCTTGAGGCCGAGTTGCGCCAGACGCTCGGGCTCGACCAGGGCACAGAGCGTTTGGCCGCTGGCCAGGGCGATGCGCACTTCGCTGGGGCTGTCGGCCGCGTCGAGGATTTCCTCGATCCGGCCCTGTAACTGGTTCAGCGCGTCATCTGCCGGTTCTGATATGGCCTGCAGTCGCAGCCATCCCGCCTTGATCAGCGCCACCACGCTGCGGCCTGGCGCCAGTTCCAGCTTTTCGGTGCTGTCGTGGGTGATCTGCGCCAAGAGGCAGGGACCGCCGGCCAGTTCGATGCTCACGAGATCGTTGCGCCCCCTGGATTCGATGCCGAGCACTCGGCCGCTCAGTTGGTTGCGTGCGCTGGTGCGCAGCATCAGACGACCCAGCAGCTCCAGGTCTTGTTCGCTTTCGGCACTTTCCAGCAGGCGCGCCTGCAGGCTTTCCAGGCGCTTGTAGAGGGCCAGCAGGCGTTCACCCTCGGCGGACAGTCGCGCACCGCCACCGCCCTTGCCACCCACGGAGCGTTCCACCAGAGGCTTTTCGGCGAGGTTGTTCAGTTCGTCGATGGCATCCCAGGCCGCCTTGTAGCTCAGGCCTGCGGCTTTGGCGGCGCGGGTGATGGAGCCTTGTACGGCGATCTGCTCCAGCAGCGCCAGGCGCTGCGGGCGACGAGTGAGTTGCTGGGTGAGGGCGCTGGTCAGGCTCATGAACGGACGGTTTCGTCGGGGGATCTGGCGCGCAGGCTGCTCCCGCCTGTTCGCTGCGTCAAGCCTTCAGGGGTCTCCCGGCCGGGGCGTGCGTGCCAGGCAATAGACGTCCACCCGAGTCGCGCCAGCGCGCGTCAACAGGCGAGCGAGGACATGTGCGGTGGTGCCAGTAGTCAGTACGTCGTCCACCAGGGCCAGGTGCAGGCCTTTCACCTCCACCCGCGAGGGCAACGCGAAGGCACGGCGCAGGTTGCGGCGCCGGGCGGCAGCATCCAGGCCCTGCTGGGGCGGGCCGTCCTCGATGCGATGCAGCCAGTCGTCCTGCACGGGGAGGCACAGTTCGTTGCCCAGCCAGCGCGCCAACATCTGTGCCTGGTTGAAGCCACGCTGGCGCAGGCGTGGTGCGCTCAGGGGAACCGGTAGCAGGGCGTCGGGGCGGGGCAGCCCTTCATGGAAAGCGTGCTCCAGGTGGCGGACGAGCAATTCCCCCAGCAAGCGGCCCAGGGGCCAGCGGCCCTGGTGCTTGAAACCGGTGATCAGGCTGTCCACCGGGAAGCCGTAGCGCCAAGGCGCCTCGACCCGCGTGAAGGGCGGTGGCCGTTTCAGGCACTCACCGCAGGGCAGGCCCTGGGTGGGCAAGGGCAGGGCGCAGACGATGCAGTGTCCGTTGAGCCAGGGCAGTTCGGCCTCGCAGCCTGCGCAGATAGCCAGGTCGCTGCCCGGCGCGCGACAAAGCTGGCAGGTGGGTGTGTGGCGAAGCCAGGCCGGCCGTAACCGGGCGAGCAAGGAAAGCATGGTCCCCTCCCTGGGACAGGATTCAGGCGATCAGCCAGCTCATCACCAACAGACCGAGAAAGGTCAGGACCAGGCCGCCGATGATGGACTTGCGGATGAAGGCGCGGACACCACTGTAGAGCAGCAGTAGCCCGACGAGCAGCAGGATCAGGCTGAAAAAGGACACGTCCATGCCGATGGCCCGTGCCAGGCCGTTGAGAAAATCGTCTATGGCCTGACCAATACTGCCAAGCACGCTAGAGAGCAGGTCGACTATGAAGCGGATGGCGGTGCCGATGATCCGGCCGAGCCACTCGAAAAATCCTTCCGTACGCATTGCAGTGTGTTGCTCCTTCAGCGGCTGGCTGCCTGGAATTTGAGCCTGACCGGGAAATCTGGTTCAGTGGAATATGTGATTAAAAAACGATCAGATGTTGACCTGTGCCGCAAGACTGGTTGACAGCGTCACAGCTCAACTTATGATGCCCTAAGCCTGAATTCCCGGAGTCCGACTCCGGGTATCCCTGACAAGAGGCGCCCCTGCAAGCGTCGAAGGAAACCTCCATGAGTGCAACCGCATCCATCGCTACCCGCCACGACTGGTCCCTCGCCGAGGTGAAGGCGCTCTTCGAGCAGCCGTTCAACGACCTGCTGTTCCAAGCGCAGACCGTTCACCGCGCGAACTTCGACCCGAATCGGGTACAGGTTTCCACCCTGCTGTCGATCAAGACCGGCGCCTGCCCGGAAGACTGCAAGTATTGCCCTCAGTCCGGCCACTACAACACTGGCCTGGACAAGGAAAAGCTGATGGAAGTGCAGAAGGTCCTCGAGGCCGCTGCCGAGGCCAAGGCCATCGGCTCTACCCGTTTCTGCATGGGCGCCGCCTGGAAACATCCGTCGGCGAAAGACATGCCCTATGTCCTGGAAATGGTCAAAGGCGTGAAGAAGCTCGGCCTGGAAACCTGCATGACCCTGGGGCGACTGAACCAGGAACAGACCCAGGCGCTGGCCGAGGCCGGCCTCGACTATTACAACCACAACCTGGATACCTCGCCGGAGTTCTACGGCAACATCATCACCACCCGCACCTACAGTGAGCGCCTGCAGACCCTGGCCTATGTGCGTGAGGCGGGGATGAAGATCTGCTCCGGTGGCATCCTCGGCATGGGCGAGTCGGTAGACGACCGCGCCGGCCTGCTGATCCAGCTGGCCAACCTGCCCGAGCACCCGGAGTCGGTGCCGATCAACATGCTGGTGAAAGTGAAGGGCACCCCGCTGGCGGAAGAAAAGGACGTCGATCCGTTCGACTTCATCCGCACCCTGGCGGTCGCCCGGATCATGATGCCGAAGTCCCACGTACGCCTGTCCGCCGGTCGCGAACAGATGAACGAGCAGATGCAGGCCCTGGCCTTCATGGCTGGCGCCAACTCGATCTTCTACGGCGAGAAACTGCTGACCACCAAGAACCCCCAAGCGGACAAGGACATGCAGCTGTTCGCGCGCCTTGGCATCAAGCCGGAAGAGCGCGAGGAACACGCCGACGAGGTGCATCAGGCCGCCATCGAGCAGGCCCTGGTCGAACAGCGCGATTCGCAGATGTTCTACAACGCTGCTTCTGCCTGATTCCGCGTTATCGAACCCTGTAGGAGCGAGCTTGCTCGCGAAGGGCGGCTCCTGCAGGTTCGCCAGCACGCTGGCGCCTACGAAAAACCGAACCGCCCATGCCTTTTGATCTCGCCTCGCGCCTAGCCGCCCGCCATGCGGACAACCTCTATCGCCAGCGCCCCTTGCTGGAAAGCCCTCAGGGGCCGGATGTCGTGGTGGACGGCCGCCCCATGCTGGCCTTCTGTTCCAACGACTACCTTGGCCTGGCTGCCCATCCCGAGGTGAAGGCTGCCCTGCAGTCCGGCGTGGATCGCTGGGGGGCCGGTGGTGGTGCTTCCCATCTGGTGATCGGCCACAGCGGACCGCATCACGATCTTGAACAGGCCCTGGCCGAGTTCACCGGCAGGCCCCGCGCACTGCTGTTCTCCACGGGCTACATGGCCAACCTGGGCGCGGTGACCGCGCTGTTGGGCAAGGGCGATACCGTGCTGGAGGACCGCCTCAATCACGCTTCCCTACTGGACGCCGGACTCCTCTCCGGGGCGCGCTTCTCGCGCTACCTGCACAACGATGCGGACAGTCTGTCCAGTCGTCTTGAAAAGGCCGAGGGCAACACCCTGGTAGTGACTGATGGCGTGTTCAGCATGGACGGCGATCTCGCTGATCTGCCCGCTATCTGCTCGGCCGCGAAAGCTCGTGGCGCCTGGGTGATGGTGGACGATGCCCATGGCTTTGGGCCGCTGGGGGCTAACGGTGGCGGTATCGTCGAACATTTTGGCTTGGGCCTCGAGGATGTACCGGTGCTGGTCGGTACCCTGGGCAAGGCTTTCGGTACCGCTGGTGCCTTCGTCGCCGGCAGCGAGGAACTGATCGAAACACTGATCCAGTTCGCCCGCCCTTACATCTACACCACCAGCCAACCCCCGGCGGTGGCCTGCGCCACCTTGAAGAGCCTGGAGCTGCTGCAGCGTGAAAGCTGGCGCCGCGAGCACTTGAACGCACTGATCCAGCGCTTCCGTAAAGGCGCAGCCGAGATCGGCCTGACCCTGATGGACAGCCCGACGCCGATCCAGCCGATCCTGGTCGGTGACAGCGCACGTGCATTGAAGCTCTCCGCCATGCTGCGCGAGCGCGGCATCCTGGTCGGAGCCATCCGTCCGCCCACAGTACCGGCTGGCAGCGCGCGACTGCGTGTCACTTTCTCCGCCGCCCACAGTGAAGAGCAGCTTGAATCCTTGCTGAGTGCCCTGGCCGAATGCTGGGAGAAACTGGCGAAGGAGGATGCCCCCGATGCGTGAGCGCCTGATTCTGTTGCCGGGCTGGGCTATTGGCCCCGCCGCCCTCGAACCTTTGCGCGAAGCTCTGCTGGAGTGCGCGCCGCATCTGGTGGTTGAAATCGAACCGCTGCCAGCGCTGGAGCAGGCCGGCGCCTGGCTCGATGAGCTGGATGCGCGCCTGGCAGCGGACAGCTGGCTGGCCGGCTGGTCGCTTGGCGGCATGCTCGCCGCACAACTGGCCGCGCGCCGGGGTGCTGCTTGCCGTGGCCTGATCGGCCTGTGCAGCAACATGAGTTTCCGTGACCGCGACGATTGGCCCAGCGCCATGTCTCAGGAAGTCTTCGCGACCTTCCACGAGGCTTGCCGTCTCGACCCCGCGCAGACCCTCAAACGCTTCACCATGCTGGTGGCCCAGGGCGCGCGAGACGCCCGAACGCTGGCGCGGCAGCTGCAGGTCACCCAGCTACCCACTGAACCCAAGGTGCTGGACGCGGGCCTGCGTCTGTTGGATGTACTGGATATCCGCGCGGCTATCCAGGGTTATGGCGGTCCACAACTTCACCTGTTCGCCGGGCGAGATGCGCTGGTGCCGGCCACTGCTGCCGACGCGCTGCTGGAGTGGCTACCGGATGTGGAAGTGCAGGTATTCGCCGACGCCAGTCACGGTCTGCCGCTGGAGCGACCGGAGGAGGTGGCCGCGGCGATCCTCGGCTTCATGCGTGAGGGCGATGATGTCTGACGCCCGAAACGCCCCTGCCGATGGCCATCTGCCCGACAAGCGCCAGGTAGCGGCTTCCTTTTCCCGCGCGGCGGATAGCTATGACAGCGTCGCTGCCTTGCAGCGGGCGGTTGGCAACGAACTGCTGCGCCGGCTGCCGGAAGGCTTCACGCCGGACAACTGGGTGGACATGGGTTGCGGTACCGGCTTCTTTTCCCGCGCGCTGGCCGAGCGTTTCCCGCATAGCGACGGCCTGGCGCTGGACATCGCCGAGGGCATGTTGCGACACGCTCGCCCGCAGGGCGGCGCCAAGCGATTCATCGCCGGTGATGCCGAGCATCTGCCGCTGGCCGGTGGCACCCAGCAACTGATTTTCTCCAGTCTGGCCGTGCAATGGTGCGCCGACTTCGCCGCCGTGCTCGCCGAGGCTCGCCGTGTGTTGCAGCCGGGAGGCGTATTCGCCTTCAGCAGTCTGTGCGTGGGCACCCTGCAGGAGTTGCGTGACAGCTGGCAGGCAGTGGACGGCTTTGTCCACGTCAACCGTTTTCGCCGCCTGGAGGATTACCAGGACCTCTGCGCCGCCAGTGCCCTGCTCCCCCTGGACCTGAGCAGCGAGCCGCAGGTACTGCACTACGCCGATCTGCGTACCCTGACCCACGAACTCAAGGCCCTCGGTGCCCATAACCTCAATCCGGGCCGTCCTGGCGGGCTCACCGGGCGGGCGCGCATCCACGCGTTGGTGGAAGCCTACGAGCGTTTCCGTCAGCCCCAGGGCCTGCCGGCCACCTATCAGGTGGTCTATGGCGTACTGAAAAAGGAAAACTGACATGGCAGTGGCCTACTTCGTCACCGGTACCGATACCGAGATCGGCAAGACCACCATTGCCGCGGGCCTGCTCCATCGCGCCCGGTCACAGGGACTCTCCACCGCTGCGGCGAAACCGGTGGCGTCCGGCTGCGATGAAACCGTCGATGGCCTGCGTAACAGTGACGCCCTTGCTCTACTGGGTGAGTGCTCGCTGCCCCTGTCTTACGACGAGGTCAATCCACTGGCTTTCGCTCCGGCCATTGCGCCACACCTTGCCGCCAGGGAAGCGGGGGTACGGCTGGATGTGGACGCGCTAGCCGCTCCTGTGCGACGGGTGTTGGCCAAAGGGGCGGACTTCAGCCTGGTTGAAGGCGCCGGCGGCTGGCGCGTGCCCCTGGCGGGGCAGGCCAATCTGTCCGACCTGCCTGCCGCCCTCGGCCTGCCAGTGATCCTGGTGGTGGGTGTACGCCTCGGTTGCATCAATCACGCGGTGCTCACCGCTGAGGCCATTGCGCGTGACGGCCTGACCCTGGCCGGTTGGGTGGCCAATGTGGTCGACCCGCAGACCTCACGTTTGGAGGAGAACCTTGCGACCCTGGCCGAGCGCCTTCCTGCGCCCTGCCTTGGGCGTGTGCCGCGCCTGGATCAGGCGACTCCGTCTGCTGTGGCACGCCATCTCGACCTGGCGCCGCTGGGCGAATTCTTCCGGCGCTGATTGCGAAAGGCGATACCGGCTGCTTCAATTGCCGGCATCGTCCATCGAGCTTGGTATCCGACATGGAAATCCAGGGAAGCGGCTTCAGCGCAGGACTAGGCGCCATCCAGTCCGGCCAGCGCATGATCCAGCAGGCAGCCGGTGAAATAGCCAGCAACACAGTCAGCGGCGAAGGTGCTCAACAGCCCGCCGACCTCACCAGCATCCTGCTCGCCCTGGAGGCCGGCAAGGTCCAGGCCGAGGCCGGCAGCATGGTTGCCAAGGCCACCGACCAGATGATCGGTAGTCTCATCGATACCTTCGCCTGATCCTTCAAGGGCCGCTTCAAGCGGCCCTTTCGCATTCTTCCTTCCAGTTACTTCCCTTGGCGCTGCTGCGCTGTTTCTTGATCTTTACTGTCTCCAGGCAGGGTCCTCTTTTGCCTGTCAGGGACGTGACCGGCTGGTCGGGCAGAGCGCTTGACAGGGGGTTGGCGTAAACGTATGTTTCAAACGCCTGTTTGATTGCTCCGGCAATCACCACCAGATGCCGCAAGCGACCGGCGCTCCGGTCAGCTGAACTAGGAACCCACCGCAGAGGTTTACCGCTATGCCTGATTACAAGGCCCCCTTGCGTGATATCCGCTTCGTTCGTGACGAGCTGCTCGGCTACGAAGCGCACTATCAGAGCCTGCCTGGCTGCCAGGACGCTACCCCGGACATGGTCGACGCCATCCTCGAAGAGGGTGCCAAGTTCTGTGAGCAGGTGATCGCTCCGCTGAACCGTGTGGGTGACACCGAAGGCTGCACCTGGAGCGAGTCCGGCGTTAAGACTCCGACCGGCTTCAAGGAAGCCTACAAGCAGTTCGTAGAAGGCGGCTGGCCGAGCCTGGCTCATGACGTTGACCACGGCGGCCAGGGCCTGCCGGAGTCCCTCGGTCTGGCCATCAGCGAGATGGTCGGCTCCGCCAACTGGTCCTGGGGCATGTACCCCGGTCTGTCCCATGGCGCGATGAACACCCTGTCCGCCCACGGCACCGATGACCAGAAGCACACCTACCTGACCAAGCTGGTATCCGGCGAGTGGACCGGCACCATGTGCCTGACCGAGCCGCACTGCGGTACCGACCTGGGCATGCTGCGCACCAAGGCCGAGCCCCAGGCCGATGGTTCCTACAAAGTCTCCGGCACCAAGATCTTCATCTCCGCCGGTGAACACGACATGGCCGACAACATCGTCCATATCGTCCTGGCTCGCCTGCCCGATGCGCCGGCCGGCACCAAGGGTATCTCCCTGTTCATCGTTCCGAAGTTCCTGCCGAACGCCGAAGGCGGCGTGGGCGAGCGCAACGCCGTTTCCTGCGGTTCCATCGAACACAAGATGGGTATCCACGGTAACGCCACCTGCGTGATGAACTTCGACGGCGCTACCGGCTACCTGATCGGCCCGGCTAACAAAGGCCTGAACTGCATGTTCACCTTCATGAACACCGCTCGCCTGGGTACCGCGCTGCAAGGCCTGGCCCACGCCGAGGTCGGTTTCCAGGGTGGCATCAAGTACGCTCGTGATCGTTTGCAGATGCGCTCCCTGACTGGCCCGAAAGCTCCGGAAAAGGCCGCCGACCCGATCATCGTCCACCCGGACGTGCGTCGTATGCTGCTGACCATGAAGGCCTTCGCTGAAGGCAACCGCGCCATGGTCTACTTCACCGCCAAGCAAGTGGACATCGTCAAGTACAGCCAGGACGAAGAGCAGAAGAAAGCTGCTGACTCCCTGCTGGCCTTCCTGACTCCCATCGCCAAGGCCTTCATGACCGAAGTGGGCTTCGAGTCCGCATCCCACGGCATGCAGATCTACGGTGGCCACGGCTTCATCAGCGAGTGGGGCATGGAGCAGAACCTGCGTGACTGCCGCATCTCCATGATGTACGAAGGCACCACCGGCGTTCAGGCCCTCGACCTGCTGGGCCGCAAGATCCTGATGACCCAGGGCGAAGCGCTCAAGGGCTTCACCAAGATCGTGCACAAGTTCTGCCAGGCCAACGAGGCCAACGAAGCCATCAAGGAATTCGTCGAGCCGCTGGCCAAGCTGAACAAGGAGTGGGGCGACCTGACCATGAAGGTCGGCATGGCCGCCATGAAGGATCGCGAGGAAGTGGGTGCCGCTTCGGTGGATTACCTGATGTACTCCGGTTACGCCTGCCTGGCCTACTTCTGGGCCGACATGGCTCGCCTGTCTGCCGAGAAACTGGCTGCCGGCGAGGGCGACGCCGCCTTCTACAAGGCCAAGCTGCAGACCGCGCGTTTCTACTTCAAGCGCATCCTGCCGCGTACCCGCACCCATGCTGAAACCATGCTGTCCGGTGCCAACAACCTGATGGAACTGGCCGAAGAAGATTTCGACCTGGGCTACTAAGGTTCTGCGCCACACGAAAGGCCCGCCATCTGGCGGGCTTTTTCGTTTGTGACCCGCGATCGCGATGCCGGGTTGTGCGGAAGTTCGCACCGGCGCCTCGTGCTTGTGGTCTGTGCCTGTGCAATCATATCGCCACCTCGATTTTTCCCCGTTTTCGAACCCCAGGATCAGACCTCGTGCGGAGTCGTGCGTCCTATCGCGTCAGCCATTTCCTGCCTCCCTTGATGTTGATGGTGGGGGGCGGAATAGTGGGTTCGCTGTCGGGGATGAGCGAGTTCTTCACCTCCCTTTTCAACGTGCTTCCCACCCTTCTCCTGTTGCTGGGGGGTGCCTTCTGCGCGGCCTACGGACGAGTGCGCCAGGTGGCGCTGCTGCTGGTCGTCTACCTGGCCTACTACCAACTGGATACCCAGGTCGATTACTACCAGGTCGAGCGGGTGGTGCGGGAGGACGCCGGGCTGGTTTTTCATCTGGCCAGCCTGCTGCTGCCCATGCTCTACGGCCTCTATGGCTGCTGGGAGGAGCGCACCCACCTGGTGCAGGATTTCGTTGCCCGAGGCGCAGTTTTGATAGCTGTGCTCGGCGTCTTGGTGGCGCTGGGCAGCAGCTACCCGGATGCGATGCTAGGCGTGATCGGCAAGATTTACTGGCCCATGCTGCATGGCCACTGGATGACCCTGGTACAGGTCGTCTACCTGGCGTTCGCCATCGCCCTGGTGGCGCTGGTGGTCATCTATGTGCGTCAGCCTCGCCCGCAGCACGCCGCCCAACTGCTCGGCCTGTGCGGCTTGCTGTGGATGCTGCCCAAGACTTTCATGCTGCCCCATGCGCTGCACGTGATGAGCAGCGTAGTGATGCTCGCACTCACAGCGTCGGTGGCCCATGAGGCTTACCAGATGGCATTCCGTGACGAGCTCACCGGCCTGCCCGGTCGTCGCGCGCTGAACGAGCGGCTGCGGCGTCTCGGCCGCAGCTACGTGCTGGCCATGACCGACGTCGACCACTTCAAGAAATTCAACGACACCTACGGCCACGACGTGGGCGACCAGGTTTTGCGCCTGGTGGCCAGCCGCCTGCGCAAGGTCGGTGGCGGCGGTAAGGCCTATCGCTACGGTGGCGAGGAGTTCACCATCCTCTTCCCCGGCAAGTCGGTGGACGAGTGCATGCCGCACCTGGAGGCGGTGCGCCAGGCCATCGAGCAGTACCAGATGCATCTTCGTGACCAGGGCAGTCGTCCGAAGAGCGACGAAACCGGCCGCTCCAAGCGTGGTGCCGCCAGTGGGCAGACGGTGTCGGTGACCATCAGCATCGGCGTGGCCGAGCGGGATGCCGAGCAACGTAGCCCGGAAGAAGTGATCAAGGCCGCTGACCAGGCGCTCTACAGCGCCAAGAGCGCCGGACGTAACCGGGTCTTCCGGCATGGCGAGAATCGCCGGGGTGCCGTGCGAGTGAAGCGCGCCGCCGTCTGACGCGGGCGGTTATGACGCTGCATTCAGCAGGGTCAGCGTCGTTGTTACAGTGCTGGGGCGCGAGTAGGGTCGTTGAATCGACCTCCAAGGAGTTTCCGCCATGCCCGAGTACAAGGCCCCACTTCGCGACATCCGCTTCCTCATCGACGAAGTCTTCGACTACCCGGCCAGCTATGCGGCCCTGGGCGCCAGCGATGCCACCCCGGACATGGTCGCCGCCATTCTCGAAGAAGGTGCCAAGTTCTGCGAGCAAGTGCTCTCGCCCATCAACCGCTCGGGCGATGAAGAAGAGTGCCAGTGGCAGGACGGCGTGGTGACCACGCCCAAGGGTTTCAAGGAAGCCTTCGCCCAGTACGTCGAAGGTGGCTGGAATGGCCTGGCGGCGGATCCGGCCTATGGCGGCCAGGGCCTGCCCCATTCCCTCGGACTGATCATCAGCGAAATGGTCGCCTCGGCCAACCAGTCCTGGGCCATGTACCCAGGCCTGACCCACGGCGCCATGTCGGCCATCCATGCCCACGGCAGCGAAGAACAGAAGCAGACCTACCTGACCCGCCTCACCGAAGGTCGCTGGACCGGCACCATGTGCCTGACCGAGCCCCATTGCGGCACCGACCTCGGCATCATCAAGACCCGAGCCGTTCCACAGGCTGATGGCAGCTACGCGATTTCCGGCACCAAGATTTTCATCTCCGCCGGCGAGCACGATATGAGCGAGAACATCGTCCACCTGGTGCTGGCCAAGCTGCCCGACGCACCCGCTGGCACCAAGGGAATCTCCCTGTTCATCGTGCCCAAGTTCCTCCCCGCGGGTGCGAGCGTTGGCGAGCGCAATGCCGTCTCCTGCGGGTCCATCGAACACAAAATGGGCATCAAGGCTTCGGCAACCTGCGTGATGAACTTCGACGGCGCCAAAGGCTTCCTCATCGGTGAGGCCAACAAGGGCCTGAACTGTATGTTCACCATGATGAACCATGCGCGTCTGGGCACCGGCATGCAGGGTCTTTGCCTCGGCGAAGCCAGCTACCAGGGGGCCGTGCGTTATGCCAACGACCGTCTGCAGATGCGTGCCCTTACCGGGCCCAAGGCGCCGGACAAGGTCGCCGACCCGATCATCGTGCATCCCGACGTGCGCCGTATGCTGCTGACCATGAAGGCATTCAACGAAGGCAACCGGGCTCTGGCCTACTTCACTGCCCAGCAACTGGACATCGCCCATCGCAGCGATAGCGCCGAGCAGCGCGAAGAGGCCGAGAGCCTGCTCGCCTTCCTTACACCGATCTGCAAGGCCTTCATGACCGATACCGGCCTCGAAGCCACCAACCTAGGCATGCAAGTGTTCGGTGGCCACGGCTATATCCGCGAGTGGGGCATGGAGCAACTGGTGCGCGATTGCCGCATCGCCCCCATCTACGAAGGCACCAACGGCATCCAGGCGCTCGACCTGCTGGGCCGCAAGGTGTTGGGGAGTCAGGGCAAGCTGCTGCGCGGTTTCACCAAGATCATCCACAAATTCTGCCAGGCTCAGGCCGAGCATCCGCGTTTCAAGGGCCACGCGGCTGAACTGGCACGTCTCAACCAGCAGTGGGGCGAGCTGACCCAGAAGGTCGGCCTGGCCGCCATGAAAAATCCGGACGAGGTGGGTGCAGCCGCGCTGGATTACCTGATGTACTCCGGCTACATCACCCTGGCCTGGTTCTGGCTGCGCATGGCCGTTGTGGCGGATGCCAAGCTGGAGGCGGGCAGCGGCGACAGCGCCTACTATCAGACCAAGCTGGCGACCTGCGATTTCTACTTCAAGCGCCTGCTACCGCGTACCGAGTCACACCGCGCGGCCGTGGAAGCCGGCAGCGATTGCCTGATGCAATTGCCGGCAGAGCATTTCAGTCTGTAACGCACCGATGGACGGTCGGAGGCCCGCCTGGTGCGGGCCTTTTTCATGCGGGGAAAGGGTGTGACCTTGTGTGAATATATGGTCACATTAGGACTCTATGTCTCTTAAAAGTTGTTCATGTACACTGCGGACCTCTTCCGTGAACCGGCCGACCCTGGCCACCTGTGAGTGATTGCGAGGTTTGCACATGGCTGACTACAAAGCGCCCCTGCGCGATATGCGCTTCGTCCTCAATGAAGTTTTCGAGGTAGCCAAGCTCTGGGCTGAGCTGCCTGCCCTGGCCGAAGTGGTCGACGCCGATACCGCCTCCGCCATCCTGGAAGAAGCCGGCAAGGTCACCGGTGGCGTGATCGCCCCGCTGAACCGCAGCGGCGACGAAGAAGGCTGCCAGTGGAAAGACGGTTCCGTGAGCACTCCGGCGGGCTTCCCCGCGGCCTACAAGACCTACGCCGAAGGCGGCTGGGTTGGTGTGGGCGGTGACCCCATCTTTGGCGGCATGGGCATGCCCAAGGTGATTTCCGCCCAAGTCGAAGAGATGGTCAATGCGGCCAACCTGTCCTTCGGCCTGTACCCGATGCTGACCGCAGGCGCCTGCCTGTCGATCAACGCGCACGCCAGTGAAGAGCTGAAGGAAAAGTACCTGCCGAACATGTACGCGGGTGTCTGGGCTGGCTCCATGTGCCTGACCGAGCCGCATGCCGGTACCGACCTCGGCATCATCCGCACGAAGGCCGAACCCCAGGCTGACGGCAGCTACAAGATCTCCGGCACCAAGATCTTCATCACCGGCGGTGAGCACGATCTGACCGAGAACATCATCCACCTGGTACTGGCCAAGCTGCCGGATGCCCCGGCCGGCCCGAAAGGCATTTCCCTGTTCCTGGTGCCCAAGGTCATGGTCAACGCGGACGGTTCCCTGGGCGAACAGAACGCCGTCTCTTGCGGTTCCATCGAACACAAGATGGGCATCAAGGCCTCTGCCACCTGCGTGATGAACTTCGACGGCGCCACCGGCTACATCGTCGACGCTCCGAACAAGGGCCTGGCCGCCATGTTCACCATGATGAATTACGAGCGCCTGGGCGTGGGTATCCAGGGCCTGGCTTCTGGCGAACGTTCCTACCAGAGCGCCGTGGAATACGCCCGTGAGCGTATCCAGAGCCGCGCGCCGACCGGCCCGGTTGCCAAGGACAAGGCTGCTGACCCGATCATCGTCCATCCGGACGTGCGTCGCATGCTGCTGACCATGAAGGCAGCCAACGAAGGCGGCCGTGCCTTCTCCAGCTACGTGGCCATGCAGCTGGACACCGCCAAGTTCAGCGAAGACACCGCCGTGCGCAAGCGCGCCGAAGAAATGGTCGCCCTGCTGACCCCCGTCGCCAAGGCTTTCCTCACCGACCTCGGTCTGGAAACCACTATCCACGGCCAGCAGGTATTCGGCGGTCACGGCTTCATCCGCGAGTGGGGCCAGGAGCAGCTGGTGCGTGATGTGCGCATCACCCAGATCTACGAAGGCACCAACGGCATCCAGGCACTCGACCTGATGGGCCGCAAGATCGTCGGCAGCGGTGGCGCGTTCTACAAGCACTTCGCCGACGAGATCAAGGCGTTCGCCAATGGCGCCTCCGCCGAGCTGGCCGAGTTCACCGAACCGCTGAAAGCTGCCGTCGCCAACCTCGACGAGCTGACCGCCTGGGTCCTGGACCGTGCGAAGAACAACCCGAACGAAATCGGCGCTGCCTCGGTCGAGTACCTTCATGTGTTCGGCTACACCGCCTACGCCTACATGTGGGCCCTGATGGCTCGCGCTGCGCTGGGCAAGGAAGGTCAGGACGAGTTCTACGCCAGCAAGCTCGGCACCGCGCGCTTCTACTTCGCTCGCCTGCTGCCGCGCATCCACTCCCTGACCGCCTCGGTGAAGGCCGGCAGCGAGTCGCTCTACCTGCTCGACGCCGCGCAGTTCTAAGCGCTAGTCGGCAAACACGAAGCCCCGCAATTGCGGGGCTTCGTGTTTGCCGGGAGATGCTTTTCGGTAGGGGCTAATTCATTCGCCAAGGACAGCGCAGCTGTCCCCACAAGCTTTCCTACGGCTGTAGCGAATCCGCCAATGACGGGTCATCGATGAAGCGGTTGCGGTTGCCCTGGATCGCCTCGATGCGGCTATTGCGGGCGCGTTCTTCGTCGTCCACCGGGTCGAGGCGGTTCCACTGCTGGAACATCTGCAACTGGCCGACGATGGGCAGGCCATATTCGCTGTGCATGTAGAAGATCGCGCGGGCTACGTTGCCCTTGGCGGCGTCGCGAGGTTCGACGAGTTGGTAGGCGGATTTGAAGTCACAGTCGGCCAGCGTGCGCTGTCCACCGTCGCCGACATCGCCGAACAGGGCATTGCGGCGGGCCAGTTCGATGCGCGACTGGTCCGGGTAGAGGTTGTGCAGGTCGGAGAGCATGTAGGGGTATTGCGCATTGGCAGCTTGGCACTGGCTGTCGGTGACGCAGCGCAGTGCGCTCTTGATCTGCTTGGCGCTGTACACCGGGCTGGCACTGAGCAGGCCGCCGGGAGCGCTGAAGGTCTTGCCGCAATAGAGCGTGACGCCTCCGTCGGCGTAGAGCTGTTGCCAGAAGGCCTGCTCGACCGCGGCCTTCGGATCGGCCAGGCGATCCTGGCCACTGGCGAATGCATGGCTGGCGACCAGGGCCGCCAGGCAGGAAAGGGCAGTAAGAATTGGGCGCATGGTCATGACCCTGGGACCGCCTTGTCGGGGTCTGTAGTTCTTGTAGGACAAAACGAGTCTAACAAGAGCACCGGGGGCAAACCAAGACCAACCGATCGCTTGCTTGGTTGTACCTTGGGTTGCAATAAGAGGGCCTCGGATAATTCCGAAATCGTGTAAGCATTAGCTTACAAATGCTGGGGGCTATAGCTCCTTTCAGACCCTGGTAGAGGGGATTAATCTTCACTCCATTGGACGTCGCGCAGGAAGCGCATTGCAAAACAGGGATACGCCGGATTCCGCCAGGATGGCGGTCAGATCAGGGATGTCGGGACACAGTCTGCAAAACCTCGCTTCGGCGAGGTTTTTCTTTTTCTGCGTTGCAAAACTCCCCCAGCTCAATAGTCCTTCGGCCCCACCACCCCTTCCAGTACCGAGCGCAGCAACTCCAAGGTCGCCTGCTGGCGCTGGGCATCGCGAAACACCAATCCCACCTTCAACGGCACCCGTGGCTCGCTAAGCGGCTTCCACAACAGACCCTGGTTCGCATGCATCTGTCGCGCGCGGCCGGGCAGCACCGTCGCCAGCATGGTGTGCGGCAGGCTGTCGAGGATGCCCGCCATGTGGTTCAGCTCCGCCTGCACGTGCGGGCGGCGGCCGAGCAGGGCGAGTTGCTCCTGCCAGATCTGCCGGATGCGGAACTCCTCGCCGAGCAGCAGCATCGGCAGCTCAGCCGCCTGGGCCAGGGAAACCTTCTTGAACTCCTTCAGTGGGTGCTCGGTGGGAATCACCAACTGCAACTCGTCCTCGTAGAGCAACTGGCTGTGCAGCCCTGGTTGGCGCGGTGGCAGGAAGCCGATTCCGATATCCAGGTTGCCGGTCAGCAGGCGGCGTTCGATATCCAGTCCCGACAGTTCATAGATCTGTACCACCAGCTGTGGCTGTGCCTCGCGCAGGCGCTCCAGCAGCATGGGGACCAGCGCCGCATTGACCGTCTGAAGTACGCCGATAGCCAGGCTGCGCGGCGACTGGCCACGGAATCCGCGCAACGCCTCACGGGCGCGTTCCAGCCCATCCAGTAGTGGCAGGGCGTGGCCATACAGGGTGTGCGCGGCCAAGGTCGGCAGCAGGCGTTTTCCGCTGCGCTGGAACAGGCTGACATCCAGGTTCTGCTCCAACTGGCGAATCTGTTGGGAGAGCGCTGGTTGCGACAGGCTCAGACGCTCGGCGGCGCGACCGACGTGGCCTTCCTCGTAAAGCGCGACGAAGTAGCGAAGCTGGCGAAAATCCATAAGCGTTACTTATCGATAAAGCTGGAAAAACGAAATGGCCCGTGATGCTTCAAGGCCATAGCCTATGCCACGTAGAGACTGCATCTGGTGCTGGAGAGGGCGAATGTGCGCATGGGTCGTAAATGGCGTTTTCATAGGTAAAGCCGAAGATATAGGCGGTGGTTTGTCCAGTGCAATCGACAAGCAATCGATCGACCACCGTCTCTGGCTCTGGCCCCAGGGCCTGGGCAGCGACGAGCAGGGTGACCCGCGTTTCCACGGTGGTCCCGAACGTGCGCTGCACCATTATCCGGCCGAGCACTACCAGTACTGGCGCAAGCATTTTCGTCACCTCGAATGGAAAGCACCAAGCTTCGGCGAGAACCTTTCCACCTGCGGCCTCACCGAAGACCAGGTGTGCATCGGCGATATCTTCCGCTGGGGGCAGGCCTTCATCCAGGTCAGTCAGCCGCGTTCGCCCTGTTACCGCCTGAGCCGCCGTTGGGACATTCCCGAATTGCCGGAGCGGGTGCAGGAAACCGGCCGCTGTGGCTGGTTCTACCGCGTGCTGCGGCCCGGCTTCGTCAGCCAGGAAGACTCGCTGGAACTGATCCAGCGCAGCTACCCCGGCCTGACCGTTGCCCACACCATCCAGAGCTTCTTCCATTTCCCGCTGGAACACGCCGGCCTGCAGCAACTGCAACAGTGCGAAGCGCTGTCCACGCGCTGGCGCGAAACGGCTGCCCGCCGTCTCAGCACAGGCCTTTTGGAAGACTGGAGTGCCCGTTTGCAGGGCTTGCCGCTGGAGGGGATGCGCGCATGAGCGACTACCGCATAAGCCTGCGCCGTGACGACGTGCTGTTCGCCGAGATCAGCGTAAGCCAGGCGCGCTACGTGGAGATGACCCGCGAGATGCGCAAGCGCTTCCCCCGCGAGGAGGGTTTCAGCCTGCACATAGAGCGTCGTCGAGAACTCCGCCGCATCCTCGAACAGGGCCCGGACGGCCTGCGCCTGCTGGGCGTCGAGTATCGACATGAGGAGGTCCCGGAGCATGCGTGATGCTCTCGCCGGTCTGCGCTTGATGAAAACCGTGGAACGTCCCGACCAACTGTTCGTGCGCGGCCAGGGTTCCTGGCTCTGGGATTCCGAAGGCCATGCCTTCCTCGACTTCACTCAGGGCTGGGCGGTGAACAGTCTGGGCCACAGCCCCAGCGTCGTGGTCAATGCGCTCAAACGTCAGGCGGAGAACCTGATCAATCCCGGGCCGGCCTACTACAACCGCGGAATGCTCGAACTCGCCTCGCGCTTGTGCCAGGCAAGCGGCAGCGACCAGGTGTACTTCCTCAACAGTGGCGCCGAGGCCAACGAAGGGGCCATCAAGCTGGCTCGCAAGTGGGGTCAGCTGCATCGAGGTGGGGCCTTCGGCATCGTCACCGCCAGCAACAGCTTTCACGGCCGCACGCTGGCCACCATGTCCGCTTCCGGTAAGCCGGTCTTCGAATCGATGTTCGAGCCGAAGGTGCCGGGCTTCACCAAGGTTCCGTACAACGACCTCGATGCCCTGGCCGCCGCTGTGGACGAGACGACGGTGGCAGTGATGCTGGAGCCGGTGCAGGGCGAAGCCGGCGTCATCCCCGCCACACTGGAGTACTTCCAGGGCGTCGAACGCCTGTGTCGGGAACGCGGCGTGCTGCTGATCCTCGACGAAGTACAGACCGGCATCGGCCGTTGCGGCACCCTGTTGGCGGAAGAGCTCTACGGCATCCGTGCCGACATCATCACCCTTGGCAAGGGGCTGGGTGGCGGAGTACCCCTCGCTGCCTTGCTGGCGCGTGGCAATGCCTGTTGCTTCGAACCAGGCGAGCAGGGTGGCACCTACCATGGCAACGCATTGATGACCGCTGCCGGCCTTGCCGTACTGAATACGGTGCTGGAGTCTGGCTTTCTCGAGCAGGTCCGAGATGTCGCCCAGCACTTGCGCGAAGGATTGGCGCGGGTATCCCGTCGCCATGGGCACGGTCCCCTGCGTGGCCACGGCCTGATGATCGGCCTGCCGCTGATTCGCCAGTCCGCAACCGTCGTGGCCCGACACGCCTTCGCCGAAGGATTGCTGATCAATGCGCCGCAGCCTGACTGCCTGCGCTTCACCCCGGCGCTGACGGTAAGCCGCGCCAATGTCGATGAAATGCTCAAGCGCCTGAACCGCGCCTTTGCCCTGGCCAAGAGCGATCCCCTGGAGATCGCCTGACATGCGCGTTGCCATCCTGCAGCATGCCCCCTTCGAAGGCCCTGGCCGCATCCAGCATTGGCTCGACCTGCGCGCCGCGCAGGTTCGGATGTACAGCCTTTACGCCGATGCCCTCCTGCCGAGTCCCGACGACCTCGACCTGCTCATCGTCATGGGAGGGCCCATGAGCGTGCATGACGAAGCGGAGCTTCCCTGGCTGAAGGCCGAGAAGAAACTGATCCGCAAGGCACTCGACGCGGGCAAGCGCGTACTGGGCATCTGCCTCGGTGGCCAGTTGCTGGCCCAGGCCCTGGGCGCGGTAGTGCGCAAGGGCGAGGCGGAGATTGGCTGGTGGCCGATGGAGAAGCACCTCGAGGCGGATCGCACCCCGCTGGGCCGCATGCTGCCCCAGCGGTTGTTGGCAATGCACTGGCACGGTGAGACCTTCGACCTGCCGTCCGGGGCGATTCCCCTCTACGGTTCGGCGGCCTGCGCCAATCAGGGGTTTGTCTGGGAAGAGCGGGCCATTGGCCTGCAATGCCATCTGGAAAGCACGCCGGAAAGCATCGAAGCGATGCTGGAGGCCTGCGCGGCGGATCTTGAGCTTTCAGGTTCCGTGGAAGACGCGTCGGCCATTCGCGACGGCATCCCTCACTGCAGCGCACTGGCGCCGACGCTGTTCCGCCTGCTGGACTACCTGACCGGACCGCATGCCGCGCTGACTTGATCTTTCGCAGGCGTGATCCGCTTTTCCTGTGGGGGCGAATTCATTCGCCAAGCAGGCCGCAGGTCTGCCCTTCGAGATCTCAGGGTAGCTTCGTTACCCCAAGCGAATGAATTCGCCCCGACAGAAGTCTCGGGTTCAGCTCAGCGGGCGATACAACTCCGCCCGCCGATCCCTGAGGTAGGTAAGACTCTCCCGCGAGGCCTCCAGCTTGTCCCGCCTGAGGTCGGCGAAGGCCAGGGTCTCTTCGCGTCCACAAATCGCTGCCTGGCTGCCGTCCGGCGCGCAAACGCTGGAGAGGCCGCAGTAGCGGATTTCTCCCTCGGAACCGCAATAGTTGGCGTAAGCCAGGTAGCACTGACTTTCGAATGCGCGGGTGCGGACCAGCACGTCGCAGACGAAGTCAAACGGCTCCATGTTGGCGGTCGGCACCAGTACCGCATCGGCGCCGGCGAGTGCCAGGCGGCGGACGTTCTCGGGGAACTCCACGTCGTAGCAGATCAGCATGCCCAGCTTCCAGCCGTTCAGTTCCACCAGCGGATAGTCGTCGCCGCCGGCGCTGAACATGCTCCTGTCCAGCTCGCCGAAGAGGTGGGTCTTGCGGTAGTTGCCGAGACGCTGGCCCTGGGCGTCGATCAGTTGCACCGAGTTGAAGATGGCGCCTTCGGCGCTACGTTCCGGGTAGCCGTAGAGGATGGCGATGCCGTGCTCGCGGGCTATCCCGGCTATTCGTCCGGCCCAGGCACCGTCGCAGGGGTCGGCCAGGGCGCTGACCGCTTCCGCGCCAATGTTGTAGCCGCTGAGGTACATCTCCGGCGTAACCAGCAGCTGTGCGCCGCGCCGGGCGGCCTCAGCCGCCCGCAGATGCAGGCGATCGAGGTTGGCCGCCGGATCGCGCGGCAAGGGTGGGCACTGATAGAGGGCGATGCGCATGGACGTCTCCCGACTCAGTCAGGCAGGGCGATGGGGCCGAGCTCAGCGAAGCAGTCACCGGGGCCGGGGTTCTCGGACGGAGTGCTGCCGCCGAAGTGCTTCATGATGCCCCAGACCGCGTTGAGCGAGGTCTGTACCGCACCTTCCACCCAGGCCGGGGTCCAGGACACGTCGTCACCGGCGATGAAGATGCCGCGCTGCTCGGCGGGCATGTCGTCCTGCATGAAGTGGGCGTACATGCGCTGGTTGTAGCGATAGTGGCCCGGCAGCGCGCCTTTGAAGGCACCGAGGAAGTGCGGGTCCGATTCCCAGGAAATGGTAATTGGATCGCCGATGATGTGGCCGGCGATATCCACGTCCGGGTAGATCTTCTTCAGCGCATCCAGGGCCAGCTTCACGCGCTTCTCCACCGGGTGCGGCAGCATCTTCAGCGCGTCGCTCATCCAGGAGTAGGACAGGCAGATCACGCCGGGCTTGTCGTCGCCGTTGTCGAACAGGTAAGTGCCGCGGGTCAGGCGGTCGGTGAGGGTCATGCTCAGGGTGTCGCGGCCGGTTTCCGGATTCTTGTCCTTCCAGAACGGGCGATCGACCATCACGAAGGTCTTGGAGGACTGCATGTAGCGCGTGCGGTCCAGGGCCATCCACATCTTCTGCGAGAACAACGATTCTTCGCACTCGATCTGGGTGGTCAGCAGCCAGCTCTGGCAGGTGGCGAGCACCGCCGCGAAGTGACGGGTATCGCCCCAGTTGTCGGTCACCGCAAGACGACCATCGGCGGCGCGGGCGATGCGTTTCACACCAGGACGCGGTGCGCCGTTGTGCAGGGACGCCAGGCTGGTACCAGCCGGCCAGTGCACGCACTTCTCCGGGACATGGCGCCAGATGCCCATGGGCACTTGCTGCACGCCGCCAACGATCAGGTGCTGGTTGTCGTCGCAGGCGGTCATCACCACGCGGAAGATTTCCAGCATCGAGTTGGGGAAGTCGGAGTCCCAGCCGCCGGTGCCGAATCCTACCTGGCCGAACACTTCGCGGTGGTGGAAGGACAGCTTGGCGAAGGCCTTGGAGCTGGCCACGAAGTCATAGAAAGTGCGGTCGTCCCACAGTGGCACCAGGGTGTCCCACAGTTCTTTCAGGCGTTTTACATCGCGGTCGCGGATGGCCTGCTGGATGTCGCCGAAGCGGGCGCCGTCTTCCAGGGCATCAGCCCAGGCGTCGGCCACTTCCTGGAAGAGCGCCGGCAGGTCGGCCATCTTCTCCGCGTAGTAAGTCTTGCCCTCGATATCGATCACCGTGCTGCCCGAGGCCGGGGTCAGCGGGTTGGGGAAGGGCTGGGTCTTGAGACCGAGCATGTCGACGTAGTGGTAGAAGGCAGTGGATGAGGCCGGGAAGCGCATGCCGCCCAGTTCCGCGATGATGCCGTCAGTGCCTTCGAAGGTCTGCGAACGCAGGCGTCCACCCATCTTGGAGGCTTCATAAACCACGGGCTTCAGGCCCAGCTTCATCAACTCGTAGGCCGCCACCAGGCCGGCGATGCCGGCTCCGACAATGGCCACCTCGGCCCCATGCTGTTCAGCCGGAATGCTGCCCAGTCCCGCTGGATGCTCGATCCAGTCATCGAAGGCGAAGGGGAAGTCCGGGCCGAAGATGGTGATGGGTTTCTTGCCGTCGGCAGGGTGGCGATCGTTCTTGTTCATGATGGACCTTGAAGGCTTGTGGAAGAGCGGCCCGGAGGCGCGGTGGAGCCATTCTAGGGAGCGTCGATTTCGTCCATAAGACGCAGAGTGTCGTCATTTGGTAGTCATTCAATACGATATGACGATCATATTGCGCTAAACGACGAACATGCTTGCGTGCGCTTTCCATCAGCGTAGTCAGTGGAGGGAGCGAGGTTCGTAGGTTGGTTCGAGCTACGCGAGGCCCAACAGGCGGAGGCAGACGGCCAATCGTAGGGTTTCGCTGCACTCTGGCGGGATGCCGCGCGCGCCAACCTAGGTGCTGGCGGGCGCCAACGGCTGGCCGCGATCGATCTTGCAACTGAGGATGATCGAGGTCGTGGTCTTCTCCACCCCGTCGACGCTGCCGATCAGGTCCAGCAGTTCATCGAGGCGCTCGGGGGAATCGGCGCGCAACCAGGCGACGTAGTCGAACTCGCCGCTCACTGCGCAGAGCACCTGCACCTCTGCCATTCCCGTCAGGCGCCGCAACACGTCCTTGCCGCTACGAGGCTTCACGGTGATCCCCACGTAGGCTTGCAGGCCACCATCGGCCACTCGCTGGCCCAGGCGCACGCCGTAGCCGGTGATTATCCGCGCCTTTTCCAGGCGGGCCAGGCGCGAGGTCACCGTAGTGCGCGCGATACCCAGGCGTCGCGCCAGCATGGCCACACTTTCGCGGGCGTTGATCTGCAGGGCGGCGATCAGCTGGCGGTCGATTTCGTCGAGGGACAGGTCGGACATGGACGGGCTCGGTCGGTGGCGTGCTTGGAGGTTAGCGGGTGCGCAAGGCTACCTGAAGCCGGCATGCGACGCCCACTGGTCGGCACCCCTGTCGCAGTGCCTGGTACCGACCCAGACTGAACGGAACACGACCGGCGTTACACCGGCCCCACCCACATCCTTCGGGAGCCTCGTCACCATGAGTCCCTTCTCCCCTTGTCGCTGGACCTTGCTCGCCGCATTCATCTGCCTGCCGGCTATCGCCGAAACCGTGGTGCCCCTGCAGGGGCAGACCCAGCAGCAGATCCAGCAGGACGTCGCCAACTGTCAGGCCCAGGCCGGCAGCGCCGCTCCTCCCGCCGACACCAACCCAAGCGGCGGTCGTGTCCGGGGTGCCGCCACGGGGGCGATGGCCGGTGCCGTCGTTGGCCAGGCGCGCAGCAACGACTACGACCGTATCGATGACGATCTGCAGCAGGAGTACCGGCAAGAGAAAGCCAAGGACGCCGCCGTGGCCGGTGCCGTAGTCGGCGGCTCGCGCCAACGCCAGGAGCGTCGGCAGAACCGCCGCACCAACGAGCAGGCTAGCAGCACGGCGTCGTCGGCCTATATGAGCTGCCTGCAGCAGCGTGGCTATCAGGTTACGCCTTAGGCATTGCCCCGCGCCTGTTGCTCCAGATGCGCCTGCAGGTCCGGATCGAGTTTCAGCTGATAGGCCAGTTCGTCCAGGTAGCTGCGTTCCGCAGCCTGCTGGTCATCCACCAGCATCACGCTGGCCAGGTACATCTCGGCGGCCATGCCAGGGTCCGTGGCGGACTGCGCCACGTCGGCTGCATCCAGCGGGCTGCGCACTTCCTGGTCCAGCCACTCCTGCAATTGCGGGTCGTCGGTATGCCGGGAAATCTCCGCGTAGATGGTCTGTTTTTCCTGCTCGTCGATGCGCCCGTCCGCCTTGGCCGCGGCGATCAATGCGCGAAGGATGGCCAGGCTGTGGTCATCGGCTTCGGCGCCGGAAAGCTGGTCCACCGTGCTGATTGCCTGCTGGGGGGCGGAAGACTGCTGGCGCTGCCAGGACTGATACGCCTGAAAGGCCATCATGCCCAGGGAGGCCAGCGCAGCGTAGTTCATTCCGCCGGCACGCCCGCCACCACTCCCCATCGAGCCACCACCTATGGATGCACCGCCCTGGCCACCGCCAAGGATGCCGCCGAGCAAGCCTCCCAGTCCGGCATTGGCGCCGCCGCCACCTCCCATGAGACCGCCCAACAGACCGCCGAGTCCGCCCAGAGGGTCCTGCGACGACATTCCTGCTTCGCCCCGTTGCGCTGCCCCGGCCTGGCCGGACCGCAGTAGTTGTTCGAGCAGATCACTGGTGTTCATGGCCGGGACCTCTCCTGCTGGCCGTTTGCCGGTCAGGGAACGATAGACCCCGTCGTAAGCGGGGGCATGACCGTCGGGCGGCGAAGATTGTTGCGCGCCGCGGAAAAGCGCTTTCAGCAAAGGCGTCTTTTTCCTGCGCCTTGCCTGGAGTCGAATTGGCACATGGGCCGAGCACGCATCGGCAACGATGTCAGGGCCTTCCAGTCAAATCAGGAGAACCACCATGAACCGTGCAATCGCCACCAGTACCACCTTGCTGCTCGCTTTCCTGGCCAGCGGCAGTGTCTTCGCCGCGAAATCCGCTGAATCCGTGCCCTACAGCTACGGCATGCCGCTGGACGTCGCCCGTGTCATCTCCATAGACGAGCCCAACTCACTGACCTGCGAGACCATCCAGGCGAAGATGACCTACGTCGATTCCCAGGGCGAAGAGAAATCCGTGACCTACCTGAAGGAGTCCAGCGCCTGCGCCAACAGCTGACGCAGGCGTGCAGGTCGCCAAGGGCTGCGCAGCTGAGCATCGCCCCAGGGTGACTTAAACCACCATCTCCGCCACGAACGCCTCGAATGACGTCGCCGTGGTGTTTCCAGGACGCCGTCCTTCCAGGGACTTCACCCGCCGCTCGTTGATGCCCTGGGCCAGCTCCGCATAGAGCCCGGCGATGTCTGCCGAGAACCCCGCTTCCTGCAGCATCCCCGCCATTTCGCCATAGGGCAGTTGCACATAGGGCAGGTCCGGCCGACCCAGGTGCTCGCCCAGGATGCGCGTGGCCTCGCCATAACTGATGTCCCGCTGTCCCAGCAGTTCGCGCACCTGTACTCCGTGCCAATCGCGGTCGAGCAGCGCGGCGAGGGCTGCATCGGCGATGTCCTGCGAGGCGATCATCGGCACCGGCACGTCCGCGTCCACGCCGTCGGCCACCAGGCCGTGCTGCTCGATCATGTACAGCGCCGGCAGCAGGTTCTCGAAAAAGGCACCCGCCCGAAGGATCAGCACATCGACGCTCGACACCGCGCGCAGGCGCACTTCCTGCTCATGTATGCTGGCAATCGGACCGTTGCCCGAAGCCAGCTCCGCGCCGACGCTCGATAGCGCCACCACGCGGCGGACGCCGCTGTTGCGTATCGCCTTCACGATGGCTTCACCCACATCTGCCTGCTGCGCCATGTAATCGGCCACCGACGGGTCGTAGGGCAGCAAGGTGTAGACCACGTCGGCGCCATGAAAGGCCTTGGTCAGGTAAGCCGCATCGTTCGGCTCACCGGCCATCACTTCGGCCCCGGCATCCTTCAGCTCGGCCAGGCGTTCAGCCGAACGTCCCAGTGCGCGAACCGGATGACCCGCTTTCAGCAGTTGCCAGGCGATGCGTTTGCCCGTGTGCCCGGTGGCACCCATTACCGTGATCATCTCGTCCTCCTGGTCGCGCTTGTCTGTCCGGCACATGCCTGAGCGCTTGAGATCAAGTCTCAGCCGAGAGCATTGGACGAACAATGATCACGGGTCGATGATTCATGATCAATCGTCCAGAGATGAGCAAGCCACCATGGACCCGAACACCCCCTGGCAATCCCACGATCCCCTGGGTGAAGCACTGCACCTGCTGCGCATGAGCGGGACGCTCTATTGCGCATCTGAGTTCACCGCGCCCTGGGGGCTGGGGCTGCCGTCGATGGAGGACTGCCTGATGTTCCATGTGGTGACATCCGGCGAATGCTGGCTCGAAGTGGGCGGGCACGAACCGCTGCTACTGTGCGCGGGCGACCTGGCGCTGGTGCCCCATGGTCAGGGCCATAGCCTGCTGAGCGGGAGGAACGTGGCGGCGGTGCCGTTGTTCGATCTGCCGCGAGAGTGCCTGAGCGACCGCTACGAGATCATTCGCCATGGCGGCGGCGGCGCTCCGGTTAGCCTGGTCTGCGGGGCAGTGCGCTTCGACCATCCGGTGGCGCGGCAACTGGTACGCCTGCTTCCGCCGTTGTTGCACGTGGAGGCGACCAGCGCCGAACACGCCGACTGGCTGCAGGGTACCTTGCGCTTCATGCGCGACGAGGCACGAGCCATGCGCCCGGGTGGCGAGACGGTGGTAACGCGGCTGGCCGACATCCTGGTGATCCAGGCCATTCGTGCCTGGATCGAGCGCGACCCTGCGGCCCAAACCGGCTGGCTTGGTGCCTTGCAGGACCGCCAGATCGGTCGCGCCATCGGCCTGATTCACCGTGACCCGGCGCGAGACTGGAGTCTCGTGTCCCTGGCCGAAGTCGCTGCCATGTCGCGCTCCGCCTTCGCCGCACGCTTCACCGCCCTGGTGGGCGAACCGGCCATGCAATACCTGACCCGCTGGCGCATGAACCTTGCGCTGGGCTGGTTGCAGGAAGGGGACGTGTCAATCGCGGCCCTGGCCGAGCGCCTGGGCTATCAGTCGGAAGCTGCCTTCAGTCGCGCCTTCAAGCGCTGCCATGGCATGGCGCCCGGTGCTGCAAGGAATGCCACGAAAATCAATCGATAAAACTCACCATCTGCGAATTATTTACATTTGATTTGCAAATGCTAATTGTTACCATTTGTTCTTTTTCACAATGACTAAGGAACTCTTGGTGGCTAGGAAGCGTATTGCCCCGGCATCTCTGCCGATGCTGGGCCTGCTGGTAATTCCCGCTGTCCAGGCTGAAACCGGGGAGGCGCTGGCCATTCCGGCGACCTCGGTGACCAGTGCCTACGAGCAGCAAAGCTACAAGGCCACCGAGAGCCGAAGCGGGCTGAAGATCGACGCGCCACTGCGTGACATTCCCCAGACCGTCAACGTGGTGCCTGAGAGCGTGATCAAGGACCAGGGCGCCCAGTCCATGGAAGACGTGCTGAAGAACGTCCCCGGCATTGGTCTTTCCAACGGTGATGGCCAGCGCGACCAGGTCACCATCCGCGGATTCAGCGCCATTGGCGATATGTTCGTAGACGGCATCCGTGATGACGCGCTGTACTTCCGCGACCTCTCCAACGTCGAACGCGTCGAGGTCATCAAGGGCCCGGCTGCCGTGCTTTACGGGCGTGGTTCTTCCGGTGGCCTGATCAACAGCGTGAGCAAGAAGCCCGGTTTTGATCCCAAGCGGGAGCTGGGTGTCAGCTTCGACAGTGAAGGCAAGCGTCGCACCCAGTTCGATGCCGGCTGGGGCGACCAGCAGCAGCGCGACAAGGCGTTCCGCGTCACCGGTGCGTTCGAAGACAGCGACACCTTCCGCGATGACGGCTACATCGACCGCAAGGCGATTGCGCCGTCCGCTTTCTTCAAGCTGTCCGATGACCTAGAGCTCAACCTGGGCGCCACCTACCTCTACGACAAGCGCTTGATCGATTTCGGTATCCCCGCGCTTGGCGATCGCCCGGTACACGTCGACCGCGAGAAGCGCTTCGGCTCCGGTGACGCGGACCAGGACTACGCCCGCAGTGAAGTGTTCTCCTTCACTGCCGGCCTGGACTACCGCATCAACGACGAGCTGACGTTGAGCAACACCACCCGCTACTACCACTACGACCTGGACCGCAACAACACCCTGGCCGACAGCAGTCCGACCCGTTTCGTCACCGCCCCCAACGGCGAGCTGCTGGTGAAACTGAACCGTGGAAACGTGGCGCGTGATGAGTACGGTGTGTTCAACCAGACCGAACTGAAGCAGCAGGCCCAACTGGCCGGAATGCAGCACAGCCTGCTCTACGGTGTGGAGCTGGGCCACCAGGACAAGTACCAGCGCGTATTCAGCCAGAACAACGTGGCGCAGGTTCCGGTCTACCGTGACGCCCTGGTTCCGGTACCGGAGCGCGCCAGCAACCTGTCTTCCAAGGGCACCAACTTCCAGGACACTGCCGGCTTCTACGTGCAGGACCTGATCGAGCTGACTTCGCAGTGGAAGGCGCTGCTCGGCGTACGCTACGACATCTTTGGCCAGGAATATGATGATGATCGCCTGGCCAACGTCGACCTGGACCGTACCGACAAGACCTGGAGCCCGCGTGCCGGCCTTGTGTTCCAGCCGGATCAGATCCAGTCCTACTACGCCTCGGTGAGCCGTGGTTATCAGCCGTCGGGCGAAGTGTTTGCCCTGGCGCCGAGCAACCAGCACCTGGAGCCTGAAGAAACCACCAACTACGAGGTGGGCGCCAAGTGGGACCTGCTCGACAACCGCCTCTCGGTCACCGCAGCGGTGTTCCGCCTCGAGCGCACCAACATGAAAACCACCGACCCGACCACCAACCTGACGGTGCTTGCCGGTGAGCAGCGCACCGATGGTTTCGAAGCCACCTTCAGCGGCCAGATCACCGAGAAGTGGAATGTCTACGGCGGCTACGCTTACCTGGACGCGGAGATCACCAAGTCCACCAACAAGACCAACGGCGTGCCCAACGAAGGCCAGGTACCGACCCTGACGCCGCGCAACAGCGCCAACCTCTGGGTGGTGCGCTCGCTGACCCCGGAATGGCGTCTCGGCATGGGCGCCAACTACGTGGATGACCGCTACACCGCACTGGACAACAAGGTCGTGATGCCCAGCTACACGACCTTCGATGCGGCGCTGCTCTACAACCTGCCGCAGTGGGACATGGCGCTGCGTCTGCACAACGTGTTCGACCGCGACTACTACGCCTCGGCCCATGGCTCGGTGGACCTGATCACCCCCGGCGCACCTCGTACCCTGGAGGTCAGCGCCAACTACCGGTTCTGATCGCGCAGTGAATGAAAGCGCCCGGCTAATGCCGGGCGTTTTTGCTTGTGGGGACGCAGGTTGGCTCGGTGCCAATCCCTTTCGCGAATGAATTCGCTCCTACAGGGCAGGTCTTCGACCTGCTTGGCGATTGAAATCGCCCCTACAAGATCGACTCAATTCGCTTGCAGCTTCTTCAACGCTTCGCAGCTCGGTGGGTACTGTTTGTCGCACGCGCTCTGGAATAGCGCGCGGGCCTGGTTGGGGTCCTGTCTCAGACCTTCGGCGCCCTGGGCGTACATGCTGCCCAGCACGTGCTGCGCCATGGCATTGCCGGCGGCAGAGGCCTGGCTGAGGTACTTGTGCATGGCACGTTGATCGGCGAAGGCGGGGTCGGCGCGTCCGGTGTAGAGAAAGGCGAGGCTGAAGGCCGACTGGGAATGCCCCTTGTCGGCCGCTTGCTTCCACCAGTACTCGGCCTGCTTGAGGTCCTTCTGCGGCTTGCCGACGAAGAACAGGCTGCCGAGCTGGTACTGCGCGTCAGGGTCACCACGTCCGGCCTGTTGCTTGAGCCTTTCGAATTCGCTGGCCTGTTGGTCCTGCGGCGGGGTGGCTGGTGCCTGCGGCTGGCCGGCTGGCGGCGTGGCGGGTGGTTGCTGCTGTTGCTGGGTGCATGCACCCAGCAGGGCCAGTGCGGCGATGCAGACGAGTCGCGGCAAGGCGCGTTGGATGGACATGGGTGGAGTTCTCCCTGGCAGATCAGGGAGGAGGGTAGTTGCATCCGGCGGCCCCGTCACTCGCCCGTTTGCCTGGATGGTGGGAGCGAATTCATTCGCGAAAGGCCCGCGCAGCGGCCCTCGCCGTCTCGCTCAATCCCAGTTCGGGGCGAAGTCCGGCGCGGCCAGACGCTCGCCGCGATCCAGTGTCGCGATCGCCGCCATTTCAGTTTCGGTCAGCACAAGCTCCTGGGCCCGCAGGTTGCTGGCCAGGTTATCGCGGCGGGTGGAGGAGGGAATCACCGCGAAGCCCTGCTGCAGCAGCCAGGCCAGGGCGACCTGGGCCGGTGTGGCGTCGTGGGCGGTGGCGATGCCCCGGATCACCGGGTCGTGCATGACCTTGCCGTAGGCCAGCGGCATGTAGGCGGTGAGGTGGATACCCTGGCTGCGGGCGAACTCCACGACCTTGCGGTTCTGCAGGAAGGGATGGATTTCCACCTGGTTGGTGGCGATAGCTTCCTTGCCAACTGCGTCGATAGCCTGCTGCATGTGCGAGAGGGTGAAGTTGGAGATGCCGATCTGCCGCGTCAGGCCGCGTGCCCTGGCTTCGGCCAGGGCGCCCATGTACTCGGCCACCGGAATGGCATCGGCGGGGCTGGGCCAGTGGATCAGCGCCAGGTCCAGCCGCTCCAGGCGCAGCTTGGCCAGGCTCTCTTCCAGGCTGGGGATCAAACGGGCGGCGGTGAGGTTCTCCGTCCAGACCTTGGTGGTGACGAACAATTCGTCACGCGGCACACCGCTTTCGGCGATGGCCAGGCCAACGTCGGTTTCGTTGCCATAGATCTGTGCGGTGTCGATGTGGCGGTAGCCCAGTTCCAGTCCATTGCTGACCGAATCGATCACCTGCTGTTCCTTGAGGCGGAACGTGCCGAGGCCGAGTGCGGGAATGCTCATGAGGAATCTCCAGTTCAGTCGAACATGCCCGAGAAAGGGCGGATGGCGCACAGTGTCGCCGCTCGACTCATGCGAAAAAACCGAGTATCAAGCCAAAGATATTTGCTTGGGAGTCACGAATGAAAACTACCCTGGACGAGCTGCAAGCCTTTGCCACCGTGGTCGATACCGGCTCGATCACCGCCGCCGCCGAGCAACTGGCGCAGACCGCCTCGGGCGTAAGTCGCGCCCTGAGCCGGTTGGAGGAAAAGCTCGATGTCACGCTGCTGCGCCGCACCACGCGGCGCCTGGAACTGACGGAGGAAGGCGAGGCGTTCCTGTGCCAGGCGCGGCGCATTCTCGCCCAGGTGGAGGAGGCCGAAGAGCAGATGGCCCTGCGCCGGCAGAAGCCAGCGGGACGGCTGCGGGTCAATGCCGCTTCGCCATTCATGCTGCATGTGCTGGTGCCGCTGGTTGCGGGTTTTCGTGAGCGCTACCCGGAGATCGAACTGGAACTACACAGCAGCGACCAGATCATCGACCTGATCGAGCATCGCACTGATATCGCCATTCGCATCGGTACCCTGCGCGATTCCACCCTCCACGCCCGCCCACTTGGCAGCAGCCGCATCCGTGTGCTGGCCAGCCCCGCCTACCTCAAGGCTCATGGCACGCCGAAGGATGTCGAAGCGTTGCAGCAGCGCAGTCTGATCGGTTTCACCCAGCCGGAAACCCTCAACCTCTGGCCCCTGCGCAACACCTTGGGTGACGAGTTGCCGATCGAGCCTGCGATCAAGGCTTCCAGCGGCGAAACGCTACGCCAGTTGGCCCTGTCCGGTGCCGGCATCGTGTGTCTCTCCGATTTCATGACCCAGGCCGACCGCGCGGACGGCAGCCTGGTGCAGGTGCTGGTACGCGAGACGTTGGAAGTGCGCCAGCCGATCAATGCCGTCTACTACCGCAATACCGCGCTGGCCTCTCGCATCACCTGCTTTCTCGATTACGTAGCGGAGTGCCTGAAGGCGCAGGTGTGGACGCAGCAGTAGGCTGAATCATGCACGTCTGTCCGTAATTTCAATCACCTCTACCCTGAGATAGCTGTTATTTGTGCGGCTTCTCGGATCTTGTGTTGTTTATTTCAAACAAATTGCTTGGCTGAGTGAATATTTTTCTGTAGATTTTCATGAAATCTACAGATAAAAATTTCACGAGGCACCCATGTTCAAGCAGTCCGCCCAGCATGTCGGCACCTACTACGCCCGCACCTACCCAGGCAGCATTCCCCTGCGTCCGAGCCAGGCCGGTAGCGAGGAGACCGATGTCCTGATCATCGGGGCCGGTTTCAGCGGGCTGCATACCGCCCTGCGTCTTGCCGAGGCCGGCAAGCGCGTAACCCTGCTGGAAGCCAGCCGCGTGGCCTGGGCGGCCTCCGGGCGCAATGGCGGGCAGGCATTGCTGGGCTGGTCCTGCGATATGCCGCCGCTGGAAAAGGCACTGGGTCTGGAGCGTACCCGTCGGTTGTGGGACAGCATGCGCTGGGCCGCAGGCGAGATGCGTGAGCTGCCGGTCCGCCACGGGTTCGATGTGGATTACCGCGTCGGCAGCCTCTGGACCGCCGTGATGGAACGTCGGGTGAAACTCCTCGAAGAGGCCCAGGAAGACGCCATCCATAAATGGGGCTACGACCGGATGCGCCTGATCCGCCGCGACGAACTGTCCGAGTGGATCGACAGCCCGCGTTACCAGGCGGCGCTGTACGACCCGGAAGCTGCCCACCTCAATCCACTCAAGTTGGCCCAGGGCCTGGCCGCCGCCATCGAAGCCCGCGGCGGGCGCATCTATGAGCAGAGCCGGGTGCTGGAATACCGTGAAACGCCTTCCGGCTATGTGGCCCGTACCGCGCAGGGCGAAGTGCGCGGAAGCATCCTGGTGATGGCCTGCAACGCCTACGTCGACCGCCTCGACCGCCAGCTTTCCAGCCGCCTGCTGCCGGTAGGTTCCTACCAGGTGGCGACCGCGCCGCTGGACCCGGAACTGGCGCGCTCGCTGCTGCCGAAGAACAGTTGCGCGATCGACAACCAGTTCGTGCCTGACTACTTCCGCCTTACCCCTGACCACCGACTGTTGTTCGGCGGCGGCTGCACCTACCTGGGCGGCCTGCCCAAGGATGTGCCGGCGGCCACGCGTCCATATCTGGAGCGCGTATTCCCGCAGCTCAAGGGCGTGGAAATCGAATTCGGCTGGGGCGGCCACATCGACGTCAGCATGAAGCGCACCCCGGACATCGGTCGCGAAGGCTCGCGCTATTGGCTGCAGGGCTTCTCCGGTCACGGAATCCTGCCGACCCTGGCCGGCGCCAAGGCGGTGAGCGACGCCATCCTCGGCAATGACGACCTGATCGACCTCTACCAGGCCATCGGCAACCCGCGCTTTCCGGGCGGCTCGCTGCTGGCCGCGCCGCTGGAAGCGGCCGGCAAGGCCTATTACCGGCTGCGCGATGTAATTTAAGTGCTCTGTGCGGGGGACGATGCCCTCTCCCCCGGCCCCTCTCCCACCCGCGGGAGAGGGGGGACTCAAGGAGACACCATTGGACAAGCAAGACGAAATCGAAAGCCTCGCGATCCTGATTCGTGACCTGCGCAAGCACAAGAACGTGACCCTGGGGGACCTCGCCACGCGCATCGATCGCTCGGTGGGGTTCCTTTCCCAGGTGGAGCGTGGGCTGTCGCGCCCGACAGTTGCCGACCTTACCGCCATCAGCGAAGCGCTGGGCGTGCCCACGACTTACTTCTACAACCTGAGCAAGCCACGCGAGACGCCCTGGGTCACCCGCCCGGGCGAACGTCGCACGCTTTATTACGCCGGTGGCATTACCGACGTGCTGGCCTCGCCCACCATGTCCGGCGGCTTTTCCATGCTGGAGAGTCACCTGGCACCCGGTGCCACCAGCGGCGAGGGTCACCTGGACGACAGTTCCGAGCAGGGCGGTTTCGTCCTCGAAGGGGAGCTGACGGTCTGGTACGACGATGACACCAAGCCCGTGACCCTTTACCCCAACGACAGCTTCCAGCTGCCGCCCCATGCCCAGTTCCGCTACGCCAATCTTTCCGACAAACCGACGCGAGTCTTGTGGGTCTTCACCTGAAGCCCCCGCTCGCAGGACAGCAGTGATGACAACAACAAACCAGTACCCCGACCTGCTCAGCGAAGTGCGCGCCTTCCGTGCCCAGTACCCGGAGGTCCGCTATATCGACCTGATCTGCCTGGACATTCCCGGCCACTTCTACGGCAAGCGCTACCCCGTGGAAATGGTGGAGAAAGTTGCCGCTGGCAGCCCGCTCAAGGTGCCGCAGAACTGCGTTCTGCTGGGCACCCAGGGTGGGCTCTACCCGATTGGCGACTACTGTTTCGCAGACGGCGACCCGGACGCACCGCGTCGCCTGGTGCCCGGCACGCTGAAGCCAGTGCGCTGGGAAAAGGAGCCGCTGGGGCAGATGCTCATCACTTCCGACGGTACTGAGGCCCCCATCGAGTTCGAACCGCGCGAGGTGCTGGCGCGGGTACTGCAGCGACTGGAAAAGCGCGGAATCCGCCCGGTGGTGGCTTTCGAACTGGAGTTCTACCTGTTCGATCGCAAGCTCCAGGACGGTCTGCCGCAATTCCCCCGCGATCCGCTCTGCGAGGACGAGGACGACCAGCCGAACATGCACATCGAGCGCCTGTCGCGTTTCTCTAGCGTGCTGCATGAGATGGTCGACGCCGCCAACGAGCAAGGCGTTGCCGCCAACGTCATCACCGCCGAACTCGGCCCGGGCCAGTTCGAAATCAACTTCGGCCATTGCGATGACGGTCTCAAGGCCGCCGATTGGGCCGCTCTCTTCTGCCGCAGTACCCGTGGTGTTGCGCTCAAGCATGGCCAGCGCGCCAGCTTCATGAGCAAGCCCTACCTGAATGCACCGGGCAGCGGCATGCACGTGCATGTGAGCCTCTACGACCGGGACGGCAACAACCTGCTCGCCGCCAACGACCAGCGCCCGCTGCGCCACGCCGTGGCCGGTTGCCTCGACCTGCTGCCGCACTGCATGCCGATCTTCGCTGCCAACCACAACGCCTTCCGCCGCTACGGTGCCATGGTCAATGCCGCCAGCCGCGCCAGCTGGGGCTTCGAGGACCGCGATGCGTGCATCCGCATCCCCGAATCCGACGGCCGAAACCTGCGCATCGAACACCGCCTGGCCGGTGCCGACGCCAACCCCTACCTGGTGCTGGCCGCCATCCTCTCCGGCATGGAACACGGCCTGGATGCCGCCCGCGAGCCGATCGCGCCGCTCAACGAAGACCGCGAAAGCGGCATCGACTTCCCCAAGGACATGCTCACCGCCGTCGCCGCCATGCGCAGCCACCCTGCGGTAAACGAAGGCCTGGGCAGCGAGTTCGTGATGGTTTACTGCGAGAACAAACGCCAGGAGTACCTGGACTTCATGAACGAGGTCAGCGCGCGGGAATATCGCTGGTATATGTGATCGCCTGGGTCCTTTTGCCAGCCGATCTGGACGAGAGTGGTCCGAGAGCCACCCCTCGCCTTCCGGGAGAACGGGCGGGGGAAAGGGCGTTCACCGGCCTGCTCGGTGCTCGCCCGTTTCGCGAATGAATTCGCTCCTACAAGGGCAGGGCCGCGCCCTGCCTTGCGAATGAATTCACCCCCACAAGCGCTCGCTCCTACACATCCCCGAACGCCTCGACCAGATCCTCCACGAACGCCACCTGCGCTTCGCTAGGCTGGCGGCCGCGATGGCTGCTGAGGTGGAACTGCACACGGTAGCCAGTCTGCTCCGGCAGCAACGCCCTGAGTTGCCCGTTAGCCTCCCACGGCGCGGCGATGTGTTCTGGCAGGTAGCCGATATGTGCGCCTGACAGGATGAACGCCAGGCTGCACTCCACCTGTTCGGTGCGCGCACTGCTCGGGCCGCTCTGGAAGGGCTGCCGCGCTTCTTCAAAACGGTACGGGTGATGCACCAGGTCGCAGTCGGCCAAGTCGTCGAGACTGACCTGCCCACGTCCAAACAGCGGGTGCCCGACACCACAGAACAACCGTTGCTGCTCGCTGAACAGCGGCTGGTAGTCCAGCGCCGCCTGGGTGCCCGAGAAGTAGCCGATCGCCAGGTGCAACTGGTCTTGTAGCAGGCGCCGCTCCAGCTCGGCCGGCATGGCACTGATCAGCTCGAACTGCACGGCCTGGTTGCGCTGACGGAAGCGCCCGATGGCATCTCCCAGGTGTTGTAGCACCTGGCTGTCGAGGGCTTCGGATAGACCGATGCGCAGCTCGCCCAGAAGCAGGCCGGACATGCCCCGCGCCTCTCCCTTGAAAGTCTCGATGGCGCCGAACAGCTTGCGCGTGGCAGCGAGCACCTGCTCGCCCTTGGGGGTCAGGCGAAAGCCCGCCTTGCCGCGTTCGCAAAGACGAAAGCCCAGTCGTGTCTCCAACTTGGCCATTTGCGTGCTGATGGTGGACTGGCCGATACCCAGTTCGCCTTGGGCGGCGCTGAAGCCGCCGCTTTCCACCACCGTGACGAAGATGCGCAGCAGTTGCAGGTCGAGGTCATGGAGCTGGCTGAGCATGGCGGCACCAAACATTGATGGGTGTAGATGCCAAAGTAGAACACTTCATATTTATCCAAAGCAAAGCCCGGCGCAGCATGGCCCCACCTGCAATCCCCCAGGAGCCCATCATGCGTTGTCCCTTGTTGCTTGCCGCCCTGTTCGCCTGTGCCTTGCCGGTGCATGCCGAAGACAAGACGCTGAACCTCTACAGCTGGTCTGCCTACATTCCGGAAAAGGCCCTGCAAGGCTTCAAGGACGAAAGCGGCATCGACGTCAAATACGACATCTTCGACAGTGCGGAAGCCCTCGACGCCAAGCTGCTGACCGGTGGCAGCGGCTACGATGTGGTCTTCCCCGCCAGCAGCGGCCTGGCCCGTGCCATCCAGGCCAAGGCCGTGCAGCCGGTACAGCGCGAACAGCTGAAGAACTTCGCCAACCTCGACCCCGAGCTGCTGGCCAAACTGGCCGCCGTCGATCCGGATAATCGCTTCGGCGTGCCCTACACCTGGGGCACCGTGGGGTTGGGCATCAACAAGGAAGCGGTGGAAAAGCGCATTCCTGATGCGCCAGTGAACAGCCTCGACCTGCTGTTCAAGCCCGAGTACGCCAGCCGGTTGAACGACTGCGGCATCGCCGTGATCGACTCACCGCAGGAAGTGATCAGCATCGCCCTGCATTACCTCGGCAAGGCCCCCTACAGTACCGACAAGGCTGACCTGAAAGCCGTCCAGGAGCTGTTCGCGCAGTTGCAGCCCAACGTGCGCTACGTCGGCTCCGGCAAGCACATCAACGACCTGGCCAAAGGCGAGATCTGCCTGGCACTGACCTACAACGGCGATGCCGCCATCGCCGCCGACCAGGCGCGGCAGGCGCAGATGCCCTTCGAGGTGATCTACCGCATCCCCCGTGAAGGCACGCTGATCTGGTTCGACACCATGGTCATCCCGGTCGACGCACCGCACCCCGAGGCCGCCCACGCCTTCATCGACTACATGCTGCGTCCCGAAGCCATCGCCGAACTGACCAACAGCCAGTTCTTCGCCAACGCCAACCAGGCTGCCAATCCGCTGCTTACACCGGAGGTGGCCGGCGACCCGGACATCTACCCGAGCAAGGATGTGCGTGATCGCCTGTTCGGCGAGCAGATCCAGTCGCTCAAGGACCAGCGCGCCCGCACCCGCCTTTGGACTTCGTTCCGCACTCAGTACTGAGTCGCCTTCAACCACCCTCAGCCCGCCCCTTTCCCAAAGGGAGAGGGGGGCATTGGAGACCGATGAAATGGACCACGCCTTCGACAACGACCAGGCCATGACCCGCGACAGCCTCTATGGCACCGCTGCCGAATCCACCTATGCCGGCATCACCAGCTTCATGCGCCGCCGCTACAGTCGTGACCTGCGCGGCGTCGACCTGGTGGTGAGCGGGGTGCCTTTCGACACCGCCACCACCAACCGCCCCGGCAGTCGCTTCGGGCCGCGTGCCATTCGCGCCGCCTCGGTGCAGATGGCCTGGGCCCGGCATTACCCCTGGGAGTTCGATCCCTTCGACCACCTGGCGGTGATCGACTACGGCGACTGCCCCTTCGACCACGGCACCCCACAGGGCACGCCGGAGATCATCCAGGCCCATGCCGCGCGCATCCTCGAATCCGGCGCGGCGATGCTCACCCTGGGGGGCGACCACTTCATCAGCTACCCGCTGCTGAAAGCCCATGCGGCCAAGCATGGTCCACTGTCGCTGATCCACTTCGACGCCCACAGCGACACCTGGCCGGACGAAGAAGTGAAGCGCATCGACCACGGCACCATGTTCTATCACGCTGCCCGCGAGGGTCTGGTGGACCCGTCGCGGTCGGTGCAGGTGGGTCTGCGCACCACCAACGACGATGTGATGGGCTTCCAGGTGCTGGATGCGCGTGAGGTGCATCGCCATACCCCCGAGCAGATCGCCGAGCGTATCCGCGCACGGGTAGGGGACAACCCTGTTTACCTGACCTTCGATATCGACTGCCTCGATCCCGCCTTCGCCCCTGGCACGGGTACGCCGGTTTGTGGCGGCCTGTCGAGCCACCAGGCGCTGGAAATACTCCGCGGCCTACGCGGCATCAACCTGGTGGGGATGGATGTGGTGGAAGTCGCGCCGCCCTACGACAACGCCGAAGTCACCGCCCTGGCCGGCGCGACCCTGGCGATGGAAATGGTCTGTCTGTACGCGGCGCGGCATAAGTTGGGGATGAGGTAGCTGGTGCTTTTCCCCCTCTCCCTTTGGGAGAGGGGGCAGTTCGAGACTCACCACAACGCCAGCGTGTAGCTCAGGATCAGCCGGTTCTCGTCGATATCGCTGCCGAAGTTGCTGCGGGTGGTCGCGTTGCGCCACTTCACGCCGAGGTTCTTCAGCGGTCCGCTCTGCACCACGTAGGCGATGTCGGTATTGCGTTCCCACTCCTTGCCTTCACCGGACGCGCCGCGCAGGTCGACGTTGTCGCCCGACAGGTAGCGGGTCATGAAGGTCAGGCCGGGGATGCCCAGGGCCGCGAAACTGTAGTCGTAGCGGGCCTGCCAGGAGCGCTCGTCTTCGTTGCCGAAGTCGTTGATCTGCACCAGGTTCACCAGGTAGGCGTCGGTGCCGTTGATGTTGGCAAAACCGGTGTCGCCGCTCATGCGCTGGTAGCTCAGGCCGAATGCGTGGCCACCCAATGCGTAGGTGAACATCGCGCCAAAGGCATCGTTATCCACATTGCTGCCACCATCGTCGGTGCTGTGCGCCCAGCGGATATCGCTCTTCAGTGACTGGCCATCGGCGATGGGCAGCAGGTGGTTCAGGGTCAGGTAGTGCTGCTTGTAGATGCCGTCGAGGCCGCCGCAGTGGTAAGCGCTGCTGAGGTTGGGCGTCCACTTGTAGGTCGCACCGGCGAAGTCGAATTGGTCGCTGGTTTTTGTCCGGCCCAGGACGATGTTGCGGTTGCCGCCGTTGAACACGGCCATTTCTTCGTTATCAGACGAATTGCGCAGGTTGATGCGGTCGAAACGGCCGAGGTCGAGGCTGAGGTTTTCCACTTCCGCCGAGTTCGCCCAGGCACCCCGGAAGGTCTGCGGCAGCAGGCGGCTGTCGTTGTACAGCGCCACCGGCAGCTTGGGTAGCAGGGTGCCGACCTTGAGGGTGCTCTGCGAGACGCGCAGCTTGGCGGTCAGGCCCAGTTCGCCGTACTCATCCTGGGCGCGATTGGGCCGTTCGCGGTCGGACTTCAGCAGGCCGGTTCCGGTGCGATCCGGGCTGGAATTCAGCTTCACGCCCAGCAAGCCGAGGGCGTCCACGCCCACGCCGACGGGGCCGTCGGTGTAGCCCGACTCATAGCGCAGCAGGAAGCTCTGCGCCCATTCTTCGGCCTTGCTCTGGGCGGCGCCGTCCTGGCGGAAGTCGCGGTTGAAGTAGAAGTTGCGCAGCTCAAGGCTGGCCTTGGAGTCCTTGATGAAGTCGGCGCTGACCGGGCCGCAGAAGGTCAGGGCAGTGACGCCGCAGAGAGCGAGGCTGAGTGTGTTGCGATCCATGTGTTTTCCTCTTCTTGTTGTTGTTCAGGCACAGCGATACCCGCTCCGGCGCGAAACGCCGAAGGCGGAAGAGACTGAAAAAAAGACGCGGACCCAGGACGGGCCCGCGTGATCACGCACAATCTTTACGGGGCGATCAGCTCACGCAGCCCGATACGCCCCTCGCGGAACAGCCGCGCATCCATCAGCTTCGGTTCGCGCACGATGGGTCGGAAATCCATGCGGGCCAGGATGTCCCGCTCCAGGTCCACGCCAGGTGCGATCTCGATCAGCTCCAGGCCCTCAAGGGTCAGGCGGAACACACAGCGCTCGGTGACGTAGAGCACCGGCTTGCCCGACTCGGCAGCTAACCTGCCGGCGAAGGTGCGGTGCTCCACCTCGCGGACGAACTTGCGCACGTCGCCGTCCTGCACGATGCGTAGCTCGCCGTTCTCGATGCGGATGTCCTGCGCGCCTGCGCTGAAGGTGCCAACGAAGACCACCGCCTTGGCGTTCTGGCTGATGTTGATGAAGCCGCCAGCGCCCGCCAGGCGAGTGCCGAACCGGGACACGTTGAGGTTGCCCTCGGTGTCGGCCTGGGCGAGGCCGAGAAAGGCGATATCCAGGCCGCCGCCGTCGTAGAAGTCGAACTGGTAGGGCTGGTCGATCAGCGCGCTGTGGTTGCTCGCCGCGCCGAAGTCCAGGCCGGAGGCTGGTACACCTCCGATCACGCCGGGTTCGGCGGTCAGCGTCAGCAGGTCGATCACGCCTTCCTCGGCGGCCACCGCCGCCACGCCTTCGGGCATGCCGATGCCGAGGTTGACCACCGCGCCCGGCGGCAGCTCCAGGGCGGCGCGGCGGGCGATCAACTTGCGCAGGTCGAGCGGCATGGGCGCCAGGCTGTTCATCGGTACGCGCACCTCGGCGGCGAAAGCCGGGTTGTAGTGGGTGGCGAAGGTCTGCTGGTGGTTGTCCGGTTGGGCGACCACGACGCAATCCACCAGGATGCCGGGAATCTTCACGTCGCGTGGGTTGAGCGAGCCGCGCGAAACCACGCGCTCCACCTGGGCGATCACCAGCCCGCCGGAATTGTGCGCGGCCATGGCGATGGCGAGGCTCTCGATGGTCAGCGCTTCGCGCTCCATGGAGAGGTTGCCGTCTTCGTCGGCGCTGGTGGCGCGGATCACTCCCACGTTAATCGGGAAGGCCTTGTAGAACAGGTAGTCCTCGCCCTCGATGGGCATGCGCCGGACCAGTTCCTCGGTAGTCCGCGCATTGAGCTTGCCGCCACCGAAATCCGGGTCGACAAAGGTACCCAGGCCGACCCTGGAAAGCTGCCCGGGCTTGCCCGCGGCGATGTCGCGGAACAATTGCGAGATCACCCCCTGGGGCAGGTTGTAGGCCTCTATGCGATTTTCCACGGCGAGCTTCTGCAGGCCCGGCACCAGGCCCCAGTGGCCGCCGATCACCCGTCGCACCAGGCCTTCATGGGCCAGGTGGTTGAGGCCACGACTCTTGCCGTCGCCTTGCCCGGCCGCATACACCAGGGTCAGGCCCTGTGGCGCCTGCGAGGCGGCGAAGCGCTGCTCCAGGGCAATGGCGATTTCCTCGGCGAAACCGATACCGACGAAGCCCCCGGTGGCCAGGTTGGCGTTATCCGGAATCTTGGCCACCGCCTCGGCGGCGCTCATCACTTTGCTCATGGTGTTCCTCGAGCGATTGAAAACGGATGGTGCTCTTTGTAGGAGCGAGTTCATTCGCTCCTACAGGAATAGCGAGAAGCGGGTCGCTCCGTCAGAAACTCCCGAACAGGCTGCCCAGGGTGATCACCACCGTCAGGGCCATGAGCGGGAAGATCACGGTGTTCATGAAGATGAATTTGTACGAATCGCGGTGAGTCAGCTTGCAGATCGCCAGCAGTGAGATCACCGCGCCGTTGTGCGGCAGGGTATCCATGCAGCCGGAGGCCATGGCGGCGACGCGGTGCAGCAGCTCAGGGCTGATACCGGCGGCGTTGGCCATTTCCAGGTACTGGGCGCCGAGGGTCTTCAGCGCGATGGACATGCCGCCGGAGGCCGAGCCGGTGATACCGGCGAGGATGTTCACGGCGACGGCTTCGGACACCAGCGGGTTGCCCGGCACGCTGAGTACCAGGTCGCGGATCACCACGAAGCCGGCGAGCGAGGCGATCACCGTGCCGTAACCCACTTCGGACGCCGTGTTGAGGATCGGCAGCATGGAGCCGAAGGTGCCGTCGTTTAGGCTCTGCTTGAGGTCGGTCCAGCGCTTCCAGTGCAGGCCGATCAGCAGCAGCACGGCGGCGCTGAGGGCGACGATGATGGACCAGATGCCGATCACCGACTTGGCGTCCTGCAAGCCGCCGAACTCAGGCTTGGCCAGGAAGCTGGTGTCGACGTTCGGCAGCACCTGCTTGGCCATCAGGAAGTTGAGGACGATCACCAGCAGGATCGGCAGCAGCGCCAGCCAGAAACCGGTGGTGGGTAAGCCAACCTGCTCGGCCGCGTCATCCTTGTGTACACCGTAGCCTTCGCCAGCCGCCATCAGCTTGCGCGCCTGGGCGCTCAGCCACCAGCTGCCGAGGACGAGCATCATCAGGCCGCCGATCAGGCCGAGGATGGGTGCGGCAAAGGCGTCGGTGCCGAAGAAGGGGCTGGGGATGGCGTTCTGGATGGCCGGGGTGCCGGGGAGTGCGGTCATGGTGAAGGTGAAGGCGCCGAGGGCGATGGCACCCGGCAGCAGGCGCTTGGGAATGCCCGCCTCGCGGAACAGCGCGGTGCCGATGGGGTAGACCGCGAACGCCACCACGAACAGCGACACGCCGCCGTAGGTCAGCAGGCCGCAGGCCAGCACGATGGCCAGGATGGCGCGCTCGCGGCCGAGCTTGGCAACGATGCCGTGGGCGATGGCGCGGGCCGAGCCTGAGTCGTCCATCAACTTGCCGAAGATGGCGCCGAGCAGGAACAGCGGGAAGAACTGGATCAGGTAGCCGCCCAGGGACTTCATGAACACTTGGGTGTAGGTCGGCAGCATCAGTGCCGCGTCGCCGGCGAAGAGCACCGCGAGCAGGGCCATGAGCGGCGCGAGGATCAGCACGTTGATGCCGCGGTAGGCGAGGTACATCAGCAGAGCGAGAGAAATCAGGATACCTAGGGTGCCCATGGGGGACTTCCTTCTTGTTGTTGTTTTCCGCCGCGTCGAGGCGGCTGGTGGCAGGCCATTGCTTGGCCCATGGCGCTGTTAGAGCGAAAGGTGTGCCAGGTGCGGCGAAAAGACGGCGGATGGCTCTGGGGTCGGTGTTTCAGCGGTTTCTAAGGCAACGCTGAAAGTGTCCAGATTTCTAGACGATGGCCATGAATCTGGACAGTTGAAAGACTGGTGTCCAAAAGGGTGGACACTCCGAGGGCCTGATTTTGTAGGGGCGAATAGCCCCTACAGTCCGTGCGCCTGCAACTTGTTGTACAGGCTCGCCCGGGCGATGCCGAGACGCTCGGCGGCCTGGGTACGGTTGCCGTTGCAGGCCGCCAGGGCCGTGAGGATGGCCTGGCGTTCGGCGATGGCCATGCTGTCGGCCAGGGGGCGGACTTCGCCGCTGATGGGCGCGGGTGCTGGTGCCGAGGAAGCAAGAGCAACGCCGGCCGGCAGCGGATTCACCAGCAGCGCGCGCAGGGCATTGGCGCTTAGCGGGCCGGTTTCGCTGCTCATCTGCGCCCGTTCCAGCAGGTTGCGCAGTTCGCGTACGTTGCCTGGCCAGGGCTGAGCCTGGAGCAATTGCAGGGCGTCCTCGGCCAGCTCCAGGGGCGGCTGGCCGGAGCGGCTGGCGATATCGTCCAGCAGGTGCTCGATCAGTGCCGGCAAGTCCTCGCGGCGGTCACGCAGGGACGGCAGGCGCAGGGCCAGTACGTTGAGACGGTAGTAGAGGTCTTCGCGGAACTGCCCGGCCGCCACCCTGGCTTCCAGGTCCACATGGGTGGCAGCGATCACCCGCACGTTCAGCGCCTTCACCTGGTTGGAACCCAGCGGCTCCACTTCCTGCTCCTGCAATACGCGAAGCAGCTTGGCCTGCAGGGGCAGCGGCAGGTCACCGATCTCGTCGAGGAACAGGGTGCCGCCGTCGGCCAGCTCGAACTTGCCGGCGCGGGCACGGCGGTCGGCTCCGGTAAAGGCGCCGGGGGCGGTACCGAAGAGTTCGGCTTCCACCAGGGATTCGGGAATGGCGGCGACGTTGACCGCCACAAACGGCCCGTTGGCGCGCAGTGACAGGTTGTGGATGCCCTGGGCCAGCAGTTCCTTGCCGGTGCCGGTTTCGCCGCGCAGCAACACGGTGGCGTCCAGCTGCGCAGCACGGCGGGCCTGGCGCTTGACCTCGCCGGCAGCGCCGCTGCTGCCGATGAAGCCGGCGATGGTGTAGCGGGCGCGGCGGGCCTTGGCCAGTTCGCGCTGCGCAGCGGCGAGCTGGGTCTGCAGCTGGTTGTACTTGGCCATGACCGGCTGCAGGTGGCGGGCGCGGTCGAACAGCACGAAGCCGAGCGCACCCACCAGCGTGCCGTCTTCATCGCGCAGGGGAATGCGGGTGACCACGAAGTGCTCGTCGCCGAAGGCCATCAGGTCGAGCATGCTCGGTTGGCCGTTTTGCACTACTTCGCGCAGGCGGCTGGCGGGCAGCACTTCCTCAATTTCCTTGCCGAGCACGCTACGTGGATCGCGAATGCCGACCTTCTCTGCGTACTTGTCGTTGATCCAGACAATGCGTGCCTGGCGATTCACCGCGATAGTGCCTTCGCACTGGGCGTTCAGGTGGTCGAACAGCAGCGGCATGGCGACTTCGCGGAAGCGCTCGGGGGACACACCGATGACGAGACCGTGCTGGTCGATGTCTTCGCTGGCGATGGGCATGACAGGGGCATCCGGCTGAAACATCAGGCAGCGATTATGGAGGCGAGCCGGATGAACGCCTAGCCTGTACGAAGGTCGGTAACTAGGCGTAGGGCTTTTCTCATAAGGAGCTACACATGGACCTGATCCGCATCCTCATCGCCATCCTCCTGCCGCCGTTGGGCGTGTTCCTCCAGGTGGGTATCGGCGGTGCCTTCTGGCTGAACATCCTGCTTACCCTGCTGGGCTACATCCCCGGAATCGTCCATGCCGTGTACATCATCGCCAAGCGCTGAGGCACGATCCCGCAGGTTGGTGCGGGCGGCGTTCCGCTAGCGCGCACCGGCATCTACCCCGCGCGCTGGGCCTCGCAGGCTCGGCGCCAAGCTACGTGAAGCGTGGGGGCTAATCCACCATCTTGATCAGCAGGATGCCGGCGGTGACCACGCAGGCGGCGAGGATGCGGCGGATGCCGAAGGCTTCCTTGAACACCAGGCTGGCAATGACGGCGGCGATGATCACGCTGCTTTCGCGCAGTGCCGCGACCTTGGCCACGTTGTCCAGGGTCATGGCGAACAGCACCAGTCCGTAGGCGACGCAGTAGTTGAAGCCGCCGAACAGGCCGATGCGCCAGTTGTCGCGGGCGAAACGAAGAACGAGGGGGCCGCGGCGCATCCAGGCGAGCAAGGGGATGGTCACGCTCTGCATCAGTGTCAGGTAGACCACGAACTGCAGCACGCTGTCGGCGCGGCGCACGCCCTGGGCGTCGATCAGTGTGTAGAGCGCCACGCCAGCACCGGCCAGTGCGGCGCAGCCGAGGGCTTTCAGCGCATTGGACTCCAATCGGGTGGAAAGCAGGCTGAGGATGCCCACTGATATCAGCACGATGCCCAGCAGCATGGCACCCGATAGATGCTCTCCGAACACCAGCCCTGCACTGAGTGCTACCAGCAGCGGCGGCAGTCCGCGCACCACCGGATAGACCTGGCCGAAATCGCCGAAGTGGTAGGCGCGGATCAGCAGTAGGCGATAAAGCGTATTCACCACCACCGACAGCCCGATCAGCCCCCAGACCACCAGCGGTGGCGGGCTGACCAGGGGGAGCAGGGCGATGCTGAAGCAGAAGGCTACGCCGTCCACCAGTGCCATGGACGAAAGCCGATCACTGCCGGATTTGATCACCGCGTTCCAGCTGGCGTGCATCAGCGCGGAGAGCAGGACCACCAGCGTGGCGAGGTCGGTATCGGCGAGCACGAGGAACTCCAGTGCGGGAAAGGTGAGGCGGATGTCACGTAGCGTGGGGTTCATCGATACATCATTCAAATCGTTTATCGTTATCCGTCAAATAACTCCTACTGATGGAATGACCATGAATCTCTTCCAGCTCCGTGCCTTCGATGCCGTGGTTCGCGAGGGCAGTTTCACCCGTGCCGCCGAACGCCTGTGCATCAGCCAGCCGGCGGTGACCGGGCATATCAAGGCACTGGAAGAGCACTATCAGGTACGCCTGCTGCGGCGTTCGGCGAGGCAGGTGGAACCCACCGAACTGGGGCGTCGCCTGGCCGCCATCAGTCACCAGCTGTTCGCCCTGGCGGAACAGGCGGAGGACCTGCTCGACACCAGCCGCGCACTGGAGTCCGGTCGCCTGGACCTTGCCGCCGACAGCCCGCACCTGGTGATGCCGCTGCTGGCGCGGATGCGCGAACGCCATCCGGGCGTGTCCATCAACCTGCGCCTGGGTAATACCCAGGAAACCCTGAATGCCCTGAACGGCGAGCGGGTGGACCTGGCGCTTATCAGCGACATGGCCGAGCGGCCTGGTCTGCGCCTGCAACCCATCGGCGAGGCGCGCCTGTGCCTGTTGCTACCGGTGACGCACCGGTGGGTCGGAGCGCGCGAGGAAATCGGCCTGAACGAGTTGCGGGATGAGGTGCTGCTGCAACGCGAGCCCGCCTCCCTGACCCGTCGCACGTTCGAGAAGGCCTGCACCGAACAGGGCCTGCAACTGCGCGCGGCGCTGGAGCTGAACAGCCGCGAAGCAGTGATCGAAGCGGTGGCGGCGGGGCTTGGGGTGAGCATCGTGTATTCGCTGGAAGTGCCGCGCGATCCACGGGTGGCGGCACTTCCTTTGAAAGGTGAGGGACTGGTCAGCCGGCACTATCTGGCGTGCCTGGAGAGCTATGGGGAGTTGCGCGTGGTGAAGGCGTTTTTTGCGGTGGCCGGGGAGGCCCTCTCCCCCAGCCCCTCTCCCTGAAGGGCGAGGGGAGCCATAGCGTGCCGACTCGAAATCCAGAGTCAGGCACTACTCAGACTGTCCGGCATACCTCTCCGATGCCGGCGCGAGTCACCCCTCTCCTCTTCAGGGAGAGGGGACGGGGGAGAGGGCAACGGGCCAAACTCGTTCCCCCGCCCCCGGCTCCTCATTCCAAGCCTGCAACGACCGCGTCGGCAGGTCGAAGTACTCCCGCGTGCGGGCATAGCCGTGGCCGCCCATGCGACCGATGGCATCGAGGCCGAGTTGGTCGATGTAGAGGGTTTTCGGATCGATCAACTCGTCGCGTACATGCACCATCAACACTTCGCCGAGGATGATTTCCCGCGATTGGCCGATGGAAAGGCCCATCATCCGCCGGCACTCCAGGGCGACCGGTGCTTCGGCAATGTACGGGCAGCCGACACGGCTGCCGGGTAGTGCGGTGAGTCCGGCAGCGAGCAGTTCGTCGAACCCGGGTTCGAAGGGCACGGCGCAAACGTTCATGGCTTCCACCAGTGCGTCGGAAACGATGTTCACGGTGAATTCCTGGTTCAGCATGATGTTGCGCGTGGTGTCCTTCGGGGTCAGGTCGGCGTGGTTTTCCACCCCGAGGGCGAGAATCGGCGGGTCGGCGGACAGCGCGTTGAAGAAACTGAAAGGCGCGGCGTTGGCACGGCCTTCGGCGTCCACCGTGGTGACCAGGGCGATGGGCCGGGGCACCACGCTGCCGATGAGGATCTTGTACTTCTCGCGGGGGCCCAGTTGGGCGAAGTCGAAGCTCAGCATGGCGATGTTCTCTTTATTGGTCGGGCTGGCTGGCAAGGGTGCAGAGCGGACGATCGGCGCTCCACGCATCGGCGAAAGGAATGGCCGACTGGAACAGCCCCCGCCAATCCGGTTGGCCGAAGGCGCGGTCGGCGTGGCTCTGCATCAGCTTGTGGAACTGCCGTTGGGCTTGCTGCTGGAGGCTGGCGTAGTCGACACCGTTGACCTGGCCGTCCTGCATCACGCAGCGTCCGTCGATCCAGCTGGCGATGCAGTCGTCGCCACGGCCCGCGAGGAGCAGGTTTTTCAGCGGGTCGAACAGAGGACCCAGGTGCAGGCCGTCGAGGTCGAACACGGTGATGTCCGCCTTGGCGCCGGGTGCGAGGCGGCCCAGGTCGTCGCGACCCAGCGCCTTGGCGCCACCCAGGGTGGCGGAATTGTAGAGATCGAGGGCGCTGGTGCCGTGGCTGCCGCCCTCCTTGAGGCGGGCGATATTCAGGCCCTGGCGCATGTTGTCCAGCAGGTCCGCCGGCCAGGTGTCGGTACCCAGGGCGAAGTTGATGCCGCGTGTGCGGTAGCGGCCGAAGGAGTCCAGCGCTTCGCCATCGCGGGCGAAGACCACCGGGCAGTGGACCAGGCTGGTGCCGCTGCCGGCGAGGCGGGCGAGGTCTTCGTCGCCTTCGATGTAGATGCCGTGGGGGAGCAGCGTCCGTGGGCCGAGCAGGTCCAGTTCCTCCAGCCAGGCCAGCGGTGCCTTGCCTCGCAGCGATTTTACTAACGCTACTTCGCCGCTTCCCTGGCAGCAGTGCAGGCGTACGGGAGCTGCCAGCTCGCGGCTGAGGGCATGGGTGCGTTGCAGCAGCGCCGGGGTGCAGGTCTGGATGCGGTCCGGCAGCAGGGCGCCGCGGATCAAACCGTCGTGGGCGCCATCGAAGTCACGGAAGAAGCGTTCGGCGGCCTCAAGCCCGGCCAGGCCACGGGGTTCGTCCCAGTGCTCGACGAGGCTGCCGTCGCGCTGCAGCACCTGCATGCCGCTCATGTAGCAGGGGCCGAGGTAGGTGCGCAGGCCAAGCTCGGCGGCAACACCCGCGACCGCCGCGAACTCGTCGTAGGTTTCCGCCCACTCGCGGTAGTACATGGAGGTGATCGGCATGGCCGTGGTGATGCCGTTGCGGATCAGTTGGGTGAACGCATAGCGGTACTTGAAGACTTCTTCATCGAAGTTGTAGCTCTCCTGCGGCCCCCGGGCGAGGTACTCCGCCGACCACATGCGACCCATGCTGCGCTCATCGCCGTTGTCCAGGCAAAGGACTGTGGAGTCGAGATCGCCAAGGGCGTCCAGGTCGATGAAGCCGGGGCCGAGCAGGGCATTGCCGTAGTCGATCCAGCGATCCACCGGGCCAGGAAAACCGCGGCCGACGAAGAGCACGCGCGACCCTTCGATTACTACTTCGCCGTCGCGCCAGAGCACGTGGCGAGTGCCATCGAAGCCCACCACGCAGCTGGCTTTCAGGCCAATGCGCGGTGCGCTCACAGGCGGCTCTCCAGCAGGCGGCCCTGGGTGGCGATCAGCCTGCCGGCGCGATAGACCTGGCGCTGCGGCCGTGCCACTACGGCTTCGCCAAGGCTCTGTGCATCCATCAGCAGGAAGTCCGCACGGGCACCGAGGGTGAGGCCGTGTTCCGAAAGTCCCAGGGCCTTGGAGCCATGCTGGCTGGCGGCGTCGAAGGCGGCGGCCAGCTCGTCGTCCTTGGCGAGGTCGAAGCGGAAGGCCAGCAGCATGGCGCGCTCCAGCATGTCGCCATTGCCCATGGGGGACCAGGCATCGCGGATGCCGTCGGAGCCGAGGCAAAGATTCACGCCGGCTTCGCGGAGTTCGAGGAAGGGCGGCACGGCGCAGTCGGCCGGTGCCGAGCTCATCAGCGAGATACCCAGCGAGGCCAGGCGCTTGGCCAGCGCTTCGACGCGGTTCCAGGGCACCATTCCCAGGCAGTAGGCGTGACTGATCATCACCCGCCCCTGGCGATTGAAACGCTCGGTGTAGTCGGCGATCAGGGCAATCTGCCAGAGGCCGAGTTCGCCCTTGTCGTGCAGGTGGATGTCCACGCCGCGATCGAACTCTGCGGCCAGGCCGAAGACGATATCCAGTTGGGCGACGGGGTCGTTGTCGATGCCGCAGGGGTCGAGTCCGCCGACGTTTTCCACGCCCAGGCCCATGGCCTGGCGCATCAACTCGGCGGTGCCGGGGCGGCTGACCAGCCCGGTCTGTGGGAACACCACCAGCTCGAGGTCGATCAGGTCGCGGTAACGCTCGCGCAGGGCTTGCATGGCTTCCACGTGGCGCAGGCCGAACTCGGGGTCGATATCCACATGACAGCGCATGGTGAGCGAGCCCCGGGCGATGCAGTTTTCCAGCAGCGCACCGGCGCGTTCGGCGATTGGAGCGGTGACCTCGCGCAGCACGCGGCGCTCGTTGGCAATGTAGTCCTTCAGCGCCGGACCAGCGCTGTTGGGGCGCCAGGGTTGGCCCCAGAGGGTCTTGTCCAGGTGGATATGGCTTTCCACCAGGGCGCTGGTCATCAGCTGGCCGGCGCCGTCGATGTCAGTGGCGGCAAGCGCTGCATCGCTCGCCGGGCGGCGTTCTGCGAAGCGGCCGTTCTGGATTAGGAAGTCTTCGGCCGCGCCGCCGAAGGGGCGGACGTTGCGCAGCCAGCAGGTGTCGGTCATGGGGACCTCAAAGGCAGTTTGCAAAGATGTTCTTTTGTAGGAGCGGGCTTGCTCGCGAAGCGTCGCGCGCAGTTCGCGAGCAAGCTCGCTCCTACAGAAGACCAAGGGGCGGTCAGTTCGGTATCAGCCCTTGAGCTTGGACCAGATGCGGTCCTGCAGCTCGCGAGCCTGGTTGCTGCATTCCTTTTCGGGGCGCAGGCGCTCGGCGAACTCGTCGGGCATGTTGATGGCGTCCATCACCTTCCATTTCTTGTCCAGCAGCGTATCGCTGTCGATGCCGTTGGCGTAGGCGATGGCGTTGGACACGGCGGCGGCGTTCTCTGGCTTCATCATCCAGTCGATGAAGACCTTGGCGTTGCCCGGATGCGGCGCGCTCTTCGGCACGGCGAAGTTGTCCTGGAACATGGCCACGCCTTCACGCGGGTAGACGTACTTGATCGTGCTTTTCTGCAGCGTGGCGCGGGCGGTAGAGCCGTTCCAGTTCTGCATCATGATCACTTCACCCGAGGCCATGCGGTCCACGGTGTTGTCGGAGCTGTACATCTTCAGGAAGGGCTTCTGCTTCTGCAGCAATTCGAGAATGCGCTTGGCGTCCTGCGGGTTTTCGCTGCATTCATCCACGCCCAGGTAATGGCTGGCGGCGTTGATCACGCTGCTCGGCGTATCCAGCGCGGCGAGCTGGCCCTGCAGTTCGGGACGCGGCTCGAAGAACTCCTTCCAGGAGTCGTCCAGCTTGCCGCCCGGCACCCGTGCGCTGTCGTAGGAGAAGCCGGTGGTGCCCCACAGGTAGGGCGCCGAGTACTTGCGGCCGGGGTCGAACTCGGGATCGCGGAAGGCCGGCTTCACATGGGCGAAGTTCGGCAGGGTGGGGGTGTCGATTTCCTGCAGCAGGCCCTGTTCGATCAGGGTGCGCATGATCGAGTGCGACGGCACGATCACGTCGTAGGCGGCACCGCCCGCCTGGAGTTTTGCCAGCAGGGTTTCGTTGCTGTCGTAGCCGTCCATGGTGACCTTGATGCCGGTCTCCTTCTCGAACTTGGCGAGCAGTTCCACCGGGTAATAGTCAGTCCAGTTGTAGAAGAACAGCTCCTTGGGCTCGTCCGCCTGGGCGGTCAGGGCGGCGAAACAGCTCAGGGTCAGACCGGCTACCCCATGACGCAATGCTTTCAACTTCATTGTTTTTCTCCGGGTTGAAGAACAGGTTGGGCAGTGGTGGAACAAGGGATCAGGTGGTGGTCTTGCCGCGCTGGCCGAGCCAGTACGAGAGCATCACCAGGACGATCGAGATCACCAGCATCAGGGTCGAGATTGCGTTGATCTCGGGGGTTACCCCGGCCTTGATGGCCGAGAAGATGTAGACCGGCAGCGTGGTCGAACCGGGGCCGGCGACGAAGAAAGTCATGATGAAGTCGTCGAGGCTGACCACGAACGCCAGCACCGCGCCGGACAACACCGCCGGGAACAGCAGCGGCAGGGTCACCCGGCGGAAGGTGTGGAACGGGTTGGCGTACAGGTCGTTGGCGGCTTCCAGCAGGCCCTTGTCGAGGTCGTTCAGGCGTGCGCGGATCGGCAGGTAGGCGAAGGGGATGCAGAAGCCGATGTGGGCGACGATCACCGTCAGCAGGCCGAGCTTGATGCCGAGGGCCATGAACAGGAGCAGGGTGGCCACGGCGGTGACGATCTCCGGGAGGATCAGCGGCAGGTTGATCCCGCCTTCCACCATCTTCTGGCCGTAGAAGGGCTTGTAAGTGGCCAGCGCCGCCAGCAGGGCGATGGCGGTGGCGCAGACGGTGGCGATGCCGGCGACGATCACCGAGTTCAGCGCCGCCGCCTGGATCGACGGGTTGGCGAGAATGCGCCCGTACCAGGCGATGGAGAACTCGGTCCACACGGTAGCGGTGCGGTTGGCGTTGAAGCTGTAGGCGATCAGCACCAGGATCGGCAGGTACAGGTAGGCCAGTACCAGCAGGCTGGTTTCGCGGGTCAGCGGCAGTTTCTTCAGGTGGTTGGCAATCATCAGCGGGCTCCCTGGCGGACGGCCTTGGCGGCTTTCTTTGCGTAGAGGGCGTAGAGCACCAGGGCCAGCATCATCAGCCCGAGCAGGAGGAAGGACAGCGAGCTGCCTAGCGGCCAGTTCCGCGCGGTGCCGAACTGCTGCTGGATCAGGTTGCCGATCATCAGCGTCTTGCCGCCGCCGAGGATGGCTGGGGTGATGAAGGCACCCAGGCTCGGCACGAACACCAGCAGGGAACCGGCCACCACACCGGGCATGGACAGCGGCAGGATCACCCGGCGCAGGGCCTTCCAGCGATTGGCGCCGAGGTCATAGGCGGCTTCCACCAGGCGCCAGTCGAGCTTCTCCAGGGTGGAGTAGATCGGCAGGATCATGAATGGCAGGAAGCTGTAGACCAGCCCGACGACCACGGCGAAATCGTTGTACAGCAGGGTGATGCCACCGGCCTGCGGGAACAGCGCATTGAGGCTCTGGGCCAGCCAGCCGTGCTCGCGCAGGATGATCAGCCAGGCGTAGTTGCGGATCAGCAGGTTGGTCCAGAAAGGGATGGTGATCAGCAGCACCATGATGTTGCGCGAGCGCTCGCTGAGGCTGCTCATCCACAACGCCACCGGGAAGCCGAAGAGGAAGCACAGCAATGTCGTGCCACCAGCTTGCAGCACCGACCGCAGCAGGGCCTGGGCGTAGACCCAGTTCAGCTCCAGGTTGCCGTCGAAATCTTCCTGGAAGAACAACTGCACATAGCTCTGCCAATGCCAGTCGGCGCTCCAGTCGACGCCGCCATAGAGGTTGCGCGGTAGCAGGCTGATGTAGCCCATGATGCCCAGCGGCACGGCGATCAACCCGAGCAGGGTGAGCAGCACCGGGCTCAACAGCAGCAGCCGGTTGAGGCTGGGGGAGGTGGCGCTGACGCTCATCTCAGGCCTCCATCAGCAGGCAGGCGTGGGGCGGCAGGTGCACGGCCACGCTCGAACCCACGGCACGGGCGCTGGTGGCACCCTCGTTGCTCTCGCGCAGCATCACCTTGGCATCGTTGGCGAGGCGGCACTGGTAGAGCGTGGCCGTGCCGACGTAGAGCACCGCTTCGACCACGGCACGCAGGTGATGGGGTTGCGACGGGTCCACCAGTTTCGAGCGCTCCGGGCGGAACGCCAGTTGGGCCGTGCCGGCGCGGGTGTTGGCGTCTGTGGCGCAGGGAATTTCCACCGGGATGCCGTCGGGGCGGAACAGGTTGCCGTTCTGCGGGCATTGGCGCAGTTGGCCGGGAAGGAAATTGATGTCGCCGATGAAGTGGGCGACGAAGCGGTGCTGCGGGCGTTCGTAGATGTCGTTGGGGGTGCCGATCTGCAGGATCTTGCCGCTGGACATCACCGCGATGCGGTCGGAGAGGGTCAGCGCCTCTTCCTGGTCGTGGGTGACGAAGATGAAAGTGATGCCGGCTTCCTGCTGCACGCGCTTGAGCTCGACCTGCATTTCCTTGCGCAGCTTGAGGTCCAGCGCGGAGAGCGGTTCGTCCAATAACAGCACATCCGGGCGCGGCGCCAGCGCGCGGGCCAGGGCCACGCGCTGCTGCTGGCCACCGGACAATTCGGCGGGGCGACGGCGGGCCAGGTGTTCCATCTGTACGAGGGCGAGCATTTCCTTCACCCGCCCGGGAATGGCGCTGCGCTCCAGCCCCTGCATCTCCAGGCCGAAGGCGATATTCTCGGCCACGCTCATATGCGGGAAGAGCGCGTAGTTCTGGAAGACGGTATTGACCCGGCGCTTGTAGGGCGGGAGTTGGTCCACGCGTTGCCCGCCAATTTCGATTGAGCCCGAGCTGACCTGCTCGAAACCGGCAATGGAGCGCAGCAGGGTGGTCTTGCCGCAACCTGATGGGCCGAGGAGGGTGAAGAATTCGTTGTGGCGGATGCTGACCGAAACATCGTCGAGCGCCGGCGTAACTTCGGGATCTTCGGTGTAGCGCTTGCTGACGCGTTGCACCTCGATGGAGGATGTGTGCTTCATAATGGTGCATTCCTCTTGTTTTTGTATGCAAAAATTGAATGCAATCTAGAAATACTCGGATTATGCTGACAACGCAACCGGGTTTTTCTGCCTGCTTGTTTCCTGCAGCACCTGGATTGCGAACGCATTTACGGAGTTACGAATGGCAGACAAGAAGCTGGAAACCACGGTCGACCGCGTCTACCAGGGGGTTTACCAGGCCATCAGCAACCGCTCGCTGCGGCCTGGCATGAAACTCGGCGAAGCCTCCCTGGCGGAGCTGTTCAACGTGAGTCGCACCTCGGTGCGTGCGGCGCTGAAGCAACTGGAGGCCGACGGCCTGGTGTCCTCCGAGCCGAACAAAGGCTGCTGGGTATCGCTGCCCAGTGACGAGGAGATCCGCTCGTTGTTCGAAACACGGCGGCTGATCGAGATCGGCATCGTCACCGAGCTCTGCAGACGCCGGGACAGCGCTGCCATGCAAGACATGCGCGAGCACCTGCTGCTGGAAGAAGACGCGCGGCGCAACCATGACCACGAGCGGCTGATCCATTTGCTTGGCGAGTTCCACATCAAGCTCGCCGAGGCGCTCAACAACCCGGTGCTGCTGGACTGGTTCCGCAAGCTCATCTCGCGCGCTTCGCTCTATGTCGCCGCCCTGGACGACGAGCGCCATGACGCCTGCCGCGACGACGAGCACCTGCGCCTGATCGAGTTCATCGAGGCGGGTAACCAGAGTGCCGCCATCGAACTGACCTGCTTCCACCTGGCAGCGATCGAAACCGCCATCGTCGAGTCGGCCGGCAAGCTCAAGGCCAACTACCACCCGCTGAAACACCTGATCGAGACCTGACCTCGGCCATGAAAATCCAGCTGATCAACCCGAACACCAGCGTCGCCATGACCGCCAGCCTGGCTGAAGCCGCCAATCACCTGCTGCGTCCCGGCAACCAGTTGCTGGCAGTGACCAATGGTGCCGGTCCGGCCTCCATCGAGTGTCACTACGATGAGGCGCTTTCCGTGCCGGGGTTGCTTCAGGCCATCCGCGACGGTGAGCGCGATGGCGCCGAAGGCCACGTAATCGCCTGCTTCGGCGATCCGGGACTGCTGGCTGCGCGGGAGATCGCGCGCTTCCCGGTCATCGGCATCGCCGAAGCTGCCATGCACCTGGCCACCTGGGTCGCCACCGGCTTCAGCATCGTCACTACCCTCGGTCGTACCAAGGTCATTGCCCGGCATCTGGTGGAGCGCTATGGCTTCCACCAACATTGCCGGGGCATTCATGCCGTGGAGATTCCGGTGCTGGCGCTGGATGAGGACCCGGACGGCCTGTTCCGCATCATGCGCACGGCCTGCCTGGATGCGCTGGAGCAGGATGAATCGGGCGCCATCGTCCTCGGTTGTGCCGGCATGAGCCACCTGGCGAAGGGCTTGCAGGAAGAACTCGGAGTGCCGGTGATCGACGGCGTCAGCGCCGCGCTGAAGATGGTGGAGATGCTCGGTGAGCTGCGCCTTTCCACCAGCAAGCGTGGTGATCTGGATTTCCCGCTGCCCAAGCCGTATGTGGGGTTTTTGCGGAACTTCGCGGTTGGGGCGTGAAAGGCGGCTCGAACCTGTAGGGGCCAATTCATTCACCAGGGGCAGCTTCGCTGCCCCTGGAAGCATCCAGAGGCAGACCTGCGGCCTGTTTGGCGATTGACATCGCCCCTGCAAGCTGTCCTGCCTACGGCATTTCTAGGCTCAGTCTCATCCACCGAGTGGCCTGGATTGCTGCGGCAATGAACCGCACACCGGCTCGGCTTCCAGTGCTGGAAGCCCGATGCTAGAGCTACCGCCCATGAAAATCGCCCGCCAGGACCGCTCGCTGATTGCCTGGATGCTCTATGCCTGCGTCCTTTTCAATCTGCTCGCCTGCGGTCTGCACCACGGGCAGACGATGGGCTTGGAGCTGAACGGTCTGGGCGGTGCGTCCTGTTCCGGCGAACCCAACCCTGGGCCGAGCCTCGATGGCGATTTCGGTGGCAGCGCCGCCGGCGACTGGTCCGGTGAATTCAAATGCCCTCTGTGCGGGACCATTCCCCTGGCGATAGCCGCGCTCTTCGTGCAGGCCTGGCTGCTGGGTGTGTGCGATGCCCGCCCCGAAACCTTCGAGCCGCGCCTCAAGGCGCCGCCGGGTTACTTCTGGCCTTCAACCAGTTCCCGCGCTTCGGCGCCGAGGAAGCGCGCCTGTCCATTCGTGGCTCCGGCCTGCAACGCACCTTCCATGGACGCGGCCTGCTGCTGATGCAGGATGGCGCGCCGGTCAACCTTGCCGATGGCAGCTTCGACTTCCAGACCGTCGAGCCACTGACCACCGACCATATCGAGGTGCTGCGCGGCGCCAATGCCTGGCGCTACGGATCGGCCAACCGCTTGGCACCGTCAACGCCGACCGCACCATCCACCAGGGCATAGAGCTGGGCGGGGCCTGGACCATCGGCCAGATGGTCCTGCGTGGGCAGTATCTGTTCAATGATTTCCGCTTCGACAACGACGATACCTACGGCGACAACCGACTCGCGGGTCTGTCGCGGCAATTCATCAAGGGTGAGGCCCTGTGGCAACGCGAAGGCTGGTATGCGGCGCCGACCTTCGAGTGGGTACCGACCCATTACAACGTCGACCAGGCGGAAACCCTTTATGCCGATGGCTACGCCATCTGGGGGCTCAAGGCGGGTTACCGCCCGGGCGAGGGATTCGGCTTCTTCCTGGAGGGACGAAATCTGTCCGCCAAGACCTATGTCGCCACCACCGGGGTGATCGCCGACGCCCAGGGACGTGACAAGTGCTCATTTCCTGTCGGGTGATGGCAGGGCGGTCTATGCCGTTCTGGAGTGGAGGATGTAATTGCAGGGTTGGGAGGCGCAAAAGTCGTTGACAGCCACGGGCATCGCGACGACCTTTTGCGCTTCCACACCGCCTACCTATCTACTGCAATCGAATGCGGTGGCAGGCGATGTTTTCGCCCACCACGGATTTACCCCATGAAGAAGCTGCTCATCATCGGCATTGGCGCCGGCAATCCCGAGTACATCACCATCCAGGCCGTCAAGGCGCTGAACCAGGTCGATGTGTTCTTCATCATGGACAAGGGCATCAGCAAGGAAAAACTCATCCACCTGCGCCAGGAAATCTGCGAGCGCTACATCACCGAGCAGAACTATCGATTCGTCGAGGCCAGCAGCCCCGAACGTCAGCGCGAGGGTGGCGATTACGGTTCCAACGTCAGGGACCTGAACCTGGCCAAGCAGCAGGTGTTCGAGCGCCTTATCGACGAAGAACTGGCCGATGGCGAGTGCGGTGCCTTCCTGGTCTGGGGTGACCCGTCGCTCTACGACAGCACCATCCGGATCCTGGAATCCATCCTCCGGGGCGGTCGGCTCCAGTTCGAATTCGACGTGATCCCCGGGATCACCAGTGTTCAGGCGCTGACAGCCCGTCACAAGGTGCCGCTCAACCGTATCGGGAAGTCCGTCCAGATCACCACAGGCAGACGGCTGGCCGAGGGTTTCCCGGAAAACGCCGACAGCGTCGTGGTGATGCTCGATGCGGAAGATACCTACCAGCGGTTGAATGATCCGCAGCTGGAAATCTACTGGGGCGCCTACGTCGGCACCCCGGACGAAATCCTTGTTTCCGGCAGGCTCAGCGAAGTAGCGGACGAAATCCGCCGGGTGCGGCATGAGGCTCGCGAGGCTAATGGCTGGATCATGGATACCTACCTGTTGCGCCGCTCGGACGAAGACGAGCACTGAAAACGTTCATGAGGAAAACTTGTGTTCATGACAAATTAATTGAGTTTTCCTCACGTAGTGGGTCTGCCTGACAATTCCTCCATGAATTTTCAATGGAGGAATTTCCCATGGCATTGGCACACAACTTCGGCTTCCCGCGCATCGGCGGGGATCGCGAGCTGAAGAAGGCTCAAGAAGCCTTCTGGAAGGGCGAGCTGGACGAAGCCGGTTTGCGTGCGGTTGGCCGCAAGCTGCGTGCTGAGCATTGGCAGATCCAGAAGGACGCCGGTATCGACCTGCTGCCGGTGGGCGATTTCGCCTGGTACGACCAGGTGCTGACTCACTCCCTGACCTTCGGCGTCATTCCCGAGCGCTTCCGTGGCCACGGCAACTCCAAGCCGACCCTGCAGACTCTGTTCGGCATGGCCCGTGGTGTCAGCGACAGTTGTTGTGGCGGCGCCCACGCGCAGGAAATGACCAAGTGGTTCGACACCAACTACCACTATCTGGTCCCCGAGTTTTCCGCCGACCAACAGTTCACCCTGAGCTGGGAGCAGCTCTTCGAGGAAGTGGCTGAAGCCCAGGCATTGGGCCACTCCGTGAAGCCGGTGCTGATCGGCCCGCTGAGCTACCTCTGGCTGGGCAAGGTAAAGGGAGGCGAGTTCGACAAGTTGGAGCTGCTGGAGCGCCTGCTGCCGCTTTACGGTCAGATCCTCCAACGTCTCGACGCCCAAGGCGTGGAGTGGGTACAGATCGACGAGCCGATCCTCGTGCTTGACCTGCCCCAAGACTGGAAGAACGCCTTCGAACGCGCTTACAACCTGCTGCAGAAAGAACCGCTGAAGAAGCTGGTCGCCACTTACTTCGGCGGTCTGGAAGACAACCTTGGTCTGGCCGCCGGCCTGCCGGTGGACGGCCTGCATATCGACCTGGTGCGTGCGCCCGAACAGTACCCGACCATTCTCGACCGCTTGCCGGCCTACAAGGTGCTGTCCCTCGGCCTAGTGAATGGCCGCAACGTCTGGCGATGCGACCTGGAGAAAGCCCTGGATGTCCTGCGTCACGCCCATGACCGTCTGGGGGACCGCCTGTGGGTCGCACCGTCCTGCTCGCTGTTGCACAGCCCGGTGGACCTGTCCCGCGAAGACAAGCTGGATGCCGAGCTGAAGAGCTGGCTGGCCTTCGCCGTGCAGAAGTGCGAGGAAGTCGCCACGCTGTCCCGCGCCCTGACCGAACCCGAGTCGCCAGTGGTGCTGGAGACCCTGGCCGTGAGCCGTGCCGTACAGGCCAGTCGTGCCGCATCGCCGCGCATCCACAAGCCGGCTGTCCAAGCCCGCGTTGCCGCGCTGAAACCGGAAGACGGCAAGCGCCCGGCGCCTTTCGCCGTGCGCATCGAAAAGCAGCGTGAGGAGCTCTACCTGCCGGCCTTCCCGACCACCACCATCGGTTCCTTCCCGCAGACGTCTGCGATTCGCCTGGCGCGCCAGGCGTTCAGGGCGGGCAAGTTGTCCGAGGCCCAATACACCGAAGCCATGCACAGCGAAATTCGCCATGCCGTGGACGTGCAGGAGCGGCTGGGCCTGGACGTACTGGTGCACGGCGAGGCGGAGCGGAACGACATGGTGGAGTATTTCGCCGAACAGCTGGACGGCTACGCGTTCACCCGCTTCGGCTGGGTGCAGAGCTATGGCTCCCGCTGTGTAAAGCCGGCAGTGATCTTTGGTGATCTTAGCCGTCCGAAGGCCATGACCGTGGAGTGGATTCGCTACGCACAAGGCCTGACCGCCAGGTGGATGAAGGGAATGCTGACCGGCCCTGTGACCATGCTGATGTGGTCCTTCCCCCGCGAGGATGTCCCGCGCGAGGTGCAGGCCAGGCAACTGGCGCTCGCCATCCGTGATGAAGTGCTGGACCTGGAAGCGGCCGGTATCCGCATCGTGCAGATCGATGAGGCCGCCTTCCGCGAAGGGCTGCCGCTGCGCCAGGCCGGCTGGCAGGCTTATCTGGACTGGGCCACCGAAGCCTTCCGCCTGACCGCCAGCGGTGTGAAGGACGAAACGCAGATCCACACCCACATGTGCTACAGCGAGTTCAACGACGTGATCGAGTCCATCGCGGCGATGGACGCCGACGTGATCACCATCGAGACCTCACGCTCGGACATGGAACTGCTGGATGCGTTCGAAGCCTTCGCTTATCCGAATGAGATTGGCCCGGGTGTGTACGACATCCATTCACCGCGCGTGCCCAGCAAGGACGAGATCATCAAACTGTTGCGCAAGGCCGCGCAGCGGGTTCCCGCCGAGCGCCTCTGGGTCAACCCGGACTGCGGCCTGAAAACCCGGGCCTGGCCGGAAACCGAAGCGGCCCTGGTGAACATGGTGGCAGCGGCCAACGAGCTGCGTGCCGAGTTCGCCCAATAAGCCGGATATGCATGGGAATGGCAGTACGGGACGCCTGACGTCCCGTTTTGCTTGCGGCAGCCTTTACTGCCCCGGAAACGCAAAAGCCGCGCAATGCGCGGCTTTTGATTTGGTGGGCCCACACGGACTCGAACCGTGGACCAAAGGATTATGAGTTGCCTAGAAACGCTGCAAGCCCAGTGAAATCGGGCGTAGGTTAGCGCAGGTACAGTTAGCTGAAAGTACCGTCGTAGAGAGGTTTAAGCGTAATTGAGCGAAATCTTTAAAAGCTGGGCACTGTACCACCAGTGTACTGATTTAATAGTCGTTTGTGGTGTAGGGCCTAAAGTCCGCTTGTATCTCTGACCAGATCGATCAGCCGCATGAAATCGGCGTTCTCACTGTCGCTCTTCCAGCGATTTGCGAAGCGACAAACGAGTTGTAAATTGCCCGGTGCATAGTGGCCGTTGCTGTCGATGCGGTCGAGCGAGCACTTCAGCTCTTCATCATCACAGTTGCGATCCAGTTGCATGGGAATACCAGTCAGTGCGCAGAGGCCTTCCTGCATCTGATGAAGGTCTTCGATATAGAGGCGCAGCGCGTCTTCGTTGGCAAAGCCAAAGTCCTTGTTTTTGATTCG
>NZ_CP143313.1:0-109408 GCF_036328175.1 Pseudomonas sp. JS3066
GCCACGACATTGGACGCCGCGCGCTCGCGCGCCTGCCGGCTGAAGTCGGCACTTGAAAGCCGCAAAGTCCATGCTGAAGTACTCAACTACTGTCGCGCCGAACTGCTGGATGAAAACTACTTCCATGCCGTCTTCGAGTCGACCAAAGGCGTCGCCGAGCGCATCCGTTCCATGTCGGGCCTGACCATGGATGGAGCCGAGTTGGTGAACCGGACGTTTTCGACGCAAAACCCGATCCTGGTTCTCGGTTCTCTCGCCACCGAATCTGAGAAGAGCGAGCAAAAAGGCTTCGCCCATCTGCTGGTAGGCCTCTTCGGCGCCGTGCGCAACCCACTCGCCCATGCCCCCAAGACAAACTGGCCGATGTCCGAACAAGATGCCCTGGACATCCTGACACTGGTATCACTCATTCACCGCAAGCTGGATCGCACGCTGAAAGCGAATACCGCGGCGTTGTAGCGGCTCCCCGTGTCTCCAGAGGATGGGGGTACTACTCTTTCGCGGGTGATCGGCCGGCGCCAAGACAGCCATCACGTAAGCCGTCAGTGCAACTGCTCGACAAGCTCTTCCAACTCGACGAGCCCTGCAGCGCGGCATTCCAGATCCTGCGCAATGGCGAGCATGTCGGTGAGCACGCAGGCCACGCGCCATGTCTGATTGAAGCTCTCGCTCATCTCCGCCTCGCTGCAGTACCCAGCGTGAACTGCGGCCCGATCGATGGGCCGAGGCCATCGGCGCAGATCGAGCGCCGGGTGGCTGAAATACGCATCGCCGAAGTCGATGATGCCAGTCAACTGCCCGGTCTGCGGATCGACGAAGACGTGCTCGAGGCCGGGGTTGCTGTGCAAGGCCACCCAGGCGTCTGCGTCCGGCAAGGCGCGCATCGCGAGGCGCGCCAACTGCAACGGGTCGACCGCAAATGGCCAGGGCTGGGCCGCCCGAGCCACGGCTGCGACAGCGTCGTCGAAGAGGCCGCCGAACCGTGTGCGAACGTCGGCCGCCGTGTGGTCGCCGGGGATCAGGCGCGCCTCGAACACGGGTTGCTGAGGGATTGCGTGAATGCGACGCAACATGCGCCCCAGGTCAACCAGCGTACGCCGGCGGAGGTCACCGTCGAGCCTTGCCGAGTGTATCGGCTCGCCGGGCATGCGCGTCATCAAGGTGTACTCGATCCCGGGCTTGGCAACGCCCCCACCGAGGACTCGTGGAACGCATACGCCCTCCAGGCCTGCCAACTGCTCCAAAAGGAAACGCTCCTTCGCCAGGCTCGTTCGCGCGCGCAGCTGTTGTGGTCGCTGAACCTTCAGGATCAGGCCGTTGTCGATGGCATAGGCGCGCGCTTCGCCGCCGCTCTCGTCGACGGCCCTGACGGCCTTCGCGCCCGCCGCATGCAAGCGCACGATCGCGAGCACCGCGTCGGGATCGAGCACCGGGTCGGCCGCGTCGGGTTGTATGTAGAAGTCCTTGCCCATGTCTGTCCTCCAACGTCAACGTTGATGCCAATCCCAGCCTGCCGTCTCCATGGCCAGCAGCGCGGCGAAGCGACCCCGGCACCGAATCAACTCGTCCGGCGCGCCTTGTTCGAGGATGCGACCGTCCTCGATCACGATGATGCGATCGGCCTCCAGCGCCGTTGACAGCCGATGCGCCACGATCAGAACGGCACGGCTCGAGTCGTGCGCGTCGCGGCGAAGAGCGGCGCGGAACGCAGCGTCGCTGGCGTGGTCGATCGCGGCTGTCGCTTCGTCGAGCAGCAGCACGCGAGGCTGGCGCACCAGCGCGCGCGTGAGCGCGAGCAATTGCCGTTGGCCCGCGGACAACGCGGCGCCGGCCTCACCCGCGTCCAGGGGCGTGTCGTAGCCCTGCGGCAGTGCCCGGATGAACGCATGCGCGCCCGTTGCCTTGGCCGCGGCTTCGCAAGCAGTCCGGGTCACGAGGACGTCGCCCATCGTGAGGTTGTCGAGCACGCTGCCGCTGAACAGTTGCAGCGTCTGCGGCACGACGCCCAGGCGCTGACGGCGTTCCTCGTCCGTCATGGCGCGTGGATCCGCGCCCGCCACGTGAATTTCACCGGACCAGGGCGCATACAGGCCACCGGCGAGGTGCATCAGGCTGCTCTTGCCAGCGCCGGTGCGCCCGACCAGCGCGACGTGCTCGCCTGCGCGAACGCTCAAGGAGAAGCCGTTCAGCACGAGGCGATCGGCGACGTAGCCGAAGATCACATCCTTCAACTGGATCAACGGCTCCGGTTCGCTCCTTGCCTGTTGCACGGAATGGGCGACCGGTGTTTCCTCGACCGGCAGCGCCAAGACCTGGAACACGCGCTCCGCCCCGGACAGCGCGCTCTGCACGGTCTGCCATTCCTCGCCCAGCGTCGTTATCGGCGCGAAGAAGCGGCGAAACAGCAGCACGAAGGCCGTGAGCGTGCCGATAGAAACACCCCAGCCCGCCAGCGCGCCCTCGGCGCCTGCCCACAGCAGGCCGCAGACGATCAGCGACGCCAGGATGGCCATCAGCGGCGTGTAGATCGTTGAATAGCGTGTGGCCGCGAGATAGGCGTGTTGCGTGGCCTGCAGAGCGCCACGAAAGCGGTGCTCGAAGAACCCCGTTCGTCCGAAAGCACGAATGACCTCCGCGCCACCGAGGGTCTCCACGAGTGCCGTGTTGACGCTTCCCACGGCCTCCCGGCTGGCCCGTTCAGCGGCCAATACCCGCAGCTGGAACCAGCGCGTGAACCACAGCAGGGGCGGCACGGCCAGTCCGCAGAGCAGCGTCAGCGAGGGACTGAGCACGAGCATCGTCACCGTGATCGTGACCAGTCGCACGAGGTCGGCGACAAGGCTCGCGATGCCCGACGAGAACAGGCGGTCGATGGTGTCGATGTCTGCGGTGCAGCGACTGACGGTGTCACCCAACGGGGTCGTGTCGAAGTAGCGCGCAGGCAGCCGTTGCAGATGGCCAAACAGGCGCGCGCGCAGGTCGCGCAACGCCCGTTGGGCTGCGATCGCGGTGCCGTACGCAGACGCGAAGCCCAACGCCTGCTGCCCGGCCACGACCAGCAGGTAGAGCACGCCCAGCAGCATCAGGCCGTCGCCACGGCCCACGGCCAAGTGGGCGTCCACGGCCTGCCGCACGAGGAGCGGCGGCAGCACCTCCAGCGCCGCACCGGCAAGCACGCAGGCTGCGATGGCCACGAGCAGGCGTCTCTGCGGCGCCAGTAGCGAGCCCACCTGGGCGGTCGTGAGTCCTCGGCGTGTTGTCGGTGCCGGCTGTGACTGTGTTGCGGTCATGCGTCCTCCGGCTGTGCCATCGCGACCTGCGCCGCGTAGATCCGTGCATACAGGCCGCCCGCCAGCATCAGCTGTTCATGAGAGCCTCGTTCGACTATGCGTCCTCCATCCAACACGACGACGAGATCCGCCTGCGGGAAGGCCGCCAGCCGGTGCGAGCACAGGACGATGGTGGCCTGTCGCGCGGCCGGCGCCCCGCGGCCGAACTCCGCGCGCAGGCTGGCAATGATCTGAGCCTCCGTCGCGACGTCGACCGCCGAGAACGGATCGTCCAGCACCAGCAGCCGAGGTCCCGCCGCCGCCGCGCGTGCCAGTGCGACGCGCTGCCGCTGACCGCCGGAAATGCGAATGCCGCGCTCGCCGATCTCGGCATCGACGCCGTGCTCGAAGCCCGAAACGTCCTTCGCAAGCGCGGCGATTTCCAGGGCGCTCATCGTGGCGAGGTCGGCCTGCTCACGTCCCATGGTGATGTTCTCGCGCACCGTACCCGAGAACAGGAAGGGCTCCTGCGGCAGGTAACCGATGTCACCGCGATGTCGTGCGGGCGTGTCGCCGTCCAGGGAAACGGTACCGCCGGCGAGCGGGTACAGGCCCAGCAGAGCCTTCGCCAGCGCACTCTTGCCCGAGCCGACCGGCCCGGTCACTGCTACGAACGCGCCTGCCGAAATCTCGAGCGAGACCTGGTTCAGCGCCGTGACGGCGGCGTCGGCGTTGCCGTGAGAGAAGCTCACGTTGTGCAGGGATACGGCGAGCCCGCGTTCAACTCGTGACGCCGGCTCGGTGAGAGTCGAGCGCGGAGTCGTTCCGGCCAGGTAGCCGGCGCGAAACGACGCGAACCGATGCTCCACGCGAGCAGGCACGGCCGCAGCGAGCAAGGGGGCGAGCCGCGCGTAGGCTGCGCCGCCTGCTTGCACCGAGTTCACCAGCTGCGGCACCCGAAATCCGCGCCCGGTGAAGCGCAGAAAAAGGTCCAGATAGGTCACGAACGCCCCCAGCGTCCACGCGCCTGCGATGACTTTTTCGCCGCCTTGCCACAACACCAGCACGATGCCGGCCGCCATCAGCGTGGTGTAGACCGCGGGCAGGCCGGCGCGGGGCCGCGCCACCGCGAGATTGGTGTGCGCCTGTGCATCTGCGAGCCGCTCGATCCGCGTCTGTGCGGCCTGCTTCATCCCCAGTAGCCTCGCGACGCGGATGCCGGACAGTTGCTCCTGCAGTCCCGCGGTCAACGCGCCGTTGGCTTGTCGAGCCGCCGTCGTACGTTGGTGAATAAAGCGTCCGGCGGCCCAGGCCAGCACCATCGCGAAGGGCACGGGAATCAGCGCCTGCAGGGTCAACGACCAGTCCAGCACCAGCATGGCGACGAAGAACGACATCAAGAACAGGAGCGTGTCCCAGGTCTCGACGATCACCTCGCGGATGCCGATGCCCAGCACCTCGACGTCACCGATGACGCGCGCCATGGTGTCGCCAACAGGCGTGGCAGTCAGCTTTGCCATCGGCCAGGCGAGCACCCCGCGCAGCGCATCCGCGCGCAGATTGGCGCGGATGCGCGCGTTGGCCGTCATCAACCACCAGCGCTTGCCCAGTCGAGGCAGTTCTGTGGCGAGGGTTGCCGCGGCGAACAACGCGACGGCCTGCAGCAGCGTCGCGCGCGTCGCCTGGCCATGCGCGAAGTGCGTCGCGGCGTCGATCGCGCGCCCGAGGCACACGGCGGGCAGGACCACGGCTGTGTTCATGACGACGCCTGCCAGGGAGCCGAGGACAAGCTGCCCGGCGGTCTGCCGGTAGTAGGGACGCAGTTTCCAGAGGTAGTGCGCCATGTCAGTCGCCTGCGTGCATGCAATCCCTAACCGTTCACGGCTCTCGTTTGGGCATGGGCCGCACCAGCCCCCGATACACAACGAACTGCGCATCGTCCTTGTATTGCAGCTCCTGTCCGTCGCGCAGGACGCTGTAGCAGATCGGTTCGTCCTTGCTGATTTCCGGCTGCAGCAGGCATAGCTGATTGCCTTTGACGGACCAGCGCGCAGACCGCTGGCGGCCGTTCTCCGATCGCTCGACGCGCCCGTCCGCGAAATACTTGTGCCCCCAATGGTGTTCATCAGTCACGTACTTGCCGCTGATGGCGGCACGGATCTGCGGGCCAGTCAGCGGCACCTCCTTGGCAGTCGCGGCAAGTGCGCAGAACACGGCTCCGGCGGCGGTGAGGCGCGCGAGGTGCCGGGTGGGGCTGCTTGGGAGGCGCTGCGGCACCGAGCTGAAGGTTTTCTTCGTCATTTCGCAGCCTTCTGCGCGTCCAATGCCTTCTTTACCGCCAGGGCCAGATCCACGGCTTTGCCCTTGCCCCAGTAATGCAGAAAGACGTAGCGCGGTTCCTCGTGGGTCATGTGCTGGTGGATTGCCACGATGTTGATGCTCTGGCCACGCATGGTCTTCAGGACCGTCTGCAGTTCGTTTTCATGCATGGCGAAGTCGCCATCAACCACCGCATGCTCATCGTCGCCGGCAAAGGCCGCCCAGGTATTGATGCCCATTTCATTGCCGACGGTGGTTCCATGCATCTTGGCTGTGCGGCCAAGGGTTACTTTCACCATGCCATCCTTGACCTGCGCCTTGCTGCCCAGAATCTCCTCGATGGGTGCAGCAGTCACATGGCTTGGCGATGCGATGTCACCCGCGAAGCTGCTGGCCGGCGTGCCTTGGGCGGCGCGCACCTGCGCGATGCGGTCGTACACCGCCTTCACGCCTGTGGCGAGCTTGCGTGCATCCCCCATGCCGCCGATGTGCATGAAGAAGACCTTGGGTTGGTCGAAGAAGAAGTGGTTGTGCAGCGCAGTCACTTCCAGGCCGTTGTCCAGCGCGGCGCTCATCGCCGGGTTGACTTCATCCTCGAACAGCACCGTATCGCCCATCATCATGGTGGACGAGCCCATTGGCGTGAACGCGGCCCAGGAGGTGAGCCCCATGAACGGTGGCATGGTCCAGCGATCGACATTGATCTTCACGTCGTCGCGTGGCTTGCTGACCTTGAAGACGTTTTCCGCCTGGTTGTAGCTGCCCTTGAGGCCGGTGGCCGTTTCGATGGCAGCCGTGTCGATGGCCTGGGCCATGGCCGGGGCGCCTGTAGTAAGCAGGCCCGCGGCCAGGGCCAGTGTGGAGAGGGTTAGACGCAGCATGGTGTTTCCTTGGTAGTTGGCGGGATGCAGCTCCGGGGGCTGGCCGGAGCGGGTAATCGAGGCAGGTGCCGGTCAATCGAACGGATATTTCGACGACAGAGGTTCCGGAGTGACCTCGTAGAGGTCTTGGCCGTGGGCGCGCAGCAGATAGGCCTTGCCTTTGCGCAGTACCGTCCAGCATTCGGGCTCTACACCCGTGCTGATGCTTACGCACAATTCCTTGCCCACGATCTTCCAATGCCCCTGGTGCGGCCGCCCCAGTTCAATGGACTTCGTGCGTCCATCGGGAAGGAGGTAAGCGGACCAGTGCGCGCCTTCGGATATGACATTGCCGACGAAGACTGTCTTGATCTGCGCGCCGGTGAGTTCGCTGGGGCCGGGCGCTGCCGATGTCGCCACCAGGCTCAGGGACTGAATGAGTGTGGCGAAGGCAAGACGGGGGATTGCGGACATTTAGTGCATTTTCAATTGGGCGGATCAGGCTGGCATGACCGGCGGCCAGTTGTGTGTCTCGGCCTGGCATGCGCGGCACCACGCATAGAGGGCGTCGTACATCACCATGCCGTGCTGGAGCATTTCGTGGTCGTCGCTAAAGTTGTGCGACAGCCCGAGCGAGAGCGCATAGAGCCCTGCTGATTGCGGCGTCAGGTCAAGCCGGGAGGTGTCGGCGCCGCGCACGATCTCGGCTAACTGGCGCAGCGCTGGGTCGTCCAGGTGGTACTTCGACAGGAAGGCATCGAAACTGCACAGCTCACCCACATGGCTTAGTTCGACATTCGGGATGTCGTAGGGGATGGCGCCGGTAGCGTTGGCGGTTTTCAGCACCTCGCTGGCCGGCACATAGAGAAATTCCGCCTGCTGGTCGATGAAGCGCGCAACCAGCCAGGGACAGGCGATGCGGTCGATCTTGGGGCGTTCGCGTGTAATCCACTTCATGGTGCTACTCCTTTGCTTCAAATGTCACGCCAGCAGCGCGACAGGCTTCGATGCCTCCGGCCACGAAGCGTGCATCGAGGCCATGCGCTCGTAGCGCGAGCGCCACCGACTGGCTGACTTCATGGCCGTGCACGCAATACACAAGGACGGGTTTAGAGGAATCGATTTCACGGCTCCAATTTGCCAACTGCACGGGATCGCGCCGAATGGCCCCGGCGATGCGATCAGGCGCTTGTGCGTAGCCTGCCGTGCGTCGCACGTCGATCAGTTGGAGGTCACCGCCGACTTTCTCTGGTGCGGCCGACCAGGGCAGTGCATCAGCCTCGATGGCGGCAGCGTAGCGCTGCATCACGGCATTCCAGCGGATGTTTTGCATGAATGCGTCAACATACGCGGCCGCCTTGGCACCGAAATCCATGTGGTAGGCGTGCTCGTACATGTCCAGTGCCAGCAGCGGTGTGGCGCCGGCCAGCAGGTTCGTATGGTCTGCCGCCCAATGGTTGATCAGCCGCGCCTCGCGTGTGGACCATGACAGCAGCGCCCACCCCGAGCCGCCGCCCATGGCCTTGGCCAGTGCGGAGAATTCCGTGCGCCAGCGGTCAACGCTGCCAAAGTCGCGGGCCAAGGCAACTGCCAGGCCGGAGTCCGGCAATGCACCGTCGCCTCCCAGCGTGTCGAAGTACAGCTCGTGGAGCCAAGCGGAATTGGCGGCGATCAGCTCTTCGCGCTTCAGGCCATTGATCATGAAGACCGGAGCGGTCGGCCAATCCAGGTGCGCCAGTTGCTGGCGAATAGCATCCAGGCGCTTGACTGCGCCGGTGTAGTTATTCGCGTGATGGCTGAGGATGAGTTTCTCGGACAGCCCGTTGAGGGCAGCGAGGTTGATGGTAAGGGGGCGTAGTTGTAAATCCATTGGAGTGTTCCTAGAAATGTGGCAAGTCATGGGTTAAGGCGTGGACTCCTCTCGCTTCTATTCAGCTGTGGGTCACCAGCGGGTAGACGACCAGCCCAATCAGTGCCGCGGCAGCGACAACGATCGGCTCCGGCAACTTCTTGAATTTCCAAAGCAAGGCAGCAGTCCCCAGGGCGAGTAGCGCCGTGGGAACGTCCTTGATCGAGCGCACCCCGATAACTACCACGGCTCCGGCCAACGATCCGATGGCGGCTGCCGTCACGCCATCGACGAATGCCACGATTCCCGGTTTCTTTCCGTATTTCTTGAAGTACGGGGCTGGCAGGACTGTGAAGAGATAGCACGGCAGGAAGGTTGCCAGCGCCGCAGCAACCGCGCCCCAGAAGTCCGCGACCAGAAAGCCGATGAACCCGGTAGTGATGACGACAGGACCGGGAGTGATCATGGCGACTGCGACAGCGTCTAGGAACTGGTGATCGGTCAACCATCCGTACTCTTTGACTACTCCGCTATACAGAAACGGGACGATAGCTAGGCCGCTACCAAAAACAAAACTGCCCGCGTAGAAGAAATACTTGGTGATCTGCCACAGCTTGGTCCAGTCGACGTTGGACAAGCCAAGCAAGGCCAGCAAAGGAATAGCACTGCTGTGCAGCGTGCTGGACGGCTTAATAAATTTCGGCGGCGCGCGCAACAACCACACGAGAACGCCTGCGCCCAGGAACAGCCACAGTTCCTCGGATTGGGTGATGATCGTCACCGCCGCCGCTACTGCAAAGATGGCCCATTGCAGTTTGTCTTTGCCGATGTTCTTGGTAGAGAGCTTCCAGGTGCTGATAGCAATGATCCCAATGACAGCGGAACTCACGCCATAAAACACGGCCTGCATCCAACCCAGACCGCCGAAATGCGTATAGGCCCAACCCAGTCCGATCACCATCAGAAACGAGGGCAGCACAAAAGCGAGGCCCACCAGGGTGGCCCCTAGGAAGCTGTAGTGAACAAAGCCCAGGTAGATGGCCAACTGCGCGGCTAACGGTCCTGGCGCGAGCTGCGCCAAGGCCAGCCCTTCCTTGTAGTCTGCCTCGGTGAACCATTGGCGCCGCTCCACCAAGTCGCGGTCCATGTTGCCAGCCAGGGCCACGGGTCCGCCGAAGCCCAGTGCTCCGAGCCGTAGGAAATAGGCAACCAATTGCCACAGCGTATAGCTGCGAGGCGCCCCACTGCTGATGGCTGCGGCTGGAATGGTTTCATTCATGACGATTCTTTCTACAAAAAAGTGATCTGAGGTGAGCCGTCAAGTTTTGCGGCTGCTGGAGAAGTGGGCGTGGAGCGAATCCAGTACCCCGCCGATGTCGGCCAGTAGTGCGTCGTCGTCTGGCCAGCGTCGGCGTGCGCCGGCCAGAACGGCCTCGAAGCCGCTGGCCTCCGGCGTGGCCGTCCCGCCCACATCGAGCGCATGCACCATCGCGCTCAGGCGCGAGAGGCCGCGATCGTTCTCCAGGCCGAAGCTCGCCAGCAGTACCTCGAACGTCACCCGCTCGCCCACGTGCGAGAAGGTCGCACCGTCGAAGTCGAACCCCAGTGCATCGGCTGGGCTGTCGGCCGGGGCGTCCAGCCACAGAAAGCGCGCATGCGGGTCGATAAAGCGCTGGATCAGCCAGGCGCTCGCCACGCGGTCCACCCAGAGATGGCGGCGCGTGGCCCAGACTCGTCCCTGGTACTGCATGCGATCACGCCGAGCAATGTTGCCCGCTGTTGGCTGCGGCTCACCGGGTGACTGCATGGCTTCGAGGGCGTTGGCGAAATCGCGCCACTGGGCGTCGGCGCGGATCGACGTCTCACCGGGAAAGAAGTCGATTTTGCGGATGACCTCATAGGCACGCGCATGCTTGCGCTGTGTACGCTGGAGTTCGGCTGCGCTCAGGGCGGAGAGCGTCTGGCGTGCTTGCGCCAGTTCCTCTAGCCAGGGGGTGTAATCGGCCGCCCGGTCGAACAACGCCTGAAAGGTGGCCTGTTCGGTCATGTTCCGGGCTTGCACCTGCAGCAGCCAGGCTTGCCCGCCTTCCTGCAGCGCCTCGTCGGCCAATACCTGCAGTTGCGCAGCCTGTTCGGCTTGGGCGGGCAGTAGATAGGCGCCGTCGCGCAAGGCGGCACAGCCGAGCGTCTTGACCGCGCGCCAAATCCGCATGCGTGCCGTGGCGCTCGCGGAGGGGAGGCTGACGATGAGGGTCAGCCAAGAGTCGGAGGTGAGAGTCATGGCAACAGCTTAAATCCATGTCACGGTCGTTGCAATGATGTAGCGATCTCTACAAAATAACTGCTACTGGGTTCAGAAGATTTGCACCCCGCGCTGGGGCGTGTCGGCGCGCGGCGCCGTCAGGCTCTCGGGCGTTGCCCCGTGCTTCGTGCCGAATCACGGCCATGCGGCGTCGATCCTTCACGCAACTGCGGCCCTGATCGCAGATCCGGGCCTGCGCGCTGCGCTTGCTAATACCGGGTGTGCCTGGGTGGCGGGGTGTGGCGGCTTGCTGCTTCTCCATTGTGCCACGGCGTTCTCGCCGTGCAAGGGCGGCGCGTGCTCGCACGCTTGCGGCCTGCGGCCGTCGTTGACCCTTGACTGCTTGCGCTGCGCCGTGCCCCGAAAGGGTCGGGCAATTCCGCCCGGCAACCTTTCAGGAGTTCACCATGAACAACGCACTCATCACTGACGAGCAGCGCATCGTGCTGCTGTCGGAATCCAGCCTGCGCTCTGACGACTCGGCGTGATGCCTTCGCGCCCCTAACGGGGCGTTGCGCGCTTTGCTTGTCTCCAGGGGAAAGCCCTGCGGGCTATCCCCGCCGCGCGAGCTTGGCGCCCCTCAAAGGCCGCCGAGCCGGCTTCCCGATGCCTGGAGCATGAGCTTGTGCATCGAGCCTTGAAGTCCGGGCGTCCCCGGCCAGGAAACATGGCCGGTCGCGCTGTCGTGCTGCGCATCGAACCCCCTGCGGGGTTTCGCCCCTGTCGGGCTTCCATCATTCCCTCGCGCTGATCGGCTGACGCCTCCGGCCCGGCTTCCAGCTTCGGGCCTGCGCGCTTCGCTTGCCGTGCGGTCGGCGCATGGGGAAGGCCGTTGCCTTGTCCAGCCGTCTCCCCTGACTTCATCACCTTGTCCGCGACTGTAGCCCGCTCCCGTGCGCCGTCAAGGCGCGCAGGGCCGTGTCCTCGCTGCGCTGCGGGCCGCACCAACCCTGCGCTTGCCTCCTTGACGGCCCCCGTCCGCGCGCTCCTGACCGTCGCGGGCGATGAACTCAGGAAAGACGGTGGCAACAGGGCCAACCAGGTTCCTCGTGCCGACCGCACCGAACAGCCGAAAGGCTGGGCTCCGAATCTAGGAATCCGGTGTGCGGTTTTCTTCAACAACCAAGTCAGGAGAAAGACATGCTTGCATCCCGTTTTGCTTCCCATTCCCCGGCGCTGCGTTCCGATTACCCCTTGTCGGATGACCAAATCCGGCGCGTGGCCCCGTCCATCTTTGCGGATGCCCCGCATGAGAGCCGTTCCGAGCGGTACAGCTACATCCCTATGTCGGCGCCGATCCAAATCTGAGCCACCGTGCCGACCGAATATTGAGCCAGGGGTGGGGGCCGGCCTTCAGAGGGCCGGCGGTGGATAAGTGTAGGTCTGTCCTGGCTCTTTGACCTCCTCGATGTTGAGTTGAGCGCGCGGGGGAAGCCGCGCAGGGCGTAGCCCGTAGCGGATTTCCCCGCGCGGCGCCGCTTCAGAAGTCGTCCTGCGGCAGCTCGGACTTGCTGCCCTTGCGGGCCTGCTCGCGCGCCTTGATGCGCTTCTTGGCCTCTGCCGTACTGCGGCTGAAGCGGATCGACTCGTTGCCCGTCTCCACGATGTGGCAGTGGTGCGTGAGCCGGTCCAGCAACGCGGTGGTCATCTTCGCGTCGCCGAACACGCTGGACCACTCCGCGAAGTCCAGGTTGGTCGTGATCATCACGCTGGTGTGTTCATACAGGCGACTGAGCAGGTGGAACAGCAACGCCCCGCCGGCCTGGCTGAACGGCAGGTAGCCCAACTCGTCCAGGATGACGAGGTCCATGCGCAGCAAGCTCAATGCAATGCGCCCGGCCTTGCCTTGCGCCTTCTCCTGCTCCAGTGCATTGACCAGGTCGACCGTCGAGAAGAACCGCACGCGCTTGCCATGCCGGGTGATGCCCGATACGCCGATGGCCGTGGCCAGATGCGTCTTGCCCGTGCCCGGCCCACCCACCAACACGACGTTGTGTGCGTCGTCTGTGAAGTTGGTTGCGGCCAGTGTGCTCACAAGCTTGCGATCTACCGGCGAGACCTCGAAGTCGAAGCCGGCGATGTCGCGATGCACCGGGAACTTCGCGGCGTGCATCTGGTGGCTGACCGAGCGCATGGCGCGATCCGTGCCCTCGGCCTGCAGCAAGTGCTCGATCAACCAGCGCGAGGAGTCCACCCCTGCGTTCGTTCCTTGCTCCACCAGGTCGGCCCAGGCGCCGGCCATGCCATGCAGACGCAACGCCTTGAGTTCAACCGTCACGTCACGCGTCATGGCCGGCCTCCTCGGTGGCGTTGTCGGCACGCAGGCTGTCGTAGCGCGCCGTGTTGGCCAGCGGCGGTGTGCTCACCTTCAGCTGCGTCGCAGCCGTCTGCGGCATCGGCACCGCATTCAGGCGCCCCAGCACGTTGACCACGTGCTCCACGCTCACCTTGCCGGGCGGCCCGGTCTCCAGCGCCAGTTCCACCGCCACCAGCACCGCGTCCAGCCCGGCGCTCAGCACGATGGCCAGCACCTGCGCCATCACGCGGTCGCCGCCCGGGTTGCGCAGCAGCCCACGGCGCAGCCTCTGCAGCGGCTCGGGCATGTCGGCGAACGGCGCGCCATTCCTCAGCGCGCCGGGCTTCCTCTGCAGCAGCGGGATGTAGTGCTGCCAGTCATACCGCGTCTCGCCGGCGTTGCTCAGGCGGTCGTGGCGCGCGACGATGTGGTCGTTGGCCACCACGACGACGCTGCCCGGGTACAGCCTGGTGCTGACCATTTGCCCGAACAGCTCGCACGGCACCGAGTAGCGGTTGCGCGCCACCGATACCAGGCAGGTGCTGGACACGCGCGCGGGCTTCTCGACGTAGCCATCGAACGGCGCCGGCATGGGCATCAGATGCGCCCGCTCGTGTTCGAGCATCTCGGCCACGCTGAACTGCTCGTGCTCGGGGTGGCGCACCTCGTCCCACAACGCCCGGCACCGCTGGCCCAGCCAGGCGTTGAGTTCGCTGAAGCTGCCGAAGCGCTGCTTGGCCGCGTCGATCCAGATGCGCCGGCGGCTGTCCTGCACGTTCTTCTCGACGACGCCCTTCTCCCAGCCGCTGGCGACGTTGCAGAAGTCCGGGTCGTACAGGTAGTGCGCACACATGGTCGCGAAGCGCTCATTGACGATCCGGCCCTTACCCTTCTTGACCTTGTCCACCGCGGTCTTCATGTTGTCGTAGATGCCGCGCCGGGCCACGCCGCCCAGGGCTGCAAAGCTGCGGGTATGGGCATCGAACAACATCTCATGGCCTTGGCTCGGATAGGCCACCAGCCAGAAGGCCCGCGAAGCGCATAGCTTCATGTGCGAGACCTGCATGCGGTAGTAGATCCCGCCCACCACCAGCCCTTCCTCGCTCCAGTCGAACTGGAAGGCTTCGCCGAGCTCGAAGGCCAGCGGCACGAAGGCGTTGGCGCTCGCAGATTGACCTTCGCCCTGGCGCCACGCCCGGATGAAGTCGGTCACCCGCGTGTAGCCACCGTCGTAGCCAGCGCCCCTGATCTCGGCGTACAGCGCCTTGGCCGTGCGACGCTCGCGCTTGGGCCGCCGGGCGTCGGCCTTCAACGCCTGCCTGAGCGCCTCGTGGAACGCAGTGAGCTTGTTCGGCTGCTCCCCGCGCCGGTACTTCGGCGGGCCATCCACCTCGCCGTGCAGCCACTTCGCAACCGTGTTGCGCGACAGCCCCGTCATGCGCGAGATCTCGCGCTCCGATTTGTTCTTCCGGGCATGCAAACGCCGGATCCTGCCAATCATGTCCATGGTGATCACTCCTCGTCCTCTGCTGCACAAAAAAACAGCAGAGTAGGTTGAACACCTGGCTCAATTTTGGGTCGGCACAACCCTCATAAGTGGCTCAGTTTTCGGTCGGCGCCAACAATCGTCAGACCTGGCGATGCTCGAGCGGGCGAAAAAAAACCGCCTCGGGGTGTCCGAGGCGGCAAGTCTGCATGCGGTTCAGGGAGGAAGAAACCGCGCCGGCGATCAGGGAGGAAAACCGCGCAGCCTGATGTGCAGCTCGGCCACTTTAGCCGGATTTTTCGACTTATCCGATGCGAGCGGCCCGCCGTGGGCGCTGCTCGATCTGCTGTTGCTTTTTCTCGACGTGCTTCTGTTCCTGGTGCTGCTGCTCTTCACGCTGCACCTGGCTGATGGCCGCGCCGATCTGCCGCTTCACGCCCTCGATGCCCAGCTCGCTCTTGTGCGCCAGGTCGTTGAAGTCGGTGTGCTGCTTCATCGTGGACAGCGCCGCGATCTGCGCGCCGCTCAACATCGACGCCTTGAGCTTGGCCGCCTCGTCGCCGGCCAGCTCGACCTTGCCGGCGGTGGCGTCGGCAAGGCGCTGCTCGGCGCGCAGGTGGGTCTTGAAGGTGTCGGGCGTGATGGCGGGCAAGTCACGCGGGTAGGTGTTCTCGGCCGGCGCGAAGATCGGGAAGATGGCCTTGCCGCCCACGGCCTGGGCGGCCGCCTCGGCCTTCTCCCGGCCGGGGTTGTTGCCGTGGGTCATGACCAGGTGCCGGTCGTCGTCGCCGGCGATGATGACCGGCTTGTCCGGGAACTTGGCGTGCAGCGCCTTCGCCACGGCCTCAAGGTTGCCGCTGTCGAAGGCGGCGACCGTGGCGTGGCCCACGGCCACGGCCACCTGGGCGGCCGTGGCGTAGCCCTCGGAGATCACCAGCGCCGGCGCGGCCGCCAGGGCGTCCATGCCGCCGACCGGGTGGAAGCATCCTTCCTTCTTCGAGTCCTTGGCGAACCGCTTGGTGCCGTCCTCCTGGATGTACTGCATCGTCCATTGCTTGCCCTCTGCGTCGAAGGCCGGGATGTAGGTCTTCTGGCCTTCGCGGTCGGTCATCACGCCGGCGTGCGCCTGGATGCCCTTGGCTTGCAGGTAGGGCGTCGGCTGCTCGATGGGCAGGAGGTCGGCCATCTGCCGGCCGACGCGCTGCGCGGTGGCCTCCTGGGCCTTGTCCTGTTCGACGGCGCGCTGTGCCAGCTTCTCGGCCGCCTCGGCCTGGAGCTTGGCCTTCTCCTGGTCGCTCAAGGCGTAGCCCTTGCTCTTCCAGGTAATGTCCGTGCCGGTCTTGTTGTTGATGATTCGCCCGGCCGGGTGCCCGTCCAGGTGGCCCACGTAGAAGCCATCGAGCGCGCCCTTCTTGCCGCCCTCGACCGGCACGCGGTGCCGCTTGCCGTCCATGATCGGATGGTCACCCTGGGCGTTACTGCCGGTGAACAGGCCGGCGCTGCGCATGGCCTCGGCGAACTCTTCCCTTGGCGTCATCGCTGGCCCTTGCTGGGCCTGCACGTTCTCGGGCTTCCAGCGTTCGAGCTTCGCCGCGTCGGCACGCGGGCCGACATACCAGGACTTCGCGGCCTTGTCCCAAAGCGCGCCGGCGGCCTTAGCGGCGTTGCGCTGCTCGTAGGGCACGGCCAGGTACTGGCGGGCCTGCTGGGCCTGCTGGGCGGGCTTCTGCGCCTCGCCCTGGGCTTCGGGTGCTGGCTGGGCCGAACGCGGCTCTACGGCCGCTGTAGCGGCTCCCTGCGCCCATTTGGCGAAGGGAGCTGCATCGGTGCCCGGCGGCACGTACCAGGACTGTTGCTGCCGATCCCAGCGCGCCCCGAGGCTCTTGGCCTCGTCCTTCTCCTTGTACGGCACGTTGATGTACTGCCGTTCGGGCTTCTCGGCCTGCGGCTGCGCCTGCTGCCGCTCGCGCTCCTGGCGCTCCAGCTCGGCCGCGCGGCGCTGCGCGTCGGTGTCGTTGAGCATGGCCGACGCCTCGGCGGTCTTGCGCGCCTCTTTAGCGGCTGAAATGTCCTCTTCGGTCGCGTTGGGGTCGCGCCGTACACGCTCTTCCTGCACGCGGGCCAGCTTGGCGGCGCGCTCGTGCTGGTTGTCGGTGCCCAGCGCATCGACCAGGTGCAGGCGCTCGGCCAGCGTCTCGGCCTGGCCCTCGGTGCGGGTGCCGGCGACGAAGGCAAAGGCGTCCTCGCCGAACTGCGCATCGGCCTTGCGCGCGTACACCTGGAACGCCTGCGGCTCGATGCCGGCCTGGGCGGCATCCACGGTCTGGCCGTCCTGCTCGGCCACGCCGACGATGCGCAGCTCGCCGCTCCAGTCGGGCGGCAGCTCAACGCCAAGGTGTTGACGGGTCGCGTCGGCGAACGCCTGGCCGTCGATCTCGCCGGCGGCGAGCTGCCGGCGCGCGGCGGCGGCCTGCTCGATGCCCTGCACCGCGTCGGCAGGGTGGGCGGCCAGCAAGGCGGCCGCCTGGTCGTTGGTCGGTGGGGTCATGTTCGCCTCCTGGTCTGCGACGGCCGCTTGCTGCTGGGTCAGCGCCGGCAGGGCCATCAACTGGTCGGGCGCGTAGTTGTTCAGCTCGTCCAGGGTGCGAACCTGGTGGGGTTCGCCGTCCTGGTCGTGGAACGCAAAGATGCGCTGGCCGTCGCTCCATCGGGCTTCGGCGTCCATGCGCGACACGATCTGTTCGCCGTGCTGCTGGAGCTGCTGCGCGAGGTGGAGCTGTTCGGCCATGTTGGCGAACTCTTGCGCCAGGCCTTTGCGCTCCAGGTAGGCGTTGTCGGTGTCGGTGTGGCTCGGGTCGATGCCGAACACTGGCGACAGCCGGTCATGCGCGACGGCGTAGAACTGCTCGGGGTCGATTCCGGTGATGCTGCCCACAGTTTCGAGGCCACGGCTGCGCAAGGCGTCTTCCAGGGTGTCGCCCTGGAATGCCTGGTAGTGGCTGAAAGTCACGTCCGGGTTGTCCAGGACTTCGGCAATGTCCACGGCCAGCGCCTGGGCCACGGCTTCGTCCTGGGCCTGGCCCTGCTGCTGGTCTTGCTCCTGAACCTGCTTCTGCTCGAAGGCCAGCACGTAGTCGTGAATCTTCTCGGCGTCGGCGGCCGCGCGGAACACCTCCAGCGGCTCGTCTTGCAGCGCCTTGATCCAGGAACCTACATAGGCGGCGTGCTGGCCCGGATCGTGGCCGATGCCCAGCTCGTCGCCGACGATCATGGAGGCGATCTCGGCACGCAGCTCTTCCTTGGCGTAACCCTCGCTCCCGAACGGGTGCGCCAGGTCGCGGTCAAGCCGCGACGGGTGGCCCGTCCAGTGGCCCAGCTCGTGCAGCGCGGTCGCGTAGTAGCGGTCGGAGCTGGGGAACTGGCCGCGCTCGGGCAGGGTGATGCTGTCGGTCGAAGGGCGGTAGAACGCCCGATCACCGGCGGCGTGCGTGATCGTCGCGCCCGAGGCTTTCAGGATGTGCTCGGCGCGCTCGACGGCGTTCCAGCTCTGTTCCTTCTTCGGCTGGAGCGGCGGCAGGCCGTCGATCTGCTCGCCGTTGAACACGGTCGCAAAGAACACGCGCGGCCGCTCCAGCATGACGGTTTCCTTGACCGGCTGGCCCTTCGCATCGAGGACGGGCCGGCCGTTGTCGTCCAGCTTGTCCTGCTCTTCGCTGAACTTCCAGTATTGGACGGGCGTACCTTTCTCGCCCTTGCGAACCTGCGCGCCGACAGCGGCGGCCTGCTTGTAGGTCATCCAGCGCGCATCGCTACGGCCCTGGGCCATCAGGTGGATCGCGTTGATGCCCTTGTACCGCTTGCCGGTGGTCGGGTTCATCGGCAGGTAGGCGTTGGGTTCGCCCGGCTCCCACGGCTTTTGCCACGGTGCGGTGCCGGCCTTGAGCTGCTCGATCAGCTTTTCGGCCACGACTTCGTGAAACGGCTTCTTCGGCTCCATGTTCTCGTCCCTTCGGAATAGCTCGTTGAACTGAGGGAAGTTCTGCTGTGACCGGGAACGGTCGCGCAGGCCCTGGGCGACCATGCACACGATGTTGTGCAGGTCGTCGGCCTGCATGGGCCGCACGCGGGCGATGCAGGTTTCCGTGAATGACTGTTGGCCGCGCTGCTGCACCTGGTCGGCGACCTGGTGCTGGCTCGGCTCGATGCCCTCGCAGTGCAGGGCAAACACTTCCTCGGCGCGCACGTCCAGGGACTGGCCGGCATAGCGCCGGTTCACGTCATCCCATAGCGGCTTGAGGGTGGGTTCGTTGCGGGCGGCCGCGAGGCCGTCCAGCAAGGCGCGCTTCTCGCCCGGCGCGAAGGTGTTGGCCCCGTAGTGGCCCAGCACCTCATGCCGCAGCGTCATCAGGAGGTCGCCGGCGCTCTCGACGTTCTGCAAGGGCACGTCCACGCGGCCACGGTAGGCGCGGCCGGCGTGCAGCGTCTCCTTGGGCACGTAGCCGCCCTTCATGTCGGCCGGCACCTCGGCCGCTCGCGGCCCGTACAGCTCGGCCGCGTCCTCGCGGAACTTGTAGGCCAGCTCCAGCGCGCCGGGGTAGTCGCGGACGAAAGCCCGCGTCACCCCTTGCGCCTCGGCTTTCGTGATCGGCATGGGTCAGCCCTCCGACGCCTTGCGCGCGGCGGCCTGGGCCACCGTCTCGCCGGGCCGCAGGTCGTACAGCTCGCGGGCGTTCGTGGTGGTGATGAACGGCGGGATGTCGGCGCTCGGGCCTTCGTCGTCCAGGAATGCCGGCTCCAGCGCGCCATCGACTTCCACCAGGTCGTCGCCGCTCGCGGCGGCGTCCTGCTCGGACAACGCATCCTCCACGAACGCGCCCACGCGCTCGGCTTCGTCGGGGTCGAACTCGACCTGGAAGCCGGGCGTCAGCGCGTCGGCCATCTTCTCGCGCACGGCCTCGCGGCCGGCGGCGTCGTCGTCAACCGGCGGCAGGACGGCCAGCGGCTCGTCCTGGGCGGCGGTGTTGGTGGTTTGCTCGGTCATGGTTGATCTCCTTCGCTGTGGTCATTCGGACGCCGGGCCGCTGCGGCCCTTGCTGTAGTCGGGCCGGCCCTTGAGGTCGGGGTAGGTCTGCTTGCACGTGGGGAAGTTGCTGCAACCCCACCAGAATTGCCCCTTCTTCTTGCTCGGCCGGCGCGACAAGCCGCTGCCGCAGGCCATGCACTTGTGAAGGGACGACACCGGCGCGGCTTCCTTGCCGCCGGCGATGGTCACGGCTCCGCTGTTGGCCTTCGCCACCTGGTCGCGGATGAACGTCTCTTGCTTCGTGATGAAGGCGTCCAGGGCGGCCGTGCCCTGCTCGACGCCTTTCAGCATCCGCTCGTAGAGGGCGGTCAGCACCGGGCTTTTCACAACCTCGGGCAGCGCGTCGATGACGCTGCGGCCGAGGGTCGTGCTGATGATCTGCTTGCCCTTGACGGCCAGGAACTCGCGCCGCTTCAACTCGGAAATGATCGACGCGCGGGTGGCGGACGTGCCGATGCCGTCGCCCTCGCGCAGCATCTTCTTGTGTTCGGCGTCGCTGACGAACTTGTGGATGTTCTCCATCGCCCGGATCAGCGTGCCCTCGGTGAAGCGCGCCGGCGGCTTCGTCTTGGCGTCCTTGCGGGTGGCGTCCGTGCAGGTCACGGCGTCGCCCTGGGCCATCGACGGCAGGGCCTGCGTGCCGCTGTCGTCGTCCTCGTCCTTCTCGGTTTCCTCGTCGGCCTGGCTGTACACGTCACGCCAGCCGTTGCGCGTGACTACCTTGCCGCTCGCGGCGAAGTTCTCGCCCGCGATCTCGACGCCCACGGTGGTCTGCATGTACTCGTGCAGCGGGTAGAACTGCGCCAGGTACGCGCGCACGATCAGGTCGTAGATGTTGCGCTCGCGCTCGCTGAGGGCGGCCTTGCTGCCCTTCTGCATGGTCGGCACGATGCCGTGGTGCGCGGTGATCTTCGAGTCGTCCCACGTCTTGGACTTGATGCGCGGGTCGGCACCATCGACCAGGCCGGCCAGCTCGGGGTTGACGTGCTTGATCGCTTCCAGCACGCGCGGGGCGTCGGCGTGCTGCGACTCCGGCAGGTAGGCGCAGTCGGTGCGAGGGTACGAGGTCAGCTTGTGCGTCTCGTAGAGCGCCTGGCAGGTGTTCAGCACGTCCTCGGCGCTGTAGCCGAACTTGGCCGAGGCCACGGCCGTAATGTCGGACAGCGCGAAGGCCAGCGGCTGGTTCTGCTTCTTGGCTTCCTGCTTGTACGCGGCGATGGTGCCCGGCTGGCCCTTGACGGCGGCCACCAGGGCATCGGCGACGGCGGTATCGACAAGGCGGCCCTCACTGTCCAGGCCAGCTTGATCCTCCTTCGCCTTCCAGGCGGCGGCGAAGCTGCCGCCGGCGTGCTGCACCACGGCTCGGATGGTGTGGTACGGCACGGCCTTGAACGCCTCGATCTCGCGGTCGCGGGCGACCACGAGGGCCAGCGTCGGCGTCTGCACGCGGCCCACGGTCAGCAGGGCGCGCGAGCCGCCGCGCTGCGCGCGCAGCGTGTACGCGCGGCTGAGGTTCATGCCGATCAGCCAGTCGGCGCGCTGCCGGCCGCGTGCGGCGTCGGCCCAGCCGGCATAGGTGGTGTTCTCCTTCAACGCGGCCAGGCCGCGCTTGACGGAAACCGAGTCCTGCGCGCTCACCCAAAAGCGGCGCACCGGCTTGCTGTTGCGGAAGTGCTCCAGCACCTCGTCAACCAGCAACTGGCCTTCGCGGTCGGGGTCGCCGGCGTTGACGACTTCCTTGGCCTCCTTGAGCAGCTTGCCGATCACGGCGAGCTGCTTCTTCGCGTCGTCCTTGGGCTTGAGAATCCAGCTCTCGGGAATGATGGGCAGTTCATCGACGCGCCAGACCTTCTTGCCCGACTGGCCGCGCGGCACGTCCTCGGGCGTGTACTCGTCGGGGTCGGCCTGTTCGAGCATGTGCCCGAAGCACCAGGTCACTTTGTCGGTGCCGCATTCAATGAAGCCGTCGCCCTTGCCGGTCGCGCCCAGCTCGCCGGCGATGGCCTTGGCGACGGACGGCTTTTCTGCGATGAAAAGGCGCATGGTGTGTCTCCCTACCAGGTGATGACCGGACGGATCACGGTCTTGATTTGCGAACGATTGATCGGGCCGAAGTAGCGGCCGTCGAAGGATGTGGCGCTCACGTCCGACATAAGCAGCACCTCGGAATTGCCGAGCGTGTAGCTGTTGGACTGATAGCGCGGCAGCGGCCGACCGGCCTTGTCGGCCTTGATCGGCGCGCTGAGGGGCAGCAGCTCGCCGTTGACGCGCACGCCGTCATCGGCGACGGCGACGGCATCGTCTTTAGCGGCTAAAACGCGCTTCATCATGTAGCCGTAGCCGCCCTGGCAGAAGCCGGCCCCGATGTAGCCCCTCTCCTTGGCGTCATCGAACACGCCGAGCTGCGGCGGGCAGAAGAGGACGTAGGCCCCCTTCTCCACCGGCGCGCTGCTCGTCCAGTACAGGCCGACCGGAATGCTCTTGGTGGTGTTCACGCGGGCACCGGCGGCATAGCCGCCGGCGGCCAGCAGCAGGGCGGCCACGCCCGCGATGACGACGCCTGCCGCGATGCGTTTCAGGATGCGGCTCATATCGTGATGCCCTCCCCTTCCGTCTCGGCCTGTGCGACGGCGCGCAGGCGGTCGCTGACCTTGGGCGCAGGGATCGCGGCGCGTGCCGAGAACACTGGGTCTTTGAAGTACAGGGGTTGCTTGCCGTAGATCGCCGGGTAGCCCGCGACGTAGATCACCATGTCGCCGGCTTCTTCGATCTCGCCCTGGGCGTTCTTCTTTGGCCCCGGCATGCGCAGGCATTCGTCGGGCGTCAGCAAGGGCCGCTGCACTTCCTGGTAAGTGCGCGACACCTGGCCCAGCATCGCCGCCGTGCGGCGGCCGCTGGTCGTGATCTGCTCCTTCACCACGGTGGTCTGCCCGGTGAGGCGGGACAGGTGTTCGGCCGTCTCGACGCGGTTGGGCGGGTAGGCGTTCTGCACGTGGCAGTTCGACGTGATGCTTTCGTCGTGGCCGTAGCCCGTCTCGCGGCTCTTGAGCTGGTTAATGTCCTGGCAGATGAGGTAGCACTTGATGCCGTAGCCGGCCACGAAGGCCAGCGACTCTTGCATGATCTCCAGCTTCCCGAGGCTCGGGAACTCGTCCAGCATCATCAAGAGCCGGTGCTTGTAGTGCGCCACCGGCCGGCCGCCCTCGAAGTCCATCTTGTCGGCCAGCAGGCGCACGATCATGTTCACCATGACGCGCACCAGCGGCCGCAGGCGGGCCTTATCGTTGGGCTGGGTGACAATGTAGAGGCTTACCGGGTCGTCCTCGTGCATCAACTGCTTGATGCGGAAGTCCGACCGGCTGACGTTGCGGGCCACCACGGGGTCGCGGTACAGGGCCAGGTACGACTTGGCCGTGGACAGCACCGATCCGGCTTCTTCCTCGGGCCGATCCATCATGTCGCGGGCCGCCGAGCCGATGGCGTGATGGTTCTGGCCGTCTACGTGCCCGTAGGTCGCCATTTCCATCCAAAGCTCGCCAATGTCCCGGTTCGGGTCGGCCAGCATCGCATCGACGGACGGCAGCGTGGCGGTGCCGCCATCGTCCTTGGCCTTGTACAGCGCGTGCAGGATCACGCCGACCAGGAGCGCGAAGGCGGTCTTCTGCCAGTGCGAGTCCAGGCCCTTGCCGTCCGGGTCAACGATCAGCGTGGCAAGGTTCTGCACGTCACCCACCTCGTATTCGGTGCCGAGGCGGATTTCGTCCAGCGGATTCCAGCAGACGCCGCCCGAGGTGCTGGCCGGCTCGAAGCGCAGCACCTTGTTCTTGGCGTGCTTCTGCCGCCAGCCGGCGGTCAAGGCCCACAACTCGCCCTTCAAGTCGGTGATGACGCTGCTCGCGCCCCACGACAGCAGCGTGGGCACCACCAGGCCGACGCCCTTGCCCGAGCGCGTGGGCGCGTAGGTCAGCACGTGCTCGGGGCCGCTGTGCCGCAGGTAGAAGAAATTGCCGTCCTTGTCCTGCCAGCCGCCCACGTACACGCCGGTAGCCGTGGGTGCGGCCTTGCCGGTGACGATCTCCAGGACGTTGCGCTCGCGTGGCAGCAGGCCGGCCGCCTGAATGTCCTTCTTCTCGGCCCAGCGGGCCGAGCCGTGCAGGTACTCGTTCGCCTTCGAGCTGTTGGACGTGACGACCTTCGCCACGGCCACGCCCAGCAGGCCCACGGTCGAAACCAGCATCCCCATGCTGCCGGCCTTCATGATCTCGTCCGGGTACTGGCTGTACCACTTGTACGTCCAGTGCAGGATCGACCAGGGCGCGTACACGTGGCCCACGTTGGGGCCGAGGGTCGCGTGATAGGCGAACGTGTGGGCGAAGAACTGCGTCGCGGCCTGGAGGCCGCCGACCATCGAGGCCGCGCCCAGCACCGGCAGCAGCTTGCTCGGCTTCGGTTTGGCGGTTCGGACTTGCGGCCCTACCGCGTTGTTCATCTTGATCTTCATCTACTCCTTCCTTTCGACGTTTTGATGGAGCCTTTCGCGGTGATCGAGACGGCATCGCCGACCGCGATGCGCGTCAAGCGCCGGGCCGTGGCCTGGTCGATGGGCATAACCATGACCTCATCACCTCGTTTCAAGAGGGCCAGCGCCTGGCCCTCGATAGTCCTGGTGCCCTGGAACGTGAGCGCACCATCACCGGCAGTATATCGGGAATGCTTCGGTATATCGAAACCTTTTAGGCGCTTTGCCTCGCGTTCGGCGATGTACTTGTCGGCGGCGGCGACGCCCGGCGGCGTCTGGCCTACTCCTGTTCCTGGCCGAGAAATTCCCCGTCGCAGTGCGTGATCTGGTTGGGTTCCTTGCTGCTCCACGTGACGAGGAACATCACGCGGCAATAGCACTTCACTTCCGCCGGCGATGCGAACCACACCGAGTTCGGACAGTGCTCGCAAACGGTGCTGGCTTTGGGGCGGCGGTTTTCTTCCAAGGCGTCCAACGTCGGGCTTCCGGTGGACGGTGGCGGCGTGAAGGCCGGCGTCGGCGCGGTCGCCTCGGCCGGCGGCTGGCCGGCCGTCGCCTGCTCGGGCGACGGCTGCGGCTCCGGTAGCGTGCTGGTCGGCAGCGGGCCGCTGTCCAGGGCCGCCAGCGCCGCGTCCAGTTCGTCCTCGATGCTCTGGTCTTTCGGTTCGCTCATGGGTGTTCTCCTTGTTCAAAAGCGCCTGCCGCCGGCTCTCAAGAGCCGGATCGGTGAAGGTGATGGGTAGCTGGGAATCGACGGCGGCGCGGATCATCTGCGCCTTGAACTCCACCGTGCCGTTGACGGTGATGCGGTTGCCGTAGCGTTGCATCGCCAGGCGCAGGGCTTCTTGCAGCCCTTCGCGCGTGGCCTCGCGGGAGACTTGCAGGCGGTCACCGTCATCGCGCACGGCGCTCATGCCGGCGCGGAAGATGATCGTCCCCTTCTTCGTGATGTTGTCCACCGCCGGCGCGTGGCCGGGCTTCGCCTGGCCCTCGCCCCGGATGGTGTTGCCCTTGAGGCCCTGGGCCGCCTCGCGGGCGCGCAGGGCGGCCAGGGCGTCGGCGCCGCCGTGCTGCGCCTCCTTCTTGAGCCAGTCGGCCCACGTGCGCCGGCTGTGCTCGGCGTAGAGGGCCGTGCGCTCCTGCTGGAACTGCTTGTTGATCGCCTGGAGTTCGCTGCGCAGGGCCTTGCTCGCCTGGGCGTACAGCAGCTTCTTGTTCGCGCGGCCCTCGCCGACCACCTTAATCGTGGCGCGGCGCAGGCGGTTCGACCTCTTGGCCGCCTCGATCAGCCGATCCTTGCGATGCCGGGCGCGCTCCAGGGCCTGGGCGCGCGCCGTGGTCAAGCTCTGCTGCTCGGCCTTGTACTTCGCGTACAGCTCCACGGTGTTGACGCGAAGGCGGATGGGGTCTTTGCGGTACTGCCGCTTCGCGGTGGTTTGCGCCTGCCGTTCGGGCGAAGCCTCGAACGGGCCAAGCCGCGCCTCCAGGCTCGGCTTGGAAAGGTCGCGGGCTACTGTGCTCGCCTTCACCATCGTTCCGTCGCCGGCCTCGAACACGAGGCCATTGGCGCGGACGCGCAGCTCCATTCCGTTGTCCCGCATGACCTGGTGCAGTTCCTGCCAGGACTGCGCGCCCTTGATCTCGTCCAGGCACTCGCGCTTGATCCAGCCGACCAGGCTTTCAACGCCGGCATGCCGCTCCATGTCGGCGGCCCGGCCCTCCGCGCCGCGCTTGCGCGGCTCGTGGTTGTCGCGCTCCAGGCCGTAGTCGCGCTCCAGGGCCGTGCAGAGTTCCGCCAGCGCCCGGTGCGGGTAGTACGGCTCGTGCATCGTGTGCCGCGTCGGGTGAATCTTGTTGATGGCGATGTGGATGTGCAGGTTGTCGGTGTCGTTGTGGACGGCACTGATTCGCTGATGCTCGCCATAACCCAGCCCGACGCAGATGCGTTCCTCAATCGCGCGCAAGGTGTCGGCGCTGGGCTGCTCGCCGGCCCGGAAGCTGACGATCAGGTGGTAGGTCTTGTCGCCCTTCGCGCGGGTGTTCGTGTGCTGGGTCGCCAGCACCTCCGTGATGGCGTCCTGGATGGAACCGGCTTCGCAGTTCGTCGCCTGCACGTGGCCCAGCCGGTGGTCTTTGCTTTGGGCGTCGGTGATGTAGTTCGCCAGGCCCGCGAAGTCGCTCTTGCCAAGCGAGCGCATCGGCACGTGCTTGGCGATCATGGCCGCCCCTCCGGCTTTTTAGCCGCTAAAGAAGTCAAGGCTCGGCCCTCGGCTGAACCACGGCCTTCATGATCCGGCTCATTTCGTCCTGGGTGGCCTCGATCCGGCCCAGCAGGGCCAGGATGGTCGCCTCGCCGAACTGGAGCGTTCGCACGTCATCGGTCAGCCAGAGCTTGAGCAGGCCGCCAAGGCGGCCAAGGTCGCCGTTGACGCGCACCAGCTCGCGCACGTGCTGGTAGTCCATGACGCCCTTGATCTGGTAGCCCTGGCCCACGTCGCGCAGATAGCGCGCCACGCTGACGCCCGCCCTCTTGGCGTTCGCCTCGATCTCGTCTTTCTCTTCGGGGAACACCGGCACCCGCAGGTGCTGCCGCCGCCGGCGGCCGTGTTCCTTTTCGTCGTTCTCCATGCCTCGCCTCGTCTCTCATGCCGGCGGTAGCCGGCTGCCTCGCAGAGCAGGATGACCCGTTGAGCGCCCCCGGCGCGAATAAGGGACAGTGAAGATAGATAACCGGCTCGCCGGTTAGCTAACTTCACACATCCTGCCCGCCTTACGGCGTTAATAACACCAAGGAAAGTCTACACCAGCCATTACGATTTATCCGCAACTATCGCGCTATCAGGCCGCAAAAGCAGCAACGGATATAGCGAAAACCGCCACAATGGCCCATAATGCCGCTATCGAAGCGTGCCAATGCACGCCGATAGCGGACTTTTTGCGTTTCCGTAGCGCCGCTTAGTAGCGTTACATTTGCGATGAGAGGATTAGATGGACGAACACGATGCCAAAGACCTACCCCGAAGAGCTGGCTGAATGGGTGAAGGGACGGGAAGCCAAGAAGCCGCGCCAGGACAAGCACGTGGTCGCGTTCCTGGCCGTCAAGAGCGACGTTCAAGCGGCGCTCGATGCGGGCTATGCGATGAAAACGATCTGGGAGCACATGAAGGAAACCGGCCGGCTGCGCTGTCGGTACGAAACATTCACCCAGCACGTGAAGCGGTACATCAAGGCCGCGCCGGTAGCTTCCCCGCCGCCTCCCGCCACTCCCCCGGACAGCCAGCCCAAGGGCGCGAAGCCCGAGCCGAAGGCCGCCCCGCCGGCCTCGGAATCCAAGAGTGAGCCGCCCAAGATCGGCGGCTTCACGTTTGATGCGACTCCAAAGAAAGAGGATTTACTGTAATGGCGAAAATTCACATGGTTCTGCAAGGCAAGGGCGGCGTCGGCAAGTCGATGATCGCGGCCACCATCGCGCAGTACAAAGCCGGCAAGGGACAGAAGCCGCTTTGCATCGACACCGATCCGGTGAACGCGACGTTCGAGGGCTACAAAGCCCTCAACGTGCGCCGGCTCAACATCATGGACGGCGACGAGATCAACACCCGGAATTTCGACGCCCTGGTCGAGATGATCGCGTCGGCCGAGGGCGACGTCATCATCGACAACGGGGCCAGCTCGTTCGTGCCGCTGTCGCACTACCTCATCAGCAACCAGGTGCCGGCGCTGCTCCAGGACATGGGCCACGAACTCGTGGTGCATACGGTCGTCACCGGCGGCCAGGCCCTGGTGGACACGGTGAGCGGCTTCGCCCAGCTCGCCAGCCAGTTCCCGGCCGAATGCCTGTTCGTGGTCTGGCTGAACCCGTATTGGGGGCCAATCGAGCACGAGGGCAAGGGGTTCGAGCAGTTGAAGGCGTACACGACCAACAAGGGCCGTGTGTCCGCCATCATCCAGATTCCGGCGCTGAAAGAGGAAACCTACGGCCGCGACTTCGCCGAAATGCTCCAGGATCGGCGCACCTTCGATGAGGCCCTGGCCGATTCGGCGCTCACGATCATGACGCGGCAGCGGCTCAAGATCGTGAAAACCCAGCTCTTCGCCCAGCTCGAAAACGCGGCGGTGCTCTGATGGCGGCCGACGACAAGATCGAGGAGCTGATACGGGAGATCGCGGCCAAGCACGGCATCGCCGTGGGCCGCGACGATCCGATCTTGATCCTCCAGACCATCAACATGAAGCTGATGCAGGACAGCGCATCGGCCCAGCAGGAAATCTTGGACGCCTTCAAGTCGGAACTGGAGTCCATCGCCCACCGATGGGGTGATGACGCCAAGGGAAAGGCGGAAAGGACGCTCAACGCGGCGTTGGCGGCCAGCAAGGACGCCATGACGCGGGGAATGCAGGAGGGCGCGAAGGCGGCCGCCGAGGCCGTGCGGCGTGAGGTTGAGGCGGTGACGGCGCAGCTCGTCGCGCCGATCCGCGAGGCGCGGCGCGTCGCCATGATGAACATGGTCGCGGCCGGCATGGCGGTCGTGGCCGCCGGCCTGGCCCTGTGGGCCTCGCTGTAGATGGCGATGCGGGATCTCATCGTCAGAACTGGCGATGGTCGACCGCGCCGGCGGCATCGCCAGGTTCGGCGATGCTGGCCAGCTCCCGGCATCGTCGCTTGTGACGATGCTGCAGGATGATTCCACCAGGCCCTCGGCGGGCCTCCCTCGCCAGAAATGGCGATGCTCGAGAAAAAAGCCCGGCGACCGCCGGGCTTCGTTTTTATGCGGGCCTGGCTGACAGGCCCAAGGACTGCGATCTCCCTGGCCGCTCCTGGGCCTGGGATTGCTTGCGCTCCTGCTCCTGCTTGCGCATCAGCAGCTCATGCCGGCGGGCGGCCTCGCGCATGGCATCCCAATCGGAAGCCAGCTCGGGGTTCTCGGCGCGCATCTTGCGCGTCGCCAGCTCTTCGATCTTCGGCGAGTGCAGGCCCATGCCTTCCTTGATCTCGCGGACGGCCTCCAGGCGCGCGTGAAGCGTCTGCAAGCGGGCCTGCTGCTGCGCCTGCTGGTTCTGCCAGGCTCGCTTAGAGCCGGGCAAGGAAAGCCGGCCAGGCGCGGACGCCTGGGTCTGCTGCAAACGGGCCTGCTGCCGGTCGATCAGGTTTTCTAGCCTGTCCTCGATGTGCTCCACCTGGTCGTGCTTGGCCTGCACGTAGAGCGCCAGGGTTTCGGGGTAGGACTGCTCGACCGGGGCCGCCTCTAGGGTGGCCTGCTGCTCGATCTCGGCCGCCTGGGCGGCCTCCAGCAAGTCGGCTCCGGTGTCCTCGCGCGAAGCGCCGAAGGCGGCACCGCCGAGGGTGGCCGGCGCGCTGACGCGGGCCGGCTTGGTGGCGCGGCTCTCGGTGCCGCTGCCGGGGATGGTGAGTCGTTTCAAGGGCGTGCCTCCTTTTTAGCCGCTAAAGCTACATGGAGCGCCCCCGCGTCAGTTTCGGGGCCTCTGCGGCGACTGCCGCCTTGCCCTGGGCGTTGTAGCTGATGCTCTTTGCGCTCCCAATTTCAGGTACTTTATCGAAATCTGACCGAGCGTGCATGACAAAGTTCTTGCCGATCTGCTGGTACACGTTGGTGGCGTCGGCATGAACGATCACGCCGGCGTGGGTCTGCTTCTTGTCGGCCGCTTGGGCCGTGTACAGGTTGTAGATGCCGGGCTTCAACGCGCCCGCCTTGTCTACTTTCTGATTCGTCCAAGCGCCGTCCTTTTCGGCCTGAACGATGCGTTGACCGTTCATGACCAAGAGGCGTTCTTTCATCGGGCACTCCTATGGTTGCCGTAGTTCTCAAAAGGGTGATGGTGGCCCCATGCAAGCCGCGCTCCAACAAAAAAGCCGACCTCGGCAAAGCGAGGCCGGCTCTTCCCAGCGGCCGGGTTGTGCGTTTTGTCAGGGTTCCAGGGTAATTTTAAGGAAAACCAACCGATTTATCAGGTCTTTTTGCGTCCGCCGCTGGTCGGATCGGCCGCCCGGCCTTGCGCCATGACGGTTTCCAGGGCCTCCAGCCGGCCGCGAAGCCCGGCCGCTTCCTCGCGGGCCTGGGCAGCGTCGCGCTTCGCCTGGTCGCGCTCGCCCTGGGCGGCGGTCAGCCGCTCGGCCTGGCGGTGTGCCTCGGCCGCCATCGCCTTGCGCTGCTCCTGGTGGGCCTGCTCGGCCGCCTCGGCCTTGGCCTGCACCTTCACCAGCTCCGCGCGCACCTGGTCGCGCTCGGCGGCGGCCGCCTCGGTGGCCTTCCGCTGCTCGGCCTGAGCGGCGCGCGCCTGGTCGGTCGCCTGGTTCGCCCGCTCCAGGTCGGCACGCAGCTCGCCGGCGCGGCGCTCGATCTCGGCGGTACGGCTGTTCGCGGCCGCGAGGTCGGCCCGCAGGGCCTCCACCTGGTCGGCGCTGGCCGTGGCCCTCTCCTGGGCCTTGTCGCGCTCTGCGCGCGCCTGGCGGGCTTCCTGATGGGCGTGATCCAGCTCCGTGCGCAGCTCGCCGGCCCTGGCCTCGGCCGTGGCCGCGCGCTCGCTGGTCGCCGCGAGCTTGCCGCGCAGCTCGTCGGCCTCGCCCTTGGCGGCCGCCTCGACGGCCTCCAGGGCCGCGATGCGGGCCTTGGCCTCGTCCAGCTCGCCGGTGAGCTGGTCGGCCAGCTCTGCGGCTTCCTGGCGCGCTGCTTCCGTCTCCTGGCGCACGGCCTCCAGCGCCTCGCGCTCGGCGGCCAGGCGGTTGTTCGCCATTTCCAGCGCCACGGCCCACAAGTCGCCGCCCAGCTCGGCCAGCTTGTCAGTGATCGCCTGCGGTGCCGGCTCGCGGATCGGGGCGGCCTGGCTGGCCTTGCGTGCGCGCCACTCGTTCATCGCCTCGCTGATGGTGGTGAAGCTGCCGCTGCCGAGCTGCTTGCGCACGTTCGCCAGCGTGGGGTTCTGGCCGGCCGCGTCCAGTTCGTCGGCCACCGCAAATATCTGCTCCTTCGAGATCGCCATGTCGGGCCTCCTTTGGCCGGTTGTATGTTGTAGCGTGAAGCATACTACAACATACAACACTACGCAAGCGGTTTAGCTGAACTTTTTTTAGCGGCTAAAACGCGGGCAAAAAAAGCCCCGCTCGATGGCGGGGCGATGGGTGGGGGTCGGTGGTCGGCGATGCCCGGCGCTGGGCGTGTCAGCCCTCCAGCAGCGCGACAAGCTGCACGGTGCCAAGGTCGGCCTCGAACTCCTGGCCGTCATCCTCGTATTTGAGCCAGGCCCAGCCCTCGGCCGGGGGCCGGCGGTTGAGGATCAGCCGTGCCGGCCGGTCGTCGTGCTTGACCTGGATGATGGCCTTCTTGAGCTTGTCGGGGTCGGCCTCCTTCGGCTCCTTCTTCCCCTTGGCGTCATCATCCTGCGGCCCCTGCTCGCCGTCGCCGGCCTCGGCGTCGGTCTTGCCGGTCAGCGCATCGACGGTGTTGGGATCACGGTCGCCGTCCTCGTGACTGCGCTTGTCCTCCAGGAACTCGCGCAGCAGCTTCACCGAGCCGCGCGTCAGCTCCTGGCTGTCGTCGGCCAGCCAGGCGGCCACCTCGTCGGGGTTCTTCTTGTAGGCCGTCACCAGCTCGTTGATGACAGTCACGTCCTTGCCCCGGCCGCTATTGAACGCCTCGGCAATGGGTTCGGGCAAGTCCAGCAGCGTGACGTGCTGCGTGACGAAGGCCGGCGACTTGCCGATCTCCTTGGCGATCTCGCCCTTCTTCTTGCCCTTCGCCAGCTCGCGGCCGATGAAGTCGGCGATCTCACGCGCCGTCAGCTCGTTGCGTTGCAGGTTCTCGATAACCTGGTCGGCCTCGTTGTAGTCGTTGTCGATGAAGGCCGGGATCGTGGTCTTGTGCGCCCACTTCGAGCCGCGATAGCGCCGCGCGCCGTGGTTGATGAGGTAGCGCCCCGGTGCGTCCGGGTTCTCGCGCACGCTGATGGGCGACTTCACGCCGCGCGCTTTGATCGTCTCGCCGATCTCCGCGATGCTCTCCGGCGAGAAGCCGGGGTTGTCGGCCGTGCGCGGCTGGTGCGGGTCTTCGTCGATCAGGTCAAGCGGCAGCTCCTGCGGGCCTGCGCCGCCGGCGTTGGCCGCCGGCTGCTCGTTCAGCAGGCCGGCCAGGTCGCCCAGCCCGTCCAGGCCCAGCCCGGACGATTGCGGCTTGTCCTGCTCCTTCTTCTTGGCGTTGGTCTTGGCGCTCATTGCGCGATCTCCATCTTCGTGAACACGTAATCCGCCAGCGCACGCACCTCCTGGGTGGCCTTCCGCGCGGCGGTCTTCTTGATCTTCCACACCGGCATCTGCTCGCCCAGCGCCTCGGCGATGCTGTCACGCGCGCCGATGCTGAACGGCAAGATGAGCTGCGGGTATGCCTGCTGCAACGTCGCCAGGTTGTTGACGTGGCGCGGCTTCCGCGCGTCCACCTTGTTCGGCACCATGCCGAGGAAGCGCAGCTTGGGGTTCTGCTTGCGCAGGTTGCTGATGACCGCGACCATCTTCTTCATGCCCTGCAAGCTGTACGCCTCCATTTCGATGGGCGACAGCATGTAGTCGGCCGTCAGCACGGCCGCCGTCATGGCGACGCCAAGGGAGGGGGCCGTGTCGATCAGGCACACGTCGAAGAACTCGCCCAGCGCGGCCACACTGGCCCGCAGCGCGGCGGCCGCCTGGGAAAGCTCCATCTTGTCCAGGTTCGCCAGGTTGGCGTCTGCCGCGATCAGCGCCAGGCCGTCATCCTCCCGGTCAGCGAACCAGGCGCGCAGCTCGTCGCCGCCGGCGGTGAACATGCGACTGGCGGGATAGCCCGAGTCGTGGCCGGCCAGCGTCCAGCTCGCATTGCCCTGGGTGTCCAGGTCGATCACTGCAACCCGAAGGCCGCGCTCCTGGAAGTCGAACGCCAGGTGGCAGGTTGCGAACGTCTTGCCTTGACCGCCTTTCTGAATTGCCGTGACCAGTGTTTTCATGAGTTGGGTTCCTGTTTCCTCTTTCCCTTGGCGTCGGCTTCCCAACGCTTGACGATGAACGCTTGATGCTCCGGCAGTACCGCCGTCACCCGCTCGAAGCCCTGCGGGAGCACTTCCCCCGCCACTGCCCACACGCGGCTGACCGCTTGCGATACCGCCCCCTTGGTCAGCCCCAGCGAGGCCACAAACTCGGCCTGGGGCCTTCCATCGACCAGCACGCCGCGCGCTATGTCGATGGTCTGTTGCCCGATCTCCAGGCCCTTGATCGCCGCCTGGAATTGGGCTTCGGTTAGCCGTTTCTTCATGGAGAACACCCATATAAACTCCACACCCGGTTGTTGAACAAAAGGCGGTGCCAGCCGCCGACCATGTGCAGAAGTTTAGCTAAACTCGCCGCCCGCGTCAAGCGTTTTAGCGGCTAAAAATGGGCGCGTGATCTTCTTTCTTGGCGTTCAACCTGGCCGCGTCAGCGGCACTCATGAAGAACGTCATCAGCGGGCCGACCGTGCGGCTCGAACCGTTGGCAAAGCACACGTCGAACTGACCGCCGGCGGTGTGCGGATCGACGCCTTCCACCAGTCGCCAGGGGTCAAGGCCCCATTCCTCGGATTGCGCGCTGTACCAATAGGCCGGCGCATCGCCGTTCAAGTCGCTGGCCGCGTACTCGCGCACCAGGACGGCCACCCGGCCGGTGTTCGGCTCCACGAATCCCGGCGGGTAGGGTAGGGTCTGTTTTTTCATGTCAAAGCCCCTTCGGCTTGTAGATCGAAACGAAGTAGGTGATCGCGGTCAGCACCGCGAAGTACGCCAGGAACGACCAACCGGCATACACGCCAGGCGTGTTCCAGTGGTAGAGCATCCGCACGAACTGGAAGAAGGTGGCAATCGACAGCACCCACTTGAGGATCGGCCAGACCAGCACGGTCGCCACCCATACGAACTTGACCAGGCCGGCCAGCAGGCCAGCACCGGGGGCCTTGTTGGGGGCAGCAGACGCGGCGGCAGGCTCCACCGGCGCGGGCGCGGCGGGCTGCTCGATCTCCTTGGGGAACTTGATGATGTTGGACATAGCTTGACCCTCCACGCGCTTACGTGTTGAATGCTGGGTGCTCCCACTCGGAAGCATGGTTACGGTGTGCCAGCACCAGGCCAAGCGCCCCGGATCACTCCGGGGCGTTCCTCCACCTGGGGCCGCCCTTGATCTTGCCTCGGCTCACGCAATACTCCTTCTTGGCGTCCTCGATAGGCCCGGCCGTTGCCGACCGGGCCATGTGCTCTTACCAGCCGGCCCGGCGCTTGGCCTGCTCGACGGCTTCCATCGACCAATGGCCCTTGGCCTGCCCCTCCAGGGAGCATCCGGCGAAGTACGCCTTGCCGCGCAGTTCCTCGGCTTTGCACACCAGCTCGGCCGCCTCGGCCATCATGGCCGCGATCTCGTCACGGCGGGCCGGGAAGTCGGTCGCTGCCGCGCCCTCCAGCTCGTCAATCCAGGGCATAATCTTGTTGTCGCTCATCGGACTTTCTCCGGTAGTTGACCTGGGCAATGTGCCCGGCCTTCAAGTGCTATATTAGGGCAAAATGCCCTAGCCTATCAAGCACTTTAGCTAAACTTTTTTCGCTTTACCGGAATCCGAAGGCTAAACTTTAGCCGCTAAAACCTTTCCCTTGGCGTCAATCCTCTTTCCAGATCACGCCCAGCCCGGCCTGGTCGCACAGGATCGCCCATGCCGCATAGGGAATCGGGGTGTCCTCGCCGATCCAGCGGCGGATCGTGCGGTCGCCCTTCGCGCCCAGCCCCAGCGCCTTCGCGGCCTTGCTGCCGCTGAACCCGGCCAGGCGCAGCACCTCTCGGACTTCCTCGCCGGTCGGTTGCGCCCAGCGTTCGGCCGGCTTCAAGCACTCCAGCCGGATATTGGCGTCGTTCGTCATTCGTTCGTTCTCCTGGTCAAGTGATAAGCCGCAACTGGTCGAAGCCGTAGATCGACTGGATGCAGCTCGGGTCTGAATCGACCACGCGCCGGCCTGCGCGATTGGTCTTGTACGTTACCGGCCTGTCGTCGTGCGCCCACACCTGGCGGGTGTCGGGATGCACCTTCACGATGATGATGCGCTTGCCGATGTAGCGGTCGAAAACCGGGTGATGGACGCTCACGATCTCGCACCGCTGGCCGGGCTTGAACTCCACCAGGTCGGCCGGGCCTCCATCGCCATTCCTGGCGATGCTGCAGGTTGCCGCGCTCGCTCGCGGCATCGTTGTTTCCGGCGATACAGGCCCGCCCTCGCCCGGCTCGGCATCGTCGGCTTTGACGATGCTGCAGGTCATCGTCGTTTCTGGCGATGCGGGATCTCGCTCCGGGCCTGCGCCGGTGATTTTTCCCTTGGCGTCCAACCCGGCGGCCCTGGCCGCCTTGATCCTGGTCGCGGCCTCGGCCGCCCAGCGCCTGGCGATGAAGGCCCGATGCGAGGGCAGCACCACATCGACCAGGACGAACCCCGGCGGCACCAGGACGGTCGCCGGTGCGCGCCGCGCCGGCGGCTCCAAGCCGGCCAGCCAAGCGGGCAGGGGAGCATCGGCCAGGCGGTCGCGGTAGCTGGCCTCGACCATCACCGGGCGCTTCTTCTCGGCTCGCTGCGCAGCCAGGATGCCGCGCGCAACCTCGTCCACCGTCATGCAGCCCTGCGCCGTGTCGAAGTGCGAGCGGTAGCCCGTTTCGGAGATAAACGGCCTGTCCAGGTCGATGACGTGGAACTGGAAGTGGGCACCCAGCGGCCCGCCGTAGCCGGCCTCGTACTCCACCAGGGCGCGCATGTCGCCATCCGCGACCAGGAACTGGCCGCGCTGGCCCCACAAGGGCACGTCGCCAGGCACCGCCGCGCAATGGCGCTCGATGACCTGGCCGGGCGCGTCGTGGTCGGCCATGCTGCCCACGTGCGTTCCGCCGTTCATCTTCCAGATGACGGCCTCGTATCGGTCGCTGGCCGCCTCGGCGGCCGCACCGTCACCGCGCATGATCGCCGCGTCGATCTCCACCACGGCCGCCACGGCGGCGGCCAGCAGCTCGTCGCGGTCGGTGGGCAGCTCGGCCAGCAGCTCGGCCGCCGGCGCGTTCCAGTCCTGGCCCGGCTGGGCCGGCGTCTTGCGTTTCTTCGCCATCGGCCGGCCCCTCAAGTGTCAGCACGCCGCCACGCGATCACGTCGCGGGCTTCGTAGCCGTGGCGCTTGCAGTCGTCGCAGAATCCCGAGCTGAACCCCTTGTGGTTCGTGCCGATCCATGCGGCCGGCTTGCCGCATTCGTGGCCGTAGGTGCCCGGCTCGGCGTTGTGGCACTTGCCGTCCGTCGCGTAGCTGTTCGTCGGTGCCTGGGGAGCGTTGTTCCTGGTCATGGTCGCCTCCTGGAAGCCCCGGCCGAAGCCGGGGCCGCCCCTCATCAGTCAATAGCCCGGTAGATCGCGGCCGCCTCGGCGTGGCTGGCTGCGAAGCCGCGCAGGAAGTGATAGCGGTCGATCAGGGCATCGCCGGCGTCCGTGTCGGCGGCCTCGGCCGCGAGCTGACCCAGCGCGAACAGGGTTGCGACAATGCCGGCGGCGTCGGCCGACAACTCGCCTCGGAAGCCGTTGCCGTCCACCTCGATCTCCAGGCGGTCGGCCAGGTCGGGGGCCATGTAAAAACCGCCGTCCGACAAGGTGTAGTAGTGCCAATACGCGCCGCTGTAGCGTTCGCAGAGCCGGCGAAGCCAGGCATACACCAGGGCCTCGCCGCGCATCATCAGACGCGGGCCGAAGTAGGCGGGCAGGAAGTCGAGGCGCTGGGCCTCGGCGACCAGGGAAGCGGTAACGGGTTGCTCTTGGGTGTTCATCGGACTTTCTCCGGTAGTTGACCTGGGCGAAATGCCCGGCCTTCAAGTGCTATATTAGGGCAAAATGTCCTAATCGTCAAGCACTTTAGCTAAACGTTTTAGCCGCTAAACCTTGCCCTTTCCCTTGGCGTGCATTACAATGTAATTCACGAACCCAACCGGAGAACCAATCATGGCTGCAAACCAGCTCGTACAAACGCGCATCGACGGCGCGATCAAGGAAGAAGCGGCGGCCGTCCTGGCCGCGATGGGCCTTACCGTGTCCGACGCGGTGCGGCTGCTGCTCACGAAGGTGGCCCAGGACAAGGCGCTGCCCTTCGAGCCGCTGATTCCGAACGCCACCACCATCGAGGCGATGAAGGAAGCCCGCAAGGGCAAGCTGCCGCGCTTCGCCACCGTCAACGATCTGATGGCCGATCTGCATGCGGCAGATTGAGCGCACCGGCCAGTTCAAGCGCGACTACAAGCGCGAGGCGAAAGGGCAGCACCGGGCCACGCTCGACGCCGACCTGGTGCCCGTCCTGGTCGCGCTCGCCGACGACCAGCCGCTGGAACCTCGGCACCGCGACCACGCGCTGACCGGGGACTGGAAGGATCACCGGGATTGCCACGTCAAGCCCGACCTGGTGCTGATCTACCAGAAGCCCGACGCCGACACGCTGCGCCTGGTGCGCCTCGGCTCTCACTCCGAACTCGGCTTGTGATCGGCGCGGGCCTGGCCCCGCGTCTCACGTTTCATTGACACTTGAGGGGCGCTTTCCGCGCCACCGGCCGAGCTGGCCGACCCCCTTCCTTGGCGTAAAACCTGCGGCGGTGGAGCTGCTGCGATGCTTGAGGATCGCGCGGCCGGTCGAACCGCGGCGACCTGGTTGGGGAGTGTGAGGGGGCTTTGCCCCCTCGCAAGCTCTCGAACTTACTGCCTTCCGCCAGGCGCTTGCGCCTGGCTCTCCTAAGCCGTAGCGCCGAAGGCGCTCCATTGTGGGGTGAGGCCGCAAGGCGGCCGAGGGGCGTAGCCCCTGGGGGGATGGGAGGCCGCTTGCGGCCGGGTGGGATCGAGAAGGGGGGTTTCCCCCCTTCGGCGGCCGGTCATGCTGCGCGGTAGCTTGGGCCGTGTTGCCGTTTTTTTCGCCAGCCTCTGGTTAAAACTACCTGGTTATATAAAAAGGTTATAAAGACGGTTAAAAACCTGGTTAGCATGACCGAAAAACGCGCGTAAACCGTTGTCACGCCAAGGAAAAGCGCGAAGAGGCCGCCCCTCAAGTGTCAATGGATAAGCCCCCCATGTGTCAATACGCTGCCCCTCAAGTGTCAAGAACCGCGCCCCTCAAGTGTCAGTAGGGCCGCCCCTCAAGTGTCAATACCGGGGCAGGGTTCCTAACAGGGTTATCCACAACTTCGGTGGATAACTCCATGCCGATCAGGCACTTAGGCCGCCTCGGCGGCCGCCTGGACGGCTCGACCAGGCCGAAATCGGCCGCTGCCCCCCAAGTGTCAACATCGCGCCGGCCCCGCTGCCCCTCAAGTGTCAACGTCAGGGCTGCGCCGGCCGGCCTCGGCCGACTTGTCCCGAAACTGTCCACAACGGCCGCGCCGGTGGGGCAGGGCAGGGAAGGCCCCGGAAACGGGCCAGGAAGGCCCGTCAGGGCCGCAAAGCCCAGCGGCGAGGGCCACCGGCCCGGTGAGCGTCGGGAAGGCGCTGGAAGCCCGCCAGGGGCGAGACGGGCGGCTCTGCCGCCTGGCTCGATGCGCAGCACGACATAGCCGGTTCTCGCGGCCGCCGGCCGGGAGAATCCCCCGCAGCTCGGCCCCTCAAGTGTCAAAGGGTGGATCTCATCGTCAGAAGCGGCGATGCGAGATCCAGCGCCGGCGTCGGCCGTCATCGTCGGAACTGGCGATGGGGCCCTCGGTTCATCGTCAAAGGTGGCGATGGTCGACCGTGGCCAGGACGTGGCCAGCCTCGCCGGAAGTGACGATGCTGCAGCTCGACGTGCGCGAGCTGGTGCGCGGTACTGCCTGGGGTCGCCTCAGAAAACGGAAAATAAAGCACGCTAAGCCGGTTGCAGCGGTCGTAGCGGCCTGAACTTGCCCGCGCCGATCTTGGCGCTGCTGCGCCAGAGGTAATCGCCGGTGAGGTTGATGTGCTCCCAACCGAGCGGCGACAGGTACTGCAAGGGGTCTCCTCGTTTTCAGTGCAATAAGTGACGGTACGAAAAGCTAGCACTGGCGCGGAGGTGGTGTTGGTAGATCGTTGATTTCATTGACTTTCCTGTTCACTTTCAAATCTGCGATTCGTGGCGTCAAACCGTGGTCGGTTTCATCCATTGGTGCCAGTTATCGATGCATTTGGCCGCGAAGGCAGGATTTGGTCAGCATAGCGGTCAACCGGGAAGCGAAACACACCCCGCAAGTTGATGCTCTCCAGCCTGGTGGGCGCAATCTTCCCGATCAGTTCCGGTGGAATGACCTGGCGGCGGTTCGACCAGCGATCCAGGACCGCCTGCATCTGTGAGGTATTCCACGCCATCACGATGTTGGCCATCAGGCTCAACGCATCGGCCACAGCCTGCATTTCATCGACACGTTTGGCCTGCGCCGGGCTGATCCGGCCGGTATAAATGGCGCGCTTGAGGGCGTTAACAGCCTCGCCCCGATTGAGCACCCGGCGCAACTCGTTCCTGAAAGCGTCCTTGACAAAGTAGTCAGCCAAAAACGCCGTACGCAGCAACCGCCCCAATTGCACGCCAGCCTCATAGATTGGATCGCCCTGGGCGGCAGAACCGAACCGCGCAAGAGCTGCCACCGCACTGGCATGTCCGCTCATGACCGAGGCTGCCAGGTGCACCAGACTATCCCAATGCTTTTCGATCAAAGCGACGTCGACATTGGCTTCGCACACCGCAGCGATTTCTGCGGGCACTTTGGTGCCGCGTGGCACAAAGAGGTGGCGCTGTTTGAGTTCCTTCAACCGCGGGCAAAGATCAAAACCAAGCAAACGGGCATGTGACATGGCAAAGTCGGTGTAGCCATGGGTATCCACAGCAAGCTGGCTGGTCTCCAGCTTTTCTTGGCGGATGACACCTTCAATGGCCACGCCCGCCTGGCGCTCATTGAGCACAAAGGGCTGCGCATGGAAGATGCCCCACCGGTCTTTTACATGGGAGTAGATTCCAATGGAAGGTGTGTTGCGCCGAGGATCAAGCCGGGCTTGCCACACCCGTTTGGTGGTCTCCATGCTCATCATGTCAGAAGATGCCAAATCGGACCGCCCCCAGGTGGCGGCAATCGGGTGTCGCTGCATGAATTCCAGCACAGCCTGGCAGGCCTGGCTCAGACGCCGTTCGTCCCGCGCCCAGCGCATGGCCTGGCGAATGCTGGTGGCAGACAATTGCGGAATCATGCGCGCGCATTCGACCGCAGTCAGACTGGTGCCGTGGGCCATGATGCCGGCATAGACCATCAGCAGCTCGTCGGTAGAGCGCGGCTCACGTCCGAGCATGATCCAGCTAAAGCGCACCTGGGCGTCAACGGCCAGAATCACTTCCGGCAATTGAACCTCACCGATGCGGTGATCCAAAGCCGCGCGCAGCTTGGTCACTTCTGGGTCTTCGTCCTCTGCGGGCAATGGCGACAAATGGAGTTCATCATCCACGCGCAGTACGCCACTGCGGGCTGCAGCGGCCACCGCATCGACACCGGCAGTTACTCTGGCCAGCAAAGGCTTCAAGAAAGTGGCAGCCTTGCTGGGTAACGATAGACGGGCATAGTGTTTCTTGGACTCTGCCTGCCAACGCTCGTCCGTGAAGAACAAGCGCGCACGACCCCGAAAGCTCAGGCTGTGCTCAATCCAGACCGAGCCATTGCGCACCGCGCGGCGCAGGGCAAACAGGGTGGCCACCTCCAACGCCTGAAACGCCCGTTCCCGGTCTGGGCTGGAGATCGAAACCTGCCAGATCATTCCCAGACTTGGTGCCACCACTTCAACTGGCAGCTTTCTGGATCCTTTGAGATATAAAGCTTGCAGCTTGGCAAGGTACTCGATGGCAGGATGCTCGCCGGTGGCCTGCCAGGGCAGCTTTGCAATGGCGACGAGCAACGACCGCACGGGGCGAATTCCATCAATCAATCCCTCGCGGACCAGGGAGGCCCTGCTCGGTGGTTTGCGTTTCTGGGTTTCGGTGATCAAGGCTTCAAGACGGGCACGCAACTCAGCATCTGGCACCGCACCTTGCGCGCTCAAGGCAACAAGTTCGCCGAGCAGCGTTTTGTACATTGCGGCCCAATTGACGGTAGCGGGGACATCGGCGGCAGCCTGACGCCACAGATCGGCGATCCGGCGCTGCACCATAAGGATCAACTGGTCTGTGGTGGTGAACAGGCAATACCGAAGAAAGCATGCGACCTCCACGGTGCGCGCTGGCTCTTTGATCTTGGCTCCGGCTGAGGGCGGCCTGGAGACAAGTCGGCGCGCGTAGCGGCGCAAGATGAGATCGGGGATGTCTGCCAGGTGCTTATGAACGTCCAGCGTGTAAAGCAGGTCGATGCGCTCCAGTACCTCGCTGATTTGGCGGGTTGAGTGTTTCGCCGGTGCAGCCCATAGCCAACTCTGCTGGGTTTGTCCATCTGGGCGCAGCTCTGAAACTGAGGCTCGCCAGCGATCAAGTGTTGCTGGATCAACGCTGGCGGCGATGGCGGTGCCTGTTTCAACTTCAAGCTGGGCAAGTGCCGCCGCAATCAGTGTCCGAATTGCCCGCTCGTGCACGATCACCAGCTTGTTCTTGTACAGCCATTGACGCGCCCGCACGAGTAGCTGATCGCGGTCGGCGCAGCGCGCCACTTCGTCGCGCAGTTCACGTACCAGTGAGCGGCGCTGGTGCTCGCTCATCCACTGGAATCCAAGGACCGTGCAGGCTACTTGTTGGTGATCGAATAGCGTGCGCCCGCGTTCATACATGGCTCTCAGCGAGGCGACTTCTGGTGCTGCAATGCCAAGCTCGTTGCCAAGGTGGCGCCACAAGGCTACTGGAATTACCCGAAAGGCACCGAGCAAACGCCCACTCATGCGCAGGAAACCAATATGGAGCGCCAGACCAAGCTTGTGGGAATCACCTCGGCGTGCATTGATTGCGTCGCGCTCGGCACCATCGAAGGTGAAAAATGCCTTCATCTCGAAGTCGCTGATATCGCGGGGGAGCCCACGCATCCCCAAAAACGTTGTGTGCCAACCCTGCATCGTGAACCTCAAAAGTGGGAGGCCACCATACCCGTTTACAAAGCGAACAGGAAAGTCAATGAAATCAACGGTCTACCCAGACCACCCCCGCGCCAGTGCTAGCTTTGCGTACCGTCACTTATTGCACTGAAAACGAGGAGACCCCTGTATGCGCTGCACGCGCCCGAGGCAGAGTGCATCGCCAAGGGCAAAGCCAGAACGCCCTACGAGTTCGGCGTGAAAGTGTCCATCGCAGTGACGGCCAAAGAGGGCCTGGTGGTGGGCATGCGCTCCATGCCCGGCAACCCGTATGACGGCCACACGGTGGACAGCCAGCTCGAGCTGGTCGAGATCCTCACCGGCCACACACCCAAGATCGCGCTGGCCGACCGTGGCTACCGCGGTGTCGAGCCCGCGTGTTGGGCGCGACTGCTGATCAGTCATACGCGCAAGTTGCCCAAGCGGCTGAAGAAGCTGCTCAAGCGGCGTCAGGTGGTCGAGCCCATGATCGGACACATGAAGGCCGACGGCCTACTGGGCAAGAACTGGCTCAAGGGCGCGGGTGGCGACGCGCTGCACGCTCTGCTGTGCGGCGCCGGGCACAACTTGCGGATGATCCTGCGGCACCTGCGGGTGCTTTATTGCGCCTTGCTCGGACTGATCGCCATGACCGCCACGCTGGCCTTGCCGGCACCCACGTCAACATCGCCGCTCACCGCCTTGACTTCGCGCCGCTCCGCGCTGGCTCGCGGCTAAAACGAGTTGTTCAGGGCCGACTGGGTAGGAGTGGTCGGCAACGGGGCAAGTTAGCGATCGCGGTCGAGTGCCATCAAAGAATTGACCGACCTCTACCCGTGCTGGCCTGCACGCCCACAGTGTCTTCCATCATCCAGGGTGACCCGCCAGGGTCATGACAGTTAGCCCGATTCAACTGCGCCAGGTGCCCAGAAGGTCGGCAATTTCAACGAGCGCTGGGAAGCCCAGGTCCTGACGGACAAGCGTGCGGCGGTGCTCGATGCGTGCAAGCACTGCGGCAATGTCGAGTTCGCCCGTTTGGGGCCCGCTGGAGGAGCAGATCGAAGCACTGCGTGCCGCGAAAGTGGGCGGATGAAACGAGAGGTTAATGGCATCTCAAGACTCGGCGGTGAAGCCCACGCGTCTGACAACTTCCCACCACTTTTCATGTTGTTTTCGCAGGCTGGACGCCATGGCCTGCGGCGTTAAGCTGTGTGCTACCAAGCCCAGGGAGGCAAGAGCCTCCGCAACCGCCTTGCGATTGACGGCTTCGGCAACCATTTGATGAAGGCGTGAAACGGTTTGGGGCGAAACGCCTGATGGAGCAAAAAAGCCGAGCCACTGATCGCCAGCGGGGTAGTCTGCACCGAACTTTTGCTCTGCAAATGTGGGAGTGTCGGGCGTGAAGGGTGTTCGCTGCGGCCCAGAGGTTGCGATGATGCGCAATTTCCCCGCCTTTTGGAAAGACAAGAACGTCCCCGTAGGCGCAGCCATGCATGCAATCTGCCCACCGATCAGATCGGTAACTCCAGGCGCGGCGCCACGATAAGCCACGTGCCTGAGATAGACGCCAGCCTCCTTGGCTACCAGCGCCCCCAAGAGATGCAATGGTGTACCGGTACCGGGAGATCCGAAACTTGCGTGTTCAGGGTGCTCCTTGGCCCAGGCCAGGAAATCCCGGAGCCCACGCACGGAAGGCGGTACCAAGGGACCCAGCGCAAGGGCGTCAGTCGTAGTGGCTACGGTGGCTACGGGAGCCAGATCCGCGAACGGATCGTAGTCCAACTTGCTGTAGACGAAAGGGTACAAGGACAGCACGGCGTCTGGTGTGAACAACAAGGTGCTGCCATCGTCGACGGCTGCCTTGACGGCGGACACAGCTATCCGCCCACCCGCTCCGACACGGTTGTCAACGATCACGTTAACCCCGGGTTCCGTCACCGCCAATCCTTCTGCCACCCGGCGTGCAACCGCATCGACGACTCCTCCGGGTGGGAAGCCGTTGATGATCTTGAGTAATTTTGGTACCGGTTGGGCTTTGACGCTTCTTACAGTGCCGAGCGATAAGGTGGCAAATCCCGCGGCTTTCATCCACTCACGGCGTTTGATCATGGTGCCCCCCCTCTGCTCAAGACTGCGCGGTAAAACCAATTTTCTCAGCGACTGCTTGCCAGCGTTTGATGTCGTTTTTCAATCGATCGGACAAGCCTTCAGGCGAACTCCAACCAGCCTCCATGCCCATCATGGCGTAGGCCTTGACCAGTTCCGGGTTTGCAACAGCCGACTTCATGGCAGCGCTGGCTTGCTGGACCGCTTGCGCGGGCGTGCCTGCGGGCATGAATACCCCGAACCACTCGGTCATCTCACTCAAGGCGATGTGGAGCTCCTTGAAGGTCGGGACGTTGGTCAGGAAACGAGAGCGGTTGGCGCCAGTCACGCCCAGCACCCGGATCTTGCCGGTCTTCATGTGAGGGAGGAACTCACCCAAGGGCGCGGCCACCGCCGGGATGTGCCCCCCCAACAGGTCCACAATCGCAGGCTGGGAACCGCGGAAGCCTGTCTGCACCATTTTCACGCCCAAAAGCCGCCCGAGCAGCTCGCCCAAGAAATGCGGTCCAGAGCCGGTGGCACCATGGCCAAACGTGGCAGAATCAGGGTTACTCTTGATCCAGGCCAAGTAGTCGTTGAGGCTACCAACCGATTCCGGGACAGCGGGCCCGATCGCAAACCCAACCTCGCTTGTCGAAACCATACCGACCGGCACAAAGTCCTTGACCGGGTCATATCCCAGATCTTTGTACGTGTGAGGGTATAGCGTCATCATGGATGCAGGCGTCAGCAGAAGTGTCGCGCCGTTTGGTGCCGCGGCCTTAACATGCTGGATCGCAATTCGACCACCCGCCCCCGTGCGGTTGTCGACGAGCACACTGGAAGCATAGGCACCGCGCATTCCCTCAGACAACCGGCGGGCAGCCATATCGGTCGCTCCGCCTGCGGCGAGTCCAATCACGATCGTGGCCACGCCAGGGCCGGATTGCGCCAAGCTCATGCCCGGAAGGCCCCCGATTCCAAGGGAGCCCAAAGTGCTCAGGGCTGCTCGTCGGGTCAGAATATGTTTCATAATCTTTCCCCTTACATTTTCACTATTGCTCATTGATACTTGTCACTGGGCAGGGCTACGAACTGTTTATTAGGGCGAAGGCGGCGTATTTTTCGTCAAGCCGAATCAGGTTGAGCAGCTGGCGCGGCGCGCCGAAATGCGTCCAACTCGCCGCAGGCCGCGTCCACTGCGCGGATCAGGGGGTAGGGCGTCAGGTCCACCTGGAAGCGGCGGGCGCTTTCCACCTGCGGCACCAGGTAGCAGTCGGCCAGCGTGGGTGTGTCGCCAAAGCTGTAGCGGCCGCGCTTCGGGTCGACCGCCAGCAGTGCTTCGTAGGCATCGAAACCGGCGCTGATCCAGGTGCCACACCAGGCGTTGATGGCGGCCTCGTCGGCGCCGAACGTCTTGCGCAGGTACTCCAGAATGCGGCGGTTGTTGATGGGGTGGATGTCGCAGCCCACGATGGCGGCCAGCGCGCGCACCCGTTGGCGGCCGTCGGCGTCGGCCGGCAGCAGCGCGGGCGTGGGGTACTGTTCCTCCAGCCATTCGATGATGGCCGGCGACTGGATCAGCACTTGCGCGCCCGTGTCCAGCGCGGGCACCAACTGCTGTGGGTTCAGCGCCTTGAAGGCGTCCTTTAGGTGCTCTTCCTTGCCCAGGTGCACGGCCAGGTACTCGTAGGGCACGCCCTTGAGGTTGAGCGCGATGCGCAGCCGGTGTGACGTGCCGCTGCGCCAGAAGTTGTACAGCTTCATCGCGTGCAGGCTCACTCGGCCGGGCCGACGGTCAGGCTGATCTCGGCAATGCCTTCCACACGGCCGATGATCTTGTCACCCGCCACCACGGCGCCCACGCCTTCGGGCGTGCCGGTGTAAATCAGGTCGCCGGGTTGCAAGTGGTAGTAGGTGGAGAGGTCGGCAATGATCTCGCGGACGTTCCAGATCAGCTTGTCCACGTTGGACGACTGTTTGGTCTGGCCGTTGACTTCCAGGGCGATCGCGCCCTGCTCCACCACCACGCCTTGCATCGGCACGATCTCGGAGCAGACCGAGCCTTCCTCGATGTCCTTGCCGGTGTCCCAGGGGCGGCCCTTGTCGCGTGCCACCAGTTGCAGGTCGCGCCGGGTCATGTCCAGGCCGGCGGCGTAGCCGTAAATCAACTCGTGCGCCTGGTCTTCGCTGACGCGGAAGCCGGGCTTGCCGATCGCCAGCACCAGCTCCATCTCGTAGTGGTAGTTGCTGGTGCGCGGCGGGTAGGCCACGGTCGCACCACTTTCCACCAGGGTTTGTGGCGATTTGGTGAAGTAGAACGCTTGTTCGACGCTTTTGTCGACCGGACGGCCCATTTCCACCGCGTGGGCGTGGTAGTTGCGGCCGACGCAGAAGATGCGGTTGATGGGGAAGCGCTCGGTCTTGCCACGAACGGGCAGAGACTGGACGGGAGGCGGGTTCCAGAGGTAGTTGCTCACTTGCTTTCCTGTTGTGTGGTGCTTCGCGGCGGCTCAGCCGCGGTTTTCAAAGACGCCCAGCTTGCGGTGCAGGGGCGATTCGTCGGCCATGAAGATGAAGGACGGCTGGTCGGCTGAGAGGTTTTTCAGCGTCACCTCGGTGTAGCCGGGGGCGCAGCAGGTATCGGCTTCCCTCAGGGCGAAGGTGGACTCGGCGATGCGCGCCTCGCTGCGGCCTTCGATCTGGTGGAACACCACGGCGGGCGAACGCACGGGCAGGCGCAGGGTCTGGCCGGGCTTGAGCATCAGGGCGTAGAAGCCCAGGATGTTCTCGGCGTCGTCACCCGTTTCGGGGTTGACGTAGGTGACCTGCACGCATTCCTGCTCAGGCTGGTCGGCCGCCAGCGACAGCAGGGCGGCACGGGTGTCGGCCCAAGGGTAGCGCAAGAGAGGATAGCGCTTGTCGCTGCGCTGGAACACGGGGGTTGGCACCACGCCCGCACGGGTCCAGGCGCAGTCGCCCCGGCCGGGGTCGACCTGCTGGCGCTCGCCGTCGATGTGGTAGCTGGCCTCCATGTAGTACACCAGCGGCAGGTCCAGCACATCGAGCCACACCACGGGCTCGTTGCCGTCGTGGCCGTGCTCGTGCCACAGGCCGGTGGGCGTGAGGATGAGGTCACCCCGGCTCATGGGGCACTTCTCGCCATCCACGGTGGTGTAGGCGCCCTCGCCCTCCACGATCATGCGCACCGCGTTGGGGGTGTGGCGGTGGCTGGGCGCCCACTCGCCGGGCAGCAGCAACTGCATGCCCAGGTATATGGCGGCGCTGGCTTGCATCTTCTCCAGGCCGTGGCCGGGGTTGGCCAGCACCAGCACGCGGCGCTCGGCCTTCTCAATGGGGGTCAGCTCACCGGCCTTGAGCAGCAGCGGCTTGAGCGTCTGGTAGGACCAGTAAGTCGGCTGCGTCTGGCGGGTCGGGACATTGGGCGGCAGCACCGCGCGTAGGCTGGGCCATAGCGGCACCAGGTTAAGTTGTTTGAGTTCGTCTCGGTAGTCCTGCGGCAGGTCTTCCAGTCGGCCAAGTTCGTGACTCATGGTGATACGCTCCTCTTCATCAAGCATGTGGATAGGGGAAGCCGATATCCCTCACGCTTCGATCAGACCAAAGCAAGTATCGGCAATTTCTGAATCCGACCGCAGTCGGAAAAAGGGGCTCGTAATCTGTGTGCATCGAAATTTGATCGAGGCCGCTGCCCACGGCTGCCCCGCGGCATGGCTGGCCGCTCATGGAGGCTGGCCATGCTTTATTTATTTCTCTAAAAAAATCAGATCAAACCTTCAGCCGACAATGTGGCCCGGACTGCTGGACGTTCAGCCACGCGGTTGAGGTAGCCTTGCAGGCCGGGCCAAGGCGAAAGGTCCACATTCACGTAAGCCCCCCAGCCAAGCACAGTAAACAAGTAGGCGTCCACCACGGAAAAGTCGTTCCCCATGGCCCAAACCTTGTCACCGAGCATCTGCTCGGTATGGGCAAGACGGCTTTCCAATTGGGCCTTGATGACTGGCTTGGCATCCTGTGGAAACACCGGGCTGAACAGCGCTCCGAAGCTTTTATGCAATTCGGTGGAGATGAAATTCAGCCATTCCATCAGTCGGTAACGCTCCAGCGAGCCAGCTGCCGGTGCCAGGCATTTTTCTGGCACACGGTCAGCGAGGTATTGAACGATGGCCGGCCCTTCGGTGAGCACCTGCCCATCATCCATTTGCAAAGCGGGGACACTGCCCACGGGATTGACGGTCTTGTAATCAACACCAGTCTCAGTCACCTTGGTGCCGAGATCAACCTTTTCTAGCTGAAAGTCAAATCCACCTTCACGAAGGATGATGTGAGGCGACAATGAACATGCGCCGGGGCTGTAATAAAGCTTCATGAGACTCCTTAAAATCAAGGCGTGGTTGAAAAATCAGAAAAATCGATGCACTGAGAATTTATGGTTGCGTTTCCTTTTGCAACCTGCTCTCAAGCATGAAAAGGCGGTCATTTCCCCACCACATTTGATCATCCCAAAACACGGTGGGAACCCCGAAAACCTTTCGGTCAATGGCCGCCTGCGTCTCTTCGTCGTATGCCTTGGCGGCATTTTCGCTGTTCAAAAAATCTTCAAATTCACCGAGATCCCAGTTTAGCTTGTCGCATACCTCAGCCAGCAAGCTATCAGCATCCAGTGCCCACCCTTTCCCCCAAGCCGAATCGAAAACAAGGCGAACATATTCAGCGGCTCGCTCCCTGGCTGCCGGGTAATACAGTCCGGCATTCACCCGGCGGCTGTTGAAGTTAGGGGGGAAAACCAACGGAATCCTATAGAGATCGGCCCATCGCTGCAAATCCACCTTTAAGTAGTCAAGCTTGACCTTGAGGTCCCGATTGGATGGCCCGATGTTGCCAATGGCCGTTTTTGCTCGCGCCAAATCAATGGCGTGATACTGGATGGAGAATCCATAACGCCCGGCGAGCACCGACAAACGGTGGTTGGCCAGATACGAAAATGGGCTCAAAAAATCGAAATAAAAATCGACCATCACGATCATGCACTCCCAACAAAGAGAAGATGGCAATAGTGTGAGATTGCTTCAGGGCGATCGGTGCACCCTGCGCTTGTGGCGCTTCCACTCTGTACTGGCATATTTTTAACTCGCCGACTGCACTAATCCAGAAAACCTCCAGATCAGCAGGTTGTGCTGATCGGAGATGTCTGACTCAGGGCCTGGACTTACTTCTTTTTCGAGTTGGTTGCCGTTTTGGTTTTCTTCAATTCCTCGGCGTACTTGGTATGCAGTGCGGCCCAGGCGTTGCCTGATTTTCGAGCACCTGCAAGGTATTCATCTGGTACCAGCGTATAGGGTGGCCGGCACGGCCCCGCTTTGAGCCAACCCGCCTCGTCCATTCGTGCTTTTTCGAGACCAATGTTGTATTTCGAGAATTCCGAGAAATCGCCGCGTGGAAACAGTGTGGCGTCGGCAGCGCGCATGTCATCTGAAATGGCCTTGGCCTTGGTCCAGTCACCGGTCGTCTTGGCCTGTGTCACCGCATCACGAAGCATGAGGGCAGTCGCTGGACCGCACATGGAGCCGCTGGACCAGAAGGCGGTCATGCGCTCAGGATTGATTCGGGCCGCAGCGTAATAGTCATCCTCATGCGGAAGGAAGCGAATATTTGGAGCCAATTTCAGATCCAAGTCCAGCATTCCGATGCCCAAGTACTTGGCTGTAACAACTTGCGGGATTTTGGACATTTCGGCCCAAAACGGGCGAGGAAAATCAAATTTGAAAGCCTCCGGGTTGGCATAAACAGCGATGGCAGCATCTGGCACCGCTTCCGCCACATCGCGATAAAACTGCACGGCGGTGGGCAGATCCATCTTCACCCACATCGGCACGCCGAGCATGGTTCCTTGGGCACCAATGTCCATCACTTCGCGGGTCTGGCGTATAACTTCACGGGTATTCAAGGCTGTTGTGCCGCAGAAGTAGGGCACTCGACCACGGGCGGTTTCGACGACCGTTGAAACAAAATCCCGCTTCTCTTCCCACGTCAGCGTCGCGCATTCACCAAAAGTGCCGTGGCTTAGAATGCCATTGACCCCGGCCGCTATCAACTCCTCGACGATCCGGGCCGTCTCGTCGAGATCAACCGTGTGCGTGCTGCGCCAGTCCGAAGCATCCGGAGTGGAGGGGGTCGGCATAATGACCCATGCGCCTTGAATATCCTCTGCAGTCAGGCGCGTCGCTTTGCTGGTCTTTCTTGTCATTCAAATTTCCTTTGAAAATGGTGATGCAAACAGAATTTTGGAATCAATGTGGACCGATCAGAATCTCCTGACCTGCCCGGTTTTTTCATACCAACGCCGTCTGGGAAATGGCGTTGGTTGATAAACAGTTCTTCAAGCTCTGCGCCATCTGCAGCGGCGTCAGATACCCCAGACTGGAGTGCGGGCGCACCTCGTTGTAATGCCGCCGCCAGTCCTCGATCACAATCCTGGCCTCGATCCGGTTACGGAACCATTCAAGGCTCAGGCATTCGTCGCGCAACTTGCCATTGAAGCTTTCGGTCGTACCGTTCTGCCAGGGCTTGCCTGGGTCGATCAGCGCGGTTTCGATACCTTGCTCCAGGCTCCACTTCAGGAGCGCACTCGATACAAATTCCGGCCCATGATCGGAGCGCAGATATCGCGGTGCGCCGCGTTCGCTCACCAGTCGACTCAGCACCTCAATCACCCGATTCGTACGGATGGATCCGGCCACGTCAATGGCCAGGCATTCCCGCGTGTACTCATCGACGATGGTCAGACACTTTAGTTGCTGCCCATTGGCACAGGCGTCGAACACGAAGTCATAGGACCAGACCTGGTTGGCCTGATTCGATGGCAAGGGACGCGGCAGGCTGCCTGCCACGCGTTTGCGCGGTCGACGACGCGCAATCTGCAAGCCCGCTTCATGCCACAGCCGCCAGGCTCTGGCCGCACTCATCGCGTAACCCTCGCGCGCCATGAAGATGCGAATACGTCGGTAACCGTAGCGTGGATACTGCAAGGCCAACTCCTTCATCTTTTGCGAGACCGGCTCGTCGGCTGTCGCCTTCGTGCGCTCGTAGCGAAACCCCGATCGAGATACCTCAAGCAGCGTACAAGCCCGGCGTTCGGACAACCCCATGGAGCAGGCTTGGCGGACCTGTTCCTGCCGAGCTCGTACGCTTACCACTTTCGCTTGTTGATCTCCTTCATGACCTCCAGCTCAAGGTCGCGGTCAACCAGCATCTTGCGCAGCCGCGTGTTCTCTGCCTCCAGATCCTTCAGGCGCCGCACCTCATCAACGCTGAACTCGCCATACCGCTTGCGCCAGCCATAGATGCTCTGCTCGCTGACGCCATGACGCTTGGGGGGTTTTGCAGGATTTCCCTAGCTCAGTTTGACGTCCAATCCATAACCGGTGGCCTCGATGGCGTGACCGAAAATGTCGCCGACGTAATATTCCGATTCAGCAATGGCGGGGGCGCCTCGCCACCCAGGTTCGATCAGCCAGCCGGAAGGTGTTGCACCATAGAACGTCAGCGCCTTGTCGTTGGCATGAATACCCAGTTGCAATGCGATGTCAATCTTGTTCTTCATGAAAAGCTGGTGCGTATAACCCAGATCTTCCAGATGGGTGTATTCAATCATCAGATGATTGATGCGCTTGGCCGCAGGCATTGCGCCGAACGCGATGGAGTGATCGCGAGCGTTGCAATGCATGAACGTCAACTCAGCGGTCATGCCGTTGGGCAAAGGAAGGCGGTACTCGACATCTCCACGAAATCCCAGCAAGCTATAGAACTTACGCGCCGCTTCAACATCATTCTGACGCACGATGCAGTGGCCTAGGCCCTGATCGCCGGTTAGAAATTTTCCGTGCAAGGGACGACCGGGGTGGAAGGGATTGTTCAGGTCAATCCGAGGTCCCCAGAAAATCTCGGTCGGGTTGCCCCCCGGATCTTCTGTCTTCATCAGGCCCAGTACCATCCGTTCTTGTGCTTCGGCTTTGTCGCACACGTGGACTTTGTAGCCTGCGTCCACGAGCTTTTGACCCAATGCCTCGAATTCCGGTTGACCGGCGACACGCCAGCCCAGGTATTCAAGGTCATCTTGACCATTGTGATGGACCACGATTCTGTGGTGCCAATTGTCCATTCGCAGATAGAAGCGGTCCTTGTCACCTTCATCGAGGACTTGAAGCCCCAGCATGTTCGCGGCAAAGGATTTCCACGCTGCGGGATCCTTGACCGAAATGCCCATGTATCCTAGTTCAATGACTGCTGCTTGCTTGTTCATGGTTTAACTCCTTTGTTGCTTCGGCTTAGAAGGGATACTGCTGTTCGAACGGTTCAATGGTTAGCCATTTGAGCTCCGTGAACTCGTCGATCACCGCGCGTCCATCGAAGCGGCCATAACCGGTGGCCTTTGTGCCGCCATAAGGCGCCTGCGCCTCGGTCTGTACGGTGGACCCGTTGATATGGACCGAGCCGTATTCGATCGCCATGCCCACGCGCAGGGCCCGGTTCACGTCCCGGCCAAACACGCCCGATGACAGGCCATATGCACTGTCGTTGGCAATACGGATGGCATCGGCTTCGCCCTTGCAACGAACAACCACAGTGATGGGACCAAAGGTTTCCTCATCGTAGATCTGCATGTCGGCTGTCACGTGGTCCAGGATCGTGGCGGGCATGACCGCACCCTCGGCCATACCACCGCACACGACCTTGGCACCCTTGTCGATGGCATCTTTCAACAGGCCATTGATCCGGTCCCCCGAGTTGGACGACACCATCGGACCAATGACGCAGTCCCCGGTCACGCACGGATCGCCTGCACTCAACTTCTTGGTTTTCTCGACGAACTTCGCGACAAATTCGTCCGCGATCTTCTCGTCGACCACCAGGCGTTCGGTGGACATGCAGATCTGGCCTTGGAACAGGAAGCTGCCGAACACCGCTGCCTTGACCGCCGCGTCGATGTCAGCGTCGTCCAGAACGATCAGCGGGGACTTGCCGCCCAACTCCAGCAAGCAACGCTTGAGATGCTGGGCCGATTTCTGGGCGATGATGCGCCCCACGCGAGTGGAGCCCGTGAAGTTGATGCGACGAATCTCTTTAGACGAAATCAGCGCATCTGCAATATCGGGCGACCGGTCCGGGGAGGAGTTCAGATAATTGAGCACGCCAGCAGGCAGGCCGGCCTCCTGCAGGCACTTGGTGATCAAAGCGTGCGTGCCGGGGCTGAACTCGGAGCCTTTGAACACAACGGTATTGCCGCAGACCAGCGGATAAGCGATGGCCCGCGCCGCGAGCACGGCGGTGCCGTTCCAGGGAGCGATGCTCAAGATGGGGCCAACCGGCTGACGCAGCGTCATCGACAGGGTGTCAGGCTTGTCCGTCGGAATGGTTTCGCCTTGAATTTGGGTGGCTAGTGAGGCGGCTTCCCGGAATACATTGGCCGACAGGTGCACGTTGAACCCCGCCCACAGCGCGGAGGCTCCCACTTCCTTGGCCATCACTTCGATGAACTCGGGCGTTTTGCTCTCCATGACGTCTGCCACCTTCAAAAGAAGGCGCCGCCGCTCCGAAGGCCCAACGGCCTTCCAAGATTTGAACGCCTCTTGAGCGGCTCGAGCCGCATTGACCGCATCGTCCACCGTGGCGTTCGCGCATTGGGTCACGACCTCGCCACTGACAGGGTGCTTGCGATCAAATGACTTTTTGTCACTCGAAGCGCTCCAGGTGTTGTTGATAAACAATTTCGTCTTCATGGGTTGTCTCCTGGGAATGGGGTTGAAAAATCTAATTTGATTGAAAATTCACTTTCGGCCGAGCGCCATGCCGCCATCAATGCCGATTACGGTGCCAGTGATGAACTTCCCTTGTTCCCGGGAGGCCAGCAAAAGATACGGTGCCACCACGTCCTCGGGCCTTGCTGCGAACCCCAAGGGGGTCAGGCCCTTGATCATGTCATCGATGCCGGGCATGTCTTTCATTTTGGTTTTGTCGAAACCGGCGCTTGCCGGCCCCGCCAAAGAAGTGACCGTACCACCTGGCGCAACGCCATTGACCCGGATGTGCGGGGCCAATTCGTAGGCCAACGCCTTGACCATGCCCAGCACTGCATGCTTGCTGGCAATGTAGCAAGAGCCGCCGCCGGCCGCATAGGAAGAAACGGAAGCCGTCACTACGACCGATCCGTTCGTTTTTTTGAGTTCCGGCAAGGCCGCGCTGATGCCGCTGAAATAGCTTTTGACGTTGATGTCAATTCAGTATTATTGGTCGAAGGATATTTCTATATTTTTCGATCTCGGTTTAGATCGACACGCCAAGATCCAGCCGTCTTCCTCATCAGAAGCGTCCAAAACAGTATTGCTTTCTAGAATTACATCTCCACTCACCAGCAGACACATGCAAGACCCACAATTACCAGCACAGCACGAACTAGGAACATTAATTCCAGCTTTTATTATCTCGTTTAAAATAAAATCATCTTCGGAGCACATAACGCTGTTCTTAATGCCATTTAGCATAAAGTTTACAGTGACATCTTTTTCAGCTGAGCTTTCAACTGTATCGCATTCTGATGAAGCGCTACCGGTAAAAGACTCCTTAGTGATAAGATCCGATGCTATGCCCGAATCAATAAGGAGCTTCTCCGCACTATCCATAAATGGAGTAGGCCCACACATTAAATATTGGGTATGTGGATCACTATCAATATATCTTTCAAATTCGGACGGTGTTGGCGTTCCCTGTTCATCCGAAAACCAGAACTCCACCTTTAGTCGCTCAGGATACTGCAAAGCAAGCGCTTTCAGTTCTTTCTCAAATATAACCGAACGCCTTAAAGAGCTCGCATAAAATAGCTTTATTTTATTATTATATTTAATTAGCATAGTCTTTATTATAGATATAATTGGTGTTATACCACTGCCACCTGCAAATAACACGGTATTAGTATTCCAATGCTGCGGATAAAAGTTTCCGGCTGGGTAAAGCGTTTCTAACGAGTCACCAACATTTATATTGTCACATAACCAATTTGAGCCCTTTCCTCCCTGTTCTCTCTTAACCGTAATTTTAAAATCCTCATTGGCTGCAGGTGAAGACGATAGTGAATAAGAACGAAATAAAACCCCCGACTTGTGATGGATTTTTATTGGTAAATACTGACCAGACTTATAGCCTGGTCTTGTATTGTTAATAGGTTTCAAAACAAATGAAAAAGAATCATCAGTTTCTTTTATTTTATTAACAACTTCAAACTCTAATATATTCATTTTGATAACACGCTATAGAAAGAATGAGTTATTTCCCTGCGGCGACTTGCAATCATTCAAATTTACTTGTTTCATTTTTATTTTTAGAGTGCCATTTTCTGCAGTGATTACATAGCCATACCAGCCACTTATAACTTTAGAGTTATCTGCTCGACTCTCACTAATAACAAAACTCGCCCGCACTAAAAAACTATCAATTGAGCCCGGCACTGCCCATACTTCTGGCGCCCCAAGGATGCGATTAGTTTTTGAAACAGGTATCTGCGAATAGGCAAAACCCGTTTGCAGCCTTACAATTCGATCTTTCAGTCTGCGTATATCATGAAACTCATATGTGACCTCGCTGGCAGGTGACGCCGCCGGCATACTGCCAGGAATCCAGTAACAGCCATCCTCCAGAAACAGTGTTAACCACTCATCAAAACACTGCTGATCCAAAAGCCGAGCTTCTTTAGTCAGAAACATATTTATCTTGTGATCAAGCGCAGGCTCACCAAGGTTAGAAAGATTCCAAAAATAATCAGAGTACTGCTTAATCTCTTGATAATAAGCGAGGTTAACAGCGCTAGGATCAACAATTTTTATACTAAGATCTTTATTATTATTCATTTTAAACCTCAGACTGATTCTCTTTGTTTACTGCAGACATTAGCTGTAGCCAGGTATCAAAATAATGGCGACTATGGATCTCAGATGTTGGTTTATGTTGTATAACATCTTGGTAGCAAGCATTTTCTCCTTCATTCATATGCCTGCTAATATCGATCCATTCGATTTCCGGCATGGTCTCGAGTCCTTCTTGACATGATTCAAAGTTGGCCACGTCATCCACCTCACCCATAATTGGAAAATCCTCCTGAGTGCGCATCCGAATTGCATTGAGCTCTTCATTATCACCAGCAAGCAAGGTTGCATGCCAATGCAGAACTGTTTCATTAACAGAAATAGGATCAATAACCTGTATTTGGTTGCCAATTAACAGTAAGTTTGGAAAAATATTAATATTCATTCCAGCACCAACCGCTCGCTCTAAATCTCTTGCTGGCTGGCTACTATTATTACGAACGTGTGTTTCATAGCTTTCGCGGCCAGGCTGTGGTCGCTGCTGATCCCACCCTGACTCTTTATGCATTTCCGGGCGCTGATCCATCACTGAGTGACCATTACCCAAAGCATAAAGGCCCACACCTGTCTCATCGGCATTACCCATATACTGCATATCCCCGCCGCCATATCGAAGCGTAGTCATTTGTAGCAATGACTGATGGGAAAAAGGGACATGGTAGCCATCACCAGCATTATCAAACACCAGCTTCCAATTACATTTTATTTCATAACGTTGAACAGACTTCGATACTTTAATCTCACCACCCTGGTGGGCTAACCATTCATCAATATACTGGCGCGCACTACCAAGATGCTCCTCTAACGAAACAGCGTTCTCATTACTGGTAGCAAAGACAAAACCTCGATAGCTTTCCACCCGTGGAATTGCCGTCATGGAGAAATTGTCTTTATCGAAACCCTCTCCATAGGCATTCGCACCAGGAATAACAAAAGCTTTGCCTGAGTTCCTGAATTTCCAACCATGGTAAGGGCAAGTAAATGTCTTGGAGTTACCCGAATCATTTTGACAAACCTTTGCCCCACGATGCGGACAACGATTAAGCAATGCCTGAAACTCATCATCTCCTTTTCTTACAACGATCAGTGGTCGCCCACCCATCCGAACCGTTTGATAATCATCAAGTTTAGGAATTTGGCTTGCATGTAAGAGAAACACCCAGTTCGCTTGAAATATTTTGTCCATTTCCGCTTGAAAAATAGATGCTTCTGTATAGACCTTACGGTGTACGCGCCCGGACTGAATTAGTTGATTTATGGTTTTCATACATCACCCACCAAGTTCTGAAAATTAATTTGCTTGTGTAGAGTCGCTTTCACTAATTGACGTATCGCTTGAGGAGGCTGATAACCACTCAGCTCAGCATGAAACCTGGGTACCTCATCTTCTTGCAAATTACCATCTTCGAGATGAACCCGTAGAAAGTCTTGCTCCAGGGTTTTTTTACTGATCTCTGGATGTCCTTGAATTCCGACTGCATACGGCCCCACCGCAAAAATTTCTACAGCAGTTGAATCAGAACGTGCGAGTAATGTAGATCCAAGTGGGAGTCTAATGACGCATTCTCCATGGCCTTCAATAAGCCTCACTCGCTCTTCACTGGTACCAACATGTTTGTTAAGTCCATTTTGAAACGTGAGCTCATCAGTTCCAAACCTATACTCACGACTAGGGTTCAAACCCACCTCTCCGCCAAGTGCGACAGCAAGGGACTGACAACCGAAGCATATGCCAACAATTGGTTTTTCTTTCTTATGGACCGCTCGAATAAATTCAAATAAGCCAGAAAACTTTTCTTTATCAGCATTAACTGAGTACTCACTACCACTGATAACAAAGCCATCGTAATTATCGATAATTTTATTTAAGTCTGTGAATGCACTTATAACTTCCCAGTCGGAGTTTTCAGTTTTAAAGGCATTTACCATTTCTTCTCGATAATCAAAGCGCTCTTCTTCAGAGCACCACAATAATGCAAAGCGTTTAGACATATTGACCTCTGAAAATCACAGTAAGTTGAAGTATTCTTTTTGTTCCCACTGCGTGACAGCACCTGTAGGCTCAGCAGCCTCAGCACCTTCAGCATCGAGAAATCTTGCCCACTCGGATCTTCTTAATTGCAGCCAATATTTAATAAAGGTGTCGCCAAAGCAGCTTCTAAACAACTCCGAATCGTGCTCAAGAGCATCCAGAGCCTCAGCCAAAGTCGTTGGCAGCATTGGTACTTGTGCATCATAAGGAGACTCTTGCAACTCGCCGGGATCCTTTTTGTTTTTAATGCCATCAAGCCCAGAGACAATTTGTGATGCCATATATAAATAAGGGTTGGCGCCGGGCTCACCAATACGATTTTCGATCCGGCTAGCCGGATCGCCTGTTGCAGAAACTACACGGACCATCGCTGCCTTGTTATCTTTCGCCCAAGCTCTTCGGTCTGGTGCAAGCGAGTACGGCTGACGTCTTCGATACCCATTCACAGTTGGTGTTGTGAAACTCGAGGCGGCACTACCATTTGCAAGTAATCCACCAGCATAAGCTCGACCTAGCGGGGATAGCACTTCCCCTTCTGAGGGTATAAAAAGATTCTTTCGGGTATCTTTATCCACTAGTGATTGATGCATATGCCAGCCTGAAGCAAAGAACCCGTTAATTGCCGGCTTGCACATAAATGTTGCGTGATAACCATGTCGTGAACATATTTGTTTGATGGCCGATTTTATAAGTAGCGCTGCATCGGCTGCTTCTAAACCTTCCATTACATCAAACGTGGTTTCCATTTGGCTTGGTGCCCACTCATCTTCTATTGAGCGCAAAGGCAGATTGAGCTCGAGAAGACCTTTTCGAACCTTGGACATAATATCGTCCACCTGATCTAAGTGATGTTCAAGTAGAACGGAGTACCCTTGCGCCACGGGTTGAACTTGAATGGCATCAGGCTGTACACCTGGCGCACCTAAACTCTCTGGAGAAAGTGAGCGATCAACAATTTTCGTCAAGTACCATTCAAGCTCAATACCGCATTTAAATAAGTAACCTTCATCGCTTAACGATTTGACAGCCTTCTTCATGATACCGCGGGGACATAATGGGAATGGTTCACCAGATTTCCAATGCAGATCTGCCAGCATCCAGCCGGTTTTATCTGCCCAAGGTAAGACCTTGAACGTCGTAGGATCTGGAACCATCACCACAGTCGGGTTACCACTCAACTCATCTCCGAAGTCACCAGCAGTAGTAAATAGGTTGAAAACCATTGAGCTGACTAGGTCGAAAAAGAAAGGTCCTATCGCAACTTCTGACCCTTCTTTAAAGGCTGATTTAAGCGATGCAACCGTGAGTGATTTGCCTCTAAGGAGACCGTATTGATCGGCCCAAGAAAGCCGAATCATCTCAAGCCCTAAAGAATCAATTTCTGCGAGAACTTTGTCGGCTGCATCTCGCTGCTCATTTGTCCAAAGATTATTTTTGGTAATAAAATCAAATTTTCGGCTCATTCGGGAGTACCTTTCTATGGTTATTGAGAACTTTTATTGATCAATGTCAATAATTAAACAGTAATTTGGTTTACAATTATTTACCATTACAATTATGCATAACTGTTTTGCAAAAACGCTTCACCGATATTGATAAAAGGCTATATTTCCGCTTTTATGGACTGTCTGCCCACTTTAGCTACTCAGACCACCGATTTCTTCAAACAGCCGGCAATTCGACAACGTCTTCAAACCATCCTATCACGCTGTCACCCTGTCACCCTGTGTGTCAAGAGTTATGGTGATTTCTGGTGTATGGAAGCAGGCTGAAGGGGTGGCGTATCCTGTTGGTTGATCACCGCGACGATCACAACCAACAGAGGAATGATACGCCATGTCCAAGTCTAACCTGCATGCTCTTTCACAGCCAGAGATGACTAGCAATGACCCGCTGCACGAGCTGATTCGGCAAGGTGCGCGTGACCTGATTGCCCGGGCAGTTGAGACAGAGCTCGAAGGTCTCTTGAGCCAGTACGCTGACATCAAGACGGCCGATGGCCGGCAGGCGGTGGTACGCAATGGGTATCTTCCCAAACGCACCATCCAGACCGGTGTTGGCGATGTGGAGGTTCAGGTGCCCAAGGTCCGGGATCGCAGTGGTGCCGGCATACGCTTCAATAGCCACCTGCTACCGCCTTATCTGAAACGAGCGAGGAGTATGGATGAGCTGATCCCATGGCTGTACCTACGGGGTATCTCGTCGGGCGACTTCCAGGAGGCCCTCAGCGCTCTGGTCGGCGAACAGGCCAAGGGCCTATCGGCCAACACGGTGTCCCGGCTCAAGGCGCAATGGCTTGATGAGCACAAGGATTGGCAGCGGCGGGATCTGAGCCAGACGCGTTACGTCTATTGGTGGGCAGACGGCGTGTACAGCAATGTCCGCTTGGATGACCGGCTTTGCCTGCTGGTAATTATCGGCGTCACTGAGCATGGCCATAAGGAGCTGGTAGCTGTTGAGGACGGCCACCGGGAGTCCGAAGCCAGTTGGCGAGAGCTGCTGACTGGGCTGAAGGAACGAGGCCTGGAGCCTTCCCCCAAACTTGCCGTAGGCGACGGCGCCCTTGGCTTCTGGAATGCCCTGAGCAAGGTGTTTCCTGATACCCGTCATCAACGGTGCTGGGTTCACAAGACCGCCAATGTGCTGGACAAGCTGCCCAAGTCGGTGCAGCCAAAGGTGAAGTCAGCACTACACGAGATCTACCTGGCGGAGACCCGTGACAGCGCTCACAAGGCGTTTAACAGCACCTTGAGCCGGTTCCGGGACAAGTACCCGAAGGCCATGGAGAACCTGGAGAAGGATCGCGACGAACTGCTGGCCTTCTATGATTTTCCGGCGATTCACTGGATTCACTTGCGGACCACCAACCCGATCGAATCCACCTTCGCCACCGTACGACTGAGGACCAAGCGGAGCCGGTCTTGCGGCTCCCGCGACACCACGTTATCGATGGTATTCAAACTGCTCCAATCCGCTCAGAAACGCTGGAAGCGAATAAAGGGGGCGGTTGCAGAAGCTGAGTGCAACACGGTTATTGATTTGAAGCTGGAGCATGATGCCGCATAGCCATGGCTTCCTGCATCACCTCGCCCATGACTTCGATCGGGCACTTGAAATCGAAGCGTTTACGGGGGCGCATATTCAGCTCCAAGGCGATGGCATTCAATTGCTCTTGACTGTGTACCGACAAGTCAGTCCCCTTGGGCAGGTACTGGCGGATCAGGCCGTTGATGTTTTCGTTGCTACCGCGCTGCCAGGGGCTGTGCGGGTCGCAGAAGTAAATAGCGACCCCTGTCTGCTGGGTGATTTCAGCATGCCGCGCCATCTCCCGGCCCTGGTCGTAGGTCATGCTCTTGCGCATCGCCAGCGGCATGCTGTTGAGCGCTGCACTGAAGCCCTCCATCGCCGAGGTCGCCGTTGCGTCGTTCATCTTCATCAGCATCAGGTAGCCACTGGTGCGCTCCACCAACGTGCCTACCGACGAGGCGTTGGCCTTACCCTTGATCAGGTCGCCCTCCCAATGCCCCGGCATCAGCCGGTCTTCGATCTCTGGCGGGCGAACATGAATGCTGACCATCTCAGGGATCTGGCCGCGCCGATCCACGCCACCAGAGCGCGGCCGGCGCGTCGTCTTGCCTTGGCGCAGGCAGACGATCAGCTCCTTGCGCAACTCGCCGACCGGCAAGGCATAGATCGCGTTATAGATCGTCTCACGACAGACGTAGGCATCTCTGAGGTTGGGTATGGTCATGCTGCGCAGCTTGCCGGCAATCTGCTCGGGAGACAAACGCTTACGCAGCATGTGGGCCACCAGTTCGAAGCGCTCGCTGCCCGGCACAAGCTTGCGCTTGGGGCGACAAACCTGGCGCCGAATGTTCATCTGTTGCTGGGCGCAGCGGGCCGAGTAAGCACCACTACTGCCTCGATTGCGCTTCAGCTCTCGGCTGATGGTCGAGGGCGACCTGTCAATCAGGCGAGCAATGCCGCGCAGGCTGAAGCCTTGAGCTTGACTGAGTTGAATGATGGCGCGCTCTTCGACGCTGAGTTCGGAATAGGACATAGGGGCAGCACCGTACCGGAAAGGTCAGGTGTTGCACTCAGTTTTCGCGGCCGCCGGGATTCGATCAACTGAAGCTGGTCGTGGACAATGTTCAGTTTCAAGATGGAATACAGGTGGATAATCAATCGGACAGGAACGCTGCCTGATGGTCATACACCAGATTTGACAATAACTCCCAAGCTTGTGGGAATCACCTCGGCGTGCATTGATTGCGTCGCGCTCGGCACCATCGAAGGTGAAAAATGCCTTCATCTCGAAGTCGCTGATATCGCGGGGGAGCCCACGCATCCCCAAAAACGTTGTGTGCCAACCCTGCATCGTGAACCTCAAAAGTGGGAGGCCACCATACCCGTTTACAAAGCGAACAGGAAAGTCAATGAAATCAACGGTCTACCCAGACCACCCCCGCGCCAGTGCTAGCTTTGCGTACCGTCACTTATTGCACTGAAAACGAGGAGACCCCCCGGTAGCGCTGCTGCTCGAAACTGCGGTCGCGGATTTCACCCAGGCGGTTGAAAAACACTGCCCTGGCCAGCGCATTGCGCGCCTCGCCCTTGTTCAGGCCGGCATGCACGCGGCGGCGCAGTTCCACGCTTTGCAGCCAGTCCAGGATGAACAGCGTGCGCTCGATGCGGCCCAGCTCGCGGAGCGCCACGGCCAGGCCGTTCTGGCGTGGGTAGCTGCCGAGCTTTCGGAGCATCAGGGAGGCCGTCACCGTGCCCTGCTTGATCGAGGTGGCCAGCCGCAGGATTTCGTCCCAATGGGCGCGGACGTGCTTGATGTTGAGCGTGCCGCCGATCATGGGTTTCAGCGCGTCATAGGCGGCGTCGCCCTTCGGGATGTAGAGCTTGGTGTCGCCCAGGTCGCGGATGCGCGGCGCGAAGCGGAAGCCCAGGAGGTGCATCAGGGCGAAGACGTGATCGGTGAAGCCCGCCGTGTCGGTGTAATGCTCCTCGATCCGCAAGTCGGACTCGTGGTACAGCAGGCCGTCGAGCACGTAGGTCGAATCGCGCACGCCGACGTTCACGACCTTGGTGTGAAATGGCGCGTACTGGTCAGAAATGTGGGTGTAGAACGTCCGCCCTGGGCTGCTCCCGTATTTCGGGTTGATGTGGCCGGTGCTCTCGGCCTTGCTGCCGGTGCGGAAGTTCTGGCCGTCCGACGATGAGGTGGTGCCGTCGCCCCAGTGCTCGGCGAAGGGATGGCGGAACTGTGCGTTGACCAGATCGGCCAGCGCCGCCCCGTAGGTTTCGTCGCGGATGTGCCAGGCTTGCAGCCAAGCCAGCTTGGCGTAGGTCGTGCCGGGGCAAGACTCCGCCATCTTGGTCAGGCCCAGGTTGATCGCGTCGGCGAGGATCGTGGTCAGCAACAGGTTCTTGTCTTTGGCCGGGTCGCCCGATTTCAGATGCGCGAAATGCCGAGTGAAGCCCGTCCATTCGTCCACCTCCAGCAGCAGTTCGGTGATCTTGACGTGCGGCAGGATCATTGCCGTCTGGTCGATCAGCGCTTGGGCGGTGTCGGGTACCGCCGCGTCGAGCGGCGTGATCTTCAAGCCTGACTCGGTGATGATGGCGTCCGGCAGCTCGTTGGCCGTCGCCATACGGTTGACGGTGGCAAGCTGTGTTTCCAGCAGCGTCAGCCGGTCGTTCAGGTACCGGTTGCAGTCGGTGGCCACGGCCAGCGGCAATTCGCTGGCCTGCTTGAGGCTGGCGAATTTCGCGGGCGGCACCAGGTAGTCCTCGAAGTCCTTGAACTGGCGCGACCCCTGCACCCAGATGTCGCCGGAACGCAACGCGTTCTTCATCTCCGACAGCGCGCACAGTTCGTAGTAGCGCCGGTCGATGCCGGTGTCGGTCATGACCAGCTTCTGCCAGCGCGGCTTGATGAACTCGGTCGGCGCGTCGGCGGGCACCTTGCGGGCGTTGTCGCTGTTCATGCCGCGCAGCACCTCGATGGCGTCGAGCACGTCCTTCGCGGCGGGAGCGGCCCGCAGCTTGAGCACGGCAAGGAATTCCGGCGCGTAGCGGCGCAGCGTGGCGTAGCTTTCGCCGATGCGGTGCAGGAAATCGAAGTCCTCGGGCTGCGCAAGCTTCTGCGCTTCGGTGACGCTCTCGGCGAAGGCATCCCAGGACATGACGGCCTCGATGGCGGCGAACGGATCGCGGCCCGCCTGCTTGGCCTCGATCAGCGCCTGGCCGATGCGGCCGAACAACCGCACCTTGGCGTTGATCGCCTTGCCGGACGCCTGGAATTGCTGCTGATGCTTGTTCTTGGCGGCGTTGAACAGCTTGCCCAGGATGCGGTCGTGCAGGTCGATGATTTCGTCGGTGACGGTGGCCATGCCCTCGATGGCAAGCGCCACCAGGGTGGCATAGCGTCGCTGCGCCTCGAACTTGGCCAGGTCGGCGGGCGTCATCTGGCCACCCTCACGGGCGATCTTGAGCAGGCGGTTCTGGTGCACCGACCGCTCGATGCCAGAAGGCAGGTCGAGCGCCTGCCACGCTTTGAGGCGTTCGATGTGTTCCAGCATGTGCCGCGAATTCGGTTTGACGGGCGATTGGCGCAGCCAGGCCAGCCAGGTCGTTTTGCCGTTGTCCCGACGCTTGAGCAGATCGTCGAGGCGGCGGCGATGCGCGTCCGACAGCGGTTCGGCCAAGGCATCGTAGATGCGCCGGTTGGCGCGGGTGATTGCTTCGGCGCTCGCCCGCTCGACGGCGTTGAGGGCAGGCAGAATGACCGACTGCTGCCGCAGGTGCTCGATCAAGGTGCTGGCCAGCACGATGCCCTTGTCGGTCTGCAAGGCCATCTCGGTCAGCAACTGGACGGCCTGCCGGTAGTGGCCCATGGTAAAGGGCTGGAAGCCGAACACCGTTTGCAGTTCGACCAGGTGCTCGCGCCGGGTCTGCTCCCGCTGCCCGTATTCGTCCCAGCTTTCGACGCTGACCTTGAGCTGGTCGGCGACCAGTTTCAACAAGGGCGGAAACGGCGGCTCATCGACGCCCAGGATGACACCAGGAAAGCGCAGGTAACAGAGCTGCACGGCGAAGCCCAGCCGGTTGGCCGGGCCGCGCCGCTGCCGGATGATGGAGAGGTCGGTTTCGCTGAACGTGTAGTGACGGATCAACTCATCCTTGGTGTCCGGCAACGCCAGCAGGCTTTCGCGCTCGGCGGCGGACAGGATTGAACGACGTGGCATATTTACTGATCCGTTCTCAAGTATTGATACAGGGTTTCGCGACTGATTCCGAATTCACGAGCCAGCTTGGTCTTTTGCTCGCCAGCCTCGACACGTTGGCGCAGTTCGGCAATACGCTCAGACGACAGGGATTTCTTCCTGCCACGGTAGGCCCCGCGCTGCTTGGCGAGCGCGATGCCCTCGCGCTGCCGCTCGCGGATCAAGGCGCGTTCGAACTCGGCGAACGCGCCCATTACCGACAGCATCAGGTTCGCCATCGGCGAGTCCTCGCCGGTGAAGGTCAAATGCTCCTTAAGGAACTCGATGCGTACGCCGCGCTGGGTGAGGCCCTGCACCAGGCGGCGCAGGTCGTCGAGGTTGCGCGCCAGACGATCCATGCTGTGCACCACGACCGTGTCGCCTTCGCGCACGAAGGCGAGCAGCCGTTCCAGTTCGGGCCGCCGTGTGTCCTTGCCCGACGCCTTGTCGGTGAACACTTTATCCACCTGGATCTGTTCGAGCTGCCGTTCTGGGTTCTGGTCGAAGCTGCTGACGCGGACGTAACCGATGCGCTGACCGTGCAAGGTATCCTCCTGAGGGAAATGTGTCAGGAAGAAATCTATGACCCTTGACGGCGCATGTCAATCAATTCGGAAGGCAACTCTATTCTGACGATTTAGCGCCGGATGGTCTGACGCCAAGTTAGGGTATGCCTCAATCTGACGGTAGCGAGTCGCAGGCGTTCGGATCGGCATCGGTTTCGTTCCCTGTCTTGGCACGCGCTTCGAAGCGTTGATAACACTCCAACCCGCAGAAGTGCTCGACGTATTCCGCGCCTTCCGGGGTGAAGGCGGCATCGAGCGGGATTTCCTTGCAGCACACGCAGCAACTGGTGGTGGTCGAGTCACTTGCATTCATGGTGGCACCCCTCCATTGACTGACGAAGACGGCGAATGCCGCCGCCGGCATTGGCTTCGCGAACAGGAAGCCTTGTCCTGTGTCGCAGTCCGCTTGTCGCAATAGATCAAGACTCGCCGATGTTTCCACGCCTTCAGCCACCACATCCATGCCCAGCCCGTGCGCAAGCTGAATCACGGTGTGCACGATGGTTTGGTCGCGGCGGTCGTTGGCGAGCCCGGCGACAAACGATTGGTCGATCTTGAGCGTGCTGATTGGGCAGCACTTCAGATGTTGCAGACAGGAATACCCCGTCCCGAAGTCATCGGCGGCGAAGCGCACACCGATCTGCCGCAAGGCGTCCAGGGCGGGGAAGATCGCCGGATCACCAAACGCGACCGATTCGGTCAGCTCGATTTCGAGATACTCGGCGGGCAACTCGGCATCAGCCAGCACGCCCTTTACCCACCCGTCGAAGTCCGGTCCCACTTGGCTCGCCGAAACATTGACGGCCAGCCGGAACGGTCGCCATGCCAGCATTCGCCAGTCACGCATCTGGCGGCAGGCTTCGCCCAGCACCCAAGCGCCGATTTCAGGCATCAGGCCGGACGATTCGACCACGGGCAGGAACTGGCCCGGTGGCAATAGTCCAAGCGTCGGATGACGCCAGCGCAACAGGGCTTCCGCGCCGACAATCCCACCACTGCGCAGATCGACGACGGGCTGGTAGTGCAGTTCAAGCTGCCCGCGCTCGACCGCTTGGGCCAGTTCCGGCGTCGTCCATCCATCCGGCCGGAAAGCGCTCATTCTCTTTCCCTGAATGCCCGCAACGCCCGCGACAGGGACAGAAGGAACAGGCCGGTCAAACCGAGCGCCGCGATGACCCAATGCTCGCCGAGGAAAGCACCGGCGGTTGTGCCGGCCAGCACGACAGCGAGGATGGGCAGGTGGCAGGGGCAAGTCAGCACAGCCAGTCCGCCCCACAGGTAGCCGGTGATCGGTTTGTGCGTCTCGGACGGCAAGCGCTCGGGGTTGTTCATGGCAGACTCTCCGCGTGCTGTGCCGGCTCGGTCGGCAGGGTGGCCAACTGCACTTCCAGATCGGCCAACGCTTCGCGCCGACGCTCGACGAACTGACGCAGCAGGGCAAGCTGCGCGGCCGCTTCGTCGCCGTCCGCCGCATCCAGCGCCCGGCACAGCCGCGCCAGCGCGTCGAGGCCGATGCCCGCCTCGAAGGCCGCCCGCACGAAGCACAGCCGTTGCAAGGCGGCGTCATCGAACAAGCCGTAGCCGCCTGGTGTGCACGCCACCGGGCGCAGCAATCCGCGCAGCAGGTAGTCGCGCACGATATGCACGCTCACCCCGGCATCAAGAGCCAGCCGGGACACCGTGTAGGCGTTCATTGAACACCTCCTTTTTCTCACCCGGCGCAGCAGGAAAGCTGCTTCACATCCTTGTTGAAGGTCTGCGCCGCGAGCTTCAACCCCTCGACCATCGTCAGGTAGGGGAACAACTGGTCGGCCAGTTCCTGCACCGTCATGCGGTTGCGAATGGCCAGAGCCGCCGTCTGGATCAGTTCACCCGCTTCCGGCGCGACCGCCTGTACGCCGATCAGCCGATGGCTGCCTTCCTCGATAACCAACTTGATGAAGCCGCGTGTGTCGAAGTTGGCGAGCGCACGCGGCACGTTGTCCAAGGTCAAGGTGCGGCTGTCGGTCTCGATCCCGTCGTGGTGGGCTTCCGCCTCGCTGTAGCCCACGGTCGCCACTTGCGGATCGGTGAACACCACGGCCGGCATTGCGGTCAGGTCGAGCGCCGCATCGCCGCCGGTCATGTTGATCGCGGCACGGGTGCCGGCCGCTGCCGCCACATAGACGAACTGCGGCTGGTCGGTGCAGTCGCCGGCCGCGTAGATGTTCGGGTTGCTCGTGCGCATGCCTTGGTCGATGGCGATGGCACCTTGCGCATTGACAGTGACCCCCGCTGCGTCCAGCGCGAGGCTGCGCGTGTTCGGTGTCCGACCGGTGGCAACCAGCAGTTTGTCGGCGCGCAATTCACCGTGCGTGGTGGTCAGCACGAATTCACCGTCCATATGGGCGACCTGGCTGGCTTGCGTGTGCTCCAGCACCTCGATGCCCTCGGCACGGAAAGCGGCTGTCACCGCCTCGCCGATGGCCGGGTCTTCACGGAAGAACAAGGTATTGCGCGCCAGGACCGTGACCTTGCTGCCCAGCCGGGCAAAGGCTTGCGCCAGCTCCAGCGCCACCACCGACGAGCCGATTACGGCAAGGCGTTCGGGAATGGTGTCGCTCGCCAGGGCCTCGGTGGAAGTCCAGTAGGGTGACTCTTTCAAGCCCGGAATCGGCGGGACCGCCGGGCTGGCACCCGTGGCGACCAGGCAGCGGTCGAACATCACGACGCGCTCGCCACCCTCGTTCAAACGGACGGTAAGGCTCTGGTCGTCCTTGAAGCGCGCCTCACCGTGCACAACGGTGATGGCCGGATTACCGCCCAGGATGCCTTCGTACTTGGCGTGCCGCAGTTCGTCGACGCGGGCCTGCTGCTGGGCCAGCAGCTTACTGCGGTCAATCGTAGGCACAGTTGCCGCAATACCGCCATCGAACGGGCTTTCCCGGCGCAGATGGGCGATGTGGGCGGCGCGGATCATGATCTTGGACGGCACACAGCCGACATTGACGCAGGTGCCGCCGATGGTGCCGCGCTCGATCAGCGTGACCTGCGCGCCTTGCTCGACGGCTTTCAGCGCCGCCGCCATCGCGGCTCCACCGCTGCCAATGACCGCTACCTGCACCGGGGGCTCGTTGCCACTGTGCTTTTCGGCGGCGGCCATCCATCCCCGCACCTTGTCGAGCAGTCCGACGCGGTTGTCCGCCAGTGGCGCATCGGCTAGCGTTGCCTTGTAGCCCAGTCCGGCCACGGCGGCAGTCAGCGCGTCCGGCGATGTGCCCGGCACGATGGCGAGTTGCGCTGTGCCCTTCGGATAGGACACCAGCGCCGACTGCACGCCTGGCACTTTTTCCAGCGCTTCCTTGACGTGCGCCGCGCACGAGTCGCAAGTCATGCCGGTGATTTTTAGATGGGTCATGCAACAGATCCTTTATCGTTTGTGGCGCCAGACAATGACGTCCGTTGTGCTGCGGTGCCGTTTTCAGTGACTCACTGCTTGACGCTGGACGGATAGCCCGCGTCTGCGGTTGCCTTGGTCAGCTTCTGCACGCTGGTCTTGGCATCGTCGAAGGTGACGACCGCTTGGCGTGTCTCGAAAGTCACGTCAACTTTGCTGACGCCTTCGACCTTGGAAATCGCCTTCTTGACAGTGATCGGGCAGGCGGAGCAGGTCATGCCCGGTACGGACAGCGTGACGGTCTGGGTGGCGGCCCAGACGGGGGCAACAACGGCGGCGAGGGCGAGGGAGGCAAACAGTTTCTTCATGGTGAACTCCGATCAGTAGAAAAATGGCATGACGTAGGGAAATCCGAGCGCGACCAGAACCAGCGCGGCCACGATCCAGAAAATGAGCTTGTAAGTAGCTCGCACTTGGGGAATCGCGCAGACCTCACCCGGTTTGCAGGCCGCTGCCTGCCGGTAGATGCGCCGCCAGGCGAAGAACAACGCCACCAGCGCCACGCCGATAAAGATGGGGCGATAGGGTTCCAACACCGCCAAGTTGCCGATCCAAGCGCCGCTGAACCCCAAGGCGATCAGAACCAACGGCCCGAGGCAGCAAGCCGAGGCGAGGATGGCGGCAAGCCCTCCAGTGAAGAGCGCGCCGCGCCCGGTTTTTGGTTCAGACATGCGCTTGTCCTTTCGAATTGAAATTGGATAGCGTAACCTTACTTCCGTACTCATGTACGGAGTCAAGCGATATGGAAAACAATTTGGAGAACCTGACCATTGGCGTTTTCGCCAAGGCGGCCGGGGTCAATGTGGAGACCATCCGTTTCTATCAGCGCAAGGGCTTGTTGCTGGAGCCTGACAAGCCCTATGGCAGCATCCGCCGCTATGGCGAGGCGGATGTAACGCGGGTGCGCTTCGTGAAATCAGCCCAGCGGCTGGGCTTCAGCCTGGATGAGATCGCCGAGCTGCTGCGGCTGGAGGATGGCACCCATTGCGAGGAAGCCAGCAGTCTGGCCGAGCACAAGCTCAAGGACGTGCGCGAGAAAATGGCTGACCTGGCGCGCATGGAGGCCGTGCTGTCTGAGTTGGTGTGCGCCTGCCATGCGCGAAGGGGGAACGTTTCCTGCCCGCTGATCGCGTCACTACAGGGTGGAGCAAGCTTGGCAGGTTCGGCTATGCCTTAGCGTGCTTTATTTTCCGTTTTCTGAGACGACCCCTGCCTCGCCGGAAGTGGCGATGCTCGAGAAAAAAAGCCGCCTCGATCTCGGGCGGCTCCAGGGGAGGGCAGGGGGGCGATCACCGCTTGCAATGCACCAGGTCGTCGTTCACCCACGCACTTTCGACCAGGCCGTTTTCGCGCAGCTCGTCGCACGCTTCGCCTACCTGCTCGCGCCACTTCTTCGGCCGGGTGGAATCCGAGCCGCACATCAGCCGGAACGTCTCCAGCTTGAGCGGGTACGGCTCCTTGTGGGTGGCGAAGTAGTCGAACATGCGCCGCGCGGTGGGCGACAGCTTGCGGTACTTCTCCCACACGAATTTCGTGTAGTGGTCGCCGGCGAACAGCACCACGATTTCGGCGTCGATCTCGACCTGGCAGCGCGACGTGCGCTTGCCGCGATCCAGGACGCGGAAGCGCCGGATCAGCGACACCGATTCGAGCCGGCCGATGCGTTGGGATGAGAACTGCATGGCCGACGCCTGGAGCCGCGTCAGGCATTCCTCGGCCCTTGTGTAGTACCGACCGTTGATTGACCAGTCCAAGTCCTGGCAAAGCTCGTAGAACGTGAAGGAAACCGGCTCTCCGAGCGCGGTGCGCTTCGCGTACTCCAGCACCTGGGCGAATACCAGCTCGTCGTCGTCGGCGCGCAGCTCGATCCCGGTGTAGGTGATCTCCACGTCTTTGTTGACGTGGTAGATCGACTGGCCTTGCAGCGCGGCGCGCGGCACCTTCTTGTTGCGGACGGTGAAGATCGCCGACCGCCCGAAGTCGTTGGGCAGTGCCCGCATGTGATCCGGCCAGGGAGCCAGGTCGAACAGCGAGAGCTGCATGTCCTTGATCTGCTGCTTCGTGTGCTTGAGCAAGGCCGTCTGCTTGGCCTCGCTGACCTTCTCGGCCAGCTCACCGCCGGCCGTTCGCTTCTTGGTCGCCATCGCACTACTCCGTTTGTCCTGGGCCAGCGCGCCGATCTGCTCGGCCATCTTGTTCACGGCGGTGCGCGGTTCGGGCGGCAGGCCCATCGTGCGCGCAAGCTCGGCCGATTCCTGCGCCATGCGCTCGGATCGCTCGACGGCGGCACTTGCCGGCGTCGGTAGCTTCGGCGGCAAAGCCGCCTCGTTGTCGCCGGCCGTGGCCGGCAGCTCGAAGAGGGAACCGGCGGGGCGGAAGGCCCCGCCGGCGCTGCCCGAGTCCCTGCGAGCGGCGGCGGTACGGGCGGCAAGGTCGGTGGCGTCGGCTTCGCTAAGCCCGCCCTCGATGAGCTTGCGCCTGTATTCCTGCTCGTTGAACTCGTTCTGCATCTAATCTCCCTCCTAGCATACTGCCCGGCCGTGGCCGGGCCTGGCCTTACTGGCCGCCGCCTGGCGCTTTGGTGTCCAGGTATTCGATTTCCTCGGCGATGAAATCGAAGCCGTATTCGGTCTTGCCGTCCTTCTCGTACTTCGTCGGCTCGATGCGGCCCTGGACGAACACCTTGGAGCCTTTGCCCAGGTACTTGCCCGCGTTCTCGGCCAGGCCGCCGAACGACTTGATGCGGAAGAAGTCCGTCTGCTCCTGCTTCGCACCGGCTGCGTTGCGCCACACGCGATTGACAGCCAGGTCGAAAACGGCGCGGGCGCTGTTTTCGCTATGGCGAACGTCGGTATCGCGGGTAAGATTACCGATAAACTGGAACAGGTTGTGGCTCATTCGTCATGCTCCTTTCGCTAATGGAGTCGTCAGTTTAGCTAAACCTGCGTCCGTGGTCAAGAACTTTAGCGGCTAAAATTTTCTGCCGCCCGCACCGAGAAGGCATACGGGCCTTGTACAACTACATCTTCTTCACGAACGTGCTCCGGCTGCTCGATGAGCGGCACATGACGAAAAAGGAGCTATCGGACAGGTCGGGGGTTTCGATCTCCTTCCTGTCCGATCTCACTACTGGCAAAGCCAACCCCTCCCTAAAGGTGATGGAGGACATTGCGCAGGCCCTTGAAACTCCCCTGCCGCTCCTGCTTGAATCGACCGACCTGGACAAAGAAGCCCTTGACACCCTGGCCGGCGGCAAGGCACCCCGAAGCCTGCCGCCAGGCTTCGAGCGCGTGGCGGCCGTGCTGCCAGAACACCAGGCGTTCATCGTCAAGAAGTGGGGCGAAGCGACAAGGAAGAAACTTAGAGGGAGTTGACGCCAGGATGTGAGAAGGGAAGGGAAGCGGCGCGGAACTGAGCCACAAGAGCCAGCCAAGTTTTAGCCGCTAAAGCCCGCCGGGGTGGCTCAACCCCCGGACAACCCATAACGCAAACGCCACGGGTTCGGCGCGAGGGCGCACGGAGCATGCGCCGCGTTGTCGCCTCTTTCGCCCCTGCAATCCGCGATGCAACGTCGCGGCCGAAGTCACCCTTGTGCGCTTCGGTGTTGCGGTCGAAATTAGTTCGGTATATCGTATGAACCTGTGTAGAATGCGCGAAACGCAACGGCATACAGGGCATACGGAATGACCGACCAGAAACCAGAACACAACAGCATCAAGGAACGGGCGAAGAAGAAGCTCGAACGCGACATGGGGCCGGAGCTGCTGGCCGCCCTCAACGATCCCAAGACCGTTGAAATCATGCTCAACGCGGACGGCAAGCTCTGGCTCGAACGCCTGGGCGAGCCGATGAAGTGCATCGGCACGCTGCGCGTCGCGCAGGCGCAAGCCATCATCGAAACCATCGCGGGCTACCACGGCAAGGAAGTCACGCGCTCCAAGCCGATCCTGGAAGGCGAGCTGCCCCTTGATGGCAGTCGCTTCGCCGGCCAGCTCCCGCCGGTTGTGCCCGCACCCACCTTCGCCATTCGGAAGAAGGCCGTCGCCATCTTCACGCTCGATCAGTACGTCGAACGCGGAATCATGACCGCGCCGCAGCGCGAGGCATTGATTGCAGCGGTGCGCGCGCACCGGAACATCCTTGTGATCGGCGGCACCGGCTCGGGCAAGACCACGCTGGTGAACGCGATCATCAACGAGATGGTGATTCAAGACCCGACCGAGCGGGTTTTCATCATCGAGGACACCGGCGAAATCCAGTGCGCCGCCGAGAACTACGTCCAGTACCACACCAGCATCGACGTGAACATGACGGCGCTGCTGAAAACCACCCTCCGCATGCGCCCCGACCGAATCCTGGTCGGCGAGGTGCGCGGCCCCGAAGCCCTTGATCTGTTGATGGCCTGGAACACCGGGCACGAAGGAGGTGCTGCAACCCTGCACGCAAACAACGCCAAAGCTGGATTGGATCGGCTCGCCATGCTCATCAGCATGCACCCCGATTCCCCGAAACCCATTGAACCGCTTATCGGCGAGGCGGTTCACGTGGTTGTTCATATCGCCCGCGTCGAAGGCTCGCGGCGCATCCAGGAAATCTTGGAGGTTTCCGGGTTCGCCAACGGCCAGTACATCACCAAAACCCTCTGACTAGGAGTTACGACCAATGCAAGCAACCTTCCCGGCATTCCGCCTCAACCGCAACGCCCTGTTCTACATGGGCCTCTTCGCCCTCCTGGCGTTCTTCCTGCTGGCCCCCCAGCACGCATTCGCCTCCGAGGGCACCGGCGGCTCTCTGCCGTATGAGAGCTGGCTGACCAACCTCCGCAACTCCGTCACCGGCCCGGTGGCCTTCGCGCTGTCGATCATCGGCATCGTGGTCGCCGGCGGCATCCTGATCTTCGGCGGCGAACTCAACGGCTTCTTCCGCACGTTGATCTTCATCGTCCTGGTCATGGCCCTGCTGGTCGGCGCGCAGAACATGATGAGCACGTTCTTCGGCCGTGGCGCGGAAATCGCCGCCCTGACCGATGGCGCGCTGCACCAGGTCAAGGTCGCCGCGCTGGACGTGGCCGGCTTCCCCGGCGAAGCCGTCATGCGCTGGGCCGAGCGCGGCCACATCGCGGGGTAAGTCATGGCTCTGCGCGCGATCCCCATCCGTAGGGCCGGCAACCGAGAAAACCTGTTCATGGGCGGGGATCGTGAGCTGGTGATGTTCTCGGGCCTGCTGGCCGGCGCGCTGATTTTCAGCGCCCAAGAAGTGAGGGCAACGGTGTTCGGCATCGCCTTGTGGTTCGGCGCGCTCTTCGCGCTGCGCCTCATGGCGAAGGCCGATCCGAAGCTGCGACACGTGTACCTGCGGCACCGCCGGTACAAGCCGTACTACCCGGCTCGCAGCACGCCCTTCCGTGACAACACGCCGAGTCAAGGGAAGCAATACAAATGATCGAAGCAATCGCAATTGCCATTGCTGTGCTCGGTGCGGTTCTGTTGCTCATCCTCTTTGCCCGCATCCGGGCTGTCGATGCCGAGCTGAAGCTCAAGAAGCATCGCGCCAAGGATGCCGGCCTGGCCGATCTGCTCAATTACGCCGCCGTGGTCGATGACGGCGTGATCGTGGGCAAGAACGGCTCCTTTATGGCCGCCTGGCTGTACAAGGGTGATGACAACGCCAGCAGCACCGAGGAACAGCGGGAAATGGTGTCGTTCCGCATCAACCAGGCCCTGGCGGGCCTGGGGAACGGCTGGATGGTGCATGTCGATGCTGTGCGTCGGCCTGCGCCGAACTACTCGGAGCGGGGCGTGTCATCGTTCCCCGACTCCGTTTCCTTCGCCATTGACGAGGAACGCCGGCGCTTGTTCGAGGGCCTGGGCGCGATGTTCGAGGGCTACTTTGTCCTGACCGTCACGTGGTTCCCGCCAGTGCTGGCCCAGCGCAAGTTTGTCGAACTCATGTTCGATGACGATGCGGTGGCTCCCGACCATACGGCGCGCACTACGGGCCTGATTGCGCAGTTCAAGCGCGAGATCACCAGCCTGGAATCGCGCCTGTCCTCGGCGGTCAAGATGACGCGCCTGCGCGGCCAAAAAGTCGTGTCGGAAGAGGGCAGGGAAGTCACGCACGATGACTTCCTGAGCTGGTTGCAGTTCTGCGTGACGGGCCTCCATCACCCGGTCATGCTGCCCAGCAATCCGATGTACCTCGATGCGGTAATCGGCGGGCAAGAGCTGTGGGGCGGCGTCGTGCCCAAGATCGGGCGCAAGTTCATCCAGGTGGTCGCCATCGAAGGCTTCCCCTTGGAGTCAACGCCTGGGGTGCTCTCGGCCCTGGCCGAGCTGCCCAGCGAATACCGCTGGTCGAGCCGCTTCATCTTCATGGATCAGCACGAGTCCTTGAAGCACCTGGACAAGTTCCGCAAGAAGTGGAAGCAGAAGATTCGCGGCTTCTTCGATCAGGTGTTCAACACGAATACCGGCTCGATCAACCAGGACGCGGCCGCGATGGTCGGCGACGCCGAGGCGGCCATCGCCGAGGTCAACAGCGGCTTGGTGGCGGCCGGCTACTACACCAGCGTAGTCGTGCTGATGGACGAGGATCGGGAGCGCCTGGCGGCCTCCGCGCTCCTGGTCGAGAAGGCCGTCAACCGCCTGGCCTTCGCGGCCCGTATCGAGACGATCAACACGCTCGATGCGTACCTGGGCAGCTTGCCCGGCCACGGCGTCGAGAACGTGCGCCGGCCGCTCATCAACACGATGAACCTGGCCGACCTGCTGCCGACAAGCTCGATCTGGACGGGCAGCGCCACGGCTCCGTGCCCGATGTACCCGCCGCTGTCGCCGGCGCTCATGCACTGCGTGACGGTGGGCGCTACGCCGTTCCGCCTGAACCTGCACGTGCGCGACCTGGGCCACACCTTCATGTTCGGCCCGACCGGCGCAGGCAAATCGACGCACCTGGGCATCATCGCCGCGCAGCTCCGTCGCTACGCCGGCATGTCGATCTACGCCTTCGACAAGGGCATGTCGATGTACCCACTCGCGGCCGGCATCCGCGCGGCCACGAAGGGCAAGAGCGGCCTGCATTTCACGGTGGCCGCCGACGATGACCGCCTGGCGTTCTGCCCGCTCCAGTTCCTCGAAACGAAGGGGGATAGGGCCTGGGCGATGGAGTGGATCGACACCATCCTGGCGTTGAACGGCGTCAACACCACGCCGGCGCAGCGCAACGAGATCGGCAACGCGATCATGAGCATGCACGCCAGCGGCGCGCGCACGCTCTCCGAGTTCTCGGTGACGATTCAGGACGAGGCGATCCGCGAGGCCATCAAGCAGTACACGGTGGACGGCTCGATGGGCCACCTGCTCGACGCCGAAGAGGACGGCCTGTCGCTGTCCGACTTCACGGTGTTCGAGATCGAAGAGCTGATGAACCTGGGCGAGAAGTTCGCGCTGCCGGTGCTGCTCTACCTGTTCCGCCGCATCGAGCGCGCACTGAAAGGCCAGCCCTCCGTCATCATCCTGGACGAAGCCTGGTTGATGCTGGGCCACCCCGCGTTCCGCGCCAAGATCAGGGAATGGCTCAAGGTGCTGCGCAAGGCCAACTGCCTTGTGCTGATGGCGACGCAAAGCCTCTCCGACGCGGCCAACTCGGGCATCTTGGACGTGATCGTGGAATCGACCGCGACCAAGATTTTCCTGCCTAACGTCTACGCCAGGGATGAGGACACATCGGCGCTCTATCGCCGTATGGGCCTCAACGCGCGTCAGATCGAAATCCTGGCGACTGCCATTCCGAAGCGTCAGTACTACTACGTCTCGGAGAACGGCCGCCGTCTCTATGACCTTGCCCTGGGGCCGATGGCCCTGGCCTTCGTCGGTGCGTCCGACAAGGAATCGGTCGCCACCATCAAGAGCCTCGAAGCCAAGTTCGGCCACGAATGGGTGCATGAGTGGCTGGCCGGCCGTGGGCTGAATCTCAACGACTACCTGGAGGCCGCATGAGCATCGCCGACACCCTCAAGGGCTTGATCTTCAAGAAGCCCGCCAACTCCGCCGAGCCGCGCGATCCGCGCCGCTCGAAGGAACCGCTCGCCGGCGGCCGCCGTGCGGGCGAGGCCGAGAACCCCTACCTGGCCGCGCGCCGCACCTGGAACGATCACGTGGGCAGCGTCGTCTCGCAGCGCCAAACCTGGCAGGTGATAGGCATCCTGTCGCTGTTGATCGCGCTGGCCGGCGTGGGTGGCGTGATCCACATCGGCAGCCAGTCGAAGTTCATCCCCTACGTGGTCGAGGTGGACAAGCTGGGCCAGACGGTGGCCGCCGGCCCGGTGCAGGCCGCAGGGAAGGCCGATCCGCGTGTCATCCACGCCGCCGTTGCGGACTGGATGAGCTGCGCGCGCATGGTGTCGCCTGACGTGGCCTTGCAGCGCAAGTGCGTGTTCAAGGCGTACTCGATGCTCGCCCCCAACGATCCGGCGACGCCAAAGATGAACGAGTGGTTGAACGGCACGCCCGATTCCAGCCCGTTCAAGCGCGCCGAGAAGGAAATGGTCAGCGTCGAGATCAAGACCGTCATCCCGCAAACGCCCGACACCTGGCAAGTCGAGTGGGTGGAAACCACGCGCGACCGCCAAGGCACGCTGAAAGGTCAGCCCGTCACCTGGCGCGCGCTCGTGACTACCTACATCGCCGAGGTCACGCCCAACACCACCGATGAGCAACTGCGGAACAACCCGTTGAGCATCTACGTGCGTGATTACTCCTGGTCCCGCATCCAATGAATTCGAGGTCATCCACCATGAAGAAAACCCTCTCCGCTTTGATCGTGGGCGCTGCTGTGGCGGTGCCCTCCCTGGCTCTGGCCGCCCCTGGCGACGACATTGCCGACAAGTATTTCAACAAGACCAACCCGACGCTGACCGCTCAAGAGCGCGCGGCGCTCGCCATCGCCAAACGGTGGGAAGCGGGGTCGGCGACCGGCATCAAGCCGGTGGCCGGCTCGGGCGGTGCCATCAAGTTCGTGTACGGCGCGCAGCAGCCGAGCATCGTTTGCGCGGTGCTCCAGGTGTGCGACGTGGCCTTGCAGCCCGGCGAACAAGTGAACTCGATCAACCTGGGCGACACGGCCAGGTGGACGGTGGAACCGGCCATCACCGGCAGCGGCGCGACCGAGGTTCAGCACCTCATCATCAAGCCGATGGACGTGGGCCTCGAAACCAGCCTGGTTGTGACCACGAACCGCCGCAGCTACCACTTCCGCCTGCGCTCGCATCGCACCGAGTACATGCCGCAAGTCTCGTTCACGTACCCCGAGGAAGCGCAAGCCAAGTGGGACGCGATCCAGCGCCGCGAGAAGCAGGAACGCACCGACAACACCCTGCCGGCGACGGGCGAGTACCTGGGCGATCTCTCGTTCGACTATGAGCTGTCCGGGTCGGCGAGCTGGAAGCCTGTGCGCGTCTACAACGATGGCCGCAAGACCATCATCGAAATGCCCGGCACGATGCAGCAGACCGAAGCGCCGACGCTCCTGGTCGTGCGCAAAGAGGGCGGCTTGTTCACCGACGACGAAACGGTGCTGGTCAATTACCGCGTGCAGGGCAATCGCTACATCGTGGACACGGTGTTTGACCGCGCGATCCTGATTGCCGGTGTTGGCAGTAGCCAAGACCGCGTGACCATCAGCCGGAGGAAGTGACCATGCGCAAGATCGTCTCTCTCGCGCTGCTCGCCCTCGCCCTGGGCCTCGGCGGCTGCGCAACCACCAGCCAGTACGGCAACTTCGTCCAGTCGGCCGCGCTCGATCAGCAGAAGCTCGCCACCGACGCGGTGCAGCAGCTCGCCACGCTGTACGCGCCGGCGCGCACGCGCCTGGAGCTGCAACAGCCGACGCCCGATCCGTTCGGCCAGGCGCTCGTCAAGTCGCTGCGCGACAAGGGCTATGCCCTCCTGGAGTACGCCCCGGCCGGCGCTTCCACGCAGGCCCCGGCCTCGGCGGCATCGCAGGCGAGCGCACCGGCCACCACGGCCGCGTCGGGCGGCCTGCCGTTGCGCTACGTGCTCGACCAGGCTGGCGACTCGAACCTGTACCGCCTGACCTTGATGGTCGGCAATCAATCCATCACCCGCCCTTACCTGGCGCAAAACGGCACGTTCGCGCCGGCCGGGTACTGGGTGCGCAAGGAGTGACGCCATGACAGAAAACGCCGATCAGATGGCACCTGACGCTTCGCCTGGCGAAGTGTCCAAGAAGGCGGGCGTCCGTCGCGTCAACAACATGCCCATGTACATCCTCGGCGGCGTCCTGCTGTCGTTCGTGCTGGTCATGGCCCTGGTCGCGGCGGATCGCGCGGCCAAGCAGAACGCGCCGGCGGACGGCCCCAAGGAGAAGGCCGGCAACACGTCGATGTTCGCCAAGGAGATCGCAGGCGACAAGACCGGCGGCTTGATCGAGCCGGCAAGCCCGCTCAAGGTGCCCGACATGCCGACCGGCCCGGCGTCGGCTCCGCTGGAGATCGCGCGGCCGTCCAACCCGGACGCGCCGCCGGCCCCGCCGGCCAACCCCGGCAACCCGGGCCAGCCGGTGAACGACGACGAGGCCCAGCGCATCCGCATGGCGAAGATGCAGATGTTCGGCGAAGCCGTGAAGGCCAAGACCACCGTGCGCGTGGATGCCCCGCGTAGCAACGGCTCCGCGCCGGGTGGCCCGAGCACCTACACCGGCACGCCGCAGACGCGCGATGAAATGCTGAACCGCATCGCAGCGGTGCAGCAGCAAATCGACGCGCAGCGCAGCAACGATCCGACCGCCGCCTATCAAGCACGCCTGGCGCAGATTCGCGGCATGGGCGTCGGTGGTGGCGGCGCGGCTCCGGCCGCCGGCGGCATGGGCGCGGGCGGTGCGCCGCAGCTCCTGCAAACCTCGACCAGCGGCGGCGGGCGCAACAGCATGGCGCAGTTCGGCCAAGGTGGGCAGGGCGACCGCTGGAAGCTGGATTCGCAGCCGGAAGCGCCGCGCACACCGTTCGAGCTGCGCGCGGGCTTCGTCGTGCCGGCCACGCTCATTTCGGGCATCAACTCCGATCTGCCGGGCCAAATCATGGCCCAGGTCGCGCAGGACGTGTACGACACACCGACCGGCAAGCACCTGTTGATCCCGCAGGGATCGCGCCTCGTCGGCTCGTATTCGAGCGACGTGGCCTACGGCCAAGCGCGCGTGCTGGTTGCGTGGCAACGCATCGTGTTCCCCGATGGCAAGGCGATGGACATTGGCGCGATGCCAGGCGCGGACAGCGCGGGATACGCGGGCTTCCACGACCAGGTGAACAACCACTATGTGCGCCTGTTCGGCTCGGCCTTCCTCATGTCCGGCGTGACAGCAGGCATCACCTACAGCCAACGCCAGAACCAGGCCACAAACACCTATGGCGCACCGAGCGCCAGCAGTGCCCTAAGCGAAGCCCTCGGCCAGCAGCTCGGCCAGGTTACGGCGCAACTCATCGCCAAGAACCTGAGCATTTCGCCGACGCTGGAAATTCGGCCGGGGTATCGCTTCAACGTCGTGGTCACGAAGGACATGACGTTTTCCAAGCCGTACCGTTCCTTCGATTACTAACGCCATAGGAGAAAAGCACCATGAAGCCGAAGTTTTTAGCCGCTAAATTGGCCCTCGTCATTGCTGTTTCGAGCACGCTGGCGGTCACACCTGTGCAGGCTGGCATCCCCGTCATCGACGGCACCAACCTGTCGCAGAACATCATGACGGCCATCGAATCGGTGGCCCAGACGCTCAAGCAAATTGAGCAGTACAGCACCCAGCTCCAGCAGTATCAAAACCAACTCCAGAACACGATGGCCCCGGCCGCGTATATCTGGGATCAGGCGCAATCGACCATCAACGGGTTGATGAACGCGGTCAACACGCTGGATTACTACAAGACCCAACTCGGCAGCCTGGACAGCTACATCGGCAAGTTCCAGGACGTGAACTACTACAAGAACTCGCCGTGCTTTACGGCGGCAGGGTGCTCCGACGCGGAACGCGCAGCACTTCGGAATGTGGCCCAGCTCGCGAGCGAGTCGCAGAAGAAGGCCAACGATGCCTTGTTCAAGGGCCTCGATAGGCAGCAAACGAATCTCACGGCCGATGCAGCGACGTTGCAGCGTCTTCAATCGGCAGCGCAGGGCGCGCAGGGCCAAATGCAGGCCATCGGCTACGCCAACCAGCTCGCCAGCCAGCAGGCCAACCAGCTCTTGCAGATTCGTGGCCTGCTGATCGCGCAGCAGAACGCGATGGCAACCAAGATGCAGGCCGACGCCGACAAGGAAGCCCAGCAGGCGGCAGCGGCCGCACAACTGCGCCAGGGCAGCTACCGGGCCAGCCCGGCGCGCACCTGGTAAGGGGGATTCATGAAAGCAATCAAGGCTCTGTCCTTGGCCTCGGCCGCCCTCGTGGCGGCCTTGGTCGCCGGCTGCGACAACAAGCCGGCCACGGCCCCCATGCCGGAAGTGAACGACGAGAACTGCAAGCCCGAGAACATCGCCAAGATCGAGGACAAGGGCGTCCAGCAGGCTTTTTCGTCGCTGTGCTTGCGTCGTGGTGGGGATTTCAAGCCCAGCCCGAAACGCGAATGGTGAGGTGCTGACGATGAGAATGCCAGCCAATCTAAAAACCCTCGCCCTGCCGCTGTTCGTCTGGCTGGCGTTCTTCGCGGTCGATGCCCACGCGGCCATCGACAACGCCGGCGTGTTCGATAGCGTGCTGGATCGCTACCAGGCCGCCGCGAGCGGCTGGGCCGGTGTCATCACCACGGCCGCAACCTGGCTCTTCTGGACGCTGGTTGTGATCTCGATGGTCTGGACGTTCGGCATGATGGCCTTGCGCAAGGCCGACATTGGCGAGTTCTTCGCGGAGTTCGTCCGCTTCACGATCTTTACCGGCTTCTTCTGGTGGGCGCTAACCAACGGCCCTAACTTCGCCTCGTCCATCTATGCGTCGTTGCGGCAGCTCGCCGGCAACGCGACGGGCCTGGGCAATGCTCTGTCGCCCTCGGGCATCGTGGACGTGGGCTTTGCGATCTTCGACAAGGTGATGGATCAGTCCTCGGTGTGGTCGCCGGTGGACAGCATGGCCGGCATCCTCATGGCCGTGGCGATCCTGGTCATCCTGGCCCTGGTCGGTGTGAATATGCTTCTGCTGCTCGCGTCGGGCTGGGTGCTCGCCTACGGCGGCGTGTTCTTCCTCGGCTTCGGTGGTTCGCGCTGGACTTCCGACATGGCGATCAACTACTACAAGGTCGTCCTGGGCGTGGCCGCGCAGCTCTTCGCAATGGTGCTCCTGGTGGGCATCGGCAAGACCTTCCTCGATGACTACTACTCGCGCATGAGCGCCGGCATCAGCCTCAAGGAAATGGGCGTGATGCTGATCGTCGTCATCATCCTCTTGGCGTTGGTCAACAAGATTCCGCCGCTCATCGCCGGGATCATCACCGGCGCGAGCGTGGGCGGTGCCGGCATCGGCCAGTTCGGTGCAGGTGCTGCGTTGGGTGCCGCAGGCATGGCAGCAGCAGCGGCCGCGACCGGCGGCGCCGCTCTGGCCGCCGGCGCAGCCTCGGCCGCCGGTGGTGCCTCTGCCGTCATGGCCGCCTTCTCGAAGGCCAATGAGAACGTGTCGGCAGGCACGGACGTTATGTCGGCCTTCTCTGGTGGTGGCAGCTCGGGCGGTGGTTCGGGCGGTGGCGGTGGCGACGCCGGCACCGGCGGCACGCCGTTCGCGCAGGCTGCGGGCTTTAGCGGCGGCTCCGGTGGCGGCTCGTCGTCGGGTGGCGGCAGCACCTCGACCGGCAGCAGCTCGGGCGGCTCGAAGGGTGGCGACAAGGGCGGTGACAAGGGCGGTGCCGGCGGTCAGGGCAGCGGCTCGACGGCCAGCACCGGCAGCAGTGCCGACAAGGCCGCCAAGAACGAACCCAAGCCCGCCGGCGGGGCAGGGCAAGGGCAGCAGGCCGCACCGGGCAGCACCGGCCCCGGCTTGCTCGCATCGGCCGCATCGGCCCTCGGCACGGCCGGCCGCATCGCCGCCGACGCCGGCGCGAACTTGGCGAAGGGAACCGCCGATGTTGCCAAGGCCAAAGCCGCGAGCCTGCGCGAAGCCGCAGCCGAGCGGATCGCCGACACCACTGGCGGAAAGATCGCCGCCGCGATCAAGGCGCAAGGAAGCGGCACGGCCGAGAACATCGACGTGCCCGACCAGCAGCCCGCGCCGAGCTTCGGCGACAACAGCCTGGCAGGCGGCCCTGCCGATGCCGATCCCGAGTCCGAAGTAGCTGCGTTCGCCAACCGCGAGCAAGGCCGCGACGGCACAACTGCGTAACCAAGGAGAGTCCAACCATGAAGAAGAAACTGTTTGCCCTGGCCGCCCTCGTGGCAGCCCTCGGATCGACCGCCGGCACGGCCAGCGCGCAAGACGTGCTGACCGGCGACACGCGCCTGGCCTGCGAGGCGATCCTGTGCCTGTCGTCGGGCACGCGCCCGAGCGAATGCACGCCGTCGCTGTCGCGGTACTTCAACATCACGAAGCGCAAGCTGTCGGACACGATCCGCGCCCGCCTGAACTTCCTCCAGCTTTGCCCGGTGGCGAGCCAGACGCCGGAAATGCAGTCGCTCGTGTCGGCGATCTCGCGCGGCGCTGGCCGGTGCGACGCGCAGTCGCTGAACTCGACGTTGGTGATGTGGACGGGCGGCTACGACGATGGGCGCACGTACATCAGCAACCAGTTGCCTGACTACTGCGGGGCCTACACCGGCCACGCCTACACCGACTTCGCCAGCAGCGGCACGCTGCCGCGCTATGTCGGGACGCCAGAGCGGGGCGGGTATTGGGTCGAAGCGCGCGACTATGACCGCGCCTTGGCCGAGTACAACGAACGCATCCGGCGCGAGGACGAAGAGCGCCGCCGTCAGTCCTGGCTGAACTGAGGGAGGGGAGGGCATGCCGTTCTTCGCCGATCTGCCGCCGCAGCTCCAGGAGCGCGTCGTCTGCTCGATCTCGGCCGCCGTCAAGTACGAGGTGCCGGTCAACATCGTGTTGGCCGTCGCCGAGAAAGAGGGCGGCAAGCCGGGCCAGTGGGTGCGCAACTCGAATGGCACGCATGACGTTGGCCCGATGCAGTTCAACACCGCGTACCTGGGCGACCTGGCCCGATACGGCATCACGGCGAACGATGTGGCGGCTGCCGGCTGCTACTCGTTCGACCTGGCCGCCTGGCGGCTGCGGATGCACATCCGCAACGACAAGGGCGACCTCTGGACGAAGGCGGCGAACTACCACTCGCGCACGCCGCAGTACAACGCGGTGTACCGGGCCGACTTGATGCGCAAGGCGTCGAAGTGGGCCGATTGGCTCGAAGCTCGGTTCGTCACGCTTGACGTGACGAAGGCCGGGGCCACGCCCTCGACGCCCAGCCAGCCCGCGACGGTGGCCCAGCGGGCGACGCCGGCGGCCAGGCCGGCACCAGCACCCCAGCAGGCCGCCCCAGCGGCCGCAGCAGCTCGCAGCGTGTCGGTGGCCGGCTACGTGCCCCGCACGGTGTCTTTCAACACTTCACGCGAGGGGTCGGCCGAGTAGGCCGGCTCTTCCGATTTAGCGGCTAAACATGGACAAATTCCACGCCTTCATGATGCGGTACACGCTGGGCGTCGGCCGGTTGCTTCAAGCCTATTGCAAGTGGGCGGAAGGGCAGGCCAAGAACCAGCTCGATTTGCTTCTGCTGGGCCTCGGCCCGATCTTCGCCTTGGGCCTTCTGCTGTGGGCGCTGCCGGCGTGGATCGGCAAGCCCATCGCCTTCGTGCTCTCACTGCCAGCGCTCTACATCATCTTCCTGGTGCTGCGCGCCTACGCGATTCGCGGGGGCCGGCGCTGATGAAGGCCCTGCGGATTCCTGATGGAACCGTCGAAGCGTTGAAGTGGCTCGCACTGGTTCTCATGACCGGCGATCACGTCAACAAGTACCTGTTCAACGCGACGCTGCCGGTGCTGTTCGAGGCCGGCCGCGTGGCGCTCCCCCTTTTCGTGTTCGTCCTGGCCTACAACCTGGCCCGGCCGGGCACGCTCGAACGCGGCGTGTACGGCCGCACCATGTCGCGCCTGGCGATGTTCGGCGCGCTGGCCTCGGTGCCCTTCGTGGCCCTCGGCGGCCTGTACGCCGGTTGGTGGCCGCTCAACGTGATGTTCACGCTGCTGGTCGTCACGGTAACGGCCTACCTGGTCGAACGTGGCGGCAAGCTGCACCTGGCGGCCGCCGGCGTGGTGTTCCTGGTCGGCGGCAGCTCGGTCGAATATTGGTGGCCGGCCGTGGCCTTCGGCCTAGCGGTGTGGTCGTACACGCGGCGGCCGAGCTGGGCAGCCGCGGCGGTCGCGGTGCTGGCCTGCGCGGCCCTGTGGTTCATCAATCGCAACCTGTGGGCCTTGGCGGCCCTGCCGGTGCTCTTCCTGGCCTCGCGTGTGGACGTGCGCCTGCCGCGCCTGCGCTGGGCCTTCTACGCCTATTACCCGCTGCACCTGGCCGCGCTCTGGTTGATCCGCATCCCCATGAGCAAGGCCGGCTACCTGTTCTTCTGATTGGAGTCCTGCCCCATGCGAAAACCCGTTCTTCTGGCCCTCTCTCTGGCGTTCCTGGTCAGCGCGCAAAGCGCACTGGCCGCCGGCGACGCCGGCAACTTCGGCACGCCGATCAAGTCCGGCGTATCGGTGTCCTTCCCCGACAGCAGCGCGACATTCCAGCCGACGCCAGAGGCCCTGGAGCTGCTGGCCGACGCTAGGAATGCGGCGATCATCTACATCAGCGGGCGCACCAGCACGCTACGGCCCAGCGCGGCCGACGAGGCCCTTGCACTGCGCCGTGCGCTGTCGGCCAGGTCGTACCTGGTGGCGCGCGGCGTCTCGCCGCTCAAGATCATGGTGAACTTCGCATCGGCCGCCGATTTCGTGGCAGACAACTCGACGGCCGAGGGCCGGCGCGAGAACCAGCGCGTGGACATTGAGGTGGTCTACATCCCCACCTACTGAGCGATCCGGCATCGCCATTCCTGGCGGTGCTGCAGGTCGCTCCAGCAGCTTCGCATCGTCGGCTCTGACGATGCAGGCCCGGCCGGCTTCCCTTGACAGCATCGCCATTTCTGACGATGCTGGCCAAGTCCCGATTTACTCCAGGAAGAAGGCCATGAGATACCCCGGCGGCAAGGGCGGTGCCGGCGTCTACCAGACGATCATCAACAACATCCCGCCTCACGACACGTACATCGAAACGCACCTGGGCGGCGGCAACATCCTGGAGCGCAAGCGGCCCGCTGCCCGCAGCGTCGGCATCGACGTTGATCCCGAGGTGATCGAGGTCTGGCAGCAGCTCGACGTGCCCGGCCTGGAGCTGCACCACGGCGACGCCGTGGCCTGGCTGGAGTCCCACCAGTTCACCGGCTCCGAGTTCGTCTACGCCGATCCGCCCTACGTGATGGACAGCCGGCGCGGCGGCAAGCTATACCGCCACGAATACGACGACGCCGACCACGTGCGGCTGCTCGACGTGCTGGCCGGCTTGCCGTGCGCGGTGATGGTGTCGGGCTACAGCTCAACGATCTATGACAGCTCTCCCTTGGCGTCATGGAGAACCATCGACTTCAACGCGATGACGCGCGGCGGCATCGCTATCGAACGGCTGTGGATGAACTACCCCGAGCCGGCCGAGCTGCACGATCTGCGCTACCTCGGCAGCAACTTCCGCGAGCGCGAGCGCATCAAGCGGAAGAAAGCCCGCTGGCAAGCGAAGCTCGCCAAGCTCGATCCGCTGGAGCGGGCGGCGATCATGGAATGCCTGCGCGAGCTGGAGGCGGCCGAGTAGGTCACGCCTGCGCCTGGTTGTGCAGCGCCCATACGCGCTTGACCTGGCTTTCACTGCACCCGGCCAGCCTGGCCGTCTCTGGAATGCTGTGGCCTGCGCTGCGCAGCGCCACGATGCGTTCATGCACCTTTGTGTTGGCCTTGCGGCCGGTGTAGCGGCCGGCGTCCTTCGCCAGCTCGACGCCCTGCCGCTGCCGCTCGCGGCGATCCTCGTAGTCGTCGCGGGCCATCTGCAACGCCAGCTTCAAAAGCATGTCCTGGATCGACTCCAGCACCACCTTTGCCACGCCCTTCGCCTCGGCGGCCAGGTCGGATAGATCGACCACGCCAGGGACAGCCAGGCGCGCGCCCTGGGCGCGGATCGAGGCCACGAGGCGTTCGGCCTCGGGCAGCGGCAGGCGGCTGATGCGGTCGATCTTCTCCGCAACGACGACTTCACCGGGTTGCAGGTCGCCGATCATGCGCAGCAGCTCGGCGCGATCGGCGCGAGCGCCCGAAGCCTTCTCGCGGTAGAAGCCGGCGGCCCTGGTGCTCTCCACGATGGCGGCCTGCCTGGTCAAGTCCTGCTCGTCGGTGCTGACGCGCAAGTAGATGCGCGCGACCTTGAAGGCGACGCCGGCGGCTTGGTGCTCGGCCGGCGTCCGCATGATTCGGTCGGCTCCTTCGACCAGGCCATCGCCGCCGACGCGCAGCGGTGGCGTCTTGGCGAGCGCCTGGCGCGCTGCGCGGGACTGGCGCGGCATGGCCGCGATCTGTGTTTCCTGGGCGGTGCGCGGCGTGATGATCGCGCTGCGCGTCGCCTTCTTTGTCATTTTCAGAAGACGACTGCACCAATCAACGAGACATGAAGCCTGCTGTGCATACGGCTCCTGACAGCCCGATATCAGGACTCCTCTGCACGAAACTCGTCTATGCTCAATACTCGTGTGCACCAAAGCGAGGCGAGCATGGCGACCGATACCGTACCGATTGCCGAGCGCGGCGTAGCCACCCTGTCAGAACAGGCATGGGAGCGTGCTCGCTGCCGCGCGGAGATCATTGGGCCGTTGGCGCAGTCGGAGACGGTCGGGCATGAAGCGGCCGACGCAGCAGCCCAGGCGCTGGGTCTGTCCCGGCGGCAGGTCTACGTCCTGATCCGCCGTGCCCGGCAAGGTTCGGGGCTGGTCACTGATTTGGCTCTTGGACAGTCGAGCGGTGGCAAAGGTAAAGGCCGCTTGCCGGAGTCGGTCGAACGAATCATCCGCGAGCTACTGCAAAAGCGCTTCCTGACCAAGCAGAAGCGCAGCTTGGCGGCGTTCCACCGTGAAGTTGCGCGGGTGTGCAAGCTGCAAAAGCTGCGGATGCCGGCGCGCAACACGGTCGCGTTGCGGATCGCCAGCCTTGATCCACTCAAGACCACTCGACTTCGGGAAGGCCAGGATGCGTCCCGCATCCTGCAAGGTGTTGGCGGTGTTCCTCCGCCAGTCTCCGCACCGCTGGAGCAGGTACAGATCGACCACACAGTCATCGACCTGATCGTGGTGGACGAGCGCGACCGGCAACCGATTGGCCGTCCGTACCTGACCCTCGCCATCGACGTGTTCACCCGCTGCGTGGTTGGCATGGTGGTCACGTTAGAAGCGCCATCTGCCGTCTCGGTCGGCCTGTGCCTCGCACACGCCGGTTGCGACAAGCGCCCTTGGTTGGAAAGGTTGGACGTGGAAATGGACTGGCCGATGAGCGGCAAGCCCGCGCTGCTCTACCTGGACAACGCGGCCGAATTCAAGAGCGAGGCGCTACGCCGTGGCTGCGAGCAGCATGGCATCCGGTTGGACTATCGGCCTCTCGGGCAGCCGCACTATGGCGGCATCGTGGAACGGATCATCGGCACGGCGATGCAAATGATCCACGACGAATTGCCGGGGACGACCTTCTCCAACCCTGACCAGCGCGGGGAATACGCCTCCGAGAAGATGGCCGCCCTGACACTGCGCGAGCTGGAACGCTGGCTCGCATTGGCGGTTGGCACCTATCACGGCTCCGTGCACAACGGCCTGCTCCAACCGCCGGCCGCACGCTGGGCCGAAGCTGTCGCGCGTACCGGCGTTCCAACCGTCATCACTCGCACCACGGCTTTTCTGGTCGATTTCCTGCCCGTCCTCCGCCGCACCCTGACCCGCACTGGCTTCGTCATCGACCACATCCACTACTACGCCGATGCGCTCAAGCCGTGGATAGCTCGGCGCGACCGCCTGCCTGCGTTCCTGATCCGGCGCGACCCACGCGACATCAGCCGCATTTGGGTGCTGGAGCCGGAGGGGCAGCACTATCTGGAAATTCCATACCGTACCTTGTCGCACCCGGCTGTCACCCTCTGGGAACAACGGCAGGCGCTGGCGAAATTGCGGCAGCAAGGGCGCGAACAGGTGGATGAGTCGGCGCTGTTCCGCATGATCGGGCAGATGCGCGAAATCGTGACCACTGCGCAGAAAGCCACGCGCAAGGCGCGGCGCGACGCGGATCGACGCCAGCATCTCAAGTCAACGGAACAACCTGTCAAAACCACGCCACCAGCGGACACGGACATGGCAGACCCGCAGGCGGACAACCAGCCACCTGCCAAACCGTTCGACCAGATTGAGGAGTGGTAGCCGTGGACGAATATCCCATCATCGACCTGTCCCACCTGCTGCCGGCGGCCCAGGGCTTGGCCCGTCTCCCGGCGGACGAGCGCATCCATCGCCTTCGCGCCGACCGCTGGATCGGCTATCCGCGAGCAGTCGAGGCGTTGAACCGGCTGGAAGCCCTGTATACGTGGCCAAACAAACAACGCATGCCCAACCTGCTGTTGGTCGGTCCAACCAACAACGGCAAGTCGATGATCGTCGAGAAGTTCCGCCGCGCCCACCCGGCCAGCTCCGACGCCGACCAGGAGCACATCCCGGTATTGGTCGTGCAGATGCCGTCCGAGCCATCGGTGATCCGCTTCTACGTCGCGCTGCTCGCGGCGATGGGAGCACCATTGCGACCGCGCCCACGGCTGCCGGAAATAGAGCAACTGGCGCTGACACTGCTGCGCAAGCTCGGTGTGCGTTTGCTGGTGATCGACGAGCTGCACAACGTCCTGGCCGGCAACAGCGTCAACCGCCGGGAATTCCTCAACCTGCTGCGCTTCCTCGGCAACGAATTGCGCATCCCGCTGGTCGGTGTGGGCACACGCGACGCCTACCTGGCCATCCGCTCGGATGACCAGTTGGAAAATCGCTTCGAGCCGATGATGCTGCCGGTGTGGGAGGCCAACGACGATTGCTGTTCACTGCTGGCCAGCTTCGCGGCTTCGCTCCCGCTGCGGCGACCTTCGTCGATTGCCACGCTGGACATGGCTCGCTACCTGCTCACGCGCAGCGAGGGCACTATTGGCGAGCTGGCGCACCTATTGATGGCGGCGGCCGTGGCCGCCGTGGAGAGTAGTGAGGAAGCGATCAACCACCGCACGCTCAGCATGGCCGATTACACCGGTCCCAGCGAGCGGCGGCGGCAATTCGAGCGGGAACTGATGTGAAGCCAGCGCCACGCTGGCCACTGCATCCGGCACCCAGGGAAGCCGAAGCCCTGTCTTCGTGGCTCAACCGCGTGGCCCTTTGCTATCACATGGAAGTGTCCGAGCTGCTGGAGCACGATCTTGGTCACGGCCAGGTTGATGACCTGGACACCGCGCCACCACTGGCGCTGCTGGCGATGCTCTCCCAGCGGAGCGGTATCGAGCTGGATCGGCTGCGCTGCATGAGTTTCGCCGGCTGGGTGCCTTGGCTACTGGACAGCCTTGATGATCAGATTCCAGCCGCATTGGAAACCTATGCGTTCCAGCTCTCGGTACTGCTGCCGAGACTCCGCCGTAAGACGCGATCCATCACGAGCTGGCGTGCCTGGCTGCCCACCCAACCGATACACCGCGCCTGTCCGCTCTGCCTGAACGATCCGGAGAACCAAGCCGTACTGCTCGCGTGGAAGCTGCCCCTGATGCTGAGCTGCCCACTGCATGGCTGCTGGCTGGAATCCTATTGGGGCGTGCCAGGGCGGTTTCTCGGCTGGGAGAACGCCGACGCCGAACCGCGCACTGCCAGCGACGCGATTGCGGCGATGGACCAGCGTACCTGGCAGGCACTGACGACCGGCCACGTGGAGTTGCCGCGCCGACGCATCCACGCCGGATTGTGGTTTAGGCTGCTACGCACGCTGCTCGATGAGCTGAACACCCCGCTTTCGACGTGCGGCACCTACGCGGGGTATCTCCGCCAAATCTGGGAATGCTGCGGGCATCCGCTGCGTGCTGGGCAAAGTCTGTGGCGACCGTATGAAACCCTGAACCCGGCAGTACGGTTGCAGATGCTGGAGGCGGCGGCAACGGCAATCAGCTTGATTGAGGTGAGGGATATAAGCCCGCCAGGCGAGCACGCAAAGCTATTCTGGTCCGAGCCCCAAACCGGGTTCACCAGTGGCCTGCCGGCGAAAGCGCCGAAGCCCGAACCCGTCGATCACTGGCAGCGTGCAATCCAGGCCATTGATGAGGCCATCATTGAAGCACGACACAACCCCGAGACGGCACGCTCGCTGTTCGCGTTGGCTTCCTATGGTCGGCGCGACCCCGCTTCCTTGGAACAGTTGCGCGCCACCTTCGCGAAGGAAGGCATCCCCCCGGAATTTCTGTCACATTATGAGCCTAGCCTACCCTTTGCATGCCTTAGACAGAATGACGGGTTAAGTGACAAATTTTGACGTGCAGAGCTTCCCGATGCAAACTGTCACATAATCGAACGTATATGTGACAGGTACAAGATGCTGATTGGCTACATGCGAGTATCGAAGGCGGATGGCTCCCAGGCGACGGACTTGCAGCGCGATGCGCTGGTCGCGGCCGGTGTTGATCCGGCGCATCTCTATGAAGACCAAGCGTCCGGAAAACGCGAGGATCGTCCCGGTCTGGCGAGCTGTCTGAAGGCACTACTGTCGGCGCCGATCCAAATCTGAGCCACCGTGCCGACCGAATATTGAGCCAGGGGTGGGGGCCGGCCTTCAGAGGGCCGGCGGTGGATAAGTGTAGGTCTGTCCTGGCTCTTTGACCTCCTCGATGTTGAGTTGAGCGCGCGGGGGAAGCCGCGCAGGGCGTAGCCCGTAGCGGATTTCCCCGCGCGGCGCCGCTTCAGAAGTCGTCCTGCGGCAGCTCGGACTTGCTGCCCTTGCGGGCCTGCTCGCGCGCCTTGATGCGCTTCTTGGCCTCTGCCGTACTGCGGCTGAAGCGGATCGACTCGTTGCCCGTCTCCACGATGTGGCAGTGGTGCGTGAGCCGGTCCAGCAACGCGGTGGTCATCTTCGCGTCGCCGAACACGCTGGACCACTCCGCGAAGTCCAGGTTGGTCGTGATCATCACGCTGGTGTGTTCATACAGGCGACTGAGCAGGTGGAACAGCAACGCCCCGCCGGCCTGGCTGAACGGCAGGTAGCCCAACTCGTCCAGGATGACGAGGTCCATGCGCAGCAAGCTCAATGCAATGCGCCCGGCCTTGCCTTGCGCCTTCTCCTGCTCCAGTGCATTGACCAGGTCGACCGTCGAGAAGAACCGCACGCGCTTGCCATGCCGGGTGATGCCCGATACGCCGATGGCCGTGGCCAGATGCGTCTTGCCCGTGCCCGGCCCACCCACCAACACGACGTTGTGTGCGTCGTCTGTGAAGTTGGTTGCGGCCAGTGTGCTCACAAGCTTGCGATCTACCGGCGAGACCTCGAAGTCGAAGCCGGCGATGTCGCGATGCACCGGGAACTTCGCGGCGTGCATCTGGTGGCTGACCGAGCGCATGGCGCGATCCGTGCCCTCGGCCTGCAGCAAGTGCTCGATCAACCAGCGCGAGGAGTCCACCCCTGCGTTCGTTCCTTGCTCCACCAGGTCGGCCCAGGCGCCGGCCATGCCATGCAGACGCAACGCCTTGAGTTCAACCGTCACGTCACGCGTCATGGCCGGCCTCCTCGGTGGCGTTGTCGGCACGCAGGCTGTCGTAGCGCGCCGTGTTGGCCAGCGGCGGTGTGCTCACCTTCAGCTGCGTCGCAGCCGTCTGCGGCATCGGCACCGCATTCAGGCGCCCCAGCACGTTGACCACGTGCTCCACGCTCACCTTGCCGGGCGGCCCGGTCTCCAGCGCCAGTTCCACCGCCACCAGCACCGCGTCCAGCCCGGCGCTCAGCACGATGGCCAGCACCTGCGCCATCACGCGGTCGCCGCCCGGGTTGCGCAGCAGCCCACGGCGCAGCCTCTGCAGCGGCTCGGGCATGTCGGCGAACGGCGCGCCATTCCTCAGCGCGCCGGGCTTCCTCTGCAGCAGCGGGATGTAGTGCTGCCAGTCATACCGCGTCTCGCCGGCGTTGCTCAGGCGGTCGTGGCGCGCGACGATGTGGTCGTTGGCCACCACGACGACGCTGCCCGGGTACAGCCTGGTGCTGACCATTTGCCCGAACAGCTCGCACGGCACCGAGTAGCGGTTGCGCGCCACCGATACCAGGCAGGTGCTGGACACGCGCGCGGGCTTCTCGACGTAGCCATCGAACGGCGCCGGCATGGGCATCAGATGCGCCCGCTCGTGTTCGAGCATCTCGGCCACGCTGAACTGCTCGTGCTCGGGGTGGCGCACCTCGTCCCACAACGCCCGGCACCGCTGGCCCAGCCAGGCGTTGAGTTCGCTGAAGCTGCCGAAGCGCTGCTTGGCCGCGTCGATCCAGATGCGCCGGCGGCTGTCCTGCACGTTCTTCTCGACGACGCCCTTCTCCCAGCCGCTGGCGACGTTGCAGAAGTCCGGGTCGTACAGGTAGTGCGCACACATGGTCGCGAAGCGCTCATTGACGATCCGGCCCTTACCCTTCTTGACCTTGTCCACCGCGGTCTTCATGTTGTCGTAGATGCCGCGCCGGGCCACGCCGCCCAGGGCTGCAAAGCTGCGGGTATGGGCATCGAACAACATCTCATGGCCTTGGCTCGGATAGGCCACCAGCCAGAAGGCCCGCGAAGCGCATAGCTTCATGTGCGAGACCTGCATGCGGTAGTAGATCCCGCCCACCACCAGCCCTTCCTCGCTCCAGTCGAACTGGAAGGCTTCGCCGAGCTCGAAGGCCAGCGGCACGAAGGCGTTGGCGCTCGCAGATTGACCTTCGCCCTGGCGCCACGCCCGGATGAAGTCGGTCACCCGCGTGTAGCCACCGTCGTAGCCAGCGCCCCTGATCTCGGCGTACAGCGCCTTGGCCGTGCGACGCTCGCGCTTGGGCCGCCGGGCGTCGGCCTTCAACGCCTGCCTGAGCGCCTCGTGGAACGCAGTGAGCTTGTTCGGCTGCTCCCCGCGCCGGTACTTCGGCGGGCCATCCACCTCGCCGTGCAGCCACTTCGCAACCGTGTTGCGCGACAGCCCCGTCATGCGCGAGATCTCGCGCTCCGATTTGTTCTTCCGGGCATGCAAACGCCGGATCCTGCCAATCATGTCCATGGTGATCACTCCTCGTCCTCTGCTGCACAAAAAAACAGCAGAGTAGGTTGAACACCTGGCTCAATTTTGGGTCGGCACAACCCTCATAAGTGGCTCAGTTTTCGGTCGGCGCCAACAGCCACGACATTGGACGCCGCGCGCTCGCGCGCCTGCCGGCTGAAGTCGGCACTTGAAAGCCGCAAAGTCCATGCTGAAGTACTCAACTACTGTCGCGCCGAACTGCTGGATGAAAACTACTTCCATGCCGTCTTCGAGTCGACCAAAGGCGTCGCCGAGCGCATCCGTTCCATGTCGGGCCTGACCATGGATGGAGCCGAGTTGGTGAACCGGACGTTTTCGACGCAAAACCCGATCCTGGTTCTCGGTTCTCTCGCCACCGAATCTGAGAAGAGCGAGCAAAAAGGCTTCGCCCATCTGCTGGTAGGCCTCTTCGGCGCCGTGCGCAACCCACTCGCCCATGCCCCCAAGACAAACTGGCCGATGTCCGAACAAGATGCCCTGGACATCCTGACACTGGTATCACTCATTCACCGCAAGCTGGATCGCACGCTGAAAGCGAATACCGCGGCGTTGTAGCGGCTCCCCGTGTCTCCAGAGGATGGGGGTACTACTCTTTCGCGGGTGATCGGCCGGCGCCAAGACAGCCATCACGTAAGCCGTCAGTGCAACTGCTCGACAAGCTCTTCCAACTCGACGAGCCCTGCAGCGCGGCATTCCAGATCCTGCGCAATGGCGAGCATGTCGGTGAGCACGCAGGCCACGCGCCATGTCTGATTGAAGCTCTCGCTCATCTCCGCCTCGCTGCAGTACCCAGCGTGAACTGCGGCCCGATCGATGGGCCGAGGCCATCGGCGCAGATCGAGCGCCGGGTGGCTGAAATACGCATCGCCGAAGTCGATGATGCCAGTCAACTGCCCGGTCTGCGGATCGACGAAGACGTGCTCGAGGCCGGGGTTGCTGTGCAAGGCCACCCAGGCGTCTGCGTCCGGCAAGGCGCGCATCGCGAGGCGCGCCAACTGCAACGGGTCGACCGCAAATGGCCAGGGCTGGGCCGCCCGAGCCACGGCTGCGACAGCGTCGTCGAAGAGGCCGCCGAACCGTGTGCGAACGTCGGCCGCCGTGTGGTCGCCGGGGATCAGGCGCGCCTCGAACACGGGTTGCTGAGGGATTGCGTGAATGCGACGCAACATGCGCCCCAGGTCAACCAGCGTACGCCGGCGGAGGTCACCGTCGAGCCTTGCCGAGTGTATCGGCTCGCCGGGCATGCGCGTCATCAAGGTGTACTCGATCCCGGGCTTGGCAACGCCCCCACCGAGGACTCGTGGAACGCATACGCCCTCCAGGCCTGCCAACTGCTCCAAAAGGAAACGCTCCTTCGCCAGGCTCGTTCGCGCGCGCAGCTGTTGTGGTCGCTGAACCTTCAGGATCAGGCCGTTGTCGATGGCATAGGCGCGCGCTTCGCCGCCGCTCTCGTCGACGGCCCTGACGGCCTTCGCGCCCGCCGCATGCAAGCGCACGATCGCGAGCACCGCGTCGGGATCGAGCACCGGGTCGGCCGCGTCGGGTTGTATGTAGAAGTCCTTGCCCATGTCTGTCCTCCAACGTCAACGTTGATGCCAATCCCAGCCTGCCGTCTCCATGGCCAGCAGCGCGGCGAAGCGACCCCGGCACCGAATCAACTCGTCCGGCGCGCCTTGTTCGAGGATGCGACCGTCCTCGATCACGATGATGCGATCGGCCTCCAGCGCCGTTGACAGCCGATGCGCCACGATCAGAACGGCACGGCTCGAGTCGTGCGCGTCGCGGCGAAGAGCGGCGCGGAACGCAGCGTCGCTGGCGTGGTCGATCGCGGCTGTCGCTTCGTCGAGCAGCAGCACGCGAGGCTGGCGCACCAGCGCGCGCGTGAGCGCGAGCAATTGCCGTTGGCCCGCGGACAACGCGGCGCCGGCCTCACCCGCGTCCAGGGGCGTGTCGTAGCCCTGCGGCAGTGCCCGGATGAACGCATGCGCGCCCGTTGCCTTGGCCGCGGCTTCGCAAGCAGTCCGGGTCACGAGGACGTCGCCCATCGTGAGGTTGTCGAGCACGCTGCCGCTGAACAGTTGCAGCGTCTGCGGCACGACGCCCAGGCGCTGACGGCGTTCCTCGTCCGTCATGGCGCGTGGATCCGCGCCCGCCACGTGAATTTCACCGGACCAGGGCGCATACAGGCCACCGGCGAGGTGCATCAGGCTGCTCTTGCCAGCGCCGGTGCGCCCGACCAGCGCGACGTGCTCGCCTGCGCGAACGCTCAAGGAGAAGCCGTTCAGCACGAGGCGATCGGCGACGTAGCCGAAGATCACATCCTTCAACTGGATCAACGGCTCCGGTTCGCTCCTTGCCTGTTGCACGGAATGGGCGACCGGTGTTTCCTCGACCGGCAGCGCCAAGACCTGGAACACGCGCTCCGCCCCGGACAGCGCGCTCTGCACGGTCTGCCATTCCTCGCCCAGCGTCGTTATCGGCGCGAAGAAGCGGCGAAACAGCAGCACGAAGGCCGTGAGCGTGCCGATAGAAACACCCCAGCCCGCCAGCGCGCCCTCGGCGCCTGCCCACAGCAGGCCGCAGACGATCAGCGACGCCAGGATGGCCATCAGCGGCGTGTAGATCGTTGAATAGCGTGTGGCCGCGAGATAGGCGTGTTGCGTGGCCTGCAGAGCGCCACGAAAGCGGTGCTCGAAGAACCCCGTTCGTCCGAAAGCACGAATGACCTCCGCGCCACCGAGGGTCTCCACGAGTGCCGTGTTGACGCTTCCCACGGCCTCCCGGCTGGCCCGTTCAGCGGCCAATACCCGCAGCTGGAACCAGCGCGTGAACCACAGCAGGGGCGGCACGGCCAGTCCGCAGAGCAGCGTCAGCGAGGGACTGAGCACGAGCATCGTCACCGTGATCGTGACCAGTCGCACGAGGTCGGCGACAAGGCTCGCGATGCCCGACGAGAACAGGCGGTCGATGGTGTCGATGTCTGCGGTGCAGCGACTGACGGTGTCACCCAACGGGGTCGTGTCGAAGTAGCGCGCAGGCAGCCGTTGCAGATGGCCAAACAGGCGCGCGCGCAGGTCGCGCAACGCCCGTTGGGCTGCGATCGCGGTGCCGTACGCAGACGCGAAGCCCAACGCCTGCTGCCCGGCCACGACCAGCAGGTAGAGCACGCCCAGCAGCATCAGGCCGTCGCCACGGCCCACGGCCAAGTGGGCGTCCACGGCCTGCCGCACGAGGAGCGGCGGCAGCACCTCCAGCGCCGCACCGGCAAGCACGCAGGCTGCGATGGCCACGAGCAGGCGTCTCTGCGGCGCCAGTAGCGAGCCCACCTGGGCGGTCGTGAGTCCTCGGCGTGTTGTCGGTGCCGGCTGTGACTGTGTTGCGGTCATGCGTCCTCCGGCTGTGCCATCGCGACCTGCGCCGCGTAGATCCGTGCATACAGGCCGCCCGCCAGCATCAGCTGTTCATGAGAGCCTCGTTCGACTATGCGTCCTCCATCCAACACGACGACGAGATCCGCCTGCGGGAAGGCCGCCAGCCGGTGCGAGCACAGGACGATGGTGGCCTGTCGCGCGGCCGGCGCCCCGCGGCCGAACTCCGCGCGCAGGCTGGCAATGATCTGAGCCTCCGTCGCGACGTCGACCGCCGAGAACGGATCGTCCAGCACCAGCAGCCGAGGTCCCGCCGCCGCCGCGCGTGCCAGTGCGACGCGCTGCCGCTGACCGCCGGAAATGCGAATGCCGCGCTCGCCGATCTCGGCATCGACGCCGTGCTCGAAGCCCGAAACGTCCTTCGCAAGCGCGGCGATTTCCAGGGCGCTCATCGTGGCGAGGTCGGCCTGCTCACGTCCCATGGTGATGTTCTCGCGCACCGTACCCGAGAACAGGAAGGGCTCCTGCGGCAGGTAACCGATGTCACCGCGATGTCGTGCGGGCGTGTCGCCGTCCAGGGAAACGGTACCGCCGGCGAGCGGGTACAGGCCCAGCAGAGCCTTCGCCAGCGCACTCTTGCCCGAGCCGACCGGCCCGGTCACTGCTACGAACGCGCCTGCCGAAATCTCGAGCGAGACCTGGTTCAGCGCCGTGACGGCGGCGTCGGCGTTGCCGTGAGAGAAGCTCACGTTGTGCAGGGATACGGCGAGCCCGCGTTCAACTCGTGACGCCGGCTCGGTGAGAGTCGAGCGCGGAGTCGTTCCGGCCAGGTAGCCGGCGCGAAACGACGCGAACCGATGCTCCACGCGAGCAGGCACGGCCGCAGCGAGCAAGGGGGCGAGCCGCGCGTAGGCTGCGCCGCCTGCTTGCACCGAGTTCACCAGCTGCGGCACCCGAAATCCGCGCCCGGTGAAGCGCAGAAAAAGGTCCAGATAGGTCACGAACGCCCCCAGCGTCCACGCGCCTGCGATGACTTTTTCGCCGCCTTGCCACAACACCAGCACGATGCCGGCCGCCATCAGCGTGGTGTAGACCGCGGGCAGGCCGGCGCGGGGCCGCGCCACCGCGAGATTGGTGTGCGCCTGTGCATCTGCGAGCCGCTCGATCCGCGTCTGTGCGGCCTGCTTCATCCCCAGTAGCCTCGCGACGCGGATGCCGGACAGTTGCTCCTGCAGTCCCGCGGTCAACGCGCCGTTGGCTTGTCGAGCCGCCGTCGTACGTTGGTGAATAAAGCGTCCGGCGGCCCAGGCCAGCACCATCGCGAAGGGCACGGGAATCAGCGCCTGCAGGGTCAACGACCAGTCCAGCACCAGCATGGCGACGAAGAACGACATCAAGAACAGGAGCGTGTCCCAGGTCTCGACGATCACCTCGCGGATGCCGATGCCCAGCACCTCGACGTCACCGATGACGCGCGCCATGGTGTCGCCAACAGGCGTGGCAGTCAGCTTTGCCATCGGCCAGGCGAGCACCCCGCGCAGCGCATCCGCGCGCAGATTGGCGCGGATGCGCGCGTTGGCCGTCATCAACCACCAGCGCTTGCCCAGTCGAGGCAGTTCTGTGGCGAGGGTTGCCGCGGCGAACAACGCGACGGCCTGCAGCAGCGTCGCGCGCGTCGCCTGGCCATGCGCGAAGTGCGTCGCGGCGTCGATCGCGCGCCCGAGGCACACGGCGGGCAGGACCACGGCTGTGTTCATGACGACGCCTGCCAGGGAGCCGAGGACAAGCTGCCCGGCGGTCTGCCGGTAGTAGGGACGCAGTTTCCAGAGGTAGTGCGCCATGTCAGTCGCCTGCGTGCATGCAATCCCTAACCGTTCACGGCTCTCGTTTGGGCATGGGCCGCACCAGCCCCCGATACACAACGAACTGCGCATCGTCCTTGTATTGCAGCTCCTGTCCGTCGCGCAGGACGCTGTAGCAGATCGGTTCGTCCTTGCTGATTTCCGGCTGCAGCAGGCATAGCTGATTGCCTTTGACGGACCAGCGCGCAGACCGCTGGCGGCCGTTCTCCGATCGCTCGACGCGCCCGTCCGCGAAATACTTGTGCCCCCAATGGTGTTCATCAGTCACGTACTTGCCGCTGATGGCGGCACGGATCTGCGGGCCAGTCAGCGGCACCTCCTTGGCAGTCGCGGCAAGTGCGCAGAACACGGCTCCGGCGGCGGTGAGGCGCGCGAGGTGCCGGGTGGGGCTGCTTGGGAGGCGCTGCGGCACCGAGCTGAAGGTTTTCTTCGTCATTTCGCAGCCTTCTGCGCGTCCAATGCCTTCTTTACCGCCAGGGCCAGATCCACGGCTTTGCCCTTGCCCCAGTAATGCAGAAAGACGTAGCGCGGTTCCTCGTGGGTCATGTGCTGGTGGATTGCCACGATGTTGATGCTCTGGCCACGCATGGTCTTCAGGACCGTCTGCAGTTCGTTTTCATGCATGGCGAAGTCGCCATCAACCACCGCATGCTCATCGTCGCCGGCAAAGGCCGCCCAGGTATTGATGCCCATTTCATTGCCGACGGTGGTTCCATGCATCTTGGCTGTGCGGCCAAGGGTTACTTTCACCATGCCATCCTTGACCTGCGCCTTGCTGCCCAGAATCTCCTCGATGGGTGCAGCAGTCACATGGCTTGGCGATGCGATGTCACCCGCGAAGCTGCTGGCCGGCGTGCCTTGGGCGGCGCGCACCTGCGCGATGCGGTCGTACACCGCCTTCACGCCTGTGGCGAGCTTGCGTGCATCCCCCATGCCGCCGATGTGCATGAAGAAGACCTTGGGTTGGTCGAAGAAGAAGTGGTTGTGCAGCGCAGTCACTTCCAGGCCGTTGTCCAGCGCGGCGCTCATCGCCGGGTTGACTTCATCCTCGAACAGCACCGTATCGCCCATCATCATGGTGGACGAGCCCATTGGCGTGAACGCGGCCCAGGAGGTGAGCCCCATGAACGGTGGCATGGTCCAGCGATCGACATTGATCTTCACGTCGTCGCGTGGCTTGCTGACCTTGAAGACGTTTTCCGCCTGGTTGTAGCTGCCCTTGAGGCCGGTGGCCGTTTCGATGGCAGCCGTGTCGATGGCCTGGGCCATGGCCGGGGCGCCTGTAGTAAGCAGGCCCGCGGCCAGGGCCAGTGTGGAGAGGGTTAGACGCAGCATGGTGTTTCCTTGGTAGTTGGCGGGATGCAGCTCCGGGGGCTGGCCGGAGCGGGTAATCGAGGCAGGTGCCGGTCAATCGAACGGATATTTCGACGACAGAGGTTCCGGAGTGACCTCGTAGAGGTCTTGGCCGTGGGCGCGCAGCAGATAGGCCTTGCCTTTGCGCAGTACCGTCCAGCATTCGGGCTCTACACCCGTGCTGATGCTTACGCACAATTCCTTGCCCACGATCTTCCAATGCCCCTGGTGCGGCCGCCCCAGTTCAATGGACTTCGTGCGTCCATCGGGAAGGAGGTAAGCGGACCAGTGCGCGCCTTCGGATATGACATTGCCGACGAAGACTGTCTTGATCTGCGCGCCGGTGAGTTCGCTGGGGCCGGGCGCTGCCGATGTCGCCACCAGGCTCAGGGACTGAATGAGTGTGGCGAAGGCAAGACGGGGGATTGCGGACATTTAGTGCATTTTCAATTGGGCGGATCAGGCTGGCATGACCGGCGGCCAGTTGTGTGTCTCGGCCTGGCATGCGCGGCACCACGCATAGAGGGCGTCGTACATCACCATGCCGTGCTGGAGCATTTCGTGGTCGTCGCTAAAGTTGTGCGACAGCCCGAGCGAGAGCGCATAGAGCCCTGCTGATTGCGGCGTCAGGTCAAGCCGGGAGGTGTCGGCGCCGCGCACGATCTCGGCTAACTGGCGCAGCGCTGGGTCGTCCAGGTGGTACTTCGACAGGAAGGCATCGAAACTGCACAGCTCACCCACATGGCTTAGTTCGACATTCGGGATGTCGTAGGGGATGGCGCCGGTAGCGTTGGCGGTTTTCAGCACCTCGCTGGCCGGCACATAGAGAAATTCCGCCTGCTGGTCGATGAAGCGCGCAACCAGCCAGGGACAGGCGATGCGGTCGATCTTGGGGCGTTCGCGTGTAATCCACTTCATGGTGCTACTCCTTTGCTTCAAATGTCACGCCAGCAGCGCGACAGGCTTCGATGCCTCCGGCCACGAAGCGTGCATCGAGGCCATGCGCTCGTAGCGCGAGCGCCACCGACTGGCTGACTTCATGGCCGTGCACGCAATACACAAGGACGGGTTTAGAGGAATCGATTTCACGGCTCCAATTTGCCAACTGCACGGGATCGCGCCGAATGGCCCCGGCGATGCGATCAGGCGCTTGTGCGTAGCCTGCCGTGCGTCGCACGTCGATCAGTTGGAGGTCACCGCCGACTTTCTCTGGTGCGGCCGACCAGGGCAGTGCATCAGCCTCGATGGCGGCAGCGTAGCGCTGCATCACGGCATTCCAGCGGATGTTTTGCATGAATGCGTCAACATACGCGGCCGCCTTGGCACCGAAATCCATGTGGTAGGCGTGCTCGTACATGTCCAGTGCCAGCAGCGGTGTGGCGCCGGCCAGCAGGTTCGTATGGTCTGCCGCCCAATGGTTGATCAGCCGCGCCTCGCGTGTGGACCATGACAGCAGCGCCCACCCCGAGCCGCCGCCCATGGCCTTGGCCAGTGCGGAGAATTCCGTGCGCCAGCGGTCAACGCTGCCAAAGTCGCGGGCCAAGGCAACTGCCAGGCCGGAGTCCGGCAATGCACCGTCGCCTCCCAGCGTGTCGAAGTACAGCTCGTGGAGCCAAGCGGAATTGGCGGCGATCAGCTCTTCGCGCTTCAGGCCATTGATCATGAAGACCGGAGCGGTCGGCCAATCCAGGTGCGCCAGTTGCTGGCGAATAGCATCCAGGCGCTTGACTGCGCCGGTGTAGTTATTCGCGTGATGGCTGAGGATGAGTTTCTCGGACAGCCCGTTGAGGGCAGCGAGGTTGATGGTAAGGGGGCGTAGTTGTAAATCCATTGGAGTGTTCCTAGAAATGTGGCAAGTCATGGGTTAAGGCGTGGACTCCTCTCGCTTCTATTCAGCTGTGGGTCACCAGCGGGTAGACGACCAGCCCAATCAGTGCCGCGGCAGCGACAACGATCGGCTCCGGCAACTTCTTGAATTTCCAAAGCAAGGCAGCAGTCCCCAGGGCGAGTAGCGCCGTGGGAACGTCCTTGATCGAGCGCACCCCGATAACTACCACGGCTCCGGCCAACGATCCGATGGCGGCTGCCGTCACGCCATCGACGAATGCCACGATTCCCGGTTTCTTTCCGTATTTCTTGAAGTACGGGGCTGGCAGGACTGTGAAGAGATAGCACGGCAGGAAGGTTGCCAGCGCCGCAGCAACCGCGCCCCAGAAGTCCGCGACCAGAAAGCCGATGAACCCGGTAGTGATGACGACAGGACCGGGAGTGATCATGGCGACTGCGACAGCGTCTAGGAACTGGTGATCGGTCAACCATCCGTACTCTTTGACTACTCCGCTATACAGAAACGGGACGATAGCTAGGCCGCTACCAAAAACAAAACTGCCCGCGTAGAAGAAATACTTGGTGATCTGCCACAGCTTGGTCCAGTCGACGTTGGACAAGCCAAGCAAGGCCAGCAAAGGAATAGCACTGCTGTGCAGCGTGCTGGACGGCTTAATAAATTTCGGCGGCGCGCGCAACAACCACACGAGAACGCCTGCGCCCAGGAACAGCCACAGTTCCTCGGATTGGGTGATGATCGTCACCGCCGCCGCTACTGCAAAGATGGCCCATTGCAGTTTGTCTTTGCCGATGTTCTTGGTAGAGAGCTTCCAGGTGCTGATAGCAATGATCCCAATGACAGCGGAACTCACGCCATAAAACACGGCCTGCATCCAACCCAGACCGCCGAAATGCGTATAGGCCCAACCCAGTCCGATCACCATCAGAAACGAGGGCAGCACAAAAGCGAGGCCCACCAGGGTGGCCCCTAGGAAGCTGTAGTGAACAAAGCCCAGGTAGATGGCCAACTGCGCGGCTAACGGTCCTGGCGCGAGCTGCGCCAAGGCCAGCCCTTCCTTGTAGTCTGCCTCGGTGAACCATTGGCGCCGCTCCACCAAGTCGCGGTCCATGTTGCCAGCCAGGGCCACGGGTCCGCCGAAGCCCAGTGCTCCGAGCCGTAGGAAATAGGCAACCAATTGCCACAGCGTATAGCTGCGAGGCGCCCCACTGCTGATGGCTGCGGCTGGAATGGTTTCATTCATGACGATTCTTTCTACAAAAAAGTGATCTGAGGTGAGCCGTCAAGTTTTGCGGCTGCTGGAGAAGTGGGCGTGGAGCGAATCCAGTACCCCGCCGATGTCGGCCAGTAGTGCGTCGTCGTCTGGCCAGCGTCGGCGTGCGCCGGCCAGAACGGCCTCGAAGCCGCTGGCCTCCGGCGTGGCCGTCCCGCCCACATCGAGCGCATGCACCATCGCGCTCAGGCGCGAGAGGCCGCGATCGTTCTCCAGGCCGAAGCTCGCCAGCAGTACCTCGAACGTCACCCGCTCGCCCACGTGCGAGAAGGTCGCACCGTCGAAGTCGAACCCCAGTGCATCGGCTGGGCTGTCGGCCGGGGCGTCCAGCCACAGAAAGCGCGCATGCGGGTCGATAAAGCGCTGGATCAGCCAGGCGCTCGCCACGCGGTCCACCCAGAGATGGCGGCGCGTGGCCCAGACTCGTCCCTGGTACTGCATGCGATCACGCCGAGCAATGTTGCCCGCTGTTGGCTGCGGCTCACCGGGTGACTGCATGGCTTCGAGGGCGTTGGCGAAATCGCGCCACTGGGCGTCGGCGCGGATCGACGTCTCACCGGGAAAGAAGTCGATTTTGCGGATGACCTCATAGGCACGCGCATGCTTGCGCTGTGTACGCTGGAGTTCGGCTGCGCTCAGGGCGGAGAGCGTCTGGCGTGCTTGCGCCAGTTCCTCTAGCCAGGGGGTGTAATCGGCCGCCCGGTCGAACAACGCCTGAAAGGTGGCCTGTTCGGTCATGTTCCGGGCTTGCACCTGCAGCAGCCAGGCTTGCCCGCCTTCCTGCAGCGCCTCGTCGGCCAATACCTGCAGTTGCGCAGCCTGTTCGGCTTGGGCGGGCAGTAGATAGGCGCCGTCGCGCAAGGCGGCACAGCCGAGCGTCTTGACCGCGCGCCAAATCCGCATGCGTGCCGTGGCGCTCGCGGAGGGGAGGCTGACGATGAGGGTCAGCCAAGAGTCGGAGGTGAGAGTCATGGCAACAGCTTAAATCCATGTCACGGTCGTTGCAATGATGTAGCGATCTCTACAAAATAACTGCTACTGGGTTCAGAAGATTTGCACCCCGCGCTGGGGCGTGTCGGCGCGCGGCGCCGTCAGGCTCTCGGGCGTTGCCCCGTGCTTCGTGCCGAATCACGGCCATGCGGCGTCGATCCTTCACGCAACTGCGGCCCTGATCGCAGATCCGGGCCTGCGCGCTGCGCTTGCTAATACCGGGTGTGCCTGGGTGGCGGGGTGTGGCGGCTTGCTGCTTCTCCATTGTGCCACGGCGTTCTCGCCGTGCAAGGGCGGCGCGTGCTCGCACGCTTGCGGCCTGCGGCCGTCGTTGACCCTTGACTGCTTGCGCTGCGCCGTGCCCCGAAAGGGTCGGGCAATTCCGCCCGGCAACCTTTCAGGAGTTCACCATGAACAACGCACTCATCACTGACGAGCAGCGCATCGTGCTGCTGTCGGAATCCAGCCTGCGCTCTGACGACTCGGCGTGATGCCTTCGCGCCCCTAACGGGGCGTTGCGCGCTTTGCTTGTCTCCAGGGGAAAGCCCTGCGGGCTATCCCCGCCGCGCGAGCTTGGCGCCCCTCAAAGGCCGCCGAGCCGGCTTCCCGATGCCTGGAGCATGAGCTTGTGCATCGAGCCTTGAAGTCCGGGCGTCCCCGGCCAGGAAACATGGCCGGTCGCGCTGTCGTGCTGCGCATCGAACCCCCTGCGGGGTTTCGCCCCTGTCGGGCTTCCATCATTCCCTCGCGCTGATCGGCTGACGCCTCCGGCCCGGCTTCCAGCTTCGGGCCTGCGCGCTTCGCTTGCCGTGCGGTCGGCGCATGGGGAAGGCCGTTGCCTTGTCCAGCCGTCTCCCCTGACTTCATCACCTTGTCCGCGACTGTAGCCCGCTCCCGTGCGCCGTCAAGGCGCGCAGGGCCGTGTCCTCGCTGCGCTGCGGGCCGCACCAACCCTGCGCTTGCCTCCTTGACGGCCCCCGTCCGCGCGCTCCTGACCGTCGCGGGCGATGAACTCAGGAAAGACGGTGGCAACAGGGCCAACCAGGTTCCTCGTGCCGACCGCACCGAACAGCCGAAAGGCTGGGCTCCGAATCTAGGAATCCGGTGTGCGGTTTTCTTCAACAACCAAGTCAGGAGAAAGACATGCTTGCATCCCGTTTTGCTTCCCATTCCCCGGCGCTGCGTTCCGATTACCCCTTGTCGGATGACCAAATCCGGCGCGTGGCCCCGTCCATCTTTGCGGATGCCCCGCATGAGAGCCGTTCCGAGCGGTACAGCTACATCCCTATGTCGGCGCCGATCCAAATCTGAGCCACCGTGCCGACCGAATATTGAGCCAGGGGTGGGGGCCGGCCTTCAGAGGGCCGGCGGTGGATAAGTGTAGGTCTGTCCTGGCTCTTTGACCTCCTCGATGTTGAGTTGAGCGCGCGGGGGAAGCCGCGCAGGGCGTAGCCCGTAGCGGATTTCCCCGCGCGGCGCCGCTTCAGAAGTCGTCCTGCGGCAGCTCGGACTTGCTGCCCTTGCGGGCCTGCTCGCGCGCCTTGATGCGCTTCTTGGCCTCTGCCGTACTGCGGCTGAAGCGGATCGACTCGTTGCCCGTCTCCACGATGTGGCAGTGGTGCGTGAGCCGGTCCAGCAACGCGGTGGTCATCTTCGCGTCGCCGAACACGCTGGACCACTCCGCGAAGTCCAGGTTGGTCGTGATCATCACGCTGGTGTGTTCATACAGGCGACTGAGCAGGTGGAACAGCAACGCCCCGCCGGCCTGGCTGAACGGCAGGTAGCCCAACTCGTCCAGGATGACGAGGTCCATGCGCAGCAAGCTCAATGCAATGCGCCCGGCCTTGCCTTGCGCCTTCTCCTGCTCCAGTGCATTGACCAGGTCGACCGTCGAGAAGAACCGCACGCGCTTGCCATGCCGGGTGATGCCCGATACGCCGATGGCCGTGGCCAGATGCGTCTTGCCCGTGCCCGGCCCACCCACCAACACGACGTTGTGTGCGTCGTCTGTGAAGTTGGTTGCGGCCAGTGTGCTCACAAGCTTGCGATCTACCGGCGAGACCTCGAAGTCGAAGCCGGCGATGTCGCGATGCACCGGGAACTTCGCGGCGTGCATCTGGTGGCTGACCGAGCGCATGGCGCGATCCGTGCCCTCGGCCTGCAGCAAGTGCTCGATCAACCAGCGCGAGGAGTCCACCCCTGCGTTCGTTCCTTGCTCCACCAGGTCGGCCCAGGCGCCGGCCATGCCATGCAGACGCAACGCCTTGAGTTCAACCGTCACGTCACGCGTCATGGCCGGCCTCCTCGGTGGCGTTGTCGGCACGCAGGCTGTCGTAGCGCGCCGTGTTGGCCAGCGGCGGTGTGCTCACCTTCAGCTGCGTCGCAGCCGTCTGCGGCATCGGCACCGCATTCAGGCGCCCCAGCACGTTGACCACGTGCTCCACGCTCACCTTGCCGGGCGGCCCGGTCTCCAGCGCCAGTTCCACCGCCACCAGCACCGCGTCCAGCCCGGCGCTCAGCACGATGGCCAGCACCTGCGCCATCACGCGGTCGCCGCCCGGGTTGCGCAGCAGCCCACGGCGCAGCCTCTGCAGCGGCTCGGGCATGTCGGCGAACGGCGCGCCATTCCTCAGCGCGCCGGGCTTCCTCTGCAGCAGCGGGATGTAGTGCTGCCAGTCATACCGCGTCTCGCCGGCGTTGCTCAGGCGGTCGTGGCGCGCGACGATGTGGTCGTTGGCCACCACGACGACGCTGCCCGGGTACAGCCTGGTGCTGACCATTTGCCCGAACAGCTCGCACGGCACCGAGTAGCGGTTGCGCGCCACCGATACCAGGCAGGTGCTGGACACGCGCGCGGGCTTCTCGACGTAGCCATCGAACGGCGCCGGCATGGGCATCAGATGCGCCCGCTCGTGTTCGAGCATCTCGGCCACGCTGAACTGCTCGTGCTCGGGGTGGCGCACCTCGTCCCACAACGCCCGGCACCGCTGGCCCAGCCAGGCGTTGAGTTCGCTGAAGCTGCCGAAGCGCTGCTTGGCCGCGTCGATCCAGATGCGCCGGCGGCTGTCCTGCACGTTCTTCTCGACGACGCCCTTCTCCCAGCCGCTGGCGACGTTGCAGAAGTCCGGGTCGTACAGGTAGTGCGCACACATGGTCGCGAAGCGCTCATTGACGATCCGGCCCTTACCCTTCTTGACCTTGTCCACCGCGGTCTTCATGTTGTCGTAGATGCCGCGCCGGGCCACGCCGCCCAGGGCTGCAAAGCTGCGGGTATGGGCATCGAACAACATCTCATGGCCTTGGCTCGGATAGGCCACCAGCCAGAAGGCCCGCGAAGCGCATAGCTTCATGTGCGAGACCTGCATGCGGTAGTAGATCCCGCCCACCACCAGCCCTTCCTCGCTCCAGTCGAACTGGAAGGCTTCGCCGAGCTCGAAGGCCAGCGGCACGAAGGCGTTGGCGCTCGCAGATTGACCTTCGCCCTGGCGCCACGCCCGGATGAAGTCGGTCACCCGCGTGTAGCCACCGTCGTAGCCAGCGCCCCTGATCTCGGCGTACAGCGCCTTGGCCGTGCGACGCTCGCGCTTGGGCCGCCGGGCGTCGGCCTTCAACGCCTGCCTGAGCGCCTCGTGGAACGCAGTGAGCTTGTTCGGCTGCTCCCCGCGCCGGTACTTCGGCGGGCCATCCACCTCGCCGTGCAGCCACTTCGCAACCGTGTTGCGCGACAGCCCCGTCATGCGCGAGATCTCGCGCTCCGATTTGTTCTTCCGGGCATGCAAACGCCGGATCCTGCCAATCATGTCCATGGTGATCACTCCTCGTCCTCTGCTGCACAAAAAAACAGCAGAGTAGGTTGAACACCTGGCTCAATTTTGGGTCGGCACAACCCTCATAAGTGGCTCAGTTTTCGGTCGGCGCCAACA